>NZ_GL883867.1:0-128010 GCF_000205165.1 Paraprevotella xylaniphila YIT 11841 | reverse complement strand
AAGTTCACCTTAAAGCATTGGTACAGAGGGCGTCTGAAGGATGCGAACCTTTCCGGGCAAAAAACTGTTTGTGGGAAGTTGGTGAGGGGAGAACACCCTCCGGAAAACATTCACGCATCCTTTTTACCCGGTATCCGGTACAGCAAAGCCCGTAAAATGGATGTCTGCATAGCTGAAAACCGTTCTCAGCGGATTGAAAAATCGTTTGCAGCAGAACGGAAGATCGTTTGGCGCAGGATGTACGGGCGGTTTTGTATTCTATTGGGCAATAGTTTCAGGTAAAGGATTTTATGGGTGGCTTTGTTAATATATAGTTTGTTTGTTTTTGTTGCTCTTGTTCTTTTTAACTTAAACTTCTTTATGGATTAGTGCTTTTCGTGTTTTTTGAGTAACTTTGCAATCCAATTTCGTCTTGTCGTAGACGAACAGACCAGTAATAAAAGAGTAATTGAATAAAACTGTCTTAAAAATCCTTCATGGTCGCAAATGGTTGGTCGCCAGTCAGTACTGTGAGGTTGTAGCTTGTGTTATAAATGGCTGACAAAAAGTACAATGTCGTGGATTTGTTTTGTGGTTGTGGAGGTCTTTCAAAGGGATTTGAAGAGGCTGGATACAATATACTCGTTGGGGTTGACTTTGAGCAGAGTGCCTTGAATACATTCAGTTACAATCACAACGGTGCGGTAGGCTTGAGATTAGACCTTTCGGAGCCAGAGTCTTTTGATGCCATAGTTGATGCTGTTGACGGTCGTTTGGTCGATATTATAATCGGTGGTCCCCCTTGTCAAGGGTTTAGTCTGACAGGCCCTCGTAATATTGATGACCAACGCAATAAACTTTACCTCGCTATGATTGAAACGGTGCGACGCTTCAAGCCCAAGGCATTTCTCATAGAAAATGTTCCTGGTATGGCAAACCTGTATGGTGGAGCTGTAAAGGAAGAGATTATAAGGAGGTTTACCCAAATGGGGTATAAGGTGTCGTGCAAAATTGTGTGTGCCGCAGATTATGGGGTTCCTCAAATTAGGAAACGGTTGGTCTTCATTGGCCTTCGGGATTCAAAAGCTTCTTATGAATTTCCGGTTCCTTATCGGTTACCGGATAATTATCTAACCTGTGAGGATGCCATAAGTGACTTGCCTGCACTTGTTGATACTTTGGGGGAAGAAGTGGGTAAGTATGAAATGGAGCCTTTGAATGATTTCCAAAAACTGATGAGAGGAGCTTGTACGACCTTATACAATCATACGGCAATCAATCATAAGCAATTTGTCAAGGATGTCATAGCCCTTGTGCCAGATGGGGGGAATTACAAGGACTTACCTTCAGGTGTGGGTGAAAGCCGGACATTCCACATGGCTTGGACACGGCTCAACAGTAAAAAGCCTGCCCGGACAGTTGATACTGGGCACCGGAATTTGTTCCATTATAAATATAACCGATGTCCGACGGTACGAGAGAGTGCAAGGATACAAACATTTCCTGATGATTTTGTGTTCCTGGGTAATAGAGGGCAACAAAACAAGCAAGTGGGTAACGCTGTTCCTGTCCTGATGGCAAAAGCTTTGGCTACAAAACTTTTGGATTACATGCCTTATGAAACGTAATGTCGTGTTAAACACGCTTGATCTTTTTGCAGGTTGCGGGGGGCTTACGGAGGGGTTCCTCCAGTCAGGCCACTATCATACAATAGGAGCCGTGGAATGGGAAAGGGCTCCCCGTGAAACTCTTAAGCATCGTTTGCAAACAGCTTGGGGGTATAATGACGCGGATAATGTTGTGGTGCGCTTTGATATCCAACGTACAGAAGAACTTATACATGGTTTTGATGACCCGGTATATGGTTTGCATGAAGGGTTGGAAAATCTGGTAGGAGGGCGGGCTGTTGATGTCATAATTGGAGGCCCTCCATGCCAAGCATATTCTTTGGCCGGACGTATACGCGACGAACATGGTATGCGCAATGATTACCGAAATTATCTGTTTGAATGCTATGTCAAAATAGTCAAATATTTTAAGCCTAAGTTTTTTGTGTTTGAAAATGTGGTAGGGTTGTTAAGTGCAGCACCCGATGGTACATTGATTACAAGTAGGATATCAGAAGCTTTTAATGGGGCGGGATACGTGGTTACGCCCAATTTCAAAACTGCCCTGTTTGATGTGGCTGATTATGGTATTCCCCAACACCGTAAAAGGGTAATCATCCTTGGTATATCCAAGGGCCTGTTTGGAGATAAATGTGGTAAGATGCTTGATTCATTCTATACATGCATATTGCCTTCCCTAAAAGGGAAAGCAAGGAATGTCCACGATGCAATCTCTGATTTGCCGGCGCTGTATCCATTGGAATTTCCGAAGAAGGAGGGGAAATCTAAGATGTCACACATGCAACGTGATACACGATATTTTACGAATCATATTCCTCGCTTTCATAATGCGAGGGATATAGCCGTATTCAAGTTGCTTGCCGAGGACATAAAGAGTGGCAAAAGGGAGTATGTCAGTATTGAACGCTTGAAGAAACTTTATACAGAGGTTACAGGAAAAGTGAGCAACATACATAAATATTATGTATTGAGGGAAAACGAACCCAGTAATACCATTCCTGCACATCTTTTCAAGGATGGTATGCGGCATATCCATCCAGACCCTGAACAGGCTCGGTCGATTACTCCAAGGGAAGCGGCTCGTTTGCAAACATTCCCGGACGATTTTGAATTTTTGGGTGCGGCAATGTACCAATACAAAATGATTGGGAATGCAGTACCTGTTGACTTTTCTAAAATAATAGCAGAGGCTCTATATAAATTATATACTGATAATTACGAAGATGGCAGAATTTTTCATTAAACGGTTGGGGAGGCAAGAGATGGGGTCTCCTACGCCAAAGGAGGGTGGTGGTTGGCAATTCCATAGAGGACGTTATATGTTAATCTCAAAGGAATTTTATAGTTTCTTCCCACATTTGTCGACTACTATACTTAATGATTGTACGGCGCTTCCGATTTTGACAGAACATTCTGATGAAATCATCTATGCGCAATATGTCTACCATAATTCAAAGCATGTTGATACGGCATTGGTTGACGGCCAACCCCGTGACGAGTCAAGAATCTACTTGAATGGTAAATTGGATAATGAAAAAACATTGTTCATGCCAGGTGATATTGTGGTAATGATGAAATGTAGGGAGCAAGATGTTACATTTTATGTGTTGCATATATTTCAAGCCACTTCGCCATATTACAGCTTTTGGAATCAGAAACTGAATGGAAAGGCTTATGGGGTATGGGAGGGGGATTCTGCACCAACCTTTGACCATGAGTTTCACTTGCCAACTAAATCGGCATCAGTCATTGGAGACAACCGGGTTGTAAATGCGATTGAGACGCAGCAAAAACAGGTAATAGATGCCATGGCTATTTCTGAAATAGAAGCTTCCATGGGCGCAGAACTGTTCAACAGCCGTACTTTCCATGACTTTGTGATGATGGCCTACGGGGAAAGATGTGCCATTACCCACAGGGTTATATCATGCAATGGGTTTAACAATCTGGAAGCCGCTCATATTATGCCGCAAGCTCATAAGGGTAGTTTTCTCCCTTGTAATGGTATTGCTATGAGTCGGGACATGCATTGTGTTTTTGATAAGGGTTTCTTCACAATAGAAGACGACTATACGGTCATTGTGCATGCTGACGTTCTTGCCACTGATTCATACTTGAATGAATATAATGGGAAGAAGATATTCATACCGCAGGTTGAATATTTCCGTCCATTGCCAAGGTTTCTCCAATATCACAGAGACAATGTGTTTGGAACATTCCGTCAAATACGTAGTAGAAGGATGTGAATTCTTAACTTGTTAGGATGGCGTAAATGACATGAAGACATGCCGATGCTTGTCATTATGGTATTGGCGTTTTAAAGGTGGTTTAAAGTAAAAACGTAAATACACCTTGGTGTTTATGCAGGTTGGGATAAGAACGGGAAGTACAGTTATGTAAAATCGTCACTCGAGCAACCTTTTGCTCAAGTATCTTACGGGGTACCATAATGCACCATAGCTGACCAACAATACGGTAAAGAATACGATGACGACATCCCACAGGTGGATACTGACGGGGTAGGCATCCACGACGAAACTGCCGGAGGAGTTGCCTAAGGTACGTGAGTTTTAATTTTATATCGAGCTCACGTTAAATTAATGTGGGGGCTTTAAATGACATTAATAATATAGAACCTGTATTTTGGATTTGGTCTACATTCAATAATTTGATCCGTGTTTTAAACAATTTAGTCTGTACTTTTTCCCATTGCCAACGTTTGGCCATTCCATAGTTGTAGCTTTTGATATCTGCAATCTTAGATAACATTTCTACCCAATGACTTTGATTCTTGGCCAGATAAGAAAAATACCGGATATCCATCTTTTTCCGAATGGACCAGAAAAACAAAACCCATACCACATAGAGCAAACTTGCTACTACAAAAATCCAAAATATAGTTTTGTTGTAAAAGAACAGGATGCTGCTGAATAGGAATAGTTGGAAAATGCCCAAAACAAAATCAAAAACCCCTCCCATCAGGACACCCTCCAAACGGTCATAATCGTAATTGCGTTGCATAATATCCCCCATCAGTCTTGTCTCGAAGAAAGACACTGGCAGGCTTAATAATTTGGAGATGAAATCAGATTGCATTCCCAACTTGATGCGGGCTGCAAAGTGGGTATTGATAAGCTGTTTCATCCAATTTCCTAAAGCATTGCCTATTGTCAATACCAAACTGGATACAAGCATCAGCGTGATGAAATTAAAATTTTTGGCAGGGATGCCGATGTCTATGATGGATTGCGTGATAATCGGGAACAAAGCACTGATAAAGGTAATGACAAACATCAGCATGATAACTTTCAGTACGCTTTTTTTATAGGGTTTCACGTAAGTCCATAAATATTTTGCCATATCCAGATAGCCGGATTGCTTTTTCGGATGGTTGGTTTGGTTGAATCGGTCTGTAAGTTCCGTCGCAATACAAATCCCCCTTTTATAATTTTTTCCGGGTACAGGTTCCAAATGTCCCAGCCAACCTTGTGCAAATTCCCTTAGGGTATATTTTACCAATCCTGTTTGTGGGTCTGAAACATAGATATATTTTGATGTGATTTTATAAACCACGACAAAATGATGCCCCTTCCAATGTACTGTGCAAGGTAAGGGCATTTCATTTCTGAATTTCCAATATGACATGCTGAAAGCCTGACTTCTTAAGCCGAGCTTTTCAGCGGCTACCACATAATCATAGACCGAAATGCCCTCTTTTCTTATTCCTGTTAATTCACGTAAAAACTCCAACTCATAGAAACTTCCGTAATATTTGCATATCATTTGCAGGCATGCCGGACCGCAATCTTTGGATTCCAATTGACGGGTATGAGGGAAGTTCTTATGGAAAAACATGGGTTCTTTATTTGTCAGATTTCGGTGATAGCAAAAGAAAAGTATATTGAATCAAGATCATATTCTCTTGGTCTTTTAAAGATACTCTGCTTCAAAAAAAGGCTTATTGCATACACATCTTTTGCCGAGAGTAAAACTAATATATTTTTAGATGATACTATTCTAACGCTTGTTACCATTCCTATGCTATCTATTTTTACACTTATATAGAAAATAGTATGTTTATTTTGGGCTTCATTCCTTAATCGAATTATGTTGTCATCGGTTATATATTGTGAGATATTCTGCTTGATTTGTCTGATTTTGGTTATAACCAAACTGTCTTGTAGATATTTCTCTTCCTTATATTTTTCTACGGATAAGTTACCACCTTTAATGTCTTTTTCAAGAGCTTCCCATTCGGCAACATATGTACACGCACCATTTTTTGTTGATAGTTCTTCCCATACTATGGTTTTATCGTTGTATTTTTCCTGTTTTATTAAACGGTTCTTTTTCTTTTCTAATCTTTTTTGTATAATAAACATGGCTTTTTCGAGTGGCATTCGTTGTTTTTGGTATATAATTTCTGTTTGTATCCCTTTGTATTTCAAGGGTACAGAATCAAGTAAAGCCGGACAAATTTCTTTTCCTTCTTTATTGATCACTCCCCAATGTCCTCCGGTTATCATGTGATACTCCCCGGATTTGTTTATAGGTACATTACGTCCCCCAGTGTTAAAGAAGGCATGTCCGTTTTTAAATGGAGTAACAAAATCAAAACGTGGTGGAATGACTATATGTCCGGTTGTATCAGCAAATCCCATCTTGTTGTTATTTCCAATCATTCTAAAAACACCCTCAGAGAGGTGGTCCGGACCATTATCGTACTGGAAAACTTTAAATAGCTCTGTCCCTGAAGGAGAAATGGCTACAATATCTTTTTCCTTAGGTTTACTGATAAAGCCTAATGTGCGATATGGAATGTGGCACATGTATTTCCCATAAGGGATTATTGTATCTCCCAAATTGTTTTTGTAACCATAGGTGTCATCATATTCACGATATATTAAGTGAAGTTCCGATACCTCTTGCGCTGCAATGTTAGATAATAAACTAAGCATAAGATAATTTGTGAATATATGTTTTTTATCCATTCTCAATTCTTTAACCACATTAAAACGTCTTTTCTCCGAAGGAGGATGGGAAAATAAATATAATCCAGTCCGAAAGCAGAGGGCTTTTTGAATAAATTCTTATTAGTTATGCTTGTCGTGATATTATAGATGTCTTCGCAAGTTAATAGCTGAATAATGGTAGGAGGAATATCGAATATCATAGTTGGGGTGTTGCCATTTTTATTTACGCCTATATAGATCTTCAATAGCACCATTTTTTGTTCAAGACTTACTATTTTTTGCATTTTTTCTTGCCCTAAGCAATTATATATAGTGCGTTCAATTGTTTTAATTCCATCTATATTATATTTGCAACGTAGGAACTCTTGTTTATAAAGATCTTCAGTGTCTCTGGTTAGTTTGTTGGTGTCTTTTAAAATAACTTCATATCCTTTCATGTAGGCTTTTGTATGATTGTAGCTGCTTTGTTCCCATATTATTGTTTGTTTATAGCATGTGTCAACTTTCAATATTGAAGTGTTGCAGGCATGTTCTTTTATATCACTTGTTGCTTGACTCGTTATATATGGTATACATATAAGTAACGATATAATAATCTTACATGTTTTCATGGTTTGTTACTGTTGTTTTTGTTCTGTTTTGTATTCTACTCCAAATAAGTCAAAGAATTCATTCCAATGGAAATCAAAATCTTTGTTGAAGCTGCCGTCATATTTGGGGTCTCCTTCATATCTTTCCTGATATTCGTCAAAATAGTTTGTAACTTCCTTCTCCCAAACATCTAAATTTACAACTCCATTTTTATCTAGAACTTCGTTTTGGATAAATCCATCCCATTTTAACTCATCTTCTGGATTAACTGTTTTACACGTATATCCCCTTATTCCTGTTAAAGTATCTATATAAGCCATCAGGTCACCAAATGCTCTTTCCTGAAATTCTGTGGTAGCATGATTTTTACCAGTCTCAGCCGTTCCTAAATGAGCTTGATATGCATGGATTAATTCTCTAACTAATCCATCCTTTTCACCATTTATTAGGCTTATAGTATTATTTTTTTTGTTATACTCTCCACCTTTATTTAATGTTAAATCTATTTTTATTACGAGGTGAGAGGACTTTATAAAATCTTTTAATGTTTGAGGAAGTTTTTCTATTGTGTTTTTAAGAAGATTCTCTTCGTGAGCCTGTATGTCTTCAGTTTCTGTCGTGTCGTTTTCAAATCCGTCATCCAGACTTTCGTCCATATCCCAATCATTTTCCTGATGCCAATCCTCATCTCTTTCCGGGTTTATGTTATTCCATCCATTTGATTGTTTTTCTGTTTCTATAACTTCATCTAGCGGATTGTTTCCCCAGTCCTTCGGTAGTTCATCTTCATTTGGAAACCCATATCCGTCTCCTCCCAACAACTTACGGGCACTTAATTCACTAATTGCAGGAATGGACAATTTTAATATTTCCAATTTCTTTTCCATGGTGTAGAGTTTATGGTCGTTAATAGTTGATTTTATCTATCACTTTGCAAACGTAAATAAAATCTTATTAGGCTCAAAATAAAAATAAGGAAAAAATATGAGATGTGTTGTAAAACATGTTTTGCTTTTCTATTGGCTATCGTTATCTAATAGCCTTGATATATTATAAGTTATTCCGAATTTTTCATGAGGTTTTAATAGTAAAACTCCTAATGAGTGAGTGAATAAATAGTAATACAAGGAGATTCCTGCTGTTGGAAAGGATTGGAAATCGGAGCTTTTTTCTTTGCTTTTATTTAAAACCTTTTTGAGGTTTATACATATGCCTTTTAATATATTGTCTAATTCAGGATAAAGGATCTCTTTTTGTCCCACAAGCGATAATAATTCTTCTTCCTGTTCATTGTATTTTTTATCCATGCAGGTCAAAATTTTGCGTTTGCGTGCCAAAAGTTGGCGAGTGTTATACATGCCGTTGGTGTCTAACACTTCGGGCATTAAACGACTCAGGGTATCTGCCCAAAACGTCCTCATCTCCTTTTTAGGCACAACATCGTGGAAATAATAATATGCAAAACGGTAGGCCAACAACAATCGATAGTTTCCGGTTTCTTTTCCCCAATGCTTCATGGTTAGACAGGATAACGTGGACATCACGTCTGCCAATTCATCGTATAGCAGTTGGCTGCCCAAATACAGCCCTTCGTAAAAGCAGCTTGGGTAGGGGTATGAAATTCCATGTCCAAAAGAAGTGAAATCCAAGTCCTCCGTCGTGGTTTCCAATATCCGTAATGCTTCTGGGATATTATTCTCGGGGGAATGGAATGAAATATATATGCCTTGTTCCATGGATTGTCCTTGTCCTACATAAAATACGGTGGGCATGAAATTGGAGGTCTTTTTTACTATTATACGGATATTACACATGGTTCTTTCGTCTGACGGCAAGGCTTCGGGCAAAAAAGCGAGTAAATGACGGGAGGATGTCGGAGCGGACAAGACATATCCGTTCGTGTGGTTTTTCAGCAGGCCGCCGAAAGGACGAAGCAAAGCTTCCAAACTGGCAGAAAAAGCGCGGCCATCTCCGTCATTTAAATACTTGCCTAACGCATGGTATAACACTTCCGTTTCTTTGGGGTATGCAGGCAGGAGTTTATCCAAGTGTTTGCCTGAATATGATTTCCTTCCGCATATAAGACGGGCGGTCATCACGACGGCTTCCGAGGCTGTGCATAAATTCGATTTTGGATCTTTGTCGTTATGCAAAACATCCAATGATGATGTCACAGATGCACGAAGAGCCAGAATGTCACGGTCTTTTAAAATCCACGGCTTACTCGAAAGAACATAACGTTTGAGCTGTTCTAATCTTCCGCTTTCATCGTATAGAATAACACCTTTCTCGAATAATGATAGAAAAACAAAATGAGCCGTCATATAATCCTTGTATACTAATTCATGGATTTTGTTGCAGGGAAAAACAATGAATTGGTATACGCATCCATCAAAAGTCAGACTTTCCGTTGTTTGCCGGTTTGAAAGTTCGGAAAGCAACACTACATCAATGTCTGAGTCAGCCCGTGTTTCTCCTACGGCATGACTCCCCGTAAGCATAATCCCTTTTATTATGGAACGGGGATAGAAGCGGTATGTGACCGCTATAATCCTTTCTGTGAAAAGAGAATTGAGCCTTTTCATAGGGCGGAATCAGTCGAGCAGCCTTTTGCTCAAGTATCTTACGGGGTACCATAATGCACCATAGCTGACCAACAATACGGTAAAGAATACGATGACGACATCCCACAGGTGGATACTGACGGGGTAGGCATCCACGACGAAACTGCCGGAGGAGTTGCCTAAGGTGATAAGTCCGTAGGTTTGCTGCAGGTAACAGAGACCCAGTCCGGCAAGGATGCCTATTAAAGCCCCGAAGCCGGATATCATGCGTCCTTCAAACAGGAAGATACGGATAATCTGGTTGTCTTTGGCTCCTAAGTTGCGCAGGGTACGCACGTCTTCTTTCTTGTCTATAATCAGCATGGAGATGGAACCGATGATGTTGAAGCTAGCTACTAAAAGGATAAACGTAAGAAACAGGTAGGCGATGAGCTTTTCCACTTCCATGATGCGGAACACGTCTTCCTGTTGTTCGTAGCGGTCTTTTACCGTAAATCCGTTACCTAATATTTTTTGGATGTCGGCTTGTGCCTGACGGATGTCCACACCATCCTGAAGTTGCAATTCTATGGCGGAAACACGTCTCTGTTGCCCGAACAAATCCCGGGCAAAACGTAGAGAGGTAAGGATGTAACCGGCATCGTATTTGGCCTGTTTCACGGCAAAAACCACGCCGGGTGAGTATAATTCGCTTTGTGTGAAGCTTTCCGTAGGATTGGACAGGTTAACCCGCTCTCCCTTTTGGGGGGCGTAAACCTTTAAGGGAGTGTCGAAACTGGCTCCCAGTCCTAATTGCGCAGCCAGTTGTATGCCCAACACTCCGAATTCCAGTACATCGGCATGTAAAGTGAACGTACCGTCTCCGTAAAGCAGTTTGTTCAGGTCTGCCATTTGGGCGAAGTTGTCGTCTACACCTTTGATGGTGACCATGGCTTGGTGGTCACCGCAAATGACAAGTGCATGGTCTTCCAACGTTTCCGTGTAGATTTTGATTCCCGGATAGGTTTTTAGGGCAGTGAGTCTCGGGTCGTCTGCGGCCATGGTCTTCCCTTGGGATGGCGTGACCTTCAGCTGTGGGTCGATGGCTGTGAAAAATGAGGCGACAAGGTCTTGGAACCCGTTGAATACGGACATCGTACAGACCAATGCCATGGTGGCCAGGGCTACACCGCATACCGAAATCGCAGAAATGATATTGATGGCATGGTGCGATTTCTTGGAAAACAGGTATCGTCGTGCGATGTAGAACGGGAAGTTCATTCTTTCAGCAGCTTGTCGATGTTTTCGATATAGTCCAAGGAGTCGTCTACGAAGAATTTCAATTCGGGGATGATACGTAACTGATGGCGTACGCGTGTCCCCAGTTCGTAACGGATGGCTTTCATGTTGCCATTGATGTTCTTTATGATTTCTTCGCTTTGCCGGCTCGGAAATATGCTCAGGTACACGCGGCAGATGCTGAGGTCCGGACTGATGCGGCAGGCACTTACCGAAACCAATACTCCTTTCATCGCCTTGGTTTGCAACATGAATATTTCGCTGAGTTCCTTTTGTATCAGCCGGGAGATTTTGTTTTGTCTGGTTGTTTCCATATTTTTTATTTTATTTTTTGCGGATGAGGGTCAACCCGTCACGTAAAGGCAGGATGACTTTCTCCACACGTGGGTCTGTGGCTATACGGTCGTTAAAGGCGGTGATTCCCCTTGTCTGTGCGTCCTTATGGGGGGGAGGTTCTAATACGTGGCCGTCCCACAAGGTGTTGTCGGCCAGGATATACCCTCCCGGTTTGAGGCGGGGGAGAATCATTTCGTAGTAGTCAACGTAGTATCTCTTGTCACCATCTACGAAAGCCATGTCGAACGTGAGTCCCATTTCCGGGACCCGTTCCAAGGCATCGCCGATGATGAACTCTATTTGTGAGGCGTATGGGGAGTTCTCAATCCATGGTCGGGTGAAATCCTCCTGTTCGTCATTGATTTCGAAGGTGTACAAGCGACCGTCCGGTTCAAGGCCTTCTGCCATGCAGAGGGCTGAATAGCCACTGTAAGTCCCGATTTCCAGAATACGCTGCGGACGTATCATGCGGACCAGCATTTTGAGCAAACGTCCTTGCAAATGTCCGGAAGCCATGCGGGGACGCAGCAGTTTTACATGCGTGTCCCGATACAAGGCTTTCAGATATTCGCTTTCCTCGTCGATATGTCCGAGGATATATTGGTCCAACCGGTCCGTTTCCTGCATATTCGGTAGATATTAGAGATAGCGTGTCCGATTGGGCAGTACGTACTCCATGGCGTGTTCCAATACGTCGCCTACTACGTTGATTTCAAGGAAAGAGGTCTTCGTGCCTTGCTTTCCGCCGCTCAGGTATGCCACCATTTCGTTTTCGGAGAGCACGCCGTCTTTGAGCAGCTTCTGAAGGGCGGCGAAGTAATATGCTTGCCCGTTGGCTTTTTCCGGCATGAAGATGGCTTCCACTCCGTAGGACAGTGCGAGATGGCGCATGGTCTTTTCTTTGTAGCAGACGGCCAATACCGGATATTTGCCGCGGTAGGCTGCCAAAGACCGTGCGGTTAGTCCGCTGAAACTGTCGGTAATGATGGCACGGATGGGCATCAAGTTCGTGGCACGTACGGCCGATTTGGCCAAGAACGAAGTTACGTCTGCCTTTTCCGGCGTGAGCGGTATTTGTATGTCGTTTTCCTCCAGTTTGTCTTTTTCAGCTTGTGCTGCAATAGTGGCCATCGTGCGTACGGCCTCTACCGGATATTTGCCGTAAGCCGTTTCGCCGCTCAACATCAAGGCATCTGTACGGTAGTAGATGGCATTGGCGATGTCCGTTACTTCTGCCCGTGTCGGACGTGGGTTGTTGATCATCGTATGGAGCATTTGTGTGGCTACGATAACCGGCTTTTTGGCCAGGATACACTTCTTAATCAAGATACGCTGTATGCCTGGGATGCGTTCCTGAGGTACTTCGATGCCCAAATCTCCCCGGGCAACCATGATGCCGTCTGCCTCTTCCAGAATTTCATCGATGTTATCCACGCCTTCCTGATTCTCGATTTTTGCGATAATTTTGATGTCGCTGCCGTATGCGTTCAGAATTTCGCGGATGTCCAAAACGTCCTGCTTGTTGCGGACGAAAGAATGGGCGATGAAATCTATGTCTTTTTCGATGGCATAAAGGATGTTGTTACGGTCTTTTTCTGTGAGGGATGGCAGATTGATGCGTACACCCGGCACGTTCACGCTTTTGCGACTGGCCAGTGTCGCATCGTTGCATACTTCGCAATACAAAGCTTCTTCATCCTTATCCGTTACTTTCAGTTCAAGGTCTCCATCGTCTATCAATATCTTGGCACCTACGGATAAGTCGTTTACGAAGTGCGGATAGGTGACATAAATGCATCCGCGCACGGTTTCCTTGTCCGGGTTTCCTATGATTTTAACTTTGTCGCCGGTCTTATATTCAGTAGTTTCTTCTGCATTCTTCGTAGTTCTCACTTCCGGCCCTTTGGTATCCATTAATATGCCGATGCGGTTGGATACCTCACGAACGTTGGAAATCAGTTTCTCGAAACCTTCCCGGCTAGCGTGGGCTGTATTCATGCGTACCACGTTCATACCGGCATTGAAAAGGTCGCGAATAAAATCCACATCGCAGCGCAAGTCTGATATGGAAGCGACGATCTTCGTCTTTTTCAACATCATAATCTTTATACCTTTTAAAATTTAATACCTATACTTTTTTATTGTGCCTTTCCTGCGCGTAGCAGTGCTTCGACCGCCAGTCTGTAAGAGTCAAGGCCAAAACCGCAAATAACACCTAAGCAAGCACATGAAATCATGGATATGTGGCGGAACTCTTCCCGTTTGTGCACATTGCTGATGTGCACTTCGACAACCGGGGCGGAAATAGCCCTGATGGCATCTTGCAGGGCAATGGACGTATGCGTGTAGGCACCGGCATTCAGGATGATGCCTGTGTCTTCAAATCCAACTTCGTGGATTTTATCGATCATCTTCCCCTCGATGTTGCTTTGATAGTAATCAATGGTCAAATCGGGATAGGCCATGCGCAGCTTCTCTAAATAACTTTCAAAGGATTCTGCGCCGTATATGCTAGGTTCTCGTTTACCCAACAAGTTGATATTTGGCCCGTTTATGATTTGTATTCTCATCTTTTTCTATAATTTTGTAGAAAACGTGCCGCAAAAATACAAAAAAAGAATGGAATACAGCGAAAAAACGTCTTATAATAGAGGTGGGGATGTCTCGAAAGTGCTGCTACGAAGATATTACCAGTATTTGAAGTTGGAAAGAGGGCTTTCAGAAAATACGTTGGATGCTTATACCGAAGATTTAAGGAAGCTTTTGGACTTTTTTTCAGATGAGGAACTGGATTTCAGGGCTGTCTCTCTGGATGATTTGCATCAGTTTATGGCAGAATTGGCAGACGTGGGAATCAGCCCCCGTTCTATGGCGCGTATCTTGTCCGGAATCCGTTCATTCTACCGTTTCCTGTATGTGGAGAAAGAAATCGAGCAGGATCCGACGGAACTGCTTGAATCTCCGAAAATAGGGCGACGTTTACCGGAGGTCCTGACCGTGGCAGAAATAGATGCTATGATCGAGGGCATTGATTTGAGTCAACCGGAGGGACAACGGAACCGTGCCATTCTGGAGATGCTTTACAGTTGTGGCTTGCGGGTAAGTGAGTTATGCGGGCTTCGGATTTCCGATTTGTTTTTGGAAGAGGGCTTCATCAGGGTGAAGGGCAAAGGGGAGAAGGAACGTTTGGTTCCCATTTCCGGCCGTGCCGTACACGAATTGGAGAATTGGTTCCTTTGCAGGAATCTTATCCGTATCAAGCCTGGACATGAGGATTTTGTGTTTTTGAGTTTGAGGAGGGGGACTGCCTTGTCGCGGATTACTATTTTTTATTGGGTCAAAGAACTGGCAGTTGCAGCCGGAATCCAGAAGACGATAAGTCCCCATACTTTCCGCCATTCTTTTGCTACCCATTTGTTGGAGGGGGGCGCGAACTTGAGGGTCATACAGGCTATGTTGGGGCATGAGAGCATTTCCACGACAGAAATTTATACCCATATCGACAGAAGCCGTTTGCGGCGGGAAATCATGGAACATCATCCGCGGAATATTCGTGACGATTCTTCAAAATAAAGGCGGAAGTGGGTTGAATATGGTATAATACGCATTTTTTTTGCAATATTTTAAAGTTAAAAATAACACGGTCTATTAAAGATTTGTATCTTTGCAGCCGGAACTATTAATTAAAACAGTGTTAGTATGCGTAAAAATTATTATTTAGTCATGTCGTTGGCTGCCGTTGCGGCTCTTTCGTCATGCAAGAAGTTAGGCGAACTTTCTGCCGACAACTTTACGGTGACTCCGACTCCGTTGGAGGCGATTGCCGGTCAGGTGCCTGCCACTATCGACGGTAAATTCCCCGAGAAGTATATGAAGAAGAAAGCCGTGGTAACGGTGACTCCGGTATTGAAGTACGAAGGCGGCGAGGCTAAAGGACAGAGTGCTACGTTCCAAGGCGAAAAAGTACAAGGTAACGACCAGACTATCGCTTACAAGGCAGGCGGCACTTATACGATGAAGTCTATATTTGACTTTGTTCCGGCTATGCAGCAGTCCGATCTTTACCTGCAGTTCGATGCGAAGGTAGGCAAGAAGACGGTGTCTGTTCCTGAAGTGAAAGTGGGTTACGGGGTTATTGCCACATCTCAGTTGTTGCAGAATACCTTGGCTTCTGTGAAACCGTCTTTGGCTGCAGATGCTTATCAGCGCATTATCAAAGAAAAGCAGGAAGCTAACATTAAGTTCTTGATTCAGCAAGCCAAGTTGCGCGATTCTGAATTGAATTCTGAAAACATGAAAGAATTCATCGCAATGATGAAAGAAATCAATGACGCCAAAGAAACGCGTGCATTGAACAATATCGAGATTTCGGCTTATGCTTCTCCCGATGGAGCCCTTGATTTGAACACCCGTTTGGCTGAACAGCGTCAGGACAATTCTGAAAAGTTCCTCCAAAAGAAAATGAAAGCCAATGAGGTGACTGCCGAAGTGGATACGAAGTATACTGCTGAGGACTGGGATGGTTTCCAGGAATTGGTTTCACAGAGCAATATCCAGGATAAGGAAGTTATCTTGCGTGTACTTTCTATGTATAAGGATCCCGAGGAACGTGAAGCGCAGATTAAGAACATGTCTGCCGTATTCAAGGAATTGGCCGAGACGATTCTTCCTGAATTGCGTCGTGCACGTTTGACGATGAATTATGAAATCATCGGTCGTAGCGACGAGCAGATTGTGGCACAATTCGGTAGCGATGCCTCGAAGTTAAGCGTGGAAGAATTGCTTTATGGTGCAAACTTGGCTTCTGTATCCAATAAGGAAGCTTGGTACCAAAAGACTTCACAACTTTATCCCAACGATTACCGTGCATACAACAACCTCGGTATGTTGGCATACCAGAAAGGAGATTTGAGTGCAGCTGAAAACTATTTCAACAAGGCCAAGTCTTTGAAGGGCGATGCCGGTGAAGTGAACGCTAACTTGGCGTTGATTGCTTTAAGCAAAGGTAATGTGAAGGATGCCGAAACGTATATGGGCAAGGCTTCCGGTGCTGAAGGTTTCAACGAAGCCAATGCTGCATTGAATATTGCTAAGGGATCTTACCAACAGGCTGCCAGTGCTGCGAACGGCGTGAAGTCAAATACAGCTGCTTTGGCTCAGATTCTGAATAAGGATTATGCTGCTGCCAAGTCTACATTGAACGGTGTAGCTAATAAGGATGCTTATACTTCATATCTGTTGGCTATCGTTGCTGCCCGCACAAATGACGCAGCTGGTGTAAACACGAATTTGAAGGATGCTGTCAGCAAGGATTCTTCTTTGAAGAGCCGCGCAGTCAAGGATCTTGAATTTGCAGAATACAAATCAGCTGTTGAAAGTTTGTAATCGATGACTTTTTAGATGAAGAGATTTATTCTCTATACATTAGTAGCATTCACCCTGCTCAGTTGTGGAGGATCTGAAGGCCGGTTTCGGCTGAAAGGAGAATTCGAACACCTGCGGCAGGGTGAATTCTATATATATAGCAATGATGGAGGAACCTCAGGATTCGATACCATCAAGATTGAAGATGGACAGTTCGACTATGAAACGGACTTGAGAAACCATGCCATTTATTATCTTTTATACCCCAACTTGTCCGAACAGGTTATTTTCGGTACCTCGGGCGACGTAATTACGCTTAAGGGGGATGCCCGTAACTTGAAAAGCGTGGAGGTGAAGGGGAGTAAGCCGAATGAAGAACTGACGGCTTTTCGTTTGGAGAATAAAGATAAGGGGCTTGTTGGGATAAGGGAAGCTGCTGTGGCTTTTATGACGCATTCGCCTTCATCGCCCGTAAGTGTTTTTTTATTCAAGGAGTATTTTTTGCTTGCTAATGATGTATCGCAAGATGAGGTAAAAAAAAACTATCGTGCATTGTGCGAGGCACAGCCCGACAACCTACTGCTTTTAAGTTGGCAGTCTGATATAGAAAACAGGGGGCGACTTTTGAAAAAGGGAAGCTCTTTGCCCGATTTTGTTTTTACTTTGAAAGACGGCAGGAAGGTACAGGCTTCCGATTATCGTGGGAAACCGCTTTTGGTCAATTTTTGGGCTTCGTGGGAAAGCCGTAGCCGGGCTGAAACTTTCCGTATCAGGCGGATGTTGAAAGGAAATTCCGGGAAGATAGAGGCCGTCAGTATTTCGTTGGATGTTAACGATGCGGCCCGAAAGGGAATTGAACGTATGGACAGTGTGTCGTGGACAAGCTATTGTGACTTTCAGGCGTGGAATAGTCCGTTGGTCAAACTGTTCGGCATCCGTTCCATACCTTTCTTTATATTGGTAGGGGCAGACGGTAAAGTGCTTGCTGCCGGAGCTTCTTATGAGAAGGACATAGAGCCGGAAATCAAGAAACTTTTTGAATCGCGATAAACGGGCCGTTATGTTAGTAAAGGTTTATGGTGCATCGGTCCGGGGGCTTTCTGCCATACCCGTAACCATTGAGGTGAATGCCTCAAGGGGGATTAAGTTCTTTTTGGTTGGTTTGCCGGACAATGCGGTAAAAGAGAGCCACGAGCGCATTGTGGCGGCAGTAGAAAACAGTGGATTCCGTTTCCCCTCGAAACAGTTCGTGGTCAATATGGCTCCTGCGGATATCCGTAAGGAGGGAGCGGGATATGACTTGCCCTTGGCCATCGGAATCTTGGCGACGGACGAAAAGGTGAAACTCGAAAAGTTATCCCGCACCATGATGCTTGGTGAGTTGAGCCTTGATGGTAGCTTGCAACCGGTGAAAGGGGCTTTGCTGATAGCCATCAAGGCCCGGGAGATGGGGTTTGAGCATTTGATTGTTCCAGAGCAGAATGTCCGGGAAGCCGCAGTGGTCAACCAACTTAAGGTGTATGGGGCGCGTCATATCAGTGAGGTGGTGCGTTTCTTGAATGATGAGGGAGGTCTTTTGCCTACTGAAGTAGATACACGGGCTGAATTTTATGCCCAACAGACTGAGTTTGATTTCGACTTTGCAGATGTGAAAGGCCAAGAGCATGTGAAACGGGCATTAGAGGTGGCTGCGGCAGGTGGTCATAATGTCATCATGATAGGTCCTCCCGGAAGTGGGAAATCCATGATGGCAAAGCGTTTGCCTTCTATCTTGCCTCCTTTGTCATTGGCTGAAAGTTTGGAAACCACCCAGATACATTCGGTGGCCGGAAAACTGGAGCGTGAAAGTTCGCTCATCGCCCGGCGTCCGTTCCGTTCTCCTCATCATACGATTTCGCAGATTGCCTTGGTGGGAGGAGGGGCGAATCCCCAACCCGGCGAAGTGAGTCTGGCGCATAACGGGGTGCTGTTTTGTGATGAGTTGCCGGAGTTTTCCCGTTCGGTGCTCGAAGTGTTGCGTCAGCCGCTCGAGGACCGGCAAATCAACATATCCCGTGCCAAGTATAGTGTCACTTATCCTTGTTCGTTTATGTTCGTGGCTTCCATGAATCCGTGTCCGTGCGGTTATTACAATCATCCCACGAAGGCTTGTGTCTGCACACCGGGACAGATTCACCGTTACCTGCATAAAATATCTGGGCCGTTGTTGGATCGCATAGACTTGCAGATAGAGATTACTCCTTTGTCGTTTGAAGAACTTTCGCGGACAGCTCCCGGAGAATGCAGTGCCGTGATTCGGGAGCGGGTGGTTCGTGCCCGCCGTATTCAGGAACAGCGTTATGCCGATAGCAAGGGAGTACATTGTAATGCGCAGATGACCTCTCGTCTGTTACGGGAATATGCAGCTCCTGATGAACAGGGGGTGGAGATGTTGCGGGCGGCTATGTCGCGGCTTCAGCTCTCAGCCCGTGCTTATGACCGTATTTTGCGTGTGGCTCGTACAATTGCGGATTTGGACGGGAAGGAAACTGTCGGGCTTCCCCATATAGCTGAAGCCATCGGTTACCGGAATTTGGACCGGGCCGGATGGGGAGAGTAGCTTGCATTTCACCGAAATAGGCAAAACATTCCCTTTTTTGGGGAAACTTCTTAATGCTCTCTCTTTGTATCTTTGCTTTAGTTTGTTTTAACCTATAATTAAAGAAGAGAATGGTAAGTATGAAAGCATGGACACATGGTTTATGGAGTTTGTTGTGTGTTGGAATGGTAGGTGTTGTCCCGGCAAAGGTTGCCGCTGCTTTGCCGCAAGGAAGCGGTAAAGCCGTGAATTTGGCTTTGGGGGCGGAAGCATTTTCCGGCTCTTGCTATGGTGCCGGATATGAGGCCAAGTATGTGACGGATGGCAATTGGGATACGCGTTGGGCATCAGCCGGACTGTCTGGGACGGTATGGCTTACCTTGGACTTGAAAGGGGAAAGGACGTTCAACTGCATTGATGTTTATGAGACAGAAGGTTACAAAGGACGCATAGAGGAGATTGTCATTTCAGTGTCCAATGACGGAATAGGATGGAAACGTTGGCTGAACCGCAGACCGAGTGATGCACGGACAGTGTTGGTTGGTGAAGAGATGACAGCACGTTATGTACAGGTCTCTTTTTTGGAGTGTAGTCCGGAGGGCATCAACGTAGATGAAATCGGTATCTATGACGACCCGCAAGCTGTGGCTACGCCCGAACCGACGGCGTGGAGGGAGGATGCTCTCGGTTGGATTCGTCAACTGCCTTCCCGTGAGGCCAATGTGTACCAACAGCGTAAGGCACATTTGAAGTACGGAATGTTTATCCATTACGGTATGAATACCTTTTTGGGGCAGGAATGGAGCGATGGTTCATCTCCGGCCTCGGCCTACCATCCGGATTTGTCTACGCTTAATCCCGAGGCTTGGGTCAAGGTGGCATACGAAGGCGGTATGAATTTCATTGTGTTGGTTACGAAGCATCATGACGGTTTTGCGTTGTGGAATACGGAAGTCGGTACGTATAACATCAATCATACGGGCCGGAAAGGCGACCGTCGGGACATCGTAAAAGAAGTAGCGGATGCTTGCCGCAAGTATGGAATCAAGTTGGGGCTGTATTATTCTGCTTGGGACCGGAACTGGGATGCGAACCATACACAGGCCTCCACGGGGTTAGACCGTGTACAGTTGGCGCAGGAATATAATGATTTCGCTTTGGCGCAAATCACCGAACTGATGGACGGGCGTTACGGCGAGATTTCGGAATTCTGGATAGACGGGGCGTGGGTGAAGAGCAATAAGGCATGGGAATTCGGCCGGATGTATGACAAGGTGAAGCGTTTGCAGCCTTCCTGTCAGATGGCAGTCAACACTTGTATTCGTTGTGGACGTACCCCGGACCAATACCAAGGCGGAGAAGAAATCTATTATTTCCCTTCCGACTTTCGTTTGCACGACCCGATGTTTACTCGGCGCGGTGCGGATGCTGACCCGAAAGTCTACCGTCGTGAGGGACAGGACTATTATTTGCCTTTCGAAGCCACGGTCTGTATGAACAACAGTTGGTTTTGGTCTGAAAAGAATAATGCGGAGAGTGTCATGTCTGCCGATAAAATCAAGGCGGCATACGAACACATGGTGGAACAGGGCAATACCTTGGTGGTCAACCTGGCTCCCGGCAAGGACGGATTGTTGAAAGACTACGACGTGGAAGCGTTGTATGAGGGGGCGCGTGCGTTGGGCATTGCCCGTGGCGATGCCCGTTTGAACCGTGGCAAGGAAGAGAGGGCTGTGCGCATAGATTATGTAACCACAAAAGGCTATGTGGCTTATCCCACTCATTATTTATACGGGAAGAAAGGGAAACGTTTTACCATCAAGGCCGAAGACTTGTCGCAAGACGGTTATCGTTTCGTAGGGCAGAGAGAAGTCGTGAGCGGTCGTTTCGGCAAGGCAAAGCGAATAGAGTTTGTGTATGAGGATGTGGCCGGAATCCCGGCAAGCGGTAAGTCGGATGGTTCGCTGTCAGGTTCGTATTCATGTCACATGAATTAGTAGGTATGAAGAAAGTTGTTTTTGTTGTGCTTGCAACATTGTGGTTGTTTGCATGTAAAAAAGAAGACGGTAAAAAGGTAGAGTTTCATGCTCTGCCTGTCAGTTCTATAGTGTCGGATACGTTGGAAATAGATTCGGTGCGCATGAATACCTTTTTTCCAATCCGACTTCCCTTTTCATCATAGATGATTCGTTGCTGCTCGTATTTGACGATAACAGAAGCGATAAGCTTTGCCATTTTATTCATACGAAAGGGGGTGTGGTTAAAAGTTTCGGCGAGTGGAGACGTGCAAGAGGTGAATTTATCTTGCCGCAAGGATTGTCCTTGTCTAAAGATAAGGAGACTTGTTGCGTGTACGATTATAATACGCAATATACTGTTTGCTTTTCCGTAAAAGAGGCACTGGGTGGAGGCAATCCTGTCCAAGATGTGATAAGAATGGAAGAAGTAGAAAGCGGGCGACCTGTGGAGCATCGCTTCTATCAGGTCTTGGCTTTGTCTGACAACCGTTTCCTTGGATTTGGTAACCATCCAGAGAATCGGGTTCAAATCTTTAATAAATCAAAGGTGCTTGCCACGTATTCGGATTTTCCGGTTTTGGACGAGAAAGAAGAGAACAACAGGTCTGTTTGGGGTAATTTGGCATCTTTTGGTGTATCTCCGGATGAAAAACATATCGTCATAACCACCGGGATAGGGGCGGCCTTTGAGATATTGTCTTTGAGTGGGGAAAAAATAAGCCATAAGTTGGTGAAAGGCTTCTATACTCCGAAATATTCTATTGCTCAGGGAGCCGTTCCGACTTGTGTCGTCGTATGTCCGGAAACAGTAGTCGGATTTAATGCCCTGCATGTGGCAAATGATTGTTTTTATGCCGTGTTAGCCGGGCCGGAAGAGCGGTACAATGAAATCTTGAAATTTGATTTTGGTGGGGAATGTGTGCATAGATATTGTTTTCCGTCGGATATTGTTTATATAAATTGTATGACGGTCGATAAAGGGCGGCTTTGGGCTTTTGTGGAAAATAAGGACGGGGAAATAAAACTTATACAGACAAGGATATGAAGAATGACGGGCATACCCGTCATTCTTTTTCTTTTTTTCTTGATTTTTATCCGGAAAAGCGTTATTTTCGATGTTTGTATGAATCAACGTTGTGTGCGTCGGATATGGGAGCTTTGTCGTTACGGGATATTTCGTTGTTGCCGGTTTTTGCGGGCGTGAAGCAAGTGGGGCCTTGGTGGAATTTCAAGCATGTCATCAGCCCTTTCTATCGTTTGTATTATGTGGAGAGCGGGGCGGCTCGCGTGTGCGTGGATGATGTGTGGTATGAGTTGCGCTCCGGGCAGTTGTTCCTCATTCCGAAATATGCTTGCCATAGTTATGAATGCGCGGGAGGGATGAACCATTACTATATCTGTTTCTTTGATGATTGGGTAGGGAACGGGGTGCCTCGTCCCGACAAGATGGCTTTGCAGGTACAGGCAGAGCCTTATGATTTGGCTTTGATGCGACGGTTCCTGCAGTTGAATCCGTGTATGGAACTTGTCAATGTAGACCCCAAGGTCTATAACCGGGCAGTGTACGATGGGGCAACCAGCCTCTCCCATGCCCGAAAGGAGATGGAGAGTTGTGGCATCCTGATGCAGTTGTTTTCCCGTTTTGTTACGGACGAGTGCCTGGGATATTGCTTGGGAGCGGCAGCCGGTGGCAAGTTCGACGAAATTGTGAACTATATCCACAGCCATTTGGACCGGCATATCCCTTTGACCGAGTTGGCAGACAGGGCTTGTCTGACGGCGGGGCATTTCTCTAAAGTATTCAAACAGGTGATGGGCACGTCCCCCTGTCTTTACATGCAGAACCGGCGTATCAAACGGGCGCAAACCTTGTTGCTGACCACCAATATGACGATAACACAAGTCGCGGAAAGGGTCGGCATTTACAGTCCGGCACAGTTTACCCGTCTGTTTGCCAAGATTGCGGGTTGCAAGCCGAAGGATTACCGGAGCAAGTTGTTGGATTGTTGTTATTAAATGTCCGACATGTGGCACTTGTCGGGACGGTTTGATCTGAAAATAGGAATAATTCCGTAACTTTGTGCCATGAAAACCACGATTAAGCGAAAGCAGGGGGCAAGCTCGCTTGCTTCTGCCGAGCGTGAGTGGTTTATCTAATACCCGACAATGTAGGATATAATTGCTAAAAATATAGAAAATGGAAAAGAAATTCAAGAGAACAACCGTCACGTCGGCTTTGCCATACGCCAACGGTCCGGTGCATATCGGTCATTTGGCAGGGGTGTATGTCCCGGCGGACATTTACGTGCGTTACCTTCGTCTGAAGAAGGAGGACGTGCTTTTCATCGGTGGTTCTGACGAGCATGGCGTGCCCATCACCATCCGGGCCAAGAAGGAGGGCATCACGCCGCAGGACGTGGTAGACCGTTATCATAAAATCATCAAGGACTCCTTCGAGGAATTCGGCATTTCGTTCGATGTGTACGGGCGCACGACGTCCGAAGTGCATTGTGAGACGGCTTCGGAGTTTTTCCGTACCTTGTACGACAAGGGCGAGTTCGTGGAGAAAACTTCTATGCAGTATTACGATGAGGAGGCACATACTTTCCTGGCCGACCGTTACATCACGGGCGAATGCCCCCATTGCCATGCAGAAGGAGCATACGGCGACCAGTGCGAGAAGTGCGGCACGTCGCTGTCCCCCACCGACTTGATCAACCCCAAGAGTGCCATCAGCGGTTCGAAACCGGTGATGCGTGAGACGAAGCATTGGTATCTGCCGTTGGACAAGCACGAGGCATGGTTGCGCCAGTGGATTCTGGAAGACCACAAGGAGTGGCGTAACAACGTGTACGGGCAGTGCAAGAGTTGGCTCGACATGGGTTTGCAGCCCCGTGCCGTGAGCCGTGACTTGGACTGGGGCATCCCCGTGCCGGTGGAAGGTGCCGAGGGCAAGGTGCTTTATGTGTGGTTCGATGCGCCCATCGGCTATATCAGCAATACGAAGGAATTGCTGCCCGATTCGTGGGAGAAATGGTGGAAAGACCCTGAAACCCGTCTGGTGCACTTCATCGGGAAGGACAATATCGTGTTCCATTGTATCGTGTTCCCGGCTATGCTGAAGGCCGAGGGAAGCTATATCCTGCCGGACAACGTGCCGAGCAACGAGTTCCTTAACTTGGAGGGCGACAAGATTTCCACGTCACGGAATTGGGCGGTGTGGTTGCATGAGTACTTGCGCGATTTTCCGGGCAAGCAGGACGTATTGCGCTATGTGCTGACGGCCAATGCTCCGGAAACGAAAGACAACGATTTCACGTGGAAGGATTTTCAGGCCCGCAATAATAACGAATTGGTGGCAGTCTATGGTAATTTCGTGAACCGTGCCTTGCAGCTTACGCAGAAGTATTACGATGGTGTGGTGCCCGCCTGCGGCGAGTTGACGGAGTATGACCGCCAGACGTTGGATGAGTTCAAGGACGTGAAAGCGAAGGTGGAAGAATTGCTCGATGCGTTCAAGTTCCGCGACGCGCAGAAGGAAGCGATGAACTTGGCACGCATCGGTAACAAATATATCGCCGACAGCGAGCCTTGGAAGGTGGTGAAGACCGATCCGGAGCGGGTGAAGACCGTCATCTACATCTCTTTGCAGCTCACGGCCAATTTGGCCATTGCTTTTGAGCCGTTCCTGCCCTTTAGCAGCGAGAAGCTCCGCAAGATGTTGAACATGGAAAGCTTTGAGTGGAACCAGTTGGGGCGTACGGACCTCTTGCAGGCAGGCCACCGGTTGGCCAAGCCGGAACTGTTGTTCGAGAAAATAGAAGACGATGTAATCGAAGCACAAGTGCAGAAGCTGCTGGATACGAAAAAAGCCAATGAGGAAGCCAATTACAAGGCCAAGCCTGTCCGCGAGAATATCGCATTCGAGGATTTCCAGAAGTTGGATATCCGTGTGGGAACGGTATTGGAATGCACCAAAGTGCCCAAAGCGGACAAACTGTTGTGCTTCAAGATTGCCGACGGGTTGGAAAACCGCACAATCGTAAGCGGTATCTCCAAATTCTACAAGCCCGAGGAACTGGTGGGCAAGCAGGTTTGCTTCATTGCCAACCTTGCTCCCCGTAAACTGAAAGGCATCGAAAGCCAAGGCATGATACTTTCGGCACTGAATTATGACGAGTCGCTGAGTGTCATTACCGTAGACCGTGAGGTGAAGCCCGGTTCAGAGGTTTGTTGACAAGATGGCAGGGGCAATGGTATTTGTGTCCTGTATATGATAAAAGGAGAGGAACCGATAGGGTGTTCCTCTCCTTTTTGGGGTTTACAGTCCTCCGTCTACCATCCAGATTCCTTGCGGATTGTCGCGGCGCAAGGCTATGTGGCGGATTGCAGAACTGCCGTCGGGGTGGGTCAGCTTATAGAACACGATGACTCCGTTGTAGCCTTTCTTCTCTTTGGCTTCGCTGAAATCTGAAGCCTTGCAGCCTTTCAAGTCTTCGCTGAGTGTGGGAAGTGAGGCCGTGTAATAGTAAAGTGCTTCTCCTGCCATTTGGGGCTTTCCACAGGTGAGTGCTTTCAGGACTCTTTGTGCGGCTTCCGGGGCAGTCTCGTTCTTTAGCTTTTTCAGGCGTACCGGGGCTTGGATTTCCGGTGCGTGGGCCGGTAGCCAGGTCACTTGTGTCGTGTCGGGGCGTTGTATGAGTTGGGTCGGTGTGAGGTGAAGATTATAGTCAATGCGTTCACTTTTCAGCACAAGCGTCTTTTGTCCATTGCGTTCCCACCATATTTGTATGCTCTTCAGCATCTTGTCTTCTTTTGAGAACACGTTCTCGGTGGTACACCGGTAGCTTGTTTCTTCCCCTTCCATCAAAGTCGCTATGTCGGAACCGTATATCTGGGTATGGGTGACTATGGTGATGGTGGAGTCTGTTTCGGTCGTTTCCATCCGGGCACCTTTGTCATCCAGTAATGCCCTTTTTTGTCGCTCTAACAGAGTTTCGGGGTGGAGCAGCGTGGCGAATCCTTCGGCAAAGTTGGCATCGGGTGTGCCGTATACCCCTGAACCGTTCGTGTCCCACATGTACTGCTTCTCGCCGTCCGACATGATGGTGCGTCCGCCTTCTTTTTCAATCCTCCAGAATGTCTTGGCTTCTTGCCGCATGGATTTGATACTGATATGCGTGAATCCGGATTCCGGATTGATGTAGGCGAAGTTCTCTTTCGGAGTGGTACGGGCGTAGATAGACATGGAGAAGCTTTCCGCGTCTCGTGATTTTTGGATGGATTGCTCGAAAACCAAAGGGATGGCAGTGACGGCCTCCGCTTGTGTGGAGAACAGGTTGCTTAGCCCTGTGCCCACACCGGCTAAGAATATGGCTATGGCGGCCGCTACCTGCAGGATTCTGCGTATCAGTTTTTGTTGGGGGGCACCTTGTGGTTGTGAGGGCTGTAACGTGATAACCGGTTTTTGTTTTCCAAACTCCGGTGAATGCTTGGGCGTAAGTAAGTCTACCGTTTGCATGAAGTCTTCGTAATAAGCACGGCACGAAGCGCATTCCTTCATGTGTTGTCTACAAGCTTCTGCAATGGCCGGATCGATTTGTTTGTCACATAAGTCGGCCATATATTTCTTAAAATCTTCGCATTTCATGATGTTTTGTTTTTTGGGTTTTTCTACTTTAGGATTTGATTCCTTTTCTGATTTTTTCTATTCCGT
The DNA here is from genome assembly GCF_000205165.1 of Paraprevotella xylaniphila YIT 11841. Classification (GTDB taxonomy): domain Bacteria; phylum Bacteroidota; class Bacteroidia; order Bacteroidales; family Bacteroidaceae; genus Paraprevotella; species Paraprevotella xylaniphila. The sequence goes on along the minus strand of NZ_GL883867.1, from coordinate 100,985 downwards.
ACTGGAATCTGGATTTGGCGGTTGTGACCGGTATGTCCAGGATGGCGGCAATGTCCGAGAAACTGTTATTGCCGTGGATACGGAGCCGGATGACTTCGGCTTGTTCCTCCGGGATTCCTGCTAGCAGGGTCGAGATAAGTTGGAACTCTTGTTCGAAGTTTTCGGCTTTTTCTTCACTGACGTGTGTGGCTTGCTCTATCGGCACGAATTGCCGTGTTTGCCGTCGGCGCAACCGGTCGGTGCAGAAATTGGAAAGGCTTCGATAGAGGTAACTGCGCAAGTTTGCCAGGGGATGACCACCTGCATCTTGTTTTTTAGTATGCAGTTGCAGGAAAATGTCTTGTACGGCATCTTCGGCATCGTCTGCGTTTCCTAACCGGTAACAGGCGTATCTCAGCAAATGAGGTCTTTCGCTCTCCATCAATGCGGCTATTTCCCGATGCGGTTTCTTTTCCGGATGGTTGTTTAGGGTTTGTTTCATATTTCATTCATGTTTTTTAGACTGCAATCTGTAATAATGACGCAATAGGGAGATAAAAGACGTAAAAACTGCCTTCTTTTTTAGATATTACCTAATAAAAAAGAAAAAGGCAGTTTTTACACGGAAAAATAGGTCTGCTGTTTAAGGCAGGTTCTTTTTGTCCTCTTCGAGGTCTTGTCGGGGAAGATTGGCTGCCAACAGCAGCCAACCCGCAACACCGGCTACGATGGATCCGCAAAGAATGCCCAGTTTCGCATCATTGAGGAGTGTACTGCCTTCCATACCTATATTATAGTAGGAAAGGTCGGCAATGAACATGGAGACGGTGAACCCGATGCCCGTCAACATGCAGACGCTGAAAAAGTTTTTCCAGTTGCAGCCCTGGGGTAATTGGACGAATCCCAACTTGACTGTCAGCCAAGAGAACGAGAATACGCCTACGAATTTCCCGATGGCCAATCCTAAAAAGACTGCCAGACCTACTCCGTTGAGCAGGCTGTCCATGCTGATGCCTTCTAAGTTCACTCCTGCATTGGCGAAGGCGAAGACCGGAATTACGAAATAATTGATGGGGTTCTGCAAAGCGTCTTCCAAATCCTGTAAAGGGCTAATCGTACGGTCCGAGGCGTGTTCTATATTTTTAAGCAATATGATTTGTTCGTTGGACAGGATAGTAGTCCCCTTATGATTGGTGGTTGCCTGGTCTATGGGGAAACGGTTGATTTTGTTTCGCAGGTGTTTGACGAAGTGAAGGGCAGAAACTCCGGGGCGTGCCGGGACGAAGAAGGCCACGATTACTCCGGCTATGGTGGCATGGATACCGGAATTCAGTAGGGAGTACCAAACGAATGTCCCGATGACGATGTAGAACATTTTGGACATGACATGACGATGGTTGCCGAAGGCCAAAATCACAAGCAGGAGAGCGGCGTAGGCCAAGTATTGGAAATGCAATTCGGTAGAATAAAAAATGGCAATGACCAAAATGCCGCCCAAGTCATCGGCTACGGCCAAGGTGGCCAGAAATATCTTCAGGCCGATGGGAACCCGTTTGCCGAACATGGAGAGTACCCCCAATGAGAACGCAATGTCAGTAGCCATAGGAATTGCGCTACCCCGTAGCATAAGCGGGTCGTCGGGGCAGGTGAGGACGAAAATCAACACGGGAATAGCCATTCCGCCGCAGGCTCCGATGATGGGGAGCAGGGCTTTCTTCATCGTGGAAAGTTCGCCTACGAGAATTTCCCGTTTGATTTCCAGTCCCACGGAAAAGAAGAACAGTGCCATTAAGAAATCGTTGATGAATTCCAACAAGGTGAGGCATTCCTTCCCGTGGCTGAACAGGTTGAAGTTTCCGATGGAGAAACTGACTGGTTTGTCCCACAAGGCACGGTAGGCATCTCCCCAACCGGAATTGGCCACGACCAGGGCCAAAATTGTAACGATAATCAGAATCAGGCTGGAGTTCACGTATTTCCTGAACATGCTAAGAAAAGTATAATTCCTCATGGCTTTTAGGGATTGGGGGTAAGTGTTGGTTTTAATTTTTGCTATTCCATACGATGGGCGTTCCCGTAGTCGTAATACCCTCGGCTTGGATACTGAGTACCGTAGGTTTGCTGTTGTTATACAAATTGACGGTAGCCTTTCCTTCCGAGTCGAATTTCACATTGGGCATCCAGTACAAGGTACGGCGATAGTCTTTTGTGTCCGGCAAGGGCTTTTGGCTGTAATCGGGGCTATAGAAGTCTTCGCATACGGCATATCCGTCCAACACATAACGTCGGTCACGGTATGTGGGTTGGTAGCCGTCGTTGGGGAATAGGCGGTAGTCGATGATGACATCCGGTTGGTTGTCCCCTTGGTATTTCGGACTGCCTTGTTCGCGGGGGGCATAATCAGTGTAAATATAAAGCTTGTCTAAGTTCCGGAGGTGCCTGTAAGCCTCCATTTTACCTTCTCCGGCCGTGATGACAGGAGGAATCTCAATCTGCGTGCCGTTGAGCATGCGCTGTGGGGCAACGTTCTTGCGGGTATGCTTCAGGTTTATCGGTTTGCCGTCGTACCGGACTTGCAGGAAATAGTCCCTGTCCATGCCCATGTCACCGATATAAGTCAGGGCGACTTGCTGCGGGAAGGTGACCCAGTTGTGTGTGCCGGTGCTCATGCCATAGTCTGCCGTGAGGTTGAACGCGTCGTAAGCGTCTACTACCAAGGCCGGCTTGCTAAGGTCGAGCTTGCGCAACCCGCCCCGTTTGGTTCGTACCGTTATCGTGGCAAGTTGGCGGTCTGTGAAAGATGTTTGTCCACCTTGGCTTTCGAACCGTTCGTCTGCGTCATAGCGCGGTGCGTCGTGGTAATAGCTGTACGGTTTCGGGAATAAGGGATTGAATCGGTTCAACTTGACAAAATAATCCGGGTAGGCCTCCTCGTTGGTGAAGTCCTTCTTCCTTTTTTCCTTGATGTAGTCTTCTCCTTTGTCTTTGTCCGCAGCCGGGAGGAACAGGATGTATTTGTCATATAATAACGGAGTCTTCATGTAAAACATTCCATTCTCCGTTGTTTGCATCAGGTCCATGGTCTGGTTGCCTTGGATGAATGTGGGCCATACGTTGACTTCTTCTTTCAGGTTGCTCATGATGGAACCTGTGGTGAACGGGTCACGTTGGTTGTCCTGAAACATTTGGGTCATAGGATTGTGGTTCGAGGTGTTGCCGGATTCAAGTCCTTTGTTTTCTTGGTTCTGGTTGTCGGCGGCTTCCATGATGTCTTCTATTGTGCCGTCCCGTTCCACGGAGGTGTCAGGGGCGCGCATGGTTCCGGTTTCGGGCAACCAGTTTTCTTCTTTGACATACGTCCCGTAGGCCAATCGGAAATCTTCTATCCGGTTCACACAACCGGAAATGGTTTGGAGCTGTTCCGGCATGTGTTGAAGAGCCATAGGTTCGATACCTGACATGGTTTTCCATGAATAACGTCGCCATCCCTGTACCATCATGAGGAGGTCGAGTGCCTGACGTCGGATACTGTCGTCCGCTTCGAAATAGTAATCCGGGTTCTCGACGAAACCTTTCAATTCGCTTCCCAACAGCATTTCCGTAAGGATGTTGCCGTTGTCGTATGTCAGTTCGTCCGTGGCGTGATCGCGTATTGCCAACGACACATTGGGCGTGCCGGTGGTAGGATTCGTCAGTTGGAGTTGCAGGGAGATGGGCTCGAAAGGTTCGTATTGTGCTTTTACTCCGTCGACGGTTAATTGCGGTGTGTCATATTCGTGGTGGTTAACGAATATCAGGCGGTCGGCGTACACACGTCCTTTCCCGTCGAACAGCGTAAACTGGTTTACTCCCGTAGGGAGTTGGTCGGACGGAATTTCGACGGTAGCTTTTCCGCTGTCGTCAAGCTTGATGTCATAATAGGCTTTCGATACACCGTTGTGCATGATTTGAAGGCCCATGGCCGGTTTCGGGTTCTGGAGGCCGGAGGATTGGATGGAGGCGTTGACGACCTCCCCCTTTTGTACGACAGCCATGGCGCAGCCCTCCTTGGCCGGTTCGGGCAATGCATACATGTAATCATATCCTTCGTATCGGAATACGGCTTTATATTTCTCTCCGGCCGGTATGTCCGGTAAAGTGAATATGCCGCGTCCCCGGTTCATGCTTTTGGCTCGGGCGATTTCCTTCCCGTTCTTATCCTGTACGGATAGCTCGATGTCGATATGTTTTCCTTCTTCCGTGTTGGCTTCGAACGCTACTCTTCCGGTAGTGCCTTCCACGATGTCTCCTCCTTCGGGATAGAAGCGGAGGTCGAGTTTCGGTTTACCTTTTTCGGATTTGAAATATCTTCGCATCGGTCTGAGCGTCATGTCCTTGGTGTAATCTCCGGGAGTTTTTGGATGGTCGAACACCGGGAATACGCGCGAATAAATCTTATCATAGTCCCGGAAAAAATCCTTGGCCATTGATTTAAAGTAGAACATCAGTTCCGTCCACTTGGAATGTGGGTGTTCATATTGCCCGAAGTTCAGCATCCAACGGGTATATGCCCTTAATTCATAATATCCGGCATATAGGGAGTCGGTGAGCGTGAAAGCCCCGTGCCCCGTTCCGTCCGGCATTTCCACCTGTTGCCGTTCTACCAAGTAACCGTCGGGAGTGAGCAGTTCTACATATAATATCTTACTGAGGTCGGTCAAAGTCTGCCGGTCTGAGCGCGTGACGTAGGCTTTATACCATATCGTGTCGCCTACGAAATAGCAGGTGTTGTCGATGTGGAGAAAGACTTTTTCTTGGGGAATGGCCGTACCGAATTTTTCTACTTTCTGGCTTAAGGCCTCCGGGGTGGCAGAGGTTTGCGCTGCGTTTTCCCCTTGCCCCCATACGAAGAGAGAAGAGCAAAATGCAATACCGAGTGCAATGTTACGTTTCATGACATTTCGTTTAGGTTTGATAAGTACAAAGATAGTAATAAAATCTCCCATCAATAAATTTCTACCAAGAATTTCTTAGGTGATGTCCGCCGTTTATTGTTTTTATATCTATCTTTGCCCCAAGTAAAATTATTATGAAACTCAATTATACACATAAAGACTCTTATTATGACACTTATTAAATCTATTTCAGGCATACGCGGAACTATCGGTGGCCACGTGGGCGACACGCTGAATCCGTTGGACATTGTGAAGTTTACATCTGCATACGCCGCATGGATTCGCCGGACGACTACGGTGAAGAGCAATACTATCGTGGTGGGACGGGATGCACGCATTTCCGGCGAGATGGTCAAGAATGTGGTGTGCGGCACACTGATGGGCATGGGGTTCGATGTAGTCAACATCGGACTGGCTTCCACGCCGACCACCGAACTGGCTGTAACGATGGAAGGAGCCTGCGGCGGCATCATCATCACGGCCTCTCACAATCCGCGAATGTGGAATGCCCTGAAACTCCTCAACGAGAAAGGCGAGTTCCTGAACAAGGAGGAGGGCAACGAAGTGTTGCGCCTGGCCGAGGAAGAAGCGTTTGAATATGCCGACGTGGATCATCTGGGGCATTACCGGGAAGAATATACGTATGACCAGAAGCACATCGACTTGGTGAAGAGCCTGAAACTCGTGGACGTGGAGGCGATTCGTAAGGCGCATTTCCGCGTGGCCATAGACACGGTCAACTCCGTGGGCGGCATCATCCTGCCCCGGTTGTTGGAACAATTAGGAGTGGAGCAGGTCACAGGGCTGTTTACGGAACCGACGGGGGACTTCGGCCATAATCCCGAACCTTTGGAAAAGAACTTGGGCGACATCAAGGCTTTGATGCAAAAAGGCGGTCACGATCTGGCATTCGTGGTAGACCCGGACGTAGACCGTCTGGCCATGTTCTGCGAGGACGGGACGATGTACGGCGAGGAATACACCTTGGTGACGGTGGCAGACTATATTCTGCAGCACACGCCGGGAAACACGGTGTCTAATTTGAGTTCCACCCGTGCCTTGCGCGATGTGACCCGTATGTACGGAGGGGAATACAGCGCGGCTGCGGTTGGCGAGGTGAACGTGGTGGCCAAGATGAAAGAGACCCGTGCCGTGATTGGCGGGGAAGGCAACGGCGGGGTGATTTATCCGGAGGCGCATTACGGGCGCGACGCATTGGTCGGCATCGCCCTCGTGTTGACCTATCTGGCCCGGACGGGAAAGAAAATGTCCGAACTGCGTGCCACTTATCCGTCATACTTCATGGCCAAGAACCGTATCGACCTGACGCCGGAGACGGATGTGGATGCCATTCTGGAGAAAGTAAAAGACATGTATAAGGACGAGGAGGTGAACGACATTGACGGAGTGAAGATTGATTTCCCCGACAAATGGGTGCATTTGCGTAAAAGCAACACAGAGCCGATTATCCGTGTGTATTCCGAGGCAGCCACGCAGGCTGAGGCGGAGGAAATCGGGCGGAAAGTCATGGACGTGGTGTATTCGCTGGTTTGACGGACCTGTTCATCATTAACCTGAGGATATATGAAAAAACTGTTATTGTATGTGTGGGGCTTGCTCTTCTGTCTGGGGGGGCGGGCCGGTGGAGAACGGGAAACGGTGCTGTTGCGGGACGGATGGCGGTTCATCCGTGCGGACAATGAGTCGTTCGGCGGAGTGCAGGTAGACGACGGAAAGTGGAAACGCGTGTCCGTGCCCCACGATTGGGCGATAAGCGGGCCGTTCGATGCGAATAACGACCGCCAGTTCATGGCCATCGAGCAGGACGGACAGAAAGAGGCGCAAAACCAGTCCGGACGTACGGGAGGACTGCCTTTCGTCGGCGTAGGTTGGTACAGGCTGTATTTCGATGTACCCGGTTTTGGGACAGACAAACGCGTGGTGCTGATGTTCGACGGGGCGATGAGCCACGCGCAAGTCTATGTCAACGGAAAGAAGGTGGGGAATTGGCCGTATGGCTATAATTCCTTTTATTTCGACGTGACGGATGCCGTGAATGCAAAAGACAATGTGTTGGCGGTGCGCTTGGAGAATGAACCCGAAAGCTCTCGCTGGTATCCGGGAGCCGGGTTGTACCGGAACGTGCATCTGGTCGTGTCGGGCAAAGTCGGGGTACGTACATGGGGCACGACTGTCACTACGCCGGCAGTGCGTGAGGATTTTGCGAAAGTGAAGGTGCGTACGGAACTGGAATATCCCGACGGCACGGACTGCAAGGACATCCGCCTGAAAACCGTCCTGCGTGCTCCCGGAGGACAAAAAGTGGCGGAGCGCGAAACCGCTTTGTCGAGGTATGACGAAGGGGTGCTCGAACAGGATTTTGTGGTGGACCGTCCCCTGTTATGGGATTGCGGACATCCGAACCTCTACCGGGCAGACACGGAAGTGTATTATCAGGGACGTTTGAGCGACACTCACCAAACCACGTTCGGCATCCGTACGATTGAAGTCGTCCCCGAAAAAGGCTTCCTGTTGAACGGGAAAAGGTTGGTTTTCCATGGCACGTGCAATCATCACGATTTGGGGCCGTTGGGCACGGCGGTGAATATGCAGGCCATCCGTTACCGGCTGAAGATGCTGAAGGACATGGGCAGCAATGCTTACCGCACGTCGCACAACATGCCGTCACCGGAACTGGTACAAGCCTGCAACGAGATGGGGATGCTGTTGATGGTGGAGACTTTCGATGAGTGGAAAGCCAAGAAAATGGCTAACGGTTACAACAAGTACTACGACGAGTGGGTGGAACGCGACTTGGTGAACGTGGTGCGTCATTACCGCAACGACCCGTCGGTCGTGATGTGGTGTATCGGCAACGAAGTGCCCGACCAAGGTTCGGTGCAGGGAGCGAAGCTTTGCCGGATGATGCAGGACATCGTGCACCGCGAAGATCCCACGCGGCCCTGCACGCAAGGCATGGACCGTGTGGATGCCGCCATCAAGAGCCACGTGGCGGCTATCATGGACATCCCGGGCTTCAATTATCGTTCCCATCTTTACCAGAAGGCTTATAAGGCATTGCCGCAGCAAGTGGTGCTAGGGTCGGAAACGGCTTCTACGGTAAGCTCACGAGGCGTGTATAAGTTCCCTGTGGAACGCAAGGCCGGGGCGAAATACGACGACCACCAGTCTTCTTCTTACGATGTGGAACACTGCAGTTGGAGCGACCTGCCGGAGGATAATTTCATCCTTTCCGAGGATTTGCCCTACGATATGGGCGAGTTCGTGTGGACGGGCTTCGACTACTTGGGCGAACCGACACCGTATTATGACGATTGGCCCAGCCACTCTTCGCTGTTCGGCATCATCGACTTGGCTTACCTGCCCAAGGATCGTTATTACCTTTACCGCAGCGTATGGAACAAGGCGGTAGAAACCTTGCACATCCTTCCGCACTGGACTTGGCCGGGGCGTGAAGGCGAGGTGACCCCGGTATTCGTGTACACCAATTACCCCACGGTGGAGCTTTTCATCAATGGCAAGAGCCAAGGGAAACGTACGAAAGCCCCCACCGTCAGGCTCGACGAGACGGAAAACGATGAGGCGCGCCGTGCTTTGGCCCGCCAGAAACGTTACCGGCTGATGTGGATGGACACGCGTTACGAGCCGGGCGAGGTGAGGGCTGTGGCCTACGACGAAAGCGGACGGAAGCGCGCAGAGCAGGTCGTCCGCACGGCAGGTAAGCCTTACCGCATCGTATTAAAGGCCGACAAGGACACGTTGGATGCGGATTTACGGGATGAAGATTTGGCTTTTGTCACGGTCAGCGTGGTGGACCGTGAGGGCAACCTCTGTCCCGACGCACAGCATACGGTGAAGTTTTCTGTTCGTGGAGCGGGGTATTACAAGGCCGGAGCCAACGGCAACCCCGTGTGTCTTGAACCGTTCGGCCGGCCGCAAATGCCTGTGTTCAACGGACAGATGACCGCGATCGTGGCGGAAAAAGGACAAGCCGGAACCCTCCGCCTGAAAGCGGAAGCCGAAGGACTGAAGTCTGCCGAACTGGTCTTGCCAGTCAAGCGGACGGAATAAGCCCGGAGGGGAGGAGGGAATCCCTTTTTCCTATTCCTGCGTCTCCGGGGCATAGGTCTCGATGAAATCCTTCTCGAAAGGAAGCGTACGGAGCACGTTCAGGTGAGAACGTGCTTCTTCTTTTTTATGCAAGGCCAGACAAATCCGGACCATCTGTTTGAGCAGGAGCGGAGACGGGCCTTCGGTCTTCAAGTCCGCCTTGCCCAGTTCGTAAGCGATGGGGTATTGTTCCGAAGCGATGCAGTAATCCATCAAAAAGTAATTCCGGACGTTTTCGAGGTTACCGTCGCGGTTATGCAGGTAAATGGGGCGGCTTGTCGGCGGTAACATGTCTATGGGCACCTTGGGCACATCGTTTTCGTCTTCCATCCGCGAAATGGCGTAGTAAGCCGCCACCGTGCCGTAGGTCAGGTCGGAGCGGGAAGCCGTGGCTTGCATGCCCTTCCAGTCCTGCCGTTCCAGTTCGCGCTGCATCCTGGCAGTAGGGCGCACGTAGGGGCGGTACCATTCGTTCATGCCCACGGCTCCGGCTCCCAAAATGAGGATGAATCCCATGGCTTTCCATTCGTCGAGCGGACGGTTGTAAGCCGGCGGGGTGAACAACCCCGAGAGTTTTTTCCGGCTGAAAGAACGAACGAAGACGGCTTGGCAGGCCAGAATGAGGAGGATGCAGAAGGGAATGCCGAGCAGTTTGCCCGTTTCCGCCTGATAGTAAATGTCGAAACCGTGGTAGACGACCACATAAATAAAAACGAATGCCGGGATGTATTTCAGGTATCCGAACCGGCCGCGCAACCTGAAGACATAACCGGACAGCCAAGAGATGAGGGTAAGCATGCCCGACAGGAGGGTGCCGCCCCAAAAGGGCGAGTGGAAAGCTTGGAGCAAGGCGCGCCCGATGATCCACAATGAACCGTAAGGCTTCTCCCATACAGGCCGCAGAGCCTCTAAATCGGTGGTAAAGAAACTGTGCTGTTGGGCGATATAAAGCACATCGCCGTAATAAATGCCGAAAAACGCCCAAAAGGCGAAAAAGAATGCTTTCAGGGAGTCCGGCCATTCCGTCATTACACGGGAGGTGCGGTTTTCCGGTGAATTTTTTTGTTGGTTGTTCATGGGGGGATGGGGTTAAAGGGTTAATTTATGCAGCCAGTATCCGGCCTTGTTTTGGATTTCCGTTTGTTGTTTCTCCAACTCTTGGATGATACCGCATTGTTGTACGGAGCCCCGGACGGCCACCGCGTCGTCCACGGCGGTTTCCTCGTCGCTGTCGATACCGAAACCGGCAAGAGAACCCGTCGAGATGTCCTTCGTGGCATCGGCTATGATTTGCCGGTTGAGTGCCGTGGCGGCGGTTTCCCATTTCCGGATGATGGGCAGGCAGAGCGACGGGATGAAGTCCTTGCCGTAGGCATCGGGGTATATCTCGTGCAATAGGTTCCACGTCCAAGCCCAGGCGAAATCGTCATATCGGTCGTGGATAAGCCGGAACCGTTCCCCCAATTTTTCTATGCGGTCGAGTTGTCCGGTGGTGATGGTTCTTATTATGTCATTGATTTCGCTTATGGGTGCCAGCATGCCGCCGATGTCTCCCCAACGGTCGCTGCATGCTGCACGGGGGCGCAGGAGTTCGCATAGCCCGTCCGAAGGCATGCCCTCATGCGTCTCTAATTGCCGGATCAGTTGTTCGCCCAAGTAACGGTCTAAGGCTAGCCTGTACCATTCTATGCCTTGCTTCACTGATTTCTCTTTGAGCCGCAAGCCGTTCCATGTGATTTCCTTTGCATCTTCCCCGAAACGTCCGGTCAGTCCTTCCAAGGTGTGTATGGCCTGCCATACCCGTTCCATCGTATAAGGGGAAAAGGCGTCGAAGGAGACCGTGTCGGTTTGGGGCACACGTGGGGAACGCCTGTCGCGTGCAGGCCATTTCCCGATGTCGCGCAGCGTGCCCACCCCGCGCAGGGTGATGCCGGGGAGTACGTAATAAGCGTTCCCTTGTTCCACGAGGTAGGAGAAGGGCCATTCGTGACTGTCCGTCCCGGGGGGGCAATGCCCCATGACCAACGAAAATGCTCCGATATGTGCAGGCCACGAGATGTGGCATCCCGAAGCCGTCTTGCAGCCTCGTTCCAAAACGCCGTGGTGGCGGGGGCCAAGTTTATAGGCGTGGTTGCTTTGGTTGGTGCCTGAACCTGCATTCATGAACGAGAACATGCCGCCTATCAACAGCGTGGACTTGTGATGTGTCACCGTATAGGGGCCAGCCAGTATGGCGCATGACTCGCCGTGCTCGGCTTGGCTGTTGCAAGCGAAGTAGGAGTCTGTGGCAGAGAAGCCGTGCCCGATGGCGGAGGCTTGTCCCACGTAGCAACGGCTGAGCATCGCGCCATCAGTGACGTGGCAACCGTTTTGCAGGATGAAATCGCGGGCGATGACCAAATCGCCTACAAAGGTAGGGGCGTCCGGATGGCTGCATACCGTGCCGTTTTCCAACCGGACGGCACCTTCCAGACAGCTGCAAGGCCCGATTTTCACGTTGCGGATCAGTCCGCAGCGGAGTATCCGTGTGCTTTCGCCTATCTTGCCACGGTTGCCGGTTTGCCGTGCGGCGTAGTCCGAAACCAACCGGCGGAGGTTTTGCGTCAACAAGGCATCGTGGCGGTACATGGCCTGCATGTACGCTTCCTGTGCCGACAGGCGGTCATGGATGAGGATGTCCCGTCCTCCGCTTTCGCTCAAGACATGGAGTTCCGTACCGTTGCCGAAAGAGGACGGGCCGGTCATGGCAATGGTGTCCGTATGGAGGACGATGCACTCCGGGGCGATGTCGTAATGGGCGATATACCCGTGGACGTGGGCTATCAGGCAGTCGTCGCCCACGGTGGTACAGTGCAGCGTGGCATGGCGGATACCCGTATGGAGCGTGATTCCGCCCGGCAGCGTGACGGTCTTTTGGAAATTCCCGATACGGTTGGAGCCGGAAAAATGCACGTACGCCAGATGGTGGAGGTCGATATTCGGGTGGACTTCAATGAGTTGCCAGTCCTCGGCCGTGCAGCCTTGCTGTTCCAATTGTCGGATTTCGGCGGGGAGCAGTTGCCGGTATGCTGTGTCGGTATGCGTCTGTAGTTCCATGTCTTTTTCTATGTTGGTTTATTCGAGTTCCTGTTTGGAGGTATAAAGAAACGTTTTTTTTTTGAAAGTCAGTGAGGTTTGCCTTATTTTTTTGCAAGTTTCTCTGGATGGGGATGGCCACGGACTTTATGCTATGGGTGGGCGTGCCAGGCTTTGGAAACAAGGCTTTGTCAAATGAAATCCGACTTCAAAGAGTGTGCGGATTTACCTTACGGAGAATGTTTTTTCGTTCTGCGCCAAATGAAAAATCAATCTCAGGAGAATGAAAAATCGTTTGGCGCAGATTTTTTTGCCGTTCTATGTGGATTTCTATTTTGTTGTGAGTGAGGTGGTTGTGCAATATGGAGAGAAAGTGGAGATACGGGGCTTCGGTGTCTTGGTTTTTCAATGCCTCACCGTAGGGCATAAAAAAAGGGTCAGCGCTCTGACCCAACCTTTGTTAACCTTAAATCTAATACTATGAAAAACACGATGCAAAGGTAGGGAGTTTTGGCTTTCCGGCAAAATATCCGGCTTTTAATATCGAAAAAATGGCTTTTTCTTGATTTATATCAATACGGAGTGCTTTTTTGTGCTAACTTTGTCGGGCAAGAACAAATATATGGTACAAGAATGCTTTGTAGACAATGGATTTGGTTGAAAAGGTTCAGGCATCGTCGCGGATACGGGGTGCACTCTCCCTTTGCGTTCGACTTCCTGACGTATGTGGTGTATGAGCGTGGGGAATATTACGCCTATCGGGAGTTGAAGAAACGCTATCCCGTGTTTTGCCTCTTTGGGGGCTTTCACCGGTTGAAATGCCGCAAGTTCCTTTTTCGCCTGTCCAACTATGTGCATCCGTCGTTAATCCGGATATACGGGCATTTGGAAGAGGCGGAAACGGCTTACTTGGCAGAGGGATGCCGTTCGGCTGCGGTATGCCGGGATGCGTTTTGGAAAGTGAGGGTGCAGGAGAACGGAGGTTTCGTGCGGCAGAAGGAACTGATGGTCGTGGGTAGGGGGATTGCTCCCCGGCATTGGACGGCTGTGGTTTCGCGTCCGTTGACAAGGTGTTCGGTGTGCCTCCTTTTCGGCATACGGGCATCAAAAGCTGCTTTGCGGGCGTGGAACGACGTGAAACGTTTGCCGGAAATCGTAGTGACTTTCGATCTTTACGACTATGGTCTTGTGTTTTATGACCGTTCCAAGCAACGGCAAGATTATATCGTGAATTTTTAAATATACGGAAGAATGAAGAAAAGTAAAGTATATACCCGTACGGGCGATGGGGGAATGACCAGCTTGAGCGGGGGCGTGCGGGTGCCGAAGACGGATGTCCGCGTGGAAGCGTACGGGACTGTGGACGAGTTGAATGCCCACATAGGCGAGTTGATTACTTATTTGGAAGGTGAGGAAGACCGCAAGTTCCTGACAGGTATCCAATGTGACTTGTTCACGATAGGGGCCTATCTGGCTACGGAGCCCTCACGTGCGGAAAAGTTTGGCCGGGAGGTGGTAACGGGAGAAGACGTGGCGCGCCTGGAGCAAGCCATAGATGAGGCGGAAGACGGACTTCCCGGTTGGCGTGGTTTCGTGCTTCCCGGTGGATCCAGGGGGGCGGCCGTATGCCATGTTTGCCGCACCGTGTGCCGCAGGGCGGAACGGCGTATTTTGGAACTGTCCGGAAGTGCGCCGGTGATGCCGGAGGTTTGTGCGTATGTTAACCGCTTGTCCGATTATTTGTTTGTGTTGTCCCGTAAAATGCTATTTATAGAGGGGAAAGATGAAATTGTGTGGAAGAAACGTTGATGGTATCGAAAATATTATTATTTTTGCGCACAAAATAGAAAAACGAAGTTGTTATAAATATTAAGGACTATGTATTGGACACTGGAATTGGCTTCAAAGTTAGAAGATGCGCCATGGCCTGCCACCAAGGATGAACTGATTGATTATGCGATGCGTTCTGGCGCCCCGTTGGAAGTGATCGAGAACCTGCAAGAGATAGAGGATGAAGGCGAAATATATGAGACGATAGAAGATGTGTGGCCTGATTATCCTACGAAAGAGGATTTTCTTTTCAACGAGGACGAGTATTGATGTGTGTCGGTAGGGGAAAGACGGAAAGGCCTGAAGTGATTACTGGAGCGGGTGTACGTGTGCATCCGCTCCATTGTTTTACCTGAAACCGCGATTTTCGTGCGGTGCCGGACAATAAAAAGAAAAAGATTCTGTTTCCTTAAAGTATAACAGTTGTAGAAACGGTGAAGACAAAGGGAAAACTGATAGGGCTTATTTTGGTATTGAGCTTGTTGCCCCAGTGGGCCACGGCTCAGTACGACCCGTCTTTTGTCAACTATTGGGCCATGGCACCTTTTTATAATCCCGCAGCGACGGGCCAGGCTCCCGTGCTGAACTTCCAAGGGGCGTACAGCATGCAGATGGCCGGCTTTGAAAACGCCCCTGCCGTAATGTATGCCTACGTGGATTTGCCGTTGTTCTTCATCAGCGCGAAGCACGGTGCCGGAGTGGGGTTCACCAACGACCAGATAGGCCTGTTCAAACACCAGAAGTTTTTTCTGCAATATGCTTACCACCAACCTTTATGGGGAGGTCGGCTGAGTGGGGGTATCCATTTGTCCATGCTCAGTGAGACGTTCGATGGGGGAGGGTTGGATTTGGGAGAGTCCGGAGACCCCGCTTTTCCTACAGCTGAGGCCAACGGGGCCGGTTTCGATATGAATTTCGGCATCCAGTATGCCCGTAAGTCATGGTACGCCGGTTTTGCCATGATGCATTGTACTTCGCCGACCATCACCTTGGGAGAGGAAAAAGTGAACGAATTTAAGGTCTCTCCTTCTTATTATTTGACGGGCGGGTACAATATACGGCTTAAAAGTCCGTTATATACCATACATACGACCGCCATGCTGCGTTCCGATGCCGTAGGTTTCCGTGCGGACATGACGGGGCGCATCGCTTATCATGGCAGCAAGCATGAGTTGTACGGCGGAGTGTCGTATAGCCCGACGAATTCGGTCAGTTTTCTCTTCGGCGGGGACTTCCACGGCATCAATCTCGGTTATGCGTACGAAATGTACACGGCCGGTATCGGGGCATTGAATGGTAGTCATGAAATCATCATCGGCTATAAGACGGAGTTGAATCTGTTTAAGAAAGGAAAGAATAAACATAAAAGCGTAAGAATATTATAATAATGAATATGAAGTGTTGTGGGTTGATATGGGGAATGATGGCAGGTCTGGCGTTCAGTTCTTGTCTGGGACCCCGTTCGGCGTCCACCGCTACGGGTGGAGAAGTGACCGGTGTCGGGGGAACGGCCTACAGTGAACCGACTCCTTACGGGATGGTTTTCGTGAAGAAAGGTTCATTGAAAATCGGTACGGAAGAAACCGATTCGTTGTGGGGGATGACCCTTCCTACCCGGGAAATCTCGGTCGACGGCTTCTGGATGGATGCCAATGAAGTGTCGAATGCCAAATACCGCCAGTTCGTTTTTTGGGTGCGCGACTCTATTATCCGTGAACGTCTGGCCGACCCCGCATACGCAGGTGACGAAACTTACAAGATAGAAGAGGATAAATACGGGAATCCCGTTACGCCTTATTTAAATTGGAAGAAACCGATACCTTGGAAAAAGCCCAATGAAGATGAGTTGCGGGCTATTGAAAGCGTGTACGTGACAAATCCGGTCACGGGGGAGCGGATGTTGGATGCACGTCAGATGAATTACCGTTATGAAGTGTTCGACTATACTGCTGCTGCTTTGCGCAAGCACCGCCTGAATCCGGAGGAACGCAACCTGAATACCGATCATGCAGTGGATGCGGACGAAGTGGTCATGATATCCAAAGACACGGCTTACATCAACGACGAAGGGCGCATCGTGCGTGAAACCGTTACCCGTCCGCTTTCGGGGTTACATGATTTCCTGAATACTTATATCGTGAACATTTATCCGGATACGACGTGTTGGGTGAACGACTTTTCCAATGCGGAAAACGAACGTTACATGTTGCAGTACTTCTCTAACCCGGCTTATAATGATTATCCCGTGGTGGGAGTGACTTGGGAACAGGCCAATGCCTTCTGCGATTGGCGTACGGAGTTTCTGAAACGCGGTTTGGGGGCGGCAGCCCGTCAGATACAGCCTTACCGTTTGCCGACAGAGGTGGAATGGGAATTTGCCGCACGCGGTCCCGAAGGTGCTTTGTTCCCGTGGGAGACGAAAGGGGTGAAAAGCGAGAAAGATTGTTATTTTGCCAACTTCAAGCCCGACCGTGGGGATTATACGGATGACGGGAGCTTGATAACGTCTAAAGGTGGTTCTTATTCGGCCAATTCCAACGGTTTGTTCGACATGGCGGGAAACGTGGCGGAATGGACGAGTACGGTGTATACCGAATCGGGCGTGGACGGCATGAGCGACATGAACCCCGAGCTGAAATACAATGCCGCGAAAGAAGATCCTTATCGCCTGAAGAAGAAGTCGGTGAGGGGTGGTTCTTGGAAAGATCCGGAATCCATGATACGTTCCGTATGGCGTTCATATGAATATCAAAACCAACCTCGTTCGTACATCGGTTTCCGTTGTGTACGTTCCGTGTCGGGGACAACTAATAAACGTAAATAGAAAGATTAAAGAGGTAAAAATATGGCTAAGAATAGAAAAAACATAATAATCCGTATTCAGGATTGGATTGAGTCGGTACCTGGACAGACATTCCTGAATTATGCGTACAGTTGGGGAGCAGCCGTGGTTATTCTTGGAGCTTTGTTCAAACTGACTCATATCCCCGGGGCTAATGCGATGTTGTTCATCGGTATGGGTACGGAGGTTTTGGTGTTTTTCATCTCCGGTTTCGACCGTCCGGCAGAACTGAAGCGCGATGAAGACCGGATGAGTCTGGCTTCGGATGAAGGGGATTGGGATGAAGAGGCTGTTGGCGGAAAGGAAGCCGAGAACCTTCCTGAGGTTGCGCAAGGTGGAGTGGCCCAACCGGTTGTGTCCGGTGGAGGGGTATCCCAACCCATAGTTGTGGGAGGGCCGGTCGTAGTCGGAGGAAATGGAGGCACTCCTCTTTCCGGAGCAACGGCTGCTGTAAATCCGGAAGTTTCTGGCGCAGCAGGCGGCGGAACACAAGGCATGCAGGACAGCGTGGGGCAACAGGCATTGGATATAAAGGCTTTGGCCGATATGGTGAATGCTTCCAATGCAGAACTTTTTGCCAAAGTGCTTGAAGATGCCCGTAACGCTTCTACTCCCGAAATGAAGGAGGCGGCTGAAAACTATGTGGAAGAGCTGAAGACGTTGACCGAAACCTTGGCGCGCGTGTCCGAACAGGCTGAACACATGACGCGTGATGCCAAGGAGATGGATAATCTGAATCGTACGCTGACGGGTATCAACACGATATACGAGATGCAGTTGAAGAGTATCAGCACGCAGGTGGGCACGATAGACCAAATCAACGAACAGACCCGCAAGATGGCGCGTCAGATAGAAGAATTGAACGGTATTTACAACCGTATGATTCAGGCCTTGACGGTGAACATGAAACATACGCCGGGCGGTTCGATAACAGAATAAACGGATTAATCAGAAAGGAATACGAAATGGCATCCCAGCAAAATAGAATGTCTCCGCGCCAGAAGATGATCAACCTCATGTATGTGGTGTTGATGGCCATGTTGGCCCTGAATGTGTCTTCCGATGTGTTGAACGGTTTTTCATTGGTGGAAGACAGCCTTCTGCGGACTACGGCGAATGCTTCTGCGTCCAACGAAGCTCTTTATAGGGATTTGCAGGGACAGATGGAGGCCAATCCGGCCAAAGTGAAGGAATGGTTCGACAAGGCACAATATGTGAAGAAAATCTCAGACTCCTTATATAATTATGCGGAAGTCCTGAAAGTCAGTATCGTGAAACAGGCTGACGGGGCAGACGGTGACGTGAAAAACGTGCAGAACAAGGAGGACCTGGAGGCGGCTTCCCATGTGATGTTGGCACCGCGCAGAGGAGAAGGACAGAGGTTGTTCGCGGCCATCAACAATTTCCGTGAAAGCATCGTCGGCATGTTGACAGACGAGGCACAAAAGAAAATCATTGCGGACAACCTGAGTACGGAAGTGCCGGACAAGGCCGGTACTTTGGGGAAGAATTGGCAAGAGTATATGTTTGAGAATACGCCGGTGGCTGCGGCAGTCACTTTGCTCTCCAAATTGCAAAGTGATGTGCGGTATGCCGAAGGAGAGGTGCTTCATGCCTTGGTGGCCAATATAGACATGAAAGACTTGCGTGTGAACGAGTTGAATGCGTTTGTGATACCGGCTTCGCGTACGGTGGTACAAGGTGGAAAGTTCAGTGCCCAGATTATCATGGCAGCTGTGGATACGACCCAACGTCCGACGGTATATGTCGGCGGACGGCAAATCACTTCGCCGGGCGGACTGTATGAGACGGTTTGCAGCAGTACGGGCGATTATACGCTGAAAGGTTATATTGAGATGATGGACGGACGTGGCCAGATGGTGCGCAGGGACTTCTCTCAGCCTTACACCGTGGTGGCTCCTTCGGCTACGGTGTCGGCAGACTTGATGAATGTGTTGTATGCCGGATATGAGAACCCCATGAGCGTGTCTATTCCCGGGGTTCCGGCCAATAAGGTGGTGGCTTCCATGAGCGGAGGAGTGTTGCAGCCCACAGGGGCGGGCAAATATATGGCCCGACCGGCAGAAGTAGGCAAGGATGCCGTGATTACGGTCAATGCCAATATGGAGGGACGCATGCAGAAGATGGGACAGTTTGCCTTTCGTGTGCGTAAGTTGCCCGACCCGTCGGCTTATATAGAGTATGCGGCGGAAGGCGGAAATAACCGTTTCCGTGGCGGGCGCTTGTCCAAACAAGTGTTGATGGGGACGAAAGGCATCGGCGCAGCTATTGATGACGGGCTTTTGAATATTGAATTCCGGGTGCAAGGGTTCGAGACGGTGTTTTTTGACAATATGGGCAATGCCGTACCGGCGGTGTCGAACAGTGCGTCTTTCACCGAGCAACAACGTACGATGTTCCGTTCGTTGGGACGTGGGAAACGGTTTTATATTTCCCGTATAAGAGCCGTAGGACCCGACGGGGCTGAGCGGACGCTCGATGGCTCTATGGAAGTGATTGTCAACTAATGAATGGATGGAAATGAAGACTATGAGTAAAAATAAGATAAGGATGAAACGTCTGTTTTTTGTTTTGTTAGGAGTTGCCCTGTACATGCAGGCGGAGGCGCAGCCGGCTCGCCGCAGGGTGAAACCCAATGATGCAGACAAGGCCGAGAAGACCGTGGACCGTGCCAGTTTACAGTTCCCCGTGGCGGTGGAAGTGCCTGAGGATGTGGTGTGGCGTCGCGATGTGTATCGTCAGTTGGATCTGACGTTGGACAAGAATGCCCCTCTATATTATCCGGTGGAGCCTTCTGCAGGCCATATAAACTTGTTTACGTATCTGTTCGACTTGTTGCTGACGGGAAAGATTACGGCATACCAATATAAACTGGACGGCAACGAGTCTTTTACTTCGCGTGATAAGGTGGACGTGAAAGAATTGTTGGAACGTTATCATATATATTACGAGGAGCAGAACGGGCGGCCTCGTGTGAATGCCAGCGATATTCCCTCGGCTGAAGTTTCCCGTTATTATATAAAGGAGAGTTCTTATTTCGACCAAAGGACTTCGACATTCCGTACGAAAGTCACGGCTTTGTGCCCGGTGCTCATGCGGGGAGATGATTTTGGCGGAGAGGCTACCCCATATCCTTTGTTCTGGCTCAAATATGATGATATCAGTACGTATTTGGCCCGTCACGCGATGATGGCAAGCAATTACAACAACGTGACGAACATGACGGCGGCAGATTATTTCTCCATGAACCTGTATGACGGAAAGATTTATAAGACAAACAATATGCAAGGGAAGGTGTTGGCTAACTATTGCAAGACGGATAGTGCCATGGCTAACGAACAGAAGCGGATAGAGAAACAACTTTCCGATTTTGAAAAACATGTTTGGGGGCATGACGACTCGGTGGCTGTGGATACGACGGCGGCCAAGGAGGCTGTGGAAACGAAAAAGGGGAAAGCTTCCCGGGCTACGCGTAACTCGCGTCGTGCTTCATCGTCTTCGGATGAACCGAAAAAAGCGAAAGCCGAAAAGACTAAGGTTTCCAAGACGCGTAGGGGCAGTTCCGGTAACTCCGGTTCTTCAACTCCAAGGGTGACTGTACGCAGGCAACGCAGATAATAAAAAAGAGATATATTTCCGGAAAAAGTTGATAGTACGGCAAACAGTTGCTATCTTTGTTTTCCGATAAGAAATAAAAAGCAAACTTCTATGAAGAAATTAAGTGCAGTATTGATGTGCATGGTGGCGTTATTATGGGCGGCACCTGCCAATGCGCAGTTCAAGTGGGGACTTGAAGGCGGTGTGAACTTGAGTAAGGCAAGTATAAAGGGGGATGGCGGTTTGTTTGATGCCTCCAACCGTACGGGATGGTTTGTCGGACCGAAGGTGCAGATGACCATGCCAGTTATTGGATTGGGGATAGACGCTTCCCTTCTCTACTCCCAGAAGTACATGAAGATGGACTTTTCGGGTGAAGTAGACGGGGAGGATGTCAACGGGAGTACGCCTAACAAATCCATGCCTTACGTGGAGATCCCCATTAATTTAAGGTATAATTTTGGCTTTAGCAGCCTGGTCGGCGTTTATTTGGCTACAGGTCCGCAATACAACTGGTATCTGGGGAGTCGTAATTTAAAGTATGCTGGTGAAAGTATAGGAAGTTTGGAACGCTCTACATTCAGTTGGAATGTGGGAGCCGGTGTGACGTTGCTTAGTCATTTGCAAGTAGGTGTGACTTACAATATCGCCATGGGTGAGACCGGAAAATTAGGCGGTGTGGGCGATGTCATAGAAGAGTTTGACGTAAAGAACAACACATGGCAAGTTCGTTTGGCTTACTTGTTTTAATGTAGTCCGATAGAAAATGGAATAAACGGAAGCTGTCTGCATGGAGCGGGCGGCTTTCTTTTTGCCTGTTTACTCCTTTTGTCGTATTTTTGTAGTCCATTAAAATCCGTTCGTATGAAATTTGTAGATGTCATTCTTCCTCTTCCCTTGTCGGCTACTTATACATACGCTTTGCCCGAAGAGTGGCAAGAGGCGGTACGGCCGGGTTGCCGTGTTATCGTACCGTTTGGAGCCAAAAAGTTTTATACGGCTATTGTGGTGGAAGTTCACGGGCGGCAACCGCAAGGTTATGCCGTGAAAGCCGTATGGGAGACACTTGATCCTGCTCCCGTTTTACTTCCTGTGCAGTTGGATTTTTGGAGATGGTTGGCGGACTATTACCTTTGTGCCGTGGGGGATGTGTATAAGGCCGCCCTGCCGTCCGGTATGAAACTGGAAAGCGAGAGTAAGGTGGTGGTAAACAGTGAATATGCGGGAAATTCCGTTTTGTCGGAACGGGAACAACGGGTCGTTACTTTGGTTTCGGGGCGTTCCGAGCCGACCATGACACAACTTCAAAAAGAATGTGAGGATTTTCGGGTGCTACGGGTGGTAAGGTCTTTGATGGACAAGGGCGTCCTTGCCATGAAAGAGGAAGTCAAACGGAGCTATAAGCCCCGCACGGAAGTTCATGTGCGCTTGTCGGAGACCTATTTTGACGAAAAGAAACTTCATGAATTGCTTGACGGTTTAGGAAGAGCCCCCAAACAGCAGTCCCTTTTATTAAAGTATTTAGAACTGGCAGGTGCCGGAACGGCTTTCCGGTTGCGTAACCCGAAGATGTTGGCGGAGGTGGGACGGAAGGCACTGATGGAAGCAGCCGACGGCAGTCTGGCGATTTGCCGTGCCTTGGAGGAGAAAGGCGTATTGGAGGCCTATCCATACGAGATAGGTCGTTTGGCGCATACGGAGGTCGCCGACACGCTTGGTGTTTCTCCTTTGAGTGAGGCACAGGCAAAGGCGTTCAGAGAGTTGGAAGAAGCTTTTGACCGTCATCCGGTATGCTTGCTTCACGGGGTGACATCGAGCGGAAAGACCGAGGTCTACATTCATTTGATTCGTCAGATGATAGCCGAAGGGAAACAGGTGCTTTACTTGGTGCCGGAGATTGTGCTGACCACCCAGTTGACGGACAGGCTATACCGTGTGTTCGGCAACCGTATGGGCGTGTACCATTCCAAGTTTCCCGATGCCGAACGTGTCGAGATTTGGCAAAAACAGTTGTCCGGACAGCCTTACGATATTATTGTAGGCGTTCGTTCGTCCGTCTTCTTGCCTTTCCGTCATTTGGGGTTGGTCATTGTGGACGAAGAGCATGAGCAATCTTATAAGCAGCAGGACCCTGCACCGCGTTACCATGCCCGGAATGCTGCAATCATGTTAGCCCGGATGTACGGTGCCCGTACATTGCTCGGTACGGCAACTCCGGCGTTGGAGACTTATTATAACGTCCGCATGGGCAAATACGGATTGGTGGAGTTGACCGAACGTTTCGGGCAGGTGCGTTTGCCGGAAGTCGAGGTGGTGGATATTAAAGAGCTGCAGCGCAAAAGGCGCATGGTCGGTCCGTTCTCACCGCGTTTGTTGGAAGAGATGCGTCGGGCGTTGGAAAACAAGGAACAGGTCATATTGTTCCAGAACCGGCGAGGTTACGCTCCGATGATAGAATGCCACACGTGCGGTTGGGTGCCCAAGTGCAAAAACTGCGATGTCAGCCTGACGTACCATAAGGGACTGAACCAAATGACTTGCCACTATTGCGGCTACACGTGTAACGTGCCGGTGCGCTGTCCGGCCTGTGAAGGTACGGAACTGGTGCAGAGAGGGCTCGGTACGGAAAAGGTGGAAGATGCCGTACGTCAAGTCTTTCCGGAAGCCGCCGTGGCCCGGATGGACTTGGATACGACCCGTACGCGTTCGTCATACGAAGGAATCTTGGAGGATTTCCAAAGCGGAAAGACCGATGTGCTTGTGGGGACACAGATGGTGACCAAAGGATTGGATTTCGAGCGGGTCAGCGTAGTCGGCATATTAAATGCCGACACCATGTTTAACATCCCGGACTTCCGGAGCTTCGAGCGCGCCTTCCAGTTGATGGCACAAGTGGCCGGGCGCGCCGGGCGCCGCAGCAGGCAGGGACGTGTCATCCTGCAGACCAAAAGTCCGGATTTGCCCCTCATCCGTCAAGTGACGGGACATGACTATTTCGGGTTGTACGTCGGGCAGATGGAAGAGCGTCAGATGTTTGTATATCCTCCTTTTTGCCGTTTGATTTATGTCTATATGAAACATAAGCGGGCAGACGTGCTCGACCATCTGGCTGCTGAAATGGGGAGCCGTCTGCGTCAGGTCTTCGGTTCCCGTATTTTAGGACCTGACGCACCGCCCGTGGCACGAATCCAATTGCTCTATATCCGTAAAATCGTAGTGAAAATAGAACCCGGAGCTTCTCTGTCCAAGGTTCGGGAACAGTTGCTTTATCTCCGCCAAAGCCTGATGGCACATTCCGATTACCGCAGTGCCCAAATCTATTATGACGTAGACCCCGTGTAAGTCCGGGCTTTTATTTCTTTTTCAGTTCCGGATAGCTGATACGCGTGTGATAAATGGTTTTCAGTTTTTCTCTGAACACATCTTTGGCCACGGTAATGTCGTGGAACGTGATGGGGCAGTCTTTGAAGAATCCTTCCTGCACTTGGCAGTCCACGATTTTATCCACCAACGCGCTGATACTCTCTTCCGTGTATTCGTTCAGGCTCCTTGATGCGGCTTCCACAGAGTCCGCCATCATCAAGATGGCCTGTTCCAACGTGAACGGGTTCGGGCCGGGGTAAGTGAAAATGGATTCGTCTACCGTTTGGTCCGGATGCTGGTTCTTGTATGAAATCAGGAAGTATTTGGTCTTGCCTTTACCGTGGTGCGTCGAGATGAAATCCTTTATGACTTGCGGCAGGTTATATTTGTCGGCCAGTTTGAGTCCGTCCTTGACATGGCTGATAACAATCGCCGCGCTTTGTTCGTAACTGATGCGGTCGTGAGGATTGAAGTTATTCTGGTTTTCCGTAAAGTAGGCAGGACTGTTCATCTTTCCGATGTCGTGGTATAAGGCTCCAGTTCTGACCAACAGTGCCTTGGCTCCGATTTTATTCGCCACTTCCGTAGCCAGGTTCGCCACTTGCATGGAGTGTTGGAATGTGCCCGGAGCCACTTCCGAGAGCCGTTTCAGCAGTTCGTTGTTGGTGTTGGACAGTTCGACGAGAGTCACGTTAGAGGTGAAGCCGAAGACCTTTTCGAACAAGAACAGCAACGGGTAGGCAAATAACAAGAGGATACCGTTGATGATAATATAGATATACATGCCATATTCCAGGCGTGCGAAGTCTTTTTCATGAATGAGTTCCATGCTCATGTAAAAAGCTATGGATGCCAATGTGACATAAAATGCCGAACGGATAAGTTGTGAACGTTGTGAGAGTTCCCGAAGGCTGTAAATGGCTACCATGCCTGCTACAAGCTGCGTGGCAATGAATTCGTAGGGGTATTTCAGGGATATGGCACTGATGAGCACCGTGGCCACGTGAGTCACAAAAGCCGTCCGGGAATCCATGAACACCCGGATGAAAATAGGAGCCATGGCGAACGGGATGATGTAGACATTGAACAGGTTATGCTTGATGAGGAATGAAGTGAGCAGGGGGTAGATTACCGGCATGGAGGCTATGAACAAGATGTGGCGCGTGTTGGCCAGATAGTCGCGGCGGAACTGGTTGAAGTACAATGAGAGGCAGGCGATGATGAGTGCCACATAGAGCAGTTGGCCAAGCAGCACCGTGTGTGATTGCATCTTGGAGGTGTTTCGCCGGTTGTATTCTTTTTCCAAAGAAGTGAGGATGTCGTATGTTGCCTTGTCCACGATGTCGCCTTGTCCTATGATTTTTTGCCCGCTCATGACCATGCCGGACGAATAAGAGAGGGAGGCGAGCAAATCTTTCCGGGATTCTTCGGACTTTGTCTTGTCGTAAGTCAGGTTGGGGACGATATAGTCGCTCAGATTGCACTTCCGCAATATCCTGCGGTCATATTGCAGGCTGTCTTCTCCCAAATCGATGAGGTATTCGTATGCCGTTTTGTGTGAGAAGATTTTGGGCATCT
This sequence comes from Paraprevotella xylaniphila YIT 11841, assembly GCF_000205165.1. Classification (GTDB taxonomy): domain Bacteria; phylum Bacteroidota; class Bacteroidia; order Bacteroidales; family Bacteroidaceae; genus Paraprevotella; species Paraprevotella xylaniphila. The sequence continues at coordinate 75,635 of NZ_GL883867.1, read as the reverse complement.
GTTGTTCCTTGGCCACATTCTGTGCGAATATGCGGATAGAGGCCACTTCGTCCCTGTGCATCTGGTCGAAATCCTCCGTGCTCATGACTCCTTGGGCGTAAATGTATTCCAACTTGTTCACTACGTACGTCAGGTAATTGGCCGGTATGGTGGCCGGTTTCCGTCCGTTTATGGTGGCCTTGAACTTTTCTACCTGTGCTTTCCCAACGGTCTCGTCGATGGCGAAATAAGGCTCGTAATACTGCAATATGCTGTCCTGTTCCGCTTGTATGGTTTCCGCACTTTTGTATATCGGGAAGTCGTAGGTTGCGATGAGTTGGCTGTAACGCCATGGTTTGCCCACGTCGAACTTGTAGGTCGAACGTTCGTCACGCGGCATGTACAGGCACACGACAAACAAGGCCGTGACCGTGATGACGATTCTATAAATCAAAGCCTTCGGGGTAAGGCTGTTCTGTTGGTTATGTCTGTTCATCTCTTTTTCCGTATTTTATATAGGGCGAAAATACGAAAAAAATACGGGGCGTTTAAATAAAAAGTAGTATTTTTGCACAATATTCACAAATGTTGTTATGACACAGAGAAAAGTAAGGGTTCGTTTCGCTCCCAGTCCCACGGGAGCCTTGCATATAGGCGGTGTACGTACGGCTTTATACAATTATCTTTTTGCGCGCCAGCATGGCGGTGAGTTCATTTTCCGTATCGAGGATACAGACTCCAACCGGTTTGTCCCGGGAGCGGAAGAATACATTTTGGAATCTTTCCGTTGGCTCGGCATTCCTTTCGACGAAGGGGTAAGCTTCGGTGGGGAGCATGGTCCTTACCGCCAGTCGGAACGCCGGGACATTTACAAGAAATACGTGCAGGAGTTGTTGGATGCCGGTAAGGCTTATATCGCTTTCGATACGCCGGAAGAACTGGAGGCCAAGCGTCAGGAAATCCAGAATTTCCAGTATGACGCCTCTACGCGCGGCATGATGCGTAACTCATTGTCGCTGCCTGCGGATGAGGTGGAACGTCTGTTGGCCGAAGGCCGGCAGTACGTCGTCCGGTTCAAGATAGAGCCGGGCGAGGACATCCATGTGGACGACATGATTCGCGGCGATGTGGTCATCAACTCTTCCATTCTCGACGATAAGGTGCTTTACAAGAGTGCCGACGAATTGCCGACCTACCATCTGGCCAACATCGTAGACGACCATCTGATGGAGGTGACCCACGTGATTCGCGGTGAAGAATGGTTGCCCTCTGCCCCGCTGCACGTCCTGCTTTACCGTGCGTTCGGGTGGGCGGACACGATGCCGAAGTTCGCCCATTTGCCTCTGTTGCTCAAGCCCGACGGGAAGGGGAAATTGAGCAAACGCGACGGCGACCGTCTCGGTTTTCCGGTTTTCCCTCTCGAATGGCACGACCCCAAGACGGGCGAGGTGTCCTCTGGCTATCGTGAGAGCGGCTACCTGCCCGAAGCAGTCATCAATTTCCTGGCCTTGTTGGGCTGGAACCCGGGAACCGACCAGGAAATCATGTCGTTGGACGAGTTGGTGAAGCTTTTCGACATCACCAAATGCAGCAAGGCCGGTGCCAAGTTCGATTACGTGAAGGGCTTGTGGTTCAACCGCGAGTATATCCTGATGAAGGACAACAAGGAATTGGCTCCCGCTTTCGACAAGATACTGCGCGAGAACGGGATAGAAGCACCTATGGAACGCGTGGAAGCCGTGGTGGGCATGATGAAGATGAAGAAAATCAATTTCATCAAAGAACTGTGGCCCCTTTGCGACTTTTTCTTCATTGCCCCGGAAACTTACAGCCGCGAAGACAAGTTCGTGCGGAAGAACTGGACGGAAACGGCGGCGGCCGACATGGTCGAACTGACCGCATTGCTGGAAGGCCTGGATGATTTCTCGGTAGAGGGACAGAAAGCGGCCGTAGACCGTTGGGCAGAAGAGACTGGCAAGAAACCGTGGAACCCTTGGCGCGTGGCCTTGGTGGGCACAGGGAAGGGCCCCGACATGTATGAGCTTTCAGCTTTCCTCGGGAAAGAGGAAACATTACGTAGAATGCGCAAAGCCATAGATGTCCTGAAATGATATATTCGGTTGCGCTTTATCTGTATGCCTTGGCCATCGTGTTGGTCTCGCCTTTCCATAAGAAGGCCCGGCTGATGGTGAAGGGGCAATGGAACACATTCCGTATTTTACGGAAAAGAATCCGCAGGGAAGAAATGTATGTCTGGTTCCATGCGGCCTCGTTGGGTGAATTTGAGCAGGGACGCCCCCTGATGGAACGGTTGCGCCGTGAGCATCCGGAATATAAGATTTTGCTTACTTTCTTTTCTCCTTCGGGGTATGAGGTGCGCAAGGATTACGAAGGGGCGGACGTGGTGTGTTATCTTCCGTTCGACACGCCGGGCAATGTGCGCAGCTTTTTGCGGTTGGCCCGTCCGCGTATGGCGTTCTTCATCAAATATGAGTTTTGGAACAATTACCTGCATGCTTGCCGCCGTCGTCAGATTCCGGTGTACAGCGTGAGCAGTATTTTCCGTGAGAACCAAGTGTTTTTCCGTTGGTACGGGCGCAGTTACAGCGATGTGTTGCGTTGTGTGACCCATTTCTTCGTGCAAAACGAAGCTTCGCGCGAATTGTTAGCACGCAAGGGCATCACGAACGTCACCGTGGCCGGAGACACGCGTTTCGACCGTGTGTTGGACATTTGCCGGCAGGCCAAGGATTTGTCGTTGGTGAAAGCTTTCAAGCAAGATGCCAAGGTGTTGGTGGCCGGAAGCTCATGGGCACCGGATGAGGATTTGATTATTCCTTACTTCAACGCTCATCCGGAAATGAAACTGGTGTTGGCGCCCCATGTGGTCAGTGAAGACCATTTGAAGGAGATAGAGGGAAAGTTGCGCCGTCCGTTTGCGCGTTATTCCCGTGTCACGGAAGAAAGTGCCGCCCGTGCCGATTGCTTGATTATCGACGGTTACGGTTTGCTTTCGTCTATCTATCGTTACGGCGAGATGGCCTACGTGGGCGGCGGTTTCGGCGTGGGCATCCATAACGTGCCCGAGGCAGCGGTATATGGCGTGCCCGTGCTTATCGGCCCGAACAACCGCAAGTTCCGTGAGGCGCAGGATTTGTTGCGCGAGGGCGGTTGTTTGGAGGTGACGGATGCGGACACGTTCACGCGGACGATGGACCGTCTGCTTTCCGACGGGAAGTTCTTGGCGGAGCGGGGACGAATTGCCGGACAGTATATCGAGCGGAATGCCGGAGCGTCGGATCTGATTTTCGATAGTGTGAAGTTCTGAAAGGCCAGTTATATAAGATATAAGTCGGAAAAAGCGGATGTTTGTCCGCTTTTTTTTGTGTTTTGATAGGCTGAAAACCAGTAAAACAGCTCTTATCTGTATGCTCAAATCCGGGAAAGGTGGGGGAAGATGCGGTATTTCGGGGGCATTTTAGGGGATTTTTCCCCGTTTTTCCGAGGAAATTTCCCGATTGTTTGGCGCAGAACGGAAAATCAATCTAAGCCAAACGAAAAAACGTTCTCCTGAGATTGAAAAATCAAAGTGTTCCAAACTGTGTTTTTGAGGGTTTGAAGCCGGATTTTAGCCTCCGTTTTTCGCTATTTGAATGAACTTTGCATGCAAAAACGAAAGAGCATGATGCGCTTTATTTCTTTGTTTTTTGTGTCACGGCTGAAGTGCCGTCGCCCGGTTCTGCGGAGGCTGAGGGGATGGATGTCACCGGAAGGCGGTTACAAGCTTTCCTTTTGTATTCCCGTCGGTTCGCGTGGATGGCGTATTTTCTTCCGGCATCCGGGATGGGCGCGAATATTCGATTTTGGAGCCGTTTTGAAGATTGCACTGTAAAAATATAGTAAAAGAAGAAGGCTGCCGCTACACGGGTGCGTAGGGCAGCCTTTTGGGGGGATTGTGCTTAAAGAAGCGGATTACCAGAGTTCCCAACCGTTGTTTCGGTTGGAATAAGCATCGCTGATACCGCTATCGGACGCTTTGCCTCCGAAATCGAGGTCTACACCGTCACCGGTGCCATTTATTCCGCTACAAGCCATCATACCGTTTGATTCCATTTTCACAGCTTTCACGTGGGGCATTTCATATATTTTCTTTTCCATTGTTTTGTTTGTTTATTATACGTTTTTTTATTTGATTATTTTTTCTCCGTCTATGATGTAGATACCGTGTTCCAACCCTTCGAGGGCATCGGCTCTTTTCATGTCGTTTTTTATTTTTATGCCGTTTATGGTATACACGTCTACAAGTTCTTTACTGTCTTTTGTACCGTCGGACGTTATTTCTTCTATGTTGGTCACCTTGCCGTCGATGTCGATGAGCAGGCGGTTGACGCCTGCCATGGCCGTAGTCTGGTCCGCGTTGATATATGCGCGGAAGCCTTTCAGATTCACCTTATCCGTGTCGGCCAAATAGAACTTGTCGTCGTTGATGAAGTAAGCCCCTTGTGGAATCGTGGTGGCCGCATAGTTTCCGGTCATCGAGACGCCGTCCACTGTAGAGCTGTTCGGTTGTCCGGCGTGGAGGTATACTTCGTCGGCTTTGATTTCGGTCACGTTTCCGGTGGGGCGTACGAGGTAAGGTTGGCCTGCCTCTATCGTTTCTGCCTTGTCAAACCGGAGGACGATGTTGCCGTCTTGTTGTGTGGCTTCAACCAGTCGTCTCACTTCGCCCAGTCCGTTTTCGGCGACTTGCCCGGCAGTCATGTCGAAAGGTACGCAGAACGTGTTCCATTTTCCGGAAACTAAGGAACGTTCTAACACGACGTTGGCATAAGTGTCTTTTGCTATGCCGTATTGCGTGTCGGTCTCTTTCAGGATGGCTTCATTACCTAAGTATTCCAGTCGGGTCTGGGCAATAATTGCCCAAGTGGCAGTGTTCTTCTCTCCGGCTTGGAGGCCGACGGTCAATTCTGTTCCTTCTGAGGATATTTCGATTTCCACGGTATAACGGTTGAAAGTACTTGATGTGAGTGCCGTTTTTTGGCCGTTGATGAACAAGTAAAGCTCTCCGTCGTATCCCAAATTCTGGTTTTTGTTCCCCCACACGCATCCTGCTGCGAAAGCAGAGAACCTGTATTTTCCGGGAAGGACGGCTTGTGTTTTCTGCCAAATCAGGTTCTTGCCGGTTTCCGGGGCCCCTGTCCAGTAGGAGACACCGGCTCCGTTGTATGCTGCGCTGTGGAAGGCAGGGATATTTTCGATGTATCCGGAAGCACTGCCGCTGCGTTCCCAATATCTGTTCGTACCGTCTTGGCAGGCTGCGTCTTTGAGGAAAGTAGACGTGATGTCCGATGTCCCTAAATATTCCAAATGGGTTTGGGCCAAGATAGCCCATGTCACGGTGTTGTGGTCGCCTGCCTTGAGCCCGACTGTTATATTCGTTTCATTCGATGGAATTTCTGCTTCCACGGAGTAAACTCCGAAGGTCTCCGTGGTAATTTCCACGCTTTGGTCGTTGATGAAGAGGTATAAGCCCCCGTTGTTGCCCGAATTGACGTTCCCGCCGCTCCATGTGCCTCCGGCTGCATAAGCCGTGAAACGGTATTTTCCCGGGCGGATGGGTTGCGTTTCTTGCCAGACGAGCATGCGGTTGTCCTCGGGTCCGGAGTTCCAGTATGATATACCTTTCCCGTCGTAAAGGTCATTTTTGAAGGCCGGGATGTCTTCCACGTATCCGTCAGCCTTTCCGCTCCGGTTCCAATATCGGGCTGCATCGTTTTGGCATTCGGCGTCTTTCAGTATGGCTGTCACGTCTGTTTTCACATTCCGTGGGAGCGAAGCGTGAAGGAATCCTTGTATGCTTTCTTCCATTTGCAGCTGTGCCATGCGTGCCTCGTCCGGGCTTATTGCTTGCTCAAGGTTTTCCTGGCCGGTGGACAAGGATGATTCCAAATCCGTACGGGCTTCGTCGGTAGACTTGGAAATGGACAAAAGCAGTTTACCCTTTTCAAAGGTTTCTTTGGAATGGGCTTCTGCCAACGCGTTGTGCATGTCAATGTATTCGAGCATAGTTTGGTTGAGCGTGCTTATGGCCTTTGGGACTTCCGTTTCGTCGGAAGGGCTTGTCTCGTCCATTGTTTTTTTCACTTTGTCTTTGTAGGGTTGGCTTATTTTTCCAGCATTTTTTAAAGCTTCTTCTGCCATAGCCTGATAGAGAGCTGACAAGTCATTACCTATATATGTCAGTTTGAAATTGTCGAAACAGCACCATCGGCCCAGACCGCCTTCTTTCCCTCTTATTCCGAAATCCAACGTTCCGTCAGTCACCAATACGTTGACCGTGTTGCCATATCGGCCATTCTCGAAGTTTTGGTTGGCTTCAGCTGTGGTGAACGGATATTGCCCGTTGTCGCTTCCGGTGCTTCCTGTTTCTTCATATAGGCTTTTGACCGGAAGTGCGTAATCATTTCCATAGATTTCCCATAACAGGCTTTCGTTCCGGTCTCGGTGGGCCGTTCCGCCATCCGAATTTCTGTCTCGCCCGAAAGCATTGACTGTGATTTGATACCATCCGTTCGATAGCCCAGTCCGTGTCTGATGGAAATCGAATGCGTTCTCATAGAATTCCACAACCCCGTTGGATGTTTTACATTTTCCTTCAATGTCCCATCCTTCAATGTTGTCGTTGTCGAACCTGTCTTCTGAAATTGTCCCTTCGGAAAGTTCCCCGTTTTCGTTTAGAGAGACAGGAAAGTCTACGGTGACGTTTCTCGGACTTGCTTTTTCGCAGCATGCCGCCATGAGAAGCATTGCAAAAAGTACTTGTTTTTTCATGCCTAAAAATTTTTGTTTATACATAAGGTTATGATGTGTGATTAACCGATGGCAAAATTATTCTGTTTGTCGGATATTGAATGCGCTTCTGGTTGCACGGAATGTAACAATGGTTTCATTTTCAAATGAAAACCGGGGAAAATGTGCTTTGGGAGTGCCGAAAATGCAAAAATAGGATGTAAGGAACGTAGAGCCAAGGGTAAACAAAAAAAGTGGGCACCAACACGGAACTGTACCCCAAAAGTTAGACAAAAACTTTTGGGGTACAGTTCCGTGTTGGGACATAACCTTATGTTTCAGTCTAAAGTTGGTATCCGGTTTGTTCCAACAGTTTCAACACCTCTTCATAGCGGTCGCAACTGACGACGTAACATTTGTTTGATGTTTTAATTTCAATCAGTGATTGGGTGTCTTTGACTACTACGGTGAACTGTCCTGTCTTATCTTCCCAAAACTCTCCGGAGAGTCCGAACAGCCCATAAACGCCCCAACTTTTGATGGCACGGGTGAGCGTTTTTCTGTGGCGAGCATATAGGATTTCTTTTCGGGGGATGGTTATGGCACCATATACCTTTCTGATGACAACCTTGTCTGCTGTCACTTCTACCTGTTTGATTTGGTTAAAATAGGAATATATGAATGCTACGATGACAAGACAGATACAGGCGTACAGAGCTACTGCAAGTCCTATGCCGGTTTGTCCTTTCATCAGCCGGCAGATGGCCGTAGCGGCGGCTGCCAGCAAGATGAAAGACATGAACCTGGTGGTGCATAGCAGTCCGATAGAATAAGAGGATTGGAATTTTCTCATGATTTCACATGTTGACGTATTACCGTCGGGTAGCTTCGTCATACTCTTCCGATGTGGTGCAGTAATGCGTGTGTTCGGGATGGGCATCCGAACGGCGGTACCAGTCGGAGTACATGACGTAGTGTTGTGCATAGCCCACGTTGAGCTCCTTGGCTTGTTCGGGGTCTACCTTCTTGATGAATCTGGCCGGTACGCCTCCCCACAGCTCGCCGTCGCCGATGACCGTATTCTTCAGGACCAAGGCACCGGCGGCCACGATGGCACCGTGGCCGACGACAGCGTGGTCCAGAATGGTGGACCCCATACCGATGAGGGCGCCGCTTTTCACTTCGCAACCGTGCAGCGTGACATTATGTCCTACGGTCACGTCGTCACCGATGACGATGGGGGCTTTGCCGTAAAGCGTATGCAGGCAAGAGCCGTCTTGGATGTTCACGCGGTTGCCGATTTTGATGAAATGTACGTCACCGCGCAGGACGGCGTTAAACCATACGGTACAGTCGTCGCCCATGGTGACGTCGCCGATGATGGCTGCCCCTTCGGAGAAGTAGCAGTGCTTGCCGAACTTGGGAGTCAAGTCGTTGAGTTTCTTAATCAATGCCATATTTTATGATTTATGAGTTGTTTTTGTGTGTTCGTATGGCCAGGTCACCTCGCGAAGCCATGTGCGGTGCTCGTGGTCGAGCAACGGAGCCAGTTGGTCGTACACCCGGCTGTGGTAACGGTTGAGCCATTCGATTTCCTCCGTGTCGAGCAAGGACCAGTCTATCGGTTCCATGTCGATGGGACAGAGGGTGAGCGGGTCGAACTGGAGGAATGTGCCGAACTCGGTTTCCCGATAGGGCAAGATGATTTGCGTGTTTTCGATGCGTATGCCATGCCGCCCTTCCTTGTAGATGCCCGGTTCGTTGGTTACGGTCATGTAGGGGAGGAGCGGGGACGGCATATAGTTCATGCGGATTTGATGAGGACCTTCGTGCACGCACAGGCAGGAACCTACGCCATGCCCCGTGCCGTGAAGATAATTAATGCCCTCCTGCCACATGGCATAGCGGGCGCAAGCGTCGAGTTGCGTGCCACTGCAACCTTGCGGGAACTTGGCACGGGCTAGCCGGATGTGTCCTTTCAAGACCAAGGTATAGTCGTGGCGTTCCTCCTCGTTCACCGGTCCGAGGGCGATGGTGCGGGTGATGTCCGTCGTGCCGTCTTCGTATTGTGCGCCCGAGTCGAGCAGCAACAGGCCTTGCGGTAGAAGTTCCAAATCGGTTTCCGGAGTAGGCTCGTAGTGCACGATGGCTCCGTGGGCGGCATATCCGGCGATGGTGTCGAAGCTGTTTCCGCAGAACAAGTCCTGTTCACTGCGCAGTTCCTCCAGTTTACGGCTGATGCCAAGTTCCGTTTGTCCTCCGGCCTGCACCGCCGGTGTGAGCCATTTGAGGAATTTCACCATGGCCACGCCGTCGCGTAGCATGGCGCGGCGGTAGCCTTCCACCTCTGCCGGATGTTTTACGGCTTTGAGCAAGCTCACGGGGGATGCTGCGTCTACTACGGAGCATGTTTCGGGCAGGCTGCGGCAGAGGGCGTAGTTTGTGGTTTGGCAGTCTGTCCATATCCGCTTGCCGTCAAAACGTGACAAATCGGGCAGGATGTCGGTATAGTTCCGTGTTTCCACACCGCATTCCTCCAGATGAGTAGAAACCTCTTCCGTGACTTTCACCTTATTTATATATAAGGTACAGCGGGAGGGGGTAATCCATGTGTAAGCTACGAATACGGGCGTACAATGCACGTCCGTGCCGCGCAGGTTCAACGTCCAGGCTATTTCGTCAAGGGCGGACAGAATCAGTCCGTCGGCTTGTCGCCCGGCCATGGCCTCGCGGATGAGTGCGAGTTTTTCGGTTATGCTACGGCCTGCGAAGGCGGGCGGTTGTATTCTGACCGGTGAATCGGGTAGAGCCGGACGGTTCTTCCACAGCGTGTCAGCCGGTTGGTCTGCTATTTCAAGGTGCAGTCCGCAATGGGTGAGCTCTTCCCTGATGGTGCGGATTTCGTCTGCGGAGTTGGTCCATGCGTCCATGCCCACGGCACTTCCCGGTGGAAGAACCTCCGCCAACCATTGCGTGACGGACGGTGTGCCCTCCAAACGTTCTTTCATCAAGCGGAACGGAGTGTCCTTCAGTTGTTCTTCCGCTGCGATAAAGTAGCGGGAGTCGGTCCACAGTGCGGCATCGTCCGATGTGACGACAGCCGTCCCGGCAGAACCGTTGAAGCCGGAAATCCATTCCCGTGTCTTCCAGTACTCGGGGGGGTATTCGCTATGGTGTGGGTCCGTGCTAGGGAAAATGTAGGCTGCCAACCCGTTTTCCTCTAAATGGAGCCTTAATTCGGCTACTCTTTTATTGATGTTTTTATTCATGATACAGTTTTGCCATTTGTGCATTACAAAAATATATTATTCTTGTTTAAGAAAAAAAATATTCCGCTTTTTAATTAGTAAGTCTGAACCTTTTTCTTTAATTTTGTGTGCGTAATAAAGAACTTCTAATTGTATCATATATAAAAAACAGAGTATGGAATTTTTGACGAATGACAAATTGGTGATTGTCGGTGCAGCCGGTATGATCGGTTCGAACATGGCACAGACTGCCCTGATGATGGGTTTGACTTCAAACCTTTGCCTGTATGACGTGTTCTCTCCCGAAGGCGTGGCAGAAGAAATGCGCCAGAGCGGTTTCGACAATGTGAACATCACGGCTACGACCAATGTGGCTGAGGCTTTCAAAGATGCCAAGTATATCATTTCTTCAGGTGGTGCTCCTCGTAAGCAGGGTATGACCCGCGAGGATTTGCTCAAAGGCAACTGTGAAATCGCAGAACAGCTCGGCAAGGACATCAAGACTTACTGCCCGGACGTGAAGCATGTGGTCATCATCTTCAACCCGGCAGACTTGACCGGTTTGGTGACATTGCTGTATTCAGGCTTGAAGCCTTCACAGGTGACGACTTTGGCCGGTTTGGATTCAACTCGTTTGCAGAGCGCGTTGGCCAAGAAGTTCGGCGTGTTGCAAAGCAAGGTGACGGGTTGTGCTACATACGGCGGTCACGGCGAGCAGATGGCTGTGTTCGGTTCGGCCGTGAAGGTTGACGGCAAGCCTTTGAACGACTTGATCGGAACAGATGCGTTTACGGCAGAAGAATGGGAAACCATGAAAGTGGACGTGACCAAGGGTGGAGCTAAGATTATCGAACTTCGGGGACGTTCTTCTTTCCAGAGTCCTTCTTACCTTTCTGTGGAAATGATTCGTGCGGCTATGGGCGGTGAAAAATTCCGTTGGCCGGCCGGTACATACGTAAAGACTGACAAGTATGACCATATCATGATGGCTATGAATACAACTTTGGACGCAAACGGTTGTCATTATACGATGCCTGAAGGTACGGCCGAGGAAATTGCCAAATTGGATGCCAGCTACGCACACCTTTGCAAGATGCGCGACGAACTCGTGACATTGAATATTGTTCCTGCTATTTCAGAGTGGAGCAAAATCAATCCGAATCTGTAACCTGTTGATGTCAATAAGGTTTAGAAGGTGCATGTCTCGATGGGATATGCACCTTTTTTAAGGTTTGTGTCATAGAAAAAACGTGTTTTCTTTGCCGATTCAAAAAACATTGTTTAATTTTGCACCGCATTTTGCAAAAATAGTATTCATACATTATTATTAAAAACAAAAAACATGATTGTAGTACCTGTAAAAGAAGGCGAGAACATCGAGAGAGCGCTGAAGAAATTCAAAAGAAAATTTGAAAAGACTGGTGTCGTGAAGGAATTGAGACGCAGACAACAGTTTGACAAACCTTCGGTGGTCAAGAGGCTCGCTAAGGAACGTGCGATTTACGTTCAGAAAATGCAACGTGTAGAAGAATAATTTAGCTGTTTTTCTTTGAACTTTCATTTTTATTTCCTATATTCGTTGTCGTAAAAGCAACGAGGTATGTGGACAGAAGCTTTTTTGGAATATTTGACGCTTGAACGGAATTATTCGTTGAGGACAGTCGAAGAATACCGCGACGATTTGAATGCGTTTGAATCGTATTATAAAAAGGTGGACTCCACATTGTCTTGGGAAACGATGGACGGAGATGTCGTGAGAGACTGGATGGTCTCGATGATGGAGGCAGGCCGTACGGCTACTACGGTTAACCGTAGATTGAGTGCCTTGCGTACGTTTTATCGGTATTTGTTGAGGCGGGATTGGATAAAAGTAGATCCTGTGCGAAATATACAAGGTCCCAAGAAAAAGAAGCCATTGCCGGTGTTCTTGAAAGAAAGTGAGATGAACCGTCTTTTAGACGGTGATTTTTTCGGTAATGATTTCTTAGGCAAAAGAGATAAGTTGATAGTGAACACGTTTTATGTGACGGGTATTCGCCTTTCTGAGTTGACGAGCCTGAATAATCAGGACGTGGATATGTGGGGTGGCGTGATAAGAGTCACGGGAAAACGAAATAAACAGAGAATCGTTCCGTTCGGTGACGAATTGGAAGCATTACTCACGGCATATCTGGATGAGAAATCATCTTTAGGTCTGGAAGATGGGGGTGCGATGTTCGTGGACGAGAAGGGCGAGCGGCTTACAAATGTAAAGGTGCGGAATCTTGTGCGGCATTATTTAGGAATGGTGACTACACAGAAGAAAAGGAGTCCGCACGTGTTACGGCATACTTTTGCAACCTCGATGTTGAACCATCATGCAGATTTAGAATCTTTAAAAGAGTTGTTGGGGCATGAGAGTATTTCTACTACGGAGATTTACACGCACACAACTTTTGAGGAGTTAAAAGAAATGTATAACCAGGCTCATCCAAGAGCTTAAAAAGACAAGACTATGGAAGTAAAAATTCAGGCAATTCATTTTGATGCCACAGAGAAACTCCAAGAGTTTATCGAGAAGAAAGTAGCAAAGTTCGGAAAATTTAGCGAAGAAATAAGAAAGGTAGAGGTGTCATTAAAGGTCGTAAAGCCCGAGACCTCCATGAATAAAGAGGCATCCATCAAGGTTTTGGCCTCGACAGGAGAGTTTTTTGCGGAGAAAGTTTGCGACACATTTGAAGAAGCAGTAGATGTTTGTTTGGATGCGTTGGTACGCCAAATATCCAAATATAAGGAAAAACAAAGAAGTCATTAAAAAAAAAGAGATTTTTATTTGTGATTTCAAAAAATAGACTTAACTTTGCAGCCGTTTAAGGCATGTCGTTAGATATGTAGGCTGCAAACGCCTCTTTAGCTCAGTTGGCCAGAGCACGTGATTTGTAATCTCGGGGTCGTTGGTTCGAATCCGACAAGAGGCTCAAGCAAAACTATTATAAGAAGGGCAAATACCAGAGTGGCCAAATGGGGCAGACTGTAAATCTGCTGGCTTACGCCTTCGGTGGTTCGAATCCATCTTTGCCCACACTCATTGAGGAACTTGTAAAAGGTCAAATAATGAAGCTGCGGAAATAGCTCAGTCGATAGAGCACTAGCCTTCCAAGCTGGGGGTCGCGGGTTTGAGTCCCGTTTTCCGCTCTGATTTTTTGCTGTTATAGCTCAGCGGTAGAGCACTTCCTTGGTAAGGAAGAGGTCCCGAGTTCAAGTCTCGGTAACAGCTCAGATGAGCATTAGATTATTCATTAATTAAATAAAAAGGAAAAAGCTATGGCTAAAGAGAAGTTTGAGCGTACCAAACCTCATGTAAACATTGGTACTATCGGTCACGTAGACCACGGAAAGACTACTTTGACTGCTGCTATTACTACAGTATTGGCAAAGAAGGGTTTGTCAGAAGTAAAATCGTTTGATCAGATTGATAACGCTCCCGAAGAAAAAGAGCGTGGTATTACTATCAATACATCACACGTTGAGTATGAAACTGCAAACCGTCACTATGCACACGTTGACTGCCCGGGACATGCCGACTATGTAAAGAACATGGTAACTGGTGCTGCGCAGATGGATGGTGCAATCATCGTGGTTGCTGCAACTGATGGTCCGATGCCTCAGACTCGTGAGCACATCTTGTTGGCTCGTCAGGTAAACGTTCCGCGTTTGGTCGTATTCTTGAACAAGTGCGATATGGTTGATGACGAAGAAATGTTGGAACTCGTTGAGATGGAGATGCGTGAACTGTTGGCAGCTTATGACTTCGAAGAAGATACTCCGATTATCCGTGGTTCTGCTTTGGGTGCATTGAATGGTGTACCTGAATGGGAAGATAAGGTAATGGAACTTATGGACGCTTGTGATACTTGGATCCAGGAGCCTGTTCGTGACGTTGAAAAGCCTTTCTTGATGCCGGTTGAGGACGTATTCTCTATTACTGGTCGTGGTACTGTAGCAACTGGTCGTATCGAGACTGGTGTTGTGAAAGTAGGTGATGAAGTTCAGATTCTCGGTTTGGGCGAAGACAAGAAGTCTGTGATTACCGGTGTAGAAATGTTCCGTAAGTTGTTGGACGAAGGTGAAGCTGGTGATAACGTTGGTTTGTTGCTTCGTGGTATCGATAAAACAGAAATCAAGCGTGGTATGGTAATTACTCATCCGGGGTCTATTACTCCTCACTCTGGTTTCAAGGCTTCTATCTACGTTTTGAAGAAAGAAGAAGGTGGACGCCATACTCCGTTCGGAAACAAATACCGTCCTCAATTCTATCTGCGTACTATGGACTGTACAGGTGAAATTCACTTGCCAGAAGGTACAGAAATGGTAATGCCGGGTGATAACGTGGAAATTACAGTAAACTTGATTTATCCGGTAGCCTTGAACGTAGGTTTGCGTTTCGCTATCCGTGAAGGTGGACGTACGGTAGGTTCTGGTCAGATTACTGAAGTTTTTGACTAATTTAAGGTCATCATAGGCTCTCCCCTAAGAGAGAGCCATTTACGGGAGTAGCTCAGTTGGTAGAGCACCGGTCTCCAAAACCGGGTGTCGGGAGTTCGAGCCTCTCCTCCCGTGCTAATAATAAAGAGTATGTTTAAGAAGATCTTTAAATATTGTAAGGAATCTTATGATGAGCTTGTCCATAAAACAACTTGGCCGACTCGTTCAGAACTTACTAACAGTGCAGTCGTAGTATTATCTGCTTCCCTACTCATTGCACTGGTTGTTTTTGCTATGGACTTCGTATTCCAGAGCGCAATGGAAGTTATTTATCCTAATTAAGTAGAGAGATGGCTGATACTGAAATGAAATGGTACGTTATGCGTGCCGTGAGTGGAAAGGAAAGCAAGGTGAAGGAGTACATTGATGCCGAAATTAAAAAAGGTGACTTTGGAAAATTCGTCTCTCAGGTGTTGATACCGACAGAAAAAGTAGTTCAGGTTCGTAATGGTAAACGTATCGTTAAGGAACGTAATCATTTACCGGGTTATGTGTTGGTAGAGGCGGCTTTAGTGGGTGAGATACCTGTATTGTTGCGTAATACGCCGAACGTATTGGGCTTTTTGGGTGAATCTAATAGTAACCCTACTCCGTTGCGTCAATCTGAGGTTAATCGTCTTTTAGGTGCTGTTGACGAAATGCAAGATGTACCTGAAGAAGTGTTGATACCTTATGCTGAAGGGGAAACGGTTAAGGTAACAGAAGGACCTTTTAGTGGCTTTTCTGCCGTAATCGAAGAAGTGAATAACGAAAAGAAGAAGCTGAAAGTAATGGTTAAGATTTTCGGCCGTAAGACGCCGTTGGAATTAGGTTTTATGCAAGTGGAGAAAGAATGATGCGTTTTGTTACGCGTATTGTTCTTGAATATCAAATTCAATAAATAACAAAAAAATGGCTAAAGAAGTTGCTGGATTAATCAAATTACAGATTAAAGGAGGCGCTGCAAATCCATCACCCCCAGTAGGTCCTGCTTTGGGTTCCAAGGGTATCAATATCATGGATTTCTGTAAAGCATTCAACGCCAGAACGCAGGAGAAAGCCGGTAAGGTGCTCCCGGTGGTAATCACCTATTATACTGATAAGTCATATGACTTTATCGTCAAGACTCCTCCCGTAGCAGTACAGTTGATGGAGATTGCGAAGTTAAAAGGTGGTTCTGCTGAACCGAACCGTAAAAAGATTGCTGAAATCTCTTGGGAGCAAGTGCGTACGATTGCTCAGGATAAAATGCCTGATTTGAATTGCTTTACAATAGAAGCTGCGATGAAATTGGTTGCAGGAACAGCAAGAAGTATGGGTATCACTGTAAAAGGAGACTTCCCGGGTTAATAATTAAAATCTTCAATTAAAATGAGTAAACTGACAAAAAACCAGAAGTTGGTCGCTGACAAGATTGAAGCAGGGAAAGCATACTCTTTGAAAGAAGCTTCTCAGTTGGTTAAGGATATCACGACAACCAAGTTTGATGCTTCCGTGGACATTGATGTACGTTTAGGTGTGGATCCCCGTAAAGCCAATCAGATGGTGAGAGGTGTTGTGTCTCTGCCAAATGGTACGGGTAAAGTTACGCGGGTTCTTTGCTTGTGTACTCCAGATGCTGAAGCTGCTGCTAAGGAAGCAGGCGCTGACTATGTAGGTCTTGATGAATATATCGAGAAGATAAAGGGCGGTTGGACTGACGTGGATGTCATTATCACTATGCCTTCAATAATGGGAAAAATCGGTGCCCTCGGTCGTGTACTCGGTCCTCGCGGATTGATGCCTAACCCGAAGAGTGGTACTGTAACTATGGATGTGGCCAAGGCTGTAAAAGAAGTGAAACAAGGTAAGATAGACTTTAAAGTAGATAAATCTGGTATTGTACACACTTCTATAGGTAAGGTTTCTTTTACTGCTGAGCAAATTGCACAGAATGCAAAAGAGTTTATTTCAACTATCAATAAGTTGAAACCTGCAGCCGCTAAGGGTACCTATATTAAGAGTATTTATCTTTCAAGTACGATGAGCCGCGGTATCAAGATTGACCCGAAGGCTGTTGAGGAAATTTAAAAAGTAATTGAATCATGAGAAAGGAAGATAAAGGTAATATTATAGCCCAACTTGGCGAAGTCTTGAATGAGTATGCTCATTTCTATCTGGTTGATGTGACGGGGTTAAATGCCGCAACGACCAGTGCGATGAGAAGAAAATGTTTTCAGTCTGAAATTAAAATGGTAGTTGTGAAGAATACATTACTTCACAAAGCTTTGGAAGCGGCTGAAGCAGATTATACTCCTTTGTACGATTGCTTAAAGGGCACGACTGCTGTGTTGTTTGCAAATACGGCAAATGCTCCAGCAAAGTTGTTGAAAGATTTTGCTAAGGATGGAATGCCTGCATTGAAAGCGGCTTATGCTGAAGAAGGTTTCTATGTGGGTGCAGACCAACTCGAAGCTCTCACGGCTATCAAGAGTAAGGATGAAGTTATTGCCGAGATTGTGGCTTTGTTGCAATCACCGGCGAAGAATGTACTTTCTGCTCTTCAATCAGGTGGAAACACTATTCATGGAGTTCTCAAGACTCTCGGTGAAAGACCCGAATAATTTAAATTAGTATCAAACAAATAAAAAATAGAATAAAAATGGCAGATTTGAAAGCTATTGCTGAAGAATTGGTAAATTTGACAGTTAAGGAAGTTAATGAATTGGCAACTATCCTGAAGGATGAGTATGGAATTGAACCTGCTGCTGCAGCTGTTGCTGTTGCTGCTGGTCCTGCTGCTGGCGGTGCTGAAGCTGCTGCTGCAAAGGATTCTTTCGATGTTGTATTGAAGAGTGCAGGTGCAGCTAAGTTGCAGGTAGTTAAGGCTGTGAAAGAAGCTTGTGGCCTTGGCTTGAAAGAAGCAAAAGAAATGGTTGACGGTGCTCCTAGCGTGCTGAAGGAAGGAATGCCGAAAGCTGATGCTGAAGCTTTGAAGAAGACTCTCGAAGAAGCTGGTGCTGAAATCGAGTTGAAGTAATTAAAAAGCCTGTATTAGCAGGTTTGTCGGTAAAGAATCCTCTGGTAGAGGGTTCTTTACCTTTTTGTGTCTAAAACTATCAACAAGTTCAACTAATAATAATATAGATGTCTTCTAATCTTGTAAATCAGAGAGTTAACTTTGCAACAGTTAAGAGTCCGATGCCTTATCCGGATTTTCTTGATGTGCAATTGAAGTCGTTTAAGGACTTCCTGCAGTTGGATACTCCTCCTGAGAAACGTAAAAACGACGGCTTGTATAAAGTCTTCTCAGAGAATTTTCCAATTGCCGATACGCGTAATAACTTCGTTTTGGAGTTCCTTGATTATTATATTGATCCGCCGCGCTATACTATAGAAGAGTGTTTAGAGCGGGGACTTACCTATAGTGTGCCGCTCAAGGCCAAATTGAAGTTGTACTGTACCGATCCGGACCACGAAGACTTTGATACGGTTATTCAGGATGTGTTCTTAGGTCCTATTCCCTATATGACCGATAATGGAACTTTTATTATTAACGGTGCTGAACGAGTTGTAGTTTCTCAGTTACATCGTTCTCCAGGTGTTTTCTTCGGTTCAAGTATTCACGCGAATGGGACGCAACTGTATTCGGCACGAATCATTCCATTCAAAGGTTCATGGATTGAATTTGCTACAGACATTAATAATGTCATGTATGCGTATATCGACCGCAAGAAGAAATTGCCTGTTACGACTTTGTTGCGTGCCATAGGTTTCGAGGACGACAAGGATATTTTGGAGATATTCAACTTGGCAGAAGAAGTCAAAGCGACGAAAACCAATTTAAAGAAATACATAGGTAAGAAGTTAGCTGCGCGCGTACTGAAGAGTTGGATTGAAGATTTCGTGGATGAAGATACCGGTGAGGTGGTTTCAATAGAGCGTAATGAAGTCATCTTAGACCGTGAGGCTATATTGGACGAAGACAATATTTGTATCATTTTGGATAGCGGTGTCCAAAGTGTGTTGTTGCATAAGGAAGAGATAAATACGTCTGATTATTCTATCATTTTCAATACACTTCAGAAAGACCCGAGTAATTCTGAGAAGGAGGCTGTATTATACATTTACCGTCAGTTGCGTAATGCCGACCCCGCAGATGATGCCAGTGCACGTGAAGTTATCAATAACTTGTTCTTTTCAGAGAAACGTTATGATTTGGGCGAAGTGGGACGATACCGTATCAATAGAAAACTGAATCTTTCTACGGATATGGACGTCCGCGTATTGACGAAAGAAGATATTATCGAGATTATCAAGTATTTGATAGAGTTGATAAACTCGAAGGCACTTGTGGATGACATTGACCATTTGAGCAATCGTCGTGTAAGGACTGTGGGCGAACAATTAAGCAATCAGTTTGCTATTGGTTTGGCTCGCATGAGTCGTACGATTCGGGAACGTATGAATGTACGTGATAACGAAGTCTTTACTCCGACGGACCTGATTAATGCGAAGACCATTTCTTCCGTGATTAATTCTTTCTTCGGGACCAATGCCCTTTCGCAATTCATGGACCAGACCAACCCTTTGGCAGAGGTAACGCACAAACGTCGTTTGTCTGCCCTCGGTCCTGGCGGTTTGTCTCGTGAACGTGCCGGTTTTGAGGTGCGTGACGTACACTATACACACTATGGCCGCCTGTGTCCTATCGAATCTCCTGAAGGACCGAACATCGGTTTGATTTCTTCTTTGTGTGTATATGCCAAGATTAACGACCTCGGTTTCATCGAAACCCCCTACCGTAAGGTGCAAGACGGAGTGGTTGATTTATCATTGGAAACCGGTATTGAATATTTGACAGCAGAAGAGGAAGAAGGCAAGATTATCGGACAGGGTAATGCGCCGTTGAATGATGACGGTACGTTTATCCGTAAGAAAGTAAAGTGTCGTCAGGATGACGATTATCCAGTTGTTCCCCCTTCTGATGTGAATCTGATGGACGTGGCTCCGCAGCAGATTGCTTCTATTGCCGCATCTTTGATTCCGTTCTTGGAGCATGACGATGCGCACCGTGCGTTGATGGGTTCAAACATGATGCGCCAGGCGGTGCCTTTGTTGCGTAGCGAATCTCCGATTGTAGGTACCGGTATAGAAAAGCAGGTATGTGAGGATTCCCGTACGATGATTACAGCCGAGGGTGATGGTGTGATAGAGTATGTGGACGCTACGACCATTCGTATTTTGTACGACCGTACGGAAGAAGAAGAGTTCGTAAGTTTCGAGCCAGCGTTGAAAGAATACCGTATTCCGAAGTTCCGTCGTACAAACCAGAATATGACGATAGACCTGCGTCCTATCTGCGATAAAGGTCAACGCGTAAAAGCCGGAGACATCTTGACGGAAGGTTATTCTACCCAACAAGGAGAACTGGCGTTGGGTAAGAACCTTTTGGTGGCTTACATGCCATGGAAAGGCTATAACTATGAAGATGCCATTGTGCTGAACGAACGCGTGGTACGCGAAGATATTTTGACTTCTATCCATGTGGAAGAATTCTCGTTGGAAGTGCGTGAAACGAAACGTGGAGTGGAAGAGTTGACGGCCGACATTCCGAATGTAAGCGAAGAAGCTACTAAAGATTTGGATGAAAATGGTATTGTCCGCGTCGGTGCCCGCATTCAGCCGGGTGATATTATGATTGGTAAGATTACTCCGAAGGGTGAGAGCGATCCTTCGCCCGAAGAGAAGCTGCTGCGTGCCATTTTCGGTGATAAAGCCGGTGATGTGAAGGATGCTTCTTTGAAAGCTTCTCCGTCATTGAATGGTGTGGTGATAGATAAGAAGTTGTTCTCCCGTGCCATCAAGACACGTGCTGCCAAGGCTGCGGACAAACTGATTCTTCCGAAAATAGATGAGGAATTCAACAGTAAGGTTGAAGATCTGAAGGCCATCTTGATAGACAAATTGTTGGAACTGACGAAAGACAAGGTTTCACAAGGCGTGAAAGATTATATGGGTAGCGATGTGATTGCTTCGGGACGTAAGTTTGCGGCTTCCGCTTTGGAAGGACTCGATTTTACGACGATACAGTTAAGTGGCTGGACGGACGACGAGCATCTGAACGGATTGATATCTCAACTGATTATAAACTTCCTGAAGAAATACAAGTTGCTTGATGCCGAACTGAAACGTAAGAAGTTTGCGATTACGATTGGCGATGAGTTGCCTTCAGGTATCATTCAGATGGCTAAGGTTTATATCGCCAAGAAACGTAAGATCGGTGTCGGCGACAAGATGGCCGGACGTCACGGAAACAAGGGTATCGTATCAAAAATCGTACGTCAGGAAGACATGCCGTTCTTGGCCGACGGAACGCCGGTCGATATCGTTTTGAATCCGTTGGGTGTGCCTTCTCGTATGAACATCGGTCAGATTTTCGAGACTGTTTTAGGGGCTGCCGGAAAAGAACTTGGAGTGAAGTTTGCGACTCCGATTTTCGATGGTGCTACGTTGGATGACTTGTGTGAATGGACGGATAAGGCCGGTTTGCCGCGCTATTGCTCTACGCAGTTGTATGATGGCGAGACTGGTGAGAAGTTCGACCAGTTGGCCACTGTCGGTATTGCTTATATGTTGAAGTTAGGCCACATGGTAGAAGACAAGATGCACGCCCGTTCCATCGGTCCGTATTCATTGATTACCCAACAGCCGCTCGGTGGTAAGGCACAGTTCGGTGGTCAGCGTTTCGGAGAAATGGAAGTCTGGGCCATCGAGGCGTTCGGTGCATCTCATGTGCTACAGGAAATCTTGACTATCAAGTCGGACGATGTGGTAGGCCGTTCGAAAGCATACGAAGCGATTGTCAAGGGCGAGCCGATGCCGACTCCGGGTATCCCGGAATCACTGAATGTGTTGCTCCACGAGTTGAGAGGCTTGGGGTTGAGCATTACGCTTGAATAACAGTTGAACTCTTTTATTAATAACAGAATATGGCTTTTAGAAAAGAATCTAAAATAAAGAGTAACTTTACGAAGATTACCATCGGATTGGCTTCGCCCGAAGAAATCCTGGAAAATTCGTATGGTGAGGTTTTGAAACCCGAAACCATTAACTATCGTACCTATAAACCCGAACGTGACGGTTTGTTCTGCGAGCGTATTTTCGGTCCGACGAAGGATTATGAATGCCATTGCGGAAAGTACAAACGGATTCGTTATAAAGGTATTGTTTGCGACCGTTGTGGCGTGGAAGTAACAGAAAAGAAGGTACGTCGCGAACGTTCAGGACACATTGCGTTGGTGGTACCTGTAGCTCATATATGGTATTTTCGTTCGTTACCTAACAAAATCGGTTATTTGTTGGGAATACCGACAAAGAAGTTGGATGCAGTCATTTACTACGAACGTTATATTGTCATCCAACCGGGTGTGTTGGCCGAAGAAGGAATCGCAGCAAACGATTTGCTGACCGAAGATGAATATTTGGATTATTTGGAGAAACTTCCCAAAGAGAACCAGTATTTGGATGATTCGGATCCTAATAAGTTCATAGCCAAGATGGGAGCAGAGGCCATTTATGACCTTTTAATCCGTTTGGATTTGGATAAATTGTCATACGAATTGCGTGACAGTGCCAATGCCGATACGGCCCAGCAGCGTAAGACCGAAGCTCTGAAGCGATTGCAGGTGGTTGAGTCATTCCGTGCCAGTCGGGGACGCAATAAGCCCGAATGGATGATTATGAAAATCCTTCCGGTGATTCCGCCCGAACTGCGTCCGTTGGTTCCGTTGGATGGCGGCCGTTTCGCCACTTCCGACTTGAACGACTTGTATCGCCGTGTCATTATCCGTAACAACCGTCTGAAGCGACTGATTGAAATCAAAGCTCCCGAGGTGATTTTGCGTAATGAGAAACGTATGTTGCAAGAGGCCGTGGACAGCTTGTTCGACAACTCCCGCAAATCCAGTGCGGTAAAGACGGATGCCAACCGTCCTTTGAAGTCCCTTTCCGATTCGTTGAAAGGTAAGCAAGGCCGTTTCCGTCAGAACCTGTTGGGTAAGCGTGTGGACTATTCAGCCCGTTCGGTAATCGTTGTAGGACCGGAGTTGAAGATGGGAGAATGCGGTCTGCCTAAATTGATGGCCGCAGAACTTTATAAGCCGTTCATCATCCGTAAGCTCATAGAACGCGGTATCGTGAAGACCGTGAAGTCTGCCAAGAAGATTGTAGACCGCAAGGAACCCGTGATTTGGGATATTTTGGAATACGTAATGAAAGGTCATCCAGTGTTGTTGAACCGTGCCCCGACATTGCACCGCTTGGGTATCCAGGCTTTCCAACCCAAGATGATAGAAGGTAAGGCTATCCAGTTGCACCCGTTGGCATGTACGGCGTTCAATGCCGATTTCGACGGTGACCAGATGGCCGTGCATTTGCCTTTGAGCAACGAAGCGATTCTGGAAGCGCAGATTCTGATGTTGCAGTCTCACAATATTCTGAATCCGGCAAACGGTGCGCCGATTACGGTGCCTTCTCAGGATATGGTGTTGGGCCTCTACTATATTACCAAGCTCCGTCCCGGTTCTAAGGGCGAAGGTTTGACATTCTATGGTCCCGAAGAGGCTATCATTGCTTACAATGAGAAGCGTGTGGACATTCATGCGCCTATTAAAGTTGTGGTAAAAGACCTGAATGCGAATGGCGAGTTGGAAAAGAAGATGGTGGAAACGTCTGTAGGTCGTGTGATTGTCAACGAGATTATACCGGAAGAAGTCGGATATTTCAATGACATCATTTCCAAAAAGACCTTGCGCGGCATCATTACCGACGTGATCAAGACGGTAGGTGTGGCTCGTGCCTGCGAATTCCTGGACGGTATCAAGAATCTGGGTTATCGCATGGCATACGTGGGCGGTTTGTCTTTCAACTTGGGGGATATTATCATTCCGGAAGAAAAAGAGGAACTGGTTCGTCGCGGAAACGAAGAAGTGGAACGTATTGCCAATGATTATGGTATGGGTTTCATTACGGACAACGAACGTTATAACCAGGTCATCGATACTTGGACACACGTCAATAACGACCTTTCCAAGGTCTTGATGAAGACCATGAAAGAAGCCGATCAGGGTTTCAATGCCGTATATATGATGTTGGATTCCGGAGCCCGTGGTTCTGCCGGACAGATCAGCCAGCTTTCCGGTATGCGTGGTTTGATGGCCAAGCCCCAGAAAGCCGGAGCCGAAGGCGCCCAGATTATCGAAAACCCGATTCTTTCCAACTTCAAGGAAGGCATGAGTGTGTTGGAGTACTTCATTTCTCCCCACGGTGCCCGTAAGGGTCTGGCCGATACGGCCTTGAAGACAGCCGATGCCGGTTACTTGACGCGTCGTCTTGTGGACGTATCCCACGATGTGATTATCACGGAAGAGGATTGCGGTACGTTGCGCGGTCTGGTATGTACGGCTTTGAAGAACGGCGATGAAGTCATTTCTTCACTTTACGAACGTATCCTCGGACGTGTGTCCGTGCATGATATTATCAATCCTACGACGGGTAAGTTGATTGTTTCCGCCGGGGAGGAAATCACGGAAGACAAGGCACAGGAAATCGAAGACTCTCCGATTGAGAGCGTGGAAATCCGTTCCGTATTGACTTGCGAGAGCCGTAAGGGAGTCTGCATGAAGTGCTATGGCCGCAACTTGGCTACGAGCCGGATGGTACAGAAAGGCGAGGCGGTCGGTGTGATTGCCGCCCAGTCCATCGGTGAGCCGGGTACACAGTTGACGTTGCGTACGTTCCATGCCGGTGGTGTGGCTTCGAATGCGGCAGCCAATGCGTCTATCGTCGCGAAGTACGATTCGAAGGTAGAGTTTGAAGAGTTGCGTACGGTAGACATTACCGATGAGACCGGAAATGCAGCCAAGATGGTGGTAGGACGTTTGGCCGAGGTCCGCTTCGTCGACGTGAATACCGATATTGTCCTCTTCACGCAAAATGTGCCTTACGGTTCTACTTTGTATGTGAACGAAGGAGATAAAGTAGAGAAAGGCAAGCTGATAGCCAAGTGGGATCCGTTTAACGCGGTTATCGTGACGGAAACTCCGGGTAAGATTCAGTTTGAAGACGTGATAGAAGGTGTGACTTATCGTGTGGAAGCCGACGAGACGACGGGTCTGCGCGAGATGATTATCATAGAGTCAAAAGACAGGACGAAGGTTCCCTCGGCTCATATCTTGGACGAGAACGGAGAGCTGATTCGTACGTATAACTTCCCCATCGGCGGACACTTGGCTATTGAGGACAATCAGATTGTCAAAGCCGGAGACGTATTGGTGAAGATTCCGCGTGCCGTAGGTAAAGCCGGCGACATCACGGGAGGTCTTCCGCGTGTGACGGAGTTGTTCGAAGCGCGTAATCCGTCCAATCCCGCAGTGGTTTCGGAAATCGACGGTGAAATCACGATGGGTAAACTGAAACGCGGTAACCGTGAGATTATCGTCACTTCCAAGTTGGGTGAAGTGAAGAAGTATCTCGTGCCGTTGTCCAAACAGATTCTGGTACAAGAGAACGACTATGTACGTGCTGGTACTCCGTTGTCTGACGGTGCCACTACGCCTGCCGACATTTTGGCCATTAAAGGTCCAACGGCGGTGCAGGAGTATATCGTGAACGAGATACAGGACGTGTACCGTCTGCAGGGTGTGAAGATTAACGATAAGCACTTTGAGGTGATTGTCCGCCAGATGATGCGCAAAGTGCAGATTGACGAACCGGGCGACACGCGGTTCTTGGAACAGCAGATTGTGGACAAACTCGATTTCGCAGAAGAGAACGACCGCATTTGGGGCAAGAAAGTCGTGGTGGATGCCGGTGACTCGGAAACGATGCAGAAAGGTATGATTGTGACGGCCCGTAAGTTGCGTGACGAGAATTCTACGTTGAAACGTAAGGATTTGAAGTTAGTGCAGGTACGTGACGCCATGCCGGCCACTTCAATCCAGATTCTGCAAGGTATTACCCGTGCGGCACTGCAGACTTCGAGCTTCATGTCGGCAGCTTCCTTCCAGGAAACGACGAAGGTGCTGAATGACGCGGCCATCAATGGAAAGACCGATAAACTCGAAGGTATGAAGGAGAACGTGATTTGCGGTCATCTGATACCGGCGGGTACGGGGCTTCGTGAGTTCGGTAAGATTGTCGTAGGTTGTCAGGAGGAATACGATCGCCTGATGGCCAATCGTAAGTCCATACTTGATTTTGACAAGTAGATAAATCTTGTAAAGGAGTGTTGACAAGACCGCTTCCGGATATATTCCGGGGCGGTTTTTTTTGTAGTGTAACGAATCGTTTGTTTGGTGTTACATTTTATATATTCCTATTGTTTGGTCGGTTTATTTTATCCACCTTTATAGTGAAATAAATATGTATAATTCTTGTGAGGCTTTTTTATGATAGGACTTATTAGAAAATGGGATAACTTGAAATCCTTGATTACATTATCTTTCCTTTTCGGGTGGTGTTGCCAAACCTTGGCCCAAACGGTATGCGCTCCGTCTGCATTGGACAGCCTTTTAGGATGCATGACCCGTGTGGTGTCCGCGACACGTCGTATGGTCCAGGAGAAGGTCTACCTCCATTTCGACAACACGGGTTACTTCATGGGCGAGAAGATGTGGTTCACGGCCTATGTGGTCCGTGCAGACGGGCACTGTCCCGGCGTCCGTAGCCGCGTGCTCTACGTCGAGCTGCTGAACCCGAGTGGCGACGTGGTACAGCGGCGGAAGCTGAAGATAGACGGGCGGGGCCATGCGCACGGTGACCTATCGTTGGATTCCCTTTACGGCGCGGGCTTCTATGAGGTCCGCGCCTTCACCCGTTACATGTCGAACTGGGGGGGCGCGGCGTGTTTCTCCCGCGTGTTCCCGGTGTTCCGCACCCCTCCCACCCCGGGAGCTTATGAACCGGTGATGGACGAGCGCAGTTACCGCCGCCGCTTGCCTGATTTCCGTGAGGCGGACACGTTGCAGCGTTCGCGCCTGAACGTGTCCTTTTATCCGGAGGGCGGCCGTCTGGTGTCGGGCTTGCGCAGCCGCGTGGCCTTTCAGGTATCCGACGGCAGTGGGCGTCATGTGCAGGCCGAGGGTGAGCTGCTAGACGGCTCGGGGCGTGTGGTGTGCCGTGGCTCCTCGGACAGCACGGGTCGTGGCGTGTTCACAGTCCCGTCATCCTGCGACGGGCTCCGTTTCCGCCTGCGTGACACCCGTGGCCGTATTAAGGAATTTCCCTTGCCGGCGCCATCCTCAGAGGGTTGCGTGTTGGAGCTCCCCCCTTGTTTTGACGATTCTTTGCGCTTCAGCGTCCGTGGCACGGCGTCGTACCGCGACCGCCTGTTGGGCTACATGCTGATGAACTACGGCCGTGTATGGACTTGCGACACGTTCCGTGTGGGCTCGGGTTACCATAAGTCGTACCTTCGGGACAGCCTCCCCGAGGGCGTGAACCAGCTGACGGTGTTCGACGGCAGCGGCCGCATCCTGTGCGAGCGCTTGTTTTTCCTTTTTCCGAAGCCTTCGGCCTCCGACACGATCGGCATCATGTCAGAGACGTCCCGCCTCACGCCCTGCGGCAAGGTCCGCCTCCGCCTGCGTTCCGTCCCCGGCTCTGTCTTCTCCTTTTCTGCGATGGACGGCGGCACGGTGTTCAACGGGCGCGGCCCTTCGGTGAAGTCATGGCTGCTGCTGTCTTCCGAAGTGAAGGGTTACATCGACAATGTGGGTTATTATTTCGAGTCGGACGATTCGGTGCACCGCCGTGCGTCTGACCTGTTGATGCTGGTCCAGGGTTGGCGGCGTTACGACTGGGAAGAACTGTCCGGGTATCGCCCGCGCAGTCCGGGGGAGTGGCGTCCGGTGGAAGACATGTTGTATATCACGGGACATTTGCGTTCGGTTAAGAAGTCCTTGCCGGTGGATAGCATTCCGATTAAAGTCTACGTGTATTCCGGTGGAAGTTACACGGACGGTGAGATGTTGACAGATAGCGCGGGTCGTTATGCCTTTTCGCTTCCGGACGTATGGGGGGAGTGGAACCTTCAGCTCAAGGCCGGTGTGAAGAAGCTTAAGAGCCGTTACCTCTTGACGGTTGACCGTCGTTTCGGTCCTCCGGCCCGCCGCTTGTCCCCTTATGAGTGCCGTGCCCTTCCGGTCCTTCCGTCGGACTTGCCCTTACTGCCGGACACGATGGAGTTCGACACGTTGCCCCTTCTTTCCCTTTCGGAACGGCTTCACAAGCTTCCCGAGGTGGACGTGAAGGCCAAGCGCCGTTTCACGGACGGTGCCCGTGCGGCCTGGGCTACGGAGAAGCGCGGGCAGTATTGGGCCGACGTGTATTATGACTGCGATGAGGAAACGGAACGGTATTTGGATGAAGGGAAAGAAATCCCGTTGTTTTGTGATTGGTTCATGGAGCGGAGTGAGTTTGTGGATTTAAGCCATACTCCGTTTTATACAGGGGCATTCGGTGAAATGGATTCAAATCCGCTTGAAGAAGCCGCAGTGGAGGCAGGGGATGTGGAGAAAAGTCCTACCTTTGGGAAGGAACATGTGGAATGGGGACGTTACAAGGGGCGTCCAATCGTGTGGATCTTGGATAACGAATATGCAAAAGGAGGAGGGGAGATGGCTATAGAGGTTCCTATAAGCGAACGAACGAAAGAGACCATAGCTTTGTTCCCTTTTTTCTTGGATGAAGCGAAGTCCGTGTATATTACGGAGAATCCCAATGCGTCGGTAGCTTACCATTATCCCCCTTATGCAGAGGATGTGGTTACCGTATTCGTCTACACGCATTTCTCTCCTCGTCGTAGGATGGAGAAAGGCGTTCGCCGCACATACTTCCAAGGTTACAACGTGCCTTCCACGTTCGAGATGCCGGATTATTCCCTGATGCCCCCGGCGGAGGACTTCCGCCGTACGCTGTATTGGAACCCGGACGTGCGGATGGACGAGAATGGCGAGGCTATTATCGAGTTTTACAACAATTCGTCTTGCCGTGAAATCCGGATATCCGCTGAGGGTGTCACACCGGACGGGCGGAGCATTTTCAATGAATGAGGGGAGGAACCATCAAGGGAGGGAAACGGCAGAATGTCAAAAAGTAAGTTTCTCCCCTTTGAGAATCGTTCATTTGGGGACGAGTGGGGGCGTGGAGGAAAATAGACGATTCTCATCGGTTTTGCGGTTTCCTGTTTGTAAGGGAATGAGGGCTTAGGCTGCCTTTTTGCCGGAAGCTCGGTCAGGTGGGGCGCATGGCGTGCCGTTCCGGTAAAGCGCGATAGCGTTTCCTGGAGCTTTTTGATAGTTGCCAAATGTATGCCGAAACGTCCGTTCTGGCTCTTTTCGGACCATTTTCAGGGCTTCTTTTCCTGCTTTGGGGACGTTTTTGGGCTTTTTCCCGCACTGCTTTTCCTCATTCTGCGCCGAACGATTTTTCGCTTTCAGCCGAATGATTTTTCGTTTGGCTGTGATTGATTTGCATATATGCGCGAAATATCCATTTGTTTGGCGTTTTTTTGGATATTTATTCATAAAAATCTTTTTGGTTGGTTGCTGTTGGACTTTTTACGTTTGTCATATAGTTTCTTTCTTACTTACTTAAGATATGATGGAATTGACTTTTTGCTTTCGTTTTGTTATAAGACGTTCGATTTCTTATGATTAGTTATATAAAGCCGTTTTCCGACTCATTGATATAATTTTTTGCGTATCTTTTTATATAGAGTGATAAACCTGTGGGAATTTTTTCTGGCAGTTTTACGATTTCCCGTGCTACGGCCAAACCTTTTTCATGATTTTTTAAGTGGTTTTTATATAATATCATTAATTCGTATCTGGCCTTAAATTTGGAGGGGTACATTTTAATGGATTTTTTAAGATGTTCTTCTGCTTCTTGATATTGTCTTAATGGTATTAATGCTTTTGCATATAGCAATTCTGATTCGTCACTCTTGATATAATACGAGAATGTATCGAGAGTTTTTATAACATTATTGTGTTCTTTATTTGCAAAAAGATAAGTAGCACGCCTGATTAGGTATTGTGGATTGTCATGTAAAATCGGGATGGAAGAATATGATTCCTTTTCCTTGTATATGAACGTTTTGTATTCATTATGTTTAGCAAAGAATAGAAAGGTGCTAGCTGTTAGTATCATTATGAAAATACCATTGAAAATATATTTCCTTTTTATCATACTTAGGTTTATACAATTATGTCGTATTGTAGAGATGAAAGTTATTATGAGCAGTTGGCAGTATAAGATTTGGGCAAAATAACTAATGCAAGAAGAAATAAAAAATAGAAATATCATAAAATAACTATTTGAATCAATATATACTTTTTTATAAGTAATAAGAGCCGTGAATAAAACTATGAAGGATGGGAGCAATCCGAATTTACATAGGAACTCTAAGAAGTCATTATATGCATAGGAGGTATTTCCTGCTAAAAAGCTCATTTTGTCGGAAACTTTTATTGAGTTTAAAAACATTTGCTGATAATCCATATAGATATTAGGAAATTTTCCAACCCCAATTCCAAGACCAGGGTTGTCAGTGAATATATTAAAAGAGCTTCTCCAAATAAGTATTCTGCCAAGACTAGAATCTGTTTTTAGCGTAAAGGCTAGGCATATAGTGCATATTATGGTGATAATTAGAAGTATTGGAAACCTGATTCTTATTTTATATAGAATTAAAGTTATCAAAATAATAAAAGATGCCCTTGAAGAAAAGTATATGGCTGTAGCGGCTAGTAAAATGGTGAATATAATAAAACTTGTTTTTTTTAAGACTTTTCCGTCTTTTAAGGGAAGGTTAAGGGACAAGAAGCAGATTATAAGTGATATATAGGTGGAAAATATGACACTGTTGTAAAATCTTATGGGTAGAAGGTCTTGTATATGGATAAAGCATACGAATTGTATCATTAACCAAATTAATAAAATGTAGAATAAGCTTTTTTGGGCGAAAGAATAATCGTTCCTAATCAGGTTGCGTAAATTAACCATCCAACATAATAATATGACCATTTTGAGTAAAGCTTGGTAGTAGATTAGAATTTCTTGTTGGATAATAAGTCTGAGAAATTCTATAATAATTACAATAAGAATCCCTATTTCCAGTAATGTAAATTTGTAATGCCCCGTAATTGTGAGAAATATGGAGGATAATACGACAATAGAAGATGCAATGCAAAAAAATAGATAACTATTTAAGTATATGTCAAAATAGAACGTTGGTATGAACATACATAGCAAAAATAAGCATAATGTTCCCCTTTTCAAATAATGAATGAAAGTTCTATAACGATATAGAAAATGTACATTGTACATTTATGAATGTGTTATTTAGATAATTTTATTGTTTTAGACGCACCATTATTGCATTAATAAACTCGTCAGGCTTATTGCAACTTAATACGTATTTCTGATTCTTTGAACATTCAACTATTATCATCTTTTTTTTATTATTAAATAATGTATAGTATTTCTTGTCTGCATCTAAAATACCAATATAGCCCCATACTCCATTACTTCCAAATCTTCTTACGCCTTTTGGTAGGTCATGAATCCGATTTATTTTTAAAATGTTATTTAAATAAATCTTTTTATGGAACATGAAACCTTGTATATGTATATAGTTGTTTTTTAGTTTTATGAAAATGGGAGAAAAGGCAAAAGTTAAGAAATATATAATATATGATAAAGACAAGAGTACTATTACCATACTATTTTCATAACTTCTTTTTTCCCATACAGTAGCGGTAGCTACTGATATATATGTCATTATCAGTATTGATGACACAACAACAGTCGTTAAAAAAACATACGCACTCGGAGTACATTTATAATATTGTTCCATAGAAAGCACCTCTTATTTGATTTCTAATTTCTTCTTCAGAAAATTGGTTGAATAATTCTGGTCTGATTTCCTTTAGTGGCTCAATAACTTCATTTATTATTTGTTCAATTTCTTCTGAAGCGAAATATTTAACTTTCTTGTCTTCATTGACAATGTTCCATAAGGTCCTTATATTAAATAAGGATGTGTTGTCTGTTCTTACAGCCACTATACTCTCTGTATCCATTTGTGTATATGTGTATGTTGCAGCCATTGTATTAAGTTGCCAATATACTAGTGCCATGAAGACCCATTCTGCAAACCAAAACCAAGAGTAGGGTTGGATTTCTGTATTAAATCCTCTCCCTTTTGTTAAACTCTCTGCTATTTTGTTTTTGAATCCAATTTTAGATATGGCATCATCGAACAAGTGATTCTTAGAGCATAATCTGACCATTAGTTTTAAATCATTATTTTGAATAGCCTGTCTTATGTCATCATTCGCGTATGCCATTATTAATTTTATAATTCCATCATCTAATAAAATTTCTCCTTCATATCCATAGCGTGAGAAATATGTTTGCGGAGATTTTATAAAATCTTTTGCTAACTCAGGATAACAGAAAACGTCATTAGCTAATTGTTTTACAGCATTTATATATTGTTTGTTGTCCATTGATAGAGGAACTGCTATGGCCTTGGTCTTTACGTTCGTATTAGTGTTTCCATTTAAGATGAAATCATTCCCTATATCTTTAGTTTCCATGCCTGAATCGCTATTGCATCCTGTGGCACCTGTTAAAACAGAAATTCCGAGAACTGAATTTTTGAATATCTTTTTTTTCATGACTTTTTATTTTATGGATAAATTGTATTTTAACATAATATTGGGTAGTATTTGGTTTATATGTTTTTTTATATCTGCTATAAAATGAGGGCTGTTGAAAAGCATCGTGCAGACTTCGCAGATATGCATGGAATAATCTATTTCATTTCTTTTTATGGGTGTATTTCTGTATAAAAACTCTAATATTTTTATGGGACCTTCTGTATGAATCCAAATTTTAAGCAAGTCCTCAAATTGGTTGGATTCGATAGAGGCTTTCGTGCTATATTGGATATTACCTACTTTCAGGGTCTGATTTTGCAGGCAAGTTAACCCACAACAGCAGTAAATATCTCCATTAGGAGTTATGGCAATAGTATGAAAAATTGAATTGCAGGTGTTATAATGTGGGGGGACTTCTTTTTTTTGATGTTTTCTCTCTTCTTTTGCTTCATCTGTGACAGGCATCCAAACTCCCTGCATAATTTTAATACAAGTTGAGTCTGACATATTATTTCCTATGTATTTTGAAATCCTTTTGTCTTTGATGAATATAGTTCTATTAAAACTTGAGTTTAAGTGCGCTTCGACATTGACTAATGTGTTAAAGCCAAGGTCTCGTGATGCTAAACATGCATTGATGATGTTTTCATAAGGAATCCATTCTTGATGGTCATCACCTGTGCTGTAATTTATTTCGTTTAATCCGTGTTCTTTAAGTTTTACCAAAAACGAATAGGCTTTTTCATAGCTTGTTGCCCAATATGCATTAGTGACAATACGTGTCGTTAGTCCTTTTTTATTTGCGTAAATGATACCTTTAAGCAAATCGCCTTTAATTGATGTGCATTCTCCACCGCTGAATACAATGGTTTTGATTGAAGGGTAGTAGCTAAGTATCTTGTCGATGTATTGGTAAATGTGATTCAAACCCATTCTCTCCTTCTTATGGGGGCTACATTGGAAACAACAGTTTTTGCATTGCGCGGTGCAATGCATGGTTGTCAATAACGATAATGTTGTTGGCTCTATAGGTTTAAACAACATAATTTATTTTTTTATTTTTGCAAATATATTGAAAAGTTTGGCAAGGTATTGTTATCATGATTATTTTTAACGTTATTTGATTTATGGTGCAAGATATGCATGTTTTTCTATTTTATTAAGAAAGTTGAGCGTTATGTCATAATCTTACAAATAGAGCTTGTCAAATAGGCTTGGATGTTTCATACATGAAAATATATGTAACATACGCGAAAGTATGGTTTGGAAGAAATTCGTAATTTTGGGGTATCGTATGTTGTTTGTTAAGACCCAAAGGAATATGAATAGTCTAAAGATGTGGATGGCAGTGTGGACCGGGATATGCGTGGCGGTGTTCCTGGCTTGCCATCCGGGAAAATCCCGGCTTGAAGAAGCATTGGAAGCAGCGGGCGAGAACCGTTCAGAGTTGGAACAAGTGTTGGATCACTACCGTGGTGACAGCCTGAAATCCCTTGCCGCGCAGTTCTTGATAGAGAATATGCCCTGCCATTATGCTTATGCGGGAAAGGAGTTGGAGAAGTACCGCCGATATTTCGAGCGGTTCCCGCCGTGCGCTTGGCGCGGCCCTGAGTTTGTACGTGATTCTTTGCTTGAAGTTGATGGTGCATTTTGTCCCGACTCATTATACAAGGTTTACGACATACATGTCATTAAATCCGATTACCTTATCCGTAACATCGACCAGGCTTTCGAGGTATGGCACGGACAACCATGGGGGCGGCACGTGGACTTTGCCGACTTCTTGGAATTCATCCTGCCCTACCGGGTGGGGACGGAGACGCTTTCCGACTGGCGGCAGGAGGTCTATGACCGCTACAACCCGATGTTGGACAGCATCCGTGCCTCGGCAGACAGCACGGATGTGTTGGCCGTGGCGCAGGCCTTGATGGATTCCTTGTCTGTGGGGACGGTTTATTTTACGGGCTTGTTCCCCTCGGGCATCACGGTGGGGCCAGACCTCGTGGAGTGGCGTTCGGGCAACTGCCGTGAACTGACGGACTTGGTGACGTATGTATTCCGTGCCTTAGGCATCCCCGGCGGATGCGACAAGATGCTGATGCGAGGCGACAAGAATGTGGCGCATTATTGGAATTTCGTGGTGGACGGTGAAGATTCCACTTATTTTGCCTCCATCGGCCAAAGCTCGAAACAGTTTGCGAAAGCCGAGACGTATTGGGACCCGAAAGGGAAAGTTTACCGGGAGACGTTCAGCCTGAACAGGGCGATGCGCGATGCCTGCGGGCGTGACACGACGGATGTCCCGCCGGTGTTCCGCGAACCGTTGATGCAAGACGTGACGGCAGCCTATGCCGGGAAAATCAACCGCTTCCTGCGCATTCCGGCAGACAGCCTCGCCCTTGTCCCGCACGCGGGCGAGACGGTCTACCTTTGCCTTGCCACGCGTGGGACGTGGGTGCCCGTGGGGTATGGGCGTTTCGAGGGCGATACGGTGCGCATCGACAATGTGCAGGGCGATGTGGTGTTCCGCCTGGTGGTTTGCCGCAAAGGGCATTTGGTGTCGCTCGGCGTGCCGTTCCTTTTGGAGAAGTATACCGGGGCGGTGCGCTTCTTCCGTGCCGGGGAGGAACGGCAAAAAGCCGTGTTGCTGCAAAAGTTCAAGGAGGATTTCCAGGCCCACATGGTGGGCGGTGTGTTCGAGGCATCGGACCATCCGGATTTCCGCTGCCCTGATACCTTGTTTGCCATTAAAGGGCGTCCGCCTCGTTTGAGGAATGTGGTATGTTTGCCGGATAAAGGGGAGGCCCGCCGTTACGTCCGCTACTACGGGCCGCCTACGCGCCATTGTAATGTATCCGAGTTGGCCTTCTACGTTTCTGCTGCAGACACGGCGGCCTTGTGCGGGCGTATTGTCAGCCCTCCGGGCGTGGCGGAAGGCCGTATCGTGAACCAGTTCGGCAACGTGTTCGACGGTGACCCTTACACTTCGATGGATTACCGTGAACCGTCCGGCGGATGGGTGGGAATGGATTTCGGCCGTCCCATGCATATTGGCAAGTTGGTCTATATGCCGCGCAACCGTGACAACTTTATCCGCACAGGCGACCGTTATGAGCTGTTCTATGCCACGGCGGCCGGTTGGGAGTCGTTGGGCGAACAGACGGCGGAGTCTGATTCTTTGGTTTACAAAGTGCCTCGGGGCGCGTTGCTTTACCTTCGCGACCATACGCGCGGTAGCGACGACCGTATCTTTGAGATGGTGGACGGGCGGCAGAAATTGTGGTAAAGTGAGAAAGAATAGCAAAAAAATGCGTATTTTACGTGAATGTTACATTTGATGTAATATATGTAAAATAGGAGAAAGCGACTTGTCGCTTTTGTCTCTATCTTTGAGGCAAGTTTTCAATTTAGTAAGGAAGTAAACGATAAAATGGTTTCTTCCGGTAATTTAATAATAGAAGAATATGAAAAAAATGAAATTTCTTTTAGTGGGTCTGTTGGTTGCTTCAACGGGTTATGTGGGTTATGCCGTTTACGATGACATGAAGAGTCCGGATTGGGAGAATTTCTATCTGTCAGATGTGGAAGCGTTGGCAATAAATGAGGGTGGTGAGAGTTCCGTACATGTGACTTGTCGTTGTTCTGATGATATGGATCAAAGTTGTGCTGCTAATAATAAAAGTTCTATTTGTGGCGGCGGTGCAGGTGTGGATTGTTCTAAATACAATACAAATTGTTCAAAGCAAACTGAAGAAAATGATTCGGTGAGATAATAATCAATGCTAATTTTAACTCAATGAGGTGTCTGCTTACATCTCATTGAGTTCATATTATAAGGTAAGGAATGAAAAAGCAAATAATTTTATGGGTTGTGGCTGCTTGCATGTTGGCCGGTTGTATGAAGAATAAGAAAGGTAATTTCACACTCCCGGTGGATTCAAGAGCCGATATGGCTGTGGCAAATTTGGAGATAGATACTATCCGATTGGATTCTGTGGTTACCTCTTATGTGATAGAAACAAGTTTGCGGGATAGTGTGATTTCTGTTTTGGATAAGTATTTTGGGATGTTGTACCGGTTTAATTTAGATGGGAGCTTTAAGGAAAAGAAATTAGGGCGGGGACATGCCAAAAGCGAAACTTCGATAGGTCATATCGCCACACATGCCTTTATGGATAATGGAGACCTCTTTTTGTTGGATTACAGTGGAGGGCATCATATATATGACAAAGATATTCAAATGAAGGATTTTTTCCGGGTCATTTATGAGAATAGTGGAGACGGCAGTTTAAATAAGGATAAGCTTTATAAAACACCTTCGGAGTACACCCATTTGTACAATGATATTGTGTGCAGGAGCTATAAAAACAATGTGTATTTTAATGTGCGTATGTCTTATCCTATGTGTTGTTATGTGAATAATACCAAACAACATTTGGAAGAAAATGCCAATATCTTGGAAGTGAAACTTGATGAACAGGAGTTCGGTCGTTTGTTGGCTGTCGGTTATCCGGATAGTTACCAAAAGAATAGCCTAAACAAGGCAATCTTTTCCTCTGTGAATTATGACATCGCCAAGAATGGGGATTTTTATGTGACTTATGAGGCTGATACCCTCATTTACCAATATGATTGCGATTATGGGCAGAAAAAGTGTTTTGGCTATGCGGGCAAAGATATGGATTTGAATTATAGGTATATTAAGACACCTAAAGAATCGGGTA
Organism: Paraprevotella xylaniphila YIT 11841; assembly: GCF_000205165.1. Lineage (GTDB taxonomy): Bacteria > Bacteroidota > Bacteroidia > Bacteroidales > Bacteroidaceae > Paraprevotella > Paraprevotella xylaniphila. Next base: position 38,684 of record NZ_GL883867.1, on the reverse strand, counting down.
AGTATTGGAGGAACGAGCGTCAAACCAAGGGTTATTACAACTGGTTAGAGTATGTGGATGAAACAGGATTGCTGTTCCGCTCTTATCAAAAAGGCGGTGCCCAGCCAGTTGATGGTCTTCAAATTTATAAAGACGGAGTGTTGATAGGAGATGTGAATGTGCCTAAAGGGCTTAAAGTCTGTGGGTATGTTTCTCCTTATTATTATTCATACGTCATGCCAAACGAAGAACGGGAAATCATGTACTTATATCGTTTTAAGTTATGAGCAGGAAATATGTATGGGTTTGCGTAGGGTTGATAGCAGTGGTTTGGAGCTTTTTTTTCTTTTGGAATTTAATATCTAAAAAAAATGATGTGGTTACAAATTTGGAAAGTCGAGTGGCAGAGGATATTTTTTGGAAACAGCTTCCGTTGACTGAAGTCCGAATTAAAAATAAAGTTGTCAAATTAAATGCTGTAAGAACCGGTGAGAAAGTAACGGCTCGGTATGTCTTATATAATACGGGTAATAATCCGTTGTTTATAGAGTACGTGAATCCGGATTGTAGTTGTACTGGGTATGAGGTAAGTGATAGTATTACATTTCCGGGAGATTCTTTACAAATCATGTTGAAGTTTGATACTACGGGTAAGGCTGGAATAAATTTTATGAGTGCGGTAGTGAAAGCCAATACTTCTACGGCATTGTACAAGCTAAGTTTTGTGGTTGATGTCTTGGAATAGGCCGGATTGCAATAATCGTTATTGGAAATATAGGAAACCGTGAATTGCTAAATAGGTAGTTGGTTTTAAAATAAGCAATTGAATCGTAAGTTGGATGAATTTGTAGTATCCCATTCTTTTAGAATTGATATGTGAGGGCTGATGCAGCTTTTTTTAGGCCGCATGTTGCCGTTACGGGAGAAAATGCCTATATTTGTACCTATATATAATAGGTATATGAAATATAAATTCTAACGATTATGAGTAATGAAGAAAAACCGCAGCAGGAAGGTATGCTGCAAATAGAGATCAGTCCGGAAGTAGCTCAGGGAACATACGCAAACTTGGCCATGATTGCACACTCCACATCCGAGGTGATTATAGACTTCGTGTGCATGATGCCGGGATTGCCAAAGGCGAATGTGAAATCCCGTATCGTCATGGCTCCGGAGCATGCCAAGCGTCTGCTTTATGCCTTGCAGGACAATATTAATAAGTACGAACATAACTTCGGAGAAATAGATATGCATCAGGGCGGACCTCGTACGGTGGCTCCGTTCAAAATCAATAAGGGGGAGGCTTAGTCCTCCTTCTTTTTTTGCCTTGAATCCGTAAAAAACACTTTTTCGGTGAAAAATAAGTTAAAATACTATGCCGTAGGAGGCTTTGTACGTGGGTAAACCTTTAAATTAGAGGAAAACACATTGTGTATTGGAATAAAATTCGTAACTTTGCGGCCTGAAAGCCCTTAATGTGGACTTTTACGAATTTGCATCATATAAATAACAATATATATAATTTAAAAAACAAGAACAATGCCTACTATTCAACAATTGGTAAGAAAAGGTAGAACAGTGTTGGTAGAAAAGAGCAAATCACCGGCGTTGGACAACTGTCCTCAGCGTCGTGGCGTTTGCGTCCGTGTGTACACTACCACACCGAAGAAACCTAATTCAGCGATGCGTAAGGTCGCTCGTGTGCGTTTGACTAACATGAAGGAAGTGAACTCTTACATTCCGGGTGAAGGTCATAATTTGCAGGAACACTCTATCGTATTGGTACGTGGCGGTCGTGTGAAAGACCTTCCGGGTGTTCGTTACCACATCGTACGTGGTACTTTGGATACAGCCGGTGTGGCTAACCGCACGCAGCGTCGTTCCAAGTATGGTGCAAAGCGTCCTAAAGCAGGTAAGAAGTAAATCATTTGATTGTAACGAATCTATTATTTATTAGTTTTGGTTTGTTGAGCTAAAGGTTGAGTAAATGCTCCGGAGGGAGGGTTGAAGATTATCGAAGTACAGCCAAACTGAAAAAAACTTTTTGAAATGAGAAAAGCAAAACCAAAAAAACGTGTGATCCTTCCGGATCCTGTCTTTAACGATGTTAAAGTTTCTAAGTTTGTAAACCATTTGATGTATGACGGCAAGAAAAATCTTTCGTATGAGATTTTTTATGCGGCACTTGAAACAGTAAAGGCTAAAATGGCCAATGAGGAAAAAAGTGCATTGGAAATTTGGAAGGCCGCTTTGGATAAGGTGACTCCGCAAGTGGAAGTGAAGTCTCGTCGTGTGGGTGGTGCTACATTCCAAGTGCCGACGGAAGTCCGTCCTGAACGTAAGGAGTCTATCTCAATGAAGAACTTGATTCTTTTTGCCCGTAAGCGTGGTGGAAAAACCATGGCGGACAAATTGGCCGCAGAAATCATGGATGCTTACAATGAACAGGGTGGTGCTTTCAAGCGCAAGGAAGATATGCACCGTATGGCCGAGGCTAATCGTGCATTCGCACACTTTAGATTCTAATTTTTATTAAAGTAGCTAACAATGGCAAAGCAAGATTTACATTTGACCCGTAATATCGGTATCATGGCCCATATTGATGCCGGTAAGACAACGACTTCGGAGCGTATCCTTTTCTACACCGGTCTTACGCATAAGATTGGTGAGGTTCACGACGGTGCCGCTACGATGGACTGGATGGCTCAGGAGCAGGAACGTGGTATCACTATTACTTCAGCAGCTACTACAACTCGTTGGAATTGGAATGGCCAAACATATAAAATTAACTTGATTGATACTCCGGGACACGTGGATTTTACTGCAGAGGTAGAACGTTCGTTGCGTGTGTTGGATGGTGCCGTGGCTGCGTACTGTGCCGTAGGTGGTGTTGAACCGCAGTCTGAAACGGTATGGCGTCAGGCTGATAAGTATAATGTGCCGCGTATGGGGTATGTCAACAAGATGGACCGTTCTGGTGCTGACTTCTTTGAGGTTGTACGTCAGATGAAGGATGTCTTGGGTGCAAACCCTTGTCCGGTTGTAATTCCTATCGGTGCAGAGGAAAACTTCAAAGGGGTAGTCGATTTGATTAAGATGAAGGCTATCTTGTGGCATGACGAGACAATGGGAGCGGATTATTCTGTTGAGGAAATTCCTGCGGACTTGCAGGCTGAAGCAGAAGAATGGAGAGATAAGATGTTGGAGAAGGTGGCTGAGTTCGACGATGATTTGATGAGCAAATACTTCGACGATCCTTCCACTATTACTGAGGAGGAAATCCTCCGGGCTTTGCGTGCTGCAACTGTGGCAATGGAAGTGACTCCTATGCTTTGCGGTTCTTCGTTCAAGAATAAGGGCGTACAGACGTTGTTGGATTATGTTTGTGCTTTCTTGCCTTCTCCGTTGGATACACCGAACGTTGTAGGAACAAATCCGGATACAGGTGCTGAAGAGGATCGTAAGCCGTCGGAAGACGAAAAGACTTCGGCCTTGGCATTTAAGATTGCTACCGATCCGTATGTGGGTCGTTTGACATTTATCCGTGTTTATTCGGGTAAGGTTGAGGCAGGTTCGTATATTTATAACTCTCGTTCCGGTAAGAAAGAGCGTGTTTCACGTTTGTTCCAGATGCATTCAAATCATCAGAATCCAGTTGATGTGATTGGTGCCGGAGATATCGGTGCGGGTGTCGGTTTCAAGGATATCCGTACGGGTGATACATTGTGTGATGAGGGTGCTCCTATCGTATTGGAGTCTATGGATTTCCCAGATCCGGTTATCGGTATTGCGGTAGAGCCGAAAACGCAGAAAGACTTGGACAAGTTGTCTAATGGTTTGGCAAAGTTGGCCGAAGAGGATCCTACATTCACAGTGAAGACAGATGAACAGACGGGGCAGACGGTAATTTCTGGTATGGGTGAGTTGCACTTGGATATTATTATCGACCGTTTGAAACGTGAGTTTAAGGTGGAATGTAACCAAGGTAAACCTCAGGTGAATTACAAGGAAGCAATTACCAAGACAGTCAACTTGCGTGAGGTTTACAAGAAGCAGTCTGGTGGTCGCGGTAAGTTTGCAGATATTATTGTAAATGTAGGTCCGGTAGACGAAGACTTCAAAGAGGGCGGCTTGCAGTTCGAAAATAAGGTGACTGGCGGTAATATTCCCAAAGAATTCATTCCTTCTGTGCAGAAAGGTTTCGAGAGTGCAATGAAGAACGGTATTTTGGGTGGGTTCCCGATGGACAGCTTGAAGGTAGAGTTGCTTGACGGCTCGTTCCATCCGGTAGACTCAGACCAGTTGTCATTCGAAATCTGTGCATTACAGGCTTACAGGAACGCTTGTGCTCAAGCTAAGCCCGTATTGATGGAGCCTATCATGAAATTGGAAGTTGTGACTCCGGAAGAAAATATGGGTGATGTGATTGGTGACTTGAACAAGCGTCGCGGGCAGGTTGAAGGTATGGATACCAGCCGTAGCGGTGCCCGTATAGTGAAGGCAATGGTGCCATTGGCAGAAATGTTCGGTTACGTGACGGCTTTGCGTACGATTACTTCTGGTAGAGCTACGTCTTCCATGACGTATGACCATCATGCTCCTGTGTCAAGTTCTATCGCCAAGGTTGTACTTGAGGAAATCAAAGGACGTACCGATTTGGTATAAAAAACAATAAACTGGATAGAAGGTGCCGGTTAGCGAATGACTCTTAATCGGTATACCTTCTTTCCTTTTCATTAATCATTAAATTAATAAAACAATGAGTCAGAAAATCAGAATTAAACTGAAATCTTACGACCACAACTTGGTAGACAAGTCGGCTGAGAAGATTGTGAAGACAGTGAAAGTGACAGGTGCGATTGTGAGCGGTCCGATACCTCTCCCTACGCACAAGCGTATTTTTACGGTGAACCGTTCAACTTTCGTAAACAAGAAATCTCGTGAGCAGTTCGAGTTGTCTTCTTACAAGAGATTGATTGATATCTACAGTTCTACTGCTAAGACTGTGGATGCATTGATGAAGCTTGAATTGCCAAGCGGTGTAGAAGTAGAAATTAAAGTTTAGTACTATTAAAAATTAACTGAAATGCCAGGATTATTAGGAAAGAAAATCGGAATGACATCCGTATTCAGTGCCGATGGTAAGAATGTTCCATGCACTGTTATCGAAGCTGGTCCTTGTGTAGTAACTCAGATTAAGAGTGTAGAAAAAGACGGTTATGCTGCTGTTCAACTCGGCTTCCAGGAAGCTAAGGAGAAGAATACGACGGCTCCTCTTATGGGACACTTCAAGAAAGCAGGTACTACTCCCAAGAGACACTTGGCCGAGTTCACAGGTTTCGAACAAGAGTTGAATTTAGGTGACACCGTTACGGTAGACATGTTTGAAGGGACCGTTTATGTAGATGTAATCGGAACTTCAAAAGGTAAAGGCTTCCAAGGTGTAGTTAAACGTCACGGTTTCGGTGGTGTAGGTCAGACTACTCATGGTCAGCACAACCGTGCCCGTAAGCCCGGTTCTATCGGAGCTTGTTCTTATCCCGCTAAAGTATTCAAAGGCTTGCGTATGGGCGGTCAGATGGGAAACGAGCGTGTAACTGCACAAAATTTGCAAGTGTTAAAAGTAATTCCGGAACACAATCTGCTTCTTATTAAAGGTTCAGTGCCCGGTTACAAAGGTTCAATCGTAATAATTGAAAAATAATGGAAGTTAGTGTATTAAATATCAAGGGTGAAGATACCGGAAGAAAAGTTCTTCTGAATGATTCTATCTTCAATATCGAGCCTAATGACCATGTGATTTACCTTGACGTAAAGCAATATTTGGCTAACCAACGTCAGGGTACGGCTAAGTCAAAGGAAAGAAGTGAAGTGAGCGGTTCTACCCGTAAGTTGGGTCGCCAAAAAGGTGGTGGCGGTGCCCGTCGCGGTGATATCAACTCTCCCGTATTGGTAGGTGGTGGTCGTGTATTCGGTCCTAAGCCTCGTGATTACGGTTTCAAATTGAATAAGAAGGTTAAGGTTTTGGCTCGTAAGTCGGCTCTGTCTTACAAGGCGAAAGAGAATGCAATTGTGGTGGTTGAGGACTTTACTATGGAAGTTCCGAAGACTAAGCAATTTATAGAAATTATAAATAATCTTAAAGTTGGTGGCAAGAAAGCCTTGTTCGTTTTACCGGGTGCAAATAAAAACGTATATTTGTCAGCTCGTAACATCGAACGTGTTAATGTTATGACTGCGGCTGCGCTGAATACTTATAAGGTATTGAACGCGGACGTTATGGTTGTGACTGAAAACTCGCTTAAAGTTGTCGATGAAATCTTAACCAAATAAGGAATAGAGAACCATTATGGGATATATTATTAAACCGTTGGTCACTGAGAAGATGACCGCAATTACAGAGAAGCAGAATAAATTCGGCTTCATTGTTCGTCCTGAGGCTAATAAATTGGAAATTAGGAAAGAAGTCGAAGCTTTGTACAATGTTACTGTAGTAGCGGTGAATACTTGCAGATATGCAGGTAAATCCAAGAGCCGTTACACCAAGTCTGGTCTTATTCAGGGTCGTACAAATGCTTACAAAAAGGCTATTGTGACTTTGAAGGAAGGCGAAACTATTGATTTTTACAGCAATATTTAAATAAAAGATGGCAGTACGTAAATTTAAGCCCACAACACCGGGGCAGAGACACAAGATTATTGGTACTTTTGAAGAGATTACTGCATCGGTACCAGAAAAGTCTCTTGTATATGGCAAACGTTCAACAGGTGGTCGTAACAATGTCGGTAAGATGACAATGCGCTATTTGGGCGGCGGTCACAAGAGAAAGTTCCGTTTGATTGATTTCAAGAGAGAGAAAGACGGTGTTCCAGCTGTAGTGAAGACGATTGAATACGATCCGAACCGTTCGGCTCGTATTGCTTTGTTGTTTTACGCAGATGGTGAAAAACGTTATATTATTGCTCCTAACGGCTTGCAGGTGGGCAGCACGTTGATGTCTGGAAAGGATGCAGCGCCTGAGATTGGTAATGCACTTCCTTTGGAGTACATCCCTGTCGGTACCGTAATTCACAATATTGAATTGCGTCCCGGTCAAGGTGCTTTGCTCGTTCGCTCTGCCGGTAATTTTGCACAGTTGACCTCTCGTGAGGGACGTTATTGTGTAATCAAGTTGCCTTCAGGCGAGACTCGTCAGATTCTTAGTGCTTGTAAGGCTACTGTCGGTAGCGTAGGTAACTCAGATCATGCGTTGGAAAGTTCTGGTAAAGCCGGGCGTTCTCGTTGGTTGGGTCGTCGTCCTCATAACCGTGGTGTGGTTATGAACCCGCATGACCATCCGATGGGTGGTGGTGAAGGCCGTCAGTCCGGAGGACACCCACGTTCACGCAAGGGATTGTATGCTAAGGGCTTGAAGACAAGAGCTCCGAAAAAGCAGTCCAACAAGTATATTATCGAAAGATGTAATAAGAAGTAACAAGTAAATCTGAGTAAATTATGAGTCGTTCATTAAAAAAAGGTCCATACATCGAAGTAAAGCTCGAAAAGAAAGTTCTCGCAATGAATGAGAGCGGTAAGAAGAGCGTGGTAAAGACTTGGGCCAGAGCTTCAATGATATCTCCTGATTTTGTAGGTCATACAATTGCAGTTCACAACGGAAATAAGTTTATTCCTGTTTACGTTACTGAGAATATGGTTGGACACAAGTTGGGTGAGTTTGCCCCTACGCGTAAGTTCGGTGGCCATGCTGGTAACAAGAAGAAGTAAGCAGGTTGATTATTTGAAATAATAAAGTAATTATATAAATGGGAGCAAGAAAGAAAATTGCGGCTGAAAAAAGAAAAGAAGCCCTTAAAACCCAGTATTTTGCTAAGTTGCAGAATGTGCCTTCCTCTCCGCGCAAGATGAGATATGTGGTGGATATGATTCGCGGCATGGAGGTGAACAGAGCACTTGGTACTTTGAAGTTCTCTTCAAAAGCTGCTTCTGCCGATGTAGAGAAGTTATTGCGCTCTGCTATTGCAAACTGGGAACAAAAGAACGAACGTAAGGCCGAAGACGGTGAATTGTTCGTGACAAAGATTTATGTTGACGGTGGCGCTACGTTAAAGAGAATGAGACCGGCTCCACAAGGTAGAGGTTATAGAATTCGCAAACGTTCAAATCACGTGACTTTGTTCGTAGGCACTAAAACTAATGATTAATTAAAAGTAGTATGGGACAGAAAGTAAATCCGATAAGCAACCGATTAGGTATTATTAGAGGTTGGGATTCTAACTGGTACGGTGGCAAGGACTTTGGTGATTCTTTGTTGGAGGACAGCAAGATTCGTAAGTACTTGAACGCTCGTTTGGCTCAGGCTAGCGTATCTAGAATCGTTATTGAACGTACGCTGAAACTCGTGACGATTACAGTTTGCACTGCACGTCCGGGATTGATCATTGGTAAAGGTGGACAGGAAGTTGATAAGTTGAAGGAAGAATTGAAGAAGATTACAGATAAGGATATCCAAATCAATATCTTCGAGATAAAGAAGCCTGAGCTTGACGCCGTGATTGTGGCTAATAACATCGCCCGTCAGGTAGAAGGTAAGATTGCTTATCGTCGTGCTATCAAAATGGCTATTGCCAATACGATGAGAAGTGGCGCTGAAGGTATCAAAATCTTGATATCAGGCCGTTTGAATGGTGCTGAAATGGCGCGTTCTGAGATGTATAAGGAGGGACGTACTCCGTTGCACACTTTCCGTGCGGATATAGATTATTGCCAGGCTGAAGCCTTGACGAAAGTCGGTTTGTTGGGCATTAAGGTATGGATTTGCCGCGGTGAGGTATATGGCAAACGTGATTTGGCTCCGAATTTTGCTCAGACGAAAGAGAATAGCCGTGGTGGCAACGGTGGCAAGAACTTCCGTAAGAAGAAGAACATTAATCGTTAAATTTGAATTTTAGGAATTATGTTACAACCGAAAAGAACAAAATATAGAAGACCGCAGAAGGGCCGTTGCAAAGGTAATGCTCAGCGCGGTAACCAATTGGCTTTCGGAACGTTCGGTATTAAGTCTCTCGAAACGCATTGGATTACCGGTCGTCAGATAGAGGCTGCCCGTATTGCTGTGACCCGTTACATGCAGCGTGAAGGTCAGATTTGGATTCGTATATTCCCAGATAAGCCTGTAACGAAGAAGCCGGCTGATGTACGTATGGGTAAAGGTAAGGGAGATCCTGTGGGATATGTATTCCCTATTACTCCGGGACGTATTATTTTTGAGGTGGAAGGCGTCTCTTATGAGATTGCAAAGGAGGCTTTGCGTCTTGCTGCGCAGAAACTTCCAGTTACAACTAAGTTTATTGTTAGACGTGATTACGATAAAAACGCTTGATTATGAAGATTGCAGAAATTAGAGAATTAGCGACCAATGAATTGGCTGAGCGTATTCAGACGGAAGAGGCGAATTATACTCAGATGCTGTTAAACCATTCTGTCTCTCCGTTGGAGAATCCTGCACAGATTAAGGCTGCACGTCGTAATATTGCCCGTATGAAGACCGTATTGCGTCAGAGAGAACTTAACAAATAATAATGGTCCACACATGGAAGCTAGAAATTTAAGAAAGACAAGAACAGGTGTTGTAATCAGCGACAAAATGGATAAGACCATTGTTGTGGCTGCTAAGTTTAAAGAGAAACACCCGATTTATGGTAAGTTCGTTTCCAAGACGAAAAAATACCATGCTCATGACGAGAAAAATGATTGTCACGTAGGTGATACAGTGTTGATTATGGAGACTCGTCCTTTGAGCAAGACGAAGACTTGGAGAGTTGTAGAAATCGTAGAAAGAGCTAAGTAATTATGATACAAGCAGAATCTAGATTAGTTGTTGCAGATAATAGCGGTGCTCGTGAAGCTCTTTGTATCCGCGTTTTAGGCGGAACGAGAAGACGTTATGCTTCTGTAGGTGATGTGATTGTTGTCTCTGTCAAGAGCGTCATCCCGTCAAGTGATATTAAAAAAGGTGCAGTATCAAAGGCTTTGATTGTACGTACTAAAAAGGAAATCCGTCGTGTTGACGGTTCATACATCCGTTTTGATGATAACGCTTGCGTTCTTTTGAATAACGCCGGTGAATTGAGAGGAAGTCGTATTTTCGGCCCGGTTGCCCGTGAGTTGCGTGCTGCAAACATGAAAGTCGTTTCTTTGGCACCTGAAGTACTTTAATTTTAAGAAATAAAGTAATGAGTAAGTTACATATTAAAAAAGGCGATACAGTTTACGTGAATGCCGGTGAAGACAAGGGTCGGACTGGTAAGGTGTTGAAGGTGTTTGTGGATAAACGCCGTGCCATCGTTGAAGGTCTGAATATGGTTTCTAAGAGCCAGAAGCCGAGCGCAAAGAATCCTCAGGGAGGCATCGTAAAGCAAGAGGCTCCTATTCATATTTCAAACTTGAACGTTGTGGACCCGAAGACTGGCAAACCGACACGTATTGGTAGAAAATTAAATGCTGACGGCAAGTTGGTTCGTTATGCTAAAAAATCAGGAGAGGAGATTAAGTAATGGGAAATACTGCGAGCCTTAAAAAAGAATATGCAGAGCGTATTGCTCCTGCTTTGATGAAACAGTTCAATTATACTTCTACTATGCAGATTCCGGTGCTCAAGAAGATTGTGATCAATCAGGGATTGGGTATGGCTACTGCAGATAAGAAAATCATTGATGTGGCTATTAATGAAATTTCGGCAATCACGGGCCAGAAAGCAGTGGCTACTGTTTCAAAGAAAGACGTTGCAAACTTCAAATTGCGTAAAAAGATGCCTATCGGTGTGATGGTGACATTGCGTCGTGAAAGAATGTATGAGTTCTTGGAGAAGTTGATTCGTGTGGCTTTGCCTCGTATCCGTGACTTCAAAGGTATCGAAACTAAGTTTGACGGTCGTGGAAACTATACTTTGGGTGTTCAGGAACAAATTATCTTCCCGGAAATCAATATCGATTCGATAGATAGAATTCTTGGTATGAACATTACGTTCGTAACTACTGCTAAGACTGATGAAGAAGGTTATGCCTTGCTCAAAGAGTTTGGTTTGCCTTTTAAAAATGCTAAAAACGATTAATACAATATGGCAAAAGAATCAATGAAGGCTCGTGAAGTTAAGAGAGCCAAGATGGTAGCTAAGTATGCCGAGAAGCGTGCCGCTTTGAAGAAAATCGTGAATACAGGAGACCCCGTTGAAGCTTTTGAGGCTGCTCAGAAGTTGCAGCGGATTCCGAAAAATGCAAATCCTATTCGTTTGCACAACCGTTGCAAGCTGACGGGACGTCCGAAAGGTTATATGCGTCAATTCGGAATATCACGTATCCAATTCCGTGAAATGGCTTCAAGTGGTTTGATTCCGGGTGTAAAAAAGTCAAGTTGGTAATTTATTATTTAATATTGTCGGGAGAGTCCCGATTAATTAATTCTTATATAAAATGACTGATCCAATAGCAGATTATTTGACGCGTTTGAGAAATGCCATTCAAGCTAAACACAGAGTGGTTGAGGTTCCTGCGTCGAATTTGAAAAAGGAAATCACCAAGATCCTTTTTGAGAAGGGCTATATCTTGAACTATAAGTTCGTTGAAGATGGTCCTCAAGGTACAATCAAGGTAGCACTGAAGTATGATTCAGTGAACAAGGTCAACGCGATTAAGAAGTTGATCCGTATATCCACACCGGGTATGCGTAAGTATACGGGTTATAAAGATATGCCGAGAGTAATTAACGGATTGGGTATTGCTATCATATCTACATCTAAAGGTGTAATGACTGATAAGGAAGCTTCTGACCTGAAGATAGGTGGTGAGGTGCTTTGTTATGTATATTAATTGGAGGATATAATATGTCTAGAATAGGAAAATTACCGATTAGCATTCCTGCAGGCGTTACAGTATCTGTGAATGATGATAATGTGGTTTCCGTAAAGGGACCGAAAGGAGAGATGAGTCAGGCTGTACATCCTTCAATCAAAGTTGAGATTGTTGATTCTGAGATCGTTTTTACTATTGATGAACAGAATGATTCTGTGGAAATGAAGCAGAAGCAAGCCTTCCACGGTCTATATCGTTCTTTGGTTCATAATATGGTTGTAGGTGTTTCAGAAGGTTATGTGAAGAAGTTGGAACTTGTGGGTGTGGGTTTCCGTGCTAGCAATCAGGGCAACTTGATTGAGTTTGCGTTGGGGTACACGCACAACATCTTCCTTCAGTTGCCGAAAGAAATTAAAGTAGAGACAAAATCTGAGAGAAATCAGAATCCTCTTATCATATTGGAGTCTTGCGACAAGCAATTGTTGGGACAAGTTTGTGCTAAAATTCGTTCTTTCCGTAAGCCTGAACCATATAAAGGAAAAGGTGTTTTGTTCGTTGGCGAGCAGATTCGTAGGAAATCTGGTAAGTCAGCTGGTGCTAAGTAATTTTAAAACAGTAAGATTATGATAACGAAATTAGAAAGACGAATCAAAATCAAATATAGAGTACGCAATAAGATTTCAGGTACTACTGAACGTCCGCGTATGTCAGTGTTTAGAAGTAACAAGCAAATCTATGTTCAGATCATTAACGATACGACCGGAACTACTTTAGTAGCGGCTTCTTCTTTAGGTATGGAAACGATGCCGAAGAAGGAACAAGCTGCAAAAGTAGGGAAGTTGATTGCTAAAAAAGCTTTGGAAGCAGGTATTACTACTGTTGTTTTCGATCGTAACGGTTACTTGTATCACGGTAGAGTGAAAGAAGTTGCAGACGCTGCACGTAACGGTGGACTTAAATTTTAAAGGATTATGGCAATTAATAGAGTAAAGATAAGCAGTGATATCGAATTAAAGGACAGATTGGTTGCTATCAATCGTGTTACCAAGGTAACTAAGGGTGGTAGAACGTTTACTTTCGCTGCCATTGTTGTAGTTGGTAATGGTAATGGTATCATTGGTTGGGGACTTGGTAAGGCTGGAGAAGTAACAGCGGCTATTGCCAAAGGCGTGGAAGCGGCCAAGAAGAACTTGGTGAAAGTTCCCGTTTTGAATGGTACTGTGCCTCACGAACAAGAAGCAAAGTTCGGTGGTGCTGAGGTATTCATCAAGCCAGCATCGACCGGAACGGGTGTGGTTGCAGGCGGTGCCATGCGTGCAGTGTGTGATAGCGTGGGTATAACGGACTGTCTGGCTAAGTCTAAAGGGTCGTCTAATCCTCACAATTTGGTGAAAGCTACTATTTTGGCATTGGCTGAAATGCGTGATGCCAAGATGGTTGCACAGAACCGTGGTGTGAATTTGGATAAAGTATTTAGAGGATAAGGAGGTTTTTATGGCAACTATAAAAGTGAAGCAAATCAAAAGTAGAATTGGTGCTCCGAAAGACCAGAAAAGAACACTTGATACTTTGGGATTGAGAAAAATCAATCAGGTAGTTGAAGTAGAAGATACTCCCTCAACTCGCGGTATGGTTCAGAAATTGCACCATTTGGTAATCGTCGTGGATTAATTATTTACTATTAAACTGATACGAAATGAAATTAAATACTTTAAAACCAGCTTGTGGTTCGGTTAAGACTCGAAAAAGAGTAGGACGTGGTGCCGGTTCCGGTTTAGGCGGTACTTCAACCCGCGGTCACAAGGGTGCGAAGGCTAGATCTGGTTATAAGAAGAAGATCGGTTTCGAAGGTGGTCAGATGCCTTTGCAGCGTCGCTTGCCGAAATTCGGTTTCAAGAACATCAATAGAGTGGAGTATAAGGCTGTAAACCTTGATGCTATCCAAGCTTTGGCTACTGCCAAGAATTTGGAGAGAATCACTTTGGCTGATATCGTAGCTGCCGGTTTGGCTTCTGCCAAGCAGTTGGTTAAGATTTTAGGTAATGGTCAGCTTACTTCTAAAGTTGATGTAGAAGCGAACGCATTCTCTAAGAGTGCAGAAGCAGCTATTAAGGCTGCCGGTGGTAACGCTACAAAACTTTGATTCGATGAAGAAGTTAATAGAAACCTTTAAGAACATATGGATGATTGAGGATCTTAGACAAAGGATCCTCATCACCATTCTGTTTATTGCAATCTATCGTTTGGGGTCGTTTGTGGTCCTGCCGGGAATCGACCCATCTCAACTGACGGCGTTGCGTACGCAGACGGAGGCTGGATTGATGTCTTTGCTGAATATGTTCTCTGGAGGTGCATTTTCTAACGCATCTATTTTTGCGTTGGGAATCATGCCTTATATTTCTGCGTCCATTGTGATACAGTTGTTAGGCATTGCGGTTCCTGCTTTTCAGAAGATGCAGCGTGAAGGTGAGAGCGGCCGGCGTAAGATGAACCAGTACACGCGTTATTTGACCATACTTATTCTGTTAGTGCAAGCTCCTGCATATTTGACAAACCTGAAGATGCAGTCTGCCGGAGCATTGAGTCCTGCTATCAGTTGGACTACTTTCATGATCACTTCGACTATTATTCTGGCAGCTGGTAGTATGTTTATTCTTTGGTTGGGTGAGCGTATTACAGACAAGGGAATCGGCAATGGCGTGTCATTAATCATCATGATTGGTATTATTGCTCGTCTGCCGGAGGCATTTGGTCAGGAATTTGTTGCACGTTTGAATAATTTGAGTGGTGGAGGGCTTTTGATGTTTATCGTAGAGGTTGTGATACTTCTATTTGTTGTTTGCGCTGCAATATTGTTGGTGCAAGGTACAAGAAAGATTCCAGTTCAATATGCTAAACGTGTAGTAGGTGGCCAACAATTCGGTGGTGCCCGTCAGTACATTCCTTTGAAGCTTTTTGCAGCGAATGTGATGCCTATTATCTTTGCCCAGGCTTTGATGTTCATCCCTATTACGCTGATAGGTTTCACGTCTGTCGACCAGGCTACTCCTTTTATGCAAATGATGGTAGACCATACGAGTGTATTGTATAATGTGATTTTTGCTTTGCTAATCATTGCATTTACATATTTCTATACTGCCATCACGTTGAATCCTACGCAGATGGCGGAGGATATGAAGCGTAATAATGGTTTTATTCCTGGTATTAAGCCGGGTAAGGCTACGGCCGAATACATAGACCAGATTATGTCACGTATTACTTTGCCGGGTTCGTTGGCTTTGGCAATCATAGCTTGTATGCCCGCGTTTGCCGGATTGTTGAATGTGAAGGCGGAATTTGCGCAGTTTTTCGGAGGGACCTCCCTGCTTATTTTGGTAGGTGTGGTTTTGGATACTTTGCAGCAGATAGAAAGCCATTTGTTGATGAGACACTATGATGGCTTGTTGAGTTCGGGTCGAATCCACGGTCGTTCAGGTATGTCTGCTTATTAAGTTTTATCTGATATGATATTTCTTAAGACAGAGGATGAAATAGAGTTGATGCGGGCTGCTAACCTGTTAGTGGCTGACACGTTGACCGAGATTGCCAAGAATATTTGCCCAGGGGTAACAACAAAACAGTTGGATGCCTTGGCAGAAGAGTTCATTAGGGATCATGGAGCGTTGCCTACCTTTAAGGGCTTTCCCAACCCTTATGGAGGTCCGTTTCCGGCATCAATTTGTACATCTGTCAATGATGAGGTGGTGCATGGTATCCCGAATGACAGGCCACTTGAAGAGGGGGACATTGTTTCTGTCGATTGTGGTACTTTGTTGGACGGATATAATGGTGATTCTTGTTATACCTTTTGTGTGGGGGAAGTTTCCGAAGAAGTCAAGAGACTTCTGAAAGTAACGAAAGAATCTCTTTATTTGGGAATCGAGGCAGCTTTGGCCGGAAAGAGAATCGGTGATATCGGTTATGCCGTGCAAAATCATTGTGAATCCAATGGCTATGGAGTGGTCAGAGAGTTTGTCGGGCATGGTATCGGGAAAGAGATGCATGAAGAACCGGCAGTTCCCAATTACGGCAGAAGAGGTAATGGCGCGTTAATCAAGAATGGTTTGTGCATTGCTATCGAGCCCATGATTACTTTAGGATCTCCCAAAATAGGGATGATGCCAGACCGTTGGACAATCAAAACTTGTGATGGCAGGTGTGCGGCACATTTCGAGCATACGATAGCCATTCATCATGGGAAGGCTGATATTTTATCTTCGTTTGAAGGAATAGAAAGAATAGAAGGAAAATTATATTAAGTATGGCGAAACAGTCAGCAATTGAGCAAGATGGTGTGATTATAGAAGCTCTTTCTAACGCAATGTTTAGAGTAGAGTTGGAGAATGGGCATGAGATTACGGCTCATATTTCCGGGAAAATGAGAATGCATTATATAAAAATCCTGCCCGGTGATAAGGTTCGGGTGGAGATGAGTCCTTATGATCTTTCTAAAGGTCGCATTGTATTTAGATATAAATAAAAAAGCAAAAATATGAAAACAAGAGCATCTTTAAAAAAACGTACTCCGGAGTGCAAGATTGTACGTCGTAAAGGACGTTTGTATGTTATTAACAAAAAAAACCCTAAGTTTAAAATGCGTCAGGGTTAATATTTTATAGCAAAAAGAAATAAAATAAGTATATGGCAATAAGAATTGTAGGTGTAGATTTGCCTCAGAATAAGAGAGGTGAAATTGCTTTGACTTATATTTATGGTATAGGTCGTAGTAGTTCAGCAAAAATCCTTGCAAAGGCTGGTGTCGACAAAGACATTAAGGTAAAAGACTGGACTGACGAGCAGGCTAGTAATATACGTGCCGTGATTGGTGCTGAATACAAAGTAGAAGGTGATCTTCGTGCTGAAATTCAGTTGAACATCAAGCGACTGATGGATATTGGTTGTTATCGTGGTGTTCGCCACCGTTTAGGTTTGCCGGTTCGTGGTCAGAGCACGAAGAACAATGCTCGTACGCGTAAGGGTAAGAAGAAGACAGTTGCAAACAAGAAAAAAGCTACTAAATAATAATTAGATATGGCAAAAAAAACAGTCGCAGCTAAGAAAAGAAATGTGAAAGTTGATGCTATGGGACAGTTGCACGTCCATAGCTCATTCAACAATATCATTGTGTCTTTAGCAAACAGCGAGGGTCAGGTGATTTCATGGTCCTCTGCCGGTAAGATGGGATTCCGCGGTTCGAAGAAGAACACTCCCTATGCAGCTCAGATGGCTGCCCAGGATTGTGCGAAAGTTGCATTCGATCTTGGCTTGAGAAAGGTAAAGGCTTATGTGAAGGGGCCAGGTAACGGACGTGAGTCTGCTATTCGTACCATACATGGCGCAGGCATTGAAGTGACGGAGATTATTGATGTTACTCCATTGCCACACAACGGTTGTCGTCCTCCTAAGAGAAGAAGAGTTTAATAAGAGATAACCCATAATAACAGTAGGGATTCCAATGATTTTCAAGGGCTTCATTTCCTTTCTGTAGTCGCGGCTGCAATGACTTGGGATTCCTGCAAGAACCTTTAAAAATTAGAAATTAAAATGGCTAGATATACTGGACCAAAATCAAGAATTGCTCGTCGTTTCGGTGAAGCTATATTCGGACCGGACAAGGTGTTGTCAAAAAGAAACTTCCCTCCCGGTCAACATGGAAACAACAGAAGAAAGAAGACTTCTGAGTATGGTGTCATGTTAGCTGAAAAGCAGAAGGCTAAATATACTTACGGTGTTTTAGAGAAACAGTTCCGTAATATGTTTGAGAAGGCTGCCCGTACGAGCGGTATTACCGGTGAGATTCTTTTGCAGAATTTAGAGTGTCGTTTGGACAATGTCGTTTATCGTTTGGGGATAGCTCCTACCCGTGCGGCTGCCCGTCAGTTGGTGGGACATAAGCACATCATCGTCGACGGTGAAGTTGTGAATATCCCTTCATACGCTGTTAAGCCTGGTCAGATTATTGGTGTTCGCGAGAAATCTAAGTCTTTGGAAGTTATTGCCAACGCTTTGGCTGGTTTCAACCACAGCAAATATCCTTGGATAGAGTGGGATGAGAATACTAAGTCCGGCAAGTTACTCCACAAACCGGAACGTGCAGACATTCCAGAGAACATTAAGGAGCAGTTGATTGTTGAGTTGTACTCTAAATAATAATTAAGATAATGGCGATATTAGCATTTCAAAAACCTGATAAAGTATTAATGTTGGAGGCGGATGACAAATACGGCAAGTTCGAATTTCGTCCGTTGGAACCCGGTTTCGGTATTACTGTTGGTAATGCTTTGCGCCGTATTCTTCTTTCATCCCTTGAGGGATATGCTATCAATACCATGCGTATTGCGGGGGTAGAGCACGAGTTTGCTTCAGTTCCCGGAGTAAAAGAAGATGTTACCAACATTATCTTGAACCTCAAGCAAATACGGTTCAAGAAGATAGTAGAAGAATTCGAGAATGAGAAAGTGAGTATCACGGTAGAGAATACGACAGAATTCAAAGCCGGAGATATTAACAAGTATCTGACTGGATTTGAAGTGTTAAACCCTGAATTAGTTATTTGCCATTTAGATGCCAAAGCAACGATGCAGATTGAGTTGTCCATTAACAAAGGTCGGGGATACGTTCCTGCTGATGAGAACCGTATCTTCTGTACTGATGTGAATGTGATTCCAATCGATTCAATTTACACTCCGATTAGAAATGTTAAGTACGCTGTTGAAAACTATCGTGTAGAGCAGAAGACTGACTACGAGAAACTCGTTCTTGAAATTTCTACTGATGGTTCCATTCACCCGAAGGACGCCCTGAAAGAGGCTGCAAAAATCCTGATTTATCACTTCATGTTGTTCTCTGACGAGAAGATTACATTGGAGAATTCCGATGGTGAGGGTAATGAAGAGTTCGATGAAGAGGTGTTGCACATGCGTCAACTTCTGAAGACCAAGTTGGTAGACATGGATCTCTCTGTCCGTGCCTTGAACTGTCTGAAAGCCGCAGATGTGGAAACGTTGGGCGACTTGGTACAGTTTAACAAGACCGACTTGTTGAAGTTCAGAAACTTCGGTAAGAAATCGCTCACTGAGCTTGATGATTTGCTAGAGAGTCTGAATCTGTCGTTTGGAACTGATATTTCTAAGTATAAATTAGATAAAGATTAATAAACAATGAGACATAATAAAAAATTCAATCATTTGAGTCGTACTGCATCCCACAGACAAGCGATGTTAGCCAATATGGCCATCTCTCTGATCATGCACAAAAGAATCACTACGACTCTTGCAAAGGCCAAGGCTTTGAAGAAATACGTGGAGCCGTTGATTACAAAGTCTAAGGACGATACTACTAATTCTCGTCGTGTCGTTTTCAGCTATTTGCAGAACAAGTATGCCGTAACAGAGTTGTTCAAGGAAATCTCTGTGAAGGTGGCTGACCGTCCGGGTGGTTATACCCGTATCATCAAGACCGGTTTCCGTCAGGGTGACAACGCAGCGATGTGTTTCATCGAATTGGTGGACTATGATGAGAACATGGCTAAGCAAGCTACGAAGAAGACTCGTACGCGTCGTTCCAAGAAGTCTGCAGTCAAGGCTGAAGAGGTTACTGCGGCCGAAGCTCCGGCAGCAGAAACTGCGACAGAAACACCTGCAAGCGCCGAATAATTTGATTTGCTATAAGAGAAAAAGCCGTCCGGAATTCCGGGCGGCTTTTTCCATGTCTGCTCTTTTAATTTGTACGAGAGGAATATTTTTGTCCTCCGGTTTTCTTGCAGATAGGAAAGGACGTAAGAGGAAATATGTTGTTGTAAAGAATTTGTATTTCTTTATATTTTTGTTTATCAGCTTCTTACGTATCTGAAATCATTTACCTGAGAACGGAAAATCATTCTCAGGCGAACGAAAAATCAATTGCCTGAGAACGATTTTTCATTTGCCTGAGAGTCGTTTAAGATATAACTTTTTCTTTTGAGATTTTGTGCTATTAGCTTAAAATATGTACCTTTACGGCACTAAACATTATACCTAATAATATGAAAAGAAACTTATTCATGTGTTTGTGTCTTGCGTCGAGTCTGCACGGTTGGGCACAAGTGGATATATCCGCTTACTTCTTGGAAAACCACGGTTTTGATACGAATTTCAATTACGATGCCCGGCAAACGGGCAATGTTTCCGGGGATGTCATAAACGAAGTTTACGGTTGGACGAACGAAACCACGGCCACTTATACCGTGGCCGGTACGTTTGCTTATAATCCGGAGGTGACGTTCAACAACAGTTTCGCGCTGCCGGCTTCAGGCTACGAAGGCTCGGAAGGCGGTGCGCTTGGATTGACGACGGGTTGGGGCATGCGGCTTGTGTATTCCCAAAGTGTGACCCTTCCTAAAGGAACTTACCGTTTGTCTTCGGCTTATTATAACGTGGGTACGTCCGGTGCCGGAAACAGCCTGTTGGCCTGGCTGCCGGATAACGGAACCGCTACGGTTTCCGACGTGAAAAATTTCCCCGTGCAGTCGTGGAAAACGGACGAGCTCATTTTTACGCTTACGGCACAAACCACCGGAAAGATACGCATCGGTTTTGCGGCCAACGAGGGGGTAGGGTCGGCCAACCATGCCAAGATTTTGGTGGATTACGTGAATTTGCTCTGCGATGAGATGGATAAGGGCGGCTTGGAAACAGCCCTTTCGGCGGCGCGGGCGGCTTACGGTGACGGCTCGGGTGTGTATGCCGAAGAATTGAAAGCTGCGATAGACGAAGCGCAGACGGTCTATGAAGACGAGCATGCCGCAGTTACGGATATCTTGGCCTCGACACAACGGTTGACGGAGGCCACGCAGACTTACCAATATAAAAACGCATCGCCGGAACATCCGCTGACCATGACTTCGCGCATCGTGAATCCCAATTTTGAGGACGGTACGACCGGTTGGGAAAACGATGGGATGCTCGCGCAGACCAACACGAGTTTTCCGGGCAAATCCGGTACTACTTATTTGGAGCGTTGGGTGAACATCGGGTCCAAAGTGCCGGATGTGGGTATCCGGCAGACGTTGGAAGGCATCCCCGATGGGAAGTACTGCCTGCGTGCTGCCGTGGGCAATATCCAGCAGAAAGGCACGAACAGCACGGTGAATGCCGGAGAGAAGCAGACGGGCGTTACCTTGTATGCCGGGATTTATGATATGCCAGTGGATACGATGAAGGCTCACAAAGACCTCTACTTTACGGTGGTGGACGGACAAGTTACCATCGGGTTTAAAGCCGAAAACGCTACGGGCAACTGGATTTGTCTCGACAACGTCCGCCTGTATTATCTCGGCGGGAACACCCCGGAAGATTATGCGGCTTATTTGTCGCGTTATGCCGATGATGTCCGTAAGGAATTGCAGGCGAAACATATCCAGTCTGCGGTCCGCCAGGCGGTGGAAGCAGCCATAGAAGCAGCCGAAAAAGCCTCGGCGGCGGAGAATCCGGATGAAAAAGCCATGGCAGAAGCGAAAGTCGCCTTGGACGAAGCCGTGACGGCTATCGAGGCCTCGGCGGCCGTCTATGATGTTTTGGCCGACGCGCTCCGCTATGCCGGACAAGTGAAGAACTGGTATGAAGAAGACGAGGAAAAGCGGGGAAAGATGGAGACGGCCATCCAAGCCGCACAGGAGGTTTGGGAGAATACGGAACAGACCGAGGAGCAAATCCGATCGGCCGCACAGGCTTTGCAGGATGTCACGCAGACGGTAGACAAGAAAGTCTATACGGCCCAGTGGTTGATGGGAGATGTCAACGACCCGGACAATGCTTATTATATCGGGCGTACGCGTCAGTCGAAGAATTGGATCCTGTTCTGGGAAAAAGGATACGGTGAGAATCCTTCCGTGTTCACATGCGGCAACCATACGATAGACATAGACGAGGTGCTGAGGAATGCCGAAATCGCCTTCGATTTCTACACGGATTCGCTGAAGTTCATCCGCCGGGGCAGGTCGAAGACCGACACTTACAAGATGGTCATCCGCTTGCGTTATGACCCATCTGCGTGGGAAGCTTCCGGTTCGGGCGTGGACGACCTTATCGGTTTGCTCACCCTTACGCCTTGGGCCGCCCCGTCGCGCAACTGGCAGACGCTTTACCACGAGATAGGCCACTGTTTCCAATACCAAGTGCATTGCGACAACGGCAACCAGAACGGTTGGATGTATGCCCCGGGCAACGGCAACGGGTGCGCTTTCTGGGAGCAGTGCGCACAATGGCAGGCCTATAAAATCATGCCGGCCGACCAGTTCAACAACGAATGGTTCGACGGTTACCTGCAAAACGTGCACAAGCATATCCTGCACGAATCGCCGCGTTACAACAATTATTTCATACAGGATTACTGGTGTTACAAGCACGGGATGGACTTCATGGGGCGGCTTTGGAACCAAAGCCGGAACCCGGAGGATGCCGTCGAGGCTTATATGCGTCTTACGGGCATCACGGACAGCGAATTCAATGACGAAATGTACGACTGTGCAGCCCGTTTCGCCACTTGGGACATTCCGGCCTTGGAAGAGTACGGGGCCGCGAAAGTGGACGGCCGTCCCTTGCCCGCCATGCTCAAGGTGGCCGACAATTATTGGCGCATCAGCCCCGCTGCGGCTCCTGAGAATACGGGGCATAACATCATCCGGCTGAATTTGCCCCGGAGGGTCGGCACGAGGGTGTCCGCTTGTTTTGAAGGCCTGAACCGCCAAGAGGGCTATCGTGTGAAGAATGCGACCTACGCGGAGTGGCGTTACGGTTTTGTAGCGTTGCTTAAAGATGGCAGCAGGGTGTATGGCGACATGGGAAAGTCTGTGTACCGTAACCCGAAGGATACGATATTCTTCGATTGTCCGGTGGACTGCAAACGGCTTTACTTTGTGGTGAGCGGAGGCCCGAAGAAATATTGGCGGCAAGTGTGGGACGACAACGACGCGAACGACGAACAGTGGCCCTATCAGGTAAAGTTCGGCAATACGAACCGTTACGGGTCGGCTAACCTTCCGGACGAGACGGGGATAGGCGAAGTGGAGATGGACGTGTCCGTACCTGTCGTGTCGGTATCTGGACGCACGTTGCGCGTGGAGCCGTCGCCCGTGGCGGCAGAGGTGCGCGTCGCTGCGCTCTCCGGTGTCTGCGTGGCGGACTTCCCGTGTGGGGTGTCGGCGGTAGAGACCACCTTGTCTCCCGGTTTCTATATCGTCCAAGTGTTGTCGGCCGACGGGCGCAACTTGGTGACGAAGAAAGTCGTGGTAAGGTAAAGACGTAAAAAGAAAATACTTAAACGATGAATACCGAAATGAAAACAACACACAAGACAACGTTATGGGCATGGTTGCTTTTGGCCGTGCTGTGCTGCGC
Organism: Paraprevotella xylaniphila YIT 11841; assembly: GCF_000205165.1. GTDB lineage: Bacteria > Bacteroidota > Bacteroidia > Bacteroidales > Bacteroidaceae > Paraprevotella > Paraprevotella xylaniphila. Next base: position 15,444 of record NZ_GL883867.1, on the reverse strand, counting down.
TTCCCCGAAGGCGACAGCGCGGAAAGCGCGGACGTTCTCCCGTCCGGCGTGGGTGGGCAGTACCACTTCCACTATCCGTATTACGAAGGTGGAGTTTGCCGACACTGCTACGATTATCAGTTTCCACGAGCGGTACAAGCCGGGTTGGTGGATTCGAATGTCCAAGGATTCCTGGCTTCTGGGGGATGACAATCGGAAGTATAAAGCCTTGCGGGGCGAGGGCATTGTGTTGGGGGAACATTATGTGACTCCTCCAAGCGGTGAGGGCGAATTCAAGGTGGTGTTTGAGCCTATGCCCCGGAAAAACCGTTTCTTTGATTTTATCGAGGGGAATATGCAAGGGGCGTTTAATATCTACGGCGTGCACGAAGAGGGGAAAGCTCCCAAGGTGCCCGGCAAGCGGAAGCCGTTCGTGATGACACCCGAATTGGAGCGGCAGTTTTTCACGGCGGATACGGCTTGTGTCCGTGGCCGCATCGAGGGCTATTCACGCAGTCAGGGCTATTCCACCATGCTGTATAACCGTTGTGAGCCGACCACCGGCGAGCGCGTTCCCCTTGTGGTGGATATCCGTGAGGATGGCACGTTCGAGTTTCGTTTCTGGGCTTGGCATCCCGTGGAGGGGGCACTGTTGATAGAAGGCAAGGATTTCCGCGAGTGGTTGAACTTCTATGCCGTGCCGGGACAGACCACGGAGATGGTTATGCGGGCGGATGGTTCGGTGTCCTGCGCTTCTGCGCCTTCCGGCCCGTTCGGGCGGAAGCGTTCTTTGGAGCACGGGGTTTCGGAGCTTTGCGCTTACCCGTACGACGAGTTTTCCGCTGTTTCGGATTCGCTCGGTTTTAAAGATTTCACGGAAAACGCCATGAGGCGGATGCGCGAGCGGTTACGGGCGGTGGATTACGTGGCTTGGCGTTTCGGTTATACGCCGTGGGAACGTCACTTGGCGGAGTGCCAGACGCGGTTGGCGCATGGTATGGCAGTGTTCGATTACGAGATGAACCAAAATTTTGCCATCGACTATGAAAAAATGAAGTGGGAAGAAATACGGGCGAAAATGGCACCGTACCGTGACCCGGCCAACTACCGTTTCCTGCGCGAGATGCCTTGCGATGATGTATCCGCTTTGGTGCTTCGCGACTTGGATATATTCCTGAACCGTTATGAGTTTTCCTCAGTCATGCGCAGCCCTGCTGTATTGGTTGGTTCCATGGAACCGGACAGCGTGGCCAAAGAGGATGCAGTCATGATGGCCGTGGACACTGCGATATTGGGGGCGGACGAGCCTTCGCTACTCGGACGTTTGATGGTGTTGCGTGCCTTGTCTTCCGATTTGGGACGCAATTATAGTGAAGCACCGTCCATGTACGACAGCATTTACCAAAACCGCTTGGCATATATGAACCGTGAGGTGTTGCGTGTTCAGGCCGGGCGGTTGCTCGAACAGGCACGTCGCCGCAACACGCTTACTTACGCCCTGCCCGATACGGAAGGCGGGAAACTGTTGCGCCGCCTCACGGAGAAGTACCGGGGCAAATATGTCCTGATAGATTTTTGGGGAATGTTTTGTGGGCCTTGCCGTTCGGGCATCGAGCGTTCCAAGCCGATGCGCGAGGCCTTGCGCAACCATCCCGATGTGGATTTCCTGTTTATCAGCACCGAAGGGGAAGGCCCGGAAGAGAACTACCGGAAGTATGTGGACGAACACCTGTCCAGGGAAGACGTGGTACAGGTGAGTCGCGACGACTTTAACCGTCTGATGGAGTTGTTCAATTTCTTGGGGATTCCGCATTACGAGACGCTCGACCGCATGGGGAATGTGGTGCGGAGCGGTTTGCGCTATGCGCCGGAAGCGCAGTTCCGTTTGCATTTAGAGGACTTGAAACGACAGTTGGAACCCTGATGTAACACCTTTTAAACCATGAAGCCTATGAAACGGTATGTAATATTTTTCATCTTGTTCAATAGCTTTGTCTTGCACGGTATGGCTCAGTGGGATACTTGCCGGACGGCTGAATTGCACAAAGCCTATAACCGGCTGAAGTCTGACACCACACAAAAGGCACAGGAGGAATTCTTTTGGGCTTTTCCAAGAAATTGGAATGAATATCTCATCATGGATTATGAAGTGGGCAACCGTAATGAAGAAAACATCTACGACTATGTAGAAGCATTTGGGGGACTTACTGCCATTAACGACACCACATATTGCGCCAAACTCATTTCTGTTGTCCGGGGAGCTTACTATGATGCCGATGGCCCCAATTACTTGCGCAGTCTATTACATGGGGTGATGGGTGATTCTTCTCATGAAAGTGGGTATTACACTCCCCATGGAAAGGAAAACATGCCTTTCATCATGCTTTGGCTATTGTCTCGTGAGTTGAAAGGGGACATCATGCGGTTCTGGCAGTTTTATTGGTCGAAGTTGTATTTTGAAGAAGACGGGGGAGCGGGTAATGACTACAGCTTTAATGACGACTTCTACCGTTTGCGGGGCATAGTGGAAAAGGAATACCCCGACATGGTGGAACCCATGACCATTGCCTACCGCTACTTCCATCATGGGGTCATGTTTCTATCAAGCTATAATGATTGGTGGCTTGAACGGCATGTGCTTTATTGAATAGGGATTGCCGTTATTTCCATACGGAAACGTGGACTTGGGATAAGAAAACTTTAATAAATGAAAAACGATGAGACATTATTTGAATTATCTATTGTCGGCGATTGTCCTCTTGTGCGGCGGAGGGCTGTTGAGGGCGCAGGAAGCGCAAGTTTGCGATGTGAAGAACCCCATAGTGGGCGACCGTAACATGGAGACGGTGGAAATCAGCCGCGTGGAGTGCACACCGGAAACTACGACCTTGTATATGGAGGCTTATAACCGCAAGGGGTTTTGGATTCAGTTGGATTCCGTCCTGCATTTGCGCGGTGCTGTGACGGGGCTAGACTATCCCTTGCGGCGTTGCGAGGGGGTGGCGTTGGGGCAGCACGTGTATATGCCCGATTCCGGTAATGTGAGTTTCCGTCTGGTCTTTCCACCGTTGGATGGCCGTGATACTTCGTTCGACTTCATGGAAAGAGGAAAAGGCGGTGGATTCATCAAAGGCGTGAACCTAAAGGAGGAACGTGAAGGCAAGTTGCATTGCCGCTTGACGGGGATGGTGGAGAAGCCGACGGAGGCGAGCCGCCTCGTGTTGCACCGCTACGGGTTGGATGCTAGGGTAAAGCCTTTTATTTCTATTCCGGTGCATAACGGGAAGTTTGAATATGATTTGTACACAGACCATGCGGAGGCTTGGGAAGTTTATCTGTGGCACGACTGGTTGAATGGAGGTTACTATCCTGCAAAGTTCTTGGGGGAGAATGCCACCCTGCATATTACTTTTCCAGATAAGGGAAGGCCGAAAGTGGAGACCGACGGGACGGAGAACCGGATCATGTTGTATGTGGAGCATCAGGTCGATAGCATATTCAGTCCCAAGTATGCACTGTACAATGCCCGAGTGGATACCCTTTACAGTGAGGATGATTGTTATACTCCGGCAGGCAAGGACTTGTATGAACGCCTGAGGGCGGCAGAGACGCAGGAAGAGGCAAACAAGATTTATAAGCAACTGGACAGTCTGGAAAAGTCCCGCAGGCTTTATTCGCCCCGGATGATGGCTTTGGAGGACTACCTTGCCGTCTGCCGTGCAGAAGAGAAGTCGTGGCGGCTTCGCGAGGCGGCACGCAAGCCCTCGGTGTCCGGCCTGTCCTTCTTGCGTTCCGAGTTGGACAATTTCGAACATCCGGACAGCCTGAAACAAGCGTTGTGGGCGGTTTATGATTCCGTCTATGCCGGTTATTTGCCGGGACATCCTTACCATGCCGTCGTGAACACTTTGCGCCAATCCCGGACATTGGCCGAAGGAAAGCCTTATCCCGATTATGAAATTACGGGTAGAGACGGCCTTCCTTTGCGTATGTCCAGTCTGATACGCGGCAAGATAGCCTTTGTGGACTTGTGGGCTTCGTGGTGCGGCCCGTGCCGTGCGAATTCCAAATCCATGATACCCGTTTATGAGGAGTTCAAGGACAAGGGCTTCACGGTGGTGGGCATAGCCCGCGAGAAGTGCCGGAGCGACATGGATCAGGCTGTGCTGAAAGACGGCTATCCTTGGGCTTGTTATGCCGAGGTGGAGGATGCCAATAATATATGGTCTTTACACGGTATAGGAAACTCCGGCGGAGGTACTTTCCTTGTCGACAGTGACGGAACCCTGTTGGCTGTCGGGGCTTCGGCCGACGAGGTGCGCGAAATCTTGCGGAAGAAGTTGGGTGGTAAATCAGGGCATTGAGGAACCTTATCTTTTAAAAAACAGCTTTCCCCCGGAAACGTATTGGCCTGCGTTTACCGGGGGAGGTTGTTTTTGTAGGGATAACCTTTAAGCCTTGGCTTTCGCCATATCCTGCGTTTACCGGCACTTATTTCGATGCGTCCAACGCCTGCTGGATGTCTTCGATGATGTCTTCTACATTTTCGATGCCGACTGACAGGCGGATGAGGTCGGGTGCCACTCCGGCTTCGCGCAACTGTTCGTCGGAGAGTTGGCGGTGCGTATGGCTGGCCGGATGCAGTACGCAAGTGCGGGCATCGGCCACATGCGTCACGATGCAAATCATCTTCAAGCTGTCCATGAACCGGATGGCATCTTCTTTCGTGCCTTTCAGGCCGAATGCGATGACACCGCACGACCCGTTCGGCAGATACTTTTGCCCTAATTCATAATATTTGTTACTTTTCAGTCCGCAGTAGTTCACCCAAGCCACCCGTTCGTTCTTTTCGAGGTATTCGGCCACGGCCTGCGCGTTGCGGCAATGCTGTGGCATGCGCAGGTGCAGGGTTTCCAGTCCGAGGTTGAGCAAGAATGCGTTTTGGGGGCTTTGGATGGAACCTAAGTCACGCATGAGTTGCGCCGTGGCTTTGGTGATGTAAGCCATCTTGCCGAAAGCCTTGGCATAAGTCAGCCCGTGGTAACTTTCGTCCGGTTGGCAGAGTCCCGGGAACTTGTCGGCATGGGCATTCCAGTCGAAGTTCCCGCTGTCCACGATGGCACCGCCTACCGATGTGGCGTGCCCGTCCATGTATTTGGTGGTGGAATGGGTCACGATGTCTGCCCCCCATTCAAACGGGCGGCAGTTGATGGGCGTGGCAAACGTGTTGTCCACAATCAAGGGTACACCGTGTTTGTGGGCCATGCGGGCAAAGCGTTCTATGTCGAACACGTGGCCGCCCGGGTTGGAGATGGTTTCGCCGAAGAAACATTTGGTGTTCGGACGGAAGGCGGCTTCGATGCGTTCATCGTCCCATTCCGGGTCGACGAATGTGCATTCGATGCCTAACTTTTTCATGGTGACTCCGAACAGGTTGTATGTTCCTCCATAAATAGTATTGGAAGTGACGAAATGGTCGCCTGCCTGACAGATGTTGAATACGGCATAGAAGTTGGCCGCTTGTCCTGAAGATGTCAGCATGGCACCTACGCCTCCTTCCAGTTCGGCAATCTTGGCAGCCACGGCATCGTTTGTGGGGTTTTGCAACCGGGTATAGAAATATCCCGTGTCTTCCAAGTCGAACAAACGAGCCATCTGTTCGCTGTTGTCATATTTAAAAGTAGTACTTTGATAAATAGGTAAAACGCGCGGTTCGCCTTTCTTGGGTGTCCATCCGGCCTGTACGCAAACAGACTCTTTTCTGAGTTTCTTTTCCATTTTGTGTTTACAAATTGAATTCTATTTCTTGTCGATTTTAAGTTTCTTGATTTTTGTCGGTTGTGGCTTTTTTTCATCTAATATTTCCTGTCGCCATGCCGGTACAGGGTAGGTCACTATATCTTGGTATTCCAAATGCAGTTCCGGAATCTCTTCGGCATCTTCCGGCCTGAACGGGATGCGGTTGGGGTGTATCCGCGTGATTTCCACTTGGCAAAATCCTTTCCGGATGAATCCTAACTCACGTGCTGCCGCCTTGGACAGGTCGATGACATAACGTTTCGAGAAAGGGCCGCGGTCGGTTACTCTCACCACCACTTCTTTCCCATTTAGGGGGTTACGTACTTTCAGCAGGGTACCGAAAGGGTACTTCTTGTGTGCGCAGGTCATGCTGTCGCGGTGGTATCTTTCGCCGTTGCTCATTTTTCTTCCATGTAGCTTGTCGGAATAATAACTGGCTTTTCCGGTCAGTTGCTTTTGAGCCGGAACAGTTGTTATTCCACATACTAAGCAAAAACAGCACGCAAAGAATTTTTTTAATGCCATACGCTTCCTTGTTTTCGTGAGTCAGCCCTTTTTCCCGACAAGTTGGCTGACTGAAAATTTCTGCAAAATAAGGCTTTTTGTCCATTTCTCCAAACAAATCTTTGTTTTATTGTGTTTTATGAACGGTTTTTTGCGATTGATAGATGGCGTGGAATGTTAATGTACTAGACGATAAGGGTTAAAAGAATTAAAAACAAAGATTCCATTGTGCTTCTTGGTGGTGTATGTTCGTAAGCCGTATAAAAACAAATGAAAAAGTGATATTAACCTAAGTTTAATTCATTAAAAATGTAGAAATGAACAAAAATTTGCTTTTCACAGCGGCACTGATGAGTGCTATGGCTAGTACCGCGCAGATGACATGGGCTGATGTGCGGAATGTCAACAGAGTTGAGAATTCTTGGGCTATGCCTATGGATGAAAATGCTGAACTGCCCGTCCCTTTGGCCTTTTATGATTTTCAGTCGGAAACGGCAGAGGGGTATGAACTGAAAAGCTTTGGCAACGGGACAAAGCCAGAATTTTCAATGGTCAGCGAAACGGAACAATGTTTGGACTTTATGGCTTCAGATAATCGAAATATGGGGTATGTGCAAATCGCAAATCCTTTTAAAGACAAGACACTTGACAACGGCGCCACAATCTCTTTGTGGGTGTATCGTACCGGAACTGCAGACAATTCCGTTTGGGGATTTGGATTGGGAACAGACGGTTATGAGGATCAAAATACGAGTGGAATGTTAGGCTTCCAGGCCAATACTTATATGGTGTACAACATAGCTAAGATTGATGGTTCGTGGATTGACTTTAATGGTGGTCCTGGTGGATCTTCGTCCAATGCCATTCCTGTGGGTCGGTTTGCCATGATTGCAATGGTGTTTACAAAGGATGGCTGCACGTTCTATGTGGATGGGAAGAAAGTGGAATATGGTCCTTCTAATTCGAGTGCTGACGTTTCTACTTTATATCCGGGCATATTGGAGAACATTTCCAACCATTTCACTCATTTCTATGTGGGAAAAGGTACGTTTACGGGAACGTTCGAGGGCAAGGCTGATAAGCTTGGGCTGTATGACAAGGCGTTGACGGCAGAAGAAGTTGAAAACATCTATGATAGCCAAAAAGCTAGTTTGGTATCTGAAATAGAAGATTTGACTTCAAAAATGGTAAATCCGGATTTCAGCGATACTGACGATGCGTTGAAAGGATGGGAGAGGAATGCTGAACCGAATCGTATAGATAAGGGAATGCCATATTGGGAAGCTAATGGTTCTGCAGTGGATTTTTGGCAAGAAGTAGAATTGCCTAATGGGGTGTATAATGTTTCCGTTCAAGGACAAGCCGGAATTGGTGGCCGTGTGAATTTCTATGTCGACGGTGCAACAGGAAGAAAAGAGGTTGGATTGCGTGAGGTCATGGGATGGACAGACAATGGAAATGCAAAGTACGAGGACGTTGCTGGAATTTGGGATGAGGACAAAGAGATTGGGCGTACTTATATTAACAATGTTTTGGTTCTTGATGGAAAATTAAAAGTCGGAGTGAATCTTTTTTCTCCTTATAAAAATTGCTATTTGTTCTTTGATAATTTCCGGTTGGAAAAAACCGGAAGCGGAATGATTGAAGTGAAAGAGTTGTACGATGATATGAAAGAAAAAGCTCAGGCTATGGATGTGTCCGGTTTGCCAGAAACATTTAAAGAACGTATGGCGGAGGCTTTGGCGAAAGAGCCGGAACAGACTGTGGACGGTTGGGCAAAAGCATATCTGGCTTTGAAGCAGGTTTATGAGGTATGCCATTGTTATATGACGGATTGCCCTATTGCTGCATTGGTTGAGACTTGTAAGGAGTATGAACAGAACTCAGAGGCTTCGGATGAAATCAAGAGTGTATTTGCAACCGCTATTACGGACGCAGGGAAAGCATCGTGCGATAAGGAGGAGGATTTGAGAAAGGCTTATAATGCTTTGGAGAATGCTCGTCGGGTTTTTGTACAATCGGCTACCCCTATGGGTGAACAACAGTTCGACATGACGTTTATGTTGAAGAATCCGGATGTTTCAGGTTTCGGAAGTTGGAGCGCAGTAGAAGGATGGAACGGTGATAATGCGAATGTTGCAGGTTGGGGAGTTCGTGCACAACATAATGCAGCTCAAGCCGGTGAAACGAGTGGGGATGCTTTCTTTGAATGTTATGCTGATGGCGTATTACCGGATGGCTTATGGGCTATATATCAAACGGTAAACTTGTCTTCAGGATTTTATACCATGCGTTTGGCTACCTTTGCGGGGCCGGTGAATAATGTGCCGGGTACGGGTGAAGCCAAGGTGGCTTTATATGCTGGGGAGAAACGAGGAGATGAGGTGAAGTCTACAGCATTGGCTTATCGTGAGGTCTCTTTCTGTCAGAGTACGGAAGAGGAAGTGCGTTTGGGCGTGAAGACGGAAGAGGGTAATCTGGCCAACTGGATAGGCTGTAACGACATGAAACTCTATAAAGTGGCTCCCAAGGCCGAGGCTTTGGCTTTGGATGAGTCCAAGGCTTATGACGTGAAAGCTGACATGTATGCTGATGTGACCCTTCAGCGCAAGTTGGTGGCCGGAAAGTGGAACACTTTCTGTGTGCCTTTTGCCCTGACTGCCGAACAGGTTGAGGCCAATAAACTGGGTGAGGTAAGGCGGTTAGGTGGAATGCAAGCGTCGGGAAAGGATATTACGTTGGATTTCGGCAAGGTGGATGCCGTGGAAGCCGGTGTGCCTTATTTGGTGAAGCCGGTAGGAACTGTGACGGAAATCAAGGCAGACGGGGTGATGGTCAGTGCAAAACAGCCGGAAGCTTTTCCGATGAATTTGGTTTCGATGACCGGAAACTACGGTGCCACCACAGTACCGCAAGGGGCATACTTTATCAATGACGATATGTTCTATTTGGCCGACCAAGCAGACAAGGTAAGCCTGAAAGGCTTCCGCGCCTATATCAATGTGGAGTCGGAATCTCCGGTTGCCGGTGTCAACCGCTTGCTCATCGAAATAGACGGATCGGTGACTCGTGTCGGTGAAGTGTTGGGTAACACGGCGGAAGATGGCGGAAAGATAGTTGATGTGTTTACTCTGAGTGGCGTGAAGGTGAAGGTCGGTGTGAAGAAGGCTGAAGCCCTCCGTGGTTTGGAACGCGGCATCTACATCGTGGACGGAAAGAAAGTAATCAAATAAAAGGTATGAACTTATAAAAACTAATAAACAATGGAAAAGAAAACGTATGTGTCTCCCCGTGTGGAGATGGTAAAGATGGAAGTCTCGGATATGATGGCTTGCAGTGTGAATGCGGGTGGTGACGTGAATATCGGTTATGGCGGTAACGCCTCTGAACATGATATCATCGAGGCGTATTCGAATAAAAACGGAGGATGGGATATTTGGTAAGTCCTTTATGAAATAGAGGGGATGCCGTATCCTTTTTTGGGAAAGGGCGGCATTCTTTTTTGCTGAAAATATATGGATAGAAAAGTTTTATTGTCATGAAACGAAGATTATTATTGTGTTTATTTAGTGTAGCTCTCGTGGCAGGCACGTTGTATGCCCAAGAGGCAGCTTTCCGCCACCCTGGCCTGCTACACTCGGAGGATGACTTTGAGGCCGTGCGTGCTCGCTTGGCCTCAGGGGATGAGCATGCTTTGGAGGCTTTGGAAGCCTTGCGTACGGCTCCTCCCGTAAATGGAGACCACGGACATAACTGGGGCGTGAACGAGTATATTTCACGTGGAATATCCGGTCAGGAGAATTATATGAATGCTTACCGTAATGCGGCGCGGGCTTATCAATGTGCATTGTTATGGAAGATTACGGGAGATGAGGGCTATGGCGACGTGGCCATAGACGTATTGAATGCTTACCGTATCTATAACAAAGGACTTGCCGGCAATACGAATGTCTCGTTGATTCCCGGATTTATCGGTTACCAGTTTATCAATGCTGCCGAAATCATGCGCGATTATAAGAAATGGCCGGAAGAAGATTTTGAATTGTTTAAGCAATACATGATAGATGTATGGTTTACTACGGCACAAGATTTTTTGGAACGTCGGCATGATACGGTAGAGCGCGAACAAAACTGGTATCATTACCATAGTAACTGGGGATTGGGAAATGCGCTTTTCTGTGTTTCTTTGGGGGTATTATGCGACTTACCGGACATATATAATTACGGTATGTATTGGTTGAAAGAAGGTCCGGGCAATGAGTCGCTTTGCGTGACGGCCCTTCATCCCGATGCGTTCGGACAGGGTTTGTGTGGCTATGGTTGGGGACTGATACCTTGGTTCCATAAAGATGAGCGTGCCCCCTTAGGTTATTTGAACCAAATGCAAGAGAGCGGGCGCGATCAAGGGCATGCCATGGCGGCGTTGGGCTTGTTGTCGTACGCTTTTGAGTCGGCTTACAATCAGGGAGACAATGCTTTTTGCAATTTGACGAATACGCTAATACCAGGCCAGGCCGGTGCGGCGATGGTAGCCGGTGCGGCAGAATACGTGGCAGCATACAATAGTGGCACGGACGACCTGCCTTATAAACAGAATTGGTGGATGGGGGGATTGAATGCTACCGGACGCGGGCAATGGCGCCCTATTTGGCAGTTGTTCATCAATCATTACGAGAACCGGATGGGAATCCCGATGAACTTTTGCCGGACGATGAAAGGGATTATCGGTATGGAGCGTGGCGGTGGTTCGTATGGGAACAACAGCGGTGGGTATGACCATACAGGGTTCGGCGACTTGATGTACAGTGACCGGCCGGTTACTGCGGAACAAGTGCCTACAATTCTTTTTCCTGTGATAGCCGGAAAGACGGAAACCCGAAAATATGCGGAAATCCGAGATGTGGAACCGGGGGCTGTATTGACCTTGTCGGCTACTTTACCCGAGGGGGAGAGCAATACGGGAAAATGGACATGGGATGACGGGGCGGCCGGACAGCAACGGCAAGTCACGGCTGAACATTCCGGAATATATCGTCTTACGTACACGAATACCCATGGAATAAAGAGTACACAAATGTTTTCCGTGTCCGTACGCGGTGAGGGGATTAAAGGAACGTTGTCCTCAACGGCCGTATATAACGGTCAGGTGGTGGAAGGCAGTGAAGTCTTGATGGGAAAAGGGCGTTCGCTGACCGTGAGCACTTCTTATGCGAACTGGAATTACATAGAAAGTGAAATATGGTATGATGAGAACGGCAGGCAGCTGGCCACGGGAGGTTCCTATACCTATACTTTAGAGGATGACCAGGAGCACGAGTTGATATTCCGTTTGACCAACCAGTCGGGAGTCGTGATAGAGAAATCCTTCCATATTATTCCCAATGAGAATGAGTTGACTCATTCTTTGCCGGACCCTGATTGTGAGAAACCTGAACTGTGGGCGGTGGACGTGGAAGGTTTTCAAAAGGGTGTGTCGTCAGTTTCGGGGTTAAGCCAACCTTATATCGAACGTAAACGTACGGCTTCGGAGGATGGTCGGACTTGTTGGGGACAGGAACGTTTTAACATATTCCAGACCCTTGAAGGTTTGAAGCCGGGTAAATATGAATTGGGGGCATCTGTCATTGCCACGCAACAAGGCAAGAGCGGAGAGGCTGCCCGTAATTATGTAAAAGATGTGTATTTGTATGCCGACGGGGTAAATACGCCGGTGGCTTCACTGGATGGGGAGGCCGGACGTTTTACGGTAGAGTTCTATGTCGGCGAAGAGGGCAAGGTGACTTTCGGAGCCAAGAATATGACCGATCAGAATTATGCTTATTCGGCGAATGGTATGAATTGGTTTGCCATGGATAACTTTAGTTTGCTTTACCTTGGGGAGACGGATTTGTCAGTTGATTTGTCCGCTATGCGAAAAGAGGCGGATGCCATTCGGGAGGATGAGGTGACACCTGCGCTTTGGCTGCAGTTGCTCGGATTGAAAGAATCGGCTTCGGATGGGATAGAGACGGCCGTGCGTTATCAACGCGTGTTGGGAGAGATACACCTGTTGCAGGTGCATTATGAGGACTACAAGGACGCGTACGAGAGGTATAAGAAGTTTGTGGAGACGGAGGGAGTGGACGATGCCTCATTGAAAGAAGCATTGGAGCTTTTTGCCGCAGCAGGTTCGGCCGATGAGGTTTTCAGGGCTTATGGGAATTTGGATAAGGCTTGGAAGGTCTATTTACCCCATGTGGGCAAAGCCGTGGATGTCAGTTCGGTTTTGCCGGACGGAGGGTGTCTGTTACCTTCGGGAAACGACGTGATGTTTGATAACCGTACGCATTGGATGACCGATGCTGAAGGTGGTAATTATCGTGTGTTTGCCATAGACGGGTCGGATGCGCAGCGTGGGGATGCTACGGGAGAGAACATGATAGAACGTTATTGTACGGGCAATTTCTTGGCCGGACAGCGTTTGATTTATGCGTCTGCATCCGGGTTGCCTGTTGGGCGCTATATCTTCAAGGCGGTTGCACAGAAAGGAGCCGACGGAGGGGTAATAGAATTGTTTGCCAATGACGGCAGGTCTCCGGTGACATCGGTTAAGGTTTTGCGTGGGACGGAAGTGGCGACGGATGTACTTGACCAAGATTTGACAGTGGGAGTGGAATCTGGTTTGAATAATGCATGTCAGTGGGTATCGTTTGCCGACGTGGCTTTGGAGTATCAAAGTCCGTACATGTTGCTTGAAGAAGCGGTGGCGGCTTCAGATACGTTGACGTATGGTGAAGACAAGGGCGGTGCTCTGAAAAAGGCGGTCGATGAGGGGCGTGTATTATTGGTGTCCGGTAAGGCACGTGAACGTATGGCGGCTTATCATACCTTGTTGGATGCGATGGAGCAATACCGTTTGGATAATGCGTCTGTTGCACATCCGGTCGATTTGACGGCGCGGATACAAAATGCTGGTTTTGACATTGGGAATACGACCGGGTGGACGCTTACGGTATCGGATGCGAACTATCCTAAGTTCAGTCAGGGGGTGATGGAGTTCTGGCATACCACTTTTGATTGTCATCAATTGTTGACAGGACTTCCGTTAGGAAACTGCCGGGTGAGTATGCAGGCGCGAAGCGATTTGGGCACATCCAATAAGCACTTCCGGTTGTATGTGAAGACTACCGGTGGTTTACCGGTTTCGGTGTATAGTGTGGATAAGACGCGGGCCGATGGGGCGAATACGGCATTGCATCTGGGGCAGAATGCAGAGGACTTGAATGCCGATGCAACCGTTTCGCGTATTTATACAGATGTTTTTGTGGGTGATGGACAGTTGACCGTGGGCGCAGTATGCGATAATGCCGGAATGTGGTGTGTGATGAATGATTTCGTATTGGAGTATCTGGGCGTAGGAGATGATGACTTGCGACAGACGTGGGAGGCACAGGTGGATGTGGCTCGCTCACTCGACCGCGAACTTTTGCCGCAAGCTGTAGAAACGTTGTTGGATGAGGCTGTGGCAGTAGACGTGTCTTCCATTACAGTGGATTCTCTGGGGCGGGCGTTGTCTGGCTTGATGAAGGAAATAGAGAATGCCCGCAGTGTCATGGTGGATTATGAAGTATATCGGAACCGGAAAATGGTGGCAGAGGAGATTGCCGGGAATTCTGTCCCTAAATTGAGTTCTTCGCTTACGATTTTCAAGAACAACATTGCGTCTGCCGCAACGGAGGCTGAGAAAGCCGTAGATGTGTCGGCTGTGCAGAAAGCGTGCGAGAATTTAGAGTCCGCACGCCAGAGGTACGTGATAGATGCGGAACCGCTGAACGGCATTGCTTTTGACATGACGTTCAAGGTGAATAATGCCGCTTGCGATGCGGACGGCGGCTGGTTGAACGACGGGACGGTGAACTTCCGTTCCTTGGTCAATACTGCACAGAATGGGGAATACGGAGGTGGTGTGTTCTATGAAAACTGGATTGGTCCGGGCAATGAACTGAAGGATGGGAAACGCCCCATTTACCAGACGGTGGGTTCGCTCCCGAATGGAAACTATGAATTGACGGCTGCGGCATTCCGAAAGGTGGAATTGAGCAGTGCCGATGTGGCAGGCATGAATGTGGCTCTGTATTTGAACGGGCAGCAGACTGACGTGACATCTGCGGTGCTGGATTATTTCTCAGTGGAAGGTGCGGTTTCTTCTCGTACGGCTGAAATAGGTCTGGTGGGCGGTGCCGGCAATACGGCAAATTGGGTTGGTTTGGCAGATGTGAAGTTGATGTATTATGGCAGTGACGTATCGGAGTTGAGTGAGGACGATAGTCGTTTTGACGTGCGGGACGGGACGTATGGCACGGTGACAGTACGGCAGAACTTGTTGTCGGGGCTGTGGAATATGGTTTGCTTGCCGTTTGATTTGTCTTCGGCTCAGGTTCGAAAGTATTTTGAAGAGGTGAAAGCGTTGGAAAGCGTGGAACTGGCCGGAGAGGATTGTAACTTGAATTTTGGGAATGTGCGCGACATGGTAGCGGGAGTACCTTATCTGGTAAAGGTGGCTCAGACGGTCTCTGTGCAAACTTATGAGAAAGTGACAATAGATGCAGATGCCGTTTCGTCTGGTGCAGCAGTTGTTTCAGATGGAGCTGTTACGGTTTGTTTGCAGGGAACTTTCCAAAAGGTGGCGTCCTACGGAGATAATGTATATGCTTATGAACCGAACGTATTTTCAAAAGCCGAAACGGGAACGGAAATTAAAGCTTTCCGAGGCTATTTGGAGTTAGAGGGAGTTTTCCCGAAGCGTTTGAATCTTTATATAGATGGTGAACAGACGGGGGTACGGTTGGTGAAAGGAGCAGATGAGGATGCAAAGGTCAATGTCTACACTACAGACGGAAAACTTATCAGGTCAGCGGTGAAGCGGAATGCTGCCTTGCAGGGGTTGCCTTCCGGAGTGTATGTCGTGGACGGGAAGAAGTGTGTGAAGTGAAAGTTTTTCGTTTTTTGGGGGACTCTTTCTTGATTTGAATAAGAATCGATTATGTCCAAACTGAAATGAAAACCGGAGAAGGTTATATGTTATAACTGAATATGTAGAAGAGTCATGTCAAACTCGGTTTCGAGGGTACATGGCTCTTTATTTATGATCACATACGGGATATAAACGTGCTGTTCGCGTTC
>NZ_GL883866.1 GCF_000205165.1 Paraprevotella xylaniphila YIT 11841 | reverse complement strand
GTGCGGCGCATCATGATAGAGATGGGGCTTAAATGTCAGATTCGCAAGGTGCGTTACCGCTCCTATAAAGGAGAAGTTGGCAAGGTAGCTCCAAACATAATAGGACGAGACTTTGCAACCGTTGCTCCCAATCGCAAGTGGGCAACCGATGTGACACAGATAAACATAGGCTTCACAAAGCTTTACTTATCACCCATACTTGACATGTTCAATGGAGAGATAATCTCCTATAACATCTCAACAAGCCCGAATCTGGAGCAGGTGTATGACATGCTTGACAAAGCCTTTGCCAGGTTCGAGAGCCTTGACGGCCTTATACTACATTCTGACCAAGGATGGCAATATCAACATTACGGATACCGCAAGCGCTTGGAAGAGCATCATATAATCCAAAGCATGTCAAGGAAGGGCAACTGTCTTGACAACTCCATGATGGAAAACTTCTTTGGAATTATGAAGTCGGAACTGTTGTATGCTGAAAAATTCGATTCGTCGCAAGACTTTATAAAGGCTTTAGAAGAATATATAAACTACTATAACAATAAAAGAATCAAATCCCGCTTAAAAGGAAAGAGTCCGGTACAATACCGAACCCTTTCTCAATACGGATAATATTTAACCCGTCCAACTTTTTGGGGGCACTTCA
>NZ_GL883865.1 GCF_000205165.1 Paraprevotella xylaniphila YIT 11841 | reverse complement strand
AACCCGTCCAACTTTTTGGGGGCACTTCAAGATTCCTTTTTTTAACTTTTGAACACCAATAAAATCCTAATCCACTATTTTAAAATTTTACGACCATTCTTTATGTAGATCCCCCGATGAGGTTCCTTACTTAATTTTTGCCCCTTCAAATTGTATAAACGGCCTTCCTCTGAAACAAACCCTGTTTTGGCTGAAGACACGGCATCCCCACCCTGCTTGGGAGAGTAAAGCAGTTGTACTTCTTTCACACGAAACTCTTGCGTCTCACCACCTAAATTCAAACTCGCTTGCCATCCCACATAAATATCTTGAGGTCTGTCAACCATGAATGTAATGGAACGCCAACGTTCATCCTTTTCTCCTACTTTATTAAGAGAATACTTCGCCAAAGAATTGCGTACAAGTTTTTTTGTGGTCATCAGTTCGGTGGCAGCAAACATATAGGCACTGGATGTCAAGCCATAACTTGTTTGAAATTGGACTTTTAGCGTATAGGTACCAGGTTCCAAGTACAATTTACGATAAATGCGTGCGTCAGCGAGTGAGCCTTCTTGGTTTCTGCTACGGTCTTGCCATACTCCCAACATCAAACAATTATAACCCGGATGATTATCTATACCATTTTTTACCCCCTCAGCCCCATTGGGGATTTTAAAGTTTTCTACTTGCCAATATTTGGGAGTTGCGAAACGCGTAGTTACATTTTCGTCCAAACGGGAAAAATTGGAACGTTCGTAAAGAAACGGCAAGGTCACATCTTTCATATCCACAATCAGGCTTTCATCATAACGAAGCAATTGCAAACGGGTGGCCCTGAATTCTTGTGTACTGCTCCCCATAAGCAAATTAGCCTGAAATCCTAACGTCACATCTTGCTCTTCTTCTATAATAAAAGTAATCCCCCACCA
This sequence comes from Paraprevotella xylaniphila YIT 11841, assembly GCF_000205165.1. Lineage (GTDB taxonomy): Bacteria > Bacteroidota > Bacteroidia > Bacteroidales > Bacteroidaceae > Paraprevotella > Paraprevotella xylaniphila. The sequence goes on along the minus strand of NZ_GL883865.1, from coordinate 233,516 downwards.
ACTTTTTGGGGGCACTTCACTTCCGTCATTAGGTGCCGTGTTTAAGCGTGCCCAAGCAATAGACTTAGCCGGTATATCCGCAGTTTGCAGATTTTCAGCATTACCAGGAGTTGCAAACATATAAGCTTCATCCGGTAATTGGTAAGCAGCATTGAAAGTCGCTCCAAAATAGTATGTACCAGGCGTGAGACGTATGGTACGCCGTATGGAAGCCTGGGATAAATCACAATCCGTTGCAGCATTCCGGTCATCCCATACCCCCAACATCAATGCCTCCGTACCACCATAAGCATCAAGCCCCTGCTTGACCCCATCGTTCCCGTTTGGAATATTAAAATCCGTCACCGTCCAATTGGCAGGTTTCCCGAATCTTTTCCCATTTCGTGTATCCGGTGTACGACTGAAACCGGCAGCTTCTTCAAGTTTATCAACAGTCAAGTCTTCGCCCGTATAAAGAGGCGCGGCAGCAGGAGTAACATCCTTACCAAGGCAATCCTCAAATGCCTCACGTAATTTCCGCAAGGCTGCGGCTTGCTCATCGGCAGAGCCTTCAAGACATGCTTCAGCTTCTTCTGCGGCATACTTCAAATCAGACAATGCAGTCACATTAGGGCTACCTGTATTGACAGGCTTTATGCTACCATCAGCTCCTTCGGTAAGAATTTTGCAATAATCGACCAACTCAGCGAGTGAAACCGGTTTGTCCGTACCCGGCTCAAAGGTTATGGCAAACACTGGAGCAATATCATTTGTTTTCTTTTCAGGCAATTGCACCATAAGCCCTTCCATCGTAAGCTTATGCTCCACAACACCGTGACCTAACAGTTCAATGCTTTCAATTTCACCGGAAAAATGTTCGCTTGCGCGCCCTAAATGACGGAATGTGAAAGTCCGCTGCGCAGGCCAACGCATAACGGTGGCAAAAACAGTATCGACATCCTGCTCCGTCTTGGCGTATTTAACGACATAACGCACGTCCTTTGCCGAATAATCGTTGCCTTCATTAAATCCTTGGTTATTAATCGGGCGCGATGCTTCTGCAGAGGGTCCCTCCCCAAATGATTTCCATACACGTGTACCGTATATGGAACGTGAATTCTGATCCATCCAGGCTTTCACGTCGGCAATGAATTTCATCTCCTTGTCATCCAACGTACCATCCCCTTTGATAGGAATGGAAAGCAACAGGTTCCCGTTCTTGCTGACAATATCAACAAGCATGCTTACGACATGCTCGGCAGACTTATATCCAGCATTGTAATCGTTCTCACCATAATGCCAACCACCGATGCAAGTACATGTCTGCCATGGTTTCTCCTGCGGACGGTCTGGAATCCCCCGCTCCACATCCCACATCATAGCCTCCTTATGTATAGGCTCCAAAATCTTTCCGGTCACCACCATTTCAGGATTAGTATTGTAAGCATGGGCAAGGATATTGAGTCCGATGTTCTCATCACACCCATAAAACGGCAACACCGTGTCGTCGAAATAAAGCATGGCCGGATGATAGGCATTCACACATTGCAGCACACGGTTTTGAAATTTCATCTTGTATTCTTCGCTAGGCAAAGACACACCATTGCCCCATGCCCATTGTCCATGTATAGCACCTGCATCTTGCCATCCTGAACTGTGAGGATGACGTTGTGCATAAAGGTCCTGTGGGTCATAACCTTCCCACCATTTTCCCTTACCATCTTCTTTTGTCATATTGCCATCATACGGTTGGGCGATTTCAAACCACGACCAAGCATGGCTACCATGCATAGACACACCTAATGGCATTCCATACTTCTCGCAAGCCTTGGCCCATTCACCTACCACATCACGTTTAGGACCGATATTCACTGAATTCCATGGTTGATAAGGAGAATCCCAACAGTCGAAATTATCATGATGCTGCCCCATGGCAAAGAAATAACGTGCCCCCATGCCATGATAGAGCCCAATGAGATGTTCGGGATCCCATTTCTCGGCTTTCCATGCGTTACACAAGTCCTTATAACCGAAGTCGGTATTAGGTACACAAGGATCACCGAAATGGCTTACATGCCAATTGTAATTTCCGCTGCCCTTGAAATACATGCCACGGGCATACCAGTCACCTCCCGCAGCCTGACATTGGGGATCCCAATGTGCCCAAATACCAAATTTGACATCCTGATACCATTCAGGACACTCCCACTTTCCCAAATTATCCCAATCAGGAGCGTATTCCCCCGTTGCAACAGGCACATCTTGTGCGTTTACAGAAAAAGAGGCCAAGAAAACAAATCCGGCCAAATTCTTTCTCAGATTCAGGTTTTTGTTTTTCATATCATCCTTACATTTAGGTAATTAATATAATGCAGACAAATAATGTCTACAAAAATAGAAGATTTTCCACAATATAAAGTAGGACTATCTTAACAAGGAATAGCATTTTATAAGCATCCTAATATATGTAAGATTGCTAATATTCCTATTTTAACAGGAATCCCAAAACAATGCAGGACTTTTAATTACCCTTCCCCCTATATAACCGAATCACGTAGCACCAAAACCGCCTCCGGTCCCATATTAAACAAAAGGTCGACCACACTTAGGTTAGGCAAGAAACCATGTTTCTCTCTAAACACCTGATAGTAAGAATTAGACACAAATCCCTTATCCATAGCTGAAGGCACTTTCGGGCTAATCTTCTCCCGAAAATCATCTACGGCATATTCGACATATCCCACAGCCGAATCCACGCTATTCATCCCATTTATGACACCATAAGAAGCCGTAGGTAAGACTTTCGGGTGCAAGTCTATAAGTTCGCAAACCTTGGCACGTATTGCTTCGTTAAAATCAAAAAGGAAGTCCCACTTCTGTGTATAAAACGGGAGGAAGTCGTCGGCATAATACTCAAAGAAAGGGCTGTTGCGGTAAGCCGTCTCCAAAGCATTCCAATGCAAATGCCGCCAATTGCCATGGTCGGAAATACGGATGTCTTTCATAAGGCACTTATCCGTGCCTGGCTTCACCACCGGAACGGTCAACGCTTGCACACCGGAAGGAGAAGCGATGAGGCAACGGTTACGGTAGGTCTGCTTCACATAATGTTCATGGGCCTCCATCCACACTTCGGGATAGGCATACAGCTTGGCATAGTATTGCACTGGGCCGAAATAAGTCGTAGAAAGTAAACAAACAGTATTCATCATCATGGATTTGGATTCTCCTGAGACACCTTCATCATCGTGCGGTGAGCACGAAACCGGGCATACCAAGGCACTTTGGTATCCCAAGAATAAAGAATACGGCTCAACCTACCGATAATGTATGTATCGGGCACAAAACCGAAAGTTCGTGAATCGGCATGGTTACGCTCATTGGCCGACGACATCCAATAATAGTCGTGGGTAAAACGGAAACTTGACACGAAATGCCCTGACACACAAAGCGAATCATGGATAATGGCTGCATGCACTCCTTCGTGTAGATTAATCATACGGCAATACCATTGCATATTATCGGGCGTGAGCGTGACATAAGCATTCTTCCGGGGAAGCTCAACCACCCTGCATGAGCGACCGACACGCGGACAGGCACGATAGACCTTTCCCAACGAATCAATCCACAAGCTATCGCCAGGAACGGCATAACAGAACCCTATAAAAACATCGCGCTCATCTATAAACCGTTCATCATCCTCACCTGCAGAAGGATCGTTGAAAGCCACCCAATCGCCCCTTGGCACGGGTTCAGCCCACCAACGCACATCCCCCCACCAACGCATAGGCGACAGACGCAACCCGTATGCCATACGGTTCACCGCCACACGGTCACCTGCCATGAAGACGGGACGCTCGCCATCCTCAGGTATCTCGATGAGAGACACCCAACACCCTCTGACCAAGACCACCCCGATGGCAGCGGCCAGCAGCACGGCACACAATCGTCCAACCGTCTTCAACCTATGTCGTCTATTTGATATTGTCTACCCAACGGAACAGGCGATTCCACCGCACATGGCCGTCGAACCATCCACGGTCTTTATCCAACGAAAGCCAAATAAGTATCGGCTTGCCCACAATGTGGTCTTCGGGAACAAAACCCCAATAACGCGAATCGGCCGAATTATGGCGGTTATCACCCTGCATCCAATAGTAATCCATCTTGAACGTATAGCTGTCCGCCTGTTTTCCGTTAATGAAAATCTTCCCGTCCTTCACTTCAAGGTCGTTATGTTCGTATACTCGGATAGGACGTTCATACACGGCGATATTGTCCATGGTCAGTTTGACGGACTCACCTTTGGCAGGAATCCACACGGGACCGTAATTGTCACGCGTCCAACCCGTCCAGGCATTGAGCGGATACAAACCATCAGGCACGGAATTCGTACTGTCGTAAGCAATACTGTCCACAATGTCCGTACAAGTTTTCAGACGTTCGTAAGCACGCTGTGTCAGAGGCATCGTCCCCGTTTCGGACAGCGAGGCCAAATCTTCCTGGCTGATGCCCAATTCACGCACCAACTCGTCCGGAATATCTTGTTTCAGACGTACGAAGTAATCGTACTGCACATTGTCCGGCTCCTTGTTGGGTTTCCCATCCAGATAGACCACATGATTCTTGATTTGAAGTGTCTGTCCGGGCAGTCCCACGCAGCGTTTCACATAATTTTCCCGGCGATCTACCGGCCGCGACATCACTCCTCCGAACATTTGGGAATTCTGGTCGATATACTGACGACCCATAGCATAAAGTTCGGCAAAGAAGTCACGCTGCTGCTGTCGGGTGAGCGAATCCAAAAGCGGATAACCACCATGCAGCTGCATATATTGCTGACCGCCGATACCGTATGCGATGGCATAAAAATCCATGTTCTGGTATTCCGGGTTCACGGTCACCGTATCGCCCGCCGGGTAATTGAACACCACGATATCGTTCAACTGTACCCGTCCGCCCGGAACACGCTCGTAATCCCACTGCGGCCATTCGATATACGACTTGCACCCCACAAGAGGCATTGTGTGCTGCGTAAGCGGCATGGACAAAGGTGTCTGCGGCTTGCGCGGCCCGTAGCTCATCTTGCTCACGAACAGGTAATCGCCCACCAAAAGCGACTTTTCGAGCGAAGACGATGGAATCGTATAATTTTGGAAAAAATAGATATTGACGAAATACACAGCCACTAAAGCAAACACGATGGCATCCACCCAACTCATCACCGTGCGCGTCACGGGACTTTCTGCTTCTTTCCACCATGTCCAAGGAATGCGTTTCGTGATGTAAGCGTCATAGATGAACGGCACAACCAACAATCCCCACCAACTCTTGATCCATACAAGAAAAGCCAAATAGAGGGCCATTACGACGCCCATCTTTATCCATTGTGCCCGTGTGGGCTTCTGCCTGAGTTTCTTCATGTCTTTCTTTCAAATGTCGTTTAAAATTGGAATAAATCATCCATCGTAAGCAACCCCTCATGTGTGGCCGTATATTCGGCAGCCAGTACGGCACCCAACGCAAACCCTTTCCGGTTGTGCGCATCATGGGTAATCGTAATGCAGTCCGCCTCGCTGTCATAAACCACAGAATGTATGCCCGGCACCTCGCCACGGCGTATGCTGTCCACCCGCAATTCGTTGGCTGCACACGCCTCCGTACCGCTCACCGTACCATCCGGTGCCGTAAACGTACCCTTCACCCATTTGTCTTTACGACCGATGGCATGGATCAGGTCTTCGGCCAACGTAATGGCCGTCCCGCTCGGCGCATCCAACTTATGCACATGGTGCACTTCCTCCATCCTCACATCGTAGGCCGGAAAACCGGACATGATGTGCGCCAGATAACGGTTTACAGCCCCGAAGATAGCCACGCCGAGGCTGAAGTTGCTGCTCCAGAAAAGCGTATGTCCCTCTTCGCGACACAAGCGGCGTACTTCTTCGCCATGTTCGGGTATCCATCCCGTACTGCCCGACACCACTTTTACCCCGGCGGCAAAAGCCTGCAGATAATTGTCGTATGCCGTCTGGGGCGTAGTAAACTCGATAGCCACATCTGCACTCCGGAAAGCTTCCGAAGCGAAGTCTTCGCGGTTGTCGATGTCGATGATACTCACTATTTCATGGCCACGTTCCAAAGCGATTTGCTCTATCATGTGACCCATCTTGCCATAGCCAATTAATGCGATTTTCATATTTTTCAAGTAATATGCTGATATTTTCTCTCGCAAAGATAGGGATTTGACTTGAATTTCATTACTTTTGTTAGTAAAAATAAACTTTTCAGCCCTTGCACCATGGAAAAGCTGCTGCACTACATCTGGAAATACAAACTCTTTCCACTCAAACCGTTGCAAACCACAGACGGCCAAACGGTAGAGGTCATCGACCCGGGAACACTCAACAGAAACGCCGGCCCTGACTTTTTCAACGCCAAAATCAAACTGGACGGGACGACATGGGTGGGCAACATCGAGATTCACGGACGATCCACCGACTGGTACGTCCACGGTCATCACGAAGACATACATTATAACAACGTCATCCTGCATGTGACGGAAACAGCCGACCGCCCCGTCACCACACAAGACGGAAAGACACTTCCACAGATGAAACTGGAAGTTCCGGGCTACCTGCGCGAGAACTACGAGGAACTGTGCCGAACAACGGATTATCCGCGATGCCACCGCATCATTCCTCAAATCGACCCGTTCACAGTGCACAGTTGGATGAACGCCCTGCTTTACGAACGGTTGGAACAACGTGCTCAAGCTGTAGCCGCCCGTGTGGAAAAACTGCAAGGCGATTGGGAACGGGCTTATTTCATCACCCTGTCCCGCAATTTCGGTTTCGGCATCAACGGGGACGCTTTCGAAACGTGGGCACAACATATCCCGTTGCAAGCTGTGGCACACCACCGCGACAACCTGTTCCAGATAGAAGCCGTATTCATGGGCCAGGCCGGATTGTTGGACTTCGATACAATTCCGAAAAAATACCGCGACGAAGCCATCGACGATGATTATTATCCCCGGTTGAAACGGGAATATGACTATCTGGCACATAAGTTTGCCCTTACGGCCATGGACGCGGCAGCATGGAAATTCCTGCGCCTGAGACCGCAGAACTTTCCCCATGTGCGCATCGCGCAGCTCACCCAACTGTATTATAACCAAACGGCAGGATTTTCCCGGTTACTGGAAGCCCGGACATTGGAAGAACTGCACGACATGCTCTCCACACACGCCACACCCTATTGGGAGTCGCACTATACTTTCGGATGCCCAAGCCACAAAAACGCCAAAGCCCTGACGGCAGGCTCATTGAACCTTATCACCATCAACACCGTCGTCCCGCTGCTGTATGCCTACGGACAAACCCATGGTAATGACAAATATTGCGAACGGGCTTTGCAATTCTTAGAACCAATCAAGGCGGAAAACAACTATATCACGCGCCAATGGGCCGAATGCGGCATCAAAGTGGACAGCGCGTCGGATTCGCAAGCGCTCATCCAACTGAAAAAAGAGTATTGCGACCGGAAATACTGCCTGCATTGCCGCTTTGGCTATGAATTCCTGAAACGAAAAAATACTTCTGAATAAAATGAAAACGGATTATATCTTTGAACTGGAGATGAAGGTACGCGACTATGAATGCGACCTGCAAGGCATCGTAAACAATGCCAACTACCAACATTATATCGAACACACCCGGCACGAGTTCCTGCTCGCACAAGGCATCAGTTTTGCCGACTTGCACGCACAGGGCATAGACGCAGTGGTGGCACGGCTGAACATGGCCTTCAAAACACCCCTGAAAAGCGGAGACCGTTTCGTCAGCAAACTGCGCGTAGAGAAAGAAGGTATCAAATATGTATTCTATCAGGACATTTTCCGCCTGCCGGACATGAAATGTTGCCTGAAGAGCCAGGTAGACACCGTATGCCTGATAGAAGGCCGTTTGGGAACTTGCCGCGAACTGGACGACATCGTGCCGAAACCGGAAGATTAAGCTTATGACCGAACAGGAAATTATCTACACCATGGCCTTGACGCGGGTGCCACGTGTCAACACTGCCGCCCAACACCGCCTGATGGAAGAATTGGGCAGTGCCTCGGCTGTGTTCGACCACCGCCATCACATCCGTGACTTTTATCCCGAAGCTTCGGACAAACTGGCTGCCGCACTACAAGAAATGGAAGCCCAAGTGCCCCGTGCGGAAGAAGAACTAGAATTTGCCCGCCTGCATCACATCCGCTGCCTGTGTTACCACGATGCAGATTATCCCTCACGCCTTCGGGAATGCGACGACGCTCCTTTGCTTCTCTATTATAAAGGCAATACAGACCTGAACCGGACACATGTCATCAACATGGTGGGTACGCGCCACTGCACGGAATACGGGAAAGACATTTGCCGCCGCTTCGTGGACGAATTGGCCACCCTTTGTCCTGACGTGTTGGTGGTAAGCGGGTTGGCCTACGGGATAGACATCCACAGCCATCGTGCGGCATTGGACAACGGACTGGATACCGTAGGCGTACTGGCACACGGATTGGACCAGATATATCCCCGCCTGCACCGCGACACAGCCATACAAATGATGTCGCAAGGCGGACTGCTCACGGAATTCATGAGCCGTACGAACGCCGACAAGGTAAACTTCGTACGCCGAAACCGCATCGTGGCAGGCATGGCGGATGCCACCATCGTGGTGGAATCGGCCGAAAAGGGCGGCGCACTGATTACGGCAGACATCGCCACGAGCTACCATCGCGATGTGTTCGCCTTTCCGGGCCGCGTGGGCGACCCTTACTCACAAGGCTGCAACCGCCTGATACGGGACAGCAAAGCTGCCCTGCTGCAAAACGCGCAAGATTTCGTGGAAGCCATGGGATGGCAATCTCGTTCATCGGAAAAGCAAAAAGCCGACGGCATACAAGGCGAACTATTCCCCGACTTGTGCGAAGAGGAACAGCGTATTGTGGACTGCCTGCGCCAGTCGGAATGCCTGCAAATCAACGCACTGGCCGTGGCGACGAACCTTCCGGTACATAAGCTCAGTGCTTTTCTCTTCAATCTGGAAATGAAAGGCGTGGTCAGGCTCTTAAGTGGAGGAATGTACCGGTTGGCATGAAGAAGGAATCAAGAATAGACATCTTGTTACATTCTCTTTTTCCCCCGTAACACACTCATCAAAATGATACAAATTCAAACAAACCTGCAACATGGGAGAAAATGCCTTTTAAGAAATTGGTATACTTTTGCAACGGGGTTGGATGTTCCAATCTCATAATCATTAAATACACGAAAAAGATGAAGACATTAACAAAAGGTATTTTGGGAGTTGCTATTACCGCAGCATGCGCGTATTGTGGGTATACCACCTATGATTCTTACATTTACCAACAAGAAAACGCCTTGTTGCTCGCCAACGTGGAAGCGTTGGGACAGAATGAATCAGGACCATTAGGACCATCAGAATGCCCCGGCCCTGAAATTTATTCCATATCTGGTGTAATCGATGCACAACTGAGTTCTAAAACACATAAAAACGACTCAACAGATGTAGTCACAGTATATGCATGTAAGAAATGTGTTGCAACAGGAAGCGGAAGCTTACAAGGCACCAACAATTTGTATTTTGATTTTAGATATGAAAATGAAAGAGAGGAACCGTGTGACGGTAAACATTATAATTTGCCATCATTTTAATAAAGATGAAAATGAATTTAAGCAAAATATTGGCAACCATTATCATGGGACTTATATATGCTTCATGCACACCATCTGAGCATTTAAACAATATAAAAGTCGAACTTTTTGATAGTGGACATTCACTTACATTCTCTTCTTTTTTGGAGGGATATAAAATTATATCGCTATCTTCTGATACCTCTGAAGCCATTGTACACTACCCAGACAGGTTATTGTTCTTCGACAATAGAATTTTCGTCATGGATAGAGGAGGAAATAAAATCATCATGTATGATAGGAATGGGAAATTCCTCAAATCCACAGCAAAAATGGAGGGACGAGGACACAATGAATATATTCGGGTAATTGATGCCTCTATAGATGAAAAAGACAAAAAACTCTACGTACATTGTGACGCACCTTACCAAATGATGATATTCGACCTCGACCTCAATTTGGAAAAAATAATTCCTATGGATTATTATATGGGAGAAATAGCCATAGAAGGGAATCAACTTTATGGAATTTGTTACAATGAACCGAAAGATGGAGGCGGCTATAGATTTGTTACAGTAGACAAAAAGGACTTAAAAAAAGAACCCACAACACTCTTATCGTTTGAAAATGCAATAATAGGAAGATGGACATTGGGAAAATCCCTCATGCCTTGCCATGACGGAGTCTATGTTTGCCTACCATTCGATACTCGAATCTACAAATTCAAAGATGCAACTGTCACGGAAGAATATAACATGGATTTCGGAGAGAAGGGCCTCATTGAACATCCCGTGACCAAAGATATGAACCCAAGATGGTTTGATAAAAACTATCGCGACATCAATTGGTCTATTGTGAACATGACCGAATCTGATTCCATATTATTATTCAATACCAATAAAGCACACGCATTCATCATGAACAAGAACCAATACAAATGTAGTGGGTACTTGAATTTCGACAATGATATATTCCCTATCGCATGTGCAAGAATAATTCCATCACAAGGGCTGTCAAATGGAGTGGTTTACTTCACAATACCTAGTTCCATAGAAAACATGTTGGAACAAGTCAAGAAAGGCAATGAGCCATTGACACCTGCCATAAAAGAAATTAAGCAAAAGTTCGACCCTGACGGCAATCCTATGCTCATTGTTTGGGATATCAAATAATAAATCTCCGGCAGAAGTACTCCCTGCCGGAGATTTTCTCCTTAAAAACATGTCAAACCCAAAGAACAATCAAATGAAACACAATATTTTTTTATACACCGCCTTTCTGGCCTGCCTTTCATGCAGCACGAAACAAAAAGTGACGGTAGAATACAAGGACTACCGCCCCCTCAACATGTCGTCGTTCATCACCCTCCAAAAGAACATCCTGTTGGACACTCCGACAGAAGAAAGCCGCATCCAAGATTTCCATATCGGACGGCTGCTTTTCGCCCAAGACAAACTGTACGTAATGGATGACATGGGAAACAAAATCCTGATGTTCGACGGTGAGGGAAAGTTCCTCAAATCCATAGGCGGTGCAGCAGGAGAAGTTTCCGGAAACCGCCTCAAAATACAGGATGCCGCCCTTGACGCACAATCACAAAAGCTCTATGCCTATTGCAGCACAACTTGCCAAATCATGGTGTTCGATCTCGACCTGAATGTGGAAAAGACCATCCCAATGGTTACTCCCTTGCTCGAAATCGGCTTGGACGGAAACTGCCTGTATGCCATCCGGACATCCCTGAAAAGAGACGGTTGTGAGCTTGTGGTGTTCGACAAGAACCGGTTGGAGGACGCGCCTTCCGTCTTGTGGAAACAAACAGGTATCCCCTCTGGGAAACAAACTCCCGGAGAAACATTCATCCTGCCCGGAAAATCGCTTTCACCGTCTGAAGACGGCACCTATGCAAGCTTGCCGCAAAGTAACCGGATTTGCCAAATACGGAATGGGAAAATCACGGCAACCTACAACTTGGATTTTGACGGGCAAGCCCCTCAATCCGCGTCCTATAACATCTACAACATCTGTGCCTCGGACTCCTTCCTGATTTTCAACACGGACAGCTCTAAGTCATGGTTCATCCTGAACCGAAAGACCGGAAAATGCATCGTAGATGAAAACCTGCGCAACGACGTGTGCCTTGGGCACAATTCCCGGCTTATCCCCGTGCAGGGAACAGACAACGGAATGGCATACGGCATGCCGGCCGCATTCGTGTCACAAACGCTGCAGCACCTCAAAAAGCACAAGGAGGAATTCGAGCAATTCGACCAAATGAAATTATATCGTCCTTACCTGCCTTTCCTCGAAAAGGACATCGCTCCACAGGACAACCCGATGCTATATCTTTGGGAAATCAGGTAAACCGATATAAACTAACTTTCTGACCATTGGCATAAAGATACTCCACTTTTTTCTATTTCACCTTCAAAGGGTGTCAGACTTACAACCACAAAAAGCCATATATTTACTTTCAAAAAGACAACATCACAAAACCAGAATGATAAATACATGAACATTTCGCTATAAAAACATAAAATAAGGCCACAAAACGGTAAATCAGCGACAGGCCAACACTGCGATATTTGCAAACAGACGTACTTCCGCCCGCAAATTCCGCAAGGATTTCAAGGTTCCGTCCGAGTTCCGCAAAGCTGTCAGACAGAAAGTATGTTAAAAACATAAGCCATTTCGCAATACATATCCCAACGTAGTATTAAGCCGTTTTTGGGAACGAACAAAGCAATACCGTACCTTTGGAAAGAAATACAAAAAGGCGATGGAGCAAAGTATCTGGCAAGAGATAGGACAGCTATACCATTTCATGGCATCCCAATTAAAGAAATCGCTTTCTTTGGAGATTGAGAAGTTCAATGCTTCACAGAAGAAAGGTTTTGGCTTTCTATTCTAAAATATATCAGGAGCAGCTTTTGTTTTTTCGGCAGACGCCCCCAAAAACGCCCCCTCCAAGGGATTTCCCAAAAACACATTCCAGACGACCATAGACCAAAATAAAACGCGTCCACCCTGAACGGGGGACGCGCTTCATATTCCATGCAAACGTGCTTAGGAAAAGCCTAAGCGCTCGCCTTTTAGTCGTTCAACTTTGCCTTGATGAACTCACGGTTCAGACGGGCGATATTGGCGATACTTTCACACTTCGGACATACGGCCTCACAAGCGCGGGTGTTCGTACAGTTACCGAATCCAAGTTCGTCCATCTTGGCAATCATGGCCTTGGCACGACGAGCAGCTTCAGGACGGCCCTGCGGCAACAAAGCCAACTGGCTCACCTTGGAAGAGACGAACAACATGGCAGAACCGTTCTTGCAAGCTGCCACGCAGGCACCGCAACCGATACAGCTAGCGCAATCCATAGCTTCGTCGGCATTCTGCTTCGGAATCAAAATGGCATTGGCATCCTGAGGCTGTCCCGTACGCACGGTCACATAACCGCCGGCTTGCATGATTTTATCGAAAGCCGTACGGTCTACCATGCAGTCTTTGATAACCGGGAAACCGGCGGAACGCCACGGCTCCACGGTAATCGTATCACCGTCCTTGAATTTACGCATATAAAGCTGGCATGTAGTGGCACCGCGTTCGGTCTTGCCGTGGGGCGTACCGTTGATATACAAAGAACACATACCGCAGATGCCTTCCCGGCAATCGTGGTCGAATACGAACGGCTCTTTGCCTTCTTCTACCAGTTGTTCATTCAAAATGTCCAACATCTCCAGGAATGAGGTATCGCCCGGTATGTCTTTCATCTCACGCTCGTCAAAATGGCCCTTGTCTTTCGGTCCGTTCTGGCGCCAATATCTAAGCTTAAATGATATATTTTTCTCCATTGTTGTTTTTCTTTATAATCGTTGAACAAACCGTTTATTAGCTCTTGTAGTTACGTGTCTGAACCTTGATGGCTTCGTAAACGAGAGGTTCCTTGTACAATACGGGAGCCACGTCGTCGGAGCCTTGGTACTCCCAGCAAGACACGTAGAAGTAGTTCTCGTCGTCACGCTTGGCTTCGCCTTCTTCCGTCTGGTATTCTTCGCGGAAATGACCGCCGCAAGACTCGTTACGGTTCAGGGCATCGTAAGCGATGAGTTCGCCCATAGTGATGAAATCGTTCAGGCGCAAAGCCTTCTCCAATTCGATGTTCACGCCTTCCGTAGAACCCGGGATGAACAAGTTAGTCTCGAACTCCTGACGAATCTCCTTCAACAGTTTCAACGCTGTCTTCAGACCTTCTTCCGTACGGCCCATGCCGACATATTCCCACATGATATGACCCAGTTTCTTGTGGATGGAATCCACTGATTCCTTACCCTTGATGCCCATCAAATGGTCGATGCGCGCCTGCACGGCCTTCTCTGCCTCCGCGAATTCAGGCAGCTCGGTAGAGAAACGCGGAACGGTAATCTGATCGGCCAGATAGTTCTGGATGGTGTAAGGCAGGACGAAGTAACCGTCGGCCAAGCCTTGCATCAAAGCGGAAGCACCCAAACGGTTGGCACCGTGGTCGGAGAAGTTACATTCACCGATGGCGAACAAGCCCTTGATGGAAGTCTGAAGCTCGTAATCTACCCAGATACCGCCCATCGTGTAGTGGATAGCCGGATAAATCATCATCGGGTTATAGTATTTCACGCCATTGATTTCGTTGGCCAACTTGCCAGGATTCACGTCGGTGATTTCTTCGTACATGTCGAAGAGGTTGCCGTAACGCTGGAGCACCACGTCGATACCCAAACGCTCGATACTCTCTGAGAAGTCGAGGAATACGGCCAAACCGGTATTGTTCACACCAAACCCCTTGTCACAACGCTCCTTGGCTGCACGTGAAGCCACGTCGCGAGGTACCAAGTTTCCGAAAGCAGGATAACGGCGTTCCAGATAATAGTCACGGTCTTCCTCCGGAATATCGCTGCCCTTTTTGGTTCCGGCCTGCAATGCCTTGGCATCTTCCAACTTCTTCGGCACCCAGATACGGCCGTCGTTACGCAGAGACTCTGACATCAAAGTCAGTTTGGACTGCTTGTCGCCGTGGACGGGAATACATGTCGGATGAATTTGTACGTAAGCGGGGTTTGCGAAATAAGCTCCCTTGCGGTAACACTGCATGGCAGCCGAACAGTTGCAGCCCATGGCGTTGGTAGAAAGGAAATACGTATTACCGTAACCTCCGGTAGCGATAACTACGGCATGGGCGGCAAAACGCTCCAATTTACCGGTCACCAGGTTGCGGGCGATAATACCGCGTGCACGGCCGTCCACCATCACCAAATCCATCATCTCGTAACGGGTGAACAATTTCACCGTACCGGCATTCACCTGACAGCTCAAAGCCGAATAAGCACCGAGCAACAACTGCTGTCCGGTCTGTCCTTTGGCGTAGAACGTACGGGATACCTGTGCGCCACCGAACGAACGGTTGGCCAACATGCCTCCGTATTCGCGGGCAAAAGGAACACCTTGTGCCACACACTGGTCGATGATGTTGTTGGAAACCTCGGCCAAGCGGTACACATTGGCTTCACGGGCACGGTAGTCGCCACCCTTCACCGTATCGTAGAACAAACGGTAAACGGAGTCACCGTCGTTCTGGTAATTCTTGGCCGCATTGATACCTCCCTGTGCGGCGATGGAGTGTGCGCGGCGCGGAGAATCCTGAATACAGAAATTAAATACTTTGAATCCCATCTCGCCGAGAGAAGCTGCGGCAGAGGCACCGGCCAGACCGGTACCGACCACGATGATGTCCAAACGGCGCTTGTTGGCCGGATTCACCAATTTCTGATGTGCCTTATAATTGGTCCATTTCTCAGCTACCGGTCCTTCCGGAATCTTGGAATCGATTATCTTTGTCATAGTTCGTTTCAATTTAATGATTCATTAATTAATATTAGTAGCACACGCTTCCGCTGCAACCGCCGCAGAAAGAGAAATACAATGCCACTACCAAGAACATCAGGATGACGATAGTGGTGTAGATGTTGCCGATGCACTTCCAACGGTTGAACCACACCTTACCGTTCCAACCCAGTGTCTGGATGGCACTCCAGAAGCCGTGCGTCAAATGGAACCACAGGGCAGCAAGCCAGATGATGTACAATACGGTATAAACCGGACAACTGAACGTTTTCACGATGTAACCGTAACCATCCGTTGCATGCAGGCCGCCCATGTAGGGATCGCCCATCAACTCGGCGAACATCATGTTATACCAGAAATTGTACAGGTGCAGAACCATGCCCAACACAACGATGATGCCCAACACCAACATGTTCTGTGAAGCCCACTCCACCTTGTCAGGCTTGCTCGTCACGTCGTAACGGTTGTTACCGCGCGCCTTACGGTTTTGCATCGTCAGCCAGAAAGCATAGATGATGTGAATAACCACCAAAGCCGCTAATGCCAACGTTGCCGCTACGGCGTACCAGTTGGAGCCCAGAAATTCACAAATCATGTTATAGCCTTCTGCCGAGAACAGAGCCACAACGTTCATCGACGCATGGAACGTCAAGAACAGGACAAGCGCGATACCGGTAACCGACATCACCACTTTCCTACCAATAGATGAATCACATAACCACATAAATGATTGAATTTAAAATATTTAATAAATAATATAAAGGAATTCCTACATCTTCATCCTCCTGATAAGGTTCTGCAAAATTACTCTAAATCCTGAATAACACAAAGAAATAGCCGAATTATATTCCTAAAAATCACTACTTTTGTAACCGTAAAAACAAGTTAAAAATGAAGTTCGACTACGATGTGATAGTGATAGGCGGCGGCCATGCAGGCTGCGAAGCAGCAGCAGCCTCTGCCAACATGGGAGCGCAAACCTGCCTTGTCACCATGGACATGAACAAGATAGGACAAATGAGCTGCAATCCAGCCGTGGGGGGCATTGCCAAAGGACAAATCGTCCGGGAAATAGACGCTTTGGGCGGCTACATGGGTATAGTGACCGACCGCACTGCCATACAATTCCGTATGCTCAACCGTTCAAAAGGACCGGCCATGTGGAGCCCCCGCGCCCAGTGCGACCGTGGAAAATTCATCTGGGCATGGCGGGAAATCCTGGAAAATACACCCAATTTGCATATCTGGCAAGACCAAGTGAAGGAACTCCTCGTAGAGCACGGAGAAGTGACAGGTGTGAAAACCTATTTCGACGTGACGATTCGGGCACGGTGCGTCATCCTGACGGCCGGCACATTCCTGAACGGCTTGATGCACATCGGACACACGCAGTTGCCCGGAGGCCGTGTGGCCGAACCGGCATCATACCATTTGACCGAATCCATCGCCTGCCATGGTATAAACTACGGGCGGATGAAAACAGGGACACCGGTACGCATCGACGGAAGAAGCGTACATTTCGAGGAAATGGAAATACAGGAGGGAGAACACGACTACCATAAATTTTCATTCATGGGGCGCGACCGCCAACTGAAACAACTTCCGTGTTGGACTTGTTTTACCAATCCGGAAGTCCACGAAGTACTGAGAAGCGGCTTACCGGATTCCCCCCTTTACAACGGACAAATCCAAAGCATAGGACCGCGCTACTGCCCGAGCATCGAGACTAAACTGGTCACCTTTCCCGAACGCGGCCAACACCAACTTTTCTTAGAGCCGGAAGGCGAAAGCACGCAAGAATATTATCTAAACGGATTTTCATCGAGCCTGCCACTCCACATCCAAATCGAAGCCTTGAAAAAAATCCCGGCTTTCCGCGATTTGGCCATATACCGTCCGGGCTATGCCATAGAATACGATTATTTTGACCCCACCCAACTGTACCATACGTTGGAATCGAAAATACTGCCGGGCTTGTTCATGGCCGGACAAGTCAACGGGACCACAGGTTACGAAGAAGCAGGCGGGCAAGGCATCGTAGCCGGCATCAACGCCGCCTTGAAATGTTCCGGAGGAGAACCTTTCATCATGCATCGCGACGAATCCTATATCGGCGTACTCATCGACGATTTAGTCACTAAAGGAGTAGACGAGCCTTATCGCATGTTCACGTCGCGGGCAGAATATCGTATCTTGCTTCGCCAGGATGATGCAGACGCACGCCTCACGGAACGTTCTTACCAGATAGGACTGGCTACACGTGAACGCTATGACCATTGGCTTTCTAAAAAGGAAGCTGTCGAGCATATCGTAAGTTTCTGCAAAGACTTCTCGTTGAAACCGGCCCTGATCAATCCCGGACTGGAAGCTTTAGGCACGACACCGCTCAAATACGGATGCAAACTTTTCGAATTAATCAACCGTCCGCAAATCACGGTGAAAAACATTGCCGAACATATCACACCGTTAAAGGCCCTGCTCGACACATTGACCGACCGACGGGATGAAATCATCGAAGCCGCCGAAGTATTGATAAAGTATGATGGGTATATTGCCCGCGAAAGAATCATCGCCGACAAGATGCAGCGCTTGGAAAGCATTAAGATAAAAGGCCGCTTCGATTACAAAAGCATGATTTCCCTGTCTACTGAGGCCCGCCAGAAATTAGAGAAAATCAACCCGGAAACATTGGCACAAGCCGGACGCATCCCTGGCGTTTCTCCTAGCGACATCAACGTGCTGCTCGTGCTTTTGGGACGGTAGCCAAAAGCTCTACGTTTCACGTGAAACAAAACTTAAATTATCAACAGATAAAATACTGGTTATGAACAATCCAACATTACTGAAGAATCTGCGAAACATTCCGGACTTCCCTATACCCGGAGTTCAGTTCAAGGACGTAACGACACTCTTCAAAAACGCGAAGTGCATGAAGATCATGCTGAATGAATTGTATGAAATCTATAAGGACAAAGGCATCACAAAGGTGGTCGGCATAGAGTCGCGCGGCTTCGTCCTCGGTGCCGCCCTTGCGGTGAAACTGGGTGCTGGTTTCGTCATGTGCCGGAAACCCGGAAAGCTTCCGGCCGAAACCTTACAGGAAAGTTATATGAAAGAATACGGCAAGGATACGATAGAAATACATAAAGATGCCATTGACGAAAAAGACGTGGTGCTCATTCATGACGATTTGCTTGCCACAGGCGGTTCCATGAAAGCGGCCTACAACTTGGTGAAGAAGTTTAATCCGGCACACGTCTACATCAATTTCATTATCGAACTGACGGGCGAAGGATTGAACGGACGCGAGGTTTTCGACGAAGGCATTGAAATCAGCACCCTCCTACGTGTCTAAAAATTGCTTTTTCAACGGGGACATGCAGCACGCTGTATTGTCCCCTTTCCATATCCAATTCCAAACGCCATGACGACCGAAGAAAAAGAAAAGCTAGACGCTTATTTGAAAGGTATCGTCCTAAACCTGCCGGACAGCCCGGGATGCTACCAATATTTGAACGACGATGGGGAAATCATTTATGTGGGCAAAGCCAAAAACCTGAAACGGCGCGTCTATTCCTATTTCAGCAAAGACCACCAAAGCCGGAAAACAGCCATGTTGGTCAGTAAAATCAGGGATATCAAGTATATAGTAGTAAACAGCGAAGAAGACGCGCTTTTATTGGAAAACAACCTTATCAAACGCTATAAACCGCATTACAACGTGTTGCTGAAGGATGACAAGACCTATCCGTCCATTTGTGTGACCAACGAATACTTTCCCCGCATTTTCAAGACACGGCACATCGTACGCAACGGATCCACATACTTCGGCCCTTACAGCCACATCCCCACGCTGAATGCCTTACTCGAACTCATCAAGAACCTCTATCCGTTGCGCACGTGCCACCTCGCGCTCACACCTGAAAACATCCGTTGCGGAAAGTTCAACGTCTGTCTGGAATACCACATCAAGAACTGCAAAGGCCCCTGCATCGGAGCGCAAAGCCGCGAAGAATACCTCCAATCCATCCAAGAAGCCAAGGAAATCCTGAAAGGAAACACAGCCGAAATCAGCCGGAACATGCTCGCCGAAATGCAAGCGTTGGCGGCAGAAATGCGTTTCGAAGAGGCGCAGACCATCAAAAGGAAGTACAACCTTTTGGAAAGTTACCGGAGCAAGAGCGAAGTGGTGAGCAACGTCCTTCACAACATCGACGTTTTCTCCATTGAGGACGATGAAAACGCAGCTTACATCAACTACTTGCACGTGACGAACGGGAGTATCAACCAGGCCTTCACCTTTGAATATAAAAAACGGATGAACGAATCTCCCGAAGAACTGTTGACACTGGGCATCGCAGAAATGCGGGAACGCTACAAGAGCCGTTCCAAGGAAATCATCACCCCCTTTCCCATCGAAGTGGAAATGGAAGGCGTCACCTTCACCGTCCCGCAAAGGGGAGACAAGAAGAAACTGCTGGAACTCTCCGTACTCAACGTAAAACAATACAAACTGGACAGGCTCAAACAGGCCGAAAAGCTCAATCCGGAACAGAAAAGCGTACGGCTGATGAAAGAAATACAGCAAGCCATGCACCTTGAGAAACTCCCCATGCGCATCGAATGTTTCGACAATTCGAATATCTCGGGGATGGATGCCGTGGCAGCCTGCGTAGTCTTCAAAAAGTGCAAACCTAGCAAACAAGACTACCGCAAATACAACATCAAAACCGTGGTCGGGCCGGACGATTATGCCTCGATGAAAGAGGTGGTACGCCGCCGGTATTCACGCGCCATGGCTGAACAAGGCGAATTGCCCGACCTCATCATCACGGACGGCGGACGGGGACAGATGGAGGTGGTACGCGAAGTGGTAGAAGACGAACTCGGACTGCGCATCCCCATCGCCGGACTGGCCAAAGACGACCGCCACCGCACCAACGAACTGTTGTTCGGCTTCCCGCCAATCGTCATCGGCATGAAGACAGACAGCCCAGTGTTCCGGCTCATGACCCAGATACAGGATGAAGTGCACCGTTTTGCCATCACTTTCCATCGCGACAAACGCAGCAAACACCAGACCGTTTCGGCACTGGACACCATCAAAGGCATCGGCGAGAAGACCAAAACCCAGTTGCTCAAACGGTTTAAAAGCGTAAAACGCATCCGCGAAGCGTCGTTCGACGAACTGGCCGCGGAAATCGGGCAGGCCAAAGCGAAAATAATACAAGAAAACCTGCCTGCGGAAGCATGACATGCAGGCTTTTTCCGTATCTTTGCAAAGAACCAAACGCACGCTAAACACATGAGAACCGTGATACAACGCGTCAGCCATGCGTCGGTGAGCATCGGCTGTCACTGCAAATCAGCCATACAAGGCGGACTTTTAATCCTGTTAGGCATAGAAGAAGCTGACAATGAAGAGGATATAGATTGGTTGTGCCGTAAGATTACAGGACTTCGCATCTTCGACGACGAAAACGGCGTAATGAACCGGAGCATCCTCGAAACAGGAGGTGACATATTGGTTATCAGTCAATTCACCCTGATGGCTTCGTACAAGAAAGGCAACCGTCCCTCGTATATCCGTGCTGCCGGGCATGCCACGGCTATCCCCCTCTATGAAAGCTTCTGCCGGAAATTGGGCGAAGCGCTTGGCAAACCCGTGCAGACGGGAGAATTCGGAGCGGAAATGAAAGTGGACCTGTTGAACCACGGCCCCGTCACCATCTGCATGGACACTAAAAACAAAGAATAAA
Organism: Paraprevotella xylaniphila YIT 11841; assembly: GCF_000205165.1. Lineage (GTDB taxonomy): Bacteria > Bacteroidota > Bacteroidia > Bacteroidales > Bacteroidaceae > Paraprevotella > Paraprevotella xylaniphila. Next base: position 212,203 of record NZ_GL883865.1, on the reverse strand, counting down.
AAAGGAAAATATGACTATAGACGAAGCACAGAAACAGGTAGACGAATGGATTAAAACGGTCGGTGTACGTTACTTCAGCGAACTGACCAACATGGCTTGCCTGACCGAAGAAGTGGGCGAACTGGCCCGTGTCATGGCCCGCCGCTACGGCGACCAGTCTTTCAAGGAAGGAGAAAGCTGCAACCTGGAAGAAGAGATGGCCGACGTGCTCTGGGTACTGATTTGCCTGGCCAACCAGACGGGCGTGAACCTGACGGAAGCACTCCGCAAAAGTATCGAAAAGAAAACCCGAAGAGACAAAGAACGACATATTAACAATCCCAAATTACATTGAATCATGAGCGAGCACACACATCATCACGAGCCTGAAACCAGTAAGTACGAACAGGCATTGAAGAAGTACGACCTCAACCTCAGCGACGAGGCCGTGAAAGAAGCCGTGGCGAAAATCATCGCCGAAAAAGTGCCGGAAAACAACACGACGGAAGTCAAAAGATTCCTGATGGGCAGTGTGGAACTGACCTCATTGAGCACCACGGACAGCGAAGAAAGCATCCTCCGTTTCACGGAACGCGTGAACGCATTCGAGGACACCTACCCCGACCTGCCGCACGTGGCCACCATCTGTGTCTATCCCTGCTTCGCACAAATCGTCAGCCAATCGCTCGAAGTAGAGGGCGTGGAAGTAGCCTGCGTGTCGGGCAGTTTCCCCTCCTCGCAAGCCCTGATTGAAGTCAAAGTGGCCGAAACGGCCCTAGCCATCAAGGACGGCGCCACGGAGATAGACATCGTCATGTCCGTCGGCAAATTCCTGAGCGGCGACTACGAGACGCTCTGCGACGAAATCAGCGAGCTGAAAGCGGCCTGCGGAGACCATAAGATGAAAGTCATCCTCGAAACGGGCTGCCTGAAGACTGCCGCGAACATCAAGAAAGCCTCCCTGTTGGCCATGTATGCCGGAGCGGACTACATCAAAACGTCCACCGGGAAACTCGAACCGGCCGCTACGCCGGAAGCCGCTTACGTCATGTGCCAAGCCATCAAGGAATACTATGACGAAACGGGCATACAGATAGGTTTTAAGCCCGCAGGAGGCATGCACACGGTACATGACGCCCTTGTGTACTACACCATCGTCAAAGAGGTCTTAGGCGAAAAATGGCTTACCAACCAGTGGCTGCGCCTCGGCACAAGCCGGTTGGCCAACCTGCTATTGGGCGAAGTGACGGGAGAAGAGGTGAAATTCTTCTAATCCCTCCCCTTTTGACAGTTTGACAAAACGACAAACATGTCCCCACGAGAACGGCGCATTTGCATACCGGTGAAGCACACGTCGGTTCTACGCGATTCTCGCGCATCGTGAAAATGACATTCTGACACCCATGCGGATGGTTTGCTGACACCCAAAAGGCAGCACAACGCCACCGTCAGTACAAAACCCAATGCCTGCCACAAAAAAGCCGGAAACGGTGACAAATGTGGCAGGTATTTTTGTATGCTTTTCCGTCCCAAATAAAAGAAAAACCTTTCATTTCCGGAGGCCTTATCCCCCACTCCATCCCGTTCTCACGCCATTTTTCGGAGATTCCCATCCCAATCTGCTGAGAAACATTTTCCGCTTTCAGCCAAACGATTTTTCGTTCGGCTGAAAGAAATCCGGATTTTGGCAGAGAAATGCGCGATAAGAGCAATAATCCTATCTTAAATATTAAAACAAGAACATCTTTTTCCTCTATTTTATCTATCCTTTACCATAGCCCAACATGAAAAAAATAGCAAAATGTCATTGTTTCTAACAAGCACAAAGATATTTATTAAAAAAAACAGCTTTTACCATAATGCAGTAAGAACAAGATAAAAAAAATACTTTCTCATTGAATCATTTGACGAAAACTATCTTATGACAGTGAACGACAAAACATGCAACGCGGACAGCAACTGTTCTTCAAGGAAAGGAGCTTGTACTACGCTTCCTTCCCCATACAGCAGCAGGGAAAGCGCGGCGATTGGGATTACCAACTCAAGGCCGTGTACGTCATCGCCATACTGAATTTCGTGTTCGACCACACCCACGACGGGTACTTCCACCACGAAGTGCAGTTGACCGACAGCAAGACCCGGGAGGTGTTCTACGACAAGCTGACGTTCATCTATTTGGAAATGCCCAAGTTCAACAAGAAAGAAGAAGAACTTGACAGTATGTTCGACAAATGGCTCTTCGTGCTACGCAACCTCACGCGGCTGATGGAAAAGCCCGCTACGCTACAGGAACGCGTCTTTACCCGGTTCTTCGAGGCAGCAGAAATCGCGAAGTTCACCGTAGAGGAATACCACCACTACGAAACGAGCCTGAAAGTATACCGCGACTGGAGAAACACCATTGACTTCGCCGTTCAAAAAGCCACAAAGGAAGGAGAACAAAAAGGGATGCAAATAGGGATGCAAAAAGGTATTGAAAAGGGTTTTGAAAAGGGAATTGAAAAAGGTATTGAAAAAGGAATGCAAGAAGAAAAGCTAAACATAGCCAGACAGATGAAAGCCAATGGCATACCAACCCATACGATAGCAGCCTGTACAGGATTGGATACGGAAGAAATCAATCGTCTATAATCGGACTGGAGGAAACAAATCATCCTCCCACCCTATTAAGACACTCGTTTCAATACGAAATCCAAGTACAAACGTAAGGCTTCACCTACGGCCTCGTTCCCGTCAGCACCTATCAAACCGACCGCTTGTTCACGAATTTCATCCATCTTACGACGGGCATACTCTATACCGCCCGACTGCTTGGTAAAGTTCACTAAAGCCGAGATTTCTTCTTCTGTGGCTCTGCCCGCACGTACTTTCAACGCCGTCTCATGCCACGTCTCTGCGCCAGGCTGAAGTACGGCATGCACCACCGGAAGAGTAAGCTTACCTTCTTTCATGTCATTTCCCGTAGGTTTACCTACTTCAGCATCATAATAGTCGAAGACATCGTCACGAATCTGAAAGCAGATACCTACGTAAGTGCCGAACTCACCCAAACGAAGGATTTCATTTTCCGATGCTCCTGACAACAAAGCACCGACTTCGGCACATACGGCAAACAAAGAAGCTGTTTTACGCCGAATCACTTCGAAATACTGATTTTCGCTGATTTCATCGGACTTCACGTTAGACAACTGCTGCAATTCCCCATCGGAAAGCGTCTGCCCCAAACGAGCGACCAAATCTACTACCCTCAGGTCACCGGCCATGGCCGCATGCTTCAAAGCCGTAGACAAGAGATAATCGCCCACCAAGACGGCTGCCTTATTATCCAAAAGGGCATTCACAGAGGACTGTCCCCTACGTACGCCACTCTCGTCTACCACATCATCATGCACCAGACTGGCCGTATGCAACATCTCCAAACTCACGGCGGCATGCAATACGGAATCATTGATTTCACCGTACTTTTTTGCAGCCAACAAAGTCAAAATCGGACGCATCAACTTCCCCTTACGGCTCAACACATGCCGCAAGGCTATCATGAGAAGAGGATTCTGGTGCTGCAGAGTAATACCGAAAAGCGACTCGAAATCTTTCATTTCACGCTCCACCGGTTTCCGGATTTGAGTTAATACGTCCATATAATCAGCTGATTTCGGAATACAAAATTACATAAAAATCAAAAGCCACTCATATTTTTTACGTAAATTTACGGAGAAAATCATCATAACGTATGGACAGACTTTTTTTACTCGATGCCTACGCGCTCATTTACAGGGCCTACTACGCATTCATCAAAAGCCCCCGCATCAATTCGAAAGGGCTTAATACATCAGCTATCTTAGGTTTTGTCAACACATTGGAGGAGGTGCTCAACAAAGAGCATCCTTCGCATATCGGTGTGGCTTTTGACCCTGCAGGTCCCACTTTCCGCCACGAAGCCTATCCCGAATATAAGGCACAACGGGAAGAAACACCGGAAGCCATCCGCACCGCCGTACCTATTATAAAAGATATCATACGGGCTTACCGTATCCCCATCCTCGAAGTCGCCGGATTTGAAGCTGACGACGTCATCGGCACTTTGGCCACACAGGCTGCCGCACACGGGAATTTGGAAACTTACATGATGACACCCGACAAAGACTACGGCCAATTAGTCAACGAGAGGGTCAAGATGTACCGTCCGAAATTCGGAGACAAGGATTTTGAAATCATGGGGGTAAAAGAGGTCACCGAAAAATTCGACATCTCTTCTCCGACCCAGGTCATTGATATTCTCGGACTGATGGGAGACTCGTCCGACAATATTCCGGGTTGTCCCGGTGTGGGCGGAAAAACCGCATCCAAACTCGTCAACCAATTCGGCAGCATCGAAAATCTGTTGGAACATACGGACGAACTAAAAGGCAGTATAAAAACCAAAGTGGAAACCCACCGCGACATGATTGCCTTCTCTAAGTTTCTAGCCACCATCAAGACGGACGTGCCCATTACGCTCGACTTGGAAGCACTCACCACAAAAGAGCCGGACGCAGAAGCCTTGCAACGTTTATTCGAAGATTTAGAGTTCCGGACTTTACTGGAACGAAAGTTCTCCAAAAAGCAACCTAGCGCAGAACCGGGCTTTTTCCAAGGCTCTCTCTTTGCAGAATTTGCAGACGAATCCCCGGAAGCAAGCAAATATTCAAATCTCAGCAAGTACAAAAAGGAGGATTTCGACTACCAACTCATTGAAACGAAAGAAGATAGGAGTCGAATTATTGACTTATTCGTTACAAAAGATTTTCTCAGTCTAGACACGGAGACCACCGGAACCGACCCCATCAGTGCCAAATTGGTGGGATTGAGCTTTAGTGTCAAGGAAAATCAGGCTTTTTACGTACCGATTCCGCAAGACCCTGAAGAAGCGCAAAAGATAGTTAATGAATTTAAATCAGTCTATGAAGACGAACGAATACTCAAAATCGGGCAAAACATCAAATATGATTTGATGGTATTACAAAACTACGGCATCACGTTGAAAGGCGAAATCTTTGACACGATGATTGCCCATTATCTTTTGCAACCGGAATTACGTCATGGCATGGACTATCTGGCCGAAGTCTATCTGAACTACCAGACCATCCATATCGAAGAACTTATCGGACCGAAAGGAAAGAACCAGAAGAACATGGCAGACCTTCCTCCGTCGCAAGTATATGAATACGCATGCGAAGATGCCGACATTACCTTGAAACTGAAAAACGTGTTTGAACCGAAGTTAAAGGAGGAAGGATGTTATGACCTGTTCCGCGAAGTAGAAATGCCGCTCATGCCGGTATTGGCTTGGATGGAACGCAACGGAGTGTGCATCGACACCGAAGCGTTGAAGGAAACTTCTACGCTCTACACCAAAGAAATGAACTGTTTGGAAGAAGAGATACACGCCTTGGCCGGTGAACCGTTCAACATAGCCTCTCCCAAACAGGTAGGCGAAGTCTTGTTTGAAAAACTGAAAATAAGCGAAAAGCCCAAGAAAACCAAAACAGGACAATATGTCACCTCGGAAGAAGTATTGGAAACATTACGCACACGCCATCCCATAGTGGAAAAAATCCTGGAACACCGAGGACTGAAAAAACTGTTAGGCACATACATCGATGCCTTGCCTAAGCTTATCAATCCCGAAACCGGACATATCCACACCTCCTTCAATCAAACCATTACCACGACCGGACGGTTGAGCAGCAGTAACCCGAACCTGCAAAACATCCCTGTACGCAACGAGGAAGGCAAAGAAATCCGTAAGGCTTTTATCCCGGAACCAGGTTGTGAATTCTTCTCGGCCGACTACTCCCAAATCGAACTGCGTATCATGGCTCACTTGAGTGGCGACCCACACATGATAGAGGCTTTCCGCGAAGGGCACGACATCCATGCCGCTACCGCCGCAAAGGTTTACAAAAAACCTTTGGAAGAAGTTACCCGCGAAGAACGAAGCAAGGCCAAAACAGCCAATTTCGGCATCATATACGGTATCACCGTATTCGGATTGGCCGAACGGATGAACGTCAGCCGTGCGGAAGCCAAAGAATTGATTGACGGCTATTTCACCACGTATCCCAAAGTGAAGGAATACATGCAGAAGAGCATTGAAACAGCGCGTGAAAAGGGATATACCGAAACCATTTACCATCGTAAATGCTATCTGCGCGACATCAACAGCCACAACGCAGTGGTGCGCGGTTATGCCGAACGCAACGCCATCAATGCCCCGATACAGGGCAGCGCGGCAGACATCATCAAAATTGCCATGATAGCCATTTACCGCCGCTTCCAGAAAGAGCACATACGTTCTAAAATGATTTTACAAGTACACGACGAATTGAACTTCAGCGTCTATCCGGAAGAAAAAGAACGCGTGCAGCAAATCGTCATCGAAGAAATGGAACGCGCCTACACCATGCAAGTCCCGCTCGAAGCCGATTACGGTTGGGGAAAGAACTGGTTGGAAGCACATTGATACTCCGGAAAACGTTACCGGAAAGTTCCAAAACCGTCCGCTCCAAAACGGGAAACCACCGCGCAGAGAATGGAAAATCACTTGGCGCAGAACGAAAAAAGATTTCCCACATAGCGGATTTATTCTTAATTTTGCACCTAATTAAATAAGGTAATTGATAAAAACAAAATAAACTATGGCTTTAAAAGCAGGTATAGTAGGTTTGCCCAACGTGGGCAAGTCTACCCTTTTCAACTGTCTGTCGAGCGCCAAGGCACAGGCTGCAAACTTTCCGTTCTGCACCATCGACGCACAAATGGGACAAATCACCGTACCGGACGAACGTCTGAACAAACTGGCGGAATTGGTCCACCCCGGGCGCATCGTTCCGGCCACCTGTGACATCGTGGACATTGCCGGACTGGTAAAAGGAGCCAGTAAGGGAGAAGGCTTAGGCAACCAGTTCCTCGGTAATATCCGTGAGACCGATGCCATCATCCACGTATTGCGTTGTTTCGACAACGACAACATCGTGCACGTGGACGGGTCGGTAGATCCCGTACGCGACAAGGAAATCATCGACACGGAACTACAGCTCAAAGACTTGGAAACCATCGAAAACCGCATCAAACGCGTGGAAAAAGTGGCCAAAGTGGGCGGTGACAAACAAGCCAAAATAGAGTATGACGTGCTATTGCAATACAAAGAGGCTTTGGAACAAGGCAAATCGGCCCGTACCGTCACCTTTGAAAACGAGGACGAACAGCAGGCAGCCAAAAACCTCTTCCTGCTCACAGCCAAACCGGTGCTCTACGTCTGCAACGTGGATGACACCTCTGCCGCTCACGGTAATCCATACGTGGATGCCGTACGCGAAGCCATCAAGGACGAAAATGCCGAACTGCTCATCATCTCCGCCCAAACGGAGGCCGACATTGCCGAACTGGAAAGCTACGAGGAAAAACAGATGTTCCTGGAAGACATGGGGCTGAAGGAATCGGGATGCGACCGACTCATCAAAGCCATCTACCACTTGCTGAACTTGCAGACGTTCATCACAGCCGGAGAGATGGAAGTGAAAGCCTGGACCTTCCGCAAGGGATGGAAAGCCCCGCAGTGTGCCGGCGTCATCCACACGGACTTTGAAAAAGGCTTTATCCGCGCGGAAGTCATCAAATACGAAGACTACATCCGTTACGGTTCGGAAGCAGCCGTGCGCGAAGCCGGCAAGATGGGAGTGGAAGGAAAAGACTATGTGGTGCAGGACGGTGACATCATGCACTTCCGTTTCAACGTATGACCGCCATGGACAGCCTGTTATTTATCACGTGGAATCCCGACCTGTTCGCTTTCCACCTCGGTTCGTTCGGTGTGCGTTGGTATTCGCTGTGTTGGTGCTTTGCCCTGTTGGCAGCCTACGTATTGGTGCAACGCCTGTACCGCAGGCAGCACATCGCCGACAAACTGTTCGACCCGTTGTTTTTCTATTGTTTCGTGGGCATCCTCGTAGGTGCCCGTCTGGGGCACTGCCTGTTCTACGAACCGGACTATTTCCTTGCCCACCCCTTGGAAATGATTCTACCTATGCGACAGACGGCCAACGGTTGGGTGTTCACCGGTTACGCAGGACTAGCCAGCCACGGCGGCACGATAGGACTGATGCTCGCCCTATGGCTTTACGTCAGGAAAACGAAACTGAACATCATGCGCGTGTTGGACAACATCGCCATCGCTACTCCGGCCAGTGCCATGTTTATCCGTTTGGGCAACCTGATGAACTCGGAAATCATCGGCAAGCCAACCGATGTGCCTTGGGCATTCGTTTTCGAGCGCGTCGACATGCTGCCACGCCATCCCGGCCAACTCTATGAAGCCATCTGCTATTTCGTATTTCTCATCGTCGGATACGTACTTTATCATAAATATCCGCAGAAAGTCGGCACGGGATTCTTTTTCGGTTTCTGCCTGACTACCATCTTCACGGCCCGTTTCTTCATCGAATATACCAAAGAAGTGCAGGAAGCCTGGGAAGCCTCCATGCTCATCAATATGGGCCAAATACTGAGTATACCCTTCATTCTTTTGGGAATCTATTGCATGGCGGGCGGCAAATTCTGTAAAAAGCTAGCCGAAAAGCATTAATCCGTCAGAACGAATGCCTACCCTTTCCTCAGGAATAAAAGTCGCTGCATTCTGCATGGCATATGGGCTGACAGCCTCATGTGGTCAGGAAACCAAGTCATTCACCTACGAGTGTAAGGACGGGCAAAAAGGAGTGATACGCATGGAGCGTATCCACGACAGCCTGTACATCCTGCATCACCTCATAGACGGGGTAGGGCAATCCTCATGGGAACTGCCCTACCCCGTCTACCGTTTCGATTGCGGTGACCTGACCGGTGACAGTTGTCCCGAAATAGCTGTAGGGGTCATCAAGGCCACGCGCTATAGCCCTACCCGGGACAAACGCCTGTTTCTTTTCAAACTCTACCGAAGACGGCTGATACGTCCGTTATGGTTAGGCTCCAGAATGCCCCACCCTCTTGAAGACTTCCGCCTCGTAGGCGATTCAGTCCCCATGCGGATATGTACTTCCGAACGCAAACCCGACGGCACGCCGTGCAGGGCGTTATACCGTTTGGGAAACTTCGGGCCAGTATTCGAACGTTACCTCCAAGAATAAAACCTTAAAAACGAAATATCATGAAACGCTTTATTTTCCCCATTATTAGCCTCTTTGGCCTCATGGCCTTCCTGTGCATCGCTTGCAAGTCCCCGGCTAAAAAGCCAACAAAAGAAAAAGATGTGCAATCCGAAGAAAATGTGGGCTTCGACATTCCGCCCGTTCATCTGTTGACGGACAGCCTGCTCCCACAATATGTAGATTACAAGCAAGACATCAGCCATTTGAGTTACGAGGAACTGCGCATCCTCAGAAGTTATCCCTACGCCCTCCATGGCTATTGGTTCATGGAAGCCGACCTGAACAGCTTTTTCATCAACAAGACGGATTGGTATTTCAAACTCTGCGACACCCTATACTATGAATACGAATATGCGGTAAATTCGCGCCCATACGCCGACACGTATGACAAGGTCAAGCTCACCCCTACCGAAAAGGCTTTCATCGAAAGAATAGACCGGCGAATGGAAGAACTCGCCACACAGAAATACGTCACCGTTGATGGCTACAAGTTGCTCAACCCGTCGCTTTGCATCAACCTGTTCCAGATAGACCGTCCGGAACCAAAATTTATGGAAATGTTGAGCCTGTATAATTTCGTCATCGCCCCGACGGATTACGAGCAACTTTTCAATGTCTACGAAAGCAACGATTATCACCAAATGCCCAATTTCATCACTACCGACCTTTACCTGCAAGCCTTCCACATGTACTTCAGTTACGTGCTCAAAAGCCTGGAGAAAAACCATTTTACACCAACCCTTCGACGTGTCCTGCATGCCCTATACACCGAAAGCCTGAACTTGAGCCGCCAAAAAGCCATACAGGACGAAGCGGAATACGCCGCCACGTTCTTCGCCATAGCATATCAACTGCTCACCGGCAGCCATCTGCCCGTACCCCACGCTTACCAAGAAGCCTACAAAGACGAACTGCGGCACATCGCAGCTTGCGAAGACGGCTCTTCGGCCTTCCTTGGTTATACAGACATCATATTCCCGTACAGCCTGTTCAAACCGCGAGGACACTACAACCGTGACGAATCTACCCAAAGGTATTTCTGCACCATGATGTGGTTGCAATCTGCCGCTTTCTGCCGGGAAAAAACAGAAGCTCTGTGGCGCACCATCATCATGGCCGCAGCTTTCAACCGAATGGCCGACAATACACGAAAAGCCTGCCTCGGCATGTACGATGCCCTCACGTTCCTGATGGGAGAACCGGACAACGCCTCCATCATCGAAATAGCCGACTTCTTGGACAAACACAACCTCACAGCATCCGTTGCAGAAAAGGACGAAAACGTGGCCGCCCACGTGAACAGCCTGCTCACGGAAGTTTTCAAGACCCGTAACCGTATCACGCCCAAGATACAACTGAGTTGCAACGAAAAAATCAACTTCATGCCCCAACGTTACATGGCCGACAACGAAATATTAGGAACCATGGCTGATGCCACTCCCGGAAGCAACCGGGCCTATCCCAAGGGACTCGACGTGTTTGCCGCCTTCGGCGTGGAAAGCGCAGCCGCCCTGCTCGATACATGCTACCATGAGGACAAGAACTGGAAAGACTTCCGGAAAACAGCCGATAAAATGAAAGAGAAATTCAACCAAAAGGTAGACTGGAACCGCACGATGTACGATAAATGGATAGAATCTCTCATTGTCCTGCAACGCCCCGGGAAAAACTACCCCGGTTTCATGTGTACACCGGCTTGGAAATGCAAGAACTTACAGACGGCACTGGCCTCTTGGAGCGAGTTGAAACACGATGCCTTGCTCTACGGAGAACACCCTTTGGCTGCTGAATGCGGAGGAGCCGGGCTCCCCAACCCCATCGTTGTAGGATATGTAGAACCTAACTTGCCGTTTTGGAGGAAGCTGAAAGAACTACTCGTTCTGAACCGGAAAATATTGGAGAAAACGGGATTTGCCGACCAAGATCTCATGGAAAAGACAAGCACGCTGGAAGAAAAAGTAGACTTTTGCATCCACACGGCCGAAAAGGAACTGCGTAGAGAAACACTCACAGAAGAAGAATACGAAACCATACGCGTGATGGGCAGTTCGATAGAATGGTTCACACTCAGTGTCATCGAGCCAGGAGAACCCTACGATTCTTGGAACCACTTGAAAGGTACGGAACGTTCCGTGGCACTCGTTTCGGACGTGTACACCCGCAACATATCCGGATGCCCGAAAAACGGTATCCTTTACGAAGCCACGGGAAACGCCAATACCATCTATGTACTGCTCGACATCGGCGGACAAACTTATATCACCTGCGGAGCCATATTCGGTTACTATGAATTTACCCGCCCCTTGGGTGACCGGCTCACCGACGAGGCTTGGCAACAGATGTTAAAAGAAGGCAAGACACCGCCTGCTCCAGAATGGATACGTCCTTACTTTCTGGACCGGCAACCCGAAGCCAACGAATGGATTTTTTATAGTACGGGATGTTAAGGTGGCTATCTGGCATATTATGTGTCTTGTGCCTCTTCCCGGCCTGCCGCCGCACACAGGAAGAAGCCTCACTGGCCATTCTGTTCACAGGAGACGTGCTGTTGGACCGCAGCATACGGCCTATGGCCGAACGGCGAGGTACGGCATGGCTTTTCAACAACGTAACTCCGGTTTTCCGCCAAGCCGATGCCGTGGTCATCAACCTGGAATGCCCACTGACCACCCGTACCACTCCTCTCAACAAACGGTTCATCTTCAGGGGAGAACCCGAATGGGCAAAAGACCTCCGGCAAGTCGGCATCACTCACGCCGCCATAGCCAACAACCATACCAATGACCAAGGGCGGCAAGGATTGGCTGACACCTACCAAGCCCTTCATACATCCGGCATTACCCCTTTGGGCTACGGATATTCCATGGAAGAGCAACTCACCCCCACCGTCATCCGGAAAAAGGGAATCAAGGTGGCCGTCTTCAATGCCGTACTCTTCCCTCTTGAAAACTGGCAGTACGCAGAGGGTCAGCCGGATGTATGCCGTCCCTCCATCGACCGACTTACAAGCCGAATCCGACAATACAAGGCAGAGCATCCTTCGTCGTTCATCGTGGCCGTACTGCACTGGGGCACAGAATTCCAACCCCATCCCCACGTACAGCAACGTCATTACGCCCATAAACTGATGCAAGCCGGTACGGATGCCATCATAGGACACCATCCACACGTCGTGCAACCCATGGAATACATCAACTCCCGCCCCGTATTCTACAGCCTCGGCAACTTCGTGTTCGACCAAAGCCACCCCGACTGCCGGAAAGCCGTGATGGCTCTCCTGCGCTTCAAGGCTTCCGGAGTGCAAGCAAAGGCCATTCCTATAGAAATCCGGCAATGCAAGCCTCAAATCATCCGGAAACAGCATGAAAACCGATAAAAAACACTATCTTTGTCCACAAAGAAAACCCATTAACCCTTTTCATCATGAAAAAGCTATTGACTTCTTTAGTGTGCCTGCTTGCCGTATGCAGCGGCATGTGCCAATCCCGTGCCAAAAACCATGTGCCCTTGGACTCCATCGTCCTGAGCGACCCTTGCATCCTGCCCGACCGTGCCACCATGACTTATTACATGACCGGCACAGGCGGTAAATTATGGAAAAGCAAAGACCTGCGGTATTGGGACGGCCCTTATACCGTGGCGGAAACCGACCCGGCTTCCTGGATGGGGCCGGAACCGATGATTTGGGCGGCCGAGCTGCATCCATACAAAGGCAAGTACTATTACTTTGCCACGTTCACCAACCCGGATGTGAAGATAGGCTCTTTCCGAGGCAACGAAATCGAACGCCGTGCCTGCCATGTATTGGTAAGCGACAAGGCCGAAGGACCTTACCGCCCCATGGAAGACAAGACTTACCTGCCTGCCGAAAAACCTACGCTCGACGGTACGCTATGGGTGGACACCGACGGTAAACCCTACATGGTCTACTGTTACGAATGGCTGCAAACATGGGACGGCACAATAGAAAAAATAGAACTGAAACCAGACTTAAGCGGCAGCATGGGCGAAGGCCAATTGCTGTTCCGCGCCAGCGACTCCCCCTGGAGCCGCGAAGTCATCGATGGTGATACGGTGGCTAGCAAAGTGACCGACGGTCCTTACCTTTTCCGCACGCAGACCGGACGGTTGGGCATGATATGGACCAGTTGGATTTACGATGTTTATACCCAAGGAGTAGCCTATTCGGAAAGCGGCACATTGGACGGCCCGTGGGTGCAGGAAGAACAGCCCATCACCCCGCCCAACTTCGGCCATGGCATGTTGTTCCGTACGTTCGACGGCCAGTTGCTCATGTCCGTCCACAGCCACAAGGACATCAACAGCCATTTCCATCGCGTACCCCACCTCTTCAAGGTGGACGATTCCGGAGACAAGATTGTCGTGGAGGAAGAATATAGATAAACTTAAAACTTTCCTTTTCAAGGACAATAATCAACCTCCGCAGAACGGAAAATCAATCTCAGCCGAACTATTTTTCAATCTCAGCCAAATGATTTTTCATTCTGCGGAAGAATTTTTCACATACACAAAACACAATAAAACAGATATTTATCTATTTTCTAAAAAACATACAACTATCAAAAAACGGAAAGATGGCAGATATACCAGAATTCAGCCATAAAAACCGATAAATGCTACCCAAACGGCAACTCCGCCACCGAATATCAGCTTGGCTATGTCAAGCAGAAAATCTCCTAATTTTCCTAATAACCATTTTGAAATTAAATCATTCCTATGTTTTTTTAAATTAATAAGTGGTTTTATTTGTAAATCTCATATATTTTTTATTTATTTGCAAGGTGCATTCTAAATTAGAATAGAATGCATAAAACCTTAATCTAAATAAGAATATCTATGCAGAAGATGAGACATTATATAAGAATCTTGAATAAAAGATTTCATTATACCAGTAAGTATGGGCTATTAATACTGTACTTATTGTTATGTTTATCATATATATTGCTTTCTTGTGGAAAACCTAAAGAAAGTAATAGAAATATGGTTAAGCTATCATTTGATAAAATGCGCTTGTTATCTGATGAAATATATTCAGACTCAATCTTGGCTGTAATTTTATACTATGATTCCCTATCATGTACAAGTTGTGTATTTAAAGACTTATACTTATGGAAAAAACTACTTAAAAAACATAAAAACATTCAGATTTGTACTATTTGGAAGTATCCTATATCACGAATTAAAGAACTAGAGATGGCATATAAAGTAGATAACATTAGTATACCACTATATGTAGATACTGCAAACGTTTTTTGTAGTCAGAACAAAGGTTGTTTTGAGGCATTAAAAGCAGGTAAGGCACTTTTGATTGATAAAGATAAAAAAACAATTCTGTTTGAGGGCAATCCTTTGAAAAATAAAAATGACAAAAAAGTTTTTTTATCAACAGTAAAAGAATTCATTAACCTATAATGGATTCATAGAGTTAAATATATCTTTTTGTTAAATTATTAAATTTATTAGGATGAAAAAGAAAGTAAAACTATTAGCTGTATTAACAGTCGTGGGTGCATCCGTTTGGGGGATGTATAAAACTTACGTACAGAAAGTTGATACTTCAAATCTTCTTTTGACGGACATTGAAGTATTTGCTGGTGGTGGAGAAAGTGATGATGGACGAATTGACAATGCAATGGAACACACATTTCAATGTGGTGCTCCAATAAATGGTTCAGCGTGTACGACTACTGTTATAAGCTGCCCCGGAGGAGGGGTTGGTTGTACTCCGAGAAAATGTCCGTATCATGGTTAACATGAAAGGTTGAATCACAAGAATGTAAATGTATGTAGGAAAACGAATCGTTTTTCTACGTACATTTTATATCTTTGACTGTAAAACATTAATGAATATGAATATAAAGCATTTAGGGATTTGTGGTTTTATGGTATCATGCCTGATTCTATCCTGTACGGAGAAGAAAAAAGAGATGCCAATACCGGATAAAGTCATTGAAATGGATAGGGTTGATGGGGATATGAACGAGATAATAGACACGGTGATGTATTTACCCTTGGAAAAGACGGAACAGTCGGTTCTGTCAAGGGTAAACAAGCTTTTGTCGTATGATAGTTTGTATTTCCTGGCCGATTTCAATTATTCGAAAATTGCAGTGTACACACATACAGGAAAACTGAAATACGTTTTGAACAAACGTGGACATGGACGAGGAGAGTACTTGGAAATAAGAAACTTTACAGTCCATGGTGACAAGCTTTATACCATTGACAATTTCCAAAGTAAAATTAATATATATAATAAGGAGACTGGGGAATACATAGAAAGCATAGCTACGGATATTGTAGCATCGGATATTGCAGCATTCGGGGAAAATGAATTTCTACTGACTTCGATTCCGAACGGACAGCCCCAAGCCAAAGAGCAGCCTGAAAATCTGGTATTCCTTACGGATGAAGACTTTCAGGTGAAAGATGCCTATTTCCCTTATGAAAAAGATTACTGTGAGCCTTTAAGCCGGTATTCCTATTTCTCTACAACGGACAGTAGTGTCATTTTTAGTTCCTTCCTATACGATGGTTGCGCTGAAATGATGAAATCAAACGGACACGGTATTCATACAATCCAGATGAGTTTGAAGTATCCCATACCGGAAGGGCAAAGGACAAAAAAGGAGAGTTATGACGGTTCAACCGCTTACGCTTTTGTGTCTCAAACCCCAATAGCCTGCAAGCATTATTGGTATGTAGATGTGACGAAAGACAGGAAACTCGAAAGTTTTGTATATGACACGCATGAGGATAAACTGTACGGAAATGATGAATCTTCAATGAACAAGATGGCATTCATTGTGGGTAGCGACGACCGCCATTTTATCAGTTATGTGCCGGACAAGGCGTATTATGACGAGTTGGTAAAATACGGACTCCATCGGGCGGACAGCCTGACGGAAACATCTTTGGCACAAGGAGGAAGTGCGCTGGTATTATATGCCGTTCGATAAAAATGTGGCAAACGGACATTAAATAAGGGCTAACTTCATTTACGAGGTTAGCCCGTTTTCGTTAAAATACTGTCCTGTACCTCAGGGCAGGAAAGTATCGGGTACATGAATCTCTTATTTCTTGCGGTAAGCTATCGTGCCTGTGGCCTGGTTGGTAGGCATGACCAACACTTCGGCTATCTGGATATGCTCGGGCAAGGAAGCGGCGAAGTAAACCACCTCGGCCACATCGTCGCCCGTGAGCGGACGAAGCCCTTCATACACGTTGTCGGCCGCAGCCTTATCGCCACGGAAACGCACCACGGAGAAGTTCGTCTCCACCAATCCGGGCTTGACGTTCGTCACACGTACGGGAGTATCCACCAAATCTATACGCAAACCGTCCGACAGGGCCTTCACCGCCGCCTTGCAGGCACAGTACACGCTCCCGCCGGGATAAGCATAGTCTCCGGCAATGGACCCCATGTTGATGACGTGCCCCCTGCCCCGCTCCACCATGCCGGGCACCACGAGGCGCGTCATGGCCAAAAGGGCTTTCACGTCGGTGTCTATCACCACGTCCCACTCATTGAGGCTTCCTTCGTGTTCCTTATCCACCCCGATGACCAGACCGGCGTTGTTCACCAACACGTCTATGGCCTTCCACTCTTCGGGAAGAGAATCCAAGGCAGCACGGGCAGCGGCACGGTCGCGCACATCGAACGGCAACAGCCATACTTCGGCCCCATACTTCTCCTCCAATTCCGCCTTCACGGCATTCAGTTTCTCCACGTTACGGCCGTTCAGAACCAACCGATGCCCGTTCATGGCGAACTTGCGGGCGCATCCCTCTCCTATTCCCGAGGAAGCGCCGGTTATCAATACAGTTTTCTTTTCCATTGTCCTATTTTCCTGTTACGATACGTTTAATGTCATTCAATTTGTTCAGAGCCTCCACAGGCGTCAGGTTATTGATGTCGAGATGCAATATCTCGTCCCGGATTTGACACAGCACCGGGTCGTCCAGTTGGAAGAAGCTAAGCTGCACACCGTTGTCCGCCTGCATGACCTGCTTTGCCCCACGGCTGTTTTTCATCACATCCTTGCTGTTGGCAGATTCCAGTTCCTTCAATATGGTATTCGCCCGCGACACGATGCTCTTCGGCATGCCTGCCAACTTGGCCACGTGGATACCGAAGGAGTGCTCGCTTCCACCCCGTTCCAACTTACGCAGAAAGATGACTTTCTGGTCCACTTCGCGCACCGACACGTTGTAGTTCTTCACGCGGGAATACAGCTTCTCCATCTCGTTCAGCTCATGGTAATGCGTGGCGAAGAGTGTCCTTGCCTTCCCTTTTTTATTTTCATGGATGTATTCCACGATAGCCCACGCGATGCTGATGCCGTCGTACGTAGACGTGCCACGCCCCAACTCGTCGAAAAGCACCAAGCTGCGCGAGGATATGTTATTCAGGATATTGGCCGCCTCGTTCATTTCCACCATGAACGTACTCTCGCCCATGGAAATATTGTCGCTTGCCCCCACGCGGGTGAATATCTTGTCCACCAATCCGATATGGGCAGATTCGGCCGGAACGAAGCAACCTATCTGGGCCATAAGCGTAATCAAGGCAGTCTGGCGCAACAGAGCTGACTTACCGGCCATATTCGGACCCGTAATGATAATGATTTGCTGTTTCTCCGTGTCCAGATAGACATCGTTGGCAATATATTGCTCCCCTACCGGCAACTCCTTTTCAATCACCGGATGACGCCCTTGCTTGATGTCCAACACATCGTCATCTTGAATCACCGGACGGATATAACGGTTGTCTTGTGCCACTTGGGCAAAAGACAGCAGGCAGTCCAACCGTGCCAACAAATTGGCATTAATCTGGATGGCCGGCGTGAATTCGGCCAAGGCCAACACCAGTTCATTATACAACTTCGTTTCGAGCACAAGGATTTTATCCTGTGCGCCCATAATCTTTTCTTCGTATTCCTTAAGTTCCTGGGTAATGTAACGCTCGGCATTCACCAACGTCTGCTTGCGTATCCAATCGGCAGGCACTTTGTCCTTATGGGTATTCCGCACTTCCAGATAATACCCGAAGACATTGTTATAAGAAATCTTCAGGCTCGGGATTCCGGTGAGTTCCGTTTCTCTTTGCTGTATCTTCAGCAGATAATCCTTACCTTCAAAGGCGATATGGCGAAGCTCGTCCAATTCACGGTCTACTCCTTCGGCTATCACTCCCCCCTTGTTGACCAACAAAGGCGGGTCGTTCTGTATTTCGCGGGCTATGCGGTCGCGGATGGAAGCACAGAGGTTCAACTGTTCCCCTATCCTCTTCAAAGTCTCGTCCGAAGCATGCTCGCAAGCTATCTTAATCGGTTCGATGGCTTGTAAGGCCACTTTCAGTTGCACCACATCGCGTGGCGACACCCGTCCTACGGAAACTTTGGAAATGATGCGTTCCAAATCGCCCATCAGATGCAACTGGTCGCTAACCAGTTCCTTAAACTCCGGTTCGCGGAAAAAGTAATCCACCACATCCAAACGCTCGTTGACCGGCTTCTCGTCTTTCAACGGAAACAATATCCAACGGCGCATCAAGCGGGCACCCATCGGGGTAATCGTACGGTCTATCACGCCCAACAGCGAATTACCACCGTCTACCATGGAATTCAACAATTCCAGATTGCGCACGGTGAATTTATCCAAACGGACGTAACGCTCCTCTTCGATGCGCGAAATGGACGTGATATGCCCGATCTGGCTGTGTTGGGTCATCTCTAAATATTGCAGGATAACACCCGATGCCACGATGCCGCATTTCAAATGGTCGATGCCGAAGCCTTTCAGATTTTTCACTTCGAAATGCTTCAGCAGCTTTTCCGTGGCCGAACGTTCGGAAAAGACCCAGTCATCCAACTCGAACGTAAAAAACTTTGTTCCGAAATTACCCTCAAACAGATTCCGTTTTCCCCGCTCGAAAAGCACTTCTTTCGGCGAAAAATTCCCCAAGAGTTTGTCTACATATTCAGCCGTACCCTCTGCCGTGAGAAACTCTCCCGTGCTGATATCCAAAAAGGCTACGCCACAAACATTCTTATTGAAATGCACAGCGGCAAGGAAATTGTTTTCCTTGTAACTCAATACATTGTCATTCATTGAAACTCCGGGAGTCACCAATTCCGTAATTCCACGCTTCACCAATGTCTTGGTCAGCTTAGGGTCTTCCAACTGGTCGCAAATGGCCACACGCCGCCCTGCCCGGATGAGTTTAGGCAAATACGTATCCAAAGCATGGTAAGGAAATCCGGCCATTTCCACAGGCTCTCCATTCCTTCCGCCATTACTACGTTTTGTCAAGGTAATACCCAATATTTCAGAAGCAACGACGGCATCTTCACAATAAGTTTCATAGAAATCCCCACAGCGGAACAACATAATCGCATCGGGGTGTTTTGCTTTCAAATCATAAAATTGCTTCATCATCGGGGTCAACCCTTCTTTTGCCATAATCGCTAACTTTTTAGAATGAACCACAAAAATACGATTATTTTTTTTGATTTGAAATGGATTATTCTGTTTTTCTACAAGATACGAAAAACGGGACAACCCTCAAATCACAAGAGGAAAGCCCCGACAAACAAATCTTTAATCTCTCAAAATTTTTCTCATAAACACTCAACGAACTATTCGTTTGCTTTTCCTATTAAACCACTGCCTCACGCAGTCCTATGCTCAACATTATACTGTAACAATCTTTTTTACCTCAATCTAATACCTAACCTATCTGCATCTCACGATGCTTTCAATATCGTCTCTTGTTTTAAGACAATGCAAAGTTACGCGATATTCCTGAAAGCCGCATGCTTTCGGACGTAATATTCCCATTATGCCTCTTTTTCTTGATTTACGTCAAGGAATATCCTGAAAAAATTCGCTGCGACATGTAAAATCCGTATATTTGTTTCCACGAAAATAGGAGGCGGCTCGGCAAAGACAAATCAGAAAACTGCGTTTTCATTTGTCTCTGCACTCGCCTTTCACTATCTTTGTACCTTATTATAAAGAGAAAAGAGATGAAAAAGGTAGAAGTCTCTGAACTTACGGAGAATTTTTTCGAAACGATCAGCAAAGAATGGATGTTGGTCTGTGCCGGTGATGCCAACCGATATAACATGATGACCGCATCATGGGGCGGAGTAGGGTGGTTATGGAACAAACCTGTAGCTTTCGTATTCATTCGTCCCGAACGCTATACTTTTGAGTTTACGGAAAACAACGACTTCATGACGCTCTCTTTCTTTGGGAAATCACCCAAGGCGCGTGAAGTATATAACTTGTGCGGTTCAAAATCCGGACGGGATATAGACAAGACACTCGAAAGCGGACTTACGCCATATCCCCTTGAAGAAGGCAAATGCGTAACTTTTGAACAGGCACGGCTTGCTTTGGCCGGCAGGAAGTTGTATGCCGGCAACTTGGCTCCCGAAGCTTTCCTCGACCCATCGCTCAACGGAAGATGGTACGGCAAACAAGGCGGTTACCATAAAATGTATATTGTGGAAATCACCGGCGCGTGGATAAACGACATCATTCTATAAACAGATTAAAATAAAAATATCAATATATAACATGGAATACAATTTTAGGGAAATAGAGCCGAAATGGCAGAAATATTGGGTGGAGCACCAGACTTACAAAGTTGTGGAAAACAATAGCAAAGAGAAGTTCTACGTGCTCAACATGTTTCCTTACCCCAGTGGTGCAGGGCTTCATGTAGGACACCCGTTAGGTTACATCGCTTCGGATATTTACGCACGTTACAAACGCTTGCAAGGATTCAACGTATTGAATCCCATGGGATACGATGCTTACGGACTTCCGGCCGAGCAATATGCCATACAGACCGGGCAACATCCGGCCGTTACCACGGCAGCCAATATCAACCGCTACCGTGAACAGTTGGACAAGATTGGTTTCTGCTTCGACTGGGATAGGGAAGTACGTACTTGTGACCCGGCCTATTACCACTGGACGCAATGGGCTTTCCAAAAGATGTTCGACAGTTATTATTGCAATGACAGGCAGCAAGCACGCCCTATTGAAGAACTGATAAAGGCATTTGATAAAAAGGGTACGGAAAGCTTGAACGTGGCTTGTAGCGAGGAACTGCGGTTCACTGCCGAAGAATGGAAAGCCATGGACGAAAAGAAACGGCAGGAGACGCTCATGAATTACCGCATCGCCTATTTGGGCGAAACGATGGTGAACTGGTGTCCGAAACTCGGTACGGTGTTGGCCAACGACGAGGTAGTGGACGGCGTGAGCGAACGCGGAGGTTATCCCGTCGTTCAGAAAAAGATGCGCCAATGGTGCCTACGTGTCAGTGCATACGCCCAACGCTTATTGGATGGGTTGGATACGGTGGATTGGACGGATTCATTGAAAGAGACACAACGCAACTGGATAGGACGCTCTGAAGGCACGGAAGTGCAATTTAAAATAAAAGACAGCGATAAGGAATTCACAATCTTTACCACACGGGCCGACACCATGTTCGGTGTCACGTTTATGGTATTGGCTCCCGAAAGCGAATGGGTACCAGAAGTTACCACCGAAGGCCAGAAGACGGAAGTGGAAGCTTATCTTGATGCCACCAAAAAACGTACGGAACGTGAACGTATCGCCGACCGCCGCGTAACCGGTGTGTTCTCGGGTTCGTACGCCATCAACCCTTTCACGGGCGAAAACATCCCTATCTGGATAAGTGATTATGTGTTGGCCGGATACGGGACGGGAGCCATCATGGCCGTACCGGCGCACGACAGCCGTGACTATGCCTTTGCCAAACATTTCAACTTGCCTATCATCCCGTTGGTGGAAGGCTGTGACGTGAGTGAGGAAAGCTTCGATGCCAAAGAAGGAATCGTAACCAATTCGCCACGCACCGGAGTGACTCCCTATATTGATTTCTCGCTCAACGGATTGACCATCAAGGAAGCCATTGCAGCCACAAAAGAGTATGTCAAAACGCATGGATTGGGTAGGGTAAAGGTTAACTACCGCTTGCGCGATGCCATTTTCAGCCGCCAACGCTACTGGGGCGAACCGTTCCCTGTATATTACAAAGACCAAATGCCTTACATGATTCCCGAAGATTGCCTGCCGTTGGAATTACCGGAAGTCAGCAAATTCCTCCCCACGGAAAGCGGGGAACCGCCATTGGGACATGCCACGAAATGGGCATGGGATACCGTGAACCGTTGCGTGACGGAAAACTCACACATCGACCACCAAACGGTTTTCCCGTTGGAATTGAACACCATGCCGGGATTTGCAGGCAGTTCTGCCTATTATCTCCGATACATGGACCCGAAAAACGACCATGCACTGGTAGACAAGGACGTGGATGCTTACTGGCAAAACGTAGACCTATACGTAGGCGGTACGGAACACGCTACCGGCCATCTGATTTACAGTCGTTTTTGGAACAAATTCCT
Organism: Paraprevotella xylaniphila YIT 11841; assembly: GCF_000205165.1. Taxonomy (GTDB): domain Bacteria; phylum Bacteroidota; class Bacteroidia; order Bacteroidales; family Bacteroidaceae; genus Paraprevotella; species Paraprevotella xylaniphila. The sequence continues at coordinate 189,564 of NZ_GL883865.1, read as the reverse complement.
GCATGACTTGGGTTACAGTTGCAAAGAAGAACCGTTCCAAAAGCTCATTAACCAAGGAATGATACAGGGACGGAGTAACTTTGTGTATCGTATCAAGGATACCAACACGTTCGTTTCGCTAAACCTGAAAGACCAATACGATACTACGCCCCTGCATGTGGATGTCAATATCGTATCGGGCGACGTGCTAGACATCGAAGCTTTCCGTAACTGGCGGCCGGAGTATCACGATGCGGAATTTATCCTGGAAGACGGCAAATACATCTGCGGATGGGCCATTGAAAAAATGAGCAAGAGTATGTTCAATGTGGTCAATCCGGATATGATAGTAGAGAAGTTCGGAGCCGACACGCTCCGCCTGTATGAAATGTTCCTCGGGCCAGTGGAACAAAGCAAACCTTGGGATACCAACGGCATCGACGGTTGCCATCGTTTCCTGAAAAAGTTCTGGGCCTTGTTCTACGACCGGACAGGTAATTTCCTGCCCACGGAAGGAGAAGCCGACAAGGAGTCATTGAAATCGCTGCATAAGCTTATCAAAAAAGTCACGGCGGACATCGAAGCCTTCTCTTATAACACTTCTATCAGTGCATTCATGATTTGCGTGAATGAACTTTCCCAACAAAAATGCCATAACCTGGGCATTCTTCGTACGTTGGTCACCCTTATGGCTCCCTTTGCTCCGCATATCGCAGAAGAATTGTGGCACGCCTTGGGAGAGGCAAAGAGCGTATGCGATGCCCTATGGCCTGAATGGAAGGAAGAGTACCTGACAGAAGACAGCATGAAACTGAGCATTTCCTTCAACGGAAAAACTCGTTTCACATTGGATTTCCCTGCAGATGCAGACAATGCTTCCATTGAAAAGACGGTACTGAACGACGAACAAACCCAAAAATATACAGAAGGTAAGCAAATAGTTAAGGTCATTATCGTACCGAAACGTATCGTAAATATAGTATTAAAATAGTGTCAAACCTTTTAGGAGACTACTTGTTTGTCAAGTAGTCTCCTATATAAAAATCTTTGTATTCAATAAATATGAAATACTCAAAAGAAGATATTTGGCAAGAAACCAAAGATTACATTAGTCTTTTTATAGGACTTACTATTTACGCGTTAGGATTCACCGCTTTTATCTTACCTTACCAAATTACAACCGGTGGATTATCCGGTGTATCCGCTATCATATATTACGCCACAGGTTTTCCTGTACAATATACTTATTTCTTGGTTAACGCAGCCTTACTTATCGCTGCCATCAAAATATTAGGCTTCCGTTTCTGTTTAAAAACGATTGTAGGTACATTAGCCCTGACATTTGAATTTGACCTTTTCCAAAAACTTTTGTCTGACGAAAGCGGACAACTTCCTACGATTTTAGGCGACCAGACTTTTATGGCCTGTGTGCTTGGAGCATGCTGCGAAGGAGTAGGGCTTGCCATTGTCTTTTTAAGTAACGGTAGTACAGGAGGAACTGATATCATAGCTGCCATTGTCAACAAATACCGCGACATCAGTTTAGGACGCGCATTAATGTTTTGCGATATTGCCATCGTATCTTCCAGCTACTTTGTGTTTCACGAATCGCAAAAAGTCGTATTCGGATTTTGCGTACTCATCATTTCCATGATTATGTTGGATTATTATATGAACAGTGCACGGCAATCCGTACAGTTCCTTATTTTTTCCAATAAACATGAAGAAATAGCCGAAGCCATTTGTAAACAACTTGACCGAGGAGTCACCATTCTTAACGGCGAAGGATGGTACAGCAAAGAGCCGAGGAAGGTACTGGTCGTTATGGCCAAACGAAGGGAAGGCATAGAAATATTCCGTCTCATTCACCGTATCGACCCCAGAGCCTTCGTTTCGCAAAGCAATGTGGTAGGCGTTTATGGTGAAGGATTCGATAAAATAAAAGTAAGATAATGGAAATGGATTATCATGCTATAACATCTACCCATGCTGATCAAAGAAAAAAAAGATTAGCATGGATAGATTATGCCAAATGTTTTTCTATTATTCTTGTTATTTCTTACCACATACCCCAACATCCAGAAGGATATTGGGGAAATATTCTTCAATTATTAAGAATGCCTGCCTTCTTTATGATTGCAGGATACCTTTTCAAAATAGAAAAATTCCCTTCTCTTTCATATTTCATAAAGCACAGAAGCATACAACTATTGGTTCCGTATACCTTTTTCTTCATTATCTTCTATGTCCTATGGCTTACATTCGGACGCGAGATTGCCCAAGGGGAAGACATGGAGGTCCCACTATGGTATCCGTTATTTGAATTCGTCTACGGTACTCCTTATCTGGTCGTAGCCCCTTACTGGTTCATCTGTTGCTTGTTCAGCATACAGATTATTTACTTTCTCCTCATGAAATATCTTCCCAAACCATTGGCTATTACCATCATCCTGCTCTGCCCTTTGCTGCATAGCATACTCGGTATATATAATCTGCCGTGGAACCTTGCATTGGCAACGCTTTACCTACCTTTCTATGCGTTTTCCAACCTGTGCAAGGACTTCATCTCCAGACTTTCTGTCCGACAACTACCACTTGTCGTTTCCTGCCTGATGATAGCACTTATCGGCATATATTACTTCAACTATTTTTCGGGTATGGCCAAAGACATCCTAACCATCATATATGGCGTCCTTATCCTCCCAACTTATATCCTATTGATAAAAGGAATAGCCTGCGTCAAGACAAGCCAGACAATAGAACGGATTGGTAAGAACACCATTGTCATACTTGCCCTACAGAACTATATTATCGGGGCTTTTAAAATTCTGCTGCCACATGCCATAAACAATGGAGGATATGCCATCAACCTGATATTTACACTACTGATTATCGCCCTCTGTTACATTCCAATAATGTTCATTAATAAATATACACCTTTCCTCATAGGACGAGGAACATACTTTGAAAAGAAACTAAAGATAAAGCAACCATGAGAAAAAGACTTGTATTCGTTACCAACAATGCCCACAAACTGGAAGAAATAAGAACCATATTGGGTGAAAGAATCGAAATCCTGAGTCTCTCGGACATCGGCTGTCATGCCGACATCCCTGAAACAGCCGACACTCTTGAAGGCAATGCCCGACAAAAGTCACGGTACGTATACGAACATTACGGGTTAGATTGTTTTGCCGACGATACCGGACTGGAAGTAGAAAGCCTTGGAGGAGCACCGGGCGTGTATTCCGCACGTTATGCCGGTAGACAAGGACATGATTCGCAAGCCAACATGAACAAACTCCTGAAAGAAATGGAAGAAAAAAATAATAGAAAAGCACAATTTCGCACCATTATCTCGTTAATAGAAAAAGGAGAAGAAAGGCAGTTCGAGGGAATCGTGAAAGGACAAATTACCAAAGAGAAACGCGGAGAATCCGGATTCGGCTACGATCCTATCTTTCAACCTGACGGTTATGATACCACATTCGCCGAACTGGGTAGCGACATCAAGAACCGCATCAGCCACCGCGCACGTGCGGTAGCTGCCCTCTGTGATTATCTTACAAAAGAATCTTAAACTTAAAAATCGGATTTTATGAAGAAATATATTTTATGGCTTATCGTCTTTATAGGTTGTACGGCCATTTCGTTCGGACAGGCTATCGGTTCGTGGAAAGCTTATCCGGCATTGCAAATATCTACTTATAATATACCGGTAGGCCATAAAGTATATTCTCTTTGTAATGGAAATCTTTTCAGTTACAACACCGAAGATACGGAAGTCTACGTATTCGACAGACTTAACGGGTTGCACGACACTAAAATACAATTCATAAGATATAGCAGTGCAAGCCAAAAGCTTATTCTTGTATATGAAAACGGAAACATTGACCTAATCTATCCGGACAACGAGGTGGTCAACATGAAACAGTTAAAAGACAAAAACTATCCCAACCTCGTCATCAACAATGTTTCCGTAGTAAACGAAAAAGCATATATATGCACGAACTTCGGAATAGTCGTGGTGAATATGGATAAAGAAGAGTTCGAAGCTACATACGATTTAAAATTGAACGTACATAGTTGTACGGCAGATACACATTACATCTACCTTTGTTGTTCAGAAAACGGTTTCCACATTGGCAATCTGAAACTCAATTTGTTGGACAAGAACAATTGGAAACATATCAGCGGTAACTTTTTCCACGAACTAATATTCTTCAAAGATGAGCTAATCGGATTCAACAAGACTACAGGGTTGTTCATCGTTGACCAACAACACTATACAGCCACAGCTTTGATAAAAGGGGCAAACTCTTTTTTTTCTTGCTCTGAAGATGTTATGCTCACTGGAAACTCTTCCCGTATTTATCTGTTCAACAACATCACAGACAAACAGGAAGTCAGACAAGACAATTTATTCAATTATTTAGTTTATAGCAACGGTACATATTGGGCAAGCCAAGGCATAAAAGGCTTGCAACCTTATGTCCTTTCAGGCAAGGCACTCTCTGCCACACAGTCTGCCATCCTGCCAAACAGTCCCGTCCGCGACTATTTTTGTAACATGCACTACAATGGCAATCGTTTGCTCATTGCCGGTGGAGATTTGAACTATAATAGTATAAATAGAAAAGGGACATTAATGTACTACGAAAATGGAACCTGGTACAATTTCAGTGAAGACAATATAGCGGAACAAACAGGATTATCTTATAACAACATATCCAGCATAGCCCAAAATCCCAATGACCCCACACATCATTTTGCAACTTCGGCTGGCCATGGACTTTATGAATTTAAAGACATGAAATTCGTAAAGAGGTTCGACTATACAAATAGCATACTAAGAACACTTCAACCCGTACAATCCGATCCAGAAAATTACGTACGCTGCGATGCCTTGCAATACGACCCTGAAGGTAACCTTTGGATGGTAAATTGCCAAGTAGACACCATCTTGACCATATTGAAAAAAGACAATACTTGGACAAAACTGTATTATGAAGAGCTTAAAAAAGCCCCCAACCTTCCTGCTATGTTTTTCGATGACAAAGGAAGGCTATGGGTTCTCTCCAAAAGGAATTCCACCAATAAAGCTGGCGTTTTCGTATTGGATTACCACGGAACTTTGGAAGACACATCGGACGATATACATATAATAAGAAAAGATATCACCAACCAGGACGGAGTACAATATGATCCCTACTATTTCAACAGCTTTGCCCAAGACCTCAACAAGCAAATATGGGTGGGCACAAACGAGGGACTCTTCGTCATAGAAGACCCGGATGAATTTATCCAAAACGACGACTTCAGGTTCACTCAAATCAAAATAGCCCGTAACGACGGGACAGACTATGCCGACTACTTGCTCAATGGAGTTAATATCAGCAGCATAGCCATTGACGCAGCCAACAGGAAATGGATTGGAACGGGTGCAGACGGTGTTTACCTGATAAGCGAAGACGGGCAGAAAATATTACAACATTTCACTACGGAAAACTCTCCGCTCATATCTGATGAAATACAGAGCATAGCTGTCAATCCGCAAACAGGAGAAGTCATGATAGGTACCTTTTTAGGGCTTGTATCGTATATGAGTGATGCCAATACTCCTGCCGCAGAATTGGATAAAAGCAACGTGCGTGTGTATCCCAATCCCGTAAAACCGGACTACAACGGAGTCATCGCAGTAGACGGGCTGACCTTCAATGCTGAAGTCAAAATCACTACCGTCACAGGACAGTTGGTATATTCCGGCCATGCCAATGGCGGTCTGTTCACCTGGGACGGCCGGAACCAAAGCGGAAAGAGAGTCTCTTCGGGAGTCTACAATATCATCTCCACCAATGCAGAAGGGAAAAAAGCCATCGTGAACCGCGTCACTTTTATCCATTAAAAGTATTTACGGCGGTTACCACCGAATTGATTTCCTCGTCTGTCAATAAAGGGGACATCGGCAGGCTCAATTCCTCACGATGAATACGCTCCGTCACCGGCAATGACAGCGAAGCGTACGCTGATAATGCACCTTGCCGGTGAGGTGGGATAGGGTAGTGTACCAGAGACTGCACGCCACAATGCTCCAAATGCTCACGTAGTCTGTCACGTTCAGGAGTGAATATCGTAAAAATATGGAATACATGCGCATCCGCATCGGTTGACATTTGTGGCAAGACCACTTTCGGATTCGTGATTTCCTTCATGTACCTGCAAGCCACTTTGCGACGGTGTTCATTATCTTCGTCCAACCGTCCGAGCTTCACATTCAAAACCGCCGCCTGCAACTCATCCAGACGGCTGTTGATACCCACGTATGGATGCACATATTTGGCTGAAGAACCGTAATTGGCCAACATGCGTACCCACTCAGCCAAATCCTTATCACCGGTCGTGACAGCCCCGGCATCTCCTAAAGCTCCCAGATTCTTGCCAGGATAGAAACTGAATCCTGCGGCATCCCCCAAAGCACCGGCTTTCACACCTCGATACACCGCTCCATGAGCCTGCGCACAGTCCTCTACCACCAACAAACCGTTTTTACGGGCCGTACGGCTTATCTCATCCATCCGGCACACCCTGCCATAGAGATGCACCACCATGACCGCTTTTGTGCGCACAGAAATCAAATTTTCCACTTTCGAGGGGTCTATGTTGCAAGTATCCCATTCAGGCTCACAAAATACCGGTTTGAGTCCGGCGCGCATGACCGCCAATATGGAAGCTATGTAGGTATTTGCCGGCACGATGACTTCGTCTCCCGCCTTCATCCGCCCCATGCTAACGTAAGCCATGAAGATAAGCGTAAGGGCATCCAGTCCGTTCCCTGCCCCCACGCAATACCCGACCCCGCAATAACGGGCAAACCGCTGCTCGAAAGTCTCCACCTCTTTCCCGAACAGATACCATCCGGAACGCACTACCCGTGCTACAGCTTCCGACAATTCCGGTTCGAAAGAATCATTGATTTTCTTTAAATCCAAATATTTTACCATTACTTTACTTCAAACTTTTCAGGAAGCTAAATTACAACTATTTTTCTTTCAGGGAAATTTTTCAAGCTTTTTATTTCCCTACTTACAAACCTCTACCACTTCTGGAACCACAAGGATTTTATCATTCACGGAACCTTCATACTCCCTATATGACAAACGGTTAAAGTGAATGCTTAACACTTTTTATATCATTCAGGCACTGCATTTCCGGTGAAAGCCGGTGAAGGCACGGTGAACCCTTCCACCCCACAAAGTTCACCTTAACCGCTTGTCATCCAAACAGTATGAATGGGTGAAGCCTTTTTCAAGCAAAAAACCTATTAGGAGAGGAGTTCATAAAGCCCTCGGCACATCGTAAAATCATTCTCAGCAGATCTGAAAATCATTCACAGGAGATTGAAAAATCGTTTGCCGCACAAAATTACACGACTTTTCATACCTCCATCTCGTACGTATCATACACGACAGCCCGGCCGCCGAAACCCTCTTTTTGGAATATCAGCCCCTCATTCAACACACGGCCGCCTTCCTCTACGGAAGTCCCCATGTCAAAGTAAGAAACATCCTTGTATGTCTCGTGAATCAAATGGTGGAACAACAAATCCACGGCTCCGTACGCCCTTCCTTCGGGAGTGGAACCAATATATTGTACATGAACCACCCTTTCCGTCACGTACAACACGCAACCGGCCACTGTACGCTCCGCCGCACGGCAAACCCTGTACAGCAATATCTGTTGCGGAAACCGACGATGCAACAACATGATTTCTTCCAAGGTATGCACGGGACGCGACTGGTGGCGTTCCATCAGATTCCCTTCCAATACCGCCCAAAAGGACGTAAAATCGTCATCCTGCCTGATGGACAATCCTTCACGCAAAGCACACCTCACTTTACGTTTCCGAAGCGTACTGAATCCCCACGCTGCGGCAGAGGGAATGACCGTGGAAACTTTACGGCCTGATAGGCGTGCCCCAAAGCGGTACAATGCATACAAATCCTCTTCACTGGGATAACGGGCATATATATAAGGTACGGGCGAATAAATCCACTTGACTACCGATGTATACGTCCGTAAATATCGAAAGATTTCCCCAAACAACCCCAACATGAGCGCAGCCGTCATCTTTTCATCCGTCACCACTCCGCCATACGTCAGTCCACGATGACTGCAAAACTCCGTCGCCGTACAGTGTGCGGGTAGCAAAGCATGCAGCCGTCCGTCCCTGTAAGCCATAAGGGAGAAGTCCGCGAAACGGTCGGCATGATAATCCATATAACCGCGCATGAAAAGGAAAGTCCCGTTGCGGGACTCCCGTACGAAACCGTCCCATTCTTCCTTACAGTCATCGCTATACCGCTTTATTTCCCATCTGGTTTCCATCTCCACACCACCTATTCTATTCATGAATGATACGCAGGAACTCTTCGTAAGAGTTTATATACATTTCAGGCCGGTAAGGTTGGGAAGACAAGACCAACAACACGGCGTCTTCTGAGAAATGCAGCAACTCGTTCCACGTGAGCGGCGGGATGAGAAGCCCCTTGTCCGGTGCGTCGAGCACATACGTCCGCCGTCCGTCCTTGTCTTCCAAGGCGATTGTCACGCACCCTTTCACGGCCACTAAGTACTGGTAGGTAATACGGTTGGCATGCTTGCCACGTTCATGTCCTTCGGGTACACCATAAATCCAGTATGCCCGCTTCACTTCAAAAGGCAAATCCTTTCCGGTCTCAGCCACGGTAAGGCTACCACGTTCATCGGTAAAAGTCTTCAAACGCTTCATTACAATCCTAACTTCTCGGAGATTTCCAACATTCTGTGAATCGGTTTGACAGCCTTTTCCGCCACCTCCGCATCCACTACGATTTCCGGCCACTCATATTTCAAGGTATTATAGAGCTTTTCCAACGTAATCAACCTCATGTAATTGCATTCATTGCAGGCACACGTACTGTCGTCCGGAGGAGCCGGAATGAACGTTTTCTCCGGACAAGCCTTCTGCATTTCGTGCAGTATGCCGCTTTCCGTGGCCACGATGAATTCCTTTCCTTCATGGCGGATGGCATATTTCAGCAATGCTGCGGTAGAACCTACCACATCCGCCAGTTTCAACACTGCTCCCTTACATTCCGGATGAGCCAACACCTTGGCCTCGGGATGGGACTCTTTCAATTCCAATATCTTCTCCACGGAGAATTTCTCATGTACGTGGCAAGCTCCGTCCCAAAGTAACATATTACGTCCGGTAACGGAATTGATATAGTTGCCGAGGTTACGGTCCGGACCGAAAATGATCTTTTCGTCCGAAGGGAAACTTTCCACAATCTGACGGGCGTTGCTCGAAGTGACCACCACATCCGTCACCGCCTTGGTGGCAGCCGTGGTATTGACGTACGATATGACCGTATGGCCGGGATGTGCCGAGACAAACCGCGAGAATTCATCTGCCGGACAACTTTCGGCTAGCGAACAGGTGGCATTCAAATCCGGAACCAAGACCTTTTTGCCGGGACAGAGAATCTTATTGGTCTCTCCCATGAAATGCACACCGCACATGACGATGATATCCGCTTCGGTCTTGGCAGCCTTTTGAGCCAGTGCCAAACTGTCTCCCACGAAGTCAGCTAAATCCTGGATGATTCCTTCCGTATAGTAATGCGCCATGATGACGGCATTCTTCTTCCGGCAAAGTTCCCTGATTTCACTTTTCAAATCAAGCTCCTTTGCTATGGGTTCATCCACGAACCCCTTGTCTATCCATTCTTTCTTAACCATATATATATTATTAATTCTTATTTCTATTTTTTGAAAAAATCTAATGTAAATGATGATAGGCTGTTGATAGTGTCGATAAAAAAGAAGCCTGAAACTTGTTTTTTAAGTTATCAAAGCGGAGTATCGAGTAATGTGTCACTTTTCAACACGTGCCTTGGGACTCTTATTCTTTAAACTGAATGCATTATCGTATGTTCTTTATCGTTTTTAACGAGTTGTTCATAACCTACAAAGTTAAAAACTTTAATGGAAAAAGGCTGCATAAATCTGATGAAAATACGGTTTAAAGTTCATTTCTATCTTTTACTAATTTATTTGGTGGTTTGAAATATTCCTGTAACACGGTTGATTTTCTAAATCCAAAGTTTCTTTTCAATAATCTGTTTACGATTTGTGAACGAGTTATCAAGTAGTTTTTATGGGTTTTATTATCTTTGTGAACAAATATGTTGAAAGCAATGAGAAAACTTAAAATAACGGAACTGAATAGAATCTCTGCCGAAGAATTCAAGACGGCTGAAAAACTTCCTTTGATTGTGGTACTGGACCATGTAAGAAGCTTATATAATGTAGGTTCCGTATTCCGTTCGTCCGATGCTTTTAGGGTAGAATCCGTGTATCTGTGCGGAATCACGGCCACTCCGCCACAGGTGGAAATCCATAAGACGGCATTGGGGGCAGAAGATTCCGTGGATTGGGTATATTATGAGCGTACGCAAGATGCCGTGGAACATCTTAAGGCAGAAGGCTACGAAGTTTGGGCTGTGGAACAAGTGGAAGGCAGTGTCATGTTGCAGGATTTCCGGCCGGATAAGGCAAAAAAGTATGCTATCATATTAGGAAATGAAGTGAAAGGCGTGCAACAAGAAGTTGTTGACCAATGCGACGGGTGTATAGAAATACCCCAGTTCGGGACGAAACATTCTTTGAATGTTTCCGTTACAGCCGGAATACTGGTATGGGAGTTTGCCCGTAAGATGAAGTTGTGAACATATAAAGGTATGATGTCATAACGTACCGGCTTCTACCATCCTAACCACCCGTTCCGTCAGCCGGTCATCAGCTTCAGGGTCATAGTCTTTTTTCAGGCTAGCTCCGAATATGCTAGCAAACGCCTGATAAAATCCGGCTTTGAAAGGACCGAAAAAGGCTTTCACTATTTCGAAGGAACTTTGGTTGCATTCGCGGTCCACTAACTTGATGAGCAGTTTCCCCTGTGAATAAGTCAGCTTCTTCATTTGTGGGGTATATTGCTTTTTTATGCCTTTCTCTACAGCTCGGATGTGAGCGTCTTTTTCTTTTTTAGTAGGTAGTTTTTCCAGATATTCGTATGTCTCGGAGATGGTCTGGTTAACCATTTTGGCAATGGGAAGTGTTTTTTTCACGTTATAAACCAATTTGTTATATCGTATGATTTCCCTTTTGTTCTTAAACTTCAGTGGGGGATATACCGGAAGTTCGGGCATGATGATCACGGTGATGGAGTCGCCTTGATAAAATTCCTTTTGTGCTTTCTTGTAAAACACTACTTTTATTCTCGGTTCCCCATCTACAGGAATAAATTCTTCTTGCGCTTTCACTTGTAAAGTAAAGGCACCTAATAAGATTAATATGATAAGCCTGTATATTCCCATATCCGTTGCAAAAATATAAATTAAATACTTTCATCGCGTGTATTTTACAAAGAATAGTTCATTTTTTGTAGTATTTGCAATAGTTGTATGACATGATATAAAATATCTGTAACATTGTGTGGATTTTCAAATACTGTTTTTCCATACCTTTGCCTTCATCTTACCAATAAACTTATTAAAGATGAAAAAAACTGTTTTTTACATCCTTTTGATGGTATTTTTAGGTGGTTTTAGAAGTTATTCAGCTGATTTGCGGGCGACAGGGGACGTAAGTATCCAATATAAGGAGAATGGATTGGAGGGAGACAAGGGGCAAGCCGTGGATTCCACTTTCCATATTTATTTGTGTTTCGGGCAATCTAATATGGAGGGGAATGCGGATATAGAAAGTGTCGACACGGAAGATGTGGACAAACGTTTCCGGGTCATGAGTGTCTGTGACGAGGATCTTAAAATGGGACGTACGCCAGGAAATTGGTACACGGCTGTTCCTCCGTTGTGCCGTTATGGGGCCAAATTGAGTGTGGCGGATTATTTCGGCCGCACTATGGTGGATAATTTGCCGGAATCTTGTAAGGTAGGTGTCGTGATGGTGGCCATAGGAGGAGCCGGTATAGATTGTTTTGACAAGGCTGGTTATGAAAAATATTATGAACAGGCCGATGAATGGCAGAAATATTTGATGGGGTTATATGGTGGGAATCCTTATGCGAAATTAGTGGAATTTGGCAAGAAAGCCAAGGAGCACGGCATTATCAAAGGCATTTTGTTGCATCAGGGGGAAAGCAACAATGGGCAAGCGGACTGGCCGGAGAAAGTGGAGAAAATCTACAGGGATTTGCTTTGTGATTTGGATCTTAAAGAAGAAGAGGTGCCTATGTTTGCGGGGGAAATGCTGAGTGGGGCAGAAGGAGGAGTTTGCGCGGGGCACAATGAATATGTTGGCATGCTGCCGTGGTTGGTAAACGCGCACGTCGTTTCATCGGAAGGCTGTGAAGGGGCGAGTGACGGGCTTCATTTTACCTCTGAAGGTTACCGTGAAATGGGACGGCATTATGCCAGGGTGGTCTTAAATAAAGTGTATGGCATTCCGTTGGACATGCCGGACATGCCCGTGACAAATATAGATATGCCGGACAAGGACTTGGAAGTACAAATAGGGAAAGGGCAGAAATTGGAATTGATGGCTGCTTTTGAAGACGGGCATACGGAGGATGTGTCTTATATGGCCGAGTATGAAATAGAAAATACTGAAGTGGCAGACATCAAGGACGGGGAGGTACGTGGCTTTTCGCAAGGACGTACGGGAGTGAAGGCAACCTATACAGACGCGGCGGGAAAAATGTCCAGTCTGTCATTCACCCTCAATTCCACCTGTTTTCCTTTCGGTGAAGAATTCATTGAAACTGCATTGTTCGGGAACGGCACGTACCGCGAGGCCGTGAGGGCGTTTTTTCCGGGCGAGAATGGGCAGATGGGATGGAAGTATACCTATGGATTGGATATGAGCGGTTACAAGTACTTGGTATTGAAATTGGATAAAGTCCAAAAAGTAGGGGCTTGCATTATGCTTTATACAGAGAACAATATCTGGTCTGATTGTTGCCAATACCCTGTGGGAGGGGAGGTCTTGGTGGCCGTTCCCCTTCATGACATCACTTATACGAGTGGAGAACTTCAAGGCGAACCGGTGGACGTTTCCCGTGTCATGATTGTCGCCCTGTATGCCGGACAAAGTGGAGTTATTGATGTGGCCGACATGTATTTGACCAACAATGACGATTATTCGCCCGATGCAGTTCCTGTGTTTTCTATGGACTCCAAAGCCTCAAAGGCAGATGGAATAGTGTATGGCTTATCCGGCATCCGGATAAATGGAACGGATAATTTACCTAAAGGCATATATATAAGAGATGGAAAGAAGTTTGTAGTGAGGTAAAGCCTTTGTCACGTGGTGAATGCGGATTCTAATGCAGTGATTATTTGTAGGGGATAATTTGTCATACCGGAAATAGTTGCTTATATTTGAAGCATGGCAGAAAAACACTTTACTTGCATTTATCTACAACGCTTGTGGATAAACATGTTAATGTATTGTGTACTACAAATATATCCTGTGGATAAAGTCATTGCACAGCATTATTCCTGGGAAGAATTTGTAGAGAAGATTTCTGTGGATGAGTATGACGACGGGGAAGACATGAGTCCGCTTTTGGAAGAGTTGGCGGGATTGCATGAGCATCCTTTCAACCTGAACACGGCTACGAAAGACGATTTGGAACAGTTGCCTTTTCTGGATGCGGACGAGATAGAGGAAATCTTGGCATACGTGTACCGTTACGGCCCGATGCAATCGTTGGGAGAATTGATGTTGATAGAGGAACTGGACTACCAGACCCGTCAGTTCCTTGCTTTGTTCGTCTACGTGGAAAATCCTGTGGAGGAAAAAGAAAAGTTACGGTTGAAAACCTTGTTGAAAGGAGGGCGGCATGAGGTGACGAGCCGGTTGGATGTGCCTCTGTATAAACGTGATGGATATCAAATACCGGAAGATGAAGTATTGTTGAAAAACCCCAATAAGGTATATCTTGGTAATTCGTTGTACCATAACATACGCTACACTTATCAGTACAGGAACAGGCTGTTTTGGGGATTCACGGCGGAGAAGGACGCAGGAGAACCGTTCGGCAGTTATGGCAATATGGCTTACGATGCCTATTCGTTCCATTTCCTGTTGAAAGATTGTGGAAAACTCAAGGCATTGGCATTGGGAGACTACCGGGTGGGGTTCGGTGAAGGTTTGGTGGTGAACAGTGATTTTTCTTTAGGGAAATCCACTTTGTTTAATATGGGCGACACGAGACCGTCCATCAAGAAATTCTCTTCTACGTCCGAAACTTCCTTTTTCAGGGGAATGGCCGTTACTTTCCGTTTCGGGAAAGTGGACGTGTCGGCTTTCTATTCCTATTTGCCTACAGATGCCACTTTAAGGAAGGACGGGACGGTTTCTTCGTTGAAGACCGATGGTTTGCACCGTACTTTGTTGGAACTGTCCAAAAAGCATAATGTCATGGAGCAGTCTGCCGGGGCAGACGTGACTTGGAATACGGAATATTTTTCTTTGGGTGCGACTGCGTTTTACCAACATTTCAGTCGTTCTTTCTCAAAAGGCACGGAACTTTACCGGCAATATTATCCGGAGGGTAAGGATTTCCTGAATGCCAGTCTGCACTACCGTTGGCATCGTGACAGGTTTTCGTTTTCCGGCGAGACGGCGTTCAGCAACGTATATGGCGGTTGGGCCACGCTGAACAAAGCCATTTACCGTTTCAACCACCGGTACAGTGTGGTAGCTTTGCAGCGGTTGTTCGCTTACCAGTATGTGGGATTGCGTGCCAACACCTTTTCCGAAGGTGGGGCGGTCAGGAACGAAAGCGGATTTTATATGGGAGTGGAGGCAGCCCCGCTGAACGAGTTGAAGTTGTCCGCTTATGTGGATTATTTTTATTTTCCGTGGGTGAAGTTTGGGATACCTCATGCTTCCGAAGGGGTGGAAGGGACGTTTCAGGCCGATTGGGTCGTATCGCGGAAGTGGGAATTGTCCGGACGTTACCAACTGAAGCGGAAAGAACGCTATGGGCAGCCTTACCTGTATCATAAATTGAAGGTGCAGGCGCAGTGCATGCCTTCAAAAGTCTGGGAATGGCGCGGGGTGGCACGATATACAAGGGTGAGGGACGTGTATGGACGGCATGTCGGAGGATACATGGGAGGGAGCATCCTGAAATGGAAGGACCGGAAAAACCGCTTGAATGTGGCCGGGTCGTGCGTGTATTTCGACAGCGAGGACTACAAGGCGCCGATGTCTTTCTATGAGCCTTCGTTGTTGTATGCCTTTTCTTTCATGACGATGTACGGACAAGGAATGAGGGCGGCGGTGAATGCCCGGTGGAACGTGGCAAAACATTGGATGCTGATGTGTAAATACGGGGCTACCGGATATTTCGACCGGGACGAGATAGGGGAGGGGTTGCAACGGATAGGCGGCCGATGGAAAAACGATCTTTCTTTCTTGTTGCGTTACAAGTTTTGAGAAAAGATTGTGTTACCTTTGCAGGTAGTTTTTTAAGCATATAGCCATGTCTACAGTGATTTATCCTTCTCCCATATTCGGGCCGGTGCACAGCCGTCGGTTGGGGGTTTCTTTGGGTATCAACCTGCTTCCGGAAGACGGGAAGTGGTGTACGTTTGATTGTGTGTATTGTGAATGTGGGTTCAACAAGGATTTTCGTCCCAGGAAGCCGTTACCCACGCGCGAGGAAGTACGTGTGGCCTTGGAAGAAAGGCTGAAGGACATGTCCGAGAACGGCCCTGTACCGGACGTGCTGACGTTTGCCGGAAACGGGGAACCCACCCTGCATCCGCATTTTCCGGAAATCATAGAAGACACCCGTGCCTTGCGCGACCGGTATTTCCCGAAAGCTAAAATCAGCGTGTTGAGCAATGCCACCCAAATATTCAGGCCGGAGGTTTTCGAGGCTTTGGGGAAGGTGGACAACAACATCCTGAAACTGGATACGGTGGACGGGGATTACATTAGCCGGGTAGACCGTCCTACGGGGCGTTATGAAGTGGGTCGGGTGGTGGAACGCCTGAAAGATTTCCGAGGCAAAGTCATCATACAGACGATGTTCATGAAAGGCATGTCGGACGGTGTGGACGTGGACAATACTTCCGACCGTTTCGTGGAACCGTGGTTGCGTGCCGTGAAGAAAATAGCTCCATCGCAGGTCATGATTTACACCATCGACCGCGAAACGCCCGACCATGAGTTACGTAAGGCCACGCATGAAGAGTTGGACCGCATTGCCGGACGCATCCGGCAAGAGGGATTGGAAGTTTCCGTGTCTTATTGAGAAGTGTTGCGGTCGGTCTACGAACCGTATGGCCGTATTTTCCATGATATCATCAGCAGGAAAGGCTTTATGAAGATGAATATCTGTAAGGAAGTTTGTTCTTCTTTATATATTTGATATTCAAATGCTTGTAGTTTATAAATCAATCTGCGCCAAACGGAAAATCATTTGGCGCAGATTGAAAAATCGTTTGGCTGAGAACGGAATTTCGTTCTCCGTAGAATGAATTTTGTATAATAATTGGGTGATACTTTTTTATAAAAAGTGAGTTTTATCGGGCAGCAATAGTTTTTTTACTATATATCGCAAATGATCTTTCTTGGGTGAATTAAATCTGTTGTTGAATAACTTGCGTGAGAAAGTGCGAGTCAAGAACGTTCAAAGTTCCGAATCGTTTTTGTTTCTTTGTTAGTATTATATTTATTTTTTCACTATATTCACGACCTAAATATTCAAAGTTAATTTTTTGTTTTATGAAAAAGATTTTGTTTTTTGTTGCCTTGTTTGCAGGAATTTGTATGATTGCAATCGGTGCCTATGGTTGGAATGTTTATTCTAATAGCGCAAAAGGCTCACTTCTTTTCATGGAAAATGTAAAGGTGTTGTTTCGTGGTGAATCGGTAGATGGATACACTAAATCTTTTGGCGAATGCAGTCGCCCATGTGAATATAAAGCATGGGGTTCTTGTAAGTCAGGAGACCCGGATGAGTGCTATCCTTCTGACTGCTGTTGACATTTGGGGTTCGCTTGTTGGACTTAATGAAGTCTTACAAGCGGACTTTTTGATGTAATTCGTACAAGAAAGAAATAAAGTTCATTGCTAACTTAGAAAAACATGAAAATGAGCAAGTATGCGTATATTGCGATTTTTATTGCTATGGTAATTTTCTCTTGCGGTAAGGATACGGCAGACGACAATGCCAAGGTGTTTACTATAGAAGATTCTGATTTCAAAGATTGGAACAGTTTTTTGCAAATAAAAGAAGAGGTAAGACTTCAAGGTAATGACAGCTCTTGCATTATCACATATTGTGATAAGTGCATAGTAGATAGTGGCTATATGTACTTTTGGGATCACAAGGCGAAAGTCATATACCGCTTTTCTGCTGATGGTAAGTTCGTCTGTAAGATAGGAGAGAGAGGGCGTGCTTTATCCGAGTATATTGAAATTAAAGATATGCAGGTGGACAAACAAGCTTCTGTGCTGAAAGTGCTTGACGACAGAGGAATATTGAACTACCGCTTACAGGACGGAAAATTCATTGGACGCACTAACTTTTTTTCGTCAATACCAGCCGAATATGATAGGTTTGCTATAATAGGAAAGGACAGTTTTCTTTGTTTCACTGACATCCGAAACAAATTCAGCATAGTTTTGGACACGCCTGCCGGGCAAGAAGGATTGAGGGAAAGCAAGAGGTTTCATTTTGTCACAAATTGTTTTT
This sequence comes from Paraprevotella xylaniphila YIT 11841, assembly GCF_000205165.1. Taxonomy (GTDB): domain Bacteria; phylum Bacteroidota; class Bacteroidia; order Bacteroidales; family Bacteroidaceae; genus Paraprevotella; species Paraprevotella xylaniphila. The sequence continues at coordinate 171,809 of NZ_GL883865.1, read as the reverse complement.
ATACGTATGATGGCCGGTGTAGGGTGGTGTCTGATTATGGTGAGTTTTATATTGATGAATATGCAGATGGCAAACTTATGACATTGTACAAATTTGATTTGGGAAACAAGCAACTTCCTGGCAATGTGCTGCCCCAAACATTAGAAGAATTTAATGTGGTGGACAATGACCCTACATACTTTAAGTGCATTACAGACGTTTACGAAACGTCGTCATGGCTTTATGCTTTGTTTGTTGGGCCAGAACAAACTTATTATCATGCATTCATAAACAAAAACTCAGGTAAGTATGTGTTCGGCAAAAACTTGGATGTTGTCATTATTGGGGCTGACGAAACGTATTTTTATGCGTTGGTTTATCCTGGATATATCTCACCAGAGTCTGACATATGGAACATTGTCAAATCAAAGCCGAATGAAGATAATGAAGATCCAATATTCATAAGATTCTCGATAAATGAAAACAAAGTATAGCATATTTGGGAACTTGACTTTATGCTTTATTTAGGAAATATCTATAGACTCCATGACTCTGCAGTATGGTTTGCGAAGAATTCACCGGACGCATAGACAACACGGAAATACCTAAAAAGATAGCGGAAATAGCGAAATATAAGGAATAAGGAAAACAAAATACACAATCTACAATCAGAAGGAGGTGAGCATTTTGACACTTCTCCTTGAAAAATCGTTTGGCTGAGAACGGAATTCCGTTCTCAGCCAAACGATTTTTGTATGTAACTTTCCTTTAAATTTCAGGAGGCTTGCACGTAACATCTCTTCCGGGACAGGCGTTTATGCACGTAAAGGTAAGCCGGGATGAGGAAGAGGTCTGCAGCAAACCAAGCCGAAGGGTCGCCGTAACAAACTCCCGTATATCCTAAAATAGGGACCAGGAACAGGCTGACGGCCGTGCGGTCTACCATTTCGAACACACCGGACATCATGGCCAGTTTACTGTATCCTAATCCTTGGATGCTGTACCTGAGCAGGCACAGCAGTCCTAACGGGATGAAATAGGTGCAGGAGGTGACGATGAACTGGTTGGCCTTTTCTATGATTTCATATTCATGGACATCCACAAACAGGTAGATGATGTGGCGGGCGAAAAGATGCAACACGATGAAACAGAAGATGCAGTAGAGGCAGACCATGAAAAAGCTGGCGCGCAGCCCCATGTTGATACGTTCCGTTTTTCCCGCCCCATAGTTCTGTCCGCAATACGTGGCCATGGCGATGCCCATGCTCTCCAACGGGCACATGAAGAACATCTTGATGCGCATGCCGGCAGTAAAGGCTGCCACGCACGAAGTACCCAGGGCGTTGTTCGCGCTTTGGAGCATGATGCTCCCTATGGCCGTGATGGAAAACTGTAGTCCCATCGGTACGCCCATATCCAACAGCCCTTTTATGTAGTGTCTGTCCAAGGCGGTTTCTCCCTTTTCCATTTTCAGTATGCCGAATTTCCTGAACATGTAATACAGGCAAAGCAGGGCAGAGACGGCTTGTGAGAAGACCGTGGCGATGGCGGCTCCAGCCACGCCCCAATGCAACACGAGGATGCAGAACAGGTCGAGGACGATGTTCAGGACGGAGGACAGCAGCAGGAAGTAGAACGGGGTCTTGCTGTCGCCCAATGCTCGGATGAGACTGGAGAGCAGGTTATAAAGGAAAGTGAAAGGAATGCCGATGAAGATGACCAGAAGATAGAGGTAGGCACTATGCAGGATGTCGTGCGGTGTCTGCATCATGAACAGGATTCTCTCGCAAAGCAGGGAAGTGACGACGGCCAACACAATGGAAATGATGAGGGAAACCCAAAGACTGTTGGCTACGTAACGCCGCAAGTCGCTGTATGAACGTGCGCCGAACGCTTGGGCCACGGGAATGCCGAAACCGCAACAGCAGCCGGTGCAGAATCCGATGATGAGGAACACGACGGATGTACTGGCTCCCACGGCTGCCAAATCGTTGATGCCTAAATATTTTCCTACGATGGCTGCATCTATCAGACTATAAGTCTGTTGGAGCAAGCTTCCCAAAATGAGCGGGAGCGAAAAGTTGAATATCAACCGCAGGGGTGAACCCTCCGTCATCTCTTTCGTCATGGCGAATCTCTTTTTCCTGAAAAACACATTCTTTTGTGGGTGCAAAATTACGGAATTTACCGGAATTGTTTTATTAAATCCGTCAAATTAAGCGGATTTTTAGAAATAATAAAACTCCTTTCTCAATATGTTTTTATTAGAGAAAGGAATTTTTACGAGGCCATTGTAAATGGTTACCTTATTTTTGGTCGTAAGCGTGTTTGGGATAGTCTATCGTATAGTGCAATCCTCGGCTTTCCTTGCGTTCGATGGCCTGCCGCGTGATAAGGTAACCCACGTTAATCATGTTGCGCAGTTCGCAAATGTCTTTGGTCGCCTTGACACGCTTGAAAAGCTCTTCGGTCTCTTCGTATAGCAGGTCCAAGCGTGTCCATGCCCGTTTCAGGCGCAGGTCGCTCCGCACGATGCCCACGTAGTTGCTCATGATTTGTCCCACTTCCTTCATGTCCTGCGCGATGAGTACTTTTTCTTCGTTGCTCATCGTACCCTCATCGTTCCATTCGGGTATCTTTTCATTGAAAGCATATTGGTCTATGACCTCCAAGCTGTGGCGGGCTGCCGCGTCGGCATACACCACGGCTTCGATGAGCGAATTGCTGGCCAAGCGGTTACCGCCGTGCAGTCCGGTACAAGAACATTCGCCTACGGCATAGAGCCGCCGGATGCTGGAACAGGCGTTGAGGTCTACCTTGATGCCGCCGCACATGTAGTGGGCGCAAGGCACGACGGGAATGTATTGCTTGGTAATGTCGATGCCGATGGAGAGGCATTTGGCATAAATGTTCGGGAAATGGTGTTTGGTTTCTTCCGCATCCTTGTGCGTCACGTCCAGGCACACGTGGTCCAAGCCATGTATTTTCATTTCCTTGTCGATGGCACGGGCCACGATGTCGCGTGGGGCGAGGCTAAGCCGCTTGTCGTATTTCTGCATGAACTCTTCGCCATTGGGCAACCGCAAGATGCCGCCGTATCCCCGCATGGCCTCTGTGATGAGGTAAGCCGGGTGCGTCTCGCCCGGATGGAAGAGGGCAGTGGGGTGGAACTGCACGAACTCCATGCCTTCCACCGTACCTTTGGCACGGTAGACCATGGCGATGCCGTCGCCCGTGGCAATGTTGGGGTTGGTCGTAGTGGCGTAGACGGCTCCCGTACCACCGGTGGCCATCAGGGTGACTTTGGAGAGGAAGGTATCTATCTTTTGCGTGTCGGGGTCTAAGACGTAAGCACCGTAACATTCGATGTCCGGCGTGCGGCGCGTCACTTCGATGCCCAAATGGTGTTGGGTGATGATTTCCACGGCAAAGTGGTTTTCCAGAATCGTGATGTTCGGATGGCGGCGTACGGCCTCCATCAGTCCGCGCTGGATTTCAAAACCCGTGTCGTCGGCGTGGTGCAGGATACGGAATTCCGAATGTCCGCCTTCACGGTGCAGGTCGAAATCCCCCTTTTCGTTTTTGTCGAAGTTCACGCCCCATTTCACGAGGTCGCGTATGCCTTGCGGTGCGTTTTTCACTACTTGTTCCACGGCTGCAGGGTTGCTGATGAAATCCCCTGCAACCATGGTGTCCTTGATATGTTTCTCGAAGTTGTCTACTTTCAGGTTGGTCACTGAGGCTATTCCCCCTTGTGCCTTGGCCGTGTTGGCCTCTTCCAATGTGGTTTTACATACGATGGCCACCTTGCCTTTGCCCGCATCGGCCACTTTCAGGGCGTAACTCATTCCGGCCACTCCCGAACCTATCACTAAAAAATCAAATTTGCGTATCATGCCGTCAGTTCATGCTGTTGATGTTAGACGTTGCAAAACTACTTAAAAACTCGGTTGGTTGTGCGTTTGCCGCAGGATTTCTTTTAAAAATAAAAGTGCAGTCCTCCGTTGATAAAGATACGGTAGAACTCTACGGATTGGTCCATGGAGCCGGGAATCACCCCATCTTCGTCATATACGTTTCCGTAAATGATTCCGGTATTTACTCCTATGCCTACGTGTTTGTTCAGCAGGTAGTCCGCACTGAGTTGGTAATGCAATCCCATCCCTTTTACAGTTTTTCCCATACTGAAATCCATCTCTTCCTCGACATTCAAGATGAAGGCACCTGCTCCGATGCCGTACCGTAGGGACCAATGTTTGTTGGCTGCCCTCATGACAAATTCTGGGCCTATGTAATCCAAGTGCATCCGGCTTTTGGGATTGGCGGTTTGTTCCTTGGGGTAATCGGGATTGCGTACGAAGTTGGTATGGTATGCTCCGGAGCGGTAGCCGGAATAGAGAATGCCTACACCCATGAACTTTTTACCCACCCAGTCGATTCCTCCCTGGAAATCCACCCCGTTTTTGAACGTGCCGCTGAGACCGCCCGGAATGTCATGGTAAGCTTTGCTGAACACATGGCCGAAACCTCCGTTCCCGTAGATATGGATAGGGAGTGGGGGCGGGAGCTTATGTGGCTTTATGCTTTTCCGGCTAGCCAGTTCCAAACTGTCGGCTTTCCTTATCTGTTCCCTTTGTTGGGTTTTCATGCGTAGCATTTCCCCTTTTATCTGATGGCAGGAAACGAGGATGGTGGGTTCTTTATGTTCGGTGATAGCCAAGGCGTTTCCTCCCGTTTTGGCCGTTTCAGCCTTGGCCAGTGCTACGACTTGGTCATAACTGAAATGTGCGGTATATCCGTTTCCTTTTACAGCCACTTTGCCCAGGAGTTCGGCAGAGTAAGGCCGGTTCGTTCCGGTTTTGAATACTTGTACGTCGTCAGCTTGCGTAGCGGGGTAAGAGTGATAGATTTCCGTGACCACTTTCGGACTACAGCCTGTAACGAGCAAGGCCACGACCCATGCAAACCATTTGCCTATTGCGTAGCAACCATTCTCTTTTTTATTTTCTGTTCTCTTTGACATACGCTTGTCTATATAATAAGATGGGATTCTTTCAGTTTGGCAATCTTTTTGTCCATGGAATTGATTCGAATCCGTTCCATGATTTCTTCTCGTTGGTCTATTAGTTGATAAAGTTCTGCCTCCCATGTTTCTAAATCGTAACCATAACATTGTTTAAAGTATTCTTTATCCCAAGTTTGGATTTGCTTTTTGGTTTTATTGCAAACCCATTGAAGCAAGTCCTCATTGTTCGTGTAAAGAGCTATCATCATACTATAAACCAATAATTCACGTTTTCCATCAAATCTTTGGAGTTTAATGAGAAGATCATGTTCCCTCAGATAATCCAAATAGTTGAAAATATCTTTTACATAGACATTTTCTTGTAACAAATTGGATGACTGTGACTGTACACACTTTACAGCTTCTGTAAAATTACTTTGATATTTTAATAATTTACTTTGATGGTTTAATATAGGTACATTTAATTGGAGATTTTTATTGTTCCGAAATTCGTGATGGAATATGTAGAACTGCATGCAATCTTTTAACGAGTCTTTCCATAATGGATAACTGATGAATATGGGACGATAATCATCATATACCTTTTGGAAATATAGTCCTATGACAATAGGGCCTTGTTTCATTAATAGCATATTTGATGAGTATCTTGATAACATTGGAAACGCTTTTTTCCAATCAGTCAGAGGTAAACTTTTCTTAGGAGTGCCTGATGTAAGTTTACTTCTCCTCTCTTCCATATTATGATTTAACATGGACGAAATCCATTCATATATTTTGTTTTTTATTCTTTGCATTTACCGAATAGTTTATAGTGTCTCCTTTTATTCTATAATGGGGACGTTCTTTCCGTTTGCTATTTTCCAACCAAGGATTTTGTATTTATAATAACCGAATTTTAATCGATTGATGATGTCGATATAAGAAATAACTCCTCCTACATTTATTTTATTTATGTATTCCTTACTTAATTTTCCTTGTAAAATAGGAGGTTCGTTAATACGCCATACAGTCCAATTCTCAGATGGGTTTACTTTTATCATATCATAGACTGTAGGATATATGTATTGATGTGCATCTCCGAATAATGCTTCTTTATACTCTTCCCCTATATTCTTAGATGTCCCTATCTTATGCCATGCATTGGATTCTATTCCAAACTTTAGAATGGTATGCGCATAAAACTCAACTTCATCTCTTACAATCTCTTCAATCTCTGGTTCGTAGTCCATGGGATATTTGGTTTTAAATGCACGTATGACACTACTATTTAAATATTCCAAGTCGTTGGCTACGTATTGGAAAAACCGTTTGCATTCGTTGTCTATTTCCGCACAGAACACGTTTCCGATTCTTGTTACGATTCTTTTCTTTTTAATTGTTTCCATATATTTAAAATCTTATTCATCATTCTGTAATGGGCACATTTTTATCATTCTCTATTTTCCAACCGGATAATTTATATTTGAAATAACCGAATTTTAACCGGTTAATAATGTCTACGTATGGAATAACTCCACCTCTATTGAGTTTGTCAATATATTCTTTATTTAGTCTACCCACAAAAATACGTGGTTGATTAATTTTCCAAATTAGCCAATTTTCTGCCGGATTAATATCAGGCTTTTGGTATATGATGGGTGATATATCTCCAAATAGAGCCTCTTTATGTTCATCTCCGATATTTTTGGATGTTCCCACTTTGTACCACGCATTAAACACAATACCGAACTTCAAAATAGTGTGTGCATAAAACTCGACCTCCTCCCTTACAATCTCTTCAATATTCGGTTTGTAGTCCATGGGATATTTGTTTTTAAATACACGTATGACACTACTATTCAGTTCTTCCAAGTCATTGGCTACGTATTGGAAAAAGCGTTTGCATTCATTGTCTATTTCCGCACAGAACACGTTTCCGATTCTTGTTATGATTCTTTTCTTTTTATTTGTTTCCATTTTTATTGTTCTTTGATAGCTATATAAGCTTTGTTCATCTCTTAGATAGAATCCGATTTATGTGATATGCGGATATTAAACCTTTGTCGCTATAAGCAAAGGCAAATTGGAGTACATGTCGTTTTCCGTTATGATTCAACCAGTTATCAGTGCAGTCATACACGATGTCCATATATTGTGAAAAGTCCTCTTTATTCAATATAGACATGTTTTTATGCCTGATCACAATATTCCGGTTTCTTATCTCCGGCAATCGGACAAATACATTTTTTAAATATTCCCAATCTGTTATTTGAAGAGATAGTAAACCAGACCATTGTTCCAATAACTCTTTGGCATATCCTCTGTTTGGAAAATCCATCATATCGGCGTGCTCCACTTCATAATGTTCTATATCATAACACCAGACGAATGGTCTGAGTCGCAACGAAGGCTCTATCCTTTTTTGTTCGTGCAGATTGAATACAAAAGTATAATGATGTTCAGGATCATCAATCCATTCACTTGTTACAATTTGGACCACATCAATGTAGTTTTCAAAATCTTGTTGTGGTAGACCCGACAAATCTTCGTGCAATAGAATGATATTCCTTTTGTTTACCGTACCCTCATCTGGACTACGGAAACAATCTATCAGTGCATCCCAATTATCTTGGACATAATATGGATAATTTAATCCTGTAACAATGCAATTACATAGTTCCAGTCTGTTGGTAACTGGACCTATATGAATTATCTTCGCGTCTTTTTCATAAAGCTTTGAAGGGTTTAAAGTAAATATGATATCTTTCATGTAAAATTAATATTTCCAGTTTATAGGTATAAAAGTGTTATGATGATCTGGTGTAAACCATATACTACCATTATTTCCCATTATAATTCTTCTTGGTCCAGGGCGGTGAATATTAAGTTCCCGTGGTGGTGGACATATATATTCTGTATAGTTTATGCCTGTTGGCAAATCATTATATTTATTCCAATAACGTTCATTGTCATGTCTCATTTTCCTATCAGAGTTACAGGAGAGAGGCTTTGTAGTTAATACAAATGAAAACAGTATTTGGTAATTAAGAACTTATCCTGATTGCGATACACAAATTGTGTGACAAATTCAGGCTTGTTTTTTTCCCAGAAATAGATGTAGTCCTGTACAATATTTAAATATTGGCGTAAGTCTTCTTCTGCAAGACAGTCTAAATTCTTATTTCGTATCACAATGTTCTTTCCTATATTCTCTGCCATTCGGAAATATAGGGTTCTAAATATATTCCAGTCCATTTCTTTATTTGCATTCCCAAAGAATGCTTTGGCCATTTCGCGGAATAAGATTTTTCGATTTGATGTCATTGGAAAATCAATCAAGCGTACATCTTCTAATTGATAATTTTCTATCTCAAAAGAGCGGGTCGAGGGTCTTAAACATAAGAGCGGTTCTATTCTATCTTGTTCACGTGTATTAAACACAAAAGTATAATGATATCCAGGTCCGTCTATCCATTCATTGACCGTGGTTTGTACGATGTTAATGTAAATTTCAAAATCCGCTTGTGGCAAGTCAGACAAGTCTTCGTGTATCACTACGATTTCTTCTTCTTCCACACAGCCTTCCGGAAAACGATAGTAATCCAGTAAGGCATCCCAATTGTCATTAACAATATAAAGATAATTCATGGCTTTAGCTACAGCTATGCATAATTCAAACGAATTACTCACTTTGGGGATATAAGCAATATGACTATTCTCAATCTTATAGTCTGCTGCATTCGATACAAAGATGATATCTCTCATAATTAGTATTTATAGTTTATAGGAATAAATGATTTATAATGATCTAAAGAAAACCAAATACTGTACAGAACACGTTTCCGATTCTTGTTACTATTCTTTTTGCCATAAGCTTGTCTATATAATAAGATGGGATTCTTTCAGTTTGGCAATCTTTTTGTCCATGGAATTGATTCGAATCCGTTCCATGATTTCTTCTCGTTGGTCTATTAGTTGATAGAATTCAGACCTCCAAGTATCCAATTTACCCATTGTTTCTTCAAAATTACTGTAATTTTTCCAAAGGCTCATTTCCTTTTCTGCATGCTCACAAGCTTTTTGTATCAGTCTTTTATCTTGTAAATAAAGGGCTGTAATCAATCTGTACTTTAGGAAATTAGCTTGTTTGGAAAACATATTAAGAAGCAAGACATTTGTATTCCTGTGATAATCTAAGAAATCAAACAAGTCTCTTACTTTCACATTCTCTTTGAGGAGATTCCAACTTTGTGATTCCACATATTTTACAGAGTCATGAAATCGTTGTTGATGTTGTTCTATGGGAATATCTAATGGTATATGTCTATTGTCATGAAAGCTTTGTTCGAACAATGGCCACATACATTCATCAATAGTTTTTTTCCATAATGGGAAGGCTGTGAGCAAAGGACGATAATAAGTTTTTATCATTTTCATTCTTTGGAAACATAAGCCTATAAGTACAATGTCTTGTCTTATAAGTAATTTGTTTGAGGCGTAACGTGATAACATTGGAAATTCTTTTTTCCAATCAGTCAGAGGTAAGTTTTTTTTAATAGAATTACTATCCATCATAATTTTAATATTTTATTTTAGGCTTTATAATAAAGGAAGGCCAATTATTCATATTTTTCCTATACCATTGCATTTGTATGGTGTTATTTAACATTTCAGGACTTTTATTGGGATAACCAAATTTAAAATCATAAATTATTTGGTTTTTGTAATCCACTATATCTATGATGCCTGTTTTATTTATTTGTTCATCATGAAAGCGAACTTTAAACTCCAATCCTCTATCTCCGTGTATATCTTGATATTCTTCTAAATATTTTGTTGCAAACTCATGTCTTTTGGTTCCTACAACAGGTCCTTCACCCGGAATTTCTTTATAAGCCATGTCTGCAGCTTGTTGAATCAGGTCACGGTTACTGATTGCTTTTTCAGCACCCGTCCAAAAGTTCTTTCCTTGGCTTGCAGCTATTCCACCGTTCACGACCCCTCCGATAACACCAGCTCCGATGGCACTCAAAACATATCCTTTCCAACCCATTTGGGGATCGCCGAAAGCTTGGGAATTTCCTACACTGAGGATGGAGCTTGACACTACACCGGAGAATGCACTTTCCACAAATCCACCTAAGAAGCCCGCACCCACCATTGGAGCGGCTACAAACCCTACTGCCGCACCGAATCCCCCGGCTGCCGCACCTATTCCGAATGCAGAGATGGCATCACCAAAATCATCTATTTGTCCGTTAATGGCTTTCCAGCTAAGGTTGGCCGTTCCTCCAACTATCATGGCGATACCAATGATAAAGAGTGGGTTCTCTCCGTTTTCATCCACGTAGGCAAGCGGATTATTCATGCAGTAGGCATATCGGTTAAATCCCTGCGAAAAATCAGGAATCTGCATATATGGGTCGGGCGAGAGGAAACGTCCGAGTATGGGGTCGTAAAGTCGGGCGTTCATGTCGACAAGTCCGAATACGTCCAAATATTCATGACCGCAGAACCCGCGTGAAAATGTCGAAGCTGACAATGTGGCAGGTCGTACTTCCGGACTATATGAAATAGGGTTTCTCCGTATTCCCCAAGCATCGTGGTTTAGTTCTTTTATAAGGTATCCGTCGAAACGTACCACATGGGTAATGCTACCCAAATAATCGCGGATCAGGCTATAGTATTGTGTGAGAGGGCCTGTTTTTTCCAACATTACGGGTGCATCATAATAGTTTCCACCCACATATACTCTTTCTCTTGCCGGGCCGGAAGAAGACTCTTCCAGTTCATAACACCCCCCGAGATAATATTTCCGGAGATAGGAGCGTCCCTTGTCCTGCGTGACTGTCATTTTCACTTTGTCCAAGTTGCCATTGTAGACGAACTTCGCATCAAAAGCCCCTTCGTGTATGGAGTCAGGCCGCAAGGCTTTGGTATAGAATATTTCCTGCGTACCCATTCCGGACGTGAGGTTGCCTTCAGGGGCAATGCCTGTTACGGCATGAGGTTTTCCGGGCATTTCGTAAGTGTAGCTTCCTACACCCGATTTCTTTATGATATTCCCGTTGGGGGCATATTCCAAAACGGATGTTCCATCTCCTGTAAGACGGTTCATCTCGTCATAGTTGAAAGTTTCCGTCTTTCCCGACCTTTGGTCGGTACGTGTCCGAAGGTTTTGCCGGGAAGTGTCGAACGTATATGTGAAGTTTTGGTAAGTGAGCTGGTCAGTCTTCCCGGTCCGGCGCAGGGGATAACCGTATGCATCGTATTCGTAGAGTCTTGTGATGTTCCCTGTTTGTGCTCTGGTAGGCATTCTCATGTCGTTTTCATCCTCTATTTTAAGGACGGAGGTGCCATCATCAAGTTTTATTTCTGTCAGGTGTCCGTTCTGATACACGTAATTTTCAGTGGTCAACCTGCCGTTCTGCGAGGTGTAAGTGACGGAAGCCGTATTTCCATCTTTGTATGTGTAATCTTTCAGCAGCCACTTTCCGTCCGGGGCATCCTCCCGGTATGATGCCAAACGCCCGAACTCATCATAGGTATAGGTGATGAATGTGTTGTTGAACCCCTTGATGGTGGCTATTTCACCATGTGGCGTATAAGTATATGCCACGTTGGGACTTCCCCATCCTATGTTGGTCAGCCGGTTGTATGAATCATAGAGCCTGTTGATATTTTCCTCTCGGGCGTTCTTTTCCCATGCGATGTCCCCGAAAACCTCATATCCATAAGTGCTTTCTCCGAATCCGGGGTCTGTCCTTTTACGGCATTTTCTCATGTCGTTGTATTCGAACTTGGTTTGGGTTCCATCCGGGGCTGTAATGGTCAGGGGTTGGCCGTCCGCATCCAGTTCGTAACGCGTGGTACCTCCCGGGTCGTCCACCCTGACAAGACGATCACGAAGGTCGTAAGTCCTTGTGGTTTCCACCCCGTCCTGCGTGGTGGTTATAGTGTATCCGTCATTGTCATCGCTGTAAGTGTACGTGGTGGTATGGCCGGGACGGTCCGTGACGGAAACCAACCGGTCGAAATCATCGTACGTGTAAACCGTATAATGGGAAGGGGAGGACTGTGTATAAGGCAGTGACTTGCGTGCAACACGTCCGTAAACGTCATATTCTATGTCAGTACTTCTCCATATTCCGTCAAAAGTCATTTCGCTTTGGCGAACCACCCGTCCTAATGCGTCATAGACGGTCTTCATGTCCGGTTTTCCCGTTTCCCGGATTATGATTGCATATACTCCTCCCGTAGCTTCATTGCACCATGCATATTCATTGGTCACGGTGGTGCCGTCTGCACGTTCCGTTTCTACTTGTCTTCCAAAGCCGTCATAGGTATAGGCTGTAGTATTTCCCCGGCTGTCGGTGTGCGACTTCAGCCTGCCGTCTGTCCCGTATGCGTACTTTTCCGTTGTCCCTATTTCTGAAGTATGCGAGGATATCCTCCCGTAATTGTCATATTCCCATGATTCGGAAATCCTTGCTTTACCGGTCCACTCCGTTACTGCTTTTATGAGATTTCCTTTTGTATCATATTGGTTGTCATAACGTGTCTCTCCTCCGAGGTAATCCCTTCGGACTGTGGGCATGTCATATTGCCACGAAGGAATGGTGGTTTTTTGTGACACGCTTTTTCCTCCGGCTGTGGTATTTGTGACGGTTTGTTCGTGGATGCGTCCGAAAAGGTATTCTTGTCCGGAAGGTATATAAGCCAACATGTAGCACACGTCCATGCTGTCAGGTGACGTACCTCCTATCTTGTTTTCAGCCCATCCGGTGTAGACCGGTTTGAAAACAGTGTTCGTTTTTGTTTTATGTCCGTCCCAATATTCTATTTCTTCCGTGGAAGGGTATCCTAACTTGTGTCCATCATAATAATATAGGTTGTCCGCGTTTTTTAAATAATCACTTTCATCCTTCATATATAGGTTGACTTCAACCATACGGTTAGGATGCTCCACGATTTCATATTCATAAAAGTTTTCGTAGGCCAAATCATATGCCTCATGGGTCAGTATCCCATACCTTTCAGGGTCAAAGTCACGGATAAGTTCCTTTCCCTTGAAATCCACGGTACGGGTTTGTTGGAAGCCGCAAAATCCCTTTCCGGTAAGATGTTTTATTCCACCTTTATAGTAATAATGCCATCCATCCATTTGCTTACCATCCACATATTTTTCTGAAATGGCAAGTAAAGGAAGATTGTCAAAGGCTTCTACATAAGGATAGTGGATATTGTAACCTGGCTGATATATGGATGAAAATGTGGCATCTCCGTTAGTGATAGCATAATCGTTCCTTTCTATGGCACCAAGACTATTCACCATTCCTGTAATAAGGTTCTCTTTTTTGTCGTTGCGTGAAAAAGAATACAGATGAATCTCATTCCCATCAAAACAGGCAAGTTGGGAAAAATCCTTTCCCGTCTTTAGGCGTGAAGGCAACAGTTGTCCGCCGGAAGAAGGATATGGAGTAAAGAAAGGATCCTCGAACCGTCCGGCATTATTATATAAATAGGTATAAAACCCTTTGTCGGTATAGTCTATCAAATCCGAACGTCCGTCCCCGTTGACATCTTGAAGTAAGAAATTATATCTGCGTTCTTGTCCTAAACTTTCGCCATCACGCAAAGGTAAATTGAAATTGCTTAAGTCAAAGACCCCATTGCCTTGGGATATAAACAATTCACAATATTGTCGGTTGGAAGTCTTGGTGACATATCTAAGCATGTCTGTCAGTCCGTCCCCGTTAAAGTCACCTATGAGGAATTTTGTATTGTCAGTAAAAACCAGGGGGATTCCGTCTGCTATTTTGCGAGGTGTCCAGACCGAACCTTTTATGTCGAATTTATAAATGTGTGCTCCATTACGATCTTGGTGAACGATTTCGCTACACCCGTCACCGTCATAGTCCAACACGAAAATTTTGTCCGTCCGATTATATATAAATTCCGGAGTAGGGGAATTATGAGTGGTTTGGAATTCTACATGGAAAGGGAATATATGGCCTTGGTAAGGAAGAGTGCCTTTGTTCAGGTCGAAGATGTAACATTGGGAAGGCAAGCTGGTATCTCCGAAAGGTTGGTGGGCGGATACGCCTAAAATTTCGGTTTTCCCGTCTCCGTTGAAATCTCCAGGGTAATAATATTTGGGTTGGATACTGGGTGCTTCTATATTATCGTGTATACAGGAATGTAGGGTGGAAAAATAATATATATGTTGCGAGGGTTGCTTATTCATTAAAAGACTTTCACTATCGTGAATCCTGAAAGTGACTTGATCTGTTTGCTTATTTGCTATGGTGTTGTTTATTTGTACAACGCAGTCACGTCCGCACCCGGTGATGTCTGCGGCCACAATGTCGATAAATCCGTCGCCACTGTAGGTCAACTGGTGCCGACTACCTTGCATGACTCCTAAAAAAGAAAAGTAATCAATATAGTCGTTGTTAGGATAGCCGTTTTCAATCCAGGAATAACCCTCGGAACCGTTTACCACTTCCAGTTCATTCTGGATGATATAAGGATTGTAATCGGGTATTGCTACAATTAAGTCAGCTTTACCGTGGTCAGCATTCCGCGCTACGACAAAACGTTTTGGAGAAGGTGTCCCTACATAACCTTTGCAGACGAAAGAATGGGTGTCATAACCTGTTGCCTTATTTCCCTTACCATAGTAGAAATGCAAGGGAGGAAAGCTTTTCACACCACTCAGATACTCAATTTCTTCCAATAGGGATTGTTTAAGCGTCGTTTGATTCTCATTCCTATAATTGAGTTTATAAGTTCCCAATATGGTATTACCAAACTTACAGGTTATGGTTTTCAGCAAAGAGTTTTCTGTTACTTTCTGTCCTGAAAGATAAAAGGATACTGGGTCTGTCCGTGAACCGACAAACGAGAATTCTATGGAAGCTCCGTTGTATGTAATTTTGTTTATCCGGTAATGGTCCCTTTGTGAAGTATAATGGTATGTAATGGTATTGCCCCACAAATCACTCAGTTCCGTGAGAGGGTAATATAGGTTATTGTTGGTATTGGTTTTATAACCGAATATGGCCGTTCGGCCATTGGGGAAAGCCACGTCAAAATACTGTAAGGAATTACCTGCATAGTTCGCTTTGACACGTATATAGCCGCGCTCGCTCAAATAAGTGACGGAATCCACCTTGACCAACCGCATACCATCGAGCATAAAAACATCTTCACGGTTGAAAGCTATGGGAGCGATTTTCCCATCATAATAAGGTGTTTGTACTGTGCGGCAAATGACGGACAATCCGGAAAGAGACCATCCTATTCCTAATAAACCGTTGCCTTGTTGGCTATTATAAACAAAGGATAATTCCGGATTAAATCCCCGTATTCCTTTATAAGCAGATATAGGGACAGTATAGGTACGTGCACCGGTGGGAGATACTCCCGAAGTGATATCTATTTGTCCCACTTCATTTCTTGTGTCTATCTTGTAAGTGATAGGCACATAATCGTTGTCAATAGCCGGATACCCCTCTTGTCCGAGGGCAGAAAGGAGGCAGCACGCGCAAAGGAAGAAAAGAAGCGGAAACCGTTTCATAAGCGTTATTTTTTGATGATTTTCCAAGTGGTTTCTTGTCCGCCCGTTGCGATATGTAGCAGGTAAATTCCATTTGTGCAATGGCTCAGGTCGAGTTCGGAAACGGGGGAGGTTGTTTCTTTTACGTCCACGACTGCTCCGCTCATCGATGTGATGCGCAAACAGGCTTTTTCTTCGGGGGCGAGTCCTTGGATTTCCACTTTCAGGTGTCCTTCCGTTGGGTTGGGCCAGATACGGATCTGTTTTTCAGAGAGCATGTCGGAATAGAAATTATCCTCTTTTTTTTCTTCCGATGACAGGTTTCGTTTGGCAACATCTGAGTTTTGCAGCACGATTTCCTGCTTCACCCGGTTGCCTAACGCATCGTATGCAAACCTTATCGCATTCTGAGAGAAAGCGGAAAAGTAAAACAATAAGCCGGAAAAAACAAATAATGCTCTCATAATATATAGGTTTTAGTTTGTTTTTCTGCTATCGTTCCAAAGGTATATGTCTTTTTTTAAATAAACAAAAAATAAAGGATATTTTTGGGCTTTCTGTGGATTTAATCCGTAAAAAGTGTAACTTGCATCAAATTTTAGTTTTATGATACGGACATTTCATGCAAAAATTAATAAGAAGATAATGTTTTTCAGCTTGTTGCCTGCTACAGTGTTGGCCATATATTTCTTTTGGGTAAAATTGCCTTTGGCTGCATTGTGTTGTATGGTCTTTTTGGTTTTCGTGGTGGAACGTTTGATTCATACGTATTATGTTTTTACCGATGAAGGTTGCTTGTTCATTCATCAAGGGCGGTTTTCCAAGGTCAGCAGGCATTCTTTGTCCGACATCGAAAAGGTGGATATCGTACGGCCGTCTTCTTTGTCTTTTTTAAAGAATAAGGATACTGTCATGTTGACGTTTTGCGACGGTTCGATAAAATTCATCACGCCTTTTCCGGCTGAAGAGTTTTGCCGGTATTTCAAACGAAAACAAGAAGATTTTCTTGAAAAGACAGGTGGCTTATGAATATGAGGCTTTTTAGAGTACTTTTGGGAGTCTTCTGGTTTGTTGGGGGAGTTGGTAATCCCTTGTTGGCTTCCGGGAGATTTTCTTGTGAACCGCTTGGGGAAGAGGCTTCGTGGCCGGTGTGTTTGCGGGACGGACTGGATAGCTTGTTGCAAGATGAGCTATTCCTTACTTCACAAGTAGGTTTGTGTGTATATGATTTGACCGACGATACTTTACTGTATGCTTATCAGGCCAAACAGCGTATGCGGCCGGCTTCTACTGAAAAATTGGTAACGGCTGTCACCGCGCTTTCCGAATTGGGGAGTGATTATCGTTTTGCAACCCGCTTGTTCTACACAGGCGAAATCCGAGGGCGTGTTTTGTATGGAGACTTATATGTCGTGGGAGGTTTCGACCCTTGTTTCGGGAAAGAAGATTTGCTTTCTTTCGGCAAGGCTTTGAAAGAATCGGATGTGGATTCTATAGTTGGGAAACTGTATGCAGACGTGTCGATGAAAGATACCTTGCAATGGGGATGGGGGTGGTGTTGGGATGATGACATGCCGGTGCTGACTCCTTTATTATATGGGAAGAAGAATATTTTCATAAGGGCATTCAGCGAGATGTTGCATGGCTTAGGTATTCATCATGTTTTTGGAGGACAAGCCCGTTGTCCCCAAAATGGCGTATTGTTAGCCGGACGGACACGTCAGTTGGCAGACGTTTTGCATCCGATGATGAAAGAGAGTGATAATTTATGTGCCGAAGCCTTGTTTTACCAGTTGGCAGCCCGTACAGGAAAACCATACGCTTCAAGAAAAGAAGCTATGTACTACATTGAGCGGTTGATAGGGCGGTTAGGCTATGATCCCGGAAAATATATAGTGGCCGATGGGAGCGGGGTTTCTTTATATAATTACTTGACACCGGAACTTGAAATTGCTTTCCTGAGATACGCTTATCGTGATGAGGCTATTTTTTCACCTCTTTATATTGCTTTGCCTATAGCCGGAGTTGACGGTACGTTGAAAAAACGTATGAGGAAGGGAAAAGCTTACGGAAACGTAAGGGCTAAGACCGGGACTTTGGAAGGAGTATCCACGTTGGCCGGTTATGTACGGTCGGCGAATAACCATTTGTTGGCCTTTTGTATTATGAATCAAGGTGTGGAACGTGTGGCGGCTGCACAAGACTTTCAAGACAAAGTTTGTGAATGGTTATGCCGGTAGTTTTTTTAAGTAGTACTTAAATCGTTCTAATTTAGATATTTTAATCTTCCATAAAAGAAGCTTTAAAATAATATATGTACCTTTGCGCCCGTTAAAGAGACGAGGAAATGAAGCTTAAACTCTGTATGTGGCTACTGTTTTCCATGTCTTTCTTAATGGCTTTTGCCACGATGGAAAAACATGGTTCATCGGCGTTTTGTGCTGAGGCAAGTTTTCTGTCGGTGGAAAGTTTCGGACAGGAAGCTACATATTGGACATCTGATACTCCTTATTTCTTTTTTACTTCTGATTACATAGCCCCGTTGTCTTTTGCCTTGGATGAAGGGCCTGAAACGTCGTGTCCGGGGTACATGGCGGCCTCGGAAAGATTATCCGGTTTTCTTTATGCTTCCGTAGACTGTTTTTTATCTCCTTGCAGGTCTTTATACTATTCTTATGCTTCCGGACCTAGCAGGGATTATTATGTCTTTACCTTGAGACGAATCAGGGTGTGACCCCTACGGGGCCTATATTATATAAATAGGTATCATTTCAGAGTGCCATATCTTATGGTCCTTTTCCCCTCGGAAAAGAAAATAAAAGATATGTCTTTCACTACAATAATCTTTGGTTGTTAAATTAAATATAACTTCAAGAATGACGGATTTCACATTGTTAACGGTCGTGGTGCTTACGGCAATCGCTTTAGTGACGGCTGCCTTGCTGATAGCGCGCCTTGCGGCCCCCCGTACGTTCAACCCTCAAAAAGGCGAGCCCTACGAGTGCGGCGTGCCCACGAGGGGGGAAGCTTGGTTCCAGTTCCATGCCGGTTATTACCTGTATGCCATCCTGTTCCTGATATTCGACATCGAGACGGTGTTCCTCTTCCCGTGGGCGGCGGTGGTAGGCCGTATCGGCATGCAAGGGCTGTTGAGCATCGTGTTTTTCATTGTGGTATTGATTCTGGGCCTGGCTTACGCCTGGAGGAAAGGAGCGTTGGAATGGAAATGAAACACGGGTTGCCCAAGATAAAGGACATGGGGCCGGGCGATTTCAAGAACAACGATTACCTGCTGCGCATGGCCGAGAAACTGAACCGCGACGGGGCGGGCATCGTGTTGGGCACGTTGGACGACCTGATCAACTGGGGCCGCAGCAATTCGCTCTGGTCCCTTACTTTCGGCACGAGCTGTTGCGCCATAGAGTTCATGGCCTTGGGGGCGGCGCGTTATGACATGGCGCGTTTCGGTTTCGAGGTGACGCGCAACTCGCCTCGCCAGGCGGACATGATCATGGTGTTGGGCACGATTACTTACCGCATGGCTCCGGTACTGAAGCGGTTGTACGACCAGATGGCCGAGCCGAAATACGTGGTGGCCGTGGGGGGATGCACCATCAGCGGGGGGCCGTTCCGCAAGAGTTACCACGTGGTGAACGGTATCGACGAGATTATCCCGGTGGACGTGTACATCCCAGGATGCCCCCCGCGGCCGGAGGCTTTCTTTTATGGCATGATGCAGTTGCAACGTAAAATCAAGGCAGAGCGTTTCCTTGGGGGACGCAACCGCAAGGAGAAGCCGGAAGAGGCAGAGGAAAGAAAGGAGGCCGGAATATGATTGAAGAAAAGATAAGGCAGTGGTGCGCGGCCGCCGCAGTGGAAGAGGCCGGCGAGAGAGTGGTAGTGGTCCCGAAGGGGGACGTGGCGGAGGTATGCCGCCGGTTGCACGACGACGCGGAGGAACCGATGGATTACATGCGCGACCTTGTGGCGGCAGACGGTGACGGCCGCCTGAGCGTGTTCTACCTGTTGGAGTCGACCCGGACGGGCGGCCGCGTGACGTTGCGCACGGACACGGACGGGCGCGAGGAGCCTTTCCTGCCCTCGGTGTGCCGGATATGGAAGACGGCGGAAATCAAGGAACGCGAGGCATACGATTTCTTCGGCATACGCTTCACGGGTCATCCCGACATGCGCCGCCTCTACTTGCGTGAGGATTGGGCCGGTTACCCGCTCCTTAAGGATTACGACATGGGCAGCAACCCGCTCAACATGGAGAATGAGGTGAACGCCGACGTGACGGAGGAATATGACTTGCGTGCGGACGGGACCATCGAACGGCGCGAGAACGTGGTGTTCAACCCTGATGACTTCATCGTGAACATTGGCCCGCAACATCCTTCCACGCATGGCGTGTTGCGCATGCGTACGTCGTTGGACGGCGAGACGGTCAAGAAGATAGACCCCATATTGGGATATATCCACCGGGGTATCGAGAAGATGAACGAGAGCCTGACTTATCCGCAGACATTGGCGTTGACCGACCGTCTGGACTACCTGAGCGCCCACCAGAGCCGCCATGCCCTGTGTATATGCATCGAGCAAGCTGCGGGCATCGAGGTTTCCCAACGTGCACAATATATCCGCACGATAATGGACGAATTGCAACGAATCGATTCCCACCTCCTCTTTTATTCCTGTCTGGCCATGGACATGGGTGCGCTTACACCTTTCTTCTATGGTTTCCGCGAGCGTGAGATGATTCTCGACATATTCGAGGATACCACCGGGGGGCGGTTGATTCAGAACTACAATGTGATTGGCGGCGTACAGGCCGACCTGCATCCCGATTTCGTGCGGAAGACGAAAGAGTTTATCGTGCACTTGCGGAACATTATCCATGAATACCACGACATCTTTACGAAGAGCGTCATTGCCCGCACCCGTCTGAAGGGGGTCGGCTTGCTTTCGCGTGAGGATGCCATCTCGTTGGGCTGTACCGGCGGTACGGGCCGTGCCTGCGGATGGGCCAACGACGTGCGCAAGCACCATCCCTACGCGATGTACGGCAAGGTGGACTTCAAGGAAATCACCTATACCCATGGTGATTCGTTTGACCGCTATATGGTGCGCATGGACGAAATCATGGAATCCTGCCGGATCATAGAACAGTTGATAGACAACGTGCCCGAAGGGGAGTTCCGGGTGAAGACGAAGCCCATCCTCAAATTGCCCGAAGGCGTGTTTACGGCTTCCGTCGAGGCCAGTCGTGGCGAGTTCGGCGTGTTCCTCATCAGCCGGGGGGACAAGATGCCTTACCGTTTGCATTACCGGAGCACGGGCCTGCCGTTGGTGCATGCCATGGACACCGTGTGCCGGGGCGGGAAGATAGCCGACCTGATTGCCATCGGCGGTACGATGGACTTCGTGATACCGGATATTGACAGATAACATACAGACACATTTAAATATATGGATCAAGCATTTTTGGATTATTACAGCCTGGAACCGTTCACGCAGTGGATACACCGTACGTTGTGCGGCGTGATGCCTGAGGACTGGGCTGTTTTTATCGAAGGGTTGGCGCTGGGCATAGTCATTTTGTTGGCATACGCCGTGTTGGCCGTGGTGCTCATTTACATGGAACGCAGGGTCTGCGGCGCTTTCCAGTGCCGTATAGGGCCGAACCGTGTGGGGGGCAAAGGCGGGTTGTTGCAAGTGCCGGCCGACGTGTTGAAGATACTGACCAAGGAGATCATACGCCTCAGGAAGTCCGACCATGTGCTTTATGAACTGGCGCCTTATCTAGTGATTCTGGCTTCCGTCATTTCGTTTTCCTGTCTGCCCTGGCACAAGGGAGCAGAGATTCTGGACATGCAAATAGGGATATTCTTCGTGTTGGCCGCTTCGAGCATCGGGGTGATCGGCATTTTGTTGGCCGGATGGAGCAGTAACAGCAAGTACACGATTATCGGTGCCGTCCGCAGTGGTGCCATGATTATCAGCTATGAGCTGTCTTTGGGTATCACGGTACTTACGATGGTCATCCTGAGCGGGACGATGAGCATCAGCGGCATCGTGGAAAGCCAGGCCGGAGGATGGAACATTTTCAGGGGACATGTCCTGACGTTGGTGGCTTTTGTCATTTACCTCATTTCCGGCAATGCCGAAGCCAACCGCGGGCCGTTCGACCTGGCTGAAGCCGAGCAAGAATTGACAGCCGGTTACCATACGGAATATTCCGGCATGCATTTCGGCTTTTTCTACTTGGCCGAGTACCTGAACCTTTTCATTACGGCAGGTATTGCCACTACGCTTTTCTTAGGGGGGTGGATGCCTTTGCATGTGGCCGGGCTCGACGGGTTCAATGCCGTGATGGACTATGTTCCCGGTATCGTATGGTTCCTGGGCAAGACGTTTTTCGTCATATTCCTGTTGATGTGGATCCGGTGGACCTTCCCCCGTTTGCGTATCGACCAGGTGCTGACGTTGGAATGGAAATACCTCATGCCCTTGTCGCTCGTAGTCATGTTGGCCATGGTGGTGATGAAGGTTTTCGGATTGGTTTTTTAAAACGATAGTAATGAAATGAGTAAATTCACAAAATATATAAAGAGATATTGGCGTAGCACGGAGAGTCTGGCGGGAGGACTGAAAACGTCCATCAAGGTGTTCTTCCGGAAGAAAGTGACGGAGCAGTATCCGGAAAACCGGCATACGACGCTTTACATACCGGAACGTCATCGGGCACAGTTGGAAATGATTCATGACGACCGGAACCAGCATCATTGTGTGGCCTGCGGGTTGTGCCAGATGGCCTGTCCCAACGATACGATCCGTGTGGTTTCCGAAGTGAGGGAAGATGCGGAAGGAAAGAAGAAGAAGTATTTGGTGAAGTATGAATATGATTTGGGTTCCTGCATGTTTTGCCAGCTTTGTGTCAATGCCTGTCCGCATGGCGCCATACGTTTTTCCAATGATTTTGAGAATTCGGTTTTCGAGCGTGACAAGTTGCTGCTCACGTTGAACCGGGAAGGTTCGGTGTTGGCACCGGCTCCCGAGAAAAACAAACCTATAAAAGCATAATGTAATATGGAAGGAATCACTCTTGGGCAAGTAGTTTTTGGGGTTGTCTCACTGATGATGGCGGTCTGTTCGGTGTTGGCTGTGACATCGGGGCGTATTTTGCGTGCGGCCACGGCTCTGTTGTTTGTGCTTTTCGGGACGGCCGGCCTTTATTTCATGTTGGGCTATACCTATTTGGGAGCGGTGCAGTTGTCGGTTTATGCCGGAGGTATCGTCGTGCTTTATGTCTTCTCCATCCTGTTGACCCGTTCGGACAAGAACATGAACGAACGTATCCCACGGGGACGTTGGTTTGCGGCCATGCTGACGGTATTGGCCGGTTTCGGGTTGACGGTATTCTTGCTGTCGTCTTACGGTTTTGCACGTTTCTCCGTTCCTCCGTTGGTGGAACTGGATCCGGTGAAAGTCGGCAACGCGCTTGTCGGAATGGGGAAATACCAGTTTGTCCTGCCTTTCGAGGTCGTCAGTGTGTTGTTGTTGGCCTGCATGATCGGTGCCATCATGATTGCGCGTAAACGTTGATTAAACAAACAGAGTTATGGAAATAGATGCTTTTTATTATCTGATACTGAGTACGGTGATGATGTTTGCCGGTATTTACGGCTTTTTCACGCGACGCAACCTGTTGGCCACGCTCATCTCCGTGGAATTGATGCTGAATGCCACGAACATCAACTTTGCCGTGTTCAACCGTTATTTTTATCCGGGTGCGCTCGAAGGCCATTTCTTCACGCTCTTCGGCATTGCCATCTCGGCGGCGGAAACGGCTGTGGCCATTGCCATTATGATAAATGTGTACCGTAATGTCCGGAATATCCAGACGGATGATGTCAGCGACCTGAAGGGTTGACGCCGGAAACTGATAAAAAGAAGAATGATATGGAATATACGATATTGATACTCCTCCTGCCCGTACTGAGTTTCTTAGTGTTGGCTCTGGCAGGTATGAAGATGTCCCACCGCGCAGCCGGTCTGGTCGGTTCGTTGTCATTGGGGGCTGTGGCCGTGTTGAGTTATGCCGTGGCATACGGTTATTTCACCTTGCCGCGTTTGGCCGACGGGACGTTTGGGACCCTGGTACCTTATAATTTTGTATGGTTGCCTTTCACGGCCGGCCTGCATATCGACATGGGCATCCTGCTCGACCCTATCTCGGTGATGATGTTGGTGGTCATTTCCACCGTCTCGCTCATGGTGCACATCTATTCTTTCGGGTATATGAAAGGGGAGAAGGGTTTTCAGCGTTATTACGCTTTCCTGAGCTTGTTCACCTTTTCGATGCTCGGCTTGGTGGTAGCCACGAACATTTTCCAGATGTATGTGTTTTGGGAACTGGTGGGCGTGTCCTCTTACCTGCTCATAGGGTTTTATTACACGAAGCCTGAAGCCATCTCCGCTTCCAAGAAAGCTTTTATCGTGACACGTTTTGCCGACCTCGGATTCCTCATCGGTATCCTGATTTACGGTTATTATATGGGTACGTTCACCTTTGCGCCTGCCGAGGAGAACCTTATGCAAGGCGCATTGATGCTGCCGTGGGCATTGGGGCTGATGTTCGTGGGCGGTGCCGGTAAGAGCGCCATGTTCCCGCTCCACATCTGGTTGCCCGATGCCATGGAAGGTCCTACGCCGGTGAGTGCGTTGATTCATGCGGCCACGATGGTCGTGGCCGGAGTGTACCAAGTGGCACGGATGTTCCCGCTTTATATCGCATACGCGCCGGAAACGTTGCACATTGTGGCCTACGTCGGGGCTTTCACGGCTTTCTATGCCGCTTCCGTGGCTTGCGTGCAAAGCGACATCAAGCGGGTGTTGGCCTTTTCCACCATTTCCCAAATCGGGTTCATGATGGTGGCTTTGGGAGTCTGCACTGGCATGCCGAGCCATGAAGGCGGTCTGGGCTACATGGCTTCCATGTTCCATCTTTTCACCCATGCCATGTTCAAGGCTTTGCTCTTCCTCGGCGCGGGTTGCATCATCCATGCCGTGCATAGCAACGAGATGTCCACGATGGGCGGCTTGCGCAAGTATATGCCGGTGACGCATGTCACGTTCCTCATCGCTTGCCTGGCCATTGCCGGTATCCCGCCGTTTTCCGGTTTCTTCTCCAAGGACGAGATCCTGACGGCTTGCTTTGCTTTCAGCCCGGTGATGGGTTATGTCATGACTTTCATTGCAGGGATGACGGCTTTCTACATGTTCCGTCTGTACTATTGCATTTTCTGGGGGCACGAGAACAAGGAACTGCATGCCGCGCACGTGCCGCACGAAAGTCCGCTTACGATGACTTTCCCGTTGATGGTATTGGCTGCCGTGACCTGTCTGGCCGGTTTCATTCCCTTCGGGCATTTTGTCACGGGCGACGGTTTGTCTTACGACATCCATTTGGACGGTGGCGTGGCAGCCACAAGTTGCGTGGTGGCTGTATTGGCCATCGCCTTGGCCACTTTCATGTATGCCCGCAGTGAACAGCCGGTGGCCGATGCCTTGGCTCGTCGTTTCCCGAAACTGCACCGTGCGGCCTACCGCCGTTTTTATATGGACGAAGCCTGGCTGTTCGTCACCAAACGGATTATTTTCCGCTGCGTGTCTGTACCGTTGGCATGGTTCGACCGCCATGTGATAGACGGTTTCATGAACTTCCTGGCTTGGGGCACCCGTGCTTCGGCCGAGGAAGTACAGCCCATGCAGAGCGGGCGGATACAGGCTTACGTGATTTGGTTCCTGAGCGGCATTATCCTTTTGACTTTGGTCTTGTTGGCCGTCTGACTATTCTTTAAAAAAGTAAAAACGATATGAATATATTAAGTCTTTTCGTATTGATTCCCCTGTTGATGATGCTCGGTCTGTGGATGGCCCGTAGTGTCAACCAAGTGCGGGGAGTGATGGTAGCCGGTTCTTCCGCGTTGTTGGTGCTGGCGGTCTGGCTTGCCGTGGATTATCTCCGGCTTCGTGCGTTGATTGCCAATCTGCCTTTCCCGCAGCCTGAGATGCTCTACACGGATAGTGTCGTGTGGTACGCTCCCTTGCATATCTGTTATTCCGTCGGGGTGGACGGCATTTCCGTGGTCATGTTGCTGCTGAGTGCCATCATCGTGTTCACGGGCACTTTCGCTTCATGGAAACTGAAACCCCTCACGAAAGAATATTTCCTGTGGTACACGCTGCTTTCGACGGGCGTGTTCGGTTTCTTCATCTCCACCGACCTTTTCACCATGTTCATGTTTTATGAGGTGGCCCTCATACCGATGTACCTGCTCATCGGCGTATGGGGCAGCGGGCGCAAGGAATATGCCGCCATGAAACTGACGCTGATGCTGATGGGCGGGTCGGCTTTCTTGCTCATCGGTATCCTGGGCATCTATTACGGGGCCGGGGCGCAGACGATGAATGTGTTGGAGATTGCCGGACTGCATAACATCCCCGAAGGGATGCAACGGCTGTTCTTTCCTGCGGTGTTCCTGGGTTTCGGCGTGTTGGGTGCCTTGTTCCCGTTCCATACATGGAGCCCGGACGGCCACGCTTCCGCCCCCACGGCGGTGTCCATGTTGCATGCCGGGGTTTTGATGAAACTGGGCGGATACGGGTGTTTCCGCGTGGCCATGTACCTGATGCCTGAAGGGTTGGCCCAGTGGGGCGACTTCTTCCTGATACTGACTACGGTTTCTGTGGTTTACGGGGCTTTCAGTGCCGTGGTGCAGACCGATTTGAAATACATCAACGCCTATTCTTCCGTGAGCCATTGCGGCCTGGTGCTTTTCGCCTTGCTGATGGCGACCCGCACGAGCTGCACGGGCGCCATCCTGCAAATGCTGAGCCACGGGCTGATGACGGCCTTGTTCTTTGCCCTTATCGGCATGATATACGGCCGGACGCACACCCGTGACGTGCGCGAGTTGAACGGATTGATGAAGGTCATGCCTTTCCTGGCTGTGGGGTACGTCATTGCCGGTCTGGCCAATCTCGGCCTGCCCGGCCTGAGCGGCTTCGTGGCCGAGATGACGGTGTTCGTGGGTTCTTTCGAACATCCCGATGTGTTCCACCGCGCCTGCACCGTCATCGCCACGGTGAGCATCGTCGTCACGGCAGTGTATATCCTGCGTGTGGTGGGCAAGATTCTTTATGGCACGTGCCGCAACCCCGGGCATCTGAAGTTGACGGATGCCACGTGGGACGAGCGTTTTGCCGTCATTTGCCTGATTGTGTGTGTGGCAGGACTGGGACTTGCCCCGTGGTGGGTGAGCGACACCGTCAGTTTCAGTGTAGAGCCTATTGTTTCACATTTTAATCTTCCCTGATCCAAGTCATGAACAGTAATTTATCTGCTATATTGTCTTTGCATGCCGAGCTTTCGTTGGTGTTGATTCTGTTGGTAGCCCTCTTGGCCGACCTTTTTGCCGGGCCGCTGCGCCGGCGTTGGTTCCATCCGTCCGTTTGCGTGCTGATGGCCCTCCAGATAGGATTGAACCTTACGCCCGACACCCGCGCACTCTTCGGCGGCATGTATGTCAACACCCCGTTCACATCTATCGTCAAGTCCATCCTTTCGGCCGGCACGTTGCTTATCTTCCTCCAAAGCGGCGAATGGCTAGGGCGGAAAGACACGCATTATAAACAAGGCGAGTTCTACGTGCTGACGCTCGCCACCCTGTTGGGCATGTTCTTCATGGTGTCCGCCGGGCATTTCCTGATATTCTACATCGGATTGGAGATGGCTAGCATCCCCATGGCCTGCCTCGTGGCCCTCGACAAATACCGCCACCACAGCGCGGAAGCCGGTGCCAAGTTTATCCTGAGCACGATGTTCTCTTCCGCCTTGCTGCTCTACGGCCTGTCGTTCATCTACGGCACTTCCGGCACGCTCTATTTTGCCGACCTTCCGGCCATGCTTCAGGGCAGCGCGTTGCAGCAGTTTGCCCTGGTGCTCTTCCTGGCCGGGATGGGATTCAAGATGAGCCTCGTGCCCTTCCATCTGTGGACGGCCGATGTCTATCAGGGGGCACCCACAAGCGTGACGGCTTACCTGAGCGTCATTTCCAAGGGAGCCGCTGCCGTGGCCTTGGCCATCGTCCTGCGTTTTGTGTTCCCTTTGATGGAAGAAGACTGGACGCTCGCCGTGGCCCTGCTTTCCGTCGCCAGCATCACCGTGGCCAACCTGATGGCCGTTTTGCAGGGCGACATGAAGCGTTTCATGGCCTTCAGCAGCATCTCGCAGGCCGGTTATATCCTTCTGGGTGTGCTTGCAGGTACGGCTCAGGGCATGGCCTCGCTGGTGTTCTATGTGGCCGTGTATGTGGTGGCCAACGTGGCCGTCTTTGCCGTCATCAGCACCGTCGAACAGCACGCGGGCGGCCAGACGGGCCGTGACGCTTACCGCGGGCTTTATCGAACGAACCCGCGCCTGACGTTGGTGCTGACGTTGGCCCTGTTCTCGTTGGGCGGCATACCCCCGTTTGCCGGTTTCTTCTCCAAGTTCTTCATCTTCGCGGCGGCCTTTGCCCAAGGGTGGTGGTTGGTCGTGTTCCTCGCGTTGGTGAACACCATCGTCTCCCTTTTCTACTACCTGTTGGTGGTCAAGGCCATGTACATCTCCGAGCCCCTCACGGAGGACGGACTCCCGGCGGTGGCCCCCTTGCGCAGCCATCCGGGCGTGCGCCTCACGTTGGCGCTCTGCACGGCGGGCATTTGCCTGTTGGGCGTGGCGAGCTTCGTCTACGAGGGCCTGGCGCGTTGGGCGGGGATGATGTAGGAATCCTTTTTTGCTAACAAAAGGATTAACAATCTGATTTCGGATTTCTATGATTTAATTTACTGAAAATCAGTATGCTGAAATTATAAAATCACTTGGCGCAGAATGATTTTTCGTTCTGCGCCAAGTGATTTTTCAATCTGCGGCAAACGATTTTTCATTTGGCGCAGATTGATTTTATAAAGTGCTTTTCCTTGACAAATGCGAAAAAAAACTTTTTTGCTGATATAATCCTAATTTAAGTTTAAATAGTCCAATGATAGGGAAAGGATTACTCGTTATATTTGCAGTGTATCAAGGTTCTTCATTGAATTAAGATTCACTTTCCCGGGAGAATGGGAGGGTACGTAACATTAATAATTAACTTAAATTTCTGTGTAATGAAAAACAGGTTACTCGCCTTAATGGCACTTTGTGGTGCGACATCGTCCACCTTACCTTTATGGGCCGCGTGGGAAGACCCGGAGTTGCAATTCGTAGAGCCGAATCTGGCCACCGACGGTACAGGCGGCGGAGTGTACTACGTCTATCATGTGGCTACCCAGAAGTTCATGGGGAATTCAGCCACGCGTCTGGTTGTGTCCGACCAAGGTCAGGAAGTTACCCTGACTTACGGTGAGGATTATGAATTGAGCCGTCGTCCGGAAACGGATCCGGAATATTTCACGGGGAAAGGATGGCGCCTGAGCATGATGAACGCGCCCACCAACGGGGGATACCATGAGTTGTTCCTCAATACGGGCGGTGCCGAGATTTACGTGGACCACAACAAGACGGGCCACATCTTGTGGAAAATCGTGAAGGAAGGCGAGGTGTACCGTATCAAGGTGATTGACGAGGACAAGCTTTACGGCGTGGCAGCCCAAGATGGTTTGTATGCCAACTCATACATTGCGGTAGGCGAAGGCGAGACCGAGGTGGATCCGTTGATTGACAAGAGTATGGCCGGACAAGAGAATGCCGGGGATGAATGGAAATTCGTGTCTGTGGAAGCTTATGAGGCTTTCCAAGCCAAGAAGAAGTTGTTGGGACAGTTGAACAAGGCAGATGAAGTTGGTTTTACTGGTTACGGGGAATATGCCGATGTCTACAATAATCCGAAAGCTACGGCAGAAGAGGTCGAGGCTGCGGCAACTAGCCTTAAACAAGCTATTGTGAATTGGCAAAGTTCGAATGCTACACCGGAGCATCCCGTGGACTTCACCAATGTCATTACAAACAATTCGTTTGAGGACGGCACAACCAATGGATGGACTACCGTAGGTACTCCTGGTGTTCAGTCCGTCAGCTATGAGACTCCCACGAATGAATACAAGATGCAGAACTTTACGGAGAAATGGACATGGGCAGATGGTTCGAACCTAAACAGTTTGGCAAACGACCCGATGGAAGTGTCTCAGGTTCTGGAAAATATGCCGGTAGGTAAATACCGCCTGACAGCCAACACTATAGGTTACCAACAAGGCAATAGGGACATAGTGCCTTATGGAGTGTATCTTTATGCAGAGAACAGTGGTATCGAGTCGCGTGCGGAAGCCCATAGCCTGGAGTTCGGTGGATTAAGGGATGGGGTTGTTTCAGAGAGCGACCCATATCCCCGTAACACTGTATTGGAATTCTTTGCCATGAACGGAACCATTAAAGTGGGGTTCAAGACTGTTAATACGAATTGTAACTGGGTAGGCGTGGACAATTTCAAATTGGAATATTTAGGGCAGGTTGAAGGCGGTATGGCCGAGGAGTTGAAGAAAGTCATTACGCAGGCTGAGGAGTTGAAGAATGGTTATGACCTCCAGTTCAAGAAATATTCGGCTGCCGGTGAAACCAAATTCAACCAATCGGTTGAGACGGCCAAGCAGGCGGCAGACAATCCGGACACGGATGACAAGACATTGGGACTGGTGCTTACTTCATTGCAAGAAGGTATGGACGAGTTGAAGGCCGACGTGAATGCTTACGAAATATTGAATGTAAAGCGTCAGGAGCTTCTTACGGAATGGGACGAGTCGCCTTATGCGGAAGTGGATTTCCCCGAGTATGAAAAATATGTGTACGGTCTGGACGATGCCTATGAACAGCGTACGTTCGACCCGGCAGAAGTGGACAGCATACAGCCGCGTGCCGACAGGCTGTGGATGTCGTGCGTGAGGGAAGCCTTGACGAACGGAGATACTGACAACGTGACCGGATTGATGGTGAACCCTAATTTTGAGGGGAGCAATGATGGTTGGACCAAGACCGGAGATGGGGATTTCAAGAACGATGGCACAAGAGTCACTGAGGTGTGGGGCGGACAGAACTGGGAGGTCTATCAGGAAATCAACAATCTTCCTCAAGGGTCATATAAGATAAAGGCCCAGGCTTTCTATAATCCAAGTTCTACCAATGATAATGCTTGGCATGAAGGATGGGGGCAGGAAGGCGACGAGACGAGTAATATCCATGGCTACCTTTTCGGTAACGATGCTTCCGAGCCGCTTCTTCATGTGACGGCTTGTCCGCAGGAGGAAAATGTGGCTGAAAACTGTGAGGAAGTGACTTGGACCGAAGATGCTTCTTTGGCCGGAAAGTGGTTGTGTTACGGCAAGAACTCCGCACAGGAGGTATTCGAGGCTGATGAAGGGAATTACCTGAATGCCACGACTTGTTACGTGGGTAAAGACGGGAAGCTCCGTGTGGGCGTGAAGATGTCGGGTGTGACTTGGGGAGCCGCTTGGGTCGTTTTTGACAACTTTCAGGTGGAATACTTAGGTGCCGACAACATGGACGGTGCGCAAACGGCTTTGGATGCTTTGATCCGTGAAGCCAACGAGATGTTGGCTTCCGATGCTCTGACCACGCAGGAGGCCAAGGACGGTTTGAGCAAGGCCATAGAAGCAGCTTCTGGCGTGGGAGAGTTGACTCCGGAGATTTATGAGGAACAGACGGAAGCGTTGAATGCCGCCATCAAATTGGGGCAGGAGTCCATGGATGCCGCTGTGGCATTGGAGGATAAAGCCATCGTGCATTCGGATAGATTGAGCGGTACGGGCGAAGCTAGCTACGAAGCGTACGTGGGAACAGAGGGGTATGGTGAGTTGGAAACTTTGGTCGGTGAAATCCTCGACAACAAAATTGCCGATGCGGGCATCTTTGCCACTTTGGATGAAATCAGCGGTTATTCCCTGCGTCTGGACAAGGCTTATTCCAAGATGCTGAGTGCACATATCGATTTCACCACGGCAAGCAAGGACGAGCCGGTGGATGCCACGGGATTGATAGTCAACCCGAGCTTCCAAACCAAGACGGAGAACGAACAGGGTGAAATTGTAGACACCCAGTCGGGTGAAGGATGGACGATTGAGTCGGAGTACGACATGACTGGTATTAAGGATGCCATGCTCTGTGAAATCTATAGCGACAGTAGCAAGGTGTACCAACCGTTGTACAATGCTCCTGCGGGTTATTACCGCGTCATCTTGAACGGCTTCTACCGTGCGGGCGGTTATATCGAGGCCGGTGTGGCCCGCCGTGACGGCACGGAGGCTCGGAATGCCGAGTTGTTCATAGAGTCCGGCAAGGGCAAGTGGTCGGAGAAGCTGCCCTCCATCTTCGAGAACGTCAGCGAGTGGAAATATGAGACCAGTGATGTGGCATTGCCGGATTCTCTGTTCCCTGAATCCGACAAGTTGTACCATTTCATCGTAGATCAACCGGGCGGTGCGAAGTTGGCCTTTGAGGACGGTGCCTATGAGTGTGACACGTACTTCTACGTGGGTGAAGGCGAAGTGCCGGTATTGGGTGTCCGCAAGACGGGCATGCTGACGAACGACTGG
The DNA here is from genome assembly GCF_000205165.1 of Paraprevotella xylaniphila YIT 11841. GTDB lineage: Bacteria > Bacteroidota > Bacteroidia > Bacteroidales > Bacteroidaceae > Paraprevotella > Paraprevotella xylaniphila. The sequence goes on along the minus strand of NZ_GL883865.1, from coordinate 139,617 downwards.
TCTTGCTTCGACAACTTCCGTCTCTATTACTTGGGAGATGGCGATGCCAACAAGCCGGACGGTTTTGTAGATAGCATTGACGGCGTGGCGGCCGACGGTACGGCCAAGGTGGTAAGTTCCGCTTGGTACACCATCAACGGTGTACGTGTGGCCGAGCCAAAGCAGCGTGGCATTTACATCCGCCAGGACATGATGAACGACGGCACGAAGAAAACAGTGAAGGTATTAGTTAAGTAGTGTTTTGCTAAAGTTATTAATAGGAGTGGCTGTCCTGCGCCGGAAAAATGAGGCGCGGGGCAGCTTTATAAGTAAAATCAACATAGTTACCATTATTTTCAACATGGTTACCATTGTTTTTATGGATTTAAAGTATAATTTTGCATCACATCTTATATGTAATACCATATTATTATAGGATAAAGAACATTAATTATTAACTTAAATTTCTGTGTAATGAAAAACAGGTTACTCGCCTTAATGGCACTTTGTGGTGCGACATCGTCCACCTTACCTTTATGGGCCGCGTGGGAAGACCCGGAGTTGCAATTCGTAGAACCGAACTTGACCGCCGATGAAACAGGCGGAGGCGTGTACTACATCTATCATGTGGCCACCCAGAAGTTCATGACTAACGGGCAGCCTTATGGTACACGATTGGTTGTAGCGGAAACAGGTCAGGAAGTAACCCTGAGCTACGGTGAAGATTATGAATTAGCCAATCTTCCGGAAACGGATGAAGAATATTCCACTGCCAAAGGTTGGCGTTTGAGCATGATGAAAGCACCGAGTAACGGAGGATACCATGAATTGTTCATTAATCCGGGTGGTGCCGAGATTTACGTGGACCATAACAAGACGGGCCATATCCTGTGGAAAATCGTGAAGGAAGGCGAGGCGTACCGTATCAAGGTGATAGACGAAGACAAGATTTACGGTGTGGAAGCCAATGGAGGCTTGTATGCCAATTCCTACATGGCAGTAAACGAAGGGAAAACTACGGTGGATCCGTTGATTGATAAGAACACGGCCGGGTATGAGAATGCCAAAGACGAATGGAAGTTCGTGGCACCGGAAACTTACGAGGTCTTCCAAGCCAAGAAGCTGTTGAAGGTACAGTTGGAAGCTGCCGATGCCATCGGGTTTACGGAATATACCGATTATGCTGCTTTATATAACCAGGCAGATGCCACGGTAGAGGCGATAGAAAAGGCAGTGGAAGACTTGAAGGCCGATATTATTGACTTCGGTTATTCCGTGGCTACGGAAGAAAATCCGTTGGACGTGACGGAAAAGTTCGTAAAGGAAGCCTCGTTTGCCAACAGTACGGACGGATGGGATATCGTGCAAGGTTCAGGTGCCAACTACCAACGCAAGACGGGCGACCGTTTCGAGAATGGCGCGGGAAGTTTGCCGGAAGGGTTAGCCCTTGAGAACTTTTATGAGTGCGCCACCAACAATGGTAGTAATATGCCTGACTGGTCTATCAAGCAGAAGATAGAAGGGATTCCTGACGGAAAATACCGTGTGGGGGCTTGGATTCTGACCAACAAATTGCCGACGGAGGACGCGCCCACCCCGAAAGGGCTGTTCCTGTATGCCCAGTCTTTAGCCGGGGAGAAGAAGGTGGAAGCCACTGACCCTGCGGAAACAGCCAATGAAGGGCGGGGGTATGGCACGTGGCACCATTACACCGTGGATGTAGATGTCATTGGTGGCATCATCACGATAGGATATGTCGTACAAGGAGCCAATTCCACCTGGTCGGCCGTGGACAACTTCACGTTGGAATATATGGGCAAGAGTGGAAGCGGTGAGGTCAATATACGCGAAATACTGAACCAGAATATTGAGAGTGCAGAGGCACAGTATGCCGAATATACCGGTGCCAACAAGGCTTTCAGCGAATCGGAGAAGGTGAAGTACGAAGAAATGATTGCTGCGGCTAAGGAAGCTTATCAAAACCAGAGTCTGGACAGTGAGGCGCTTACCGGTGTCATAACTTCTTTGTTTGCGCGGATGGACACGTTGGCCAACAACGTGGCTGCTTACGAGACCTTGGCCCAGAAGATAGAAGCCTTGAACAAGGCTTACGATGAGACGCCTTATGCCAACGACGGGTTGGAGGACTATGAGGTTTATTTGGACGAGGTTTTACAAGCCGGTTATGACAATGGTACGTTCGATATAGCCGAATTAGATAGCGTCCAACCCCGTGCCGACAGGATTTTCCGTGAATCTGTGATGAAAGCTTTGGCAGACGGGACTACGGATAATGTGACCGGCTTAATGGTGAATCCCAATTTTGCGGGGAGCAATGATGGTTGGACCAAGACGGGCGACGGGGATTTCAAGAACGATGGCACGAGGGTTTCTGAGGTGTGGAACGGACGGAATTGGGAAGTCTATCAGGAAATCAGCGGCCTGCCCCAAGGATCGTATAAGATTACCATGCAAGGGTTCTATTCCCCGAGTTCCGGAAATGATAACGCATGGCATGAAGGTTGGGGGCAGGAAGGCGACGAGACGAACAAGATTCTGGGTTACCTTTTCGGTAACGATGTTTCTGAACCCCTTCTCCATGTTACAGCTTGTCCGCAGGAGGAGAACGTGGCTGAAGACTGTGAGGAAGTGACTTGGACAGACGACGCTTCCTTGGCCGGGAAATGGTTGTGCCATGGAAAGAATTCCGCACAGGAAATCTTCGAGCAGAATAGCGAGAATTACCTGAATGCCACGACTTGTTACGTGGGTGAAGACGGTAAGCTCCGCATAGGGGTGAAGATGTCGGGTGTGTCTTGGGGGCAGGCTTGGGTCATCTTCGACAACTTCCAAGTGGAATACTTAGGGGCCGACAACATGGAAGGTGCCCAAACGGCCTTGGATGCCCTGATTCGTGAGGCTAACGGGATGTTGGCTTCCGATGTCCTGACCACGCAGGAGGCCAAGGACGGCCTGAGCAAAGCCATAGAGGCCGCTTCTGCCGTGGGAGAGTTGACCCCGGAGGTTTACAAGGAGCAGACAGAGTCGTTGAATGCCGCCATCAAGTTTGGGCAGGAGTCCATGGATGCCGCTGCGGCATTGGAGACTAAAGTTACTGCCCACGATGCTAAGCTAAGCGGTAATGGCGAAGCAAGTTACGAAGAGTATTCCGACACAGAAGGATATGAGGAGCTGTATGACTTGACCATTGAAGTCTTCGACAAAATAGACGGGGAAGGCATCTTTGCTACTTTGGACGAAATCAACGATTATTCCCTTCGTTTGGACAAAGCTTACTCCAAGATGCTGAGCGGGCATATCGATTTCACCACGGCGAGCAAGGACGAGCCGGTGGATGCCACGGGCTTGATAGTCAACCCGAGTTTCCAGACCAAGACGGAGAACGAAAAGGGGGAAATCGTGGATGCCGCATCGGCCGATGGATGGGTTGGTGCCACTTTGGATGAGAACAGTTCTAGCAAGGTGACGGGAGCTATGATTTATGAGATGTTCAGCGACAGTAGCGAGATACATCAGTCGCTTTATAATATGCCTGCGGGATATTATCGCGTTGTCATGAATGGTTTCTATCGTGCGGGAGGCTTTATTGAGGCGGGCGTGGCTCGTCGGGACAGCGCAGATGCCCGGAACGCTGAGTTGTTCGTTGAATGCGGCGAAGACAAGTGGACCGAAAAGTTATCGTCCATTTTTGAGCATGTCAGCGAGTTGAAATATGACGGCAGCGATGTGGCATTGCCTGATTCCTTGTTCCCGGAATCCGATATGTTGTATCATTTCATTGTGGATAAAGTCGCAGGTGCGAAACTTGCGTTTGAGGATAATGCCTATGAAGTAAACTTTAGTTTTTACGTGGCTGAAGGTAAAGAACCTGTATTGGGCGTACGCAAGACAGGCATGCTGACGAACGACTGGACTTGTTTCGACAACTTCCGCCTCTACTATTACGGTGACGGCGATGCCAACAAGCCGGATGACTTCGAGAGCGCTATCGGTGGCGTGGCAGCCGACGGTACGGCCACGGTGATAAGTTCCGCATGGTACACCATCAACGGTGTGCGCGTGGCTGAGCCGAAGCAGCGCGGCATTTACATCCGTCAGGACATGATGAGCGACGGCACGAAGAAAACAGTGAAGGTGTTAGTTAAGTAATTTTGTTTAGGTTAAATTTGTGAGAGTGGCTGTCCTGCGCCGGAGTATGAGGCGCGGGACAGCTTTTTCTTTGTAGTCTCTTGACGGGATGGCAAAAAGAGAGGGGTGGCAAAATGATAGTGCCACCCCTTCAATACTTGCTAAGAAGAATGAGAAAACTTCATAGCTTTTTCCGGCATTTACTTTCCGGTTACCACATATTTCTTTCCGCCAGCAATGTAGATACCCTTCTTCAGTCCTTTCACGGCATCGGCGCGTTTCACCTGGCGGCGTACGAGTGTTCCGGTAAGGTCGTATACATCCACCAATTCGGTTTCCAGAGATTCGGAATCTTTCAACACTTTGTCCATGCTATCGCCCTTTCCAGAGTTGATGTAGTAGAACCGGAAGTTGTCAGCAAACCATTGTTGGCCGTGGCCGCCCACGACACGTCCGTCACCCTTTATTCCGATGGTCACAGCCCCCTTGTCTACATAGACGGCAGGAATTATGGTATTGGTACCAACCTCGGCTTGTGCGATGTCCCAAAGGTCACGGTTGCCGTTCAAAATGGAATATTCAAACTGGTCTTCGGTGTACGTGTACACGGTGCTGTCTTGTCCGAGGATGTCGGGCACGGTGGAAATTTCCACGTCGTTTGTCTGCGCATAGAACCACAGCGCATCAGCTCCGCCGGTAGCATGAGTGGCTGCTTCCACACGGTAAGTACCCACGGGCAATTCGAATTTGCCTTCTTCGCCAATCTGTGTTCCCACAACCTGACGGTAATTGGTAGCTGATCCGATGTTGTGACCTTCATGTCCGGACCAACTGTAGCACCACAACCATGTGTCTTCTGTATGTTCAGTGCGGTCCGTCCCGTCTGCGTTGGTCTCGCAAATCCATCCGTTGATGACTTTCCTGGAGGGGTTACCGGCTTCATCCACGTAATCCTGGTAGATGTTGGGGTTCACCACGAAGGTGGTCATGTCGAACGGGTTGTCGCTCGTGGCTTTGGCCAAAACGTCGGGTGTCATGGCTGTCAGGCAAACGGCTTGCAGTTCTTTCACCGCCATGTCTGCATCTACGTTGTCAAATTCATCCTGTTTGAGCAATTCCTTCACGTTCTTGTAAGCCTCATTTTCAGAGAGTCCGCCAATCTGGTTCGCCAATACAATGGCAGTTCCCATCGGGTAGCAAATGGCGATGGAGGACTTCAGGGTAGTGGTAGCCTCATTGAGAGCCTCTGTCTGGCGTCCGACTTCGTCGCTCACATAAGTCTCCCATGTCATGTCTTCTGCTATGATGGAGGCCTCCACCAATGCGTCGGTAAACGTCTTGCGTGCAGCCGGTTGTGCAAAAACCTTTTCATTGTTGAGGGCATCGAACAAGTCATTGCCCTTTCTCACCAACGGGGTGAAAGCCAGATACTGGTCTATCACTTTTTGGGCATCGAGGATGAGGTTGTCCATGTCTCCGATGGCAGTAATCATATCTTGGATGGGCACGCCATCAGCCAAGTACTGGTAGTAGCCTTCTTCTTCGTCCAAGACCCAACCCAGATAATCCCAGTCGTCGATACCGTAGTTCACCAATGAGTCATGCCATACGATGCCTTCTTCCAGGCGTGCGGTCAAACGGTCTCGATAGGCTTCTGTGGCATCGGAACCCACGTAAGAAAGACGGAAATTATCGGCACGCCATTCCGCTCCCATCACTCCGCTACGGCCTTCACCGTTGATTCCGATGTAGAGTTTGCCGTCCGACACCAGGATATTCTGCACGGTCGTAGTGGTTCCCATGTTCTTGGAAGCGTCGCCATAAGCTTCTGCGTCCCGATTGAAAATGGCCCTGGAGTAGTTCACGCTGTCGGGAGTGGCATACAAGTAAATCTTTGTGCCTTCCTGGCCGGTTGTGTACGTTGCGGCACTTAACTCATACACTCCGTTAGGCAGCTTCACCCCGTCTTCCTTGCCTATCATCTGTTGGTAATGTCCCTTGCAGATGCTGTTCGCGTCGTTGTCCGACCAACTGGAACAATGCAGTTCCGTATCCGCGTGGTCTGCCAGTGTCGGACTGCCGTTGTCGGAACTTCCACGATCGATCATCACCCATCCGCCGGGCATTTCGGTCATGACTCCATCCTGGAAGATATTGGGGTTGGTAATGAAACTGGTCATGTCTATCGGATGTTCAGCCGATGCCGTGCCCAGGAATTGTTCCGTCATCGCGGCCTTGCATACGGCATTCAGTTTCTCCACATCAGTCACCATGTCTGTATAAGTAAGTTCGGTCGCGTTGAGGTCGGCCGCCACTTTCTTGTATTCCTCCGTGTCGCTCAGTCCGCCAATCTTGTCTGCCAGCCCCTTGGCTACTTGCAAGGAGTGGTTGAGGCCTACCACCGCATTGGTATTCTTGATGGCTTCTTCTATGGCGGGCACACCTTCCACCAATGCGTCGGCCACCTCTGCCAGTGTAGGTTTGGCAAGTACGGCCTTGGCTTCGGAGATAGCCTTGCTGAGATTGGCCTTCACTTGTTCCGACACGGTGTAGGCTCCGCTCTCAATCTTGTCGTAGATGCCTTGGGCTGCGGTAATGTCTTTCTGCATCGTGTTCGCGTTCAGGCATACGGCCATGGCCAGTTCCACTTTTCCGGCAATTTCACCCACGGCTGCGTTGATGTCTTCTTCAGGCGTGGATTCTGTGTAACCGGAATATTTATCGAGCAACGTGGTAAGTTCGGAAGAGGCCGGTATGTCGAGGGTGTTCAACGAGTCGCGCATCACGGTGGCACGGTTCATCTGCATGCGGAAGGCATCGAAAGCCACACCGTCGAAATAGAGTTTGAAATCGTCCCAGCATGTCCACTCGCCGCCACGCATGTCCACGCCGATAAGCATTTCGCCTTTGTCGGAAACGGTGAACTCCAATACGTTGTTATACTGGTCGGGGTGGGCTTCACAGTACTTCGCCATGCCTTCCATCCCGTCTGGCCAACCATCGCGTTGGTTAGGTATGGTTTCGTCTTTTACCCCGCTATAGAGGGATACGAATGGGATTTCGGCATCTCCTGCTATCAGGAACGCATTGATTACTTCAGTACCGGCCTCATAATCCTTTCCGCCATTAGCCCCTGCGGCGCGATGGAAACCGCGAACGGTCAATTTGTAGTTGCCGGGGCGGAGGCCGAACACTTTTTGTCCGGCAATATTCTTTTTCCTGAAATATTCCGCATTCTTGAAGTCCTTATTTACAACCGGATCCAAATTCCCGTCTTGCCAACCCTCTGAAGTTCCGGTCGAGAAATCCGCGTTCTCCAGATAAGTATCCGTCACATCAATCCACTGGTGTTGTTGTGCGAACAGCACCGCACTGCTCATCATGGTAAACATGATGGCCAACGGGATACGCTTTCCATTTCCTTTTGAAATTTTTCTTTTCATGTTCATAAGTTTAAAGGTTCTCATTTTACGTCTTCCTGTTGCCGAACCTGATGGCAATAGGAGCGTTTCTTAATTTTGTACTATCCGGTTCGGTTATGTCAGTACATGGCTTTTAGCGCATTTTCATTCCTTGCGTGCGGCCGGAGGTTCCCACATAGTGCAACAACCAACCTACGTTTTGTACCGGGAGGCCAACCTCATTCTTTCCGGCCGTACAACGCACCGACTTGACCAGGCGGCCGTCGAAAGAATAGATTTTCAGCATGCCGCTTTCTTGGGCTTCTACCGCCAAATGGTTGCCGTGACGGTTACAGGATATCAATTGTGCCTCTTCACCTTTCATTTCGGCCATCACCTCTTCCATTCCGTCGGGGTTATCTGTCTTTTTCACGATACGGAAGGGAAATCCGGAGCAAGGGGCTTGCGACACTTCCAACAACATGCCGTCCTCGCTGGGCAACAGCATGCCACCGGAAGCCGCCGGTGAGCGTTGGATGGCATATACACCTTCGTCCGTACACTTGCGGAGTATGTTGAACGAGTTGTTGGCATAATCGCTCCCGTTCATCATCTTGCCGTCTTTGGACAGATGCATCTTGCTGTTCGTGCGGCTGAAGAGCATATAACGGTTGCCATAACTTGCGCTCAAGCGTCGCAGGCGCCACAGGTAATCCTGGTCGTTTTCTTCCGCGTATGGTACGAACTGGGCATCCGTGTTACGAAGATAAGCACCCCACTCATTACTGATGTAATAGCTGTCTTCCGAGGACGGGTCTTCCGTGCATGCTTCATACGCGTCTACGTTGAAATGGCAAACAGACTTGGCTTCCGCTCCCGATTCGGCAACCCTTTGGAAAACCAACTTGCACTTGAAACAGCTGTCAAGGCTCTTGATATGCAAGGTGTCGTTTAAGTCGGCCACTTTGTTGCCTTGTTCGTCCAGATGATAAGTCAAAGTGTCTGCCTGGATGGTATCCGTGCCCACTACCCACTTATAAATACGGGTGGTTTCCGGCAGCTTGCCTAAGATAGATGTCGGAACGCCGTACATGCTGAAGGAAGAACCTTTCTCCAACACCAGGTTGGTTCCCGGTTGGGATTGGTTTCCGTGTATCACATAAGGGTCCACCTCTGCCACTTCCACAAGGAAATTCTTTATGATGGTGGCACCGGACGGATGTGTCATGGTCACACGGTAATAGTAGGTCTTGGCCACGCTTTCAATCTCCAACAGGTTGCAATTCGTTCTCAAGTCAGTCCACCGCTTGCCGTCTGTGCTGCGTTCCCATTTCCATTCACGGATAGTAAAGCCATCATAATTCATCCCTAATATCACGTTGGCATATTTCTTGGCATAAATCACGGAGTCATGGATTTCCACACTGTTGACCTTCGCATAAACATCGGCATAGCCTTCGGGGGTTCCTTCGCCTTCCACGTGCAGGGAGTACATGCGCGTGCATTCCACGCCCTTGCTGTTGATGTAACGCACGCGAATCACACTGGATGTCTCCAAGGTAAGTTCTCGCTCGTTGCTTTTACAGGTGGGGTCGTCGTCCCATGACCACTTGCCGGTATCCTCTTCGTCCTCCGGCAAAATCACGGTAATCTTCATCTGTGAGCCTTTCGGGATGTTGGATACTTCCGTACGGGTGGTGGACACGCCGTTGTACTGCACCGTTCCGCCCAATTTGGTCGGCACCTTGGTTTTGTCTGTCAATGGATCCAGGCTGCACATCAATGCGGTAAAGCCTAAATGGTCATAACCGCCTCCTCCGCCATAGAAGCCTCCTCCGCCGTCAAGTCCTGTGCCATTATTATGCCTCATCATGATGGCATGGCCCCAAGGCATTTCCACCCCGCGCACATTCTCATAATAGTTTATGATACGCGGCCAGCATGGGCGGTCCACGCCGCGTCCGCCCCACCCGGGTTCCGGGAAATAACCTCCCTCCATATTCGTGTAGGGTACGTATGGAACGTCCTGCCACATGTTATAGCGGGCCACATATTCAAAACCGGCCGCAATACGGTCGTCCTTGTGCATATAGGCATCCTCCCCTTGGTTGCGTCCCACGCCGCAGACATCTGCCGCCAGGGCTACCGCCATGCTGGCATGGCTTTGGTCGCGGTTGGACTCATGCATCTGCCCTATGTAGCCGAACGGGCCATCTTCATCCTCGAACAAGTGGTAAACCAACATGTGGATAGACTCGCCGTAACGGTGGTCCTCCATATACTTATAAAATTCCATGCCCCGGTTATACACCCATACGTCATCGCACAATATGCCTGCGGATATGATGCAAAGCACATTGCACAATCCCCAATTGGACCAATAATGGTCGTCGTGCCCTTCCGCGCGGTTTTCAAGGAAACTGAGGGAATTGCGGACGAACACCCTACGTATAAAATCTTGGTAACGCTTGAAGTCTGCGGGTTTCCATCCCTCATAGTCGCGCATCAGTTCCCCCGCGTTGGCAAACGCATAGCCGGAAAGTCCCGAAGCCAGGGCGTAATTGTTGTTCCCGCCGATGTCCTTGCAGGTCCGTGCCCAGGCGTTCAAGTACTCGACGGCTTTTCGGGCATATTTTTCATCCCCGGTAATCTTCCATTCGAGTGCGAATTGATAGGCCGCGTGCGCATTATCCTGTGGTGTTCCATAGTTATCCGTGTTTTCTCCTGGGGGTAGCCACGGGCAACCGGCCCCGCAGCCACGGACAATCCTGCGCACCGGAGTGGGATGCCGGTCGTCCACGGTCATGATATACGGGCTGGTTTTGAAAAACTTGTAAGCAGCAGTCCATGGTTCTTCGCCGTTGGCCAGCTTCTCTTTCACCCGGTCAAAATCCGCTTGGGTATGCAATGCCCCCGGATGGATAAACCCTTGTGCCATGCTTCCCAACGGGAAACATAAGGTACATAACCATAACAAAACGTTTTTTTTCTTCATACCATCTCGATTTTATTTTCATACCTTGCAAATATATGTTCAATATTCAATGGGTTATGGGTCAAATAATAACATAATATGGGGTATTACATACCATTTTAAGAAAAATGGACTTCCGGTTGACAAAATGACACCTTCCTTTCCTTTTTGTGCTTATGCTTGCCCCTGTATTTGTAGCCTTCCATAAGCTTTTAAAGCCCTTTCCTGATACATAAATTTGCGTTTCAGCCTGTTATTATACGTTTTTTAACCTAAGTAGAACCCCAATCTCAGCCGAATGATTTTTCGTTCGGCTGAAAAAACATTTTTTTTGTCCGCATCTTGTTCCGCCGATGTCCGTTTGTGGGTGGAAAAGGCTTTGGAAGGCAAAGTGAAAAACGGGCTTTTGGCACCTTGTTTTTCCTATTTGGATGGGATTTGCCTTCAAAATCCGGATGTCAGGATGTCAGGCCGGTGCCACGATGTGCTGACGTGTTTCCGGTTTGCCTGCGCATGCCGCGTGGCGAGGCCGGGCAATTTGCCAATATAAGAGAGGCCGGGGTGGCGAAAAGACATTTTCCTGATGCGTGAGAATCGTGTATCGGGGAACAAGGGCGGACCGGGGGACAAATAGCGCAGCCACGTGGAGCCTGAATTGACAAATTGACAATTTGGCAATTTCCGGGTGCCGTTCCCTAAAAAACGTGAAGCTTTGCGATAAACTACTTCTTCCGTCCTCTTTTCTGAAAGGCTTTCGCTATATTTGTGTACATGAATAAAAAAACGTGGGAGTATGAAATATAAAATGTTAGTGCTCGACGTGGACGGGACACTGTTGAACGACGAGAAGGAGATTAGCAAGCGGACGCTGAACACGTTGCTCAAAGTGCAGCAGATGGGCGTACGCATCATGTTGGCATCGGGACGTCCCACTTACGGTTTGTTGCCATTGGCCAAGAAACTGGAATTGGGTACATATAACGGGTATATCCTCTCTTATAACGGTGGCCAGGTGATTAACGCTTCCAACGGAGAGGTGGTATTTGAACGCCGTATCAATCCGGAACATATCACTTATTTGGAGAAGAAAGCCGAGAAAAACGGTTTTTCGATCCTTACTTATAACGGGGATACGGTCGTGACGAATAACCCGGATGATCCGCATGTGCGAGCCGAAGCGGCCTTGAACGGCATGAAGTTGGAGCATCAGGAGTTTTTCTCTGCGGCAATAGATTACCCGCCTTGCAAATGTATGTTGGTGAGCGATGACGAGGAAGCTTTGGTGGGGTTGGAGAACCATTGGAAGCGTCGTTTGAACGGTGTATTGGATGTGTTCCGTTCCGAGCCGTATTTCCTGGAAGTGGTGGGCAGCCGGGTGGACAAAGCCAATACGTTGGGTGTCATCATGGAAATGGAGGGCATCAAGACGGACGAGATTGTGGTGTTCGGCGACGGCGTGGCCGACGTGACCATGTTGCAGTTGGCCGATTTGGGCATTGCCATGGGGAATGCCCCGGATTCGGTGAAGCGTTGTGCCGACTACGTGACCCTCTCCAACAATGAAGACGGTGTGGCCGTGGCGGTGGAGAATGCTTTCCTGGCCGAGGTGCGCGAAAGCGAGATACCGCTTGATGCCTTGAATGCACAGGCGCAGACTACGTTGATGGGGAATTTGGGCATACAATATACGTATGCTTCCCACGAGCGGATAGAAGCCACCATGCCGGTGGACCACCGCACGCGCCAACCTTTCGGCATCCTGCACGGCGGGGCCACGTTGGCTTTGGCAGAGACAGTGGCCGGGTTGGGGTCGATGGTGATTTGCAATCCCGATGAATTCGTTGTGGGGATGCAAGTGAGCGGCAACCATATCTCTTCGGCCCACGAGGGGGATACGGTGAGGGCTGTGGCCACGATTGTGCATAAAGGGCGCTCTTCACACGTGTGGAACGTGGATGTGTTCACTTCCACGGGGAAATTGGTGTCTTCCATCCGGGTGATGAACAGTGTGATGAAACGCAAATGAGCCGCATGCAGGACGACGAGGCGGTAATAGATGAATGGATTAAGGGCGGAAAAGATGCCTTTGTGTTCTACCGTGAGCCGGGGGAAAGTGTTTGTCACGGCATACGGGCGGCACGGTCCTCCCTGCAATCTTTTGAAGGCATCCCGCCGTTGGACGGGAAGACTGGTTTTGTGTTTGCCCCTTTTCGGTTCGGAGAGGGGCATCCTTTATGGCTGCTTCCCTTGGAGGAGGAAATAGAAGCCGGTATATCCCGGGCTGCATGTCCCGATGAGGTAGAGGCACCTGCTCCGATGCCCTTTTGCGGACGGTTGGAGGAACAGCCGTCGAAGGAGTACCGTGAGGCTTTTCGTTTTTTTTCCGCTGCGCTTCGTGCCGGGGATTTTCAGAAGTTGGTGCTTTCCCGTGCTTGTACGGATGCTTTTCCCCGGGGCTTTTCGTGGGCGCGGGCTTTCGGGGCGGCCTGCCGCCGTTATGTGCATTCATACGTGTATTTGTTCCATACGCCGCAAACCGGTTTTTGGTTGGGGGCTACGCCCGAAATCCTTTTGGCCGGAGGAAAAGGGGACTACCGTACAGTGGCTTTGGCCGGTACGCAATTCCTGAAAGAGGGCAAGTTGGCAGGTCCGTGGTCGGAAAAGAACATCCGCGAACAAGCTTTTGTGACGGAATATATCGGCGGTTGCTTGCGGGAACGGGATATCCGGTTCACTGTGGAAGGGCCTTATACGGCTACGGCCGGAGAATTGGCCCATTTGAAAACCGATATCCGTTTCCGTCTTTCTTCGGCCGAAGCCTTAGGCGGCTTGTTGCAGGCTTTGCATCCTACGCCTGCCGTATGCGGGTTGCCCAAAGAAGAGGCTTTTCGCTTCATCCTGTCGCATGAAGGATATGACCGTGGCTATTATGCCGGTTTCCTCGGACGGTGGGAGCCGGAGGGGAAGACGGCTTTGTATGTGAATTTGCGATGCATGCAATGTGGCGAAGGGGCGGAAAAAATCCGCCTGTATGCCGGAGGCGGGATCTTGCCGGCTTCCGTGTGCGAAGAAGAATGGATGGAGACGGAACGTAAGTTGCAGACTATGAAATATGTAATCTCGAAAGGAGGAACTGATGTATTCGGATAAGAAGAACGTGTTGCAGCTTGTTGCCTTGCTGCGTGCGCACGGCATTCGCCGGGCGGTGTTGTGTCCCGGAAGCCGTAATGTGCCGTTAGTACAGGCTTTCGCCACGTGTGAGGATTTTGAATGCTTTTCGGTGACGGACGAGCGCAGTGCCGGTTTCTTCGCCGTCGGATTGGCTTTGCATGTACAGGCTCCCGTGGTGGTCTGTTGTACCTCCGGTTCGGCTTTGCTCAACCTCCATCCGGCGGTGTGCGAGGCGTTCTACCGTCGGGTACCTTTGGTAGTCGTTTCCGCCGACCGTCCGGCGGCTTGGATCGGGCAGATGGACGGGCAGACTTTGCCGCAGCCGGGTGTTTTCGGTGGCTTGGTGCGGAAGGCGGTCAATCTGCCCGAGGTACGTACCGGGGAAGATGAATGGTATGCCAACCGGCTTGTCAACGAGGCTTTGCTTGAAGTGGATCACCACGGCTACGGGCCGGTGCATATCAATGTCCCCCTTTCCGAACCGTTGTTTCAATTTACGGCGGAAGCTTTGCCTTCCGTACGGCGTATGGTACGGCGGGATATGTCCGACGAGGGACGGACTTTGTCTTTCTTCCTGAAAGAAGAGCTTCCCAAGTACCGTCGGGTTCTGGTCGTGTCGGGGCAGATGTCTTCGGACGAGGCGGCCGGTGTAGCGGCTTGCCTGTCCGGCAGTCGCGTGGCTTGGTTGGCTGAAGTGTTGGGGAATTGCCCGTCGGCTTCAGATGCGGTACGGGGCTTCGATGCCTTGTTATATGCAGCCCGTGAGGAAGACTTGCAGGCGTTGCGCCCGGACTTGGTGATTACCGTAGGCGGGCATGTCGTGTCGAAACGTTTGAAACAGTTCCTGAGGCGTACGCCTTCGTTGGTGCACTGGCATGTTTCGCCGGATGGCCTTCCGGCGGATTTGTTTTGTGCGCTGACCACGGTTGTGGAGGCTTCTCCTGCTGATTTCTTCCGTTTGTTTTTCCGGCCGGAGGCTTTGCTGTCCGGGGCGTATGCGCAGCTATGGCATGAAAGTTGTGCCCGGTTGGCCTCTCCGGAAACCGGATACTCCGAGATGTATGCCGTGCGGCGCGTGTTAGAGGCATTGCCACCCCATGCAGTGCTCCATTTGGCCAACAGTTCGGTGGTGCGCTTGGCGGAATTGTGCCGCCTGCCCGAAGGTGTGGAAGTGCAATGCAACAGGGGAGTGAACGGCATAGAAGGTTCCGTGTCGGCTGCGGTAGGTTATGCGGCAGTGTCCGACCGGATGAATTTCCTGCTTGTAGGTGATTTGAGTTTCTTTTATGACATGAATGCGTTATGGAACGGCCATATACGTTCCAACCTCCGCATTGTCGTGTTGAACAACGGCGGCGGGGCCATTTTCCATGCCTTGCCCGGATTGGACATGGCCGGGGATACGCGGCATTTCGTGACGGCTTCTCATGGCGCGTCGGCGGCAGGTTGGGCTGAATCGCAGGGATTCACTTATTTGCAGGCTGCGGACACTGTGTCCCTCTTGGCCGCTTTTGATGATTTGTTGGACGAAACAGCCACGGCACCTGTCTTGTTGGAAGTGTTTACCGATGCGGAGGCCGATGCAGAAGAGCTACGGAATTACTATCATGCGATAAAGGAGAGATGGAAGAATTTTTAAGATGAAGGATATGAACAGAGAATGGAAAACTTTGAAGGAATACGAGGATATTCTTTTTGAATTTTATAACGGCATTGCCCGTATCACCATCAACCGCCCGCAGGTGCGCAACGCTTTTACGCCGCGCACGGTGTCGGAGATGAGCGACGCGTTCTATATTTGCCGCGAGCGGCGTGATGTCCGTGTGGTGGTGTTGACAGGAGCGGGCGACAAGGCTTTTTGTTCCGGAGGCGACATGCACGTGAAAGGGCACGGGGGATATGTCGGGGACGACGGTGTGCCCCGTTTGAATGTGTTGGAGGTGCAAAAACAAATCCGTTCGTTGCCCAAGCCCGTGATTGCGGCGGTCAACGGTTTTGCCATCGGCGGAGGGCACGTGCTCCATGTGGTGTGCGACCTGACGATAGCTTCGGACAATGCCATTTTCGGGCAGACCGGACCTCGCGTGGGCAGCTTCGATGCCGGTTTCGGTTCCTCTTATCTGGCCCGTGTCGTAGGTCAGAAGAAAGCCCGTGAGATATGGTTCCTGTGCCGGAAGTATAATGCCCAGGAGGCCCTCGATATGGGATTGGTCAACAAGGTGGTGCCTTTGGCTGAATTGGAAGACGAATATGTGGCATGGGCGGAAGAGATGATGCAACTCAGTCCGTTGGCCCTGCGTATGATAAAGGTGGGGCTGAATGCCGAACTGGACGGCCAGGCCGGTATTCAGGAACTGGCCGGGGACGCCACGATGCTTTACTATATGACTGATGAGGCTCAGGAGGGTGGCCGTGCTTTCCTGGAGAAGCGTAAACCGAAGTGGAGGTTCTAAAAGTATGTGGAACAAGGCGGTGTAACAGGTGGCAGCGTCTATCTTATTTTGATTGGGTCCGGATTGAAACGGTAGGTTTTCAATCCGGACTTTTTATATGTCCGATTCGTATCCTTCTTTTCAAAGGAAGAAAGGAATATGGCATGATATATGACGGAAAACGGGTCGGAAAATGTATTTTGGTAAGATTTATCCTATCATTGGTTATTTTATGTCTTATTCCAATGTGGGGGAAGAATATAATTTTGTATCCTGAAAAAGGAATAGAAACAAGTTGGCTAGCATGATGTTTATTCCGTATGAAAGCTCCGTGTCCTCGTCAATAGGTTCGGTGGCGGCACGGTGGAAAACAATAGAACCTTAAAATTTTTAAACATGAAAAAGAAAATACCAAATTCTTTGTTCCCGTTGATGGGGAAGCGTAGGCCGTTGATGGCTGTGTTTGTGGCTTGTATGGCCGCGAACGGGGTGTGGGCACAGGAAGAATCTTCTTGGGTGGGGGAACCTTTGCCTGCCGAAGGTGGAGAGTTTTACCTTTATAATAAGGAAGGTGGAGGATTCCTGCTTGGGGCAAATACTTGGGGCACGCAAGCCTCGTTAGGGCAGCCCGGCCTGTTGTGTACGTTAGAGGTTATGCCCGATGGTAAATATGCCATCAAGACGACGGCTAATAATTATTTGAAAGATGACTACATTGACAAAGACAAGACCGGATATATTTTTACTGACCAGAATATAGAAGACGAAGTGTATGAGTTTTCCTTGTTCGGGAATGGTCGTTATTTACATTACAATGGTTCGGGTACGGTTCTGGCACGGGTGGAAACTGTAGATGTTTGCGAATGGATTTTGGTATCCAAGGACCAACGTATCAAGGCTTTGGATAACGCGACGGAAGAGCAGGGCGTAGATGCCACGTTTTATGTCACAGGAGCTAATTTCGACCGTTCTCAGCCGAGTGAATGGAAGGAAAGCCATACCGGTGGTACACTGACGCTTATCGGACCAGACAGGGCGGCAAAGTCTACAAATTCCTGTACTGAGGCGTACGACAATGCAAACTTTGAGGTATACCAAGTTATGACAGGATTGAAAAACGGATGTTATTTGGTATCCTGCCAAGGGTATTATCGTCCAGGCGGTAACGTGGATGCCAATGGGGCACAGAATGCTATTTTATATGCGAATGCAGATGAGACTCCGCTTCAGTTGCTGAAGGATGACGGGAAAGGCATTCCTAATAACATGGAGCAGGCTGCCGATGCTTTCTTGGTTGGGCGTTATGGCGGTAATGAAGTACGTACGGTCGTGATGGATGGTACATTGAGGATAGGTGTGAGGAAGGATGTACATATATCAAAAGATTGGGCGGCTTTTGATAACTTTCGTTTAACGTATTTGGGAGAGGCAGATGCTTCTGAGGCATTCCAACAGTCATTGAAGATGTTGGAAACCTTGATTGCGCATTTTACAGTTTCCGGGGCAACCGCCATCGCCACGGAGTTGCAGGAGGTGTATGACAAAAATAAAGATGTTTCGGGCGATGGTATAGAAGTAGCACAGAAAGCTCTGTCTGAGGTCATGGCCGAAGCTAAGGACGTGCAGGTCAATGTGGACAGTTTAGTGGCTTCCATAAAAACAGCCGAGTCGCTTTATGCAAAGGTTGAGGACGGTACATATACCTTGTCCACCAAGGGGAAAGAAGCTTTGGAGCAGGGCATAACTGAAGCCGAAAGGATATTGCAGGAAACGCAGATGTCGGCTATGGGTACACAGGCTCCTGTTTACGTGGAAATTCTTAATGCCCAAGTCCGGGATGCCAGGCTTTGGATGGGTATGATATATCCGTTGGAAAAGGCCAAAGAGCTGGCTGATGCGATAACGGGACTTGGCGAGACGGATGCTTACCGGCAAGTCGTGAGTGATTTGGATGATGTGGCATTGACTTTCGAGAAAGTAACAACCGATGTGGCGGCTTTGAATTTGGTTTGCCGCAATGCAATGACTATGGATTTCTTGTCGAAGGCTACATCAGATGCTCCCATAGACATGACCTGTTTTATCCAGAACCCGAATATTTATCAAGTAGGAGAGAACAAGGAAGCTCCGGACGGATGGGTCGTGGCCGCACTTGGAGAAAACAATAGTCCTGATGTCACCACAGGGGGGAAAGGAGATGCCGCATTATGGTCTTCTAGTTGGTCAAGCAATGAAAACAACAATGTAGGCAAGGCTCATTATTATACTAAAATAGGAGGGACAGGAAACCGTGTAGCTAATTTGCCAGACGGTACTTATCTGTTGAAAGCTGCCACTTATTGTACCCGTGATGCCGCGAATGTGAATTTATATGGTTCGTTGGATAACGTAAACATGGAGTTCTCTGATTTCAATGGCGATGAAGCGGTTTATAATGCCGCTACCGGGGTGAACGATGGTTCAACCACGGAACTACGGATGGACGTAAGTGGAGGTGTCCTTTATTTGGGAGTGAAGGGTGAAGATATCGTACATGGTAATGGACAGCATTGGGAGGCCGACAACTTCCGCTTGTATTACATCGGTGTCCCCGAATCCGCCTCGCAGGCTATTCGCATCTCTGACGCAGGTATGGCTACTTATTATTCCGCTAATGCCTTTACTGTGCCTGAAGGTCTGGAAGCCGGTGTCGTGACCGGGATTTCCGATGGAGGAACCACTTTGGCTGTGGATTGGCGTTATGCTTCGGGCAGTACTGTCCCGGGTTTGACCGGTATCCTTCTTAGGGGTAAGGCCGGTGGTTATACGGGTAACTTTAGTGTGGCAAACATGTCGCGTCCGGAGGATAACCTGTTGGAAGGCACGTTGGTGGAAACCACTGTGGATGCCGAAGGCTACAAGTACTACAAACTGGCTGATGATGTGACGAACGGTTTAGGCTTCTACTTTGCCACCCAAGACGGCAGCTCTATCGTAAACGGAGCGAACAAGGCATATTTGGCTTTGCCGGAGGCCGTGGCGCAAGAGGCCAACTTCCTTGCATTCGACTTTGATGCAACGGGTATCACCGATACAGAGCTTACGGCAGAGGAAGCCCCTGTGGATGTCTACGGGATTTCCGGCATACGCGTGCGTTCCGGTGTGAAGGCTTCTGAGGCTTTGGAGGGGTTGTCCAAAGGAATTTATATTATAAATGGAAGGAAAATCTTAAAATAGGAAACGAAATGAAAAAGAAGGTATATGTAACTCCTGAGGTTGACGCAGTGGTATTGTTGCAACAAGACATGCTTTGTGGGTCAGGAAATGGAATGGATATCCATGATGATTATTCGGATGCCGAACAGTTGTCGAACAAGAACGTTTGGGATGATATTTGGTGAATCCTTTAGCCGGAATTAGACAAAAAGCGTCAAAAACGGGTAGAAATGGTGCATAAAGTGCATTTGGATGAAAATGTCCCATTTTTTGTGCTTATCTGTCACCAATGGAATGGATGATTCGTTTTATCTTTGCCATGCGTTTCAGAAGTCACGGATGTGAAGGCATTCTAAGATGATGGAGCGTACCTTGGTCTATTAAGAGAGATGCAGTTAGAAATTAGGTTAATATTGGTGTGAGTAGCCTGATATGAGGTATCCTGTGAAGGATTGAACTCATATCAGGCTACTTTTTTAAGGATGCCGGGCAGGTTTCCGAGGGATGGAAGAAGGATTCCGTTGGGGGAGATTACCGGTCTTTTCCAGTTTGAAATCCGTGGCTGAGAACCAAGTCCCGTCCCATGTCCTGCTGCGGATATTGGTCACGCCATAGCGTATGGTACCGTCGTGTGTGACGATGCTGTCAATCCTTACGGTGCTCCATCCATAGCCCTTTCCTCCATTGGCTTCGGTGATATTTCTCCATAAGCCCAATGAGACGGTACCGTCGTTCTGTTTCTTTTTGGCATCCTGCCAGATTCCGCCGCCTTCATTGCTATATATAGGTACTTGGGTCTTTTGTTCCTTTCCTCCGGAAATGGCGAAGATTTCGCAACCGTGCCCGTCAGTCCGTGCGGCGGCCTCCAACCGGTAGATGCCGGGTGCCATGTGTACGGTTTGTTCCAACTCATATTCCATGTTCCGGTTGCCGCTCCAGGCATCGATATATTGCATTTCACGGTCACCGGTATAATATTCTCCGCTTTTCACGTAACCGTCACAGTTTTCGTGCCTGATGACTGTCCAACCTTCGTTTTTCAGGTAGCTTAACTGTTTCTGTCGGTGGGCGGTGTCTTCACGTTCTTGTTTTTCTTTGTAGAACTCCCGTCTGTAACGTTCATAAAAAGCATTGCCCTGAATGGCCGATGCAATGAAGACAGCCAGGCATACGACCCATGTCCCGAGGAGTGCCAACCGTTTCATGGCGTTCATTGGGGCTATGCGTCCGGCCATGCGTAAGATGGAATGTCCGCCTATATACAAAGTGAGGACCGACAAGACAATAAAGCTTATCGAGGCTATCCAATAAATGCCTTGGCCGATGGAACCGTTGACAAGCCCGTTGAAAAAGGCTTGGTCTGCCGACGAACTGAACACGCCCTCGCTTATACCTCCGCAACATGCGGAAATCAGGAAAAGGCAGAGCATGACCAAAGCGAACAATAAGACGATGGACAATATGAGAATCAGTCCGCCAATGAAGACAAAGAGGCAACCTTTAAAAACTGCAGTGATAATGTCCAGTAAGACAGTGAGGCATCCGCGTGCTGTTTTTTTCGTTTCCGGTGCTGTGGCATATTGTCCGGCTTTGCGTGCGCCTTCCATGATTTCGTCGCGCAGGTTTTCCATGTTCACGGGGCGTCCTTGCATGCGCAAGCGGTCTTCCGGGGTTTGGGCTTCCGGGGTAATGATCCATAGGATGAGGTAGATGACAATCATGGTGCCGAGGGAGAACCAGGCAAACAATATCATCAGTAGGCGGAGCCACAGTGGGTCGATGCCGAAGAAACAAGCCAAACCGGAGGTGACGCCGCCCAACATTTTGTCGTCCGGGTTACGGAAAAGTTTCTTGTGGATGGTTTCTTTCGGTTTGCGTCCTTCATGCGGTTCTTCTGTGCCTTCGGAAAGGTTTTCTGATTCCGGATTATCCATTTCTTCCGGGTTCCCGATGCGTTTGATGATTTCCTGCATGTGTTCTATGGTAATGGCTTCCACCCCGGACGCCTTCAGTTCATCGAACAATTCAGCAATGCGGCGTTCGATGTCCTCCGCAATTTCTTCGCCCCCTTCTTGGCGGGAAAAGTAGCGTTGCATGTTCTTTTGGTATTGGTTCAACAGTTCGTAAGCGTCCTCGTCGATGGCATAGAGCGATCCGAAGAGGTTGATGGTAATATTCTTTTTCATAAATATTATGTATTTAAAAGTTAAGGATTCAGTCTTTTTCTTGTAGGGGAAGCCTTATGGGGCTTTCTGATTTCAGATGCCCCACGGTGGCGGAAAGCTCATTCCAGGCACAGTCCAGTCCGGCCAGGAAAGTTTCGCCGTTGAGGGTCAGGGCATAATATTTGCGTGGAGGTCCTTGGGTGGACTCGCGCCATTCATAACTCAGCAACCCGTCCTTTTTCAGGCGGGTGAGCAGCGGATAGAGCGTGCCTTCCACGACAATCAAATCGGCTTCCTTCAGCCGTGTGATGATGTCGGAGGCGTATGACGGTTCCTTGCGCAGCAACAGCATGACACAATATTCCAACATTCCTTTCCGCATTTGTGATTTCGCATTGTCTACGTTCATAGGCTTTTAACGTTTAAGTAAGGAGACGTCCGGCCGGTGCGTCCCTTTGTTCCGTGCAAATATATGTATTATATTGGTACTATGCAATACATAGTAGTATGTTTCTTCTGATTTTCAATAGGAGAATTTCTTTATCACTCGTTTATCACCGTTTACTGACCAATAGGTTTAGATAAGTTCGGATACTGCAAAAAGAAGAAAAAATGAATGGAGAACATCAGTATTCATCATTTTTTCCTATATTTGCCTTGTACATTTCCGCAGAAAGCCCAAGGGTGGGCAAGGATATGTGCATTATATATGGAGAAGACGTTTACAAGCGTCTGGCTTTCGGGTTTCAGAACTTCGCACCTTTTGACCTGTCGAAAGAACAGATGGCAACCGGTAACGTCCTCGTGGTATGTATATTTACGTACTGTCCTTCCCTTTTTGGGAAAGGACATGCCGTATACATATCGGCGTGGGCTTTCTGCGTTGCTCGTTCTTGACAGGTGGGCATGCGAAGGCCTTGGAACTCGGAACGGGCAAAGGTAAGATTCCTACGCCTTTTCTATATACAGGCAGTTCTTATGTTGGATTTAACATGTCCGTTGGGAGTCCGGATGAATAAAGAGGGGTATGCTGCATATCGGACAGCTTATAGCTTGCACGCTTCACGAGCAAGGGCGTACGGTGACATGGTTTGCAAGACAGTTGTGTTGCACACGGCCTAACGTATATAAAATATTCGGCAAAGAAAATATTGATATCTCTTTGTTGTGGCGTATTTCTTGTATTCTTCATCATGACTTTTTCGGAGACCTTTCACAGGAAATGAAGTGTGACGTAAATTTTTCCCTTCCTTTTAGTTCCGGAACGGAATAGGGATGTTAATCAAATGGCAATATTTCTGTCAACTTCTTGGAACTATCCATTTCCGTTTCATCTTCTCGATTTGCCTATCTTTGCATGGTAAACTGAATTCGAGAACAACATTAAATTAAAAAAAATGAAAAAGTTATGTTTTAAATGTCCGGTTTGGATGTGGATTTTGGGCATGATGTTTTTTGTATCGTGTAGCGACGATGATAACGGTGGGACGGGCGGCGGCAACGGTGACAAGGATGCGTATTCCGTGACCATCCTGACGCAACCGTATTCGGGATTGTCTTCCACCACTGTGGAGGTTTCCGGGACGTGCTCCATAACCGGGAAAGTGCCTGAGGTGTATGCTTTTGGTTTTGTTTACGGGACATCGAAATCACCGGAAGCCGGCAATGAAGGAGTGGTGAAAGTACAGGTTGGTATGTCGGAGACAGGAGATTTCAAAACGACTCTGGAAGGTTTGACACCGAATACGACCTATTATTACAGGGCATATTTTGAGAAAGACGGGGCTTATGAATATGGCAATACGAAAACATTCACGATGAAGCCTGCTGACGATGGTATCGATGTGCCTACGGTTGGCGAACTGGTAGACATGGGAGGTCGGGTGAAATGGGCCTCGTGTAATTGGGATGCGTCTTCACCGGAGCAGACCGGCGTTTTGTGCGGATGGGGCGATCCTACGGGAACTGTCAAGTACCAAGGGATTATTGATACTTATGACTTTTATGTGCCTGCTCCCGGATGTTATGAGTATTATGCCGGGGTGAATCCTCCGAAGGAGATAAGCGGTACGGAGTTGGACATTGCTTACGTGAAATCGCAAGGCCGCTTGCGCATGCCCACGCGGAAAGAAATGGATGACTTGGTGGAAGATTGTCTCGTGAAAACGGTTCTGTATAATAATGTGGAAGGGCTGCTGTTCATTGCTCCCAACGGGAACAAGCTCTTTTTCCCCTCGTGTGGACGACGGATAGGGTCAGAAGTCCTTACCAATGGGCTTAGCGTTTATTGGACAGGGACGTTTGAGCAGTATTCTTATGGTAGTCTACTGGTTTATGGATTGGGATTCCAAGGTGGTGATCCTGGACCGACAGACGGGATGGACTGTTGTCTAGGGGGAGCCATACGCCCGGTGGCCGATAAATGATTAATTAAAAGATAAAATGCGATGGATATGAAAAGTTTCAAATTATGGCAGTTGCCGGGATTCATGCTGTGCCTGTTGTTGGGGTTGGTGTTTTTTTCTTCTTGCGATAAGGACGATGACGAGGCAGGTGGCGGAGGCATCATGGGGTATTGGTTGCCGTTGACAGACCTCCGTGATATGGCGAGAGAAGCGGTGGAAGAAGACAATGCCGATGAAGACGGTTTTACAGGAGGAGCCGTTTCATACCGTTTCCTGAATGCTAATACCGTAGAAAGTTTTACGACGAATTGCTACATAGGCCATAAGTCCGCTGCGTTTCATACGGAAACTGTTTCAGGAAAGACGGTGTCTTTCGTGGCGGAAAATGTGAGGACTTACACTTATGTGCTTGATGGCAATAAGGTGTATATCACGGATGGTACCATTGGTACATTAGTTAATGGTGAATTACGGGTGGATGGTTTGCTGTTTACTTTCCAGAAATTGGAGTGAGTCATTCCTTTCGTGCCTGGGAGAGTGTGTAAAGTCTGTTACTTTTATTCCCGTCGGTCGCGGAAGATTGTGTTTTTTAAGGTGGAAGCATGATTATCCGAAGATTTTTTCTAAGTTTGCACCCTAAAGTGATATGCTGCAGGTGGGTTTCCGTATGTGGGAATGTACGGTGCATGCAGTGACATTGAGGATAGAATGGGAATGATAGATTATAAGATAGATGTTTTCCCTCGGCTTTTTCATTTTAAAAAGCCGGCGGGTACGTCAAGGGGAGTGTACACGGAGCGGCGGTCGTGGTACGTCAGGGTGTCATCCGCTGCCTGTCCGGGACGTGAGGGATGGGGCGAATGCGCTCCCTTGCCACAGTTGAGTGTGGATGACTTGCCGGATTACGAAAGCGTGTTGCGCGGGATATGTGCGGAGGTGGCCCGTACGGGGCAGGTCGATATGGAGCGGTGGAGGGAATACCCCTCCATGCTGTTCGGGGTGGAGACGGCTTTGCGCCATTTCGGACAAGGGACGTATGCCTTGTGGGATACATCCTTTTCGCGCGGTGAAGAGGGCATCTGCATCAACGGGTTGATATGGATGGGCGACCATGACGCCATGTACAGGCAAATCAGGGAGAAGTTGGAAGCCGGTTTCCGTTGTGTCAAGTTGAAAATCGGTGCCATCGGTTTCGAGGAGGAATTGGACTTGTTGCGTTTCATCCGGCGGCATTTCCCGGCTCGTGAGGTGGAACTCCGGGTGGATGCCAACGGGGCTTTTGCTCCTGCTGAAGCCTTGGACAAGCTGAAACGGTTGGCCGAACTTGATTTGCATTCCATCGAGCAGCCCATACGGGCCGGGCAATGGGACGAAATGGCCGGACTGGTGTCGGTTTCGCCCTTGCCCGTCGCTTTCGACGAGGAGCTGATAGGACATTGCAGCCTTGAAGCGAAGCGGAGGCTGTTGGACGCGCTCCATCCGCAGTATATCGTGCTGAAACCCTCGTTGCATGGCGGGTTCTCCGGTTGCCGGGAGTGGATAGAAGAGGCGGAAAAGAGGAACGTCGGATGGT
Organism: Paraprevotella xylaniphila YIT 11841; assembly: GCF_000205165.1. GTDB lineage: Bacteria > Bacteroidota > Bacteroidia > Bacteroidales > Bacteroidaceae > Paraprevotella > Paraprevotella xylaniphila. The sequence goes on along the minus strand of NZ_GL883865.1, from coordinate 114,173 downwards.
GGATTACCTCGGCACTGGAGTCGAACGTAGGCTTGAATGCCATTGCGCAATGGTGTGCCACATGGCACACCCGGATGCCGCAGGGATTGGGCACGGGAATGTTGTTCACTGACAACGTACCGATGCCGTTGGAAATCCGGAAAGATTGTTTGTGGTATGTGGCAGACGGAGATTGAACGGCAGCATGTCGGCGTGGAGGGGCGGCGTTTCTCGGCGGCAGACTTGCACGAACTGGCCGCGTTGTCCGTTGAAGAGGAAGATGAGGCTTTGCGGGCCGTTTATGCCTTTCTGGCGGAATGGTTCTCGCCTGCGTCTACGGTGGAAGTGCAGACTTCCGGTTCCACCGGTGTCCCCAAGCGGATGAGAGTGGAAAAAGAGCGGATGATGCGTAGTGCCGTTCGGACGTGTGAGTTCCTCGGCTTGCGCCCGGGCGACACGGCTTTGCTGTGCATGGACTTGAAGTATATCGGGGCTAAGATGATGGTCGTGCGTGCCTTGGTGGCCGGGCTGCATCTATGGGTTCGTCGTCCGTCGGGGCATCCGTTGGCCGACATGGAGGAGCGGGTGGATTTCCTGTCTGTCGTGCCGATGCAACTTTACAACACGTTGGGGCAGGCGGACGAGCGGGAGCGTCTGGCACGTGTTCGTTGTGTCATCGTGGGGGGCGGAGCGGTGGACGAGGCTTTGGAACGGCGTTTGGAGTACTTGCCCTGCCGGGTGTATTCCACTTACGGCATGACGGAGACATTGTCGCATGTCGCTTTGCGTCCGCTTAACGGGCCGGAGGCTTCGGCAGGTTATCGTCCTTTCGAGGGGGTAAGTTTGTCGCTGTCCGCCCGGGGGACGTTGGTGATTCATGCACCGGAATTGTGTGTTTCCGATTTGGAGACGAACGACGTGGCGCGTTTGTATGACGACGGCACGTTCATGATTGTGGGGCGTGCGGATAATGTGGTAAACAGCGGGGGCGTAAAAATCCAGATAGAGGAGGAAGAGCATCGGCTGAAGGAGCTTATCAGCGTGCCTTTTGCTTTGACTTCCGTGCCGGACCGGCAGTTGGGCGAGGCTTTGGTGTTGTTGTTGGTACGTGATTTCCCGATGGATGATGCCGATTTGTTTAGTGCGATGAAGGCTTTTCTGCCTCGTTACCATGTTCCCCGGCATATTTTGCGCGTGGAGACCGTACCGGTGGCGGGAAATGGTAAGGTGAATCGTAAGGCTTGCCGGGAGTTGGCTCTTGGAGCAGGGGCTGTCCGTTGATGCTTTTTATAATCTTGACAAAAGGGGCGGTTTTTGCAGGAGAACAAATGCCTTTGCCGAAGGTGTTCTGCCGATATGAGGCAAACGGGAAATCGTTTGGCGCAGAATGAAAAATCAATCTCATGAGATTGAAAAATCGTTTGGCTGAGAAAAAAATGTTAAAACGAGGAGCCTGATGGAGTAATATGTAGATTGCAGAATCACAGTGTTTTAGGATTCCCAAACGATAAAGGGTATAAAAAAAGACCGCTTGCGAAAAGCGGCCTTTTTTATATCAGTCTAATGATGATTAATCTTCAACAATCGTACAGATGCTGACGCGGTTCCAATCCGGTTCCTCGAACATGTAGCCTACGCCTTGTCCCTTAGCTGTAATACGGCGAACGTCGATTCTGTATTTGTTCACCAACATATTCTTCACGGCTTCCGCACGTTGGTTGGCGATACGTTCGTTCACTTCGGCACTTCCTTCAGGAGAAGCATATCCTAAGATGTTCACCTTAGCTTCTTTATGGTTCTTCAGATAAGTGGCGATACGTTCTACGTTGGGTTGCTGTGACGCGTCGATGACGATCTTGCCTTGACGGAATGTTACGACAGACTCCAATGTTTTCTTGTTGTTCGTAATCACTTTCGGGCCTTGGTTGCGGCATTCTTGCAGTGCACGTTCCAAATCGGCAGATTTCTGTTCCTCGTTGCGGAGTCGGTTAGCCGTATTTCTCATGCTTTCATCCTTGGAGCTTACGTCCTGACGCAAGTTGTTGATGGTAGCGTTCAGTGCGCTGACTTCCGATGCGTCGTAGGCTCTTACCTTTGTCATGTGATGCTTGCCGTTGCTGTTCTTGAAGTGATAAACCACTCCGGCTGTAATTTCCCAGTTGGCATAATTGGCATTGAAATTGGGGTGGGAGTGAGCCCTGTCGGCATCCCACATGCTCATATCCCATAGGATAGCCGGTTTGATGGCTACGGTCCATGCTTTCTTTTCTCCCAAATTGAAATTGAAGTTTACTCCGGCTTTTGATGCCAAGTGGTTGGCACCTTCGCCTGTCTCATAGAAATCGTTCAGGCGTAACCAACCAAATCCGCCTACGGCTTCTACTTCGAACAGGCGTGGCTGACCGTTGTATCCTGCAAACATGTTGTTTAGGTTGAGCCGATTCAACAACATCAGGTTGAAGGCGTCGAATGCCGTACCGCTCTTTTGGGCGGCCATTCGGCTTTGGGTATTAATGCTCCAGTTGCTTTCCAATGTCAAACCGTAAATGGGGCTTAACTGTTTATTAATGTCAAGACCGATGACTGCACGAGAGTTTTTAAAAAATGTACTATGGGTGAGGGGAGTGGCTATACCACCGTTCAGGCCTATTGACCAGTTGTCACCAAATTTGTTTCCACCCAAATTATAATCTTGGGCATTTAAGCCGCTTATACTGAAAGCGCTTAATATAACTACAATTAAAGACTTTTTCATAATTTATTTGTTTAGTAATACATCACAAATATAAGGTAATTTATATCAGTTTCAAAATAATAATGGTAATATTTTTTAGGAAGTAACCTTTTTTAGTAAATAAAGAGAGGGCGGCCCAAAGGTCGCCCTCTTTTTGTGATTTAATTAAAGATTGTTGTATGATTATTCGGTCACGCAGATGCTTGCACGGTTATAAGCCGGTTTACCGAATATGCTGCCCACTCCCTTACCTTGGGTTTCGATTCTGTTGGCGCTGATGCCGTATTCTTTCACCAAAATGTTCTTCACGGCTTCCGCACGTTTTTCAGACAGCTTCTGGTTGAACTTGGCGTTGCCTTCCGGTGAAGCGTATCCTGAGATGGTGACTTTGGCGTTGCTGTTCTTCTTCAAATAGCTTGCCAAACGGTCGATATTCGGCATCTGGAGCGCGTCTACTTTGCTGCTGCTCTGACGGAAGATGACTACGTATTCGTTCTTTTCTACAGTCTGCGTAGCCGTGGTTGGCACCTTCTTGTTCTTGCAGTCATTCAAATCCTTCTGTAAGTCGTTGATGGTTTTTTGTGCGTTCTGCAATGCACGGTCCTTGCCTGCAGCTTCAGCTTCCATCGAACTGATGGTGGCGTTCAGGGCTGCAATCTGGTCTGCATGGCTGCAACCATTGGAATAGTAGTGCTTGCCGTTGCTGTTCTTGAAGTGGTACACTACGCCTGCTGTGATTTCCCAAGCAGCTTGGTCGGAATGGAAGTTGATGTTGTCTTTTCCAAACTGGGTTACATTCCACAATATAGCCGGTTTTACTGCTATGGTCCATGCTTTCTTTTCACCTAAATTGAAGTTGAGGTTCAAGCCTACTTTTGAAGAAAGCCAGTTGCCGTCCTTGTCCCCGTCTTCTCCGTAATATGCGTCGTTTACGTGCAACCAACCGAAACCGGCCAATGCTTCAACTTCAAACAGGCTAGGTTTGCCTTTGTAACGGCAGAACACATTATTTAAATTGATGCGGTGCAACAACATCAGATTGCTTGCATCAAAAGCTGCACTGCTCTCGAACGTGTTGATGCTCCACATGTTTTCAAATGTCAAGCCATAAATCGGAGAGAGTTGCTTGTTGAGATCAATACCCACGGTGGCACGGGCATTCTTGAAGAATGCACTATGGCTGAGCGGAGTCACAATACCACCATTCAAACCAATTGACCAATTGTCACGGAACTTTGTAGTTTGTTCCTCAGTCGTTTGGGCGTTCAGGCTACTTATACCTAATACACCCGCTAATAACAGTAGAGACTTTTTCATAATTGTTTAATTGAAAATTAATAAATATGTTATTTATAACCTATCCCAAAGGTACATATAAAAGTGGAAGTTCATTCTGTTTTTATGTTATTAAAAGTAAAAAGAGGCTTTTTCGGCCTCTTTTTACTTTGTTTTAAGTCTTAAACGACCGGATACGCAGGGAGCGGTTAAACCAAATGGGCTATCAAATCTTCACGCTCGCCCGGCAGCAGGTCGATGACGGGTATTTCTATCATCGTGTAGCAGCCAGGTTGTTGTTTCATCGAGGCGCGAGCCACGCAAACCAATACTTGTCCCGTCAGCGCCGGGTTGTTGATATGCATGTTGAATTCGAACAACTGGTTCTGGGTCTTTCCAGATACGCCTTTGCGTGTCAGGTTGACACCGTGTCCCATGTCCAACAACTCGTCTACACAAGGTACTTCTATGACGTGGGTTTCATCGTTGACGAAGTAGGGGTCAGCTTTAATGGCAGCGGCTACTTTCTGGAACTCGTATCCTTCCTTTACCTCTATGTATACCATGCGGCGGTGAATGCCCGTGCCGGTGGGGATGGTCATGGAGAGGGCAGCTTTCACTCCTTCCACGGCTTTCACGGCTACGGTATGTCCCATGCTCATGCCCGGTCCGAAATTCGTGTAGGTGATGCCTTTGGGGGCAATGGCCTGTAACATGGCGCGTACGACGGAGTCGCTACCCGGATCCCACCCTGCGGAGATGACGGATACGGCTTTTCCCGCTTTTGCGCTTTCATCGAGCGAGCGGCGAAGGGAAGTGATTTGGGTGTGGATGTCGAAACTGTCCACTGTGTTGATGCCGAGCGAGAGGATCTCTTTGGCGTATTTCTCCACGCTACGGGTTGGCGTGGCCAGGATGGCTACGTCTACGTCTTGCAATTCGCGGATGTTCTTCACCACGTTATACTTGGCCAGTTCTTCGGGCTTGTTTTCAGCCCCGTTCCGGCGTACGACACCTGCCACTTCGAAGTCGGGCGCGGCTTCGAGTGCCTGCAAGGCATAGTGTCCTATGTTGCCGTAACCTACTACGGCTGCTCTGATTTTTTTCATTTCCGTTGTCTTGTTATTGAGTTCGTGTGTATGTTATTGTTCATTTTGGAACATGGGATCCCATGCCGGCAAACGGACGGGCTTTTGTTTCAGCATGTCCAGAACGTTTTGCGGGCAGTACTTCTTGTTGACGACCACGCGGAACATGTATTCGTCGAACCACTCGTCCGTCATGATGAGATGGCCCTGATAGCCGGCATCTTTGCCCCAACTGTTTTCCACCATCCATTTCTTGGGCTTGCCGCTATCGTCGAGGTCGACGGCCATCAGCGTCATGGCGTGGGTGCTGCCGCTGTCGAAGCTCTGGATGCGTTGTTTCTTGTTCATGCCGAACGTCGTGCCGAAGAGACTGCCGTAGTCGTAGTTGTTCAAGTCGAGCGTACCTTTCTTTGAATCCAGAAACTTGCCCACGTCGCAACTGAAGTACATCATGGTGCTGTCTTTCAGGCTGGCAATAGCCATTTCTTTGATGTCTTCGATAGGCAGGTTGATGTACAGCCAGTTGTGTCCGTCGTAAGTGTGACGGTCATAATCGATTTCATATACTTGGTTGAACGGACGTGAAGGGTCGTTCATCAGCATGACGTAATTGGCGTTCAAGTCTTCTCCGCCGCATACTTCCTTGTAGAAACTTTGGGGCGTGTAAGTCTTGGGCTTTTCTGTATATTTCCCGTCGATTTTCGGTGCCCAAGTAAAAGAAGTTGGAGGCTCTCCGTAGGCATAGACCAACATACGGTAAACCGTTTTCATCATGTCTACCTTCTGTTGTTCCAATTCCTTTTCGGAGGCGCCCTTCTCGGATGCTTCGCGCAGTAACATGCCGTCTTCGCGCAATTTTCTTTTCAAGAGGGCTGAAAATTCATTGGTGTTGTCGCTGCTGTAAGTTTCGGCCATGACCTCTTTGGGTACAAGCCCATATTTCTCAATCAGATCCGAAACCCCTGTGAATTGCCCTCCGTCGCTCAGCGGGTTACGGAACAACCATTCCACCATTTTGTCGTCGATGGGCTTTTTGCGCGTGTCGATAATGCCTTGAAGAAAAAGGTTGCTCTTTTCCAGTTGGTCGTAGAAGAAGTTGTAGGCCTGCGAAAAAAAGAAATTCTTCATACCCGTGCGGGCCATGACTTGTGCACGAATCACGTTGGTACCCGTAAACAGCCAGCAACGTCCGCTGCTTTTCTGGTCGCTGATGCCGGAGCTTTTCACCTTGTGGCTGAACCACGTGTCGGGCGTAGCCGCCTGTTCACTGTTGGCCGTAAGCTTTTTGATGGAGTTGGCATTTACGGCATTCCGGATGGCTTTGTGGGCATCGTCGTGCGAGTAGCTCTCTTTCAAGGTCTGCAGGACTTCGGGGGTGAGTGCCTGTTGGGCGAAAGAAATGCTGCCGCAGAACGGAAAGGCCAGATATAATAATAATGATGTTTTTTTCATAAAGTCCTGGTGTTATTTTACGTATTCGGCCCAGTCGGTCAGTCGCATGTCTCCCTTGCGCAGGTAAGTGTCGTGCATGGCGAATGCTGCCGACAGGCAGTGGTGGGTGTGTCCTCCGTTTTGGGCTGCGTACTTCATGTAGTCGAGCAAAAGCGGACGATAGTCGGGATGGGCTACCTTGACAAGTTCTGCTGCTTTCTCCATGGCGCATTTTCCACGCAGGTCGGCCACGCCGTATTCCGTGATGACGGCATCTACGAAATGGCTCGTATGGTCGATGTGGGAACAGAAAGGCACGATGCTGCTGATGGCTCCGCCTTTGGTGGTGGAACCGCAAGTGAAAATACTCAAATAAGCATTGTTGGTGAAGTCTGCCGAACCGCCGATACCGTTCATCATCTTCGTGCCGCAGATTTTGGTAGAGTTTACATGTCCGTAGATGTCCACCTCGATGGCCGTATTCAGAGAGCATACGCCGATGCGGGCGATGACTTCGGGGCTGTTTGAAATTTCGGAAGGACGGAGCACGAGCTTGTCTTTGAAGAAGTCCATGTCGTTGTAAATGCCTTGCAGGCATTCGTTCGTCACGGTGAGCGAACAGGCTGATGCCGAGAGTACGCGGCCTTCGCGCATCAGTTGTACGGGGGCATCCTGAAGCACTTCGGTGTAAATGCTGAAATTCGGGACGTCCGGGCATTGGCCTAATGCGCCCAAAACGGCGTTGGCCCCGCTGCCTACCCCACTTTGCAAATTAAGGAAAGTAGGTGGTATTTTCCCGCTTTTCAGGTTGGCTAACAGGAAGTCGGCCACATTGTTTCCGATTTGTGTCGTGATGGGGTCGGGGGCCTTGAAAGAGCGAGCTTCGTCGGGGATGTTGCATTCAATGATGCCTTTGATGCGGTCAGCATCCACTTCCACGTAGGGTTTGCCGATGCGGTCGCTCGCCTTCATGATCATGATGGGCGTGCGGTAGGGATGGTCTTCTATCTCGTACACATCGTGGATACCCATGCACTTTTTGCTGTGGAAGGCATTGACTTCGATGATGATGCCTTTGCGTGCCAGACGGCAGACGGTGGGACTGATGCCTCCTGCGGCCGTCAGGTAAATACGAGCCTTACTGCCTGTTTGTTCGATTTCGCAAGCTTCGATGATGGCCCAGTCTACTTGTCCGAGATAACCTTGGCGGATTTGAGTGGCCATGTTGGAAAGGTTGAGGTCGGAATACGAAATCTCATTATTGTTGACATGCGTGCGGAAGTCTTTGTTCGTGGTGTAAGGGGCACGGAATTTGATGGCCTGGGCATTGGCCAACATGCCGTCGCAACTTTGTCCAGTAGATGCTCCGGTAAGGATGTTGATTTTAAACTCTTTGCCTTCAGCATGTTCTTTCTCTGCTTTTCGGGCTATCTCTGCCGGTACGCTTTTAGGCACACCGGCGGGTGTGAAGCCGCTCAGTCCGATGGTATCTCCGTTTTGGATGAGGGCAGCAGCTTCGGCTGCTGTGATTTTGTTGAATCCCATAGAGTTGATTGCTTAATAGTTATACCTTATTTAATATGGCGCAAAGTTAGCTATTTTTTTTGAAAGGTGTTATCGTGTCAGGCTTATTTCCTTTTCTATTTCTTTTGGTAAGTGATGAAGGCGGTACTGGCTCGGGGCGCAACCAAACCTTTTGAGGAAGGCGCGCCGGAAGGTACTCCGTGAATTAAAGCCGGAACGGTCTGCTATTTCTTCGATAGGCATTTTGGTTTGCCGAAGAAGTCGTTCTGCATGGGACAGGCGGTATTGGTTGACATAATCGAAGAATGTTGTGCCCAACACATTGTTCAGGTAATTAGAAATATAGGTGCGGTTTGTGCCGATGGCTTGGGCCAAGTCCATGATAGTCAGCTTGGGGTTGAGGTAGAGATGCTCTTCCTCGAAAATCCGATGCAAGTGGATGGTGAATTGATGTGGCTCCTCTCCGTTTTCTTGGGGCATCTCAACGTCCTGGTGCGAACGGGTCGTCAATGAGCCGAGCACTTGCTCCTGCCGGTTGATGAAGTAGCTGATGAGCGACCAGATGATACATGTGAGCAGGTAGTACAGCGTGTCGTTGAACTCGGAGTAGTAGGTGGAAGTCAGGCTCCATACCGCAAGGAACACCACGAAAGAGAGAAGGATGATGTACAGCCACCGCAGGTCGATGCGTTCGTGGTAAGAATAACTTTGCTTCAGCCGCTTGTGATAAGCCGGTATTTCGAACAAGACATAAAGCATCACGGCCGTACCGTATGCCACGGCGCAAGCGATGGCGCTTTCGTATAGCATCTCCATGGGATGGAACGCGTAGATGAGTATGAAGAGGATGAACGGTATTTCATGCAGTGCAGCCCGCAGGAGTGTCATGGAACCGGGGCGTGTGAGTTCGAACAGCAGGAAGGCGCAGGTGGGGACGGCTGTCATGTCGATGAGTACGAAAACATGGTGAAGGAACTCGAACCGGACGGTAGGATACCATATCAATGCAATATCCTTGACCGACTGTATGACCCATACGAGCAGGACCCAACCTGTGATTTGGCGGAGTCGGTTACCGCTTCCGTTCCGGAAAAAGTATGCACACAGCCATAGCAGGAACATGAAACTTGTCCCCGCCGTGTACTGCATGAGTTGTATGTAAGTGGTATCATCGCTCATTTTATTGCCGTATAGACCAATCTGCATTACTTAAAAAAAATAAGCGGGGTTTTCACAAATCCCGCTTACTCAACTAAACCTTAACTATGAAAAAATCTAATGTTTTCATTCGGGAGCAAATATCGCAATTATCTCTTTGATAATAATAATTTGTACTCTATTTTAACTTCGTTTTTAGTCTTTTTTAAGAAGATGTGTTTCTTCTTCAAATTCTTTGCAGAAGTAAATGGTACTTATATGTATGATTTTGACTGTCTTTGTTTCACGAGGATAAGATGCGGCTCAGCATAGCCAAGCCAGAAAACTACGTTTTCGCTTGTCTCTGCGCTCGCCTTTCACTATCTTTGCAGCCTGAACTTGAAAGAACAGCATGAAAAAGCTTTTTATAGAAACTTATGGTTGCCAGATGAATGTGGCCGACAGTGAAGTGGTGGCTTCGGTGATGCGTATGGCAGGATACGAGACGTGCGAAACCCTGGATGAGGCGGATGCCGTTTTCCTGAATACTTGTTCCGTACGGGATAATGCCGAACAGAAAATCATCAACCGTCTGGAGGCTTTGCATGCTTTGAGACGGAAGGGCCGGCATTTGGTTATCGGCGTGTTGGGCTGTATGGCCGAACGGGTGAAGGAAGAATTGATAGAGAACCACCATGTGGATTTGGTGGCAGGCCCCGACGCTTATTTGTCCCTGCCCGACCTGATAGCCCAAGTGGAGCTGGGGCATAAGGCCATCAACGTGGAACTGTCCGTGACGGAAACTTACAGGGACGTGATTCCGCAACGTGTGTGCGGCTCGCATATTTCCGGTTTTGTCAGTATCATGCGTGGCTGCAACAATTTTTGCCATTACTGCATTGTGCCTTACACGCGTGGACGGGAACGCAGCCGGGATGTGGAAAGCATCCTGAATGAGGTGAGGGATTTGAAAAAGCGCGGGTATAAGGAAGTCACGCTTTTAGGGCAGAATGTGAATTCTTACCTCCATGTGGGGGGCGACGGAAAGACAGTTTCTTTTCCGCAACTTTTGCGGTTGGTGGCACACGAGGCCGACGGGATGCGCGTGCGTTTCACCACTTCCCATCCGAAGGATATGAGCGATGACACGTTGCGTGTCATTGCGGAAGAACCCAATGTGTGCCGGCATATCCATTTGCCGGTGCAGAGCGGGAGCGACCGTATCCTGAAATTGATGAACCGCAAGTACACCCGTGAATGGTACCTTGACCGTGTGGCGGCCATTCGTCGGATTGTGCCGGATTGCGGTTTGTCCACAGATATTTTTTCGGGTTACTGTTCCGAGACCGAAGAAGACCATCAAATGTCTTTGTCGTTGATGCGTGAATGCGCCTACGACAGTGCTTTTATGTTCAAGTATTCGGAGCGGCCGGGGACGTATGCCTCCAAGCATTTGCCCGACGACGTGCCGGAGGACGTGAAGGTGCGGCGTTTGAACGAATTGATCGCTTTGCAGAATGAACTCTCGGCAGAGAGCAACCGCCATTGCGAAGGCCGGGTTTATGAAGTGTTGGTAGAGGGTGTGAGCAAACGTTCCAAAGAGCAGTTGTTCGGACGTACGGAGCAGAATAAGGTGGTCGTGTTCGACAGGGGAAAGCATCATGTCGGTGATTTTGTAAAGGTGAGAATTAGCGGAAGTTCTTCGGCTACGCTGAAAGGAGAGGTGGTAGAAGACTGACAATCAAGTTAAATGCTGTTAAAGAGAGAACCAATCCCCGTGTTTCGTTGTATTTTTGTAAAATACGTAAATACGGCCGGATAGAAGTCATGGGAAAGAAAAAAGCAAAAGGTTCTTTGGGGATGCAGTGGTTCACGACCGGTGTCAGTACCACGTTGGTGTTGATACTGTTGGGAATCGTCTCCTTTTTTATATTGTTTGCCCAACGTTTGTCTGATTCCGTGAAGGAAAACCTGACGGTAACGGTCTTGCTTGACGGTGAAGCAAGCCGTTCGGACATCCATGAATTCCGGAGGGCATTGACGGACGAACGTTATGTGTATGCTTTGGATTACGTGTCCAAAGAGCAGGCGTTGAAAGAGCAAGTCAAGGCCATGGGCAGCGATCCGTCCGAGTTTCTCGGGGCCAATCCCTTCACGGCCTCGTTTGAATTACGTATGAATGCCCTTTATGCCAACTCCGACAGTTTGGCATGGATTACTGCGAAGTTGAAAAAGAACCCTTTGGTGGAGGATGTGATGTACCAAAAAGAGTTGGTCGACACGGTGAATGACAATTTGCGGCGTATAAGTTACGTGCTTTTGGGCTTGGCCGTGCTTTTGGCCTTGGTCTCTTTTGCGCTTATCAACAATACGGTCCGGTTGAGCATTTATTCCGGCCGTTTCGTTATCCGTACGATGAAATTGGTAGGAGCGAGTTGGGGATTTATCCGTCGGCCATTTATGGCACGGAGTTTCAACCTCGGGTTCTTGTCCGGTTTGTTGGCCGATGCTGTGCTGTTGGGAGGCGTACATACCCTTTTGCGATACGACCCTTCGCTTTCCCAATATATCCATGTCGATATGTTGCTCGCCGTAGGGGCGGCGGTGCTGTTGTTCGGCCTTTTGCTTACGTTGGGCTGTACGTACCTCTCCGTCAACAAGTTTCTGCGGATGAAAGCCGGTGATTTGTATTAAATAGGAAACATATAATAAATAGAGGTTTATGGATAAAAGAAATTTTGCTTTCGACAAGGTGAATTTTATGTTGTTGGCCGTCGGGATGGCGATTGTAATCATCGGGTTCATCCTTATGTCCGGTTCCGGGAGTTCGGAGACGGTATTCAATCCGGACATATTCAGTGTGCGCCGCATCAAAGTGGCTCCAATGGTTTGCCTGTTTGGCTTTTTGTTCATCATTTATGCCATTTTGCGGAAGCCTGCATATACGCCGTTGGAAGAAGAGAATGAGGGTGCCGGGGAAAAGAAAGACGAAATGTCCGGTACGGACGCCACAATCAATAAGGATTAAGCATGGATGTAATAGATGCGTTGTTGATGGGCCTTTTGCAGGGCCTGACGGAATATTTGCCGGTGAGCAGTAGCGGGCATCTGGCCATCGCTTCCCATTTCTTCGGGATAGAAGGAGAAGCCAATCTGACATTTACGGTGGCAGTCCATGTGGCTACGGTGTTCAGCACCTTGGTGATTCTTTGGAAAGATATCGTGTGGATATTCAAGGGGTTGTTTGACTTCAAAGGGCCGGGGATGAACGAATCCCAACGTTATGCCCTGAATATTTTGGTTTCCATGATACCTGTGGGCATTGTGGGGGTTTTCTTTAAGGACTATGTGGAGATGATATTCGGCAGCGGCCTGTTGGTTGTGGGCATTTGTCTGTTGCTGACAGCTTTGCTGCTGACGTTTTCATACTATGCCCGCCCCCGCCAGAAAGAGAACATATCCCTTCGTGACGCCTTTGTCATCGGGCTTTCCCAGGCTTGCGCCGTGTTGCCCGGCTTGTCCCGTTCCGGTACGACCATCGCCACGGGCTTGCTGTTGGGTAACAACAAGGCCAAGTTGGCCCAGTTCTCCTTCCTGATGGTGATGCCTCCCATTTTGGGAGAAGCCATACTCGATATTGCAAAGGGAGTGACCCACGGGGTAGAAGCTGCTTCTGCGGGTATCGGGATGTGGCCGCTTGCCGTGGGATTCGTGGCGGCTTTCGTGTCGGGATGCCTGGCTTGCAAGTGGATGATCAATATTGTCAAGAAAGGCAAGTTGGTATATTTTGCCGTTTATTGTGCCGTGGTGGGTGTCGCGCTCATCGTGCATCATTGCCTCTAACCGTTAAAATTCGCTTAAGTGGATTTCAAGAAAGGAGAAATATTGGCTTTTGACAAGCCATACGAGTGGACGTCGTTCGGGTTGGTGGCCAAGGTACGTTACCTGTTGTGCAAGAGATTGGGAGTGAAGAAACTGAAAGTGGGACATGCCGGTACGCTCGATCCTTTGGCCACCGGTGTACTGCTCGTCTGCACCGGTAAGGCGACGAAGCGGATAGAGGAACTTCAGGCCCATACGAAAGAGTATGTGGCCACGCTCCGTCTGGGGGCTACCACGCCTTCGTTCGACCTGGAGAAGCCCGTGGATGCGGAGTATCCCACGGAACATATCACGCGTGAGATGGTGGAGGAAACGCTGGTTCGTTTCGTAGGCACGATAGAACAGGTGCCGCCTGTCTTCTCGGCTTGCAAGGTGAACGGGAGCCGTGCGTACGATTTGGCCCGCAAAGGGGAAGAGGTGGAACTGAAAGCCAAGACCCTGGTCATCGATGAACTGGAACTGTTGCGTTGCGAACTGCCGGAAATCGTCATCCGGGTGGTATGCAGCAAAGGTACTTACATCCGGGCGTTGGCCCGTGACATCGGCGAGGCCCTGCACAGCGGTGCCCACCTGACGGCCTTGCGCCGTACGCGAATCGGGGATGTCAAAGTGGAAGACTGCCTGAAACTGGACGGTTTTGCCGAGTGGTTGGATCGCCAGACGATAGAGATAACAGAAGATAATTAATCAATATAAGAAGAACTATTCTATATGAAGCTGTCACAATTCAAATTCAAATTGCCTGAAGAACAGATTGCCCAATATCCTGCGCGCCATCGTGACGAATCCCGTTTGATGGTGTTGCACAAGAAAAGCGGGGATATCGAGCATCGCGAGTACTTTAAAGACATCCTTGACTATTTCGACGACAAGGATGTGTTTATCTTCAATGATACTAAGGTGTTCCCAGCCCGCCTTTATGGCAACAAGGAAAAGACGGGTGCACGTATCGAAGTGTTCTTGTTGAGGGAGCTGAATGAGGACTTGCGCCTGTGGGATGTGTTGGTCGACCCGGCCCGTAAGATCCGTATAGGTAACAAGTTGTACTTCGGTGAAGATGATTCCATGGTGGCAGAAGTCATCGACAATACGACGTCGCGCGGGCGTACGCTCCGTTTCTTGTACGACGGGCCGCACGACGAGTTCAAGGCCGCCCTGTATGCGCTTGGCGAGGCTCCGCTGCCCAAACATATAGTGAAGCGTCCGGCCGAACCAGAGGACATGGAGCGTTTCCAATGTATCTTTGCCCGTAACGAAGGGGCTGTCACGGCTCCCTCGGCAGGACTCCATTTCTCAAGGGAACTGATGAAACGTCTTGAAATCAAGGGCGTTAATTTCGCCTTTGTTACGATGCACTGCGGCTTGGGCTGTTTTCGTGACATAGACGTGGAGGACTTGACCAAGCATAAGATGGACAGTGAAGAAATGTTCGTAGGCGCGGATGCCTGCCGCATCGTCAACACGGCAAAAGAGGGCGGGCATCGCGTGTGTGCCGTCGGAACTACGGTGCAGCGCGTGTTGGAAACGGCCGTGGGGACGGACTGCAACCTGAAGGAGTTCACCGGATGGACCAACAAGTTCATTTTCCCGCCTTATGAATTCGGCGTAGCCGACTGTATGGTGGCCAATTTCTATATGCCTTATAGCACGATGCTCATGCTCACGGCAGCTTATGGCGGTTACGACTTGGTGATGCAAGGCTACAAGGAAGCCTTGAAGGAAGGTTACCGTTTCGGGACATACGGTGATGCCATGCTTATACTGAACGATTGATGACGGACTTGTATTTGGGCCTGGGCAGCAACTTGGGCGATCGTGAACGGTTGTTGCACCGGGCCGTAGAGATATTGGTGGAGCGGATAGGCGGATTGAAAAGCCTGTCCGCTTTTTATGAAACGGAGCCTTGGGGGTTTTGCTCCGAACATCCTTTCCTGAACGCCGTGGCTGTATTGCGTACGGGGAAAACACCGGAAGAGGTTCTTCATATCACGCAGGCTGTGGAGCGGGAACTGGGGCGATGCAGCAAGAGTACGGGCCGGGTGTATGCCGACCGTCCGATTGACATCGACTTGTTGCTCTATGGCGACGTGGTGATGGAGGCGGATTTCGATGTGCCTGGGGAAGAGGGGAGGAAAGTACACTTGTCCTTGCCCCATCCGTTGATGCACGAACGCAGTTTCGTCATGGAACCTTTGGCCGAGGTGGCACCAAAAGTTGTTCATCCGGTGTTGAAACGGACTTTCCGGGAGCTTCTGGCTGCGTTGGCAGACCGGTGAGGCTTCATTTTCGGGTAAGAAAATATTTGTCAGGGATACTATTTTTCCCGAATGGAATGAGGCTTATTATTTCCTTGTTGTTCAGAAGTTTACGAATCTCCTGAAATTAACATTTTTTTCTCAGCCAAACGATTTTTCAATCTCCTGAGATTGATTTTCCGTTCTGCGGCAAACGAAATACCGTTTGCCGCAAGGTGTTTTTAAGGCTGAATATTCATGACATCCGTTTGCCGGAAGGATGGAAAAAGGGCTGTCCCGTAGCGATGACGGGGCAGCCCTTTGTGGTTTCTGCCAGTTCTTTAAATGGTGGCTTTTATTTCACGAGCACGTTCTTTCCGTTGATGATATAAATGCCTTTCTTCAAGCCTTTCAGATCCTCACGGGTGGCATTTCTCTTTACTAATATGCCACTGATGGTATATACCTCTGCCGTGTTTGCTTCATTCAGGATGCTTTCTATGCTTTGTCCATCCATGACGGTGAAGATGAATTCCAGTTGCGGAGCATAGTCTACAACAGTTGGATTCTCTTCTCCGGCCGATTGCTGGATCATCTTGGCCGGGATAACCAATGTGTAAGTGCCTTTCGTGTTTACTTCATTAGCCAGAGTGACTTTTATTTCGTTGGGATTGTCACCGGAGGCCAACGTGGCTTCCTCTATGCTTTCCCCGCTGTTGTCTGCAAGGTAGGCCTTGTCTTCATTCTCAGTATTGATTGCAGCGTAGGTGGTGTCTGCCACGAATTGGAGGACGAATTCATGCAGGGAATTCACCGTGCCTTCAGCAGGCGTGATGGATACGGGTTCGTAGTCGTGTCCAATCGTGTAGTCGTACTTTAAGTTCGGGGCATACTCTGTTTTTACCGTAGGCTCGGTTGTGCCGTCGCCTTCATCCATGCTCGTCTGCTGTATCATGCGGGCCGGGATGACCAAGGTATAGTTACCTTCTGCGCTGACCTCTTCGGCCAATGTCGCAATGACTTCGGTCGTGTTCGTACCGATGGCCAGCGTGGCGGCTACTTGGCTGCCGTCTTTGCCGTTGAGCAAGTAGGCCTGGCTTGCGGATTCTTCGTTGAGCTGCGGTACTGTCCCCTCGGCAAACTCTATGGTGAAGTCTTTCAGGGAGAATACTTTTCCTGCGGCAGGCGTGATGCCAGTGGGGGCGAAGTCGAGCCCGATGGTATAGTCGTACTTGATTTCGGGCGAACTGAGCAACACTGTGGCGTTTTCTGCGTTTTCTTCTCCCGTTGTTTCCGTGTAGGCAACGCGTTGGATCAGGCCTTCCGGAATGACGAGAGTGTAGGAACCTTCGGTTTTCTGTTCTTCGTCCAACGTGAGTTTGATCTGGTTGGGCCTGTTGCCTTGCGAGAGCGTGGCCGGAACCTGGTAATCGTTATCGTTGTTTACCATGTAAGCCAATGTGGTTGCTTCGGGATTGACTTGCGCGTTTGTCTGTTCCGGGAAAGTAAGGGTAAAGTCTTTCAAAGAGCCATAGTTGCCTTCGTCTCCCTCGATGCCGGTAGGCATGTATGCCGTTATTCCGGTGGTGGTGAACGTCTTTGTAAAGGCCGTGTTCCAATCTCCGTTAGTGCGGCAGACGGCTTTCTCGGGTACGGTGAGCGTGTATGTGCCGGCTTCAATCGTGGGCGGCAGGATGATTTGTATCTGCTTGGCTTGTCCGCTTGCTTTCTTCACGGTGACGTCCAATGTTTCGGATGCGCTGTTGGTCAAGGTGATGGCCGGTGCGCCTTCCATGGCATTGGGATATGCTTCTTCGTTAAAGTTCAACGTAATGTGGGAGAGCGACTCGATTTCTTTCCGCCCAGACGGGTCGGTAGACACTATGGTGAAAGCGGAAGTCGGGTTTTCGTTCAGGTTGACATCTGTGGTGGAGAACTCGGAAGCCTGCCAAGAATAAGTCACGGCCTGTACGCCGACGGTGTAGTTGCCCTCTTCCACTCCCTCGAATGTATAGGTAGTAGGATTCACGTAACCTGAGAATGCGGTGTATGTGAGTTGCTTGCCGTTTTCTGGGTTGGCCGGGGCAATCATGAAGGTCTTACCCGTGGCCTTGTTCTTTAAATACAGGTTGTAGAAAGCTTTGCTCTCCGTGTCGGGAGTGTAGCATTCAGCCCAGGTCACGGTGAGCTGTTTCGTTTCCGCGTTGTATTCGGCTTTCACGTCTTCGGGTGCTCCGGGGACTTGTATGCCGTAATCAGGTTCGGTAGTATTGATTGTCCACGACAAGCGGTCGCAATTGTCTTGTGTAAACAAATCGAGCAGGCCGTCGTTGTTCAGGTCGCCGTGGGCCATGTAGGCTTCTTTAATACGGATAGGATCGGTGTTGTCTTCCGCGTCGGGAACATCTTCCGTGATGTAGTAACCGTCGTATGAGCCGGTACTGCTTGAGATGGCCGTATGCCAATCTCCGTTCCATCCTCTGGCTACGAAATCTATCCAACCGTCTCCGTTGAAATCGGCCAATGAAGCCAGACGGACATTTGCGCCCGACAAAGGATAAAGTTGGGTTTCAACTTCCTCGAAAGCAAACTTTTCATCAGTTGAGACATTACGCAGCATCAAGGCCACTTTGCCGTTTTGAGCGTATATGGCTTCTCCTTGGAAACCTGTCTGTCCGAAAACAAGGATGTCCTGTTTGCCGTCTTGGTCATAGTCTACGACAGTGATGAAATGTTCCTCACCATAAGGGAAGTTTAGTTTCTCGGAAATGGCGTTGATTTCACCGAAATCGGTGTCGGCGAGTTGGAATGTACCATCTTTCATATTACGGTAAAAATGTACTTGTCCTCCCCCATTGATACCTAATTCCTCATTACCGTCTCCCCATCCGGTGGATACAATGTCCGGCCATCCATCGTTGTTGAAATCGCCGAAGGATATGCTTCCGGCGCATTGCGGGATAAACGGTTTGCCCGCTTCGGGGATGAATGGGTCGGTAACTCTTTCAAAGTGGTCACCTTCCACATTCTTGAACAGCCATACGGCGCGTTCCCACGGGTTTTCGTTTTCAAACTGTATCAACAGGTCAGGGTAACCGTCTTTGTTGTAGTCGGCAATGGAGATGCAGCTGTTCTGTATCTGCTGGTTCCATTTGTTGTTCTGGAGTGCCGGGACAATTTCTGCCAGTGCGGCATCTTCTTTCATGGTGAAAGTGCCGTCACCGTTGTTGATGGCCAAAAGCAAAGCTCTTTTGGCTTCGAATGTCCAACCCACGTTGACGCTCGGATAGATGAAATCCACCAAGCCGTCCTGGTTGAAGTCGAAAGCCTTGTTGCTAATGCCACCGTAGGCGAATGGAAGACCTGTGCCGCTGTCACGGTTTCTGACGTTCCATGTGCCGTCACCGTTGTTGAACGAAAGGGGGAGGTCATCGTACCATTGCCATGTCCAAATCACTTCTCCTTTCTCGTCCACTTCCGAAGTGGGGCGCCATTCATAGGTTTGTCCCGGTGCCCATAGGTCCATGAACCCGTTGTTGTCGAAGTCTGCCACGACGGGCACCCCGTCGCTCGTCTTTACCCCGATGGCATCTGCTTCTTCGTTTTCTGCCGCACGGAACGTGATCTCTTGCGCTTTAATCGTGCCTTGAAATGCCATTCCTGCCAGCGCGGTGCAGAATAGCAAAGGCTTCAATGTAAAGTTTCTCATGATAACATTTTGTATATAACATTAGAATTAGTCGGGATAAAGATAGTTTGTTACAGGCAATCAAGATGGGCTTTTTGATTCAATAATTATCATTTTGGCATAAAAATAGGATTTCTTATAGGTTTTGCAGCAAATGAGATAGAAAAAAGGGAAGGTCATAATAAAAAATCCGGTGTCGTGGATGCAAGACACCGGATTTTAATAGAGTTGGAAATGTTTTTTTTATTTCGGTTGTTTGCCGATATAGGCCAAGATGCCTCCGTCCACATACAGTACCAGGCCGTTGACGAAGTTGGAAGCATCAGAAGCCAAAAATACGGCCGGACCTTGCAAGTCTTCAGGAGTACCCCAACGGGCTGCGGGGGTCTTGGCCACGATGAAACTGTCAAAAGGATGACGGCTGCCGTCCGGCTGACGTTCACGTAACGGAGCGGTTTGAGGAGTAGCGATGTAGCCCGGACCGATACCGTTGCATTGGATGTTGTATTCTCCGTATTCCGAGCAAATGTTGCGCGTCAGCATCTTCAAGCCGCCTTTGGCTGCTGCGTAGGCTGATACGGTTTCACGGCCTAGTTCGGACATCATGGAACAGATGTTGATGATTTTGCCGTGCCCTTTCTTGATCATGCCGGGAATAACGGCTTTCGATACGATGAACGGGGCGTTCAAATCCACATCGATGACTTGGCGGAACTCTGCGGCCGACATTTCCGTCATCGGGATGCGCTTGATGATGCCTGCATTGTTGACGAGGATGTCTATCACGCCGACTTCCTTTTCGATACGGGCAACCAAGGCATTGACGGCTGCTTCATCTGTCACGTCGCACACGTAGCCGTGGGCTTCGATACCTTTTTCCTTATATGCGGCCAGTCCTTTGTCCACCAATTCCTGCTTGATGTCGTTGAAAACGATGGTGGCACCGCACTGTGCGAAAGCCGTCGCAATGCCGAACCCGATTCCGTAAGATGCTCCGGTAACCAAAGCAACCTTGCCTTCCAAAGAGAAATTCTGCAAAAAATTCTTTTCCATGTTCTTGTTGATTTAATAATGCGTTTTCCTTTCCGGCAAAGTTAGAAAAAGTAACTGACATACGCACACAATTTGACGAGAATCTTTTTCCTTTTTCTTTTTCCGGTAGGATGTTGGTTTCTATAACCTGTTCTTAAACAGCGTGGCAGCCACTTTCTGATATTGGCACTCCAGTTCCATGAAAGCTTGCAGGTTGCGATAAATCTGGTCGGCTTCCACAAAGTAGTCCGTCACGGACAGTTCGCCGCCTTTTACGCTTTCTTTCAGCAGTTCGAGAGTCTGCGTCATCAGGGGTTGGTCGTATACCGACATGGCTCGTCCCAGTTGCTGAAGTTCGTTGAAGCCGGAATGCAAGGCAGCTTCCGCTTTCAGGCGCGTTTCGTCCGCTTGTAAGCGTGCACCGATGGATTGTGCCTGCGCCATTTTTACTTGTCTGCGGTTGGAGAACAACGGGATGGAGCCTCCTACAAGGAAACCGTGCTCTTTGCTGCCTTCGCCCGTGTTCCGGCGGTACCCGATTTCCAGTTTGGGCAGCCATTTTTGACGGCTGACCGTGAGGGTGCGTTCGGCAGCCCGTGTATCGGCTTCGGCGGCTTTGAGTTCTGCATCGTTGCCGAGTGCTTCATCGCACAAAGCGTCGAAGTCGAGGGGAGACGGGACGATGGGATATTCCCGTCCTTCAAACGTGAGCGGCATGTTGCCGTTCAGAGCCAGCAACGACTGCAAGGCCGTGCGGTGGTCGGTATGGTTTTGCAGGACTTCTGTCTGTATGCTCATGCGCTCCATCTTGATTTTGTTCACCTCGATGACTGTGGCATCACCGGCTCTCAACCGCTCTTCGTACAGGGCCAACAACTCGTCGGCATTTTGCATGCGTTTGTTTAGCAAGTCTCTTTGCCGGTTCAGCCGTATCATGTCCAGGCAAAGGGTCTTGGCTTCGAGCAGCACGTTGCGGCGCAAGGCTTCGGCACGGTAGTCCACGGCTTCTTTCTTGTCGTGTCCGGCACGGTTACGGCTGTTATATACCGTGGGAAAGTCGAATCCTTGTGATACGACCAGTTCGGAACCTGACTGCCCGTTGACTCCTTTGCTAAAGAAAGAGCTGTATTCCACCGTAGGGTCTTCCAGGCCGTTTTCAGCTTCGATGCCTATCTTCTCGGCTTCTCCGTTTTTTTGTTGTGCCTGGATGGATTTGTTATGTTGTGCCACGCTCTGCAGCACTTCGTCCACGCTCTGGGCCTGCAAAGGGAGCAAGCCACAGGCGCAAACGGTTGTGATAAGAATGATTCTTTTCATGACTGTCGTTTTTGTTCAGGAACGGACACTTTTGCGGTTCATCCATTCATATATAATAGGAATAATAAAGGCATTCAGGAAAGTGGAGGTCAGCAGGCCGCCCAATATCACCTTGGCCATCGGACTCTGGATTTCGTTGCCCGGAAGGTCCCCCCGAAGGGCTAGCGGAATAAGGGCAAGAGCCGACGAAAGTGCGGTCATCAGGATGGGGTTCAACCGGTCTAGCGACCCGTGCAGGATGCTTTCCCGCAACGACAATCCTTCTTCGCGCAACGTGTTGTAGTGGCTGATAAGCAACATGCCGTTGCGGGTCGCAATGCCGAAAAGGGAAATGAATCCGATGATGGCCGGAATGCTGATTTCCCCGGTGGTCAGCAACAGGGCGAACACACCGCCAATCAGGGCCAGGGGCAGATTGAGCAGGATGACCCCGCTCTGCGCTGCATTACGGAATTGGAAGTAAAGCAACAGGAAGATGACCACGATGCTGATGAACGATGTGAGCAACAACACCCGGCTAGCCGACTCTTCGCTTTCGAACTGGCCGCCGTATTCGATATGGTAACCTTCGGGCAGTTTCACTTTTTCGTCTATCCGGCTGCGGATGTCGTTCACCACGCTGCGCATGTCTCGCCCGCTGGCATTGGCCGAGATGACGATTTTGCGTTTCACGTTTTCGCGGTTGATGGTGTTCGGCCCCATGGACGACCGGATGTCGGCCACATACGACAAGGGGACTTTGTTGCCTTGCGCATCGTCGATCATCAGGTTACGGATATGCTCCATCGTGCTGCGGTTTTCTTCTGCCGAACGGACGATGAGGTTGAACGAACGCCCTTTCTCGTACACTTGCGATACGACTTCTCCTCCCATGTTCACCGTGACAAACTCATTGAATTGCGGTAATGAGATGCCGTATCGGGTCAGCATTTCCCGTTTCGGTTCGATTTTCAGTTCCGGACGTTCGATCTGCTGTTCCACATTCAGGTCGGCCACACCCTCCACGTCGCTGACAGCCGATTTGATTTGGTTGCCGATTTGGTACATTTTGTTCAGGTCGTCACCGAACAGTTTGATGGCGATGCCGGCCTGCGTGCCGCTCAACATGGCATCTATACGATGGCTGATGGGTTGTCCTATCTCGATGTTCGCTCCCGATATGACGGACAGTTTATGTCGCACGTCCTCTAAAACCTCGGTGTGGCTGCGGTCTTCCAATTCAAACGGAGCCTCTATTTCCGATACGTTCACGCCGAGGGCATGCTCGTCCAGTTCCGCCCGTCCCGTCTTGCGTGCCACGGTCTTGATTTCGGGGATGGAGAGCAACAGTTCTTCGGCTTGCCGTCCGATTTTATCCGATTCCTCCAAGGAGATACCCGGAAGGGAACTGATATTTATGGTAAACGAACCTTCGTTGAACGGCGGCAAGAAGCTGCGCCCCAACGTGAGGAAGCTTCCCAAGGCTGCGACGAAAAGCGTAAGCGTGGTGCCCAGTACGATTTTCTTGTGCGACAAAGCCCAAGACAGTCCGTTCTGGTAATGCTTCTTTAGATATACGGCCAGGAATGCTTCTTTAGGCAGTCCGCCCGTCTTGGCTTTGTGCCCCAACAGGTAGCTGCAAAGTACGGGCGTCAGCGTCAGGGCTACGATGGTGGAGGCGAACAGCGATACGATGAAAGCCACGCCCAACGGCACGAGCATGCGTCCTTCCATACCGCTCAGGAAAAACAGCGGGACGAAGCTGACGATGATGATGAGTGTGGAGTTCAGGATGGGCATACGCACCTCCCGGGAGGCGTTGAATACGACATCGCGTACACGTAACCGTTCGCTTTCCGGCAACATGCGGTTTTCGCGCAGATGTTTCCATACGTTTTCCACGTCCACGATGGCATCGTCCACCAACGAACCGATGGCGATGGCCATACCGCCCAAGCTCATCGTGTTGATGGTCAGCCCCATGTAGTGAAGCACCAAAATGGTGACCAACAGCGAAAGAGGGAGGGTGACCAAAGAGATGACCGTTGTGCGCACGTTGCCCAAGAAGAGGAACAAGACGATGACCACGAAGATGGCGCCTTCGAGCAGCGAATCCTGGACGTTACCGATGGAGCTTTCGATGAAGCGGGATTGGCGGAACACGTCGGTGGACACATGCACGTCGGCCGGAAGGCTCTTTTGCAGGTCTTGCAAGGCTTCTTCCAACTTTCCGGTCAGTTCTATCGTACCCGTGTTCGGTTGCTTGGTCACGGTAAGCAATACGGCGGGCTTGCCTTTCTCGGAGGCCAAACCCAGCTTGGGCTGTTGGCTGCCGGTTCTTACGTCGGCAATGTCTTCCAGCGTGACAGGCGAGCCTCCTACGGTCTTGATGGCCGCCCGGCCCATTTTCCGCACGTCGTCGGTCGAGACGACTCCGCGTACGATGTATTCGTTGCCGTATTGGTAAATCACTCCGCCGTTGGTGTTGGTATTCATGTTCCGCGTGACTTCCATCACCTCGCCCAGCGTCACTCCGTAGTGTTTCATCCGTTCGGGGTGCAGCAGGATTTGGTATTCCTTGATGTCACCGCCCAATACGGCCACTTGGGCTACGCCTCCGGTGGACATCAGGCGTGGGCGGATGACCCAGTCGGCCAATGTACGTAAGTCGAGCATGGAGGTGCTGTCGGCAGTCAAGCCTACGATAAGCAATTCTCCCAAGATGGAAGACTGTGGTCCTAACGTCGGGTTACCCACGTTGTCGGGCAGGCTTTCTGCCACTGTGGCCAGTTTTTCTGATACGATTTGCCGGGCCAGATAGATATCCGTATCCCAGTCGAATTCCACCCATACGACAGAGAAGCCTGTGGTAGATGAGGAACGTACACGACGTACACTGGTGGCACCGTTGACGGCGGTCTCTATCGGGAAAGTGACCAACTGTTCCACCTCTTCGGCTGCCATGCCTCCGGCTTCTGTCATGACCACAACGGTGGGGGCGTTCAGGTCGGGGAAAACATCCACTTCCGTATGGTAAGCCTGATAGAGGCCTCCTATCATCAACAGGATGGAGGCCATCAATATGAATAAGCGGTTCTGCAGGGAGAACCGTATGATTTTGTTCAGCATAATATATCCTCCAAGACAAGTTTAGTGGGAATGGTTGTGGGCCGGGATGGCATTCGAGGCCGAAGCCAGTTTCACGTGGTAAGCACCTTGTGTGACCACGCGGTCGCCGGGTTTCAGGCCCGAGAGGATTTCTACGCGCAGCCCGTCTTCGGCTCCTGTTTTTACTTCCTGTTTACGGTACACTTCCTTGCCTTCCTGCAAGTAAACGAAGTACAACCCTTGTTCTTCAGTCAGTGCTGAGACGGGCAGGGAAATTACTCCGGTGCGTTCTGCCCCACGGAGGTAGGTTTCCACATAACTTCCTGGCACGATATCGCCCGTGTTGTCGAATTCAAACAGGACAGGGATGTAGAAAGCATTCTCGTCCGAAGCCTTTCCGTAGGACAGGATCCGTCCGTGCAGGTTTTCCAAAGCATAAACCTTGTCATCATACGGGGTCTTGAAGTGGGCCGAAGTGATTTGCTTCAGTGCGCCGTAATAACGTTCCGATACATCGGCACGCAGTTGCAGGCGTCGGTTTTGGGTCAGGGTCATCAATGCTTGTCCGGTGGTCACATAGTCACCTTCTTTCACCGCCACGTTCTTCACATATCCGCCCGTCGGAGCCGTGACGGCTATGCCTTTCCGTGTATGTTGGGGATCCAGGGCCTCGTAACTGATACGTGCGTCTTCGTAGGCCGCTTTCAGGTTTTCAAGGTCTTTGCGCGTCACAATCTGTTTCTCAGCCAGCGGTTTGGCGCGTTCGTATTCTGCCTTGGCGTTTTGGTAAGCGACGTATGCACGTTCCAAAGGATCTCCGCCTTGTATCTTTTCCGAGGACAAATGAAACAATACAGTGCCGCTTCCGATCTGGGCACCGGCGGTCAGCGTCCGTGCGAACCGCACCACGCCGGACGTTCCGGCCACTACCGTGGTTTCTTCTCCTTGGGCAGCGAGTATCTGGCCGCCGGTCGGGATGACTTGCCGGAACGTGTCCCGTTTCACGGTTTCGGTGGCGATGCCTGCCGCTTTGGCTTTCTCGGCTGTCAGGATGATTTCATCCGCATGTTCGTTATGGTTCTCTTTTTCAGCGGTCTTCTCGCTGTCGTGTACATGCTCGTTCTCGTGGTCATGGTTGTGGCAGGCGCTCAGCATGCTTATAGCCAAAGCGCCCATCAAGAAATATATTTTCTTCATAGGAATATTAAAATTTGGGATGAATAAGATGAAAAATGTCTTTGTCTCTGGCTAAGCCAAGGGAGGTGCCCTTAATCCTTTCCCCCCGACGGGCAGGGAAAGGTATAAGTCGGTCCGGTCTGTCTGGTAAGTTCCTTTTGATGTTTGTGGGCCATGAATGACCGGAAAGTCGTATGACGTCCGCAGCAGACATGAAGGACGGGATACGTTTTTCTTATAAGAGACGTGGGAGCCGGACGATGGCATCGTCAGGTGGAAATGCGTGATGCACTCCGAACCGCACGCATGTGTTCCTTTTGCCGGACGGGCGGTTTCCATGTCGTGCCCCAGACAGAGGGCTTCGGCATGATGGTGGTGGGGAAAGACCGAAACGGCCTGCACCAACATGCAGAGCCATAACAAGATGATGGCATGGAGTTGTTTTTTCATCGTTTCGGTGATTCTTGTTTTCGTGGGAGCAAAGATAGGGGAAAAATGCCAAGCACACAACAGTTTGGCATGCAACTTGGTTGCAATTAATATTTCTCTACGGCGAAGAGGTAATGGGGCATGTCGGTACCACGATAGTGTTTCACCATGATTCCCGGTCGGCGGGTCATACCGATACGTTGTGCCACGCGTTGGGAGGCGGTATTGGTGTCGCGTATGATGGCGCACAGCCGGTTGGCCTCCAACTGCCCGAAAGCATACGTTTTGCAAGCCTTGGCGGCTTCCGTGGCGTAGCCCTTGTGCCAATGGTCGCGGCGGAACAGGTATCCCACCTCTATCACTTGTCGTTCCAACCAATATTGCCGTGTCAGTCCGCATTGCCCTATCAGTTCGCCCGAATCTTTCCGGATGGCGGCCCACAATCCGTATCCGTAGGTGTCGTACCGTTGGAGTTGCCTTTCAATCCACGTGCGGATGTCGCAGTCTGCGAACGCTCCGTTATAGGCTTGCATCGTCTGCTCGTCTTGCATGATGAGGCAAATGGCTTTGAAATCTTCGGGCGACATTTCGCGAAGGTACATCCGTTCTGTTTCCAAAATGATTTTGTCCATGGCTTTTTTCGTGTTGGAGTGGTTTTGTCGGGGGCAAAATTATAAGAAAACTGTTGTTCGTGCAAATTTGTTTCTCAGTCGGGGGACGTATGGCGGTTCTGGTGGTGCGTCGCCTTGCGTTGCACATCCATGATGCCGTAGGCGCGGCATATGGTACGCCTTCCACGACCTTGTTTTGTCATTCCTTTTCATTTCACGAAATGTTCTGCGCCAAACCGTAAATCGTTTGGCGCAGAACGGAAAATCAATCTCAGGAGATTGAAAAATCATTTGGCGCAGAATGAAAAGTTAAACAGAGGAGCTTTCTAATCGTTTGGCTATCAGATGATGATGAAGGAACGTGAAAATGGCGTGCCTGTTTCATCTGTAAAAGAATAGGTTTGTACTGCGTGGTAGGCTGTTTGTGAGGGGATGTCGGAAGAGGGGACGTGGATGGAAATAGCCATTCTACTATATTGTATTACATGAGATATGGAAGATACAAAAGGAAGACCTCCGGAATTTTAAAATTCCGGAGGTCTTCCTTTTGGTTGGGATACCTGGGTTCGAACCAAGACTAAGACGACCAAAATGTCTTGTGCTACCATTACACCATATCCCAATCCTTATGTCTTTCTCTCGAAAGCGGTGCAAAGATAGCGAGATTTTCGCTATCCTACAAATTTTTCTCTGTTTTTTTATTTTGCGATGAGCAGGAAATAGTTTTTCTTGCCACGTTGCACGAGCAGGTATTTGCCGTTGAGCAGGTCGTCGGTTGTTACCATGCGGTCGAAAGCTGTCAGTTTTTCCTTGTTCAGCGAAACGCCGCCGCCTTGTACCATCTTGCGCATCTCGCCCTTGCTGGGGAAGCATTGCGTCATCTCGGCTGTCAGGTCTACGGCTTTGACTCCGGCCGACAGGGCTTCGCGGCTGACTTCGAATTGCGGCACGCCCGCGAACACGTCGAGCAGCGTTTGTTCGTCCAACTTCGTCAGGCTTTCCTTGGTCGCCTTTCCGAACAGGATGTTGCTAGCCTCCACAGCCATGTTGTAGTCTTCTTCGCTGTGTACCATGATGGTGATTTCCTTGGCCAGGCGTTTTTGCAGGATGCGCTGTCCCGGGTCTTCATCGTGTTGGGCGATGAGGCCGTCTATTTCTTCCTTGTCCAGTGTGGTGAAGATGCGGATGTAACGTTTGGCATCGTCGTCGGCCACGTTGAGCCAGAACTGATAGAAGGCATACGGGCTAGTGTAGTCGCGGTTAAGCCAGATGTTGCCTTTTTCGGTCTTGCCGAACTTGGTTCCGTCGGCTTTCGTCACTAACGGGCATACCAAAGCGAACACTTCACCACCGTTGGTGCGGCGTATCAGTTCGGCACCGGTCGTGATGTTGCCCCATTGGTCGCTTCCGCCCAACTGGAGGCGGCAGCCTTTATGTTCGTACAAATATAAGAAGTCGTAACCTTGAAGAAGTTGGTAAGTGAACTCGGTGAACGACAGTCCGTCGCGTGCCTCGCCGTTCAGACGCTTTTGCACGCTGTCTTTGGCCATCATGTAGTTCACGGTGATGTGCTTGCCGACTTCGCGGGCGAAGTCGAGGAACTTGAAGTCCTTCATCCAGTCGTAATTGTTCACTAACTCGGCGTGGTTGGGAGCGTCGCTGTCGAAATCCAGGAACCGGGCTAGTTGCTGTTTGATGCAGGCCACGTTGTGGCGCAACGTTTCTTCGTCGAGCAAGTTGCGTTCCTGGCTTTTACCCGAAGGGTCGCCTATCATTCCGGTGGCACCTCCGATAAGGGCCAACGGTTTGTGCCCGCAACGTTGGAAATGCTTGAGCATCATCACACCACAAAGATGGCCTATGTGCAGGGAGTCCGCCGTGGGGTCGATGCCCAGATAGGCGGTGACCTGTTCTTTTTCAAGTAAATCCTCGGTGCCCGGCATCATGGTGTGGATCATGCCTCTCCATTTCAGTTCTTCTACAAAGTTCATCGTATGAATGTATTTTGTTTAATAAAAATTGAGTCGTACAAAAGTACGACCTTTCAATGAGACTTGCAACTATATTCTTATTTTTTAGACGATGGGCCGGTACGGACGAGGTTTTCCCAACATTGTGCGCGCAGTCCTTCCGGTGTACAAGAGCGCAGTTCGGCAGCTATATGGTATAGTGTGTCTATGGGACGCAGGTCTTCGTCGCTTTCAAAGAAGAGACGGTCGGACGGGCAGAGCGTCAGGCTTTGCGGATGGAAACGGAAACCGAAACTGAGGTAAAAGCCTTTGCTTAACAAGCTTTCGGCCAGTTGGGGCTTTCCTCGGAAACCATGGATGATGCAAGGTAATGTTTCTGGGAAGTCTTTTTTTATGGCCAGTAATTCGTCCCATGCCTTGACGCAGTGGATGATGACGGGAAGTTGACGAGAGACGGCCAGTTCCGCCTGCCGTATGAAAAGTTCACGTTGTAGGGGAAGTGGGGTAGATGCATATTTGTCCAGTCCGGCTTCTCCTATGGATTTACAAGAAGGAGAGGCTGCCAGGCGCTCCAGTTCTTTCAGGGTTTCTTCCGGATGTGCGGGGATATACCAAGGATGGATACCGGCGGAAAAGGTTTGCCCGTATTCGGGCTCTTCGTGTCCGGAAGGAGGCAAGGGGAGGATATAGTTGCGGACAACACTCTCCGACGGAGAAGCGGCCGGCCGGTGGGCATGGAGGTTCAGATATGTTTCCATAGGCTTACGGGACGGGGTCATAACCGCTTCCTCCCCAGGGATGGCAGCGCAGGATTCGGCGCACGGCCAAGTACATGCCTTTGAAGGGGCCATGCTTGCGGATGGCTTCGATGGCGTATTGCGAACAAGTCGGCGTGAACCTGCACGACGGGGGAGTCATGGGGGAAATCACGCGGCGGTAGAACTGGATGGGAGCAATCAACGCGGCGGATAACCAATGTCGGAAACGGTCATAAGGCAGATGCATTGCCGGGGTGTTCGGCCGGGGATGCCGGAAGTTGTTCGGAAATACGCACCAACAAGCGTTTTACGCAATCGTCCACTTCGGCCGAAGCATACAATCGGTCGGAAAGCCAGAGGAATGCCACGGCCAAGCCTTGCCCGGAGGGCGTGGGTAAGGCGGATGTCAGTATGTGTTTTTGTTTGCGGTAAGCTTCGCGGATTTGCCGTTTCACCCGGTTGCGTTTTACTGCCCTTTTGAAACGCCGTTTCGAGACGGATACCAGTACGGATACAGGAGGAGCCGGGGCCTCTACGGGAACCGGCATGAAGACTACGCGAAGCGGAAAGGCCGACATGGACTTGCTGCCTCCGGCGAACAGGGCGTCTATGACGCGTTTGCTGCATAAGCGCTCCGATTTATGAAATGAAGAGTCCGGTTTCTGTTCCATAAGGTACGGTGTTGTCAGGTAAAGGAAAAAGGGTGCTTTTCCGGCACCCTTTCTTATTTGATGAGCATCAACAGTTGTGCTTCTTCACGAAATCGTCCAATGCAGCCGTGATAGACGGGTATTGCGAAGTGGGAGCTTCCATGTCCAACCGCAGTCCTGCGTCTTTGACGGCTTGGGCTGTGGCCGGTCCGAACGTACCGATGGCGATGTCTTTCTGCTCGAATTTGGGGAAGTTTTTCAGCAAAGCCTGTATGCCCGACGGGCTGAAGAAAATCAACATGTCGTAATCGAACTTCTCGTCGCTCTTGAAATCGTTGCTCACTGTGCGGTACATCACAACCTCCTTATGGATGAGTTTCTTGGCATCCAACAAATTGGTAATTTCGTCATTATGTACATCCGACAATGGAACCAGATATTTCTCTGTCTTGTGTTTCACCATGGCCGGTATCAAGTCGTCCACTTTGCCCGTGGAACCGAAGAATACTTTGCGTTTGCGGTACTGCACATATTTCTGGATGTACAGTGCAATGGTTTCCGTGATGCAGAAATACTTCATGTCTTCGGGTATCGTCACACGTAATTCTTTGCACAGAAGGAAGAAATGGTCTATGGCATTGCGTGAGGTGAATACCACTGCGGTATAATCCAATATAGAGACTTTCTGTTGGCGGAATTCCTTAGCAGACAAACCTTCAATCTTGATAAATGGTCTGAAAACTACTTCCACACCATACTTGGAGGCAATCTCGAAATAAGGAGATTTCTCGGAGGTTGGTTTGGGTTGTGAAACCAGAATCTTCTTTATCATAAGTGTCCAAATATTTTATAATAGTATGTCGTTCGTATATGTAAGTGCTTGCCATAAGCCGCACAAAGGCAGCATTTCAAGGGCACAAAAGTACATAATTAAATGGAAAAAACCATGAATTTTTGGGAAAAATATACAAAAAGTTTTATAAAAGAGTAGAAGTCTGATGAAACCCAACAACAGGCATAAACATAATATCACATCGTGGGTCGGAAGATTGAAAAAGACTGTGATTAGAGCAAGCGGAAAGAGCAGTACTCCTTCGGCCGAAATGAGGAATGAATATGATTTGAGCCAGGTACTTCTGCGTTCTTTGTCAAAAAAGATCCAATTGACAAACGTGTAAAACAGTTGCTTGAATCCTAAGTAAGTCCAACAAATCAAAACATAGATTCCCAATAGGGTATGGGAGGAAACGGGGGACATGAAGAGGTCCCGGGTAGTTTGTGTGTAATCGAAGAAAAAAAGGCTGACGAGCAATCCGCTTTGCATATAAAGGAAAACGGCGTGGCGCATTTCGCGGCCCGTCTCTATCGAGAAAAGTTTCTCCTTGTCCATGCGGTTGAGGAAAAAGTCCTGTAAGCGTTGTTTGATAAACTTTTTGCTGTTGGCGAAGATGGTCATGACTACCAGGAAACAGCAGAGCAGGATGCCCGTGACCCAGTCATCGTGGCGTAACAGGTAGGGTAACGGGTCGGCATCCATGCCGGTTGGGCGGATGTTTGTTTCAGCATGGTAATAGGGCGAGGTGCTGAAAAAGTTTTCATCGTATCGGATGCCTTGTACGGAGAGGGTACTTTTGGCCGACGGTATCTGCCATCCCGGAAGGTTCAGGGTGTCGGGACGTGTCGAACGCACGGTCGGACGTGGAGGCAGCATCGCCTGGATGGCAGAATCCTGTTGGGCCGGTGTGGCATCAGCGGGCAGGCTTTCAATGATTTGTTTCGGGTTGAATTTCTGCCGGAGGGGATACGAAGCGTTCTCGTGTGCCGGAAGAGCCGTTTGAAGTGAGTCTTTCATGTTCAAATGGCGGCAAACTTGCGGATTTCCTTGTCCCAGACAGGAGTGGAGTACAATAAGTCGATGGCTTCTGTAGGAGTGGAAGCCACTTTCCAGATGTCCAAATGGGCCGGACGCATGAAATGCTCTTCGGCGGCTCGGTCGAGCATTTTCAACAAAGGATCATAGAATCCGTTTGTATTCAGTACTACAATGGGGTTCAGATATAGTCCGAGTTGTTTCCACGTAATGATTTCGAGCAATTCTTCCAACGTGCCACATCCGCCCGGCAAGGCAATGACACCGTCTGAAAGGCGGGCCATTGTTTGCTTGCGGGTGTGCATGTCTTCCGTTTCAATCAGTTCCGTAAGCCCGGGGTGTTGCCAACCTTGTTCCACCATGAAACGGGGAATCACGCCGGTCACTTGCCCTCCGGCTTCCAGGCAGGCATCGGCGCAGGCTCTCATAAGCCCGAGGTTTCCGGCACCGTTCACCAGACGGATGCCATGGTGTCCCAAGAGTTCACCCAATTCCCGTGCAGCCCGGAAATAGCAATCGGCTATTTTCGTACTGGAGGCCGAGTATACACACACTGACTGAATCGCGTTCATCTTATAGTCCGAATGTTTCTTTGATTTGAGCAACATAATCCAATTTCTCCCACGTGAAGAGTTCCACTTCGAGGGTCTTGGTAGGCATATAGCGGCTGTGGAACTCCTTGGTCACGGTCTGCGGTTGGCGTCCCATGTGGCCGTAAGCGGCAGTCTCTTCATAAATGGGATTGCGGAGTTTCAGGCGGTCTTCGATGGCTTTCGGCCGCAGGTCGAACAACGCGTCTATCTTTTGCGCAATCTCTCCGTCGCTCAGGCTGACATGGCTGCGTCCGTAAGTATTGACGTAGATGTTCACAGGGCGTGCCACACCGATGGCATAGCTGATTTGCACTAGCATTTCGTCGGCCACTCCGGCTGCCACCATGTTCTTGGCGATGTGGCGTGCGGCGTATGCGGCCGAACGGTCTACTTTGGAGGGATCCTTCCCGGAGAAGGCGCCTCCGCCGTGGGCACCTTTGCCCCCGTAGGTGTCTACTATGATCTTACGGCCGGTCAGTCCGGTATCGCCGTGAGGACCGCCTATCACGAATTTACCGGTGGGGTTCACGTGGTAAGTGATATGTTCGTCAAACAGTCGGAGTATGGCCGGGTCGTGAATCTCGGCAATGACACGCGGCATCAGGATTGTAATGACATCCTGTCGTATCTTGTCCAACATCTTCCGGTCGGCTTCTTCTTGGTTGCCGTCGGTCGGTTGGATAAACTCGTCATGTTGTGTGGAAACCACAACCGTGTCTACGCGAACCGGTTTCCCGTTATCATCATATTCAATCGTCACTTGGCTTTTGGCATCGGGACGCAAGTACGTCATTTCTTTGCCTTCGCGTCGTATTTCGGCCAATACACGCAGGATTTTGTGGCTGAGGTCGAGGGATAGCGGCATGTAGTTTTCCGTTTCATTGGTGGCATAACCGAACATCATGCCTTGGTCGCCTGCCCCTTGTTCCATCGGGTCTTGGCGTTCCACGCCGCGGTTGATGTCGGCGCTTTGTTCATGGATGGCAGAGAATACGCCGCAACTTTCCGCTTCGAACTTGTATTCCGCTTTGGTATAACCGATACGGCGGATAGTACGGCGGGCTATTTCTTGCAGGTCGACGTAAGCTTCTGATTTTACCTCTCCGGCCACGACAACCTGACCCGTTGTCACCAATGTTTCACATGCGACTTTCGAATTAGGGTCGAAAGCCAATAATTCGTCCAATACAGCGTCGGAAATCTGGTCCGCCACTTTGTCCGGATGTCCTTCGGACACCGATTCGGAAGTAAATAAATAACCCATTTCTACGTAGTTAAATTAAAAAAATAATAATAAGAATGGGGTTTCATTGGGAAGGTATGCGTGCAGTTTCAAAACTGTATTTAGCATTTTTTACCGTGGTTGCAAGCCGCCCAAATCTATCCACATTTGTATTTACGGCTGCAAAGTTAAGGAGAAAAAAGGAGAAAATGGTGTGTCTTCCACATTTATTTAGATTTTTATTAGGTTTGAAACGTGGATTTAATTACTTTTGGACAAAGATGGCAACGTCTTGTAAATTAAAAACATTAACCTCTATATTTTTCATGAAATGAAGGGCAAATCTTTTTTCAAGAGGCTTATTCCCGTTGCATTTTACGCAATGTGTGTGGCCTCTTCCATGGCACAAGTTACATTGAATATCGATGCCGGACAGCGGGGAGCTTCCATCGGTGGTCGCCATTACGGCATCTTTTTCGAGGAAATCAACCATGCCGGCGACGGTGGGCTTTACGCCGAGCTGATTCACAACCGTTCTTTCGAGGACAATGCGTCGAACCCTGACAAATGGTGGCCTGTGGGGAATGCCCGTATGGCCGTGGTTACCGACGGGATGCTGAATGAGGCACAGGGGCACGCGCTCGAATTGGAATTCAAAGGCGCGGGCGACGGTGTGCGTAACGAGGGTTTCTGGGGCATTCATGTGGTGAGCGGGCAGACTTATCGGCTGTCTTTTTGGATAAAAGGAAGTCCTGATTATAAGGGTGTCATTACAGCCGAGTTGCAGACTCAGGGCGGTCGGAGTCTGGGTAGCCGAGAGATGACGGTGGATGTCGGCTCGGGATGGACGAAGCTGACGGCGGAAATCACGGCCACGGGAGAGGCTCGCGACGGTTGGTTCGCCCTGAAGGGTTCCGTGCCCGGCACGGTCGTATTGGACGTGGTAAGTCTTTTCCCGCCTACTTACAAAGGCCGTGACAACGGTTGCCGCATCGACTTGGCGGAAAAACTGGAAGCCATGAAGCCGTCGTTCGTACGTTTTCCCGGCGGTTGTTACGTGGAAGGGCATTATGCCAACGGAAAAACCAACCGTTTTGAGTGGAAAAACACCATCGGCCCTATCGAGGAACGTCCCGGGCACATGAACCAGAATTGGGGATATAGGGTGTCGGACGGTTTCGGATTCCATGAGATGTTGCAGCTCACCGAGGACTTGGGGGCGGAACCTCTGTTCGTGGTCAATATGGGCATGGGGCATGCGTGGGTGGAGGACTATACCCGGATAGACGAATACATCCAAGAGGCTCTCGATGCGATAGAGTATTGCAACGGCGATGCCAAAACTACGAAATGGGGCGCGTTACGGGCCAAGAACGGCCATCCCGAGCCTTTCAATCTCCGTTTATTGGAAATCGGGAACGAGAACTATAATTACAGTTCGGAAAACAATAACGACCAGAGCGACCACTATGCTGAACGTTACGAACAGTTCCGCAAGGCCATTAAGGCCAAGTATCCCGAAGTGACGCTGATTGGTAACGTGGAATCATGGGGCACGGACAATCCCAGTTGGCGTAACCCATATCCGGTGGATGCGGTTGACGAGCACTATTATAGGAATCCCTCATGGTTTGTCAACCAATATAACAAGTATGATTCTTATAGCCGGGCAAGCCACAAGATCTATGTGGGAGAGTATGCTGTGACACAGGACTATGGCGTCAATGGTCATTTGAATGCGGCGTTGGGAGAGGCGGTCTTCATGCAGGGGATGGAAAACAACTCCGATGTTTGCATCATGAACAGCTATGCCCCGATATTCGTCAACGAAAACAATTACAACTGGCGTCCGGACATGATCCGTTTCAACAGTTATACCAGTTACGGTACACCTTCGTACTACGTGCAGCAGCTTTTCCCGAACAATGTAGGAAAACAGAATGTGAAGTGGACGGAGGAAAACAACCAACTGTTGCGCTCCGGGGGCATCGGCCTGAGCACGTGGAGCACGAGTGCCACTTTCGACAACGTGAAAGTCACGGCAGGCGACGGGACGGTGGTCTTCCACGACGATTTCTCGTCCGTAAAACCAGAATGGAAGGCCGACGGAGGCACGTGGACCACTTCGGGCGGCGTGCTGAAACAGACGGATAAGGGCATGCAAGGCAAACTTTATGTCTGCGATGTGCAGCCGGGACAGGACTATACGTATGAGGTGGAAGCCACGAAGACCGGTGGGGCGGAGGGTTTCCTCATCGCCTTTAATTGCGGGGACGGAGACAATTATTGTTGGTGGAACCTCGGCGGATGGGGCAACACCCAACACGGGGTGGAAGTTTGCACCAACGGGTCGAAGACTACGGTGGCTTCCGTGAGTGGGTCTTTGGAAACAGGACATGCCTACCGTATTAAAGTCGAAGTGAACGGCACGCACGTGAAGTGCTATCTGGACGGTGCGCTCCTGCATGATTTCACTTTGCCGGTGAGCCGCAAGATATACGTCTCTTCCAATATCGACGACGAGGCAGGCGTGTTGTACGTGAAGTTGGTCAATCCGTCTTCCACACCGCAAGAGGCTACGGTTAATCTGGCACATGCTTCCACGACCGGCGGTTCGGTGGTGGTGCTGACAAGTGGGAACGGTACGGACGAGAACAGCCTGGAGCACCCGGACAAAGTGGTGCCCCGTGAGCAGGCATTGGAGGTTTCGGGCAGTAGTTTTACTTATACTGTTCCGGCCTATTCGTTGAGTATCCTTCGTTTGGACGTGAAGGACGTGGAACTTGTTCCAGAAGAAAAACCGGAATTGCCGGAGCCGTTGGTGCGGTATTCCTTCGACGGTGGGCAAGCAGCTGACGATGCTGGGAAGTTCGTTGGGAAGTTGTGTGGAGGTGCTTCCATCGTGACGATGGATGACGGCAACCATGCCCTTTATACTGGTGCTGTTGGTGAGCAAGGTTTTTTTGATTTAGGCGTGGACATGGCACGCCGTACCTTGGCCGGGTTAGATGCCGATTATACCATGTCGGTCGACATCGCCTTGCCCGGCGTAGGAACGTTGGAGGATTATTGTTGGGCATACGCTTTTGCCCATGGGACGGAGCAATACATAGGGTTGGTGAACAGCCCGGGCAACACGGGTTGGTATTACACTATCAAGGACGGGGCGAGCACGGATGCCCCTTCGCACGGAGGGTTGGCTTATGGCGTGTGGCATAATATCGCATACGTGCAGTCGGGCGGCATGGGGCGGCTTTACGTGGATGGTCGTCTGGCCAGTGAGCAGCAAGTAACGCAACGTCCGGACAACGTGGCGGAACGTCTGACGGAAGCCTATATCGGGCGTTCGCCCTTTGCCGCAGATGCCTTGATGGCCGAGGTCTTCTTCGATGATTTCCAGATTTATGACGTGGCTTTGGACGAAGGGCAGGCGAGGGAACTCTATGCCCGGGTGAAAGACCGTGCGGCGGAGTCGCGGGAAGTGGCCATGAGTGTTGGGCGCGAAGGACTGGCACGGTTTATGAAGAAGTTCAACTGTTTGCATGCCACGACGGAATTACCCAACATGATTTCCGACAAAGTAGGCGTGGAATGGCTCTTGTCCGTAGGCCAAGGCTATGAGGATGCCGTTGCTTTAGAGGATGGGAAACTGGTGGTACGCGCCCTGCCGCAAGGGGATGAGGCTGTCCGTGCCGGGGTGTTGTCTGCCAAGTTAAGTTGCGAGGCCGACACGGTGGTAGTGGAGTGTCCGGTGATGTTGGCACCCGATGACAACCGCTATGGTTACTTGTACTGCTTCATGAACGCAGGAAAGGAAATCACCAATTTCGCACTCGGTGCGAAGGAAGATAAAGGCCGTGTGTTCCACGTATTGTTGGACGGGGAAGAAATTTTCGACACGGAACAGGTGGCAGGAATAGAACATGGCACGCGTGACGCCTATATAGGGCGCGCTGAAGCGTCGGACGGCTATTTCATCACGACCACCGACATGAAACAGCACGCTTCCGGCGTGTGGAACAACCACGGCATCAACTTGGTACGTTCCCGGGATTTGATACATTGGGAGGGTACGACGTTCGACTTCAACCGGGGGAAATCCATCTTCTCCGACCCCGATGTCACGACGGGCGTATATGACACCGATGAGGAATATGCCCGTATCAACCGTGTATGGGCACCGCAGTTCATCTGGGACAAGGACTATAACGGGGGAGAAGGTGCCTATTTAGTGTATTATTCCATACTTTCCACGAACGAAGGCGACAACCATGACCGTATTTTCTATTCCTATGCCGACCGGGAGTTCAAGACGCTGACCCAACCCCGTGTCTTTTTCGACCCCGGAATCTCGGTAATCGACGCGGACATCGTGTATAATCCCTACGACAGCCTCTACCACATGTATTACAAGCGTGAAGGGGCTTCGGGTACGGAACGGGGTATTTATGAAGCTACAAGCAAGAAGTTGGTGGGTGGTACTTGGACGGAAGTGATGCACGTGACGAACGAAGGTTCGGAACAGGTGGAAGGTTCCAGTACGGTGCGCCGCATCAATGAAGACATGTACAACCTGTATTATATGCGTTACTCCGGAGGCAATGCCTACAAGTATTGCGAGACCGACCATTTAGGATTGAACGTGACGCATTCCTCCAACGTGGAAGGGACCGGAGCGTTCCAGCACGGTTCCGTCATGACGGTGACGGAAGAAGAATACCGCCTGTTGCAGGCATGGAGCGACGTGCGTTTGTACCTGCCACGTGTGCGGGAAGTGAAGGAGGAGAGCGGCAGCCAAGTGTTCGATGCCGCCATCCGGCAAGCCGAAAAAGCGTTGGACCTGACTTCCGTGCCGGAGTTGGCCATGGCTTTGCCTGCGGCCTACGAAGCCCTGAAAGCGGCGATGGAAGCCTATACGAGGGATTTGTGCGCCGGTTGGACGCCCGGAGAGGAAGTAGACCTTACCTGGCTTTTAGTCAATCCCGATTTTTCGGAAGGCAGCAAGGGATGGGAAGGCACGCCTTTTACGGCGGCTTCTTCCGGCGTGGCTGAGTTTTATGACAAGGTTTACGACACTTATCAGGTGTTGGAACGTATGCCGGCCGGTACATACCGTCTTCGCGCCCAAGGCTTTTATCGCTATGGCGACAAGGCGGAAGCCTATAACGCGCATCAGGACGGTTCGGAACAGTTTTTGGCCGGGCTGTATCTCAATAACAGCCGCCAGACGTTCATGTCTTTGTTCGACGGTTCCGCTCCCTACACTTACAATCCCTATACCTATCCCGACGATGTGCGGTCGGCTGACAATGCCTTCAACCGCGACGGGGAATACCGTGCCAATGAAGTGGAATACGAGCTATTGGCGAAAGGGGATTTGCGGGTCGGTCTGGACAAGACTGAGTATAGGTACCACGACTGGAACTGTTTCGACAACTTTAGGTTGCTGTATGTCGGCAAACCGACTGCCATACGTGAAGTGACGGGGTCGGCTGCGGTTCCGGTGGATGTGTACACCGTGAGCGGCGTGAAAGTGCGCAGCGCGGTCATGCCGCATGAAGCCGTGAACGGACTTCCGCACGGGATTTATATCGTGGGTACGAAGAAATTTGCGATTAAGTGAGCGCAGGCCGAGCTTGCTCGAAGCCTGCCGAGCGTGAGCAAATTATGCAAATTTGCGATTAAGTGAGCGCAGACCGAGCTTGCTCGAAGTCTGCCGAGCGTGAGCAGATTATGCAAAGTCGTGGTGGATTGAGGTACTTCATATTTCTCTTCGTCATTTGTATGTGTATTCTGTCTTTGGATATTTGATATAGGATTCCCTCTTTATGTCGACAAAATGTAAGCTATATGCCGATTTTTGGGGTGATGAAATGAGCCTGAAAAGTACATTCCGTGTAATTTTCAGGCTCATTTGAATACATATATTCACATTTCGGCCTCGTTTTTCATGTATCTAAAGCATTTTTAGGAATCAGTCTCAGCCGAATGATTTTCCGTTCGGCTGAGAAAACACTTTTTATCTGCGCAGGACTTTTTGTGTTTGTCCGCATGTCGTTGGAAAAATCGGCTTCGGGCGGTACGTAGGTGTGTCCCGATGGCCTGTTTTTCTTTTAAATGGAAGCCCGTTCCTGTCCAAATCCGTGTGGCAAGATGATGGGCCGGGAAGGCTATGGGCTTACGTGGTGTGTAATGGCTTGCGCACGGGATGATGGCTTTGTATGCAGGAAGTAAGCGTAAGGGAGGGAATGAGTGACACGAAGGATTTTGCAAGGCACGCGAGAATCGTGTTTTTTCGTCCGTGTGCGCCATCATGCAAGAAAATGAAATCCTAAGGGTGTTGGATTGGCAAATTGACAGAATGTAAGGATGGACAGGAGAACGGAATGCACTACTTGTCCCCGTGGCCGCGCAGTGCTTTCAGGTTGCGGATGAGGCCCTCGTATTTTGCCCGTTTCACGGCAGAGCCTTTGAAGAGCATCCGGTAGTGTTCCACGTCCAACCGCACCCAGTCTTCCTCCTCCATTTGCAGCAGTTCGGGACGGGGAGTGAAGGCCGGTTCCGTGGTGGAGATGGCGGAACGCAAATGAGGACAGGCACGCAGGCAACGGTCGCAACCGTAGAAATAAGGATACATCCGGGCAGCAACCTCTTCGGGAATTCCGCCCCGGTTCTCGATGGTCAGGTAGCTCAGGCAGCGGCGGGCATCCAGTCCGCACCCTTCTTCCAAGGCATGCGTGGGGCAGGCTTCGATGCAACGGCGGCAGGTGCCGCAACGGTCGGTGGGGAAAGGCGTATCGTAGGCATCCGCCGGTAGGTTGAGCATCAGTTCGCCGAGGAAGAATGCACTGCCCGCCCGGGGGATGACGAGCTGGGTGTGGCGGCCTATCCACCCCAAGCCGCACCGCCAGGCCCAATAGCGTTCCAGTACCGGTGCCGTGTCGCAGAAGGCACGCCCTTGCAAGGTGCCTTCCGGCGTACTGTGCCGCAGGGCTTCGAGCAGGCCGTTCAGTTTCTGCCGCATGATGTCGTGGTAGTCCTTCCCGTAAGCATACCAGGCGATTTGCAGTTTGTGGTCCGGGATGGGCGTGGACGGGTGGTAGTTCAGGGCCACGCTGACCACCGTCCGGCATCCTTCCACGAGGAGGCGGGGGTCAAGCCGTTTGGCTTCATGCCCTTCCATGTAAGCCATACCGGCCTGCCGTCCTTCGCCGAGCCAGCGTTTGAAGAAAGCGGCGTGCTGAGGGGCGACCGGTCCGGCCGGGGCCAGTCCGCAAGCAGAAAAGCCGAGGCGTGCGGCCTCGGCTTTTATTTGAGTGGCAGAGAGTATGTTTTTTGTCATTCTATCACTTTGAAAACATATCCTTGGTCTTTCAGCCATTGCAGGGATTCGGGCAAAGCCGTTTGCAGCTTGTCGATACTTTTCAGCGAGTCGTGGAACGTGATGATGGAACCGTTGCGTGCGTAGCGTTTCACGTTGTTCACCACGTCCTCCGCCGTCACCCTTTTGCTG
The DNA here is from genome assembly GCF_000205165.1 of Paraprevotella xylaniphila YIT 11841. Taxonomy (GTDB): domain Bacteria; phylum Bacteroidota; class Bacteroidia; order Bacteroidales; family Bacteroidaceae; genus Paraprevotella; species Paraprevotella xylaniphila. Next base: position 72,973 of record NZ_GL883865.1, on the reverse strand, counting down.
TAGTCACGCGTCACCAAGTCCCACATGATGATGCGGTAGTGCTTGCGTAGCAGTTTGAATTGCAGCAACCGCATCCACCCGTGTGGAGGGCGGAAGAGGTTGGTATGCAGCAGGCGGTTGGCTTTGTCTGCATTTTCCAGATATTCTTTGCATGAATGCCGGAAGCCGCCGATGTGGTTGAACGTATGGTTGCCGATGCGGTGCCCGCGTTCGACGACCATGCGGTAGATGTCGGGATGCTTGCGCACGTTGTCTCCCACCATGAAGAAAGTGGCCTTGATACCAAACCTGTCCAATGTGTCTAACACAAACGGGGTGGCTTCAGGTATCGGTCCGTCATCGAATGTCAGATAGACTACTTTCTTCTTGCGGCTCATCCGCCATATCGCGGTCGGATATAGCCACCGGAGGAATACTGCGGGTTGTTCTATGAACATGGATTCCTGGGTTTCAGACTGGGATTACAAGCTTATTCCTCTTTGATGGCAACGTGAAGCATAGTTGTTCACTTCCATGATGCACTCTTCGGCTTTCTTCTTGTCTGCGGCCTCCCAAGTTTTCGCGATGCTGTTCAGGATGTAGAGCTGTGTGAGGCATTCCCGTGACGATTGCAACAGTCGCGGCGTGCTCAGGCTCAGGTACCATTCCAAATATTCTTTCGCGTTTTGTCGTGCAGCTTCGAGCAATTTGCCTCCTTCTGCCTTATGGCCCAGTGACAACCACGCCCTGCCCAGTTCGATGGAATGTCCGTAGATGGCTTCGTGCGGGACGATGCTGCCCGGAATTTCTTCCTCAGCCCGTTGCAGCACTTTCAATGCCTTCTCTTTCTTTCCTTCTTTCAGCAGCTGTTGGGCCAGTTGGTTGAAGAGGCGGCGGTGTGTGTAGCACATGCGTATCACGGTCTCGTCGAGGTAGATGTCCGGATTCTCTTTCAATCCACCGTATTTGAACTTGTTCATCATGTTGTCGTACATCCTCTCGCTGTCGATGGTGCGGCCGCTCTGTTTGGTGTCGAACGGTGTGATGCGGCAGGCAAGGCCTTCCTGTACGAAGTTGTCGCCCAGATGTCCGTAATTGTCGGGACCTACCGTCGTGGACATGTAGAGCGGGCGTTCCCAGTTGGCCTGCGAAATCATTTCCAACATCATCATCTCACTCTTGTAGACGGCGCGTTTGCCTTTGAGCGAGATGTGCATCACGTCGGGAATAGAATCGGCGGCAATCATCATGCCCGAGCGTTTCACGGCTTCCTTGTCCACCGTCACCACGATGCTGTCGGTCGGGAAAATCTGCAAGTCCGGGTTGTCGTTCAATATCCAGTGCCGGATGATGTTCTTCAACTCATACGGGTTGTCGCCCAACATCTGTTTCAGGTCTTCCGGACTGTCTTTGTAATAGTCGATGACTTGCTGTAGGGCATCGGGTTGCACGGGGATGCCTTCGCGTGTGCCGGTGACGTATTGCAGACGGGTCCAACTGATGGGCAACGACGGCGAATCGTAGGCCGGGCGGCGCATCTGGTCGATATACCAGTCTGTCTGCAGGTAACTCAAGTTGCAGACACGGGCATCGGTACGCACGCCTTCCGTTTCCTGGTTGTACCACAACGGGAAGGTGTCGTTGTCGCCGTTGGTGAAGATCACCGGATTGCCCTTGGCATCCATGGAGTTCAGGTAGTTCTGTCCGAAGTCGCGGCAGGTGTAGCGTCCGCTGCGGTCGTGGTCGTCCCACGTCTGTCCGGCCATTTGTATGGGGACGAACAGGGCGAGCAGGCTGACCAAAGAGGCAGCGGTTTCCGGCACCTTGAGACGTTTCAGCCCGTCTACGATAGCGGCTACACCCATACCTACCCAAATGGCGAAGGCATAGAACGAACCGGCGTAAGCATAATCACGTTCACGCGGCTGCAACGGTGTCTGGTTGAGGTAGACCACAATGGCCAGACCGGTCATGAAGAACAGGAAGAAGACCACCCAGAACTGGCGTACGCCTTCTTGGTTCTTGTAAGCCTGCCAGAAGAGTCCGATGAGTCCCAACAACAGGGGCAGGCAGTAGAATACATTATGTCCCTTGTTCTCTTTCAGTTCGGTGGGCAGTTTGCTTTGGTCGCCCAGACGGGCATTGTCGATGAACGGAATTCCGGTCAGCCAGTTACCGTGTTCCAGTTCGCCATTACCCTGTATGTCGTTCTGCCGTCCGGCAAAGTTCCACATGAAATAACGCCAGTACATGAAGTTAATCTGGTAACTGAAGAAGAAACGCAGGTTTTCGCCTTGCGTCGGTACCTTTACCATTACCATTTGTCCGCATTGGTCGTAAGGCACTTGCTTGCCTTCCACGCCGCCCATCCAGTCTTCGTAAGCCCTGACGTGCTCGGGGCGGTCGGAATACATGCGCGGGAACACCATGTTCTGGGCATAGATTGGTTCCCTGTCGTAGTACACGATACGGTAAGCATCTTTCTCATCGGCGGAATGTTTCTCCACACGTTGGTAAATCGGTGCCCCTTCTTTATATTCCGGCATGCAGTAGCCGTCTTTGGTCTCTAACTGCACCTTTGAAGTGTAGGCCTGCCCGTAGAACAACGGACGGCTGCCGTATTGTTCACGGTTCAGGTATTGTCCCAACGTGAAGATGTCCTCAGGTGAATTTTGGTCCATCGGCGGATTTGCCGTGGAACGGATGACAATGACGGCGTATGTGGAATACCCGATCATGATCATCAGCATGCAAAGCAATGAGGTGTTCATGACGCGGGGGCTGATGAGCGGTTTTCCCTGTACCTTGCGGCTGAGGATGAAAGCCAGAATGCCCAAAACGATGACTCCGATGACGAAGCTGCTCCATCCGTATCCGTAGAAAGGAATACCCAACATGCCTACGGCTACCAGATAGGCGATATTCATGCGGCGACGGCTTTTCTGGACAAGCGTTTCACGGATAGCCCAAAGTACGGTGGCTATCAGGCAGAAAATATAGAAAATAAGACCGGTGTTGAACGGAAGTCCCAAAGTGTTGACGAAGAACAGCTCGAACCATCCGCCTACTTTCACGATGCCCGGTACGATGCCGTACAATACGGCGGCTACCAGGATAAAGGAAGCCACCAAAGCCCAAAGTGAACCTTTCAGGTTGGCATCGGGATTTTTCTTGTAATACCAAATGAGCACGATGGCCGGCAAACAAAGCAAGTTCAGCAAATGCACACCGATGGAAAGCCCTGTCAGGTAGGCAATCAGTACGAGCCAACGGTCGCTGTGAGGCTCGTCAGCATGTTCTTCCCATTTCAGGATGAGCCAGAACACCAATGCCGTAAACAAGGATGAATAAGCGTAAACCTCACCTTCTACGGCACTGAACCAGAATGTGTCGCTAAAAGTATAGACCAACGCGCCTACCAAACCGCTACCTTCGATGGTAATCAATTTGGCTGTTGTTATCTGGCTGTAGTCACTGCATACCAACTTGCGTGCCAGGTGCGTGATGCTCCAGAAAAGGAACAGGATACAACCGGCACTCATCAACGCCGACATCGTGTTGACCATCAGGGCTACTTGCGAAGGGTCGTTGGTAAATTGCGAGAACAAGTTGGCCGTAAGCATGAAGAAAGGCGCACCGGGCGGGTGTCCCACTTCCAGTTTGTAGCCGGTAGTGATAAACTCCGGACAGTCCCAGAAACTTGCGGTCGGTTCAATGGTGGAACAGTAAACCCACGCGGCAATAGCAAATGTAATCCATCCCAAAAGAGTGTTTACAAGTTTGAACTGTTTCATTGTTTTGCTGTTATTTGATTTTGTTTTTATCGGTCAAGTTGCAAAATTAGTAACTTTTTCCTTTTTGTACGGCTCTTTCCTGAATTTTAAAAGGTTTGTCGGCCGTTTTAACTATGTTTGTGACATTTTAGTACACGGTGGGGATAGTTGCCGTGTCCTACCAAATCTATGGGGCAGTTGAACTTGTCTTCGAGCCAGCCTTCCGGCAGTTCCGTATCCGGATGGTAGTCGAGGGTCTCGTTTACGCAGGCGATACTCTTCACGTTTTGCAATACGGAGCCTAAGTCGTGACTGACAAGTATGATGGCGCTTTCGCGGTTGATTTCTTCTAATTGTTGGTAGAGTTGTGTTTCGAACCGCTTGTCTATATAGGTATTCGGTTCGTCCAATATGACCACGTCCGGCTGCGCGATGATGGCACGGCCGAGCAGGGCGCGTTGCAACTGGCCGCCGCTGAGACGGCCTATTGGGCGGTCGGCCAATGTGTCCAACCCCATGCGGCAGAGCATGTCCCGCGTGGCTTGGTGCTGTGCCTTGGAATAACGCTTCCAGAAGCTTTTCCGCAGTCCCGACAGCACGACCTCGTAGACCGAGATGGGGAAGTTCTTGTCTATTTTGTTGTATTGGGGCAGATAACCCATGCGGATGGAGGGGACGGGGCGGCCTTCACGGAAGAAGGTGACTGTCCCGGACATCGGTTTTTTCAACCCGAGAATCGTTTTGATTAAAGTGGTCTTTCCACCGCCGTTCGGGCCGATGACACCCAAAAAGTCATGGGCATATACCGTCAGGTCGATGTCCCGCAAGACTTGTTTGCCGTCATATCCTACCTGAATCCGGTTTAATTGTATAAGTGGGGTTATTTTCATTGTGCGTGCAGTGTACGGGCTATTTTCAGCATTTCTTCTTTCCACTCGTAAGAGAGCGGGTTGATGTCTACGAGGTGCGTGCCGGTTTCTTTGGCTATGAGTTCCGCGTTTCTCCGGTCGAATTCCTGTTGGACGAAAATGGTGCGGACTTGTTTTTCTTTGCAAAGCCGGATGAGCCGGACGAGTTGTGCCGGGGACGGTTCCTTACCGTCGGTTTCTATGGCGATTTGCGTGAGTCCGTAGTCCTGTGCAAAATAGGTGAGCGTGGGGTGGTATATAAGGAATGCTTTGGGGTGCAGGCTGTCTACGAGCGTGTGTATGCTGTCTTCCGTGGCTTGCAGGTCGGCCAGTGTCTGTTGCAGGTTCCGGCGGAATTGCCGGGCGTGTGCGGTATCAAGTTTGCAGAGCGCGGCACAGATGTTTTGTGCAATGGCCTTCATGCGAGCCGGCGAAGTCCATACGTGCGGGTCAGTTTCGTTTTCCGGTTTGTCGGGCGTGCCGTGATGATGCCCCTCTATGAGCTTGATGCCTTCCGAAGTCCGGACGAACGGGACTTCGGGTGACGTTTGCCGGAATCGGTCTGTCCAAGTACGTTCAAAGCCTAAATCGCCGATTGTGAAATAGACCAGACTTTGCCTGAGTTTCATCATCTGTTCGGGAGTCGGCTCGTAAGTCTCGGGGCTGCTGCCTTTCGGTACAAATGTTTCCACGTGGAATCCGTCGCCTGCAATGCGTTCTGTAATGTAACGCAACGGTTCGATAGATACGGTAATAACCGGTCGCTGTGTGCCTTTGTTGTCTGTACGGCCGGACGGTTTGCATCCGGTGAAAAAGCAAAGACATGCCACGAGGTAAAACAGGAAGGGACGTAATCTCATTTGCATTAAAATAAAGTGACGGTATAAACTAAAATAGCGTAACGTACCAGTTTTCCAATCGTAATGGAAATCAGGCATATCAGCCAGTTGGCACGCATGAAACCCAATGCCACGGAAATGGCATCGCCGATGACGGGAACCACACACAAGATGCCGCCCACCCATGCGCCTTTCCGTTCCATCCAATGCTGTGCTTTCTCCACGCTTTCCCGTTTCACACGAAGGTATTTTTCTACCCATTCCATACGGCCGAGACGTCCGATGCTGTAATTGAACATGCTGCCGCCTACGTTTCCTATGGTGCCCCATACAAGCAGTAAGAGCGGATCAAGTCCGGCCAGTTGCAGGCCGACCATGACAGCTTCGGAACTGAACGGGAATACGCTGGCTGCCAGAAATGCCGCCAGAAACATGCCCCAATAGCCGTATTGTATCAGAAAGTCAACCATTGCGTCCATATATTCAGGAAAGATAAAGCTGCAAACATGAATAGGAACAAGATGAATACCGCATCGGTAAACCTTTTGCTTGTCAAGGCAAAGTAGTGGGACAGGATGGGAGCGGAGTTCATGACTAATAGCCCCAAAAGAACTTGGAAATGTACCGGTTGCAAGGCCATGAGCAGTACGATAAGAAGTTCTTGTGTGAGGATGAGATATAGAAACATTCTCGTGCGTATCTTGTCGTTAAAGCTAGTGCGTATGCCATGCAGGGCGGCAATGATGGTGAAAGCTATGACCAGTCCTATGGTGCTGATTTGTAAAAAGTCGAAATTCCGATAGTTCTCATAATATATCGGTTGGAAAAGGATAAGTTCCCGGAAATGTCCGGTGAACCGGCCGAAGTCTTCCGTATAAAGGAAGTATCCGGCCATGAACCAGTAAGGGAGAATCAAACCCGTCATGGCCGCCCAAAACGTACGCCACGTCAGCGAACGGAGGTAGACGGCGGTGTACCAAAGATAGAACGGGGCGAAGAAAAGCAGTTGCGGGAAAAACAAGCTGCCTATGCCGAGACAGAGAAATGAATGGAAAATCGGGCTTACGGCTTCCGTTTGCTGATAGGATTTGAACAGCAGGTAATAGGATGCCAACACGAGGCAAGAAACGATTAAGCCGTCTTGCAGGGGATGCAGGCAGAATATACATCCCGTCATCCACAGGTAAATGGACGGTGTCAGCCGGCTGCGGATACGGATGAGTGAATGGGCGTTGTTGGTTTCCACCCAGAAGTAGGCTGTCAGGCCGCAAACGCCCCATCCCAACAGGCGGTCGAGCGTATAGATTCCTTCCGCACACCACAGCAGTGTGGTGAGAAAAGCGGCTACGGGCAGTGTGAAATTGCTCGTAGCCACCTTGTTCTGGAACCTGTTACTCCTCATTTCGTTATAGGTCTTGACCGATGTCGGAGCGGAAATACTTCTTCTCGAACCGGATTTTCTGTGCCTGGCTGAAAGATTGCTTCAAGGCTTCTTCCTTATCCTGTCCGTAAGAGCTGACGGCGATGACCCGCCCACCGGCTGTAACCACCTGTCCGTCCTTCAAAGCCGTGCCGGCATGGAAGACGATGCTGTCCTGTACGTCTTCGATACCCGTGATGGGGAATCCTTTTTCGTAGGCTTCGGGATACCCGCCGGATACCAACATGACACATACGGCACTGCGTTCGTCGATTTCCAGTGTCCGTCGGTCGAGGTCGCCTTGTGCCACACCTTCCAGAAGGTCCACCAGGTCGCTCTTCACACGGAGCATGACACTTTCTGTTTCCGGGTCGCCCATGCGTACGTTGTATTCGATGACCATCGGTTCGCCTTCCACGTTAATCAGTCCGAAGAAGATAAATCCTTTGTAGTCGATTCCTTCTTCGGCCAATCCCTCTACCGTGGGGCGGATGATGCGGTCTTCGACTTTCTGCATCCATTCCGGGGTAGCGAACGGGACGGGAGATACGCTTCCCATGCCTCCGGTGTTCAGGCCGGTGTCATGTTCTCCGATTCGTTTGTAATCCTTGGCTTCCGGCAGGATTTTGTAGTTCCGCCCGTCAGTCAGTACGAATACGGAACATTCGATTCCGCTAAGGAATTCCTCTATGACAACCGATGAAGAGGCTGTGCCGAACATGCCGCCCAACATTTCTTTCAGTTCTTTGCGGGCTTCTTCCAGGGTGGGCAGGATGAGTACGCCTTTCCCTGCACAAAGTCCGTCGGCTTTCAGTACGTAAGGGGCTTTCAGGGTTTCCAAGAATTTCAGGCCTTCTTCCAACGTCTCCCCCGTGAACGTGCGGTAGGCGGCTGTCGGTATGCCGTGGCGTTGCATGAATGCCTTGGCAAAATCTTTGCTGCCCTCCAGTACGGCACCTTGTTTGGACGGCCCGATGACCGGGATGTCTTTCAGTTGGCCGTCGTTCTTGAAGAAATCATATACACCTTTGACCAAGGGATCTTCCGGACCGACTACTACCATGTCCACGCCTTTGCTGAGGACAAATTGCCTGATGCCTTCAAAATCATCGGCTTTGAGCGGTACGTTTTCCCCCACACTGCCCGTACCCGCATTTCCGGGTGCGACGTACAGTTGGTCCACTTTCTTGCTTTGGGCGATTTTCCAGGCCAGAGCGTGTTCGCGCCCTCCGCTGCCTAACAGTAATATCTTCATATCCGATTGTTTTTATTTCAAATAGTCTTCAAAATATTGCGTGATGCGTTCGTGCAGGTGTATGCGGTCCTTTCCCATCATGTTATGTTCGTCGCCCGGATAAGTGAAGAAATCCGGTTGGGTGCCTGCGTCGATACAGGCACGCAGGAACGACAGGGAGTGTTGCGGGACGCATACCGGGTCGTTGTAACCGATGATGACTTGGAGTTTGCCTTTTAGGTTACCGGCCTTGAGTTTCAGGTTACTGCCTTTGTAGCCTTCGGGATTGTCCTGCGGACGGTCCATATAACGCTCGCCGTACATCACTTCGTAGTATTGCCAATCGATGACAGGTCCTCCGGCCACACCTACTTTGAATACGTCGGGATAAGTGAGCATGAGGTTGGTGGTCATGAAACCACCGAACGACCAACCGTGCACACCTATCCGGTCGGCGTCGACGTAAGGCAGTGATTTCAGGAACTTTACGCCTTCCATCTGGTCTTTCATTTCTTCTACGCCCAGATGCCGGAAGGTAGCGTTCTCGAAGGCCAACCCCCGATGTTCCGAGCCTCGGTTGTCGAGGATGAAGAGCAGGTAGCCTTTCTGTGCCATGTAGATTTCCCAACCGCGTGCCATATAATTCCGGCTCGCCTCCACGTTGTGGGCGTGCGGCCCGCCGTACACGTAGATTACGGTAGGATATTTCTTATCCGGGTCGAAATCCACGGGTTTCACCATCCGATAGTAGAGGTCGGTGGTGTCGTCGGCGGCCTTGATGCTCCCGCATGTAATTTCCGGCACGTTATAGTCTTTCCATGGGTTTTCGGCAGTCAGCAAGTTACGCTCTTTCCCGTTCCGGGTGTCTGTCAGGCTGATGCCGCGCGCCACGGTAGGGGAAGAGTAACGGTCTTCTACGTAAGTGCCGTTTGCATTCACGCTACCGTAGTGTACACCCTCACCGTTGTCCAGAAGGGTACGTTTGCCATCCTTTACGCGTACCTTATATATATTGGACTGCAACGGATGGATTTCGTTGCTGCAAAAAAGCAGGCTCTTTTCTTTCTGGTCAAAACCCAAGACTTCTTTCACCACCCATTCGCCGGAGGTCAACGGGGTGACCTTGACATGTTCTTCGCATGAGCCGCCTTGGAATGTCTTATGTCGTTGTGAAGCCTGTGGCTTGGACTGGTCGAACAAATAGAGATGGTTGTAACCGTCCCGTTGACTTTGATAAATAAACTTGGAACTGTCCCACGGCAGGAACTGTAGGCCGTGCATCGGTTCCACGTATTTGGGATGCTCCTCTTCGTATATCACGCCTTCCTTTTTACCCGTAGCTGCATCGTAACAAACCAATTCCGCGTGGTTTTGGTCGCGGTTCAGTTCGATCATGTATATTTTCCGGTTGTCCGGACTCCAAGAAATGTTCGTGAAATAACGGTCGGTGGGGTCTCCGGTTTGCAGCCATACTGTCTGGCCTGTGGCCGGCGTAAAGATGCCCACCGTCACTTTGTGCATCTTTTCTCCTGCCATCGGATATTTGCAGGGATAAGTGGTGGCTATACGTGTCGTGATATCCACTTGCGGATAGTCGGGCACCATGCTTTGGTCCATCCGATAGAAAGCGAGCTGTTTCCCGTCCGGGCTCCAGAATGTTCCTTTGGTGATGCCGAACTCGTTACGATGTACGGCTTCACCATACACCAAGTCGTTGCTGCCGTCGGAAGACACGGCCATCGTTTGTCCCTCTTTCGTCGTGACATATAGGTTGTGTTGCCGTACGAAAGCCAGGCTATTGGAAGACGGGGAGCGGTCCAATGCCGTGGCATCCGCCGGATATTCCTGTTCCCATACCTTCTTTCCCGATTTGAAGTCTACTACAGTGTATATGGAGGTCGGTTTACCCCCGTTTTTTCCTTTTCCGGAAACGACGGTGGCTACCCATGGTTGTCCGCCATCGGGGAACTCCACATTGTAGCAGCTATGCACGACCGATGAGTCTTCCCCGGCTCCTAGCCATTGGTTCAGTTGCGATAAGGTGAACAGCACCTTCTTGCTTCCGTCCTTGGGGTTTATCTCATGGCAGCCGTCCAAGTCCGTATCCACCAACCGGTCGCCCCACCAAGCCGTGTACAGGTTTTGGGGCTGTAATTGATGGTATGTACTTCCTCCCGGAAGCAAATCATCCAACGTGAAACTCTTTTTTCCTTGTGCCATGGCGAGGATTGACAGTAATGAAATCACTATGAAAAGATTAATCTTCTTCATCATAGCGGTCGAATTTACGGTTTTTCCCGAATGGTTTCCGGTCGCGGTCGAACGACTTGTTCTTGCGGTCGAACGAGCGTTCTTTGCGTTCGAAAGTTTTTCCTTCGCGTTTAAACGGACGTTTTTCGTATGACGCTCCTCTGTCCTCGCGTTCTTCTCGCGGACGGCGGTCGAAAGGACGGTTTCCGCGTGACCGACTGTCGCGGTCGTCATAATCCCTTCTTCTGGGGGTGAAGTCTTCTTCGTCGTCATCAATGGCCCTTTTAAATTCGCGGTGCATTTTGAAACGTCGTTTTTCTGCCATTTGCCGACGTTCCTCATCGGTCTTGATTTCCTTGCCTTCGGCGCGTAATTCCTTGTATTTTCCACTGAATATTTGGTATTTGCGGAACTCGCATTCCAACGAACCGTTGTACAAAGGTATTTTGATGGACGGTTTCAGCCCTATTTCGTCAAAGCATTCTTCGCGGTAGCTCAGGACCCAGGCATCGTTGTCCAGGAACTGGTGTTTCAGCCGTTCGCCTATGGTCCGGTACAATCCCAGTAAGTCGGGTGTGGAGATGCGTTCGCCATACGGCGGGTTGGTGATGATGATACTTTTCTCGGCCGGTTGCGTAAACTTGTGGAAATCTTGTTGGGCTATTTCGATCTCTTTGCTCAGTCCGGCAGCTTTGACATTCCGTGTGGCGATGTCTACGGCGTTGCGGTTGATGTCGTAACCGTAAATCTTATGTGTGAATTCACGTTCTTGCGACTCGTCGTTGTAAATCCGGTCGAACATCTCTTTGTCGAAGTCCGGCCATTTCTCGAAAGCATACTCTTTGCGGAACACGCCCGGTGCGATGCCGCGGGCGATGAGTGCCGCTTCGATGGTTATTGTTCCCGAACCGCACATCGGGTCTATCAGGTCGCATTCGCCGTCCCAACCCGTCATCAGGATCATGCCGGCGGCCAATACCTCGTTCAACGGGGCTTCCACGGCTTCCTGCCTGTAGCCGCGCCGGTGCAATGATTCACCGGAACTGTCCAATGACAGCGTGCAGTCGTTTTCTGCGATGTGTATGTTCAGGCGCAAGTCCGGGTTTGTCACGCTGATGTTGGGGCGCGAACCGGTTTTTTCACGGAAGTAGTCCACGATAGCATCCTTTACCTTATAGGCTACGAACTTGCTGTGGCGGAACTCTTGTGAGAAGACCACGGAGTCTACGGCAAAACTGGTTTCATTGTTCAGATACTGGTTCCAGTCGATGGCCTTGACGGCATCATAAACCTGGTCGGCGGATTCCGCCTTGAAATGTTTGATAGGTTTAAGGATGCGGATGGCCGTGCGCAGGGCGAAGTTGGCGCGGTACATGAGTTCCTTGTCACCGGTGAAAGACACCATCCGGCGTCCGGTCTGGATGTTGTTTGCTCCTAAGCCGGTCAGCTCTTTGGCCAAAACATTCTCTAATCCCTGGAAGGTTTTGGCGATGAGTTCAAATTCAGTTTCCATTGTGTAAGTTTTGTTGGATAAATCGCTCATGCTCGGCAGACTCGAGCAAGCTCGGTCTGCGCTCGCTTACTCGCGATTTTCGATGGATGCTTGTTTGCTATTGGTTTATTTATATTTCTTTTGTACGAGTCGGGCGCCGGCGGGCACGTCCTCCGTCACCCAGATATTACCGCCTACTGTCGCGCCCCGGCCCACCGTGATGCGCCCCAGAATGGTGGCGTTGGAGTAGACAATCACGTCATCTTCCAAAATCGGGTGGCGCGGAATACCTTTGATGGGGTGTCCGTCGTCATCGAGCGGGAAGCTTTTGGCTCCGAGCGTGACTCCCTGATAGAGCTTCACGTGGTTGCCGATGATGCAAGTCGCCCCTATCACGACACCCGTGCCGTGGTCGATTGTGAAATGGTGGCCGATTCGGGCGGCGGGATGGATGTCGATGCCTGTCTCGGAATGTGCCATTTCCGTGATGATACGCGGAATCAAGGGCACGCCCAACAAAAGCAGTTCATGGGCGATGCGGTAATTGCTCAACGCCTTGATGATAGGGTAGCAACTGATGATTTCGCCGTAAGATTCGGCTGCCGGGTCGCCGTTGTAGGCCGCTTCCACATCGGTGGCCAACACTTCGCGCAAAGCCGGCAGGCGGCTGATGAACTGTCCGGCCAGGTCGATGGCCTTTTCGCGTTTGGTGTCGCATGCACAGTCGCCTGTTTCCTTGGCATCGAAGCACAGTCCGGCATGTATCTGTTCGGTCAGCAGGTTGTACATCCGCTCGATGTTGACTCCGATATGATAAGTGATGGTATGATGGTTGACCGTGGATTTCCCGTAAAATCCCGGGAAAAGGATGGCACGGCACAATTCGATAATTTCGTGCAGGACTTTTCCCGAAGGGAGGGGGTCTCCGTCTTGATGTTCATGAAACAAACCTTTCAGGGACGAGTCTTCGGATAATTCCGTGACGGTTTGCGCTAAAAGGTGAGTGAAATTCAACAGACTCATTAAATTTTAAAATGTGTGATATTCTCCGTGCAAAGATAAAAAAATCAGGCTTCCTTCCCAAAAAAAAGCCTGATTATTTGTCATGGGCGTATGCTTTGCCCCTATATTGCGGCGCGTCATGCTTCTTTCACGCTTTTCACCAGTTTGTATAGCTTGTCGTTCGGCCTTATTTTCTCCGGCACTTTGAACGACACGCGCATGCCTTTCCCTACGGTTTCCACCGGTTTCAGGTCGTAACGCACTTCTTCCAAATCCATAAACAACACCCCTGTCGTGGGGCCGGTGACGAGCAGGCGGTCGCCCACGCTCATGTCCGCCGCTTCGATCTGGAACTCTCCCACGCCAAGTTTGGAGAAGTATTTGATGGCCTTGCCCACGTAGACCTTTTTTTCCGTGGCGGCCGAGCCGTAGTTCGTCGTCCATTCGCCTAAAGTCTGTCCCTGGTAGTACCCGTCCCAGAAACCACGGTTGAACACGCGGGCCAACCGCTCGTCCCATCCGTCTTTTTTCTCTTCGGTAAACGTTCCGTCCAACACGCTTTGTATGGCTTCCTGATAGCAGCCCACGACGGTGGCCACATATTCCGGTCCCCGGGCACGTCCCTCTATTTTGAACACGCGTACGCCTGCTTCCATCATCCGGTCGATGAAACGTACGGTCTTCAAGTCCTTCGGGCTCATGATGTATTTGTTGTCGATTTCCAGTTCCGTACCCGTTTCGCGGTCTTTCACGATGTAGCCCCGGCGGCAGATTTGCATGCAGGCTCCGCGGTTGGCTGACCGGCCCGTGTTGTCCAGACTGAGGTAACATTTCCCGCTGATGGCCATGCAGAGTGCGCCGTGACAGAACATCTCGATGCGTATCAGCTCTCCGCCCGGACCGCAAATGCGTTGTTCCTCTATTTGCCGGTGTATGTCGGCCACCTGCGTCATATTCAGTTCGCGGGCCAACACCACGACATCGGCAAATTGGGCATAGAATTTTAAGGCTTCGATGTTGCTGATGTTCAACTGGGTGGACAGGTGTACCTCCTGCCCTATCTGCCGGCAGTACATCATGGCGGCTACGTCCGAAGCAATGACAGCGGAGATGCCGGCTTCCTTGGCCGCATCTATGATGGTACGCATCAGCGGAAGATCCTCGCCATAGATGATGGTGTTTACCGTCAGATAGCTCTTGATGCCGTGTGCGGCACAAGTTTGTGCCATTTCCTTCAGGTCGTCGATGGTGAACGTACTGGCCGAATGCGCCCGCATGTTCAGGTTTTCGATGCCGAAGTATATGGAGTCGGCTCCGGCTTTGATGGCTGCGGCCAATGATTCGCGCGAGCCTACCGGTGCCATGATTTCAAAATCTTTTCTCGTCATGGTGTGGGGTTTTGTTTGCAAAGATACGCCCTTTTCCCGATATACCGGAGACGCGGTAGTGTTTTTTGCTTTTTTACGCTCTCTTTGGGCTTTCTTTGCCGTTTCCTTAAAAAGGTTGCCGACCTTTGCTTCCCGCGAAGGTCGGATTCGGTTCGGCAAAGCCAAATAAGAAAACTCCGTTTTCATTTGCCTCTGCTCTCGCCTTTCACTACCTTTGCACCCATGAAAATAGGAAATGTGGAGTTCGGGCCTTATCCCGTGTTTCTGGCCCCGATGGAAGATGTGACGGACATCGGTTTCCGTCTCTTATGCAAGCGTTTTGGTGCGGCGATGGTATATTCCGAGTTTGTGGCGGCAGATGCCTTGGTGCGCATGGTGAACCGTAGTTTGGAGAAACTGGCGGTGTGCGACGACGAGCGTCCCGTGGCCATCCAGATTTACGGCAAGGAACCGGGCCCGGTGGCCGATGCGGCTCGTATCGTGGTGGAACGTGCCCGTCCCGACGTGCTCGACTTGAATTTCGGTTGCCCCGTGAAGCGCGTGGCGGGTAAGGGAGCCGGGGCCGGCATGTTGCAGAACATTCCCAAGATGTTGGAAATCACGCGGGCCGTGGTGGATGCCGTGGACATTCCCGTCACGGTGAAAACCCGTCTGGGATGGGATGAAAGCAGTAAGGTGATTGTGGATTTGGCCGAACGCCTTCAAGATTGCGGCATCCGGGCTTTGACCATACACGGCCGTACCCGGGCGCAGATGTACACCGGCGAGGCGGACTGGACGCTCATCGGGGAGGTGAAAAACAACCCGCGCATGACGATTCCCATCATCGGGAACGGCGACATAACCTCGCCCGAACGCGCCCGTGAGTGTTTCGACCGTTACGGGGTGGATGCCGTCATGGTGGGGCGTGCCACTTTCGGCCGCCCGTGGATTTTCAAGGAAATCACGGATGTCTTGAACCCGGGAAGCGCGTCGGCCGCGCACGAAGCCGTGAAGAGCGGCTATCCGGTGATGAGTGCGGATTGGAAAATAGACGTGCTCAAGGAGCAGGTGCTCACTAGCGTGCGCCGCATCGACGAATACCGGGGCATCCTGCACAGCCGCCGCCATCTGGCCGCTTCGCCCGTGTTCAAGGGAATCCCCAATTTCCGTGAGACGCGTATCGCCATGTTGCGTGCCGAAACGGTGGACGAGCTTTTCGCCATTCTGGAGCGTGCCCGCGAGGCGGTGAGGCGGGTTAGTCCATGTGATGCCGGTCTATAGCTGTGAATCTAACCATGTATTGTATTTGGCTATGATTTCCATCCCTACCGACATGATGTTGTGAGCCATATTTTGACTGGCTTTTAAGGCTGCTTGGGCAGAGGGCTGTTTCTGCATTTCGCACAGTGTACGCAGGTCGTCCTCGCTTACGTGGTCTGTATAAGCGTTCAACATGCAGGTCTTCATATTCTCTTTGACGTAGTCGATCATCTTTTCTATGAGGTCGGCATTCGGTATTTCCGGACTGTCCCCGTTCTGCGGAATCATGTTGTTCAGTTGGGAGAGGACATTGTCTATGGTGGCTTGTGCGTCCGAAATCGTATAATATTCTTCAAACCATTTCCTGTAAGTATCAGTACATGCTTTGGGGGATACGGTTTCTGGTTTTTCTCCGGTTAAGATGACTTCCATCCCTTGGCTTATACTTTCTTCTATAACGGATGAAGATGAAGCTGTCAATACATGTTGCATGGCTATGCGTACCTTTTCGTCTTTCAGCCTTGCGGCATAATCTTTCAACTGTTCCAATGACACTTCTTTTCGGAAATAGGGTGAGAGTAAATCAGCGAGGTCTTTTTTGAATGCGCCTTTAAAGTACTTCTGCGTCATTTCCCGGGCTGCTTGCTCTTTTTCTTCCTCGCTCATTTTTTTGAACTCTGATTTGTCCGATTCTTGTATTTTCTCTTGAGCCATTGGAATGAAAGCCAATTGGTAATCATTAAACTTATCCATACTTCCACTGTATTCCATTATTTGGATGAGTAGTTGTCCATATTCGTCTGTTTTCTCTTCAGGAGTGTCCTGCGATGTCTTTTGATTGCCACATGCTATGTTTGTTCCACATAATAGGATGAGCAGCAACATGAAAACTGTTTGAAAATTCCTCTTTTTCATTTTTCTTATTTTTAGTGGTTAATTGTATTGGGTTTATTCTTTTTGGGAGAGTTGCTCTTTTAATGCTTGTATCAGTTTGTCTTTTTCGTTGGGACGAGGAGCATTCTTGGTGACGAGCCGCCCCGCCTTGTCGAAGATGGCGTAAGAGGGATAACCGCCGTTCAAGAGTATGTTTTCTACGGCTTCCTGTTGTGTGCCGGGCAGGTTGTAGTGTACGGTTTGCGCCCCTACTGAGCCGTATTCCTTGATGATTTGCCGCCATGCGTCGTCCGGTGTACGGTTGGCCAAATAAAGGAATACGACGTCGCGCCCTTTCATGGCTTCTTTGATGGCCGGGACGAAGTCACGCATGTGCCCCTTGCACGGGCCGCACCATCCGCCCCAGATGTCGGCATAAACCACCTTGCCGCGATAGGGGGCGAGGATGCGTTGCAGGATTTCGTTCCCGTCGGTCAGTCCGGCCACGATGTCGTTGCTTTTCAGCGAACCTTGGTAGTCGAAGGGCGTTTGCAGTTGGCGGGTGTAGAAGTCTTGCCGACGGGCGACGGCCTCGCGCAACACGGGAGTTTGGATATGCGCCATGGTTTCGCGCATCAACGGTTCCGGAAAGGGGGTATGGTCACGTTCCAATGCTTCCCATGCCAACAAGGTTCCGCCCAGATCTTTCTGGAAACGGGTCCATGTGGAAGACTCAAGGAGTTCCTGGTTTCTTAACAAATCCGCGTTTCCGATGATTTGGGGCATTCGTTCCCGGAATTCCGGAAACTGGTGTATTTCTCTCGCAATCTTGAAGTGGTTTTCATTATATGCCTGCATGGCCATGCTGTCATCCGGATTGTCGCGGGAGAACTTTCGTCCCATGTCCACCGTCCGGTCTATGAGTTGCAAAAGCGTGTCGGGGAGGTGCAAGTCTTCTTGCCAGGGCAACACTTGCTGTAACTTCTCCAAGTCTATCATGACGGCAAAACGGACGAGAAACTGTTGGTACTGATAGTAAACGGATTGTTGCAGGAAGCCGTGGTAGTCGGGGAAGATGGTGTAGGGTACGGGTGGTATGGTATGGCATAAGGAATCAATGGCTCGTACGATTTCCGGGGAGAGACGCTTTTCGCCGAAATCCGAAAGGTTGTAGCGTTGGTAGGCGAGACGGTGGAGGGCGCTGTAACGGATTTCTTCTTCTTTCAGGGTGCGGTAACGCCGGGACAGGTTGGGGTGTTTGCCGATGAGGCTGTCTAATTGCCGTTCACGGCGTGCCAGTTCGTGCCGTACCTCGTCAAGGCAGGTACGGTTGTCTACCGAGTGGATGTCCCTTTCGGTTGGAGAGAATACGTCTAAATTCATTCCGACAGCCAACAGTTCGTTGCTCGTCCGTGCATCTTCCCCCATCAGTATAGGGGAACGGCCGTCCATGTACAGGTAATAGTCTTGTTCCGGATTGAGCAGTAGCGTGAACGTGTGCCCCGCGATGCGGCAAAGGGCTTGTGCCGGTCCAAAGGCTGGAAAGCGCAACCGGAAACGTCCGAGTGAGTCGGTTTGTGTCTGGAATTTGGGATATTCGGTGAGTTGGGGCATGGAACAGGTAAAAGTGGCATGCTCCATACTGGGCAGATAACCGCACAATGTGACGCTGTCTTCCCGGTAACTGCATGGTTGCGGCGGCGTGTCGTCAGCTGGCAGGTAGGAAAGGATGCCTTTCGCGCTGTCCCACAGCCGGTAGGTCTGTGCCTTTCCGTCGTTGACGGCGATGGTGCAAACGGAGTCGTTTCGGTAACGGATTTCCAGTTGTAAGGTTTCTTTGCCGCTTCGTAAGGTGACGGCGGTTTTCTTTCTGCCTTCCTTGACGGCGGCATATTGCCATTGACGTGCGTCGTGTACGGCAAAGTCCTTGAAGAATCCCCATTCCCACGCGCCGGTCGCGGCGTTAAGCCAACAGGCATCGCGGTCGGTTTGTGCCTGTATGCCTGCGGCGGCGTAGAACAAGAAAAGGGATAAAACAGCTTTTTTCATGGTGTATTTATCGGTTGAGTTGTGTTTCCAATACCACTAATAAAAGGAAGAACAGTGGCGTTACGGTTATTCGGATTTCCGTTTCAGTATCACGCGGCTGTAGTTTCCTGTGGGGCTTTGTCCCGCTATAAACGCTTGGTTTTCGTCCAGTTCACCGATGAGGTCGCCCAATTCGAACTCCAAAGTCTTGTTTTCAGGATTGAAAGTGATTGTAGCTTGGTACTCAGCCATTTCGCTATAGCCGTCTAACACAGTGATGAATGCCTTGTTGCCGATGACTTCGTTGAGAGTTATCTTGTTTTCGGATACTCGCTGTGGTGAAGTAGTGGCAAGGTTCATCCATCCGTCGGCCGTTCCGCCGTCTCCTTTCACGGAGTTGGCGTTGTAGAAATCAAGCTTGAGAGTAACGATGGCGGTTGGTATGTCATCATCATAGTAGTCGTTGTGGATCGTTTCATCTGTCCAACTCCAAGTGCCGCGGAAAGGTTGTGAGTAGTCTTCTTCTGTGACATCCGTCGTCTTTTCAGTAGGAGCGTCAGCTTCGACCATTTCGGCTGTGGGCTCGTTAGCGGTTTCGGGTTTATTACCGGATTCATCTCCGTTTTCAGGTGTTGTCCGGTTCGAGATACGGTCGAGTGTGAATGTCACGGGGAAGATATAACCGTATCCTCCACATTCCAATTCAGGCGTATCTTCGTTACCTACGGTGATGTCTATTTTTGCGCTGTCCGTCCGGAGGAAAAGCGTGGTCGGCACGATGATATCTTTGTTTTCCAATTCGTCCCACCATGTCAGTTCGAGCCTGGCCGTATTGCCCTCCACCTGGACAGAAGCCACGTCGAAACTGATAGAGAAGAACCCCATCTCTTCTTTGCTACCGAAATAGAATGTGCCTTTTGTGGAATCGCCTTTGAGGTCGAGGATGAGTTCGGCGGCTTCGGATTCGTTGTCGAATCGCCATGTACCCGAGAATTTTTCCTTAGCGGAAGAACCACAGAAAGCCATGCAAATTGCTGTAACGAGGATGGCCAAAGCGATACCACCGTAAAGGAGGATCTTGTTCCTTTGCGAAGGGCGGGATTGGGGAACGCTGTTTTCGGTATCCGGAGTGTTCGTATGGGGTGTGTACAGGGAGGTGTCTGTTTGGGCTTCGAGGGTAATGGGAGCGGTTACAGTTGAGTTCTCATCTTGTGCATTGGTTTCCTCTACGAGGCGCCCCGCATGGATGTTGACCCATCCGAGGATACGCAGCACGAACTGCATGACAGACCAATAAAGCATAATGAGGCCGAAGACCAGTACCTCAAGCCCTATGGCAAAAACGGTACCCTTGATTTGACGGGAGATTTCATCGAAGCCCGTGTACATAAGGTTGTTGAAATCTATACCTTTCGTAAAGAGAAGAATGCTGACCACTATGACGGCGGCAGCTACGAACGGCATCCAAATCAAGTTGATGTTGTATACGGCGGATTTGCGTAGCTGCTCGGCACCTTTGAGAGCCGGTTTGCTCCACGTCGCTTCTTCACGGAGTTCTTCAAAAGCCGATTTGAGAAGGATTAGCGAGATTATCGTGCATACGAAAGCGCCGAACCGAAATAACCAACCGAAAATGACAGGTAGGAAAGAGGCCGGGAAGAGCAATAGGGTGGCTGTGATTTCAAAACCGCAAGCAGTGGAGATGCGTCCCACCATGGCAGATGCCTCGTAATTCTTTTGTATCACCTTAAAGCCATTCAGTCCGACGAGGTACAAGATGTAGCCTATGATAGTCAGGGTTTGTGCGCTGAGAGTGAACGGTTTTAAAGGCAATTCTTCCTCGCTAGCCGTTTTCAGCAAATCGTTGGCAGTGTCTATGGCAATGGAAGCCGTTTGTAGGATACCGGCCACCCAACCGGCTATGGCTACGATGATAACTCCCGTCAGGATGAGGCGGGTATGTTTGGTCCAAATTTCGTTGTTGTACATACGGATAAGGTATTAATAAATAAGGTATAAAAAGGAAAGTTATTTCAATCGGAAATGGACGGGGAGGGTGTATTTCACCCTAACTGGTTTGCCTTTCTGCTTGCCGGGTGTCCACTTGGGCATGGAGGATACTACCCTGAGGGCTTCTTTGTCGAGAGAGGAATCCACGCTTTGGGTCACTACGGTGTTGCTGATGCTCCCGTCTTTCTCCACGCAGAATTGCACGAGAACCCGGCCTTGTATTCCGTTTTCCATAGCTATTGTGGGATACTTCACATTACGGGCGAGGTAGGACATGCAAGCAGACAACCCTCCCGGAAACTCCGGCATTTGTTCCACTATGTTATAGATGTTCTCGTCTTTCTCTGTCTCCGAGGGCTGCTGTTCCGTACTGGGGATTTCCGTATCCGCAATGGCGTCCTCCACGATGTTCTGGATTTCTGGTAATGCGGGTGGAGGAGATACCGTTTCGGCTTTTTGGGCGGCTTCGCGCCTTTCGTTTTCCAAAATCCGTGCCAATGCCTCGTCATGGATAAAGAAACCGTTGAACGAGGATGGTGCATAGCCTTTGAAAGCCGACACGATGTCGAACTTGAACGATTTGCCTTCCGTGATGGCCGGGAAGATGTAAGCCCCGGCTATCTGTACCCGGTTGTTGGGAAGCAGGTACATCATATTGATGGTATGGGAAGAAGATGACTGGGCCGCCTTGCCGTAGATGCGGAATTTGTAGCCGCCTGATGACGGACCGAGACAGAGGATTTGCGTGACGTGCCAATAGCGGTCCACTCCGGCATCGGTCTTGTGAGGTACTTTCACGGGATACGCCTTGGCGGGCAGTTTTACGGTAGTTTGTGCATGGCTTCCGAAGGTAACGATAAAAAGCCACACCAATGATACGAAAGCTACAATTGTCTTTTTCATAAGTTTCATCAGTAAATGTGAAAGAATTGATTCCCAAACATGCTGTAAAGGTAGTGATTTTTCTCAAATGGAAGTATGCTGAAGTATATTATTTTTGCAATATGCCTGTTTTTCACCATTTACGTACCCCCTAAAATACTTTTGTTATTCCTTTGTTAGTCGACCCGGTAGGGGCTTTGTGCCATGGGTTTGGCATGATGATGGAAGAAGGTGTTGTGGCCTATTGCGGCTTACTCAGGTGCGGGATTTTTCCTGCACCTGAGTTTAAGTTACTCGTCTAAGAGGGCGTGTTTATACCTTTTCTTCTTTGGCCTTGAAAGCCAAAGCGTACATTTTCATTTGTTTAAGCATGGCTACCAGACCGTTGCTTCGGGTGGGCGAAAGATGCTCTTTCAGTCCGATACGGTCGATGAAGTAAAGGTCGGCATCGAGAATCTCTTGCGGGGTATGTCCGCTCAACACCCGCACCAACAAGTCCACAATACCTTTTACAATCAGCGCGTCGCTTTCGGCGCGGAACACGACCCGTCCTTCCCGGTAGTCGGCTTGCAGCCACACCCGGCTTTGGCAACCGTCTATCAGGTTCTGTTCAGTCTTGTACTCTTCGGGGAGCGGTTCCTGCCCGCTGCCCATGTCGATGAGCAACTGGTATTTGTCCATCCAGTCATCGAAGCCGCTGAACTCTTCGATGATTTCGTCTTGTACTTCGTTAATCGTTTCCATTTTATTGGTTTTCGTTATAAATCACTTGGATTACCGTCTGTCCCACAGCTTTCAGTACCTGTCGGTCTATGTGCTCCATATTGTCGTTTACCGTGTGCCACGTAGGGCCGAACCCGGACGGGGCATCGGTAAAGTAAGGGATAATATCGATGCACGGGATACCGGCTATCTCGTTGACCGGTACGTGGTCGTCGGTGATATACCCCCCGTCACGCATAGGGAAGAATTGCCCGTATCCTAATTGGGCAGCCGTGTTCCAAACCAAATCGACGACTTGTGAGGCGTATCTTTGGGAATATCCTTCTTTGGAGAAAGTACTGCCTTGCCCGCCGACCATGTCCATCAAGATGCCGAAGCGTGCCTGATAACCGTATACATGCGGGTTGGCCGCCCAATATTGCGAGCCGAGGCACCATGACGAAGCGTCTCCGGCTTGGTCGGACCATTGCGGCACGCCGTAATCTTCCGCATCGAAACAGATAAAGTCTATTCCTATTTCAACGGGATGAAGTTGGATGAGCCGCGCCATTTCCAACATGACGGCCACATCGCTGGCTGCATCGTTGGCAGCCAACACCGGTTTGTGCCAGTTGGCAGAGTCCGGGTCGTTGTCGGCCCACGGACGGCTGTCCCAATGCCCGCAAACCAGTATGCGTGCCTTTGTGTCGGGGTTATAAGATGCGATGATGTTACGGGCTTTCAGGACCGTACCGTCGTATGCCTTCACGTCTGCATATTGGTCGGTGACGGTCGCGCCGAA
The DNA here is from genome assembly GCF_000205165.1 of Paraprevotella xylaniphila YIT 11841. GTDB lineage: Bacteria > Bacteroidota > Bacteroidia > Bacteroidales > Bacteroidaceae > Paraprevotella > Paraprevotella xylaniphila. Next base: position 50,149 of record NZ_GL883865.1, on the reverse strand, counting down.
ACTTTTGAATTTCTCGGCAATGTACGTGCCGCAAAGACGGTGGGCTTCCGTGTTCGGTACGCGAGGCCCGAACGCGCATTGTGCAGCCGTATAGGCGAAAGCACTGTCTGCATTGAATTCCGGTGCGGCAGCCATAGGAATGCTGTCGGTTGTGCCTGTCCCGTTTCCGGTTTTATGCCCGCAAGCCGTACAGACGGATAGAAAAACACCGAGGACTGTGCTCCATTGCAAGTTTAAAATAGTTCTTTTCATGAATCTGTTTTGCTTATTCTGTTTTCCGGTCAGCAAGTCCTGCTGTCTTGCACGAGTTGCATGACCCTTAGGAAATTTCCTCCCCAGATGCCGGCTATGTCCGTGTCATTGTATCGTTCGGCTAACAGGCGGCGGGTGAAGTTGATGGCTTCCGCTGCCGATGCGCATCCCGGTATTCCTCCGTCACCGTCGAAGTCCGTTCCGATGCCTACATGCTCTACGCCCATGATGTTTACCATGTGGTTCAAGTGTTCTATGGCATCGAGGATGGAAGCTTCACCGTCTTCGCGCAAGAAGCCTTTATAGAGAGTGACCTGGGCCACTCCGTCTTTTCGGGCGAGTGCCTTCATCTGTTCGTCGGTCAAGTTGCGCGGTACGTTGCACAAGGCACGGCAAGACGAATGGGAGCAGACGATGGGAGTGGTACTAAGTTCTAACGCATCGTAAAAGCTGCTTTCCGCTCCGTGGGAGAGATCCACCATCAATCCCAAGCGGTTCATTTCCTGCACAGCCTCACGGCCGAATGCGCTGAGTCCGCCGTGCTCTCCTTTTCCCCGTGCCGAGTCGCAAATATTGTTGTCGCCGTTATGGCATAAAGTCATGTACACGACACCCCGGTCACGGAAGTGGCGCAGGCGGGAGAGGTCTTTCCCGATGGCGTATCCGTTTTCGATGCCCAACATGATGGCTTTCTTGCCGGCATTTTTCAAACGTAGCAAATCGGATGGGGTGTAAGCGATGTCCACAGACGTACAATGAGCCGCCGCCATTTTTTCTATTTGTGTCAGTATGAGGTCGGCTTTTGCTGTGGCGGCCTGCAAAGCCTCGTCCGTCCGTTCGCCTTGTGCCAGGTAGGCCACCATAATCGTGGCATCCAATCGGCCTTCCGTCATTTTGTGGAGGTCGACGAGGATGTTCGGGTCCCGTTGGTCGAAATGGATGCCTTTGTGGAAAAACATAGGGGTATCGCAATGGCTGTCCAACGTCAGCATCTTCCGGTGAAGGGTTTTGGCTTCGCGGAAAGAACCAGCTTCTTCACATAGCCACCGGAACAAGGGCATCATGCTCTCGTCTTGCCGCAGGATGAAGCATTCGGGATGCCATTGTACGCCCAATACCGATTTATATTCCGCCGACTCTACTGCTTCGATAAGACCGTCCGGCGACGTGGCACAAACCCGCAGGAGAGGACCTGTCTCCTTGACGGCCTGATGGTGGAAAGAATTGACTGCGACCGGTGCCTCGCTAAATAAGCGGCGTAAAACCAGGCTGTCGGCTGTCGGCTGTATGGTATGCGACGCATACCTTCGGTCCAGTTGTTGGTCGTGTCCGAGCAGTTGCCGTTCCGGCTGTTGGCTGTAGATGTCCTGATAGACAGAGCCGCCCAATGCCACGGTGAGCATTTGTATGCCCCGGCAGATGCCCAGTATAGGAATCTGCCGGTCGTAAGCCAGACGGATAAGCAGCAGTTCGGCCAAATCACGTTTGTAGTTGACACTGTGCAGTTGCGGAATCGGTTCTTCGCCGGTAAACAGCGGGTTCAGGTCGCCTCCGCCCGAAAGCAAAAGGCCGTCTACATGCTCCAGCACATTGGCCAACGCATCCCGGTCCTCAAAAGGAGGGATGATGACCGGAGTGGCTCCCGCTTTCAGCACGGATTCAAAATAGCCTTCGGCCAGTTCGCACCCCTTTTCTCCGAAATTGCCCGTAATGCCGATTACAGGTTGTTTTTTATATCCCGGGAAGCGGTTGTGGTATTGGCCGTAAGCGGTTTCCCAGTCGAAGTAACCGGAAGTCATGCGGGTTATTTTTTATTTAAGACGATAGGAATTTCTTTATTGATGCTCTGTTCCAGTGAAATTAAGGTCTCGGTGGAGATTACTCCCGGAATTTCTTGCAGCTTGTTGTTCAACAATTCCATCAGATGGGCATTGTCGCAAGCATACAGCTTGATGAGCATCGTGTAAGGTCCGGTGGTGAAATGGCATTCCACGACTTCCGGAATGTGGTTCAGTTCCTCTACTACGCGTTTGTACATCGAACCGCGTTCGAGAATGACACCCACGTAGGTACAGGTGCTGTAACCCAATGTCTTGGGATCTACGTGGTATCCCGAACCTACTATGACACCGAGGTCGATGAGGCGCTGTACCCTTTGGTGGATGGCCGCGCGCGATACGCCGCATTCCGCAGCCACATCTTTAAATGGGATACGTGCGTTTCCCGTAATGATTTCCAGGATTTTCTTATCTAAATTGTCTATTTTCTCCATGGGTCTGTTTTTGTATTGATTGAACATTTTGTAAGCAAATATAGCCGTTTTTCTGCAAACTGCATGCGGTTTTAACAAAAAAAGACGCCAAAACGTGCTTTTGGCGTCTTTTTATAGAGAATAGTTCACTTATTTTTCAATTTCCAACAGCTCAACCGTAAAAATCAATGCGGAGAAGGGTGGAATTTTGCCGGCTTCGCGTGAGCCGTAACCCAGTTCCTGTGGAATGTAGATTTCCCATTTGGAACCTACCGGCATTTGGGTAAGTGCTTCCGTCCAACCTTTGATGACTTGGTTGCAACCAAAAGTGGCCGGTTGTTTACGTTCGTATGAACTGTCAAAAACCGTACCGTCTACCAAACGTCCTTCGTAGTTCACTTTTACTTTGGAGGTGGCGGTAGGAACCTCACCGTTGCCTTGGGTCAATACCTTATATTGCACTCCCGAAGGCAAAGTCCGTACGCTGTCCTTTTTGGCGTTGGCTTTCAGGAAAGCTTCACCGGCACGGCGGTTGTCGCCATACTTGCGTTCCATGTTCGCGTCATGGTAATACTTCATTTGCTTCTGGGCCACTTCCTCTGCTTTTTGCAAACTCATGTCCGTTGGCAGACCTGCTAGCATCTTGCCGAACCCGTCCAAAAAGAGGTCCCGGTTGAGGGTCTTCACGGAGTCGTTCCCTGCTATCTGTCTGTCTATGCCCGGGATGACTTGTTCCTCTACCTGTTGGCGAATCTGCAATCCGGCACTGTATGCCTGCAACTTTTTGCGTTCGGCTTCCGAGAGCGAAGCGTTGAAACCTTCGATGAAGTTTGCCATATAGGCGGTGTCCACGTTCATACGGCTAGTGACGTAGTTTTTCAGCCCCTGCGTGTTAGCCATGCCCATGGCGTAACTGAACGTGTCTACGGAACATGTGTCCACCCGGACTGTTTCCGCTTTCTTGGCTTTCTTGTTTTTTCTCTTTGCGCTGCCGTCGAAGCAGGCGAGGACAGCCAAGGAAAGGACCGCATATTTCAATCCGTTCATTTTCCGGTTTTATTTTTTGATGCTCAGCAATTCGATTTTGAATTTCAAGGCAGAGAACGGCTTGATTTGGCCGGCTTCTCTTTCAGCGTATGCCTGATCCTGCGGGATATATACCATCCATGTCGAACCGACGGGCATGTGGGTCAAGGCTTCAGTCCACCCCGGAATCACTTGGTTGCAACGGAATGTGGCCGGGCTCTTGCGTTCGTATGAGCTGTCGAACACCGTGTCATTGATAAGCTTGCCTTCGTAGTTTACTTCCACGCGGCTGGTGTCTGCCGGAATTTCACCGTTACCTTCTTTGATGACTTCGTAATATACACCGTTGGCCAGTTTCTTGATACCGGCTTTCTTGGCGATGTTCGCCATGAACTCTTCTCCGGCCTTTTTATTGTCGCCGTAAGTCTTTTCAAGGCTCTTGGCTTTCACTTCCTTCATTTTGGTCTGAGCCAGTTCCTGTGCTTGTTCGAGGGTCATTTGGCCGCCTTTTTCCATCACGCCGGCAATGAAGCCTGCCAAGAAATTCTGCAAGCTGATGGTTTGGGTAGAGTCGTTGCCGAACACTTCGTAGTTGATGCCCTTGATCATTTGCTGGCTCACTTGTTGGCCGATTTGGATACCGGCATAGTAAGCTGTTTTTTTCTTGTCGTCGCCAGCGTTGGCACCTTCGTTCAGACCTTTTACGAATTCAGCCAAATAAGTGGTGTCCACTCCGAGACGGTTTACCAAATAAGGTTTCAGACCTTGGGTCTGTGCCATACCGATAGAATAACTCAAAGAGTCCACATCCGTTTTCATGTCTGCCTTCGGAGCCGAAGAAGAACAAGAAGAAATGAGTGCTGCCAAGCCGGCAGCCGCGATAATACCTGTTTTTTTCATTTTTGTTACTATGAATTAAATAATTTTTAAAGTACTTTGATGAGTTCCACATCGAAAATCAATGTGCTGTAAGGCGGGATGGAATTTCCTGCGCCGCCTGCACCGTAGCCTAACAAGTAAGGGATAAAGAAACGGTATTTTGCACCTTCTTTCATCAGTTGGAGCCCTTCGGTCCATCCGGCGATTACCCCGTTGAGCGGGAAGTCGGCCGGTTCGCCGCGTTGCAGGCTGCTGTCGAAGAGCGTCCCGTCGATGAGCATCCCTTCATAATGGCAACGCACCTTGTCTGTCGCTTTCGGGCTTTTGCCGTCGCCTTCTTGCAACACCATGTATTGCAGTCCGGAGGTAGTCGTGACCACGCCCTCTTTCTGCGCGTTTTCTTTAAGGAATTTCTCGCCGTCCGCTTTCGCCTGTTTGCCTTTGGCTTCCTTTTCCTTGTTCATGGCTGCTTCTTTTTCCTGAAAATATTGGGTCACGATGCTTTGTGCCTCGTGGTGAGATACTGCCAGTTCTTTGTTTTCGAGTACGTCCTTGATGGCTTGTGCGAAATCGTCGATGCAAAGGTCTTGTGCTCCCATGCTTTTGAGTTGTTGTCCGATACCCAAGCCTAATGCGTAGCTTACTTTGTTCATTTTGTGGTGTTTTTAATAATAATGTCCTTACTAAGGGCGCAAAGTTAATTGAATTATTTGACCTTTAGGATGATTTGCTTGTATTTTTTCCTATTTTTGTAGGTAAAAAACTAAAATAGATGAAAAAAGTTGTTGTTTTGACGGGGGCAGGCATGTCGGCCGAAAGCGGTTTGAGTACGTTCCGGGATTCAGGCGGGCTGTGGGACCGCTATCCGGTGGAGGATGTGGCCACTCCTGAAGGATATGCCCGCAATCCGGAGTTGGTCACACGTTTTTATAATGAACGCCGCCGTCAGTTGCAAGAGGTGGAACCATGCCGGGGACATGTGTTGTTGGCAGCCATGGAGCAAGATTACGATGTGACGGTCATCACGCAGAATGTGGACAACTTGCACGAACGTGCCGGCAGCACGAAAGTGGTTCATTTGCATGGCGAACTGACGAAAGTCACATCGAGCCTGGAACCGGACAACCCTAAGTACATCCGTGAACTTCGCCCTGAGGAATGGGAAGTGAAAATAGGCGACCGTGCGGCAGACGGCAGCCAGTTGCGGCCTTTCATCGTTTGGTTCGGCGAGCCTGTCCCGATGATAGAGGCTGCCATCAACATCACTTCTACGGCGGATGTTTTTGTCGTTATCGGCACTTCCCTGAATGTTTACCCGGCGGCAGGGCTGCTGAATTACGTCCCGTCCCATGCTCCCATTTATGTGATAGATCCCAAGCCCGTGGCAGGTATCCATGGCGGGGGACGTGTGCATCATTTGATGAAAGGAGCTTCCGAAGGGGTGGAAGAGCTTATGGTTTGTTTGGAAAAATTATGAAAGGGCAAAAGGAGGAAGCGCGTCTTTCCCTCCTCCAGGAATTTTGGGAAAACATGTTTCATCTTTCAGGTTGTTCTGTAAGTCTCTTGTATATAGCAAGTTATGAACTGAAGGATGATTTTACCATCTTTCAGCCCTGTTTCAGTCGTGCCTTGTATAGAACCGGAAATCGTTCGGCATACGAGGCACTTTTTTTCTGCGCCAAACGAAAAATCAATCTCAGCCGAATGATTTTTCGTTTGGCGCAGATTGATTTTCATCTTTCTGCATGACAGTAGGCTGAAAGATGTCCGAATCATCTTTCAGTGTATTAATTTTCTTTGTTCCAGTGCTTTATGATTCATCCTGAAAGATGAAACATGTTTTTGGAAAAACTCTGGGGTAGGGAAGAATGCCTTTTCACGGCTCTTTGTTAAAGAGTTCTAATGTTGTAATTTCTTAATAAGTAGTTTTACACCTTCATACGTATATACATAAAAATAGTTTAAACAAATTAAGGGTATAGTTTTACGTTATTCGAATATGAAACATAAACATAAGAACGATATAGTAGAAGCCTTTTCTTGGATATGGGGGATAAGTGCGTTGGCTTTAGGACTTTATTTTTTGGTTGGAAGGAACTGTTGGGCAGTCGTTTGCTTTTCTGTCGGTGTGCCGATGTTTAGAACCAACTTGCGGTGGGCGAGGACTGGTTGCAGAAGGCAGTTGTTTGATGTATTGTTGGATATAAATTCTAAATAAATGAAGAGTATTTTATGTGGGGTAAGTTGGGTGGTATTCTTGATGTGGAATATGCCGATGGCAGCACAAGTGTCCACAAGCGGACGACCGGGAACGTGGAAAGAACAGTTGGAGTATGCCCTGAAACATCATGGGGGAAGAGGCTGTGAAAAGCCGTGATGGAAACGGAGTCGGCCTTTATCTGAAAGGGTACACTTACCGGGGGAAGATTGATTTGGAAAGAGAATTGGAGGAGGTGAAGTCGCGCCTGTTTTCGGACGTGGCCAACACGGTGTGCTATTATGACAACACCCGTTATGCCTACGATGTGGTGAGCGTGGGGCTGATGAGGTGCTTGTCAGGTGTGGTGGGGCAGACCGTTATGATTGATGCCATTCGCAACGATTGTGAAAAGGAGATGCATACGGGAATGGAAGTCATTGAGTTGGAATGGTGCAAGGAGGGTAACACCTACCGTTCGTGGGCTGTAGCGGAAAAAGAGGGCCGTATTGTGTTTGAGAATATAGGTTGCCTTATTGCAGACATGGAAAGTATGGAGCAATGCGACAGGGACAGCGCGGAATCGGAAAGAGAAAAAGTATTCGAGAAGTCCTGCACGTTGAGGAACTTGTTGGGGATGGAACTTTATTCATATCGCATGTATTGCCGCTCTTCCTTTGGCGAAGACGGGATTTTGAAGTCCGTCCAAATGCATGCCAAGCAGTCTTCCGTTTTCGGGTGGCATTGTTCGGCTGAGATCTATACGGAAGAAGGGGTAATAGACCAAGACGCTTACCATCTTTGTCATTGGAAGAATAAGGTCACTCCTCCTTGGGGCGGTGCCATGGGTGAAAGCGGAACGTTCACGCACAGGAAAGAATAGGGAAAAGTGCAAAGTTACAGCTTAAGTATATGTGTTAAAAAAACAAAAGCAAGAGGGCTTTTCTGCTGTTTTCTACCTAAAAAGTAGTATACTTGCACAAGTTATTGATATAAAAATGAATTTAAACCAATTTGAACGATGAAAAAGTATATTTGTACAGTTTGCCAGTGGGTTTACGATCCCGAGGTAGGAGACCCAGAATCAGGTATTGAGCCGGGAACGGCTTTTGAGAATATTCCCGAAGACTGGGTTTGTCCGGTTTGCGGTGTGGGCAAGGATGATTTCGAGCCTTACGAAGAATAAGATTTAAAAAAGGACAAAAAACGAAATTGCTTCCGGTTTGGATTCAAGCCGGAAGCAATTTCGTTTTTAAGACCTCCCATTGTTCCAAAGCGTTTTTGATGGTTTCGTCCATATTGAAGTAACGGTACAGTCCCAACCGTCCTCCGAATGTAATGTGGGGGCATTCCCGTTGCGCCAATGCGTGGTATTGCCGGTACAGCGTGTTGTTCTTTTCATCATTGACGGGGTAGAAAGGTTCCCGGTCTTTGTCCCATGTTTGTGGAAACTCGTGGGTGACGATGGAGACCGGTTGTGTGCCGAAGGCGAAATGCTTGTGTTCGATGCTTCGGGTATAGGGTATCCGGCTGTCCGTTTCGTTGATGACTGCGATGCCTTGTACGTTGGGTTGTTCGAATAAAACATGCTCGAAAGTCAGGCTTCTGTATTCCAGTGCCCCCAAGCGGTAGTCGAAAAACGCATCAATCGCTCCGGTATATAAGACATGTCCGGCTTTCTTCATCCAATAGTCCTTGTCGGCGAGAAAATCGGTATTCAACCGTACTTCCGTGCCCTCCAACATTTTGTCCACCCAAGGTGAGTAGCCTGCCATGGGAACTCCTTGATAAGGGTCGTTGAAATAATTGTTGTCGAAAGTGAAACGCAGGGGCAGGCGTTCGATGATGAATGGAGGGAGTTCCGTGGCTTTCCGTCCCCATTGTTTCTCGGTATATCCTTTAATCAGGGTTTCATACATCGTGCGGCCTACCATGGAGACGGCTTTTTCCTCCAGGTTCCGGGGATGGGGGTAAAGCCCTTGCTCTTGCCGTAACCGCAATGCGGCTTCTTCCGGAGTCTGGGTCCCGTACAATTGGTAGAAAGTGTGCATGTTGAACGGCAAGTTGTACATTTTGCCGCCATATCGTGCCAGAGGGCAATAACGGAAATGGTTGAACGGGGTAAATCGGCTGGCAAAGTCCCACACTTCCTGATGGCGTGTATGGAAGACGTGAGGCCCGTATGAATGTACATTGATACCCTCCCGTATTTCATCGCGGATATTTCCACCGGTGAAAGCCCGTTTTTCGATGACTAAGCAACGCCATCCGGCCTGATGTGCCAGATAAGCCGTGACGCAGCCGTATAAGCCGCTGCCCACTATGATAAGGTCATATTCTTTTTCCATGGAAATTATATGATTAGTCCTATACTTAATATACCTTGCAAGTTCAAGTCTTCCGTGGCATCGAAATCGGCAATCCTCCGGTCGATATAGTCGGCCAGTTCTTTTTCGCTGAATGTCCAAGCGATGCGTTGTCCGTAAAGCAAAGACCTCCATGCTTGCGCCGTGAGTTCTTCCGGTGAAAGGGCATACAAGGTATCAGGATAACTATCGGCAAAAACTGTTTTTACACCTGCATGGAGAAGGAAACGGTCGATGGATTCTTGGCAGAGGATGGAGAAAACACCACCCTTTTCTGTGTGGCGGTTGATGGAAGCCTTGAGGTTTTGGATCATGTCGCTTTGGGTTGTCCAATAATTCTTGTCTTTCTTATGACGTTCCAGAAGGTAAAAGTGGGGGAGGATGAAGTTTCCTTTCGTTTCGTCACCGAAATCAAAATTCCGGTTGAGTACAGGAACTATTCTCTTGTCCACGTCATGAAGTATCGCATCCATGTCCCCAAATGCCCATCCTTCATTTAAAATCCGGCAGATGGCCCATCCGGCAGCGGTCACTTTTTGAGATATTTTAGGAAGTTGGGATACACATCTCTCAAAACACCGTAATGCAAAATCACGGTAAATGTCTATATCTAATCGTTGGGAAACTTTGAACAGTAAAAGGGAAGCCTCTGCCTGTTCGGCACAAAATTCCGGTGTGTCTATAAACTGGTGGTTCACCATTACGGTGTTGGCTATCTGCCATAACATCTTTTCACGTATTTCCATTATCATATTATATGAGGGATTGAAAGAAGCGGATAAGTTTGGGCGTATGTGCATCCATTGTAAATTCCATCCGATGCTCCTGCATGTTTCTTGTTAGAATATCCATGAAATCCTTGTCGTGCAGTTGTGTTGCCAGTTCGGTGATGGAATCATACAAAATGCCTATTCCATATTGTTCCGACAGTTCTTTTGAAGCTACGATATGTTCTGTATTCCGCCGCAAAATCATGGGAAGACCGGCTGCGGCCAATGTGCCCACCCTTGCGGGGATATTCAGATCATCCCACATGGCACGGAACAAATCTCCCCTGTTCCGGCTGTGGCCGGCATGTAGCCAACCCGCATCATAACGGGAAAATTCTTCCACCCATTTTTCATTGGGGCAATAGGCATGCACATGGAAATATCCTTGTGCAACCCTGCCATACAAGTTATTGCCCGTGTTCTTCTGCCTGTAATAACTGGCCGAGTACAAATGCACATGGATGCGGTGTGCGGCCAATCTCCGCATGTCTTCCACGGAAATCCCGATCATCCGTCCGATAACCACCGTATGGATTTCCCCGTCCGAAGCCGAGATTTTAGGCGAAAACGGTCTCTCAAAATATTCTTTTTGGGGCATTTCCTGATCCAAAATCAGATAAGGTTTGCCTGTCGGCAGAAACAAATCATACCACTCTTTTGTCCGCCGGTTTGTGATAATGTTTCCGGCTGAAAGTTCATACAGTTCCATCAGTTTCGGCCAAGTCCCGAAACGCATGCAAAGTTGCGGCCCTTCTTTCAGATGCCATACGAAAGGCACGTGTACGCCTGCTTTCCGCAACTCCATCATGCTGTCATACACAAACTCCAAGGAAGAACAGCAGAAACACAGGTAAATCAAGTCCGGGCAAATGTCTCTGACCCTTTCCGTCCAATCTGCTCCATGGGGTATGGTTTCAATATGCCCGAAAGGGAACGGGCCTATGCTTTCATGAGCCATTGAAGGCACAGGATACCAATAGCCATACAGTTGGCATCCGGCTTCTTCCCAAGCACAAAAACGTTCCGGGTTGTAATTCAACGCCCCGATGATGAGTATCTTCATCAACGGTTTGCCGGGAATGGAACGTGCCACCGGTTTATACGTTTCCTTTTCGTCCAATAGCCGGTAACGGCTCATACGGATTCTTACCGGTTCTTTCACTTGGTAATAGTCCTTGTACTTATACAGGTTGCCTCCGAAATCTTCCTCGCAAATCTTATGCCTTTGCCAAGGATGGTTCGTCCATTTCGCGGTGATTCTCAGGGTTGGCATGAAGATACCCTGTCCGGCCAGTTTATGCCAGAACATGATAAAAAGATCCGCAGTCACCAGTTCTTGCCGTTCCGTCCACCGGTCGGCAGTCTTACGGTGGGCGGCCTGCGCCAACTGCAAAGAATGGCCAGGCATCATGGTCAGCGAATCTGTATTGTCCCTTGGGGCATAGGCATCCGTGTCATCGAAATTCACCCCTGAATAAGCCAGGACAACCCGTTCGTCGGACTCGAAAGCCTCTTTCAAGTCTTTCAGGTGGTCGGCATAAAAGAAATCATCCGACGGAAGATAAGCAATATGTCCGTACCGTGCTATGTCCAATCCTTTGTTCAGGGCATATCCCATCCCCCGATTATCCGGATAATGCAGGTATTTGATTCTTTCATCCTGTGGCAGGCCGCTGATGATTCTGTCCGTAGCGTCTGTTGAACCATCATTCACGATAATCAGTTCCCACTGCGGGTAGGATTGCCTTATCAGGCTCATGACCGCCCTGCGGATAAAATAAGCCTGGTTGTAAGTAGGCATGATAACCGAAAAACCATTCACCATAACGTATTTTTGTTTAAAGAGATTTTGGAAAATACCAGATGCCACAGTTTCACCTTATGGGTATAGACATAGCCGGACAGTTTGGAATTACCTCCAAAAGCCTTTTCCACGGCAGTCCGGACATCAGGTGTCATGCAGACCACATAATAATCCGGTTCTTCCATGACAGACTGTATGGTAAACGTCAGCTTCTTCCCCTCCATGGCATCTATGGTCAGGGAGCCTCCCTTGTCCAAGGAAAGATAAGTGTTTTTGACCACATAAGCCTTATATTCCCCTTTTTCCTTCAGGAGGTCGGCCGTTACTTTCTGGTTGATGTCCACCGTGTTCAACATCACGACAATGGCCACTAACATACATAACAATACGGTAGAAATGCCGTAGTGCAGTAAAAAAGCATGTATGGTGTTCCTCTCTTTCATGATTCGGCCAGTTCCAGTTGGTTTTTGACTAATTCCCAATAATACCCTTTCTTACTCACGAGTTCCTTGTGTGTGCCGGATTCCACCACGCAACCATGGCGCAGCACGATGATATGGTCGGCATTCTTCACGGTCGACAGGCGGTGTGCGATGACCAACAATGTACGCCCCCGGCATATACGGCCTATGTTTTCCGTAATGCGGTGTTCATTCTCCGCATCCAGCGAACTGGTAGCTTCATCCATCATCAGGTAAAGCGGATTCTTGTAAATAGCCCTCGCTATCATGATACGTTGTTTCTCTCCCCCGCTTACTCCTATGCCTTCGGCTCCTATATGAGTCTGCAAGCCCAAAGGAAGTCCTCCGATGTATTCGTCCAAGCAAGCCGCACGAATAGCCTCGTTCATCCGTTTCCTGTCGAATGCTTCCCCCATCGTGATATTGTTCTGTATCGTATCTGAAAAGATGAAGTTTTCCTGCATGACGATGCCCGAAGCCTTTCTGACAGATTCAGCCTTGTAATCCGCCAAATCATCTGTTCCGAGCCGTATATGCCCTTCCGTAGGTGTATAAAATTTCAAAAGCAGTTTCATGAGCGTGGTCTTTCCGCTCCCACTTTCTCCCACGATGGCCGTCATCTTTCCGGAAGGGATGGTAAAACTGATATTTTCCAAAGCGGCCTTTCCGATGCTGCCGGTATACCGGAACGTGACGTTTTCCAGACGGATGTCCAACGGAGGCCGGTCCGGCGTGAGTTCCTTCATGTCCTCCCGGTCTTCATTCTGGCACAAATAGACCTCTTCGGAACGTTCCAAACTGATTTTGGCATCTTGGTATTGTTGCAGGAACCCGATAAGCTGCGACAGCGGGCCGTTTACCTGTCCTATGATACTGGAAATGCTCATCATCATACCGAGCGTAAGGTTGCCCTGCACCACTTCGGCCGCAATCCAGAACGTGATGAAAATATTCCGTATTTGGCCAATGACCGTATACCCCGTGTTTTGTATTTGTCCCAACCGCAGACTTTTACGGCTCATACGGTATAGTTCCTCCTGCATCCCGTTCCATTCCCCTATCTTGTATTGCTCGTAAGTGTTGACTTTGATGTCCACAATGCCGTTCATCATTTCAAAAAGCTTGTTCTGGTTCCTCACTCCCACGCGGAACTGCTCATAATCAAGCGATTTGCGGAGCCTGAAAAAATAGCTCATCCAAGCCGTGCTCAATCCCGTAATGAGAAGGTAGGCCGTAAGAATGATGATATTGTAGTAGCCGATAATGACCAACAATACGGCACATGACACCAGTGAAAAAAGGGTTTGCATGGTGGCTTGCGTGGTAAATCCCTGTATTCTTCCGTGGTCGCCTATCCGCTGTTGGTAATCTCCCACGCTCTTGGTTTCAAAGAAAGTCATGGGAAGTTGCAGCAACTTGCATAGATAGTCGTGGAGCACGTTGATGTTGATGCGCGTCCCCATGTACAGGGTCACCCAGCTGCTGATCATCCCCATGGAGAAAGAACCGATAAACAGGGCTATCTGGGCAAACAAGAGGTTGCGGATGACATCCATGTCGCGCATGGCGATACCGCTGTCCACCATGGCCTGCGTAAGGAAAGGGGCTACCAATGAAAGCAGGATGCCACTCAGCATGCCGAAAGACAACTGCACCATTTCTTTCCTGAACGGCCATACATACTTCTTGATAAATTGCAGGAAACTGTGCTTCTCCTTGACAGATTTCTTTTCGTAAAATGCCGGGGTCGGTTCTGCCACCACGGCGATTCCCTTGTCTCCGTTCAACCAATATTTGGAAAATTCCTTTTCCGAGAAAGTATATTTCCCATACGCAGGGTTGGCCACGGCATACTTCCATGCGCCGTTCCATTTGCTTTGCCGCACATCGTACAACACCACGAAATGGTTCTGTTCCCAATGCAAGATGGCCGGTAAAGGGCAATCGGCCCGCAGTTGTTCCAACGTCATCTCAAAAGACGCAGACCTCATCCCGATATGTTCCAAGGCATCACGTATACCGGCCACGCTCACCCCTTCCCGGCTCAAATGCGCCAAGGAACGCAGATAGGATATGGGGTACTGGCGCCCGTGGGCGTCAGCCAGCATGCGGACACAAGCCGGGCCGCAATCCATTTGGTCGAACTGCCGGGTGAATTTCATCGTTTCATTGTTTTTGGATGAGGTCAAGCAAAGGCCACCAGTCAGCCTGTTCTTTTCCTGTGATTTTGGCCAATAACGCCAGTCCCAATCCGGCATAGCCGGAAAGCCCCAACGAACTGGTACGGTTCATTCTTTCTGCCACCTCTTCCGGACAAGAGAAAGTCCATGCGGCAGCAGTACAGGCCGTTTTTTCCTTGTTTAAGATATTCCATACCTTGCGGTCGGTTTCCGTGAGCCTCCCGTTCTTTTCCCGGTAATGGAAATAAGCTTGGAAAGAAGCCCTCCATTCCTCGTCTATTTCCTCCGTCCCCATGTTGCACAGGTAATTATAGGCGTAGTCGTTCACTTCGTCCAATGCCACGTCCAACAGGGAACAGTCCATGAATTGGTACAGGTATTCCATGCAGACGGCCATGCCCAGGAATCCCCACTCCTCAGAAGGCGTTTCCGTGTCCAAGTCCTCCTCCCACACCTCGGCAGTCTGTTCCAGATAAGCCGGAAGGTCGAAAGGCGAATGCCTCAGTTTCCCATATAAGTACAAGAATATCCATACGCCGATGGTGCCGTACCGGTATCCCCGTACCTTATATATGTCCCGTTTGGCATACAGGAAGGAATGGATTGTATCCAACAGGCTTTCCCACGTCTCTTTCGTCCCGTCGGCTATGAACGGGGCATGCAGGCAGATTTCGTCTACCAGACGAACAAACGGTTTTGATACCCCTTCCGGGTCCACTTTACGGGCAAAGAAGAAATCCCCCCGCAGAACCCGTGCAAAGTCACTTTCATCCAACACGGCAGGACGGTTGCCGTTCCGATGCTCCCAACAGATGTAACGCAGATGTTTGTTGACCACTGTGGAAGCGAACGGGGAATTCATCAGCAACGTCTGGGTAAACATCTCGTCGGGCAGGAGCGTGTCGGTATAAAGTTGTTCGATATAGTCTTCTTTCTCCAACAGATATGCCACGCATTCCCGGGTCAGGCTCCACCACGCCGGTCCTCCGTAAAGCGGAATGCCGGGTAAGGGGCGGCGTTTGTTGCTTTTCCGTTGCTCTTCCAATTCTGCAGCATAACGTTTATGTTCCTCTTGGTCTCTCAGGTTATATTTCTCCGTGCGGTGGAACAGCGTCATTTTCTGGAAACACTCCTCGTCGAAAGTTCCGCTTTCGGAATTGTACTTGCCGTATTCCATGAAGTTTTCCCCTTTGTGTATTTGGAAAAAATGTTTGAAGCAGGCTGCATTGCGCGTCAGCATGTCCGCATCACTGATAAGGTGGAAATACTCCACATCTCCGTGTTTCATCGCCTCCCGGCAGAGCAATAGCGTTACCCGTACCAATCCGTAGCTTCCCCAGTTCACCGGATAGTCTTTCCCCAAGAATTTCACGCGGGGATGCCCGGCCAGCATGGCTTGGTCGGTCTCCGTAAGTTCCGCCCTCTTGTCCCAATGGATGAAGACCAGAAAGTCGTCATCGAAATTATCTATGCAGCGTTTGATGAAATCCGCCTGATGGTAAGCGATAATCAGAATGGCATGTTTCATATTCGTCAGTTTTTCTTTTTCGGTTCTCGGTTCAGTTTATACATCACGTGGAACATGAAGTAGCGTGGCATGACATTGTAGTAGGTTTCTGTCTGCCCCTGTGCATTGACGTTATAACGCACATTAGACAGTTGTTTGAACAAGTCGAAGCCGTCTATCATGAATACCAGATTGCCACGCAGGACAGATTTGCTCAGGTGCATGTTACACACTAACTCATCTGTATTCAACAAGTTGCTTTCATACCCTCTCCGGCTGTACATCATCAAGTCTGCACTGACTTCAAGATTCCAAGGCAAAGGGGCTTTTCCCGTAATGCCATAGCTGTAATTATAGCTTTCGATGGTACGTATGTTCGCTCCTTTCGCCCTTGACCAGTTGAAGTTTCCTCTCAACCCGGCAAAGTATCCGTTTTTGCGGAACTCACAATTCAGGCTTTCTCCCAACGTGGTATTGTTGACCGTGTTACGGATGCTGTGTTCCGCATCATCCAGATTCAGGAAATCCACACTATGGTTGTAGCCCCAGTTGGTGTAAGTCACTAAGGTGAAGAGCTTTTCCTTGTCTAATGCCGTGGTGGTACTGAACGTACCCCCGATGTTCCAGTTCCCGTTGACGTTTTCTGGCCGGTAAGTCCGGATTCCTGTCATCCGGTCGTAGGTGAGTGATTGCGCAAGGGCATTGAGTCTCAAATTATAGTACAGGGCAGTATAGAAGAACCTTTGCTTTTTCCAGTCCCCCCAATTGTAAGATGTGTAGAGATTGTGGTTATGCGCGTTTTTCAACCCCGGATTAGTCAGGCGGACTACCAAGGGTGTGGCATCATCCCGATAGTTTATGTTGTAAGACAAATCCGGTGCGGAATGGGTAAGCCGGTAGTTCAAGATGAAAAATATGTCCCGGTTTTCTGCTTTCGGATAGTATTTTAACTTCAAATCCGGTTCAAAGAAATTCAGATGCCTCCGTAGCAGGGTGTCCGTCCGTTCCCGTTGGTAATCTAACTTCTCGGTAGCCATGCGCATGGGAAATCTCACATACAGCCATAGTTTTTCATTGTTGTTTTCTAAAATGGAGTATTGCAGGTTCACGAATGCATTGTGTGCCCAAGTCCTACGGGTGGAGTAAAAGCTGTTTTGCAGGTCAATGTATTGGGTCAAGCCGTCTTTCATGGACGAAAGTTGGTCTACATCGTATTCCCACATTCCGTTTGCGTCCAAGGTATAAAAAGGACGTGATGTATTTTGATAAGCGTAGTCTATCATATATCCCGGTGTAATCCGCCACACCATGTTCTTGTTGGCCAGCTCCAGTGAATATTCGCCCAACAAGTCGTAATAGGCATTCTTGTAATGGTTTTCCCCGTATTGGGCGGTACGTTGGTTGCCTGTATGGCTACCGTGGTTCCAATAAGAGGCATCATACCGTTGGAGATCCCTGTTCCGGTTTTTATTGTAATTGTAATTCCCTCTTATGGTGAACCTGTCATTCCCGGTCACTCCTTTGGTGGAAAGTTCTATGCTGCTCCCTGTGCTGAATTGGTATGCCTTTGATTCCTGGCTGTTCATCA
Organism: Paraprevotella xylaniphila YIT 11841; assembly: GCF_000205165.1. Lineage (GTDB taxonomy): Bacteria > Bacteroidota > Bacteroidia > Bacteroidales > Bacteroidaceae > Paraprevotella > Paraprevotella xylaniphila. The sequence goes on along the minus strand of NZ_GL883865.1, from coordinate 32,868 downwards.
GGCGGTTTACCAAAATGCGGGTGTAAACCTCCGAAGCATTGGGGGCAAAGAGGCTGTCCAAGGCTTCTCCCTTGTAATGTTCGTATATGTTTTCCGTGAAGTCTGCACTTCGGGTCAATGCGTTTCCTTGGTTGTTTTGGTATCTTGCGTAAGGGTTGATCCTGAAGAACAAACCTTTCTTAGGAGTGAGTTGTAAGTCGATATAGGGATTTATATACCATTGCCTGTTCCTAAAGGAATTCGATGTACGGTTATAAATATCCCCATTGGAAAAGAATGTAGTGGAGAGGCGTTGCATGTCTTTTTCTTCCTTCTGATGGTAGGCGGTGAGCGTGCCGGTCAGCTTATACTGTCCTTCTTTGTCTTTTACTAACAAGTCCATGCCACCGGACTGGCGGTCGGTAGTGCCTTCAGGGACGCTTCCTCCATTCCAATTCCCGTATGTATCAGAAGTACGCATGTCGTTGATGTTATTAAAGTTTCCATATAGGGACAAACGGGTTTGGGGAGAAAAACGCAAACCGAAGAAACGTGCCCCATACCGGTCGTCCGTGCCATATCCCGCGTCAGCGTTGGCTATCCAACCGATGCTGTATTGTTTTTTCAGGTTCACGTCCATTACCAAAGGCTCCTCACCCATTTTTTTTATACCTAAAGCCCTGTCACGGTCGTTTTGCCGTTCATACACCTTTACCTTGTCCACCATATAGGCCGGCAGGTTGTCCAAGGCTATTTTAGGATTACCCTTGAAAAAGTCCTCCCCGTTGAGCATCAGGCTGCTCACGAAACGTCCGTTTACGGTGATTTGCCCGTTTTCCAATCGCACACCGGGCAGTTGACGTACCAATTCGTCCAACATGGAGCCTTGTGCCAATTGGAAAGCCGCTGCATTGTATACCATGGTATCGCCTTTCATGACCATTTTCACTAAAGTGGCTTTCACTTCCACTTCTTTTAGTTTGCGAGTCATTTCTTTGGTCATTAGTATGTCTTTGTCTAAGAATACGCGGGTCTGCCGTAAACGGCTATATTTTAATTTGACCGGGGTGTCTATGGTGGTGTAGCCTTCTTTTTCACAGCGTAAAATATACGTTCCGCTTCCGGGTATGTCGGTTACAGTGAAATTGGGACTTCCCGGAGTGCTTCCAACAGATACATCTTTTACGATTTCCACGCTGTCTGGGGTCATTAAGGTTAAGTGGACATCGCGAATGGATTCTCTTGTAAAGGCATCACGTACAGCCCCCCATAGCTGGTATGGGGTTTGCTGTGCGGAAACCGTGGAGCTGCATAAGGCAAATAGAAAAGCAATCCTATATTTTTTCATAAATTATTTCTTTTTCGGTTCGCGGTTGAATTTATATACCACCCTTAACATGGCATATCTTTGGACCACATTATAATACGTCTCGGTTTGTCCTTGGGCGTTGATGTTGTAACGTATGTTGGACAATTGGTTGAAGATGTCGAAACCGTCCAGCATGAACACCAGCTTGCCTTTAAGTACGGATTTGCTTAAATGGAGGTTGCACAAGAACTCATCCGTGTTCAGTTGGTTGGTTTCAAGTCCACGCCTGCTGTACATCATCAGGTCTCCGCTAAGTCCGAAACCGGCAGGAAGTTCCCAGTTCCCGTTCAACCCGTAGCTGTAATCAAACGTGTTGATGGTGGAAATATTCTTCCCCTTGGCATTCGTCCAATAGAAGTTCCCCCTCAACCCGAGAAACAGCTTGTCTTTCCGGAAGTCCAAACGCAAGGATTCCTTTACGGTCGCCTTGTATACAATATTGCGTATGCTGCTTTGATTGTTCAGGCTGAGGTAATCCACATTGTGGCTATATGTCCAGTCTGTAAAATTGGAAAAATAGAACCATCTTTTTTTGTCAATCGGTGCCACAGTGTTGAATCCACCATAGTAATACCAGTTCCCGTTCACGGTTTCCGGCCTATAAGTGCGTATACCGGTCGCAGCATCGTAGGTCATAGACTGGCATAGGGAATTCATCCGGTAGGTATAATTTGAATAGAAAAAGACCCGGAGTTGTTTTTCCGGTATGCCCCAATTGTAGTCAAACCCCACGAAATGGCTGTGGCTGTCGGGCAGGTTGGGATTCGTCATCCATACTTCCAACGGATTGGAAGTATCCATGTAATTTATTTTATAGGTCAGATTCTGCGCCCATGAATTATACCTGTAATCAAATTTTAGTTGATTGTATTGCCGGTTGTTTTCGTCCGGGTAATAAATCATGAACAACCTTGGATTGAAAAAAGCGGTTCTGCGGTTCATTGCCGTGTCCACGACATTCCGCCGGTAATCCAGGTTTTCTTGCACGATATTGACCGGTAGCTCTGCCTGCACCCATAATTTATCTTCATTTTTGTGGTCTTTCCATGCATAATAAACCACGAGCTTCGGGATATGAGTGTAAGTCTCGTTTTTAGAAAAGAAACTGTTGGTCCAATCCATGTATTGCGTCAGGCTCCCCCTTAAAGAAGACAACTGGTCCACCTCATGCGCCCATAATGTCGAGTCCGTAATATCATAAAACGGACGTTCGGAATTCCTGTGATTATATATAAAACTATATTCAAAAGGAATATTCAGGTAATGGCGTTCAAAACTGGAAAGCAAACTGTAAGTCGCCCTGTAATTGAAACTGGAATTCCGGTAATTATCCATGTAATATTTGGTTTTCCGTTCATTGCCGGTATTGTTTCCCTTATTCCAGTACGACATCTCATATCGGTATTTGTTGGCATAGTCATAATCCATATATTGGTATCCGCCAGAAACTTCAAGGAAATCCCTATTGAACTTTTTAGGCCTGAAAGCCAAATAGAAATTTGCTCCACCTGATAGAAAGGATTTTTTTTCGTCTTCCCAACTCCGAAGCTTATTGATTAGGTTTTTCGTATATTCGCGTGAAGCCGTTGGAGAGAAAAGGCTGTCCAAGGCTTCTCCTTTATATCTTTCGCTGATGTTTGCTTCCATGTCCGCACTTCTTGTCCAACTGTCATATTCTTCTTTACTATAGTTTACGTAAGGACTGACTGTAAAGTAGAAACCATACCGGGGAATATACTGGAAAGAGTTGTTGAATTTAACATACCATTTTTCCTGTTGCGTATTCCATTCTTTACGCTGATACACGTTTCCGGATTGAAAGAACGTAGTGGAGTTTTGGTTCATGTCAATATCCTCTTTGTTGTGTACAACGCTTAAACTATGTGTCGTCTTGATTTTTTTCTCTTTGTCCTGCAATAAAAGGTCTATTCCTCCGCTATGCCGGTCGATGGTACCCACCGGATTCACATTGGAGTTCCAATTGCCGTTACCGTCCGGACTGCTCAAATCCGTAATGTTGTTGAGATTCCCGTATACGGTCAGTCTTGTACGGGGCGAAAAGCGAAGTCCGAACAGTTTGGCGCTATATCGGTCTTCTATGCCTCCTCCGGCATCCACATTGGCCATCCATCCCACACTATATTGTTTTTTCAAGTTGACATCCATGACCAACGGTTGTTCCCCTCTTTTTTCCAACCCCATGGCTTTGTCCCTGTCGCTTTGTTTCTCATAGACTTTAATCTGGTTTACCGTATAAGCCGGCAGGTTTTGCAAAGCAATGGAAGGATCTCCCTTAAAAAAATCCTCCCCATTCAAAAGCAAACTGCTGACAAATCTGCCGTTCACATAAATCTGTCCGTTGCCACGAAGCTCCACTCCGGGCAACCGGGCCACCAATTGATCCAACATGGAACCTTCAGCCAGTTGGAAAGCATCCGCATTAAATACCACCGTGTCTTTTTTCATCACCATTTTGACCAATGTGGCGGTCACTTTAACTTCTTTCAGTTTGCGTACCATTTCCCTGTGCATCGGGATGGCATCTAAAATAACAGTAGGTCTTCGTGATTTATGATATTTTAAGGTCACGTTCTTATATATGGAGGTATATCCTTTTTTTTCAAGGTGTAGTATATAATTTCCCGAACCCGGTACATTTCCTATTTGGTAATTGTTGTTGGTGATGCCATTGTCGAAAGAAGTTACCGTTCCGATACAAACGCTGTCTTGGCTTAACAGAGAAACTTTCACTCCCGACAAGATACCATGCGTATTTGCATCCAAAACTTGTCCCCATACATCAAACCGTGTCGGTTTGTTTTGAGCCACGGCAGCGGATAAAACGGCATAGAATATAAATAGGAAGGTAATCCAACGTTTCATTTTTCTTAGATTTTAGAATAGGAATGGAACTATGTCCACTCCTATTAAGTTTTTAACATACTGTTAGAAGAATCCCATCATGCCAAAAGCATTTGGTTGTGAAGGTGCTGATGTGGTTGTTCCGCTATTGGGGCAACTGGAATTTGACGGACAAGTAGAATTATTCGTACACGAGCAATTGGGACAGTTACTGTTGTTGTCACAGCTACTGTTTGTGGTACAAGTGCTGTTGGTGGGACAGGAGCCGTTAGTCTCACAAGTGCAATTTCCACAATTGCCATTGGCATCCAACACCCCAAATCCTCCACGCAGTTTACCTTCTTTACTCTCTCCAAGCGGCCTGAAATCACCCTCTAAGAGCGTTTTCAGAGATTTCTTTCTCTCTTTCATGACGTTGATTTTAATTAGACATAATGTTCCATTAGGAACTTTCATTTTTACGATTCATTTTACAAAAGGGCATTCTTCGCAATTCCCATTGACGGGGCATATGCCGTTTACCGGTGGACAATTACAATCGCCACAATTCCCATTTGGATTTACTTCTCCGAATCCACCTTGTAGTTTTCCCTCTTTGCTGATTTCAAGGGGGCTAAATCCACTTTTTAAAAGTGTTTTTAGCAGTTTCTTCTTTTCTTCCATAACGCACTGCTTTAAATGGTTACACAAAACGTTCCAATAGGAACTCTACTCTATCCCTAACTATTTTTACTTTGTTAAGTTCTGTATAATGCTTGATGCATCCATTGACACCCTGCTGTTCTAATTTCCCTTGACTGCATCCTCCGTGACACAGGGGATAAATCCGGCAAGCTATACAAGCAGCATTACCATATTTGATTCTTTCTCGTACCGCCCTTTTTTCATTCCATTCCAAATCACCGTCAGATGTCAAGACCCCTTCCCTGTTTTCTTTTGTAAAGTCGCGCGCTGAGCACTTGTATAAATCTCCATTATAGTTAACAATAAAATGGTTTGCATGGTCTCCATAGCAACGAGATGGACTCACTGCTCTTACCTCATTGACATAAAACCCTTCTTTCATAAAAAGTTCCCGGATTTTCTTGAATTCAACCTGCATGTCAACATCGGTTCGCGGTGTGTCTTGCCAGACTTGTTGCAAATCAATCCGTATTTTCGATTTCTCTTCAGTTGACCAGTTTTTTAGGTCAGCTAAAACATCAACAAATGTTCGCACGTTATTTCCTGTACAATTGAAACGCAACGTAATTTGCACATCTTTGTTTACTGCCATGCGCATATTGGAAAGGATTCTTGCGTACGTTCCCTCCCCTGATGCTAAATGCCGGGTCTTATTATGTATTTCTTCATTTCCATCCAAAGTGATTTGTACAGTCATAGGCTGAGCCAAATGCAAAGAGTGAACCTTATTTACAATCTCCTCTGAAAGCAGATAAGAGTTACTAACAAAAGAAACTGCGAACTGTTTATTTTCAGCGTGACACATTTTATCTATTTGAATGAGTAGCGGAAAAACCGTCTTTTCAAAGTTCAATAAAGGTTCACCTCCAAAAAATGATATATGTACACTTTTTAGTTTGGGGGTTGTGATTCTCTTATGAATTAATTTGAGTATGGATGACACCGTTTCCGATGTCAAATCTGTATTTGCACGATGCTTTTCGTAGCAATACCAACAACGCACATTACAATCCAAAGTGGAATTGACCATAAGGCTTAAACAGTCTTCCCTTCCCTCTTCTTCCTTCCACTTCTTGATGACTTCTTCGGCTTCGTTCACTTCATTGTCCACAATGAACTGTTCCCGAAGCAGGTAGTCGTAAAATTCAGGATGGATGTCTTGGATGTGGTCTACATCACCGGATTCCAACCATTCTCTCAACCGGTCTTCCAACACGGCCATCTTTTCCGTCCAACAATTGTACAAAACGTAATCAGAACCTCTCTTGATGACAAAAGAATACTTACTCAACTTCATGGCATATATTTTTAAAGTGAATTAAATTCAACGCATAACCGGCTACGCCCGACAGGCCGTCTGTCCAAAATGCTTCGTCCTTGGGAAGGAAATCGGGCACATCCGTAATATCACTGACGAGCAACGGGAGGGTAGCCCAATCGTCTTGCTCTAACAAGGCGGCCAACATCAGCACGGACACCCAACGGGCGTCCGGCTTTTCCGGACGGACTGCCAAGGCCGCTTTCGCGGCTTCCACCGTTTCGTGGATATAGGTCTCCGGAAATGTGACGGGAACGTGCATCCTCTTTTGATGGCCTATCCGGGCGGTGAGATAAAGCAACAGGCCGCCCAAACCGGTTTCGAGGGACAAATCCGTAAGGCGCAGGGGAGACAGCGACAAGGCACGGCGGTCAGCCTCTGCCAATTCCTCTTCTACTTCCTCATACGTCACATACCCTTGTTCCCACAGGTAGATGAAAGCCCAACCGATACCGAATATCCCGTTTCGGAAAGTCAACGGCAGTTCTCCCTTGGGGATTTCTTCGCATACTCGGTTGAAACACTCCGTGGCTTCGTCTTCATAACGTGTTTCGCCGGAATAGCGGAAGTAAGTCCAAAACAGCAGGACGTATCCCGTCAGTCCGTCCATCAGCCCATAGGTGGATACTTGCCTGCAACGGGTTAGGCACGCTGATACGATATGCGCCAAGGAGGTGGACTTCCGGTCGATTTCTTTCTCCATCTCCCGGCTGACCTGCCGGTTGATGCCCATTACGAAAGGCCAGTCATGTCCTTGGAAGGTACGGAAAAAGGATTTCAGTCCTTCGTTGCGTGCCTTGTACCATTCCATCCATTTCAGGGCTTTTCCGTAGGCATCCCCGTTCCGCAACCAGGCCAACGCGAATGTCTTGCACTTCAATGAGGTGGGGAAGAGCACCTCGGCCACAAACAAATAATTGTACAGGATTTGCGATGGATAGACGGTGTAGGAGAACCGGTCTTTATAGATATGGCCGATTTCCACTTCCGGCACAAGGCGGCAGCCTCCGCCCTCCAACCACGCCTTCAGGCTTACATAGAGTTCCTCGCAGCCGTAATGTACCAATCCTTGGAAACCTTTCAGCTTGTCCCAATAGGTTTTGCTCCCGGCATATCCTGCACCGAGAATACAAGGAATCCGGTTGTCCGTAAGATGAAGGGCCTTCTCGCGGCAAAGCCATGAAACGGAAGGGATGGTCTCGCCTCCGTGGAAAGACAGGTATGCCCCAAAAGTGCGGATGTCCGTCGTGTCTTTTATCCGGCCCTCTCCCTTTTGCAGGACGCGGGTCTGGCAGCAAAGCAAACGATGGTCGTTTTCCTGCAAAAGGCGTAACAGAATCCGGTGCCAGCCGGAGATGTAGAAACGCATGTGGGCATCCAACAGGAGGAAGTAAGGGCTACGTGCGCTGCGGATGCCTTTTTCCTTGGCTGCGGCCGCCCCGATGCGGATGGAGTTACGGATGTAATGCGCCCCGTATTGCCGGGCGCAGGCGACATAGTCCCATCCATCATCGGAACAGTCGTCCACGAGAATGACCTCCACTTCGTCCCCGACGGTCTGCCGGATGCTCTCCAAAGTGTTCCCCACCTCTTCCCTTTCATTATAAAAAGGTATGACCACGGTAAGCGGGAGATTGCTGAGGGGAATTTCCACCTCTTCGAGTGCTACGGCTTGTTCCTTTTCGGCCCATAACCGGCCGTATTTGTCCTTCAAGGCCATGGCGTGGGCTGCTTGGATTTCCTTATACTTACAACTGATTTGTTCAGGATTGAAACGGTAGTGTACCACAATCTTGTCCAGATTGCGGATACGCAATCCGCCCAACAGGGCATCCAACCACAGGTTGTAGTCTTCGGCGTAAATGCCTTCGCTACGGTAGGACAGGTGGTGCGACACCCAACTTGACCTGCGGATGAAAGACGTGGGATTGGCTACATAGCATTGTTCTAGCATTTGAGGCATGGTGATGTCCGTGCCCGCAGGCAGGATGCAATCGTACTCCCCGGCATTGAAACAGTGCATGTGCCCGCCCAAGATGTCGGTTTCGGGGTGCGCTTCCATATATTCGTATTGAGCCTGTAAACGGTCGCTGACCATTATGTCGTCCGCATCCATACGGGCAATGTATTTGCCGAGTGCATTGTTGTACAGAAGGTTCAGGGAGGCAATATAGTCGTGCCGGTGACGAATGAGCCGGATTCTTCTGTCCGGATAAGAACGGATAATATCCACAGTATCATCTGTGGAGCCATCGTCCACAATCAGCAGTTCATAATCGGAGAATGTCTGGGACAGGATGCTGTCCAAGCATTCACGCAAGAACGGTGACGCATTGTAAGTCACCATGCAGACGGATATGGAAGGGACGTGCTTGTTCATGGTCGGGAGATATTTTGTGATGGGCTTTCGGCCAAAAGGTTACGATAGTAGGCGATGGTCTGTTGCAATCCCTCACGGAGGGATATCCGGGGGTGCCAGTCCAATGCCTGCCGTGCCAATGTGATGTCCGGATTGCGCCGTTTCGGGTCGTCGGCAGGAAGAGGACGGAATACCATTCGTGACCGGCTTCCTGTCAGTTCAAGAATTCGTTCGGCAAATTCCAGGATAGTATGTTCTTCCGGATTGCCGAGATTGACCGGTCCGGTAAAGCTGTCCGGGGTGGACATTATACGTTCCATGCCCTGAATCAGGTCGTCCACGTATTGAAAACTCCGGGTTTGCATGCCGTTGCCGTAGATGGTGAGGTCTTTGCCTTGCAAGGCTTGCAGGATGAAGTTGGAAACCACACGTCCGTCGTCACAGGCCATGCGCGGCCCGTAGGTGTTGAAGATGCGGATGATTTTCACCGCTACGCCATATCTCCGGTGATAGTCCATGCAAAGGCTTTCGGCACAGCGTTTGCCCACGTCATAGCAGGAACGGATGCCGTTCGGGTTGACATGTCCCCAATAACTTTCGGGCTGTGGGTGGACTTCCGGGTCGCCGTAGACTTCACTGGTAGAGGCTTGGAGGAACCGGCAATGGTTTTCGCGTGCCAGTTCCAACAGGTTGAGCGTGCCGATGACCGAAGTCTTGGTGGTTTCAATGGGGGAGTCCTGATAGTGTATGGGAGAAGCCGGGCAAGCCAGATTATAGATTTCATCGATACCTTTTATCATATAGGGCATGGTGATGTCGTGTTCCACTAATTTGAAGTATGGGTGGTTCGTTAAGGCTGACACGTTTTTGGGATGTCCCGTCCGGAAGTTGTCCAGACAGATGACCCTATCACCTTTATGTAGCAGGTATTCGCAAAGATGGGAACCTATGAATCCGGCTCCTCCGGCTATGATGACGTGTTTCATGATACCTCCGTTTTGGTTAGTCCAAATGTAGGAATAAAAACAAGGATGGAAGGAATGTTTCGGAAAAAAATGACTGTATGAAGTCTTATTTTTATCCAAAAGGGTAATTTTTTGACCGGGAAAAGAATGAAAAGGCCTGTGCTTTCATCGGAAGGCACAGGCCGGAAGGGGAAGAACGTTGTCGTCGGCACTATATCAAATGGTGTTGGAGGCAGAGTTGGCAGAAACTTCTGAAATTTTTTGTTCCGCTTTTTTTTAACAGGTTACGCCGGACTTTCTTGACAGCGTCAACTCCCCGGCATATTTCTTCAGCTGTTTCTTGGAGGGACATGCCTTTTAAGCCGCAGAAGATGACTTGTTTTTCTATTTCGCTCAAGGTGATGAAAGTAAATTCCGACCATGCTTTTTCTTTCAGGGAATAGAAAAATGCAGAGGGGATACCTTGGTGTTTGCGAAGGAACACTCTTCCTGTTTCATTACATGCTGCAGGGGTCATTACACAAAGGGCCAACCATAATTTACCATGGCAGAGCTTTAATGGAGCGATTCTTTGGTTGACCAGGATTTTGAAGCTTTCTTTCTTCAAATGGAAGTTGTAATAGAGGGAATACTCCATTTTGTCTTGTTCCGGCAGTTGGTTGAAACGCTCAAATCCCGCACGTGTGATTTCAAATAACATGGGGGCTTCGTTTTTGGGGATACACTTGAGGTAAAAGTCAAATCCCATACGCCGGACTTCTTGTGGTGTGTATCCGCATAAAAAGCAATGGTTTTCGAACACATGGTAAAATTCCATTTTATAGAAATCAATAATGTAGTAACTTCCCGGTGAAATATATGTATTGGCTCTGACGCCAGTTGTCAAATCTTCCAATTGGGTGTATTGGTCTTCACTGATTTCCTCGGTGATGGCAAAACTATTAAGAAGGGTTTTATAATTATCCATGATGATAAATGATTAGGTTAATAAATTTACTTCGCAAAAGTAATGTGTTTAATGTGGAAAAACAAATTTTGTTGCTTTTATTTGCCTGTCATAAAACGATAAACGGAGGGGGAAGAGTTCTTCTGTTCAGGACGGTGTGTTGGTCTCCAACCGTGCTTCCGTTACATTGAGGATACAGTCGGAGAGTTGTTCGCATTCGTTGATGACATCCATATACATTGCCCCGGTCTGATAATTATACACACCGTTGTTTACGTCTGTAAAATTCAGGTTACGCAGTTGATTGCGGAATTTATTGATTTCCCTTTCTATATAGTAGGCTGTGGAAGCCTCTCTCGGGGCTTTCCGGATGGATAAGATGGTCCGCATTTGTTCCAGTGCTTGTTCTGCCAGTTGGAACATTTGGTGAATGTGTTCCAACTGTTTCTCCGTGAGTTGTTGGGTGCTTCGGTAGTTCCTCCGGGCAGTATGGGCGATGTGATGGCAACTGTCTCCGATGCTTTCTATTTCGGCCACTTCGCGTAGCATGCCGCAGATGGCACGTTTAAGGTCGGCCGATGGCTCTTCGGTACTGATTTTGTTCAAGTAGTTGGCTATGTCTACTTCCATTTCATCGCAAATGTCTTCATAGTGTTCCACCAATGTGAAAATATTTTTAAATTCCGTTTCGTTGGATACGGAGAACAGGAAACGGGTTTGTGTGAACATTTTTGTGACGGTGTCGGCATAGTTGATGATTTCCTTACGGGCTTCCATGATGGACTGTTCCGGAGTGTCGAGTATCCCTTTGGTAATGAAACGCAACTGGCTTTCCTCTTCGTCGTTGTGTCGTGGTTTGGCCACCCAGCGGGTAGCCAGTTGTTCGAGAGGGTTGACCAAACCGATAAACAGGGCGGCGTTGCAAAGATTGAAACCGGTATGAAAGGCTGCCAAAACGTAAGCCAGATTTTTGTCGGCCGTCATGAGTTTTTGCGTCGGGTCGAAATGGATAAAGTCACATAGCAAATTGACGAAGTAAGGAAAGGCCAAAAACATCCAGGTTACGCCACTCAGATTGAAAACCAGTTGTCCGAGAGCCGTACGGCGGGCAGGCGTTCCGGCAGAAGATGCCGCACGGCAAGTGACGATGGCGCGGCCGATATTCTCACCCAGCACAAAAGCCACGCCGGAATAGATGGACCATACGCCGGTGGAACACAGGGCCATTGAAGTGGCCATGAGAACGGCCGAGGACTGTACGCCGAAAGTGACGGCGGCACCAATGAATAACAATATGGCGTATGAACCGTAATTCTCATGGGAGACGGCCAAGTAGCGGGCTATACCGTCAGGACCGGTCAGCGTCATGTCGTCTGCCATGTGGCAGAGCAGGCCAAGGCTCAGCAGGATGAAGCATAGGCCGAAGATAGAGTTTCCCAACGCATTCCATTTGCGGTAGTAGGTCATTATAAACGCCACTAATATCAAGGGATAAATGTAGTTACTGATGCTGAAATTGAATTCGGCGGCCATAATCCAGGCGATGAATGTATTGCCTACTGATGCTCCCATGAGGATAGGCAGGGCTTGGACGAGTGTGAGCATACCGGCATGTACGAAACTAACGGTCATCAGAGAAGCTGCGGTGGAAGACTGTATCATGGCTGTGACCAATGCCCCGGTGAGTAATGACGTGAAGCGGTTGGTGGTCAGTGAATCGAGAATATGTCTGAGCCGGTCTCCGGCCAGTTGCTGCAGACTCTCTCCCATGAGTCTTGTACCGTACATCAGCAGGCCAAGGCAACCTAAAAGTTTTAAAAATGCTAAAACCACCATAAACAGTCGAAATATAAGTGAATGATAGTATGTTTTCTCCGTCCCATTGCCTATTTTTAAGGTGTTTATTCAAATCCCCGAAAAGCTTTATGGTACAAGAAATCAAAATACGTTGCAAAAATAATAAAAAAACTCTTCAACTCCCTATCGGAAGTACACTTTGGGATGCTTATCATGCGTTAAATCTGCAAATGCCTTACGGACCGGTCAGTGCGAAGGTCAATAATAAGGTGGAAGGACTTCATTATCGTTTTTATAATGATAAAGATGTGGAGTTCCTTGATGTCACTTCATCTTCAGGGATGCGTACTTATACCCGCTCGCTTTTTTTCGTGTTGGTAAAAGCAGTGAAAGATTTATTTCCCGGGTGTGTGTTGCGCATCGAGACGCCGGTATCGAGAGGGTACTATTGCGACTTGCGTATAGGGCGGCCGATAGAAGAGGATGACGTGACGGCCATTTGGCGCCGGATGCGTGAAATTGTAGATGCCGATATACCTTTCCATCGTATACAAAGTCCTACGGAGGACGCGATAGAAATGTTCCGTCGTCAGGGAATGACGAGTAAGGTGAGGTTGTTGGAGAGTTACGGTGCTATCTACACGCATTATTACCAGTTGGACCAGACGGTGGATTATTTTTACGGTTCGCTGCTGACATCGACGGGAGGGTTGAAAGTGTTTGACGTAATGAAATATTACGATGGCCTGTTGTTGCGTATTCCCTCCAGGAAGAATCCCGAAGAACTGGAGGAGATGGTACATCAGGAGAAAATGCTTGAAATCTTTCGGGAACATCATCGTTGGCAGGAAATTGTCGGACTGGGTACTGTAGGTGACTTTAACAAAGCTTGTCAAGAGGGTCGGACTACGGAGTTGATCAACGTAGCCGAGGCATTACAGGAAAAGAAGATCGTACGTATTGCCGATGAAATACAGTCGAGGCGGAATCTGAAACTGGTATTGATAGCCGGCCCGTCGTCGAGTGGGAAGACGACATTCAGCAAACGCTTGTCCATTCAGTTGATGGCTAACGGGATAAAACCTTATCCCATATCGTTGGATGATTACTTCTTGGATCGGGAACATACGCCACGGGACGAGCATGGAGAATATGATTTCGAGTCGCTCTATGCTTTGGATCTTCCGTTTTTCAACAGTCAACTGCAGGCTTTGTTGGCAGGTGAGGAGGTGGAACTGCCTCATTTTAATTTTCAGACAGGTCTGCGTGAGAAGAGTGGGAAGAAACTTCGGTTGGAAGACCACATGATTCTGATTCTGGAGGGTATTCACGGTTTGAATCCTGAGCTGACAGCCCAGATTGAGGAACAATACAAATATCGTATTTATGTCTCGGCCATGACGACCATCTTGTTGGATGCGCATAATTATATTCCGACTACGGACAACCGTTTGTTGCGGCGTATCATCCGCGATTACAAATATCGGGGCTATTCGGCCTTGGATACCATCCGCCGTTGGCCCAGTGTACGCGAGGGAGAAGACAAATGGATTTTCCCTTATCAGGAGGAGGCCGATGCCATGTTCAACAGTGCTTTGTTGTTCGAATTGGCGGTCATTCGCAACCAGGCTCTGCCGATATTGGAAAGGGTGCCTGAAAATGTACCGGAGTATTCCGAGGCTTATCGTTTGCGTAAGTTCCTGCGCTATTTCGTGCCTATGGCAGACGATGAAATTCCACCGACTTCCCTGCTGCGTGAGTTTGTGGGGGGAAGCTCTTTCCATTATTAAGGATAGTTCATGCGGCTTCCCTCCCCCCAAGAGTTTTACGAAATTGCCTTTCATCCTTCAGGGATTGATATAATAGGTTTATAATAAGATGGTTATAGGCTGAACTTTCATCCGGACATCTTTCAGCCATGTTTCAGCCCTACTTCGTAGAGAGGCGGACATTGCCTTGGGCATGACGCTATTTTTTTCTGCGCCAAACGAAAAATCATTCTCAGCCGAACGATTTTTCGTTTGGCGCAGAATGATTTGGCCTCTTCTGCATGACAGCAGGCTGAAAGATGCACACCTAATCCTTCAGCCCGTCAATAGGCTTTCAGACAATGGGTTACGGGTCGAACTGAAAGATGAAGGGGCTTTTTAGAAATTTATAGGGGGATCCATTAATCCTTTCAAGCTCATCTTGAAAGCGTTCCCATGCCATCAAGTCCTCGTGCCAGTTTTCAGATTCTTCCCAATCGTCCATAATCCTTTTTTATTCTATAATTTGCCAATATCCTTGCTTCCTGCCTCCTATACGTTTCAGTAAGCCAAGCTCTTGAAGGCGGGAAAGATTGTGTATAACACCTCCCATTGTCACACCTGGAATCTTCTCACATAATTCTTTTCGTGTGGCATTGGGGTGTTCATTCAGATAGACCAATATGGCTTGTTGTTGCTCCGTTAGCTTTTGTATGGTCTTTTGTATGGTCTTTTGTATGGTCTTTTGGGTAGTTTTCTGGTCGCTTTGGATCGTAGCCCTTTCCGGGTACTCAAACTTAAAGGTTGTCCATATACCCGAAGCATCATAACGAAATTCCGGTGTGGAGAATCCATCTTTCTTACAAGCAGTGATAATGCGCTCGATGCCGCGTCCCCATGCCTCAATCTCACCAGCACGAAAAAACGTATTGGCTATATCAGGGTTATAAGGCATACTCCGATGTGAGGACAATAAGGTTTCCACCGTCCATCCTTCGGGCAGTACCCCACCGTTGATTATCTCCAACTTGTTTTCATACACGCGGATTTGAATAGGAGAAGGTTCTGCGTAGTCTTTGTTGATGCAGGCATTCAATAATGCTTCACGGAGTGCCTCATGGGGCATAGGCAATGTTTCTATCCGTTGGATGCCTTCGTAGGTAATGATGGCTTTCATGTACTTGGTACACAGCAAGTCCATCAGTTTCATGATTTGCTGGAACAGATTGCCGTGCACTTCGTCCTGATATACCAAATCCATACCTTCGCGGAAGAAGCCAACCTTTACAAACGCTCCGGTCACATACTTTTCCGGGTCGGGATGGAATAGTAAGGCAGCAGCACGTTTCAAGTAACTGCCTTCATAAAGTCGGAGCTTCTCCAACAGTCCATGATTATCGTCCATTAAGTCCGCTTCCTCCATGCGTCCGCTCCGTTTGGCATACTTGCGGAACAAATCAAACGTAGCGTTATCCAAGTCCTCCGCTTTCAGATAAGGCACAGGTACACCATCCCAAGTCTTGCCCTGCTTGCGAAGCATGAAGCGGTCGAGTGCCTTTGAATTCTATGTTTTGGGATTCGGTTGACATCATATTTTATCTAAATGTAAAATGTCTTTATATATTATATTTGCTAAAAAATCAGTTCTTTTTTGAGGCAAAAATTCTTTGTCTCCGTAACGATTTGCCAATTCTCTAGCCATTTTATAATTAGAATCCCTATAGAAGTTCAGTTTCTCTCGGAAAGGCTTGTCTTTACAATTTTGATTAATTCTATTTTCTAACAAGATAATATTACCGATTAAGGCGTTTTCATTATCTTGTGAATCAGGAAGAATATGCTCAAGAGAAGATTCCTCAAAATTAATTCTACCTGACAAATGTTCTTCTATCAACTCTAATACGATTCTGACCCTATCTTTATTCTTTTGAGATTTATAAAAGTCATTGTGATTCGACCAGCCTAATGTCTTTAATCTTTCAGTAAATGTTTTTAATGACGGGATTTTCTTTTTTATACCGTTTATAAAGTTTTCTAATTCTTGTTCGCTAAAATTATTCTCTAAAATTGGAGCATACTTATATACCACATCTTCCAGTTTGTTTGATTTTTCTTCACCTATAATATTGTAACACACAAAAAATGAGTACAAGAAATGCAATGCATCTTCATATTTCTCAGATGATAATTGGTTGTTTTCTTTCTTATCCATTAGACTTAATAAAATAGGTCTAAATTGTTCTGCACGTTTTTCTTTAAAGAAAGAAAATACTTTGTATTCAACTTCAGAACAATTTTTATTTTCACCTGATTTCTGGGGTGAAATAATAGTATGATAATAACGGGACTTTAACATGATATCTTTCATTAGAGCACCCACTTTATCTTTAGGATAAGTTCTCTGGAGAATTCGAAAAATTTGTTCTTTATTTGTTACTTGTATCTTATGCGCTGTATAATGTTTAAAGAAGCGATTAATAGATCCACCTAATAACCCCTCTAATATCTCCCATTTTTTTTTGACTTCATCAACCGCATTTTGTGGTAAAATATATCTCATGATATAATTTTTCAAAAGTTCATGATCAGCCAAAGCTTGTCCCCGGGCATTAAGGATTTCAAATATAGTATAAGAGTCCTCTTCTGTATCTGCAATAATTTCCACACAATTTGTATCTATGAGAGCATCTCGCATTGCTATTAAGTAAGCACTTGGTTCTATTTCTTTATTACTCATTTCTTTTAGCTCATCGTAAAAGAAAAGAATGGCTTTAGCTATATTATCTTCCTTTTTTCTGTCTATGCTTGACAATTTTATGAGTTCATTTATATTTCTATTCTCATCATAATTAGTAACTTTGAATACAAAATCCTTGATAAACAAATGTTCCTCTGAGTGTAATATGCAATATGCCTCATTTTTTCTATCTTTAGAAATTAAATATGGTATTGTTCCTTTAAAATCCTTCTCCATTTCTTTATCTTAGAACAATTTCATTATTGCAGATAGAAATAACATAATGGTGATGGTTCGTTGTTGCCCATCAATTATAGTATACCTATCCAATCCGTTTATAGATTCCTCTCTTTTTAACACAATACTACCAATAAAGTGTCTTTTATCATCCTTATTTTTTTACAATAAAGTTAATATCAGAAAGTAAATCTTGCCAATTATCTTTCTTCCAAACATAATGTCTTTGATTCCGAGGAATCTCTAGTATGCAATCATTTAATAGCTTACTAATGGGTCTTTGTTCTGCTGAAAAAGCCATATATTTTTTATTTAAACTTCAACTTCGGTAATCTTTTCACGATCTTCACCGTCTGTACCGATACATTTATGACCCGGAGCAGAAGGTTGAAGATGTATTTCTCATCGTTATGCTCGCGTGCCCAGTCGTTAGGGTCGTTGGTGATGCCGCTTTTCTTGTCGGTAGTTATGGAATAGCGTTCCATTATCCACTCGATAGCAGACTTTCCGTTTACCACATATTCGTAGGCTTCGGCGGGAATGCCGGTAATGGTAATGGCATGGTTATAATGGATGACGCTCTTGTCGGATGTCTTACTATCAATTTTGCCGAAACGTATTTTCTCTACGTGATAGTTCATTTTGTCTCCTTTGTTTGTCAGCGGTGCGAATTGGACAATACATTTTCGATAAGGTTCTATCGTTTCATAATTCAGATGCAGGTTGGCAAGCTCACGTCCGGCTTTGCAGAATGTCCAGAAGTCATCCGCTTTCTCCACCAAAGGCAGGCGTGGCAAGGACTTTTTCAAGTCTGTGGCAAAAGAGGTACGATAGTCGGGGGAATGGAGCAGTCCATAGACGTAATAGAAGATGTCCTCTTTCGTTACTTTGTAGCCATATTGCTTACGGGTTGTATTTAATATCCAATCGGTTACTCCGTCTTTACGCACATATCTGTCCATCGGCCTTTCCGTTTCTTGATTAAACAAGTTGGCAATATCAGTGTCGTTGCTGTCATACCAATAAAGAGGGAAACATTGAGTATCACCTATATAATGTAAGTCTGGAATGCAATCTGTTAGAGATACAGATAATCCATTATTGGCACTGACACATGACACACAAATCACAAGGTTCTTGTGGTTGGGAGTGGGGAATAGTTTAGATGAAAGACCTATACGTTCAATAAAGGGTTTATCAAAATATAACGCAATTATATACTTTATTGTACCAACGGTTTTGTATAATAGAAGTTTTACCTTTAATAATATATGGAATAGCAGATAGCCATTACATAAAAACAAAAAAAAAATGCGGAGAAGTTTTTCCCTTTTCCGCATTTTACAGTTTTTTATTGACAAACTATTTCTTTCTAGTTCCGAAAATAGTATTAATAACAAATCGTCCAACTTTCCTTTCCAAGCCTTGTTTAGTCATTGGTACACCTGTTTTTCTGCTTATCTTTTGTTTGGCAGCAGTAACGCCAAGTGCTCTTTTAAGTGAAAAACTTAATCCGGGTATCTTCATAATATCTGTAAAATTAAATAACATACAACAGCTACCAATCCCCAAAACAGAACATAAATAATGTTTCTGCATAAATAAAGAATAAGGGCTATTAACCCCCACTTTCCATCTCCCATAATTCTATTCTTTTAAAAATTCCAAAAATCCAAGTTCATAAAGAATGTAAAATAGAAGCGATAAAGCTAAAATACCTATAACAATATAAATCCGTAATTTAATATGAAACTTCCTTTTATCTTCCCATTTCTGTTGTAGTTCTTCAAAATAAGGAATGGTTTTGTTAGTTGGTTCTATAGATTTCAACAGTAATACGCCATTCGCAAATTTTTCTCTGGCTTCTGAAAATCTATGTTCATTGCCAATAAAATCAAAAGCACTTATTTCACCATTAATTACATTACTAAAATTAAGTAATGTTTGAGTAAGTTCATCAGGGTCTTTACTGAATGTAACTCTATTTATTATTTTGAATTCTTTTTGTGATTGCTCTGAACCTTTATTGCTTTCTTCAATATTTTTGATAGTTCCTGTTATTCTATTCCAAAAAGATAAATTATCCAACGCATCCTTATCATCTACACCAGTTAATAGTATGTTACGAATTTGTGGTTCTAATTTTTTCAATCGCTCCCGCCAATTCTTTATCTTATCTTCATAATATGAAGATATAGTTGATGCTTTCGATGAATCTAAAGTAGCAAGCGTCATCATGTCATTTTCAAGTTCAGCTATATTCTTTAACACTTTACTTTTATATACTTCTATACTAATTCTATCAAATCCAACTTTCTTGTTTCTTTTGTTTTCACTGAGTAAAGTTTCTATAATAGAGAAATTTTCTTCAACTTGATTGGCGTCATAAGACAAAGCGTTAATTTTACTTCTTATAGCAGCGTCTTGTTCTCTTAATCTTTTTTCTCTTTCTTGTTGGGCTCTTTTACCTGTTATTTCAGTCATTTTATTTAAAGTTTGGCATTACACATTAAGTTGATAAGTATTTGAGACACGTTCCCAGACACATTTATTCTCTTTAATTGATTTCTCTTTATTGAGATTGAACACACCCACGAAGCGATAAAAACAAAATCCCAAATCATCCTTGTAACGCAAGAATGTAATTCTTGTTTCTTCGGGTGCTGAAAGCCATTGCTTTAGGTGTGCCGTTCGTTTATTCTCTGCTTTCGGATATTCATATATGAACATTCCATCCTCCGAAAGTTCGTTGCACCAAAGACGGTGTTCCGTATTCGGCCACCAAATTATTTCGTTTTTCTTGTTTGGAACAGCTGCGCCCGAAGCACGTAAGAAACCACGATGCTTAGGTTTAGTTCCAAATGTTTCCGCAACATCATCTGTAGTACGCAAGCATTCGTTATCATCAACTTTCAGATAACCTTTGTTCCGATGATATTCCACCGATAATGTACTTACATCATCCCACGGTTGGAAGTTATCACCCATTTCCTGAATGCATTGTTTTATCAACGAAACAACATCTGTAATCTGGTGGTGAATTTCTTGAATGTTGTTATCACAATCAATGATGATGGGTTTGGAATTGGTAATGTTTAGAATTTCCTCATTACGGATTTTGTCTATTTCCGTGTTATTCTTATGGAAAGGCTCGTTGATTTCAATAAAGATATTGAGTTGTGGCAGATACAAGTCTGCGAGTGCGTACTTGTCTTGTGTTCTTCTGATGTATTGTTGGACGACAAATTTCACACGGTCATCATCCAACTGATGCCATATTCTACTTATGACATAGGATTCTGTCTTTTTCTTGCTTATCTTGGCAAAAAGACGTTCCATGTAGTCTAATTTATAATCCATATCCTTGAACTTTGAGTTTGTACCATATTTCACTTTTTAGCAAAAAGAAAAGGACACAGCCTAAACTTTTCACTCATTTTCTTAGCTGGGTTCTGGTAAAACCTCGAAGTTCAAATAAGGAAAAGCAGTCTGCGCCCTTTGCAGGGTACAAACTGACCTTTCGACTTATTACTTGGAACTTCACGAAATTTACCAGATTTAGCTAAGCCAAATAACTTGTCTACAAGTTGCTTGTAATATGCCTTTAAATTCTTATGTCTGTTTCTTTAAAATCTCCTTTTACTTTTGTTCGATTACAAAGTAACGGATATTTTTTGAGATAAACAAAAGATTTTCAAGACATATCGCAGACCGCCATCCAAATTTATAGATAATTCTATGTTATAAGCATAAAAAGTCCAACCACGTTACTGTGATTGGATTTTCATTTTTAGTTTAATAGTTATATACCCATTCCGGTTTCTCCAAAAGTTCTCCGTAGTACAACCGTTCCGTGAAACTCCTCAAGAAATCATTGAATCTGTCAGAATCCGTTTGCTTGCGTGTGTTATATCGAAAAACAAACTCCTTGCAATATTTCTGTAAATGTTTCTTGCTCGCAAGGTGGTAGATACCTTTTACACCACGTTTGATATGACTCCAAAATCCCTCTATCGAATTGGTATGATAACCGTCCACAACGTAAATATGTTTCTTATGAGGAATAGTCTTGTGTTCATATTCCTTGTATAACGGATTATAGACGTTCAATTCATCTGTAATCACAGTTGAGCCTTTACGGACAAGTTTATCAATAATCGGGAATAACGTTTCTTGTTTAACATTCGGTACTACTTTCGCATATACAAGTCCGTCCGAAATCATACCGAATATTGGTGTTTTCTCTTTTAATGAACGACCTTGCAATCCTTTTCCGTGATGACGAGTTTTACCGCCCATATAAGTTTCGTCCATTTGCGTCATATCATCAAAGTTTGCGTCATCGTCTTTCACATTATGGCGAATACGATGCAGCATAAACCATGCGGTTTTCTGTGTAACTTGAATATCACGAGCCAACTGACAACTGCTTATTCCTTTCTTGTGCGACAAGAACAGATAGATTGCATAAAACCATTTCTTCAACGGAAGATTTGAGCCTTCAAACATGGTTCCTTGTCTCACAGTAAACCGACAACGACAATCCTTGCACTTATAAAGACCTTCAAATTTTCCATCTTTGGTCAGTTTATAGTGATGTTCGGATATTGAGCCACAATGCGGACAAATAGGCTTTCCATTCCAACGCATATTCTCCAGATATACCCTGCAATCCTCTTCGGTATGCAGCGTATCCATCATTTGGAGTAGTGAGTGGAATGTTGCCATATAATTCGTTGTTTGATTTTTGGAATTAAAGCCAACTTGTTGGCTTATATATTCACTACCGATTGTTAATCGGTATAGTGAATTATACCCACAACATCACGGAAATTTCATTTAAAATGTTAAAAAATCATCTTTGGATGAAATTTTCTCTTGATATGTTTCAATACATATTTTATCAAACAATTAGGCGATATGAAATCATTTGTATTACAGCAGATTGGTACAACTACTTCCAACAAGATAGGAAACTCCGAACTTCGTGATGTACTCCATGAGTATTATGGCAACAACGAAATTTCCTATACTGCGGATGTTGACAGTGAGATATGGAGTGAAGTTTTGGCATATCTCAACAAGGATTGCAAACTGATTAAGGATATAGAATTACAATCGGGGCTTGTAACTATCTACGAAACGGATGTAGTGAATGAGTTTCTTGTAAGATTTGAGTTTGACAATGGTAGAAAGAACTTCTTGTTTTGGAGAAACCGCTCATTATGCTAAATATTCACAAAACCATCCCAATTAAACATTACAATCATTCATAAAACACAATAAATTATGTATTTTTGCAGCAAAAAAGTCATGTTAAATACATTTAAGAATTATCTATTAATAAATAATATAACCATTCAAAATGAAGATGAAACTACTATATCTTTCAAAAAAGATGATTTATATTATTTGTTTGTAATTTATAAAGATGATCCGTTTTATTTCCGCATTATGCTACCAAATCTTTTACAAGTTACAGATAATAAAGATAAAATAATACAATTAGTAAACGATATAAACTTAAAGTTTAAAGTAGCCAAAGTTTTTATTGTTGATGACAAGAATGTTTGGATTTCGGTAGAACAATTTGCATATACAATGGACAAAATTGATGATTTATTTAATAGAATTTTTATATTATATGCAAGTATTTTGGAAGAAATTAAAGTAAAAATCAAAGATTTGTAATATGGGAACAAAATCTCCTCATTTTTGGTGGATTATCTCAATAATGGGAATCGTTATAATCGCATTGTTATCATTTATACTAGCAGAAAGAATTTGTAATGCAACTAAAATCATGGAGTTTATATCATATTCGTCTGCAATATTATCAATAACTCTTTCGATATTTGCTATACAATACACATATACTTCTAATATTCAAATACAACAACAATTTGAAAAAATAAATAATGTTGCAGAAAATATTAAAGACACTGCTGATAAATTAAATATTACAAGTAAGCAATTAGATGACAATCTAGAAACAATATTAGAAAGGCTTAAAAATATAGACCAATCACAAAAAGAAATGTATTCTCAATTAAGTAATATGAATACAGCTATACCTGAACATAATAATACACCTCAAAATTATTTACCTAGAAACTAAACCTCATTTTTTGTACAATAAAGTATATAGTTGCGAAATATAATCTTTGTTTGAAAAATGGGCGATATGCGCTATCTCTTAAGTCTGAAACATAATTATGTTCTATGTTTCTTTCAATATCTTTTTTGAGATTGACAGTCCAACTTATCTTAGAATCATCTGTATTGATAAAACTTTCCACGAACAATTTCTTATCAACCTTTATCGCATCGTTATATGCTTCCCTCTGTCGATTATAAAAGTCAATCATAGACCGCATATTCTGTTCAAGTCTTTGCCGAGAAGAATTATAAACCCACGCATCTCTATTGGTAGCTACACCAATAGCATACGTGTCAAAGAAACTTTTCTGCCCCTTCGCAAACTTCTTTTCAGGCTCAATAGGGATAAACAGCTTGAACATCTCGTTGCGGGGGGAAATCCAATCTCCATGCTTATTCGGTTCAACCAATTTCCACATCATCGTAGGGTTGCTGATGTCACCCATTTGCCTGATGATTTTCAGTTTGTCTTCCCTGCTTAAATAATCCCCAATATCGTGATAAAAGATTTGTGCTTTCTCTAAATTATTTGCTTTACGCTTTTTCACCAAAATAGTGATAGCAATTGGAGTGCGAGAGCCTGAACCAAATATTTTTCCACCCTCTTTGCGAGACAGTTCTCCACTGGTCCGTTGATTCCCCCTTAAATTGAACACATAAATCGAAGAGAATTCCTGTTCAAAGCATTTGCGCATACCGTCCAATCCATTGGCATCCAACCAAGCACCATTAGTCACAAAACCGATAACTCCACCTTCTTTCTCATTCAAACGGTCAGAAGCCCAACGGAAAGCCTTCACATAACTATCGTATGCAGATTTGTTTAGATTAGCTTCCGATTGCGCTACATAAGTCGTTTCAATGTGTTTCTCCAATCTTGGATAAGATTGGTTCTGTGCATTGTCATTGGCAGACTTTTGTCCAATGGAATAAGGAGGATTACCCACAACAACTGTAATCGGGCATTTCTTCTGCGCCATGACACGTTTGGAGTTAGTAGGAAATTGTTCGGAATAAAGATTCTCGTCAGAATCTTTTTCTCCTAATTGGAACGTATCGGTCAAGCAAATGCCGTCAAAAGTCCGGTATTCTTCTTCGGGAACGAGCGAATGAAATACGCTCTCGATGTTAATAGAGGCTATGTAATAAGCCATTAATACGATTTCATTGGCATGGATTTCTTTGCAGTACTTCCGGGCCAATGCCTCGCGGTTTATCAGTTCACTTTGAAGCAAGCGAGTGATGAATGTGCCGGTTCCTGTGAACGGGTCAAGGATATGTACATTCTCATCAGAAAGCGAACGTCCAAATTCTTTTTGAATGATATAACCTACGGAACGGATGATGAAATCTACTACTTCCACAGGTGTATAAACAATGCCCAATTTTTCCACCGTTTTAGGCGAAGCCACCTTAAAGAACTTGTCATAAAGCTCTACAATCAGGCGTTGGCGACCTTCTGCATCGGTAATGTCACCGACCGTAGTTCGCACATAATCATAGAATTTTTGCAGGCGTTCATTTTCTTCTTCCGTCTTGGCTTCATCATCCAGCAAGGCAAGCATTTTTTGCATGGCTTTCGATACCGGATTGCTGACAGCAAACTCGTAATTACCGAAAAGAGCTTCGAATACAGGCATGGCTATCAGATGCTGCGAAAGCATTTCAATGACTTCCTGTTCAGTAAGGTTGGGATTGATATTCTTGCGCAGTCCGCGCATCAGTTGCTCAAATGCTTTCTTGTGCTTGCCTTCGTCTGCAATCAATGTTTTGATGCGCTTGATGTGTTCTTCTGCTATTTTAGCGATGTCTTTTGCCCAAAGCTCCCAATAGCGTTTGCTCCCTACCTTGGTCACCATCTTGGCATAGAACACGTTCTGTAAATCTTCGAATTGCAGTGAAAGCTGTTGTGCCATTTGCATGGCTGCGTTGGTGGCGTCTTGCCTCGTAGCATCTGCAAGGCTGCTGTCCACACTGTCGTCATCATGTGAACTACCCACACCTCCGAAAAGGATGTGTTTAGGTTTCTGTTTGGAAAGTTCTATCTTGTTGACTTCAGCATTGAAACGGTCGTCATGAGCACGCAAAGCATTGAGCACCGTCCATACCACTTTGAAATTAGGGTGTTTGCTCAAAACCTCATCACCTTCTACATTCTCTGGTATGACTACCGGAATAATGATGTAACCATATTTCTTTCCGGGACTGCGACGCATGACACGTCCCACTGACTGCACCACGTCCACTTGTGAGTTTTTAGGCGAAACGAAAACAACTGCATCGAGCGAAGGTACGTCTACACCCTCGCTCAAGCAACGGGCATTTGTCAGCATACGACATTCCTTATCGTTATCAGACTGCTCTTTTAGCCACATTAGCCGTTGGTCGCGTTCGGTAGCCGACATCGTACCGTCCACGTGACGTGCCACGACATCTACCATCATAGCCTTGTCTTCTGTACTCACGTCTTCCATATAAGCCGATTTGCAATCGGTAAAAATAGTAGCCGTTGCTTTTGAAGCCTTAATGGTGGAACAAAAAGCTACGGCACGGTGCATAGGTAGTGGGTCGGTTGTCTTGATAAGTCCTTCGTCGCCCAATACCCGTTTTGACAAAGCATTGATGCAACCCACAAATTTAGAAGCGTTATCTACGGTTATCGTGCCGTCTTCATTGGTTATCACATCACGGAGTGCAGGCGTAATATCCTTGTCGCCTACGGCAAGAATCAATACCTTATAATCAGTCAGTAATTGTTTTTCTACGGATTCACCGAAACCGATACGAAAAATCTCATCACCGTACATTGACACATCGTCCATAGAGCACAATATCGCATCATTTTCTTCTGCTTTCTTGCGTGCTTCATCTGTATAAAGACGAGGCGTGGCAGTCATATATAGTCGATGTTTTGCCTGAATGAAATCGTTGTTATGTACTTTGATAAAGGCACTTTCATTCGTCCCTTTCAATGAGACTCCGGTAGTGCGGTGGGCTTCATCGCAGATAATCAAATCGAAAATGCCATATTTGCCTTGTGTACGACTTAGTAATTCTTTCTGCGCACGTGATATGACTTCGATAGACTGGTAGGTAGAAAATACGACTGTCATACCTTCTCGTTCTTTGCGCCGGATAATTTCGAGCTGATGAATAATATAGTCTGTATTGGTTGAGGCAGGCAAAGCCAAATCGACAATACTCACTCCGTCTTCTTCATTCTTTACTTTCTGCTGAGAAACTTGCCCGTCTGAACAGATACATACGGCATGGATAGGAACACAGGCTTGTGCTGACCAAGCTCGTAAAGTCTGTCCCAACAATGCAATGGAGGGAACAAGGAAAAGCACCAAACCGTTGTTGTTTGTTTCGTTTTCTGCTATTTTAAGAGAAGTAAAAGTCTTTCCTGTTCCACAAGCCATTATCAGCTTGCCCCGTTCGTGAGTTTGGAAATATTCATGTACCCGATTGACTGCCTTTCGTTGATGCTCCATTATAGAGAAAGGTTGGGGGCGAGAAGCCTTGCCATAAAGTCCATGCTCCAGTTTTTCCCAATCCACATCATCAGCTTCAAGGTCAATCAAATTAAGGCGTGTTACAGGCGGTGTTTGATTCTTGATTGTCAGTTCGGCGGCACTGTTCCATTTGTTGGTAGTAGAAATCCACAGGCGTTGGGCAAAAGCGTGCTCTATGCCTTCCGCTTCAAAGGTCTTACTTGAAGTGGAGAGGAATGTGTCTACATCTGCTTTTGTAATATAGTTGTCATCCGCATAACATTTGCATTGTATAGCCCAAAAATCTCCGGTAAAGGTCTTCGCGACTAAATCAATACCTAAGTCTTTTCCTCCAAATTGGTCCTGACAAGGGAATTCAGTCCATAGCCAAACTTCTTCAAAAAGTCCTTCGTATAAGGCTGTAGTTTTCAGATAAGCCTGCATCAGGCGTTCAAAGCGAAAACCTTTATCTCGTTCAGACCATGCTTCTTGTCGGAACTTGTCAATTATCTTTGTAAATGTTGTCATTTCGTTTCGTTGTTAATACCGTTGTTTATCAAATCTTTTGAACTTATTCCCAATATGGCAGCTATCTTCATTAACATTTCCAATGAGGGTTGGCTCGTATTGGAACACCATCGTGAAATAGTTGCCTCGTTCTTTCCTAACTGTCCGGCAAGCCATTTTCCAGTTTTACCTTGTTCTACCAATACTATTTTTAATCTGTTTATCTTCTCTGTTCCCATATTTGGCTTATATTGCAAATGTGCGATGATTGATAGATGATATTTGCAAAGTTAGTGATTAACAATGAGAACTTAACAAGAACCTTCCATTTTTGTATTGTAATTGCGCCTATGGAGTTCGTATTAAGCGTTTTATACGTATCATTTGTTTCACTTTTTATTGTTGTTCATTTGTCTTTTTTTGCTTCAGATAGAAATCACCGAAAAAGATGCAAAAAGAAATAAAAAAAGCAGCTACTTTAACCAGTAACTGCTTGATTTGAAAGTGGTGCCACCAGGAATCGAACCGGGGACACAAGGATTTTCAGTCCTTTGCTCTACCAACTGAGCTATGGCACCGACTTGCTTTTGTTTTGCGAGTGCAAAGGTAGTGATTTAATTTGAAATGCCAAATATATTCGATATATTTTTGTGTAATGTAGGAGAAAAAAGTAAACTCTCACCTGTTTTCTGGGTCGGAGAAGATAGGTGAGAGTGTAGTTAAATGCAGACGGATTGTTTTTGATAGCAAGGAGGATTGTTGTCCAACCAGGCTGAAACAATGCGGCACATCAGCCTTTAAGTGGGTTCCAGCCTTGAGCTTTCAGTCCAAATTCCTGGCCATCCCTACTGATGAGTGCATAGCCTAAGTCGGCCTTGGTGATATGGCCTATTATTTTAATGTCTTTGATCTGGCTGACTTTTTCGTGGTCGGCAATGGGGACTGTAAATAATAATTCATAGTCTTCTCCGCCATTCAGGGCGCAGGTCGTGACATTCATGTTCAGCTCTTCTGCCATGACAGCCGTCTGGTAATCTAAGGGAATATGTTCTTCATATATCCTGCAACCGACACCGCTTTGCGTACAAATATGCAGTAATTCGGAACTGAGTCCGTCCGATATGTCAATCATGGAAGTCGGTCGGATATTAGCGGCTGACAATGCTTGCACAATGTCGCGCCGTGCCTCTGGCTTTAGCTGTCGTTCCAGTAAATACTCTTTTCCGCTAAAGTCCGGTTGGGCTTCGTATAATCCCTCTGCTGTCTTTGAGTTTTCGTTCCTGTGTGCTTCCTGCAACTGTTGGTTGAAAACGGCTTTTTCGCGTTCGAGCAACTGTAATCCCATGTAGGCTGCTCCTAAATCTCCGCTGACACAGATCAAGTCGGTTTCCTTGGCTCCGTTGCGATAAACCACTTTGTCTTTGTCTGCTTCCCCGATGCAAGTAATGCTGATGGCCAACCCCGTAAGCGAAGATGTCGTATCGCCTCCTACAATATCGACCTCATGAGCTTCGCATGCCATTTTGAGACCATCGTAGAAAGCCTCCATGTCCTCTACACAGAAACGTTTGCCTAAAGCAATGGAGACCACCATTTGACGGGGGGTACCATTCATGGCATAAATGTCCGAGAGGTTGACCATGGCAGCCTTGTATCCGAGATGTTTCATCGGGACGTATGTCAGGTCGAAATGTATGCCTTCCATCAGCAAATCGTTGGTGACGAGGACTTGTTTGCCGGCCGGATATTCCATGACGGCACAGTCGTCACCCACTCCATAGCGGGTGGAAGAGTTTTTCAGCCGGATATTTTCTGTCAGGTGTTTGATAAGCCCGAACTCTCCAAGCGTAGAGATTTCTGTCCTGTTTGTTTCTTGCATAAATTTATGGGCTTTAAGCGCGGTTTATCATCTCACGCATAATCTCGGCCATAAGGGGTTGTACAGCATCGGCAGCTTTCTGTACTTCCTCGTGGCTGACTTCCACAATCTTCCCTTCTACTCCGAGGTCGGTGATGACGCTGATACCGAAGCATTTGATTCCGCAATGATTAGCTACGACGACCTCGGGTACGGTAGACATGCCCACCGCATCGGCACCCCAAATGCGGAACATTTTATATTCAGACGGAGTTTCGAAAGTCGGGCCTTGTGTAGCGAGGTACACGCCTTGCTGTACCTTGATTCCTTTTTCTTCGGCAATGGCGAGTGCTTGTTGGATGAGTCCCTTGTTGTAGGCTTCCGACATATCCGGGAAACGGGGACCGGTCGGAAAGTTCTTGCCGCGTAGCGGGTTCTCCGGAAGTGCGTTGATTTGGTCGGTGATAATCATCAGGTCGCCAATTTCAAACTTGGGGTTGGTACCTCCTGCAGCATTGCTGACGAATAAGGTCTTGATGCCCAACTCATACATGACACGAATGGGAAAAGTGACTTCTTGCATGGTGTAGCCTTCATAGTAATGAAAGCGGCCTTCCATGGCCAAAATGTCTTTGTCACCCAGTTTTCCGAAGATAAGATTACCCGAATGCCCTTCTACCGTAGAGACTGGGAAGTTGGGGATTTCTTTGTATGAAATGCGGGTTGCATCTGTAATCTCGTTGGCCAGTTTACCTAATCCGGTACCTAAAACGATAGCCGTTGTGGGGCTTGTTGTCATCCTACTTTTTAGCCAGGATGCTGTTTCTTGAATTTTTGAATACATAACCAGTAATGTTTTCGTTAAACGATTCTTGTTGATTTTGCAGTATCTCTATTTCGACCGGCAGGGCATAGAGAGATTTTCTAACCTCTTCGCTCAGGCCGTTGAGGCCCTTCAGGCGGGTCGCATCTTTTTCTGTGGTTACAATTAGCTTCGGCGGGGACATTCGGGCGTAAGTTGCGTTGATTAGGGCTACGTCTTTGGGCGAGAAATAATGGTGGTCGCCGAAAGAAAGCGGCGTGATATCCGTTTCATAATGTTCGAGGTCCATTTTCATTTGTTCCGGCGAAGCGATGCCGGTGAGCAGCAAGACATGTTTGTGGGGCAGCAACTCGTCCAAAGGATATTCTTCCTCTCCGAACAACGGTATGAGACGGCTGTATTTCAGTGTTGAGAAGAACAGCTTCTGGTAGGGATACAACTTTAGCGCCTTACTGA
The DNA here is from genome assembly GCF_000205165.1 of Paraprevotella xylaniphila YIT 11841. GTDB lineage: Bacteria > Bacteroidota > Bacteroidia > Bacteroidales > Bacteroidaceae > Paraprevotella > Paraprevotella xylaniphila. The sequence continues at coordinate 2,570 of NZ_GL883865.1, read as the reverse complement.
TGACCCGGAACCCCATGGGCTTGATGTCTTCCGGACATTTGGTCACGATTACGATATTGGCTCGGTCTTTTCCTTCTTTCGGTTCGCGCAAACGTCCTGCGGGGAGCAACTTGTCGTCGCAAATCAAGCGATGGTAATCTACTAACAGGATGTTGATACCTGGTTTTACATAACGATGTTGGAATGCGTCGTCTAACAGGATGACTTCTGTTCCCGGTGCGATTTGCTCGTCGCATAACCTTTCAATTCCCCGGCGACGGTTTTTATCCACAGCGACATAGACATCTGGAAACTTTTGTTTCATCTGATAAGGTTCGTCGCCTATGGCGGGCATAGACGTTTCGGATGTGGCTAAAATGAATCCTTTTGATTTACGTTTGTATCCCCGACTCAACACGGCCACTTTATGCTTCTTTCGTAACAGGCGGATGAGATATTCCGTATGTGGTGTTTTCCCGGTACCGCCTACGGTGATATTGCCGACCGAAATAACGGGTATGTCGTAACTTTTGGATTTCAGGATTCCCATTTCGAAAAGCTCGTTACGAATCCTTACGCCTATTCCGTAAAGCCAAGCTACCGGTAACAACCATTCGTTGATTTTGATTAAGTCTCCTTCCATGATGGTTTAGTTGATAAAGTTGGGCTCATACGGTATCCGGGCTTGCAGGACGCTCATTTGCCGGATCTGTCTCAGGTTCATTAGCGGGGCGTAATATGTTCCGAGGGTCTCTTGTAAGGCCGTGTTCAGATAGTCCTTTTTCTGTTGGTCAAACAACCCCTCGTACCAAGGGGCCGGAGTCGGTGCGTATTCCGTATGGTAATCTTTTATTTTGGCCAATGACGCCGCTTTTTTGATAGCGGTCTGGAGGTTGCCATTGGCATCGGCCAGTCCGTTCTCTACGGCCTGCTGTCCGGTCCAAACCCGTCCTTCGGCCAGTTTTTCCACTTGGCTGGTTTCCATATTCCGTCCCTCTGCTACACGTTCGGTAAACAACTTGTAACCTCGTTGTATATATCCTTGCATCATTTGAGCTTCCGAAGGATTGAACGGGCGTGCAGGCGTGCCGAAATCGGCGTGTGCATTGGTTTTTACTACATCGAAATGCAGGCCTAATTTGTCGCTGAGCAGTTGGCTTGCGTCGGGAATGAGGCCAAAAATGCCGATACTTCCGGTCAACGTAGTCGGTTCGGCCACGATATAGTTGGCGGCGCAGGAGATGTAGTAACCGCCCGAGGCTGCCATTCCACCCATGGATACGACCACGGGTTTGGCTTTACGGAGTAATTTCACTTCATGCCATATCTGTTCGGAGGCGTAAGCGCTTCCGCCTCCGGAATTTATGCGAAGTACTACCGCTTTGACCGATTCGTCTTCACGCAGGGTTCTCAGGTCGTGGCATACTGTTTCTGCGTCTATCACATTTTCGCTCCATTCTGTCTTTCGGTCTACGATGTCTCCGTATGCATAGTAGACTGCAATCTTATCACCTTTTTTCGGGGTTGTTTCGGTGGCAGCCGCCAGTTCTTTCACACTGACGAGGGGTAGGGCGCCTTTGTCCTTTCCGGTTTTTGCGCGTAACATCCGGCTTATCCCGTCGATATAGCAAAGGCTGTCTACCATGCCGTTCCGTACCAGTTCTTCTGCGGGGCGGAATGTGAGCATGCTGTCTGCGTATTCGTCCAACAAGTCCTTCTTGATGGAGCGTGAGCGGGATACGTCCGTCAGCATGGTTTGCCAGATGTCGTTCAGGTAGGACGTGACTTGTTCGCGGTTGGCGTCACTCATTTGGGTGGCTGTAAACGGTTCCACGGCCGATTTGTAGCTGCCTACTTTGAACACTTGCATCTTAATGCCTATCTTTTCCAACAGGTCTTTGTAAAAAATAGGCTGCGAAGCCATACCGCACCAGTTTACCTGCCCCTGTGGATTAAGGATGATGCTGTCGGCTATGCTGCAAATATAGTAAGCCCCTTGGGTATAGTTGTCTCCGTATGCGATGATATATTTGCCGCTTTTCTTAAAATCGGCGAGGGATTCCCTGATGTCTCGTATCATGGCGGGAGTCGCCCCCAAGAGGGTTTGTGCTTCTATATATATACCGTCTATGTTCGGATTTTCTTTAGCACCTTGGATGGCTGTCTGTATTTCTCTCAGACTGAGGGTGGGGTAAGTACTGCCGAACAGGTCTCCGAGAGGGTCGTTCGGTGCATCTTCCTGTAATTCACCGTTTAGCGTCAGGCGAAGCACGGATTGGGGTTTGATGGATGGGGCGGTACTTTCCATGGTCATCATTCCCGCAATGGACAGGATGCCTAATGTGAAGAGGGCTATGCTAGCCAGAAACAAGCCACAGAGCGTGGCCAAAGTATATTTGACGAAATCTTTCATACGTTGTATAAGTAGGTAAAACCACACAATTACGCAAATATACAATAATGTCTACGATTTACAAACGCTATACCTTATAATAATACTTAAATTGGTTCTGTTGGCGGAATGCAGCTTCGTTTGGGAGAACGCTTATGGATTTTATGGGGCTATCTACCTCCTTCCATTCTGAAAAAAA
>NZ_GL883864.1 GCF_000205165.1 Paraprevotella xylaniphila YIT 11841 | reverse complement strand
TGCCGCACTTGACCGAAAAATACAGCTGGAACTTGCGCCGCCCACGCCCGAAGTCGCCGAAAAGGAGAACGAAGGGCAACAGGTCAAGCCGGAAGCGGAAGATGTGCGGAACAGGCAGGCGCAATATTCCGAAAATGCACCGCCGCAAATACGCAATCCATCGGAAAGTATTATCGCCAATCACACCATAACTGGGCATCCGGGGCTGTATGCCAAGGAGGAAACCCGGTCCAAAGGATTGAAAATATAACCTTAGGAATTTTATCTGAAGTATTAATAAGGGCTATCCCAAAAGGTCTAAAAGTAAATTTTATCCTTTCTGCAAGTATCTGTAGGATGGCAACTGCATTTTTTTTCTTTTTGGGCAGCCCTTATTAAAATTTATTCTTATTTTAGGTTATATACATTCATGTCCATTTATGTAAAAAATCCTGCTGACCTTGTTTATGTCTTGTCAGTCACCATTTGCAAAACCATATTTGACCCTCAAAGAGGCTGAATTTGATAAGTAACTTGCTACATACTCATAATAAGGAGCTAAATAGAACACGAATGGGAAATACACAAATGCCAAACTAAAGAAGATATTGGCCAAAATAAACGCTATACCGAGAGAGAAACTTGATTTTTCAACTTCCTAAAACGGTGTTGTTTAAACATTTCTACTTATTTGTACTTGCCAGTTGAACCTACGCTTCCCTAATAAAATGTCTATGGTAAAAAGTTAAAAAATCCTCCCACTTTTGTTAGATATATTTTTTTGTGTAATTTTGTAATCGTTATGCGGCAGTAATAATATACATATTAATACGAGTTAGTAATCCTGTAGTTCTCACATGCTACGAGGAGGTATTAAAAGGTGCGTTTCGACAATGCATCTACTGTAGTATATTATTGCTTAATCCAAATGAATATTATAAATTTAGGAATTCTTGCTCACATTGATGCAGGAAAAACTTCCGTAACCGAGAATCTGCTGTTTGCC
>NZ_GL883863.1 GCF_000205165.1 Paraprevotella xylaniphila YIT 11841 | reverse complement strand
AAAGGCGGAGAAACAAGGAATAACTAAAAAACAGAATGTATCAACCAAAAAAGAAAAACGCGTATGAATTTACCAAAAGTGAAAATGCTGCAAGTCAGCAAGTGCCTTATCGGATTGGCGGTCATGATGCTGCAATCCTGCGACGTGGCCGACAACCGCCGCGACATGCTGTGCGGGAACTGGGAGAGCGTGGAGGGAAAACCTGACGTGCTTATCTACAAGGAGGGCGAAGCCTACAAAGTGACGGTGTTCCGTCGTAGCGGTCTGCGCCGCAAGCTCAAGCCGGAAACCTATCTCTTGCAGGAGGAGAACGGCAACCTGTTCATGAACACCGGCTTCCGCATCGACGTGTCCTACAACGAGGCCACGGATGTGCTGACTTTCTCGCCAAACGGGGACTATGTGCGGGTGAAGCCGCAGCCGGGACATCCGACCGAAGAATAACAACCACTAAAATCCAAAGTAACATGAGAACAAGAATAACAATGATTATCTGCCTGTGCCTGCTTTTCGCGGGCAGGGCAAGCGCACAGTGGGTCGTAAGCGATCCGGGCAATCTAGCGCAGGGCATCATCAATGCCTCCAAAAACATCATCCATACCTCCAAGACCGCCACGAACATGGTGAGCAACTTTCAGGAGACGGTGAAAATCTATCAGCAGGGCAAGAAGTATTACGATGCCCTCAAATCGGTGAACAATCTGGTCAAGGACGCCCGCAAGGTGCAGCAGACCATCCTGATGGTGGGCGACATCACAGACATCTATGTGAACAGTTTCCAACGGATGCTCCGTGACGGGAATTTCAGACCCGAAGAGCTTTCCGCAATCGCTTTCGGCTACACGAAACTGCTGGAGGAAAGCAACGAAGTGTTGACGGAACTCAGGAACGTGGTGAACATCACCACGCTCTCCATGACCGACAAGGAGCGCATGGACGTGGTGGAACGCTGCCACTCGAAGATGAAGCGTTACCGCAACCTCGTGAGCTACTACACGAACAAGAACATCTCCGTGAGTTACCTGCGTGCGAAAAAGAAGAACGACCTCGACCGCATCATGGGGCTGTACGGGAACATGAACGAAAGATACTGGTAGCCTATGAAGTTCGACAACCTTCATCAGATTTTACGTTCACTTTATGAGCAGATGATGCCGCTGTGTGGGGACATGGCTGGTGTGGCGAAAGGCATCGCCGGGCTGGGTGCGCTGTTCTACGTCGCCTACCGGGTATGGCAGTCGCTGGCGAGAGCTGAACCGATAGACGTATTCCCGATGCTCCGTCCTTTTGCCATCGGTCTGTGCATCATGTTCTTCCCGACTGTGGTGCTGGGCACGATAAACAGCATCCTCTCACCCGTCGTACAGGGCACGGCAAAGATGCTGGAGGCGGAAACGCTGGACATGAACCGATACCGGGAGCAGAAGGACAAACTGGAATACGAGGCGATGGTACGCAACCCCGAAACCGCCTACCTCGTGTCCAACGAGGAATTTGACAAGCAACTGGAGGAACTCGGCTGGTCGCCCTCCGACATGGTGACGATGGCGGGAATGTATATCGACCGGGGAATGTACAACATGAAGAAGAGCATCCGCGACTTCTTCCGCGAGATACTCGAACTGCTGTTCCAAGCCGCCGCCCTCGTGATAGACACCGTCCGCACCTTCTTTCTCGTGGTGCTGGCGATTCTCGGTCCGATAGCCTTCGCCCTGTCGGTATGGGACGGTTTCCAAAACACGCTCACGCAGTGGATATGCCGCTATATACAGGTCTATCTGTGGCTACCGGTATCGGACATGTTCAGCACCATACTGGCGAAGATACAGGTTCTGATGCTGCAAAACGACATCGAGCGGATGCAGGCAGACCCGAACTTCTCGCTGGATTCGAGCGACGGGGTGTATATCGTATTCCTCTGCATCGGCATCATCGGCTACTTTACCATTCCCACCGTTGCGGG
>NZ_GL883862.1 GCF_000205165.1 Paraprevotella xylaniphila YIT 11841 | reverse complement strand
CGGCTACTTTACCATTCCCACCGTTGCGGGCTGGATTATCCAAGCCGGAGGCATGGGCGGTTACGGTCGCAACGTGAACCAGATGGCGGGACGAGCCGGAAGCATGGCGGGCAGCGTGGCGGGTGCAGCCGCAGGAAACGCAGTCGGACGTGTCGGCAAATTGCTGAAATAATCAATGTGCAATCATAAATTGGAAAATATAAATGGAATTCAAATCACTTAGAAACATCGAATCGTCGTTCAGGCAGATACGCCTGTTCGGTATCGTCTTCCTCTCGCTGTGCGCCGTGGTGACGGTGTGGAGCGTGTGGAACTCCTACCGTTTCGCAGAGAAGCAACGGGAGAAAATCTATGTGCTGGACAACGGCAAGAGCCTGATGCTCGCCTTGTCTCAGGATTTGTCGCAGAACCGCCCGGCGGAGGCACGGGAACATGTGCGCCGTTTCCACGAGATGTTCTTCACGCTATCACCTGAAAAAAGCGCGATTGAACACAACGTGAAACGTGCCTTGCTGCTGGCGGACAAGAGCGTGTACCACTATTATTCGGACTTCGCGGAGAAGGGGTACTACAACCGCATCATCGCCGGGAACATCAACCAAGTGCTGAAGGTGGACAGCGTGGTGTGCGACTTCAACGCCTATCCCTACCGTGCCGTGACCTACGCCACACAGAAAATCATCCGGCAGAGCAACGTCACCGAGCGCAGCCTCGTGACCACCTGCCGCCTGCTGAACGCATCGCGGTCGGATGACAACCCG
>NZ_GL883861.1 GCF_000205165.1 Paraprevotella xylaniphila YIT 11841 | reverse complement strand
CATCCCGTGCTGGGACCGCGACGTGTCGCGTTTCGTGGCCTCCGACCGTCTGCCCGACCACCATCCCTTCCGTGATTATTTCGACCGCCTGCCGCCGTGGGACGGCAAGGAGCGCCTCGACGCGTTGGCCCGGCGCGTGTCGGACAGTGAGCCGTGGCTGCGCGGGTTCCGCCGGTGGATGTTGGCCGTGGCCGCGCAGTGGATGGGGATGGGCGACGGCCATGCCAACAGTGTGGCCCCGGTATTGGTGAGCGGTCGGCAAGGACTGGGAAAATCCACGTTCTGCCGCAACCTCCTGCCACCCGAACTGTCCGCCTATTACACAGACAGCGCTGACATGGCGAACACCGCCCGTATGGAACAGCTCTTGGTGGAAATGGGGCTCATCAACCTGGACGAGTTCGACCGCATCCCCGTCCGCCGCCATCCGGCCTTGAAGAACGTGATGCAGCTCACCGCCCTGCACGTGCGCAAGGCTTACCGGCGCGACACGCTCCGCCTGCCGCGCATGGCCTCCTTCATCGCCACGTCCAACAGCCACGAACTGCTTTCCGACCCTTCTGGCAGCCGCCGCTTCCTCTGCGTGGAGGTGGAGCGCCCCATCGACAGCACGGGCATCGACCATGCCCAAATCTATGCCCAAC
>NZ_GL883860.1 GCF_000205165.1 Paraprevotella xylaniphila YIT 11841 | reverse complement strand
GGAAAAAACGCAGTTCGAGTTCCTGCCGGAAAAGATTCAGACACTCTGCGGAAGCGTGCACCAAACCAATTCGCTCTTGGAGGAAACAAACTACGGTGAACCTGTGTACATACCCGCCATAGCTAACACGGCAGCAATTTATACCACGGCACAAGACTATAGTAAAAAAGGGGGGATAGACCCCGCCCTCGCCAAAGTCCTGACCCTACAAGACCTCTATGGTCCGCTCATTAAAAAGATGAAAAAGGAAGTGAACGTGTCCGCCTCGTTCATACAAGACCGAGACATCGTGGATGTTTCACAAACCACACAAAACGGAAAGTTCTACATGCCTTCGGCTGTCGTCAACGACAACTACGTCTTATTCCTAAGCGCTTCGGACAGTACAAAAAACGAAAAATATAAAAGAAGAATAAAAAGGAAAGGATTCATGGACGAACAAGCCTGCCCCGAGTTCTACGTCAAACTCGACCCGTTCTTCCCGGTATTTCCCAAGCCATACAGTTACTATCAGGATGCTACCTTCGAGGAAAAATTTGCCTTGCAGGATTCCGCAAGCCGGGAAAGCTTCACCGAACGGAAACTGAATACTGTCACCGTAAGGAGCAAACGGGGAGGATTGAGAAGATTAGACCACAGCAAGCCGGCCTTGGTCGTGGATGCTTACGAAGCCTTCAACCTTGCAGCCGACTACGGGCTGAACTGCGGCATGCACGACTGGAGGACATTCTCGAGGCAAGTGGCCACGGCATTTTTCGGAGACATGGGCATGGACAGGCATTTCTATCTGCAAGAACAATACGATGGAAAGATATTAGATTTTATGCCTGAACAAAAGAGGGAGTCCGAAGCGGGCATGTCCATGTCTAACGCACAAATGAAAAAGTACCACCGCCTC
>NZ_GL883859.1 GCF_000205165.1 Paraprevotella xylaniphila YIT 11841 | reverse complement strand
GCCGGATTTCTGCAATCACGCACACACTTGAAACGGAGTTCATGCCTGTTGCCGTGAACAAAGGGCTGTCCTTGTCCGTGAAGACTGGACACGATGCCATTGTATTGACCGACAAAGAGCGAATAATACAAATCGGGAATAACCTGCTGTCAAACGCTGTCAAATTCACGGAGGAAGGCGGTATCTCTTTAACGACTGACTATAACAACGGAGTTCTGACACTGGTCGTTGAAGATACAGGTACAGGCATGACAGAAGAGGAACAGAAACAAGCGTTCGGTGCGTTTGAACGTCTATCAAATGCCGCCGCAAAGGAGGGTTTCGGGCTTGGGCTTGCCATAATGCGTAATATTGTGTCGATGCTTGGCGGAACAATCCGTTTGGACAGCAAGAAAGGGAAAGGCAGTCGTTTCACAGTTGAAATTTCTATGCAGGAAGCTGAAGAACAGCTTGGATATACAAGCAATACACCTGTTTATCATAACAATAAATTCCATGATGTTGTCGCCATTGACAATGATGAGGTATTACTTCTGATGCTGAAAGAGATGTACTCCCAAGAAGGAATACACTGCGACACTTGCACCGATGCTGCGGAACTGATGGAAATGATACGCCAGAAAGAATACAGCCTGTTGCTGACAGACTTGAATATGCCCGGTATAAACGGTTTCGAATTGCTGGAATTGTTGCGTTCGTCCAACGTGGGCAATTCACCAACAATCCCGGTGGTTGTGGCAACCGCTTCGGGCAGTTGTAACAAAGGGGAACTATTGGCAAAAGGCTTTGCCGGATGCCTGTTCAAGCCGTTCTCCATATCGGAGTTAATGGAGGTTTCCGACAGGTGTGCCATAAAAGAAACACCGGACGGGAAACCGGATTTTTCAGCCTTGTTGTCTTACGGCAATGAAGCCGTCATGCTGGATAAGTTGATGACGGAAACTGAAAAAGAAATGCAGGCGGTACGGGATGCGGCAATAGAGAAAGACCTGCAAAAGCTGGATTCTCTTACACACCACCTGCGCAGCTCGTGGGAAGTACTACGTGCCGACCAACCGCTAAGGGAACTTTACGGATTGCTTCATGGCGATACACTCCCGGATGGTGAAGCGTTAAGCCGTGCTGTGACTGCCGTGTTGGAAAAAGGAGCGGAAATAATCCGGTTGGCAGAAGAGGAAAGGAGAAAATACGAAGATGGATAAGACAAAAATAATTGTGGTGGAAGACAACATCGTGTATTGCGAATATGTCTGCAATATGCTGTCACGGGAGGGCTACCGCACCGTGAAGGCTTACCACCTGTCAACAGCGAAGAAACATCTGCAACAGGCAACGGATAATGACATCGTGGTTGCCGACCTGCGTCTGCCTGACGGTAACGGTATAGACCTTTTGCGCTGGATGCGAAAGGAGGGAAAGATGCAACCCTTCATTATCATGACCGACTATGCCGAAGTGCATACCGCCGTGGAAAGCATGAAGCTCGGTTCGATAGACTATATCCCCAAACAGCTTGTGGAAGATAAACTGGTCCCTCTTCTCCGTTCCATACAGAAAGAACGACAGGCGGGACAACGCCGTATGCCCGTGTTTGCCCGTGAAGGTTCCGCATTTCAGAAAATCATGCACCGTATAAGGCTGGTAGCCGCTACCGATATGAGCGTGATGATATTCGGAGAGAACGGCACGGGTAAGGAACATATTGCCCACCACCTGCACGACAAGAGCAAGCGGGCAGTCAAGCCATTCGTGGCGGTGGACTGCGGTTCACTCACCAAAGAGCTTGCTCCCTCAGCTTTCTTCGGACACGTCAAGGGAGCGTTTACAGGAGCAGACTGTGCCAAGAAAGGCTATTTCCATGAGGCGGAAGGCGGCACGCTGTTTCTGGACGAGGTGGGCAACCTCGCGTTGGAAACCCAACAGATGTTACTCCGTGCCATACAAGAGAGGCGGTATCGTCCGATCGGTGACAAATCGGACAGAAGTTTCAATGTCCGCATCATCGCCGCCACCAACGAGGATCTGGAAGCGGCA
>NZ_GL883858.1 GCF_000205165.1 Paraprevotella xylaniphila YIT 11841 | reverse complement strand
AGTATTTTGACCGAAAAACCTTGCATTCCCTAATCCCTACCTTTTCAAGCACCCGAAACGAAAACGACCGATGCGACAGAAAGACGCATAAAAAAAATGTCGGATAAACGAGAGGCAGATAAGATAGTTTGAAACTCAACTCCCTCAGCTCTTGAATCCGCATTAAAAACAAAAAAATCAAAAACAGCGAAGATATGACGGCAACGGCAAATTTCAGACAAATGGCGCAACACATCGGGTTGGCGATATGCGGCTTGATGATGCGCACCGCCTTCGGGGTGTTCGGCATCCTTTGGGGCATCATCAGAGAGATTGTAAACGGAGTGTTCCGAGTGGCGATAGGTGTAATCGTGGCTATCCTTTCCACCATTGCCTTCTTTGGCTTCATCCTTTGGTTATTCACCCTTTAACCCTTACCGACATGGCAAAAAGAAACAGCAAGACGGCAGCGCAGCAGTGCAGATATTACGAGGTGGACAACATCTTCGTGTATATGGTGGAAACGTACATCAACGGCAATTTTGAAACTTTCCGAAGATTGTACCACGAACTGAACAAGGACGCACGGAGGGATTTCATGGACTTCCTTCTCAGCGAGGTAGAGCCGACCTATTGGAGAGAGATACTGAAACAGATAATCTAAAAATGACAGCGATATGAAAGGAACAGACCATTTCAAGAGAACGATATATATGTACTTGGAACAGCGTGCGGAGGAAGATGCGCTATTTGCAAAGAAGTACCGCAACCCTGCCAAGAACATGGACGAGTGCGTGACCCACATTCTGAACTATGTGCAGAAAAGCGGTTGCAACGGTTTCACGGACGGAGAGATATTCGGGCAAGCCATCCACTACTATGAGGAAAACGAGATAGAGGTGGGCAAACCGATGGACTGCCAAGTGGTTGTGAACCACGTTGTGAAACTCACGGCAGAGGAAAAGGCGGAGGCACGTCAGAACGCTGTCCGCAAATACCAAGAGGAGGAACTCCGCAAGTTGCAGAACCGCCACAGACCGTCAGCGAGAAAAGAAAACCAACCCCAACCCTCATTATTTGATTTAGGCTTATGAAACCGAAGACCAAGATACAGAAAGAGGTGGCAAGACTTTCCGCCAACCTTCGCCCCATATCAGCGACACAAATAGATTGGGCATACCGCCACTGCGTTGAGCATATCGGCTACCGCACCAAGAAAGGGAACATCACCTGTTCCGACTGCGGTCACGAGTGGCACAGCGACAGCGGACTATGCGACACCCTTGAAGGCTGCACCTGCCCCAAATGCCATGCCGAACTCAAAGTGCAGGACACACGCAGACGCATCTACAAGGAAACGCAGAATTTCAGCGTGATAACCACCTGCAAAGGGTATCAGGTAATCCGCGTGGCGCAGGTCAGATGCGAGAGCAGGAAAGGCGAACCGATGCGTTTCTACTGCCACGAGGTCGTGCAGCGTTGGATTTCACCCGACGGCAAGGTTACGGACATGGCGTTGCTCCGTGGCTTCCTTTTCTGCTATTGCGATGTGTGGGCATTAGGCAGCGATATGGAGGTAAGACCGCACAACAGCCTATACGATGATGTGGTGGCAAGAAGCTGTGCATATCCAAAGATGAGGATATTGCCCCAACTCAGACGTAACGGCTTCAAGGGCGATTTCCACGGCATCTCCCCCGTGCGTCTTTTCAAAGCCTTGCTTTCAGACCCAAGAATTGAAACCCTTATGAAAGGCGGTGAGATTGAGGTCATGAAACACTTTCTTTTCAATACCCGTACTGCCGATGAATGTTGGGCATCATATCTGATTGCCAAGCGTCACAAGTATCAGATAGACAACCTCTCAATGTGGTGCGACTATCTGCGTATGCTCAAAAAACTCGGTCAAGACCTCCGTAACCCGAAGAACATCTGTCCCGAAGATTTCATGGCGGCACACGACAACGCAACCCGAAAAATTGAAGCCATACACGAGAAGGAAAGAGCCGCAGAGCAACGCCG
>NZ_GL883857.1 GCF_000205165.1 Paraprevotella xylaniphila YIT 11841 | reverse complement strand
TCAAACAGGAAAATTTAAACAAGCTCTAAAACGAGAAAAAATATTTGTTGTATCCATATAAATCAAGGAAGAAGATAGTACGTTCCGTATAGCCAATTCAAATATTCCCTGATTTTTTTTCGATGGTGAAAAGATGAATATAAATTGAACCCCATCTCCGTATCGCTTTGATAACTCCGAAAGTTCATCCCACTGATATAATTTTCGCAAAGAACATGAAGAACAATCTGAACTATCTGAATATACGATGAACTTATATCCATCTAATCTTGGAACGCAAGGCGATACTCCGGTATTATCCATGGAATCCAATGGTAAAACGACTACATCTGATTGCATTCGTGCAATCTGTTCCATTGCTGCATTCTTGTTTTTACAACTCAGACAAAGAACGCTCATAATCAAGAAAACACAATATTTAAAGTTCATCTAAAAAGCAGATTATTTAAGGATACCAATTTGTAAAATAGGATTATCAGACCTCTTAATACCTTGAATAAAGGATCTTTCTTCTGAAGTTATTTCGAAACGAGAAGACATGATATGTTCACGAACTTTTTCTGCCACATTGTTCTTACTGAATAATGACATGAATGTTGTACCATATAGCTTATCAACTATATTCTTTCTTACCACTTCTGAATTGGACTCTTTTTCCAAGACCTCTTGATAAGGTTCAAACTGATCAGCATACAATACGCTCACAACTTTGTTTCCTCTTACGGTTTGTATTACATTACTTGAAACCAGACCATATAAGTCATTCCATAGAAAAGAAGCATATAAAGACTCAATATTTCGTTGTTTGGGATATAACCCAATATTGACCATCCTGTTTTTAACAATATTCAACAAGAAATAATTTGTTGCTTCATGAAAAGAGCCACAATATGCCAAATCAGGATTATGTCCTAATCGCTGATTCATTTCACGATTATCCATGTGTCCGAACCATTCTTTGGGAATTGCACAATCACCAAAATCCAAGAAGTAACGCGGTAACACACTGTCTTTGGTAACTTCATAAACAATAGAAGAATAAGGAGGATTACAAAATAACGTGTCATTATAAACGGAAAACGCCATTTTACACGCAGGATTGAAAGTCCCAAACTGTTCACTATATGGTAAACCTTCAGATACCAAAACTCCATCCCTATCTAAAACTTTAATATTATAACCATATCCATGTTCTATGTCATCCCCGTGGTTCATAAAAACAACAATATGTTCCTTATCTAATACTTGTAAAGTACCTATATACCATGGAAGTTTGATTTTACGAATATACTTTCCATCCGTATGAAAGAACATCAAGTGCATCTTATTATGGTCCCATACAATAATTTCATCATTGTAGGTATCATATACTACATCTTCCGGTGTAATATATTCTTTCTCTCCATTACCCCTATGCCCAATAAAGTTCAAGAAAGTTCCTTTTGAAGAGAATACAAATATACCAGCATTCGCATTATCAAAAATTAGAAAGTCCCCATTCTTTAATATCTCAACTTTAGACACTCTTCCAATAAGAGCTTCCGGATTTGTTTCAAGTTTCACAAAAGATAAAGTATCATATATATCAGAATAATTAAGAATGCCCCCCTCCTCCATATTTCCAAGAAAAAGAGATGGGATAGAATCATTTTCTATATAATAATTTGATAGAAAAGTATTCTTTGGTGAATTTGAACAAAAGGTAAAAAGGAACCAACTTACGCCTATGGCAAAATATTTTTTTATATTTGTTTTCATCTTTATTTTTTTTATAATTGGTAGAACCACATAAAATGATTCCACCAACGAAAGTTCTACAATAACACGTACAATAAAACTATAAGCCCTGTTATACAGGAAAAGCTGTAGTTAAATAGGACTTAAAGCATTACAACTTTCTCTACATTCAGTACAATGGACATACGAATTACCCGCTAAGCATTTCTCATATGTGCCATACCATGTAATACCACCAATGGTAACAGAGCATTGGTCTTCTACACAATCATAGACTTTAGAATCCCACCAATCTTCGATACCACTGCCCAACGCCTCAGCATTAGCCAACAAAAGGTCACTTTCACTCACTCCATTGTACGCATCATAAGTGCAATACCCAACATAGGCCGATAAGCCCAACATCACTGCACCCAACAAGGGTGCAAAGAATTTTTTCTTCATAAAATTTAGTTCTAAATTATACTTTTTTCAACTTCACTTTCTTTTCGCCGACCACCAACGTGGAATTAAAAAGAAAAGCAACAAAATATAAAAACTATTATGCTGAACAAACTATGGTCAATTAGCACTTACGGCATCACACATCTTACAATCAGTACAGTGAGCATACGAATCACCATCTAAGCATTTCTCATACTTACCATACCATGTAATGGGGCCAATAGTAATAGAGCATTGATCTTCTACACAGTCATGGGTCTTAGAATTCCACCAATCTTCGATAGCACCACCTAACGCCTCCGCATTAGCCAACAACAAATCACTCTCACTCACTCCATCGTACGCATCATACGTACGATACCCGGCGTAGGCCGACAGGCCCAACACCACTGCGCCCAACAAAGGCGCAAAGAATTTTCTTTTACTCATATTTTTGTTTTTTTAATTATCGGCAGAAATATTCATACCGATTCTTCTTTTCTTAATTCTGCCGCTAAGTAACAAACAAATTCCAACCTTTCCCAATTTTCAGCGTGAGCAAAAACGTGAGCAACGTGAGCAAATTTTGGAAAACGTGAGCAAAAACGTGAGCATTTTTCGCAATTCATTAATACGCAGTCTGTTTTACAAGATGATTAAATAACGTTAAACGCGAGTCAAAAAGCAAGCAAAAAGATATCTTTTCATTTCTAATCGAAAGAAAAAGTATGGTTTTGAGCAAAAGAGAATAACGAGAAAAGCACCATCCACATCCTATTTCAGCCCACAAAAGCAAGATTATGGGGCACATCGGCGCACGACATACGCACATTTCCGCGAAAATCTAAGCCGAACGAAAAACCGTTTGGCTGAAAGTGGAAAATCATTCTCCGCAGAAAAAACGGAAAACAACAAGAATAACAACTTTGAACGGCCACAGGTACGGGAAAAAAGCCATGAAAACGCACTTGAAACACTTATTTGAAAAGGTTCTGCCGTCATAAAACGCCTGACAAAATGCAAGGTGAAGGACACAAGGACAATACCACTGAAGAAAAAAAACACGGCACACCCCTACAAGGCATCCACATAAAAGCAAGCAAAAGACGGAAATGGATGACTTTTCGGAAAACGGAGAGAGCACGAGAATGCGTTATTCCGCGCCGCTACCCACAACGACCCGGAATAACGCATTCTCGCCAAGGCTGAAATTACATATTGTCAGCCTCCCCTTCTTCCAACAAAGGATGGCCGTCCGTCCTGACCAAACGCAGGCAATCGGCAGAGGGGCGCACGACATCGAACGGAAGACCATTCAAAGTTTTTCGTAAGTCCCGTTTCAACGTCCGTACCCGTTGGCGAGAACAACGTGAACCATCAAAATACCCCTGCATGCCGAGAATGCCATTCAAATCTGTATAAAGTATAGTATGATCCGGTTTGCAAAGCAAATGTTCCAATACCAAAGCTACCTGACGGCGGATTTTATACCGTAAACGTCCATATAGCAGAAGCTTCTTCCTACTATCCACGACCAAGACATCACAATCAGCATTTTCCACTACGGGAACGAAAGGCACGTCTGTCTTGTCCTTCCAAATTTTTCCTATCCCACATACAATGCAGAATCTGTCCAACAAATTTTCCACGTCATCTATGATTTAAAAGTTAATTAAAAATCTCATCAAGCCGTCCGCTCACCACCATACCTGCCGACCGGATTCATAAGTGAAGATGCGCTCTTCATGCCCTTTCGTATGGTTGCGCAAGAGGAACAAGGCGTGGAGCGGTGCGCGGTCGTACGTCAGAATCCCATCGGCATTCCCTTTCTTGTGCCCCAAGGAGACCCACCGGCCATGCTTCCAATAGAGCAGCTCATAGTCTTCACCCTCACGGATGAAATTATCATCGTTGCGCGGAAGGAAACGGATACGGGCTATCTTGCCGGGATGCTCCATTTCCCATCCGTACCAAACATTGTACACATCATGGGAATCATAGAACGACAGCACGTTACCGTCGAAAAGGTTCTCCATGCCACACCACGGGCGCACATGGAAATTGCCCAACAGGCGTTTGGGCTTCAGTGTGTCGCCTGCCGCATCGAAAGTGTAAAGCTCGGCCATGTTGCCGCGCGACCAGTCGGGCGAAAGGTAACGGAAATACTTATATTCCCCTTCATACGAAAGCTGTACCGTATGATAACGGTTGTCTTCCAGTTTGGATATCACGTGTACCGTCAGCGAATCGCTGAAATCCTCGCGGTTGGCCACTTGGAACTTACCGCCTATGACACCTTGCAGGAACTGGTTGGAACGGTCGTCGCGGAACTTGCGTTTCAGGCGCAGCATGCGTCCTCCGGTTTCGTCCGGTTCAAGGCTACGAACCCGGCCGTGTTTGTCCAAAAGAAAAACATCGCCTGCACGCAGCATGCCGGATTTCCCGTAATACACCGGAAGGTAAACCACCCCGCGTCCCATGGACTTGAACACGGCACGCCCACCACGAATACGCCCCCAATGCACAATCTTCCACTCGCGGTCATTGAAAACTGCCAGATAGGCAAAACGCGAACCAGCCAACTCCGGATGCTCGAGGCAGACCGCCACGTCGGAAGTTTCCATGTATTCGTCCGTCACGTCGGCGATGCAAGGCGTGTCGAACACTTTCGGCAGCATCTCATCCTCGCGGGCTATCATCCGCAAGGATTCCGGACGTTTTTCAAAGGTCTGCCGGAACACTTTGGGCAAACGGTCTTCTTTGCGTTTGGCAAAATGTTCGCCCAACCGTTCCCCCGGTGCAAACGGAATGGTTACCCCTTCGCCCAACAACACGGCGCACCATTCGTGCCCCAAGGAACGGTTGCCCCACTGCGGAACAAAATCCACTGCCGAAGGAATACCCGCCGTACGGAGCAGGGCCACGCAAAGGTGGGAATACTCCTTACACGTGCCCAATTTAAGATGCCCCAACATGGACAAAGGAAAATCCGGGAGGAAACAGGAAGGATAATAAATAGAGGAACGAATCCATTGCAAACGGGTATTGGCCATGTTATAGGCATAAGAATAATTGTCGGTGTAGCGTTCATAATCGGACACTTCGCCCGGCGACATGGCGAACTCGGCACGCCAGTGGTCCGGACGCTCTTCTCCCACACGGTAGGGCAACACGTAGCGGCAGAACACGTCGAAGTCGTATTGTTTGTTCCAGTTACGCCTCCACACGTTAAATGCACTATCGATAGATGCTATCAGGAAATCGGACTTCAGATGTGCCACATCATATAACCTATGCCCGGCATCGGCATGCAACCCTTTGCCGTAGAGGTTGAGAACGCTGTCATACTGCGCATTCCAAAATCCACGGTCACCATCCTTATGGGCAAACAGACTGTCCATGTCATGATAATAACCGTCCACGGCTTTCCCGCCATAACAATAATGGGCATCCATATTCCCTATCAGGAAACGGGCGGCACGTAACTTCAACGGTTCGTCACGATAATGCGACAAGACCTTTTCCAACTCCGGACGGTTGTCCCCGGCCACCTGCAACACAGCCTCCATGTCGTCTTTGCAACAAACAAAGAGACACAGGCACAAACTTAACAAACATGTAAACTTTTTCATATTTCCCTCCTATTCAGTTAATTAAAACTAATATTTCTCATTAAGGGGAGCACAATCCGCTAAACCCTTACATATATTATACGTTTGAAAGAGAGGAAATACTTACTCTTTAACAAAAAATATAACCCACGCATGTCCGTACGTCCATCCCTTGGTTGCAACCACACGCGACGACCTAGCCTCCATTTCCTTTTTGTAACCGTTTCCATTTTACTTTGCACTTTTTACCTCTATATACGAACAAGCCATTCCAAAAGCACAAAAGGGAATTGGTATTTACAAATCATTAACATTCAAATGCAAATGAGTCTCTTGCAGTTGCATCCTTTTGATTTCTTCCTTGATTCTTTCAGCATCATTACACGATATTCCTACCACACAGGCTAAAAGAAGAAATATAATGTTTATTCCAAACTTTACCACACTCATTTTATTATATCCTTTCTAAGCCGATAAAACATTAAAATTGGATTTATTCCCTCTTCACCCTCATTTCTAACTAATACAGACTTGACATCGTCTGACAAATGGGATGTTCCCTCTTTTATTTCTTCTTCCGTATGAGAACCCTTGAAATAAACATCAGTCAAGCCTACAAACAAATTTTGATGGACATCATAAAACTTCGTAAGATCAAAATTAAAACGGATAACATTATCCATGTCATTTATAACTTCTTTTATGAACAAGGATTCATCCTTTTGAATATCATACAAGAACAAACCTTTAACCTCTCTTGAGGTATAAAAGTTCTGAATCAGATAATCATTGGCATGAATAGGATTCCCGTAAGTATACAATATCCCTTTCTCTTGGGATTCCTGTTCCCCATTCACGTTCCTACTAGGCTCAAAATAAGGTGTGCCGAAATTCAAATAGTATTTCATAAACAATATGGAATCTCTTAACTGATAAATGCTTCTTTGATATATCGGAGCAAAATAAACAGAATTTGCACTATTCTCAAAATAAGGAGTTCTCGCGACGGGAGCAGATTTTTCTATCCCCAAAGATGCAAAATATTTCTTTTTCACGGCAAAACTACTGTCTGTAAGTACTATACTATAATTTTCTTCTTTGTCCGTCATGGTAAAAGGAGCAAGCGCAAACAGATACCATCCATTGTGCATCTGTTTAAAACGGATAGCCCTAAAAGGCAATTGACATAAATCAACGAAATGCCCATCATGGGTGTATCTTAAAATAGCGGATTTTGCCCCATCCAACAAATACAAATAGTCTTTATCCACATCAAAATCATACAGACTTATAACCTCACCTTGTCCCCGGCCTTTTTTATAACTGTTACGAAGGAATTTTCCATTACGGTTGAAACAGCGCAAATGCTCATCCAAATCCAATACATATATCAAACTATCCGTAAGCTTGATATTGATAGGAATTGTCAAATAAGATCCCTCCGTAGCTTCTAATTCCAAATAACTCACATCACAAATTATTTCACTTAGATTTTTTTGGGCAATCATGTGTTCTTCCATATTGATAGTAATTGTACTATCCGTCTTGGCATCAAGTTCTCGCTTCTCTATATCTCTAGCGAACCTATCTTTTTTTGAACAAGAAACAAATGCCATCACTAATAAAACAGATAAAATCGTTTTCATAAAAACAAAGAGTTTATTAAGAGGGGCGATAATATCTCCCCTCTTGAATTATACATCATTTACAAATAAGATTGCACATGGCCACTCGTACATTCATCCCGATTTCCACCATCATAACACCAATGGTATATTACGTAAGAATATTAGCATGATACCCGGCGTAGGCAGATAAGCCCAACACCACCGCGCCCACCAAGGGCGCGAAGAACTTTCTTTTTGTCATAATTTTAATTTTAAAATTATCGGTAGGAATATCCTGACCTATTTATATTGTTCCTTATTCATCATTCGTCAGG
>NZ_GL883856.1 GCF_000205165.1 Paraprevotella xylaniphila YIT 11841 | reverse complement strand
GGGGGCAGCAATGCCCTTGACTTACCCGATATTTCCAAGCAGGGCGATTTCTTCGTAGAATCGCCTATCATTCTGTTAGCCAGTATTATATGGTATCTCAAAATCTACAAGAACGGCAAGTATTGCACCTTTCCCCATGCCATCGAGTTCCTGAACCGCAAGTACGCCGACATTTTCCCCATCCTCACCTCGTACCCGGAGCTGGAGAATTACCTTTCTCCCTTCATGGACGCATGGGAATCCTCGGCGGTGGAGCAGTTGCAGGGGCAGATTGCCAGTGCCAAGATACCGCTTTCCCGCATGATTTCCCCGGCGCTCTACTGGGTGATGACGGCGGACGATTTCACCCTCGACATCAACAATCCCGAAGAGCCGAAAGTGCTCGTAGTCGGTAACAATCCCGACAGGCAGGGTATCTACGGGGCGGCATTGGGACTGTACAACTCCCGCATCGTGAAGCTCATCAACAAGAAGAAACGGCTCAAATCCGCCGTGATTATCGACGAGCTGCCCACCATCTATATGCGTGGGCTGGATAATCTCATTGCCACCGCCCGAAGCAACAAGGTAGCCGTCATGCTCGGCTTTCAGGATTTCAGCCAGTTGAAGCGTGATTATGGAGACAAAGAGTCCGCTGTAATCTGCAATACCGTCGGCAATGTCTTTGCAGGACAGGTAGTTGCCGAAACTGCCAAGACGCTCTCCGAGCGTTTCGGCAAGGTCTTACAGAAACGGCAGAACATGACTATCAACAGGAACGAGACCTCCGTCTCCATCAATACCCAGATGGACAGCCTCATTCCGGCAAGCAAGATTTCCAACCTCACGCAGGGTATGTTCGTCGGGGCGGTAGCCGACAACTTCGACGAGCGTATCGAGCAGAAGATTTTCCATGCCGAGATTGTCGTGGACAACGAGCAGGTCAAGCGGGAGACCGCCCGCTACGTGAAGATTCCGCAGATCATCGACTTCACCGACAAGGACGGCAACGACACCATGCAGCAGCAGATCGACGCCAACTACTACCGCATCAAGAACGAGGTCAGGCAGATTGTCGCCGACGAGATCGGGCGTATCAAGGCAGACCCGGAGCTGTCGCACCTGATTAAGGACAAGTGAGGATAAAAATACCCCGTCGGCTTGTTCTTGCCGACGGGGTATTTTTTATTTTGCGTGGTGTTTTTCGGTATGAAGTAATGATTAAGTGAGCAAAATACATTATTTTTGTAATGATATGGATAAGGATAATCGCAAATACCGGATCTGCTTCATCGACTATATGTGGTATGTAGCCGAGATATGGCACGAAAGGGAGCATACCAACCTTAACGGGCGTATGCTGTTGTTCTTTTGCTGGCTCTTTGCCATACTCGTACCGCTTGGAACACCGTTGATGTTTCGCTATTTCAGTTGGATTGTTGCTTTTGCCGTAGTGATGATGCTCTGCTTTCTTCCCGACTTGTTCTGCCAGCTCCGCTACACAGCCGGGCGGCGTGAAGCGCTCCGTGAATATTACGGAAAACTGAAACATCCCGGCAGGAAGCTCGCAAAAATAGTCCTTATCGCTATCACCCTGACCGTGGTGAATGTCGCACTGATGTTTCACTTCGGGTTTATACATTGGGCATGATAAACGGTAAGAGAATAAGCATCGGTTCTATCATACCTTAATATAAATATAAATCATAATCAATAAACAGATAGTTATAAATACCCCTAACCAAAAACGGAAAGTAGTAGGACCTAATTCTTCGAGTAACTTGTTCCATCCATAAGAACCGTTCCCCTTATACGTCCACTTCCAATTGAATATAAGCCCGATGAGCCAAATTGACAATAAAAATATACCAATTAAATGACCTACTTTAGGATTTGATTGAATATATTGGGCTAAATTTGATAGTAGCCCTTCAAAATTCTGATATATGTTGTTCAGCCATTCCATTTACTTATAATATTATATTTACACAGAAATACTCATGGGATTCTTTAGATGCAGTCACCGTTTTTTTTATTAGCTGACAATCAATCTTTCAGAGAGATTTATCTGCTTATTATAACCTTATTTGAAATTTGTCAGTATATCGTTCTTTTCATTGGAAGACAACATTTCCAATAAATGATTAAAGCTATCGCAAACAAATTCTGCCGAATCTTCAAATTCAGGTTCAACTCCATAATAGATTTTACCGTAATTTTCCGGAGATAAATCTATGCACAAATATTGGTATCCATCTTTTACTGACATAAGAATAGGAATATGGCTATCCCAAAACAGGCGTATCATATCACAGGATTCCTTATCATCTGCCAACGCCTCAAGTCCCATCAGCTCAAATTCATTCCAACGGAATCCGCTATCGCTTTCTCCGTTAAAGTCCTCTATGGAATTAAACCAAACATTATCACTTTCATTCGTGATTGTCTGAAACCGTTGTAAAAACTCCTGATAGTCCGCAGGAAGTTCGGAGTACCGATTTTGTAAATCAGAGCTTAAATCTTTTCTTTCCAATCGTTCTGTAACGATGAATCCTATATTTTTCAGTGCTTCAATCATATTTTTATTTTACGAGTTTATAATGGTTTGCAGCGTTCCGCCTTATTCAGTCGGTAGTGCTGTTTGTTATAAACTTTTTTTCTTTATTCTTTTGCCGTTACATGTAAAGCCATAAGTAAAAGCTGCATCTATGGCTTGTTTTGCACTCTCAAGAATATAATGATACAAATTATCATATTTACTAAAGCATGGAGAAAGAATGTAGAAGTTTTTAATATTTAAAGGAATATAAATCCCCGTCATATCGGATATTCCATAGCGTGCTTCCTCCAAATTTGGTACTGGTATAGAAATAGATATTTCAAACTCTTTATTAGATGGGAAACGTTTTGCCCGTTTGAAAATCCCAATCCCATTAGTATTTCGAAGATTTATCTGTATGAGAAGTTTCCAATCTCCCAAATTATCTAAGTTGATTTGGTTATTGTAATCTTCCATATAACCATTCAACTCTCGGCAAATTGAGCGCAGTAAGTCCAATTCTCCAAGTTCTGGGATTTCACTACTTATTAAAACTGCATATTGATTATTCATACATTCATCTTTATATCCAGAGTTTATAATGTTCGGTGGATAATCATCATTAAAGGAGATTGATCCGCTTGTTATCTGCCCGCTTTATTCCTCTTCTTCGATAAAATGATTTATAAAGTAATTGAATGACTGGGCGATGTAACGAGTATTTGTTTCAAAGTTGTATTCTCTTGAAGCGTTTTCGTCCCACTCGTCAGTCAAGTAATAGTAAATCTTTTTATTCTTCAAGTTCAACGCATAATAGTTTCCACCCGAATCCATAGCAAAAGGCAACAGATTGCATGGCATTAAATTCCTACTCCATATATCTTTGGCTATGACTTCAATTGTTTCAAAAGCATTGGTGCGTTCCTTTATCGGAAAGAACGCATTTATCTCCACCCGATCCAAATCCTCGTCCTGCGGTTGATAACAATATGGTGATGGCATACCACCGTTGAACTTGAGGTAAAAGTTCTTCATGCCTGCCGGAATCTTTACATTCAACTCAACCTCAAAATTCTTTATATCTTCTTTTGTTAGCGAAGCCGAACAGTCCGAAAGTTCAGGCATTACACCTGCTGTCTCCGTTTGTCCCTCTTCGATTTCTTCTATTGCTGGAATTGCTTTGTGCCCGTCCAAAACAACGAGATTGTCAAAGAAATCATCTATTGAATTTGCAACAAGTCGTGGCTCTCCAAAATTGAAGATTACATCTTGCATCCCCACAATAGGGTAAAGATAGATCTTTCCATTAACCAAGTCTATGGTAATCCGACCTTCATCGGTAGATTCCATAGCAAAAATAAGAATGCTATCAGATATAGCTCCAGCTTTTCTTAACTCTAATGTTTCGCCTTCTGCCGTATATCTGGGGTCATTCTTAAAATCCTTGTTATATTTGAATGGGAAGAAATCTTCAATTTCCACCTCTTGATATTTATTTATGCTTGCGGTCTGTTTCGTAGAACCTCCATTATATTGTAAATAGAACTCTTTCAGTCTTTCCGGCAAGGCATAACCCAATTTACTCTCTATTTCTTCAAAATCTTTGAGAGTAAGACTTTTTTGGCAATTTTCTAATTCTATTTTCATATTCATTCTTTTTATGGGCAGATAATGTTTGGCAGCGTTCCGCTTATTCAGTCGGTCTGCTGTTTGTTATCAATGCCTTACCGATTATAAAGTTGATTTAGCATTTTGAAATAATCATTTCCAAACCGTTCAACATAATCATCCATTACGCCGTATATGTTGTTTTTACTATCAACAAGCAAGACCATATATCCATGTTCGTATTCCCCAAAAGGACAAATATCCGAAACATGGAGTAGTTCACAAAATTGGTCGTAGAATAAGTAATGCGGATTATCGTTTAATGTTTTCTTTAGATTAAAATGCACATCCACTTTTGGAAACTGAAATTCCTGATTGTAGAAATAAATAAGGAAATCTATCAACTTTGGAGTCGGTTGGTAGTTTGCTTTAGAATAAATTGCCATAAGCTCATTCGGGCTTATGATTACCCGATTTTCCCAGTGGCAATTTGTTTTAAGATATTGCTTCAGTTCCATACTACTTTTATTTTTTATTTTGCACATTGATAATGTTTGGTGGATAATCAACCTTTCAAGGGAGATTTATCCGCTTGTTATGGTAGTTTATTCATATTGTTCACACTCTCGCTCTATGTCAGCAATTATCTCTTGAACAGTACGAATTATACCTTTCCCCTTTGACAATGGGAATACAGCCAACATCACATTGTCTTTTTCTAACTTCGGTAATAACTTCTCAATGAAGTCATCAAGAGGAATAGAATTGGGTTGATAGTTATCCCATTTACACAATTCTGCAAATTCCTTTTCGCTCCATACAGGAAATAAAACTTGCTCATTATTTCCCATTAAAGCCCAACCTTCTTTATCCTTTAACCCCCAAACTTCTTCAAAGTCTGAAACTTTACGAATAAAGTAGCCATATCTTTCTGCTGCTGAAAGATTTACTATATTTTTAATCCTGCTATTGTTCATTTTTCTACCATAATGTTCGGCGGATAAACCACCTTACCTTAAAAGTTTCATCTGCTTGTTAGCAACCGCTTTTACCATTCATGAAAATTATCTTCTATATATTGTTCTAACGATAAAGCGATGATTTCTCTTTCGGCGTCACTATCATGATAGTATATTTCAATCTCCCCTTTAGAATTTATCATTATGGGATTGCCAGAACCATCATCTGAAATCACATAAGTGTCTGTAACTTCAGGATGAACTTCTCTTAATGATTTAGTTTCATCGACCACATTTTCATTGCCGTCTAAAGCATTAATCATCATTCCAGCGTAGGCTGTTCCGAAACTTTTGATAAAGTCTATATAGTCAGAACTAAATTTTACACCTAATTCTTGTTCCGCGCATAATATCTGGTCATCAGATGCTGGTGTCCCAATCATATCATGTGCCGTTAGAAATCTTCTCAATCGTTCTATAAGTTCCTTTTTCATTTTTATTTCTCGGTTGCTAATGTCCGGCAGCGTTCCGCTTATTCAGTCGGTCTGCTGTTTGTTATCAACTTATATTTTGTCTGACAACACCATGTTCATAAGCCAAACTATCACATTCTTTTTGCATATTGGTCAGAACATCTTCGACCACTTTTAAGGAAACTTCTTGTGGTACATTTATGGATACGAATGAAGGGAGATTAGAAATCTCTACCTTGCATCCCATATCAAGTAGTTTGTCTCTGACCATCTGCATACGTTTATCGTTAAAATGTACCCTCAATGTGCTATTTCCAGAGGGATTCACTATGGATTGAAAATGATATTCGCCATCTTCTTCTGTAACACATATCTCATCCCCCAAACTGATTCCATAGGTATAGAATGGCACATTATCGACAATATAAGTATCATTACTTGCCTTTTTGCACCACAAACCTTCAATAGAAAATGGTGGATAGCCATCTTCATCTTGTTCCAAGTGAAATAGCACTTTTATATGTTTGTCTTTTTTCATTTTATTCATTAATAAGTTGATAATGTTATGTGAATAACTGACCGTTAGGGCTGTTTATTCGTTTGTTATATGCTGTTTCTAAATCACTGAAAATATGAAAACCTATATATGATTTAAGATTAGGGCATTCTTCTCTATAATAACAATCCCAATAGCTAATCATCTGACTTCTTGTTCTATTATAAAACACGTTATTTTCAGATATAAAGTCAAGGTAATTTTCAATATTATTTTCTAAGTGAATTTTTATGTCAATTAATATATCTTTTACATATTCACCTAATAACCTAAAACTGAACGGAATTACCCAATACTCTGTACAAAATAATAGATTGTGCAAATGCTTCTGTCTGATAAAACCATTATCATGTCTTGTGAAAATGCAATCTAAAATATGTTTCTGTATAGTAGTCAAATTTCCAGATACAGGTTCACTAAAGTATATCCGTTCCGGTATTGTTAAGAGTATATCATTAATTTTGACACTATACGACCTTTCATGAATATCTTTGTCCTTGATTTTCAAATTATCAATAACTACTTGAACATCCTCTTTTAAATTTAGAGGGAAACACATTATTAGTTCTTCTTTTCTATTCATTCGCATATAATGCCCGGTGGATAATCGCCATTAAAGGAGATTGATCCGCTTGTTATCTTTTTTGCTACATTCCTTTTAAGTTCTCTTTTATTTCCTCTACTCTTGCCTCAATCTTCTCAAGGGGATATTTTTCACTTCCACCGAGAGCATATATCAATACTAACTCTCTCATTTCAGCGTAAAGAGCCTCTCTTATATCTGTTTTATTCCCAAGTTGGATACTTTCTTGAACATTTTGCTCTCGTCCTTCTAATAGCGAACCGTTGCATCGACTCTTTATATTTTCAACATCCGTCTCTGCCTGCATGATTCCCGCCAATGCCTTAGATTCATGCAGAACATCTTTACTTTTTCTTGAAGCATAATAGACTAAAGCCAACACCAGTTCGACTTGTGTCCATGTATTCCAGTTGCCAGTAAACGATACAGAAAGAAGTATTGAATACAGTTGAGTAAACTGATTAGTATAACCATAAATATACAGCCAAAAACACAGGTCTTTCAGATTTTCCAAATCTTTTGAAGACTTGAAGTTCATCTTTTTCAGAACCTTCTTGCTCAAACTCTCGATACGTTTATTCCCGAGAGAAGATAGGCTCAATACAATATTTGTTAGTTCTTCGTTCATCGCTTATTATTTATTCAAAAAGATAATTTGTGAATAACTGACCGTTAAGGCAGTTCATTCTCTTGTTACCAATATTTCAATCTCCACTTACCCAAATTGTGTTTTTATCTATTATCATAGGACGCAAATTCTTAATAAACTCTATTACAATTTTCATTGATTGTTTATCTAACGTCTTTATATAATCATTTGCCAAATTAATAAGTAATTCAAGATTTTGAGGTATCAATCTTGTATCTCCATATTCATCAATACTCAATCCTGTCTTTGCATGAAACTCCAAAAAGACAGGTTGTAATATTCTCAATTCAACATCATTCAAAGCGAAGTGATGATTATTCATTGTATTGCTAAAATCTAACATTTCAATTATTTGTTTATTGGTAACATGTAATTATCAGCGGTTTTCGCTGTTATTTTCTTATTTAACTATCTCATTATCACTTTCAAGAATATCATCCAATGGAGTGCGGATGCTGCTCTTGAAAGTGTCGGCTATATGCACGTACATTTCCGTCGTTTTCAGTTGGTTGTGTCCCAACAGCTCTTTCACGATTTTCAAGTCCGTGCCTTGCTCGATCAGATGCGTGGCAAACGAGTGCCGCAACAGGTGGGGGTACACCCGCTTGGTTATTCCGGCTTCCTTCGCCGCCTCTTTCAGCTTCTTCGACACGATGCTCTCCGTGAACGGCTCGCCCTTGTACCGCTCGAACAGCCATTCCTGCGGCTTGTACAGCTTGGTGTACTCGGTCAGCTTCCTGACAAGGGGCTTCGACAGCAGCGTGTAGCGGTCTTTCCTCCCTTTGCCCTGCCGTACCCGTATCAGCGAACGGCTCACGTTGATGTCGTGGGGCTTCAAGTCCAGCAGCTCGCTGATTCTCAACCCGGCGGAGTAGAGCAACGAGAACATGCAGAACAGCCGGATGTCCGGACCGGTTGCGTCAAGGATGGATTTTATCTCCTCCTTGCTCAGCACGTCGGGCAGCGTCCGTTCCCGTTTGGCTCGCTTTACCTCGTAACATTTCCGTTCCTGTCCCAGCACCTTCTCGAAATAAAACTTGATCGAGTTGATGCGCAAGTTCTGTTGGCACGACGAGATCCTCCGTGTGTCAATCAGGTGTACGATGTAGGCGTTGATTTCTTCCGGTCGGATGTAGCGAAGGTTTCTTCCCGCAAAGTATTGCTGGAACTCCCTGAAATAGACAGTGTACGCACGGACGGTATGCTCGCTGTACCGCAGTTGCCGCAGCGTCTCGGCATAGCCGGGCGGGATGGCGGGGCTGGTTTTCCCGCTCTTCTTGGGCAAGGTGTTTTTCAGGGCGGAGTAATTGATATACGCCGTTTCCACATGGCGGTCGAAAAAGCCGGACAGGTCGAAGCCTTCTTCCGGCAGGTAGGCTCTGTCCCCCTCGAACCGCACGCCCTTCTCTTTCGACAGCGACAGCCGGATGGCATCGTCCTCGTCGAACTCCACTTCCACGTATTTCTGCCCGTCACGGATGGCAGGTGAAAGCGTTATTCTCGGTTTGCTCTGATAAACTTTCATACGCATCGCATGGGTGGCAATGACAGACCGTGTCCCTCATTACCCATATTTTACAAATATAGAGAAAACAACGAATTATCGCCGTTTTCCGGAGGAGAAAAATGCGTGTGGGGCATGATTTTTTTGTATTTTTCACAGGAAAGGGCTGCGACAAACCTACGAACCGGACGACAAGTGCGGACAGCCCGCCCCGGACTTGCACGTTCCCCGTGTTTCTCCCTCTATATTTACGCCCGGTTTCACTTGAGAACCAATAGTATTCACCATTTAAAAACATTAGATTATGGACGAACGACCGGACAGCAGCCAGCAGTTGATGGACATCCTGCTCGTCATGGACGAGAAAGGCACGCTCCAAGCCGTCAGCGGAGTAAAGGACGGCGAGTTACAGACCAAGAACCCGCTGGAGGACAACAACGACCTCCTGCGGGTGGATCGCCACGGCGATATGTTTTCGAATTTCTTTTCCAACCTCTGGAACCAGTTGAAAGACCCGACCCGCTTCCACTTCTTCCGTGTGCCGGAAGAGGAGGTGCAGCGGGTAGCCGCCGATTTCCGGCAACGGGAGAGCCAGTCCGTCAAGACGGGCGAGCCGCTCGTTGCGCAGTACGAGGTGCAGCCGCCCGTGCAGGCGCAGCAGCAGACCCAAGCCGGGCAGCAGCAACAGCCGGAGGGTGCGCCGCAGCAGTCCGCCGGGCAGACCGAACAGAACCCGCAGTACAAGTACCGCCCGGAGGACATCGACTGGAACAGCCTCGCCGCCCTCGGCGTGCAGCGGGAGCAGATCGAGGGCAACGGGATGCTCGACCAGATGCTCCGGGGCTTCCAGACCGACAAGACCGTCCGGGTGCATTTCCACTTCGACGGCATCTCGCACAGCAACGACAGCCAGCTCTCGCTCAAGCCCGGCACGGACGGCAGGCTGACCGTGTGCAGCCACGGCATCCTCGACCCGGAGAAGATGCAGAAGCAGTTCTTCGGCTACGACATCACCGACTCCGACAAGCAGGTGCTCCGGCAGACGGGCAACATGGGGCATCCGGCGACTGTCACCAACCGGGCGGGCGAGCAGGTCGAAGCCCTTGTCAGCCGCAACCTCAAGACCAACGAGCTGGTCGCCTTCCCGCTCTCCAAGGTCAATATCCCGGCGGAGAAGAACGGGCATACCTTCACCCCGGACGAGATAGCCCGGCTCAAACAGGGCGAGGCGGTGGTCTGCCAGTTCCTTTCCAGAGCCAAGGAGGGGGAGCAGCCCAAGCTCTACCCGGCACCCGTGCAGTTCAGCGCAGCCAAGATGCAGCTCGAATTTCTCTTCGGCGACCGGGGCAGGCTGGCGATGGATGCGTACAAGGCGAACCTGAAACAGACCGCCAATCAGGAGGTACCGAAGACCTTCCGCAAGCAGGAGCTTACCGAGAAGTCCCGCCTCGAACTCGAAGCCGGGGGAACGGTCAAGGTCTCCGGCTTGGTGGACAAGAAAGGAAAAGCCTACCAAGGCTACATCACATGGAAGCCCGGCGAGAAGCCCGCCTTCATGTTCCCCAAGGACTACAAGGCGGCGCTCGAAGAGGGGCGTGTCAAGCCCGCCGTGGAGAACGAGGTGCAGGTGGCGGTCAATTCCGAGGGCAAGACCGTCGAGGCGACCCGCAACCTGAAAGAAGCCCTGCAATCCGCACAGCAGCGACCCACCGGGGAGCAGAAACAGCAGCAGGAGCGCAGGCAGGAGCAGAAAGAGGACCGGAAACAGGCACAGAAGCAGGAACAGCCCGACAAGCCCAAGCGCAGCCGGGGTGTCCGTCGATGATTTCCCCCGCCATTCTGTAAATGAATTACCCGGTTATCCCGTCCGAGCGGCGGGATAACTTTTGTCAAACCGTTAAATTTTAAAGAAATATGATTACAGCAGTCATCGCTGAAAAGCCTTCCGTAGCGAAGGATATAGCAAACGTGTTGAATGTCCGGGAGCGGCACGATGGCTACCTCTCAGGTAACGGCTACCTCGTTACCTGGGCGTTCGGCCATCTCGTCCAGCTCGCCATGCCCGAAGCATACGGCTACACGGGCTTCCGGCGTGAGAACCTGCCCATTCTGCCGCAGGAGTTCAAGTACATCCCCCGCCAGATACGGGAGGGCAAGGAGTACAAGCCCGACCCCGGCGTGCTCAAACAGTTGAAGGTCATCAGGGAGGTTTTCGACCGTTCCGACCGTATCGTCGTGGCGACCGACGCCGGGCGTGAGGGCGAAGCCATTCATCGGTACATCTACAATTACCTTGGCTGCCGCAAACCCTGCCTGCGCCTCTGGATCTCCTCGCTGACCGACCGTGCCATCCGGGAAGGGCTGGACAACCTCAGACCCGGCAGCGACTACGACAACCTCTACCGTGCCGCCGAAGCCCGTGCCATCGCCGACTGGGAGATTGGATTGAATGCGACTCAAGCGCTTTCCATCGCCGCCGGGCAGGGCATCTACTCCCTCGGACGGGTGCAGACGCCCACCTTGATGATGATTTGCTCCCGTTATCTGGAGAACAGGGATTTCACCCCGCAGACCTATTTCCGGCTGAAGGTTACGGCGGAAAAGGACGGCACGCCCTTCGCCGCCATCTCTGAATTGCGTTACGAAACCCTTCCGGCGGCAAACGCCGCCCTCGCCGCTGTTACCGCAACGGGGACGGTGCAGGTTGCCGACGTGCAGCGCAGGGAAGTGAGCCAAGAGCCTCCCTTGCTCTACGATCTGACCGCCTTGCAGAAAGAGGCGAACGGCAGGTACGGCTTCTCGGCGGACAAGACCCTCTCCGTCGCCCAGTCGCTTTACGAGAAGAAGGTGTTGAGCTATCCCCGTACCGGCTCCCGCTACCTCTCGGACGATGTGTTCGACGAGATACCCGACCGCATCGCACTGCTGAAGCGGTACCCGGCTTTCGCCGCCCATGCCGCCGCCCTGAAAGGAGCTTCGCTCAACCGCCGCAGCGTGGATGCGGGGAAAGTTACCGACCACCATGCGCTCATCATCACCGAGTGTCTGCCCGGCGAGCTGTCCGCCGACGAGCGCACGGTGTACGACATGGTAGCCGCCCGCCTGCTCGAAGCCTTCTCCGCCCGTTGCCTCAAGGATGTTACCACCGTCTCCTTCACGGCGGGAAACAGCGTGTTCACCGCCAAGGGAACGGTCGTCAGGTCTGCCGGATGGCGTGCCGTGCGTGGCGAGCGGGACGAGGACGACGAGGGTACAGCCGCTTTGCCGCCCTTGCAGCCCGGCGAGGCTTTCCCCCTGCAATCGGCGGAGTGCGTGGAGAAACAGACCAAGCCCCGTCCCCTGCACACCGAGAGCAGCCTCCTTTCGGCGATGGAGCATTGCGGCAGGGAGTTGCGAGACGACGAGCTGCGGGACAGCCTGAAAGGGAACGGCATCGGCACGCCCGCCACCCGTGCCTCCATCATCGAGACCCTCTTTGCCCGGGACTACGTGCGCCGGGAGAAGAAGAGCCTCGTACCGACCGGCAAGGGGCTTGCCGTGTACCAGATAGTGAAGGACAAGCGCATCGCCGATGTCGAGATGACCGGGCAGTGGGAGACCGCCCTCGCCAAGATCGAGAGCGGGGAGATGAATCCCGACACCTTCCGCAAGGGCATCGAGGTCTATGCCGCCCAGATTACCGAAGAACTCCTGCAAGTGCAGGTATCGGTGGCGGACGGCGGACATATCCCGTGTCCCAAGTGCCGTTCCGGTCGCATCCTCCTTTACCCGAAGGTCGCCAAGTGCAGCAACGTCGATTGTGGGCTTACCGTCTTCCGCAACAAGGGGGAGAAGCAGCTCACCGACAGCCAGATTGCCGACCTCGTGACCAAAGGCAAAACATCCCTTATCAAAGGCTTCAGGAGCAGGGACGGCAAGCCCTTCGATGCGTACCTCACCTTCGACAAGGACTTCCGCACCGTGTACGGGTTCCCGCCCCGCACGGACAAGCCCAAAGGAAAGGAGCGCAGGCGATGAACGGCATCGGTTGGATCACCGTGGCGGAAGCCGCCCGGCTCTGCGGCACGGACGAGCTGCGCATCACCCTCTGGATGAACGGCAACCACATCGCCTACGCCCGTTTCGACGGCATCCTGATGATCGACGGCGCATCCCTTGCCGCCCTGTTCAGCCGCAACCGGGTCGCCACCATCTACGAAGACGTGGCGCAACAGCGGGGCAAGCCCGGCAGACCGGGCAGGCTCCGCCGCCTGCTCGATACCCCGCTCGACACCTTCGGCTTGTCGCAGCGCATCGTCCGGGCGTGCCGGGAGTTGGGCGTCTTCACCGTGGAGCACCTGCTCGTCCACCTCCGCCGCTTCCGCTTCTCCCGCCTGTACTGTGTCCGCAACTTCGGCAGCGGATCGGCAGCCGAGACCCTCCGGCGGCTCCGGCAGGACGGCTTGACAGACGGCGGCAGCCCACGGGATTTCAAGGTCTTGTACCCGTAAAGGCTTTTAAGCACAATTGTTAAAAAACAACCATGTAGTTCTCTTGTAAATTAATAATATAGTTAATAATATACTGATCTACATTGTAATATAAATAAAATGTATAACTTTGCAGACCAATTTGAATGTAATGGCGACTAAAAAATACTCTCTGGCTATTGAGAAAATAGATGAAGTAGCAAAAGAATTTATTGCTGCCCGCCCTGCTTATACGCTTCACATAAAGGAATGTAACCAAGGAAAGCAAAAGCAGATAGAGATTATCAATATAAAAAATCAGGAAAAAAGCACATTAAATTGTTTTATTACTGGTGGACAAGTTTCTCATAATATACAAGGCAAAAATGGAACTTTGAATGGAATTTGCAAGGATTGTTGGGAGTATATTGTGGAACAGACTGCGATACCGGATATGGATCAAAAATGCTTCAAATTGAAAGGTGTAAGGAGCGATGATTTTGATACATTGATTTCAGCGGTAAAAGAATATAATAATGTTGTTGTTTCCGAAGTAAACACGGATAAGAGTCCGAACATCCGGAACCAATATCATCTGAAAGGGAAATACGATGCTAAGGTTTCTGTTATCTTTTATAATAACGGAACATTAATGGTACAAGGATGTATCACATCATTTTATGTGGAATTTATAACCGAAGTGTTGCAAGCTATATCTTCCATTCCTTCCGAAGCTATAGAAGAAGTGTTTGCTATCCAAGCACGTGCTGGCTATGCATTAGACAACGATCTTAGCAAGTATATTGGAAACAGAGAGCATATTGATGGAAGTGTGATAGAAAACTTTATCAATACTTCAATCAATTTGGCTAACTCTGCGGTTAAGGTGGATGATTATGGATGTTATACTTTTGGCATTTTGAAAGCGTTAGATGCGGTATTGCGCACTCGTCTTTTGGAAGATGCGCCTGATTTTGACGAATACGGGACATATTTTCAGAAAAATAATAGTGGGGCGTATTGCTTTAAAAGTGGTATCGGAACGTATGACAACAATCTACATTTGAAGCAGGCTTTGGAACAAGGATATTCATTCTTCAATCAACATAGGCACTCGACATTCCATGTGGACAGTTTTAATGTGGAAACAAGTAGAACCCTTGAATACGATGAAGCCGTAAACATTATTAAGGACTGCCTTGTTATTATTAATAATATATGTAATAATTGGTAAAATGGAAAATAAAGAATTTCAAATAATCCCCTTGCAAGGACGGAGCTTGTTAGTGGTTATTTTATCGTCAGAAATGACGAACTACTACTGGAAAGAGCTTCAGACTGAATTGGCAAATCTCAACATTGCCGATGCAGAGGTCTATTTTGATTTTCTGTACCGCAATGGATTAAAAAATAGATTCTTTAAGTCTAAACTTAAAGGGATGATGTTAATTTCCAATTCATTAAGAAAATGTGAGGCACCCAAAGAATATATCAAGGTTGCCGATACTTTTTTTGCTTCACATTCTAAATGGATTGACAGTAGTGTATTGTCTTCTTTCCAAAAAATCTTTTATAAAAAGAGAATTATTGACACTCAGTCATTGCCAACGGCATTGTAATGTTTGTCAGTTACATATTATACAACAAAGGTGCATCATTGATGCACCTTTGTTATTTTGTACCTCAAATTTAGGCAACGGTATTACCTAAATTTAATATTCTTTTGTCTTTCAAAGAATTTACCTTATCTTTGCACCAATAGAACCCGCCAAGCCTCTTGATAATGCTCAAATCGGCGGGTCGTTTTTTTATAACCCGTCATCCTTTCCTGAATGACCCAAGCCACTTTTCAGTGGCTTTTTGCATTTCATGGGCATACCCTTCCGTACACCGTCCGGATTTTCCCGTCCTCCAATACCTTGCTCGACCGCACGACCCACGTCCTGTCGTCATTCAGCCCGCACTCCAGTGCCTTCTCACCGCCGCCGACCAGTACCGGCACGGTTATCACCACGATTTCGTCCGCCAGCCCGTTATCCAAGAGCAAAGCCCCGGTTTCCGCTCCGT
Source organism: Paraprevotella xylaniphila YIT 11841 (assembly GCF_000205165.1). Lineage (GTDB taxonomy): Bacteria > Bacteroidota > Bacteroidia > Bacteroidales > Bacteroidaceae > Paraprevotella > Paraprevotella xylaniphila. Next base: position 55,284 of record NZ_GL883856.1, on the reverse strand, counting down.
AAGCCGTTACCGTACCTTCGCCGTCCGCTTTTATTCCCCGCAGTTCCGCTGCCGCATCCCCTGTAACAAACCGCACCCGTTCCTTCTCCGTCAAATCAATACAGCCGTCCGTCACGACCAAAGTTTCTTTTGCCGTGAGCGGCCAGCCCAGATGGTTCAGGTAAATGCGCAGGTAGGTTTCCTCGTCGATCAGCACGCAGCCGGAGGCGTCCACCGCCGCATCGAAATACTTGTCCGATCTGACCGGACAACCGTCAATGGATTGGTACACGTGCAAGGTAATCTGTTTCATATCAATGTGTTTTTAAGGATTATGTCCGCCTCGCACCCAAAAGAACGGCGTGAACTCACGCTATTCCGGAATAGAGGCACTGGTATACCCGACAAACAGAATAGGTAAGCGCACGCCGTATAAGCATACAGCATGTGCATTACACCATCCGTCCTGTTTGTCAAAAATTACCAGTTTTCTATTCCAAGACGTTCAGCGAACGTACAATATGTATATCAATCCCTGCCTGTTTCCAAGCCGGGCATGAATCTTCTATGTCACGACAGCGGGCGTGCCCGAAAGCACCGCCTTCTGTCTTCGTGGAGCAAAGATAGCGAAACTTCCCGAATAACAAAACAATAGCCCCGCCTAATCTCACGATCCGGCAGGGCTTCATCCACCAAAAGCACCGTCAGAAAAATGTCATTTTCACGGGAACAACCCCCTTTTCCTGCGCCTTTCCTCTTTCCGGGCTTCCTTCTCCTTGCGTTTCGCAGCCCGTTCCTCCACGTCGGCGAAACGGGTGCGGATGAACTCGTGCACGTCCTTCGTGCGGTAGAACACCTTGCCGCTGATGGTGAAGTACGGCAACACCCCGATGGCACGGTAGCGTTGCAGCGTGCGGATGCCCACCTTCAGCAGCAGGCACAGGTCTTGGTTGTCCAGCACCTCCTCGCCGTCGAGCGTGTTGTTCTTCTTCAGCACCCTTTCCAGCAATTTCTCCGTCCGGTCGAAGCGTTCCATGATGCGCTCCATCCAGCCCTCAAACTCTTCCCTGTCCGTGTACATAGCAGTCGCCCTCCTTTTCGATGATTTCCTTTTCCCGCATATAGCGGATGTAGCCTTTCGCCGTCCGTTCCTTCACTTCCAGCATCTCCTGTATCAGCTCGCACAGTTCGATGTAGCCGTACTTCTCCTGCCGGGCGAACGCCTCCCGTGCCATCTCCGCCAGCTCCTTCTCCTTGCGCTTCTCTTTCTCCGCCCTCGGCTTCTCGCCCACATAGACGGGCATCCCGGCTTGCTTGTCCCATCTGAACTGCATCAGCGGAATGTCCAGCGGGCTGCCGTCCCTGACCTTCAACGCCTTCACCACCGACACCTCCGGGTTCTCGTCCTTCTCGATGGAGAGGATGGCGGCGGACTTGCGTTGCAGCTCGCTGCCGAGGTGTCCCCGCAGCTTCAGTCCGTTCGGCACGAAATGCACCACGGCGGCGATACACGTGCGGTAGATTCCCGCCAGCCGGTAGATCTCGTCAATCAGCGCCACGCTCTCCGCCTCGTCGTTGGCGCAGCGGATCAGGTCCGCCACCCCGTCGATGACGACCAGATGGATGCCCCCGTGCAGGTAGTAGTACCGGTCCATGCTCTGCACGATGGCGGTCAGCCGCTCGCTTCTCGACATCCCCGTCAGGCAGTACACGTGCAGATACTCCGGCATCCGCTCACGCCCGGCACGGCGCAGCAGCCGCCCCGTGTTCTTGTGGAGCTGTTGCTCGCTCTGTTCCGTGTCGTAGAGCAGCACCGCACGCCCCTTGCGGTTCGGTTCCACCCGCACCCCCAAGAGATCGGCGTCCGTCTCCCGTTCCATGATCGCCCCGGCGACCAGTGCGGCGGTGTAGTTGCTCTTGCCCGTCCCTTCACCGCCCGTGATGCAGAGGATGTTCTCTTCCGAGCCTAACGGCACGTCCCCGGCGGTAACGATGGCGACCGCCTGTTCGGGCGGGTGGTCATAGTCGATCTCGCACGATTTCAGCATCGCCAGCGTGTCCCCGTACAGCGTGTCGAGCAGTTTCAGGAACAGCCCCATCAGCTCCTCCCTCGTGTGCCCGGCTTTGAAGTAGTCCGTCACGTCCTTCTCCGCCTTCGTCCCCGACAATGGCAGCACCAGCCGTTTCACCCCGTACTCCGCCAGTTGCGCACGGTGCTTCTCCGAGCATTCCAGCCCCGTCTTGTCCGTGTCGTACAGCAGCACGATGTGCTTGAAGCGATAGACCAGCTTGCGCACGGTCTTCGCCGGGATGACCGAGGTCTCCGAGTTGAAGCAGATGGCGTGGAAGCCGTGCGCCGCCAGCGTCAGCACGTCCTTCTCGCCGCCCGTGAGGAAGAGCAGGTCGCCCTTCGAGGGCAGTTGCTCCAGCCCGAAGCAGTAGTTGTCGCCCGTGTGCCCGCCATAGACGAAGCGCACCTCCGACATCGGGCGATAGACCTTCACGCCCTATTTCCCCCTGTACCCGAACATCGGTTCCGCCGGGGTGGAACTGAAGCCGAACGCCTTGCCCTCCCTCGTCTCGCCCCGGTACTCGGCGAGCGATACCGTCCCGTAGCGGCGCAGCACCTCCACGGTGATGCCCGATGCGCCCCAGTAGACAAGCTCCCCCCTCGGTGAAGGGCTTCTCCGCCGCCCGGTAGGGCTTCGGTTCGGGACGGTCGGCGGACACAGCCGCCTCTTCCGTGTCCGTTCCGGCTTCCCCGGCACCGCCGCCCCTTGCGCCCGGCACGAGCCGCAATCTCCGGCAGCCCCCGGTTCCCACCGTCCCGTCGGTCGGGCTGTCCCCGTCCAGTCCGAGGCACAGCTCCCGGTCGATGGTGTGCAGCACCTCCACGAAGTCGGCGGCGTTCCGGCAGTCCAGCCCTTTCAGCTTCGCCACGAGGAAGAAGCAGTCTCCCGAATAGTCCCCGTTGCCGAAGTCCTTCATCCGGTACGTACCGCTCCGGCGGTCGTAATACACGTTGCACGAAGCCTTGCTGTCGGCGTACAGCGGGTTCAGGAAGTTCCTGCCCACCCGCCACTTCACGGGCAGGTAGTGGCGGAACACGTCCAGCCCGTTACTGGTTCTTGCCAGCACTTCTTCCTTTCTTACCATAGCTTCCGTTTTTTCGGTTATGCAGGGGATGTTCCGCTATCATCCGGTCGATCTTGGCGGCGGGCGTCTCCACCATCCACCGCTCACGCAGGCTCTCGACAGCCTGCCGGGGATAGCGTATCTGCCGCCCGATCATCGAATAGGGGACGATGTTCTTCTGGCGGTAGCGTTGCAGGGTGCGGTGGCTGATGTCCAGCGCCTCGCACACCTCCTTGTGCGTCATCCACTTCGGGTCGGCTTTCCGTCCCTTGGTCACAGGGCTTTCCGCTTCCTCTTTCCGTTTGCGCTCCGTTTCCTCCCGGTTCCGGGATTCCTCCACGTAGGCGGTTATCTTCTCGATCTTCTCCACGAGCAGGCGGTAGGCGTTGCTCTCGATGGTCATTATTTCCATTGTCGTACTCATTTTTAGGTTTCTGCCGCAAATGTCGCCCGATTCGCCGGTTTTTCCTGCCACTATACCAGCACCTTGGCAAAGATTTTTTTTCGGGGCGCATTTTCGCCCTTGCCGCCGTTCCGGGCGGTAAAAAGGACCGAGACGGGGTAAAAAAGAGCGTCCGGAAGGCTCTTTCCAGCCCTTCGGACGCTCCCTTCCCGTGTCCTGCCGTCTCTGCCGCCCCGTTGCCAACTTGCTACCGGCTATCCATGTCCCGCATCTTTTTCAGCAGCCTCTCCTTCATCTCGTCCAAGAACGCCGTCGGGTTCTGTTGCCCCCGCAGCCTGCCGAAAGCGTGGTACACGTTGCCCAGATCCACGTGGAAATGCTTCTCGAACAGCGCAGCCAGCTCGCCGATCTCGGCGTTGCCCTCGTCCACGCTTCCCGTCACGTGTATGCCATAGACGAGCAGTATGGCGGCAACCTTCGTGTTCGTCCAGCGGTGTTCCTTCTCCGGCACGGCTTCCGTCTCCGTCCCCTGCGCCGCACGCTCCATCCGGCGGCTCAAGTGTACCAGCAGCATCTCCACCGAGATCAGCCGTGCCGCCAGTATGTCGTAGCCCGTGGAGAACTCCGCCTCCTCGTCCAGCACGAAGCTGCCGCTCTCGGGGCTTAGCTCGCCCTTCGCCCGCAGGAAATAGTAGCTGTCCCGGTACGTCGCCCCGCTGTGATAATACTGGTAAAAGGGCAGGTAGCGTTCCATCATCCGCTCGGCACGCTCCATCGCCTTGCGGTAGTACGGTTCGGCGACACGCAGGCAGGCGGGGCAGCCGCTCTCTATCTGGTACACCCGGTAATAGTACAGCAGCCTGCCCGTCAGGGCGGGTTTGTAATACTTGAAGTAGAGGATCTCCTTCGCGTCCCCGGCGAACGGATGGGCGAGGGCGTACTCCTTCAGTTCCCGGTTCTTGCCTTTCAGGTACGAGACCATCTCACGGCAGACGCCTATCACCTCCTTGCCGTCCATGCCGGGGGCTGTGGTCGCCATGCGCTGATCCACCTCCTTCAGCAGCCCGTTAAAATATTCTTCCATATAAATCTTGTTTCATGTTGTTTATAAGGGCGCAAAGTTAGCGGACGGCAGGGAAACGGACGTTCTGAATCCTCACCGCCGGATTCGGATTGTCCGCCAATCGGTCCCGGACGGTCGGTTTTTCACGGCAGGGCTGGAAAAGGGAGGCTAAACTGTACGGGCGCACCGGGCGATTTCACGGATTTCGGCAGGAGTAGCCTTCAGGTGCTTCTTGCAGAAGTCCCACAGGTAGCTCGGAGTGGCGAAGCCGCACACGTCGGCAATCTCTTGAAGGGGCATGTCCGTGTCCGCCAGCAGGGAGGTTACGTGCGCTTTCCGCTGTTCCGTCAGCCAGCGGTGCGGAGTGGTGTTCAGCTCCTCCTTGAAACGCCGTCCCAGCGTATTGACCGACATGGCGCATTCCCGTGCCAGTTCCTCCACGTTCTTCACCTTGGGCAGAGCCAGTGCGATTTCTTCCCGGAACGAGCAGCCCCGCAGGTGCGGCAGGTACTTTTCCACCTCCTGCAAGTCCGCCTTGCCGAACATCGGCGGTATGCCCTTGCGGTACTCGGACGCCCGTTCACGGCGGAAGCGGAACAGCAGTCCCGCCAGACGGTTGCAGAGCACGTTCAGGTGCGGGTATTCGTCGTAGGCGTTGATGCTTGCCTGCATCCGGCAGAGGAACAGGAATCCTCTGCAGTCCTTCTCCCGGAAATACGCCTCCGCCGTTTCCAGCAGGAAGTCTGACGAGCTTCCGTGGCGGTGATAGGCGACCAGTATCAGCAGCCCGGCTTCCTCCTTTACCCGGCACGAAAGTACGGGGCGGTGTTCCCGCAGCAGCTCCACCAGCCGCACCATCCGTCCGTTCTCCCGTGCGAGCCGTTCCGCCGCAATCCATGTCACCGGACGCTCCGCATCCGTTTGCGGCAATACCCTGCGTACCTTTTCCATCCATTCCCGCCATCCCTCCCGGACGGCTTCATTCATTAGAATTAGTGTAAGATTCTGTTTCATTTTGTTTCAACACGATATTAAATAATACAAATCTTACACGAAATTACAAATTGTTTGCAATAGATGTCCTGCCGACACCCCGTATCGGTCACGATATTTCCTTGAATTACAGATTCGGATTTTGCTCCATAGGTTCGGATATTCAGTCGTGAAAAAACAGAAAGGCTGTACCGGTTCCACCCGCAGAACGGCATGACAGTAAGCAGGGGGAGCCGGAAGAAAGTCATTCGCCGGTTGGTGAGTGCGTCTTTTCAACGGGATATTTGCCGTCCCGTATCTCCTGCAACCTTTCGATCAGTGGTTGCTCCTTGGAATGGTTCTTTTGTTCGGCTATAATGAAGAACGATGCAAAACTGCCGATAACATACAGCCAGAACAGGCATTGACCGAGCAATTTCCGGTATTCGCCCACTGTCTCGTACTTCGCCTGCATCGCTTTCAGCTTCGCAGGACGGTAATACAACTTTCTGGCAATCCAGATAAAAGGAGCGAGCGTCGCTGCGGCGAACAGATAGGCAACCGGGTTGAACCTGCTCCATTCCACCTTGTCCGTCAGGGAAGAGAACCAGCCCGTCAGCATATCCCATCCCCATGCCTCGAACAAAAGATGGAGAGCCATCAGGTTAAGAAGCCACAGGATTGCCATCGTCCACGTGGCATTGGAGATAACCGCCTTGTCTTTCCTTGCACGTTTGTTCTTGCTCCAGAAGTAATACATCCAGTATGCCGGTTCCTTGAACATAGCTTCCTCCTTTCCTTGTTTTCCGCTTGCTTATCCCGTTACGAAGAACAGCAACAGGGCGCATCCCGTTGCGGCGGCAACGATCAGCCCCAGCCAGAAACGGTAACTCCTTTCACCCAGCGTACCCAGCCAGAAATTCCCTTCCCAACTTCCCGGACGGGAGTACGTCCACCGCCATCCGCAGACAATCCCCACAAGCCACAGCAGCAGGATTCCCGCCACGATCAGGTAGCCGTACCTCGGATGCGCCTGCAACCACTCCGGCAGACCCTCCATAAACTCGCTTATCTTATCGAACCATTCCATAGCAATAACAGAAAAAGCCAAATTCATACCTTACGGACGAACCGTTATACATCAAAGCAAAAATAGTGAAAAGTCCAATCACTCAAAAAGTTTCACCGCAAAAATCTTTTCCGTTTGGAAGAAATACGTTTTATTTGCACCTATATAGCCGCAACGTATGAAGAAAGCCTCCCCACATAAAAGAACCAGTCGGCCGAAGCTCCCCGGATTCTTCGACCACCTCTTTTATTGGACGTGGCGCAGTTGTCGGCACGGCTTCCCGGATCGTAGTTTTGCGGTCATCAGTGTGGTCCAGTTCGCCTGCCTCCTGTTTCCTGTCGCCATCGCTTTACAGTTCTTGGGCACTCCGGCTGTCCGCTTCCTTTACGAAACAGACGACCGCCTTACGCTTTTCCCGCTGATACTGCCGTTCCCCGTATTGCTCTGGAGGAATATGCGCATCTATACCGAGGAGCGTTACCGCATGATGCACGACTATTACGGGGCGTTCCATGTATCGGTACGGCAACGCTATCGCCTCCGTTTCCTTGTCTGCACGGTGCTTGCAGTCCTTGCCATCCTGCTTGAAATACGGCTGTTCACCCTTTATCATGACCGCTGCACGGCCATATCCTCCGGCAACAGCCATCCCGCAAGCCTCTATGTCCCGTACCGGTATGACAACGGCAACGACCCCGTGCAGGAAGGCGTTTACCGCATCGTCGATGAAAAAGGGCGTATCGGATATGCGGACGAGCATGGCAATACCCTCGTAGAACCACGCTTCGCTTTTGGCTTTCCTTTCGAGAACGGGAAGGCGAAAGTAACCGACACGGGAGAACTGGAAGAAGCTCCCGGTTCGGATGGGGAATACCACTATTGGGAAAGCGATGATTGGTATTACATCGACCGCAAAGGGCAAAGGATTGAATAAAAGCCCCAAGACTGCCCTAAGCCCGACATTCCAGCCACCCCACCTGCCAAGCCCTTGCAGGGCAAACACGAAGCCGCCAAGCCCTATCGGAACATCCCGTTCATCCCACCTTTCCCCCGAAACAAACACCAAAACTCAAAACCAACTCATTTACAGAAACTTAAAAGAATATCGGTGCAAGCCGCAAAACAGCCCTGTGTGGCTGGTGCAAGGTGCAGCTATATATATAAATATAGCTGCACCTTGCACCACAGAAATACACACTGAAAATCAACATTTTACACTTCGAGTAAAACCACGGGTGCAACCTCGTTTTTTGCACCGCCTCCTGATTTTATGCTTTTCCTGTAATCCGGTAATCCCGAAAAATAAAAAATCCCCGAAACATTTCCCTTTTTCGGTCAAAATTCCTATATTTGCATCAGTTCCAAGAGCAGAGCGAAGCAATGCAGCGAAACCCGCACAGCTACCAAATCGCTACCGGCTACCGAACTTTCTACTCTTTAAGTCTTATCTACCAACCGATTACAAAAAAACGATTGTTTTTACGGAAAAATAAATCAAAAAAACGAGTTTTTGTTTTTTTCATACCTTGTGTACCATTAAAATAACGTATCTTCGTACCATTTCGTTTCTCGAATAAGAAAGAGTATTATGTGGGAAGTCCATTCGTCAGATAAAATCAGAATCAAAGATATAGCCGAACGTTCCGGCGTTTCGGTAGGTACAGTAGACCGTGTGTTGCATAACCGTCCCAATGTCTCGGGTAAGGCGAGAGCCAAAGTGGAAGCTATATTGAAGGAAATCAATTATCAGCCTAACATGTATGCCAGTGCCTTGGCATATAACCGTAAATATACGTTTTGCTGCCTGCTTCCCGGTCACGACAGGAATGCTTATTGGACCAACGTGGAAAAAGGGTTGCGGCAGTGCATTCTTAATCGAGGCGATTTCCACCTTTCGTTGATTACGGAGTATTATGACCAGTTTGAAGGTAGTTCTTTTGCCTCTGCCGCCGAGCGTATTTGGGATAAAAAGCCGGACGGGGTGGTCATTGTCCCACAAAATTTCGATGTGACCCAGACGTTTTGCCGCCGGTTACAGGAACAGGACATTCCATTTGTCTTTTTGGATTCCAATGTTCCCGAGATAGAGCCGTTGGCTTTCTTCGGACAAGATTCCTTGAAGAGTGGTTATTTTGCCGGGCGCATCTTCATGATGCAGGCCGGCGGACACGCCCGGCGCATTTTGTTGATGAAGCTCATGTCGAAAGGGCGTGTGGCCTCCCGTCAGCAGGAATACCGCGAGGTGGGTTTCAGGGAATACATGACGACATATTATCCGGATTGCGAAGTAGTGGAGCTTTCCCTGCAACTTGACGGAGAGGACGGATACGAAAGCAGGATACGTGCATTTTTGGATGAACATCCGGACATCCGGCATTGCATCACGTTCTGTTCCCGCGCATACATTTTGGGAGAATACTTTCAACATAACAGCTTGAAAGATTTCCATTTGTTTGGCTACGACATGGTGGGACGGAATGTGGAATGCCTCAAACAAGGCACTATCGATTTTCTTATTGCCCAACATCCGTGGAAACAAGGCTACAACAGCGTGAAGGCGCTGTTCAACCATATCGTGTTGAAGAAAGCCGTACAGCAATGCAATTACATGCCGCTTGAATTGTTGACGGCTGAGAATTATATTTATTATACGGCCGACGAGAAATGACCGGCCGTCCACATGTAAACGTTGCGAAATGTCTATAAATGGAAAAAGTGTGGCAGCCATCAGTCCGCTGCTCGTTTTCGTGCTCCTTTATCTCGTGACCAGCATTATCGTCCGTGACTTCTATAAAGTGCCTATCACGGTGGCTTTCATGGTGTCGTCCGTCTATGCGGTCGCGACCATGCGTGGCGTTCCGTTGGAAGAGAGGGTAAAGGTATATTCCCAAGGAGCCGGTTCGCCGAACCTTATGCTGATGATATGGATTTTTATCCTTGCAGGAGCTTTTGCCGCATCGGCCAAAGCCATGGGGGCTATCGACGCGACGGTGAACCTTTCCCTGCAACTCTTGCCGGAGAACCTGCTGTTGGGAGGCATTTTTCTGGCAGCTTGCTTCATCTCGCTTTCCATAGGGACTTCTGTCGGTACGATTGTGGCGTTAACGCCTTTGGCGGCAGGTATAGCCCACGAGACAGGGACAGGTCTTCCGTTGTTGGTAGCTATCGTAGCCGGAGGAGCTTTTTTCGGCGACAACTTGTCGTTCATATCCGATACGACTATTACGGCTACCCGTACGCAAGGATGTAAGTTGAGCGATAAGTTTAAAGTCAATTCACAAATCGTCATGCCTGCAGCCGCCATCGCGTTCGCATTGTATATATTTATGGGAGTACATATCCACGCACCGCAACAACTGCCCGAAGTGGACTGGATTAAGGTGGTTCCTTATATGGTGGTGTTGGTTACGGCCGTTGCGGGAATGAACGTCATGATGGTTTTAGTGCTCGGGTTGGTATTGAGCGGTGTGGTTGGCGTTTTTACGGGTACATACGATTTGTTCGGTTGGTTTGCTGCCATGGGAGAAGGCATCACCGGAATGGGGGAACTGATTATCATTACGATGATGGCGGGCGGACTGATGGAAACCATCCGCTACAACGGAGGTATAGATTATATCCTGCACGCACTGACCCGGCATATACGTTCCAAACGCGGGGCGGAATTAAGCATAGCGGCATTAGTGAGCGTTATCAACTTGTGTACGGCTAATAACACGGTAGCCATCATCACGGCAGGTCCGTTGGCCCATGACATAGCCGGAAAGTACGGAGTGGATAAGCGCAAAAGCGCAAGTATCCTGGATACGTTTTCTTGTTTTACGCAAGGGCTGATTCCATACGGGGCACAGCTCCTGATGGCTGCCGGGTTGGCATCCATCAACCCGATAGACATAATACCTTATTTATATTATCCGTTCATCATGGGGGCTTGTGCGCTGCTGAGCATACTGTTCCGTTACCCGAAAAAGTATTCCTGACGTGGATGAATGCCCAGTTGGATTGTGGGGAAAAACTATCAAAAAAAAGAAAAAGCCGATGAAATTTGAATTAAAGGAAAATGCCGGCCTTCCGGCGCATATACTGTGGACATTGGCCATTGTGGCCGGCATCTCCGTAGCGAACCTGTATTACAACCAACCTTTGCTGAACCTTATGCGGGCTGATTTGGGCATCTCGGACTTTCAGGCTAATCTGATTGCCATGATAACGCAAGTTGGGTACGCGCTTGGTTTGCTCTTCATCGTACCGCTCGGTGATTTATATCGCAGGAAAAGAATCATATTAATCAATTTCATCCTGCTCGTCTTTGCTTTGTTGGCCATGGCGGTGGCTGAAAGTATTTATACGGTTTGGACAGCTTCTTTAGTGACGGGTATTTGTTCCATGATTCCTCAAATATTTGTTCCTATAGCTTCCCAATACTCCCGTCCTGAACATAAGGGGCGCAATGTGGGAGTGGTCATTTCCGGCCTGCTTACCGGCATCTTAGCCTCCAGAGTGATCAGCGGTTGGGTGGGAGAACTGTTGGGATGGCGCGAGATGTACTTTATTGCTGCCGGACTGATGTGCATCTGTGCCTTCGTCGTCCTGAAGGTACTTCCCGACATACGTCCTACGTTCGAGGGGCGATACAGTACTTTGATGAAATCCCTGTTCCACCTTCTACGGGATTATCCGGCTCTTCGTATTTATTCCATACGGTCGGGATTGGCCTTCGGATCGTTTCTGGCGATGTGGTCATGCTTAGCTTTCAAGATGGGAAGCGCGCCGTTTTATGCCGACAGCGATGTGATTGGCGGACTGGGGTTATGCGGAATCGCCGGGGCACTCACGGCTTCTTTCGTAGGGAAATATGTGAAACGTGTAGGCATACGTAATTTTAATTTCATCGGTTGCAGTCTGATTCTGTCGGCATGGGCTTCATTGTATTGGGGTGGAAACAGTTATGTCGGTATCATTGCCGGAGTTCTGCTTATCGATATCGGCATGCAATGTATCCAACTCAGCAATCAAGCCAGTATCTTTGAACTGTGCCCCTCGGCCTCCAATCGTGTCAATACCATTTTCATGACCACTTACTTTGTAGGCGGTTCCATGGGGACTTTTCTGGCCGGAAGTTTCTGGCACATCGGCGGATGGGCAGGTGTGACCGCAGTCGGCGTTTTGCTGACGTTATGCTCTCTTTCCATCACATTGCGTTCCAAGAAATAATAAGGAATTTCATCCGTAGGATCATTCTTCCAACCAATCATCCGAGGGGCTGAAAGCCTTGTCGGCAAAAAGTTCTGCCAACCCCGATATTTGTTTCAACCGCAGAAGTTCGTCCTTGTCCATCCCTATATTGCGTATGATCCAACTGTCCGACATTCCGGATTTGGTCAGTTCAGACACGATATGGCTCATTAATTCCACCGAATGCATGCCGCGGGCCCGGTTGTGCCGTATGGTAGATGCCATGCGTTCCGAAAGGTCTTTGTCGATAACGGAAACAGGAAGCAACCCCTTCTCCCGTTCATAAATGCGTGGTGAAGTTTTCATGACTTGGTAACGATGGAATCCGTCTACGATTTCATACACGTCTTCTTCTTTCCGGTAATAACATACGCAGGGCATGGTGTAACCGTCTTCCCATATTGAGAGTTCCAGAAGTTTCATTTCGGGAGGGGCCACTATGTTGGGATTATATTCGTTTGCCACAACCTTTTCGATAGGCACCGCAATAATATTGTATACCGGGCTTTTATATTTGTCCATGTTCTAACGATTTATATTTCTTCATTACTCTTTCGCGCAGTTCTTTTTCCTGCTTGGTTTGTGCAAATCCCATGTATTTACACGTATGGTCGTTTTTCAATATACAGATACACATACGTTTATAGGTCGGTATCTCCTTAAATTCAGGGATGTCGATGTCATCCAGATATTCCATTCTTACCGGTTGTTTGTCCGTATGGTAGGCCGTTTTCTCTCCGAGGGCAAACTCCACACCGGCTTCGCGCAACTTTTGTATCGTCTCTTCACTCAAGCATCCTCCCCGCTTACGCCAGAAACGGATGCTTACGTCCAGTTTGTTGAGATAGTTCTGCCGAGTGGATTCCGGGAGCGTGTCTAAGAGGAAATACATATATTCTTGCCAAGAAAAGCCGGGAGGACATTTAATCATCCTCCACCCCATTGCCATGGTACGGCCATACATACCTGCGAAGTTTACTCCGTTGACTCTGCCTAACATTTTTCCCCAAGTGTCCGGGTCGATGATGCGATAAACTTTCAACGCCGAGATGGCTTGGGAAATAAACGGACTGGCCACACGTTGGTGAGCGATAGGAATTCCGGCCTGATAGTATAAGTCATACAAATGGTTGTACGTCCATTTGAATTTTCCGTTGGCCGTCCAGATATCTGTGGTTTTCCAGTCGTAAATGGGATATGCGTTGTATATGTGATGATCGAGCCTGTGAGTCCATTTATAATAGGCCAAACGTTTGTAGTTTCTGTCACTGTGGATGCTTCTCCATCGGTTAAAGCTCTCTTGCGTGCGTATCCCCACCAAGCAACAGACACGCTTGCATTTCTTTTGCATACGTAACCATGGGGCAAAAAGGTGTTGGAAATCATAGTCCCATAGTTCCTCGTTGAAAAACTCGAAGTCTTTGGCCGTATAGCAATCTTTGGGCTTTTCCCGAACCCAGATGTCACGCTTGCTCTCCTCCCACGGACGCCAATAAGATTGGTACATGGAAGTGCAAGTGGAAACTTTAAAAGGAACGCAACAGTGGTATACCTCTAGCATATCAGGATGGGAAGCCATGGTTTGTTCCACATATTCCGTAGTTTGCCGGTACTGTGCCTCGTAATCCATGTGGAATACTCCAAGCTTCCGGCCCGGTTCATGCTTTCGAAGGTAGTCGATACATAAGTTTAAAAGCACGCCACTATCCTTACCTCCGGAAAAGGATACATATACATAGTCGAAATAATCAAAAATGATTTTTAATCTCCGTTGCGTGGCTTCGTATACATTTAACTGGCGTATCATATTTCAGGGACAGGAATATACTCCATTTTATCATAAAGAGTCAGTTGCTTATCTGTTCGGAATTGATTTTGCCGGAAAGCTTCCGTATGACGTTTATGCACTAAGGCCGTCAGTAAAGAGTCGGCTTCCAAATCGTCGATGACATGATGTAACAAAGCATCAATCGTTTCCGTACGGTCTCCTTGTATGTAATAATTATCTATATGGTAATTCTTTTCATTTTTCTTCAAGGGGATGAATCCGACGATTACTCCGTCCGATATGGCGATATACCACAAGTAGCGGTTGGAGGTTTTAAAGGGATAATTATTATTCTGTCTTAAAATGGCCGGGTTCATGACCAGAGGTCCCACAAGTGGATACAGTCTGGCATCCACCCCGTTCAAACGCATTATCTCCATGCTTACAGGTAATTTTGTCCGACGTTCACTTATTTCCTTTTATTTTCATTCTTCCGACTCGAAAAAGTCGATATCTATTCGTTTCACCTCAAAGGTGTTGGCAGTAAACACCCCGATATTATAATCTATCATGTATTCACACAGTTGATTCCCATCTATCAACACGATTTTGATATTGTTCTGCGGTTTAAATTCCCGTGCTCCCCGACTGAACGAGGATGTGGTAATGAATATCCCTTTGGTGGCTCCTTTGCCGGCCAAAGCACCGACAAATTTTTGTACTTCGGGGCGTTCCACTACGTTATTCCAACGTTTAGCCTGGATATAAATGTTGTCCAGACCGAGTTTATCTTCTTTGATGATACCGTCTATGCCTTCATCCCCACTCTTTCCTACCACCATGCCCGCAGCCTCGTTTAAAGAACCGCCGTATCCCATCGCTACCAGTAATTTGATAACCAAGGCTTCGAAGAAGCCCGGGTCTTTTTTTAAGATACGCTCCAACAAATCTTGCGCCAATATATTGCGTAACTTCTTATATTCCTCTTCCATGATGATGTCCGGTGTCTGTATGGCACACTCAGATTCCTGTCTGGAATTCCGTTTCGGTTCACTGTTTCTGTTGGATAAAGCAATCCATTCCTTATAAGCCGGATAGTTGAAAAGCAATTTCATATTAATATGCTCCGGACGAGTTTGCAACAGGCGCAATCCCGCCTCCGTAATTCTATATTGTGCACGTTGAGGAGTTTCTAGCAAACCGGCTTTTTGCATGTGGGTTTTGGCCCATCCTACGTTACTTCTGAAACGTGTGGTCCTATTGCTGGGTAACATTTCCTTTACATCGGTTTCCGTCAGATGAAACTCTCTGATAAGTGCGTTTTGTATTTCTGTCATTGAATGGACGCTGCCGTCTTCTAATTTCCGAAGAAAAGGCAGCATGCAGGATTGGAAGTCCGGTATCATTGTTTATCGCTTGTTATATAGTGTCCAAAAGTACGAATATTTTTTCAGAAATCCATCGTATTTTTGCTACAAAAAGCATTTGTTTTATGATTTATCGGTAAAAGCGATATGTTGCGTAAAAGGCGGAAGCCGACAAGAGGTAGCCCGGTACAGTTCCATCAGAAAATTGCATTTTCATTTGCCTCTGCGCCCGCCTTTCACTACCTTTGCATTCATAACAGGCTTTTGGGATGAAATACGGAAAGATGAGTAAATATATATACGGCCTTGCTTTTGCCATGGCTTTTTTATGTGCATGCCGAGGTGAAGATGGAAGTTGTTCGTTGTCCTTTCAGCAATTAAAAGTTGAGAAGACCGTACCATTGGACAGCAGCGAGCACTCGCCTGCATGTAGAGTTATCATAGAGGCGGATGAGATAAACGACACGACCCGTGCCGCCCGGAACATGAACCGAACCATTGCCTTTCATCTGTTTGGAGGAATGCACCGTTCGTTCGCCTCGACCGCCGATTCGTTCTGTCTGACGTACGCGGAGCAATACCGGAGAAATTTGACCGATTTATACAAAGCCGACCGGCAAAGCGGCATCAACTCCTCGTGGTACGATTACAAATATCGGATAGCCACGGAACACAAAGACGGGCTGAACGGATATTTGTGTTATCTGATTCATAAAGTAAAGTACGAGGGAGGAGCACGCGACTATCGGGAGGAACAATGTTTGAATTTCGATACAGAAACGGGTGAGTTGGTGAAGTTGGAGGACGTGTTGCCCCCTGCTTCCTTGGCCTTGCTTCCTTCCTTGTTGGCAGACGAACTCCTGAAAACGTACGGTTGCCGCAACCGGGAAGAACTGCAGGATAAAGGCATACTACGGCTTACCGACATTTACATTCCCTTGAATTATGAACTGGGAAAAGAAGGTATTACTTTCATTTACAATGCCGACGAGATAGCTGCGTATGAAGTCGGGGCTATCAGGCTGACTTTGCTGTACAGTAGGTTGGAAACCCATACGAAATAAAAAATAAAGATATATGGAGCTGATTTTAAAATACTTTCCGAAACTTTCGGAAAAACAGACAGAACAATTCCAGCAGTTGGACGCGCTCTATCATGACTGGAATGCTAAAATCAATGTCATTTCTAGGAAAGACATCGACAATCTGTATGAACATCATGTATTGCATTCCTTGGGAATTGCCGAATTCACCCGTTTCAAATCCGGCACTGAGATTATGGATTTGGGGACGGGAGGCGGATTTCCGGGGATACCCCTCGCCATCATGTTCCCCGACTGCCATTTCCATCTGGTGGACAGCATCGGTAAGAAAATCAAGGTTTGCATGGAAGTGGCTAGGGAGCTCGGGTTGAAGAATGTGACTTTCCGCCATTGCCGGGCAGAGGAAGAGAAGGCCAAATTCGATTTTGTGGTAAGCCGTGCCGTCATGCCGTTGGCAGATTTGGTCAAAATTATACGCAAGAATATTTCTCCCGTGCAGCACAACGCCATCCCCAACGGCCTTATCTGCCTGAAGGGGGGCGAATTGGAGAAAGAGACGACCCCGTTGAAGAACCGCACAATGGTTACCCCGTTGAAAGAGTTCTTTACGGAAGAATATTTTGCCACCAAGAAAGTGGTGTACGTTTCACTTTAAAGGATAGGAAAGATGCTAGAGATAAAAAAAATTCCGGTAAACATGTTGGAAGAGAACTGCTACGTCGTGAGCGACGACACCCGTGAAGCCGTAGTCATAGATTGCGGTGCCCTTACCGACGATGACCGCAGGCAGATTATGGATTATATTGAAAACCGTCGTTTACAGGTCAGGCACCACCTTTGCACCCACATGCACTATGACCACTGTTTCGGGGCCGCATTCATTTGGGAGACCTTTCATGTCGGTCCGGAGTTCAACCGGGCAGACGAATCTATATATAAAGGTATGGGAGCGGAGATATTCGGACCGTTGGCACAGGTGATGAAAGAAGGGCTTACTCCTGCGGCAGCGCGTTACCTGACGGAGGGAGATGACATCTCGTTCGGACATCACACGTTAACCGTCCTGAATACTCCCGGACATACCCCCGGGGGCATTTGTTTTTACTGCGCTGTAGAAAAAGCCGTATTTGTCGGCGACACTTTGTTTTATTGCAGCGTTGGACGAACGGATTTCCCCGGCGGAGACAGTGAAGTCTTGTGCGAGAGTGTCAGGAACAAGCTGTTTACTCTGCCGGAAGATACCCGTGTCTATCCCGGGCACGGGCCACACACTGAAATCAGATTCGAGAAGACTCACAATCCATATGTATAAACGAAAAACTCTCTTCCGACTCACGTCGGAAGAGAGTAACAACACAAACACAAAATAAAACACGACAAAACTATTGTGCACACTAACCTGTCTTAAATTATTTAAAGCGTGATATTCCCGACTATTCACATATTGGAAATACCAACTGGATTAATGCGCAATTACGCATAAAGCGTCTTCTGTGTCCTTTATTTTATTTACATTATTCCTTTTTCGCGCAATACGCATTGCCATTTCCAAGCGGAGGCCAACACGTCCTCCAACGGAGTTTCGGCTTTCCAACCCAACACTTTATTGGCTTTGTCCACATTGCCCCACACCTTTTCGATGTCACCGGCACGGCGTCCTACGATCTTATAATTCAATTTCACACCGGTAGCTTTCTCAAAAGCATTAATCAATTCAAGCACGGAAGTACCCGTACCCGTACCGATGTTGTAAACCTCCACCGGTTCGGTAGTCTGGTCTTCCATGATGCGCGTCATGGCGCAAACATGTGCCTTAGCCAAATCCACTACATAAATATAATCACGGATGCAAGAGCCGTCCGGCGTGTCATAATCGTCTCCGAACACACTTAATTCCTTACGGATACCCATGGCCGTTTGTGTCAGGTATGGTATCAGGTTCTGAGGCACGCCGTTCGGCATTTCTCCGATAAACGCTGTGGGGTGCGCACCAATCGGGTTAAAATAACGCAACAAGATGGCTTTTATCGGAGAGCCGCTCTTGATGGTGTCCGCTATGATTTCCTCGTTAATCTGTTTGGTATTGCCGTATGGGCTTTCCGCCTTTTTGATGGGGGTCTCCTCTGTGGCAGGTAGCACATCCGGCTGGCCGTATACGGTACATGACGAAGAGAAGATGATACCCTTCACATCATACTTCGGCATCAACTGCAACAGATTAATCAGGGAAACGATATTGTTATGATAATACAGCAACGGTTTCTGTACGCTTTCACCTACAGCCTTGCTCGCTGCAAAATGAATGATACCGCTAATTTTCGGATATTTTTTGAATACCGACTCGGTGGCGTCGAAATCGCGCAAGTCTACTTTCTCAAAAGCCGGACGAATGCCGGTAATCTTTTCGATACCATCCAATACATCTTCACGTGAATTCGAGAGGTTGTCCACGATGACTACGTCATAACCAGCCTGCTGGAGTTCCACCGTCGTGTGTGAACCGATGAATCCGGTACCGCCTGTCACTAAAATTGTCTCTTTCATATTAGTAAGCTTCGATTTTTTGTTTTTGTAACAATAGCAAATGTACTAAATTTAATTATATGCTGTATGATTTTTGACCATAAAAAAGCGATACGACCTGCATTTTCTTTGCAGGTCGTATCAGTTTTGAAAAAACGTGGCGGATTAGAGGCTAAGAAATGCCTTCAATCCGTTATCTACTCCGCTGAATCCCATGAATGCCATGGCCAACAAACCAGCGGTGACCAACGCGATACTCATGCCCTGCATCCCTTTAGGTACGGACACAAGGTTGAGTTGCTCGCGTATGCCGGCAAATATAACCAATGCCAGTCCGAAGCCCAACGCAGTGCTCAAGGCATACCATACCCCCATCATCAGGTTGAATTCCTTTTGTATAACCAGGATGGCCACACCAAGCACAGCACAGTTAGTGGTTATCAGAGGAAGGAATACTCCCAATGCCTGATAAAGTGCCGGGGATACTTTTTTCAGGATGATTTCCACCAACTGCACCAATGCAGCAATAACCAAGATAAAAGCTATGGTCTGCAAATAGCCGAGTTCGAGCGGGTTCAAAACATAATACTGCAACAGGTAAGTCACCAATGTGGCGAGCACCAAAACGAACGCCACAGCACCTGACATGCCTAAAGCCGTATTGATTTTCTTGGATACGCCGAGAAACGGACAAATACCAAGAATTTGCGACAACACGACGTTGTTGACAAATATGGCGGTGATGAAAACGATTAAATACTGATATATTGCTTCCATATTGTTCTAAGTTTACAAATTTACGCTTTTTTCAGTTTGTTCACAATGGCAATCAAGTACCCCAATACGATGAAAGCCCCGGGAGCCAACACGAACATCAGCATGCCGTAATCTTCCGGCCAAACCTCCAGACCGAAGATTTTACCCGTTCCCAAAATCTCTCGTACGGCTCCGAGAACAGTCAAGGCGATTGTGAAACCTAACCCCATTCCTACTCCATCGAAAAACGAAGGTATCACTCCGTTTTTACTGGCAAATGCTTCGGCACGTCCCAAAATGATACAGTTCACTACAATCAAGGGAATGAACAAGCCCAATGTGGCATAGATGTCAGGAACGAATGCCTGCATGCACATTTGCAAGGCGGTTACGAAAGACGCGATGACGACAATGAATGCCGGAATACGCACCATGTCGGGAATCAAATTCTTAATCATGGAAATAACCACATTGGAACATACGAGCACGAAAGTCGTGGCCAATCCCATGGACATACCGTTCAATGCCGAAGAAGTCGTACCCAAAGTGGGACACATACCCAAAAGAAGTACAAACGTCGGGTTTTCTTTGATGATACCGTTCATCAACACTTTAAAATTATTCATATTACGTCCCTCCTTTCTTTAATGAATAGAATCACTTCCGGTTCCGGTTGCGCTTTCCACCCGTCCGGCCTGTACGCTAGCTCCGCTCGCTGCATCGCTGGTATTTCCTTTCAACGCCTGATAAGCAGCATTCACGGCATTCAGGAAAGCCCGGCTAGTAATGGTAGACGCCGTGATGGCGTCGATGTCTCCGCCGTCTTTGGATACGGCCAGTTCCTTCTCTCCCGGATTCCGCCCGATAATGTCGCCCTTACCGCCTTTTTGGAACCACGTGTCGGCTTTCACACCCAGTCCGGGAGTTTCTACCGTAGCCAGAATCGTATAGCCCAGAATGTCACCAACCTCATTAAAACCAACCAGGACTTCAAGCGGTCCGCCGAACCCATTGGTTACAGCCTTCACGGCCGTTCCCTTGTCGGTTTTATAGAGAGTATAACCGTTTGATTCTACCGGTTCTTCAACTTTTAAATCACCGGGTTGACCTCCCAAAATCACTTTTTTGATGCCATCCTGCAAATTCTTTGCGTTGATTTCGGCAATGGGGCCTTGTGTCACCTTATTAATATAAGCCAAAGTCCCCCCGGCTATGAGGGAAATGGCGGTCAGCACCAGGACCATATTGAGTAATGAAGACTCTAACTTTTTCATTTTTTTACGACCTCCCCGAATCTTTTAGGTTTACAATAGGTGTTAATCAACGGCGTAAAGGCGTTCATGATTAAGATTGCGAACGACATACCTTCAGGATATGCGCCGAAAGTACGAATGACTACGGTGAGCATACCTATGGCCACTCCATAAATAATCTGTCCCTTTGCCGTCATGGGCGAGGTCACATAATCCGTAGCCATAAAGCAGGCCCCTAACATCATACCACCCGTGAGCAATACGGACACGGGAGACGCATAAACGGGATTAGACAGATGGAGCAGTCCGGCCAACACAAAAACGGTAGCCAAAATGGAAACTGGAATGTGCCATGTCACGATACGCCGGGCCAACATATAGGCCAGACCTATCAATAAGGCCAAAGCGCTCACTTCGCCCAAGCATCCTCCGGTCTGACCTACGAGCATGTCAATAGCGTCTGGCAATCTTTGAAGTACGGAAGCGTCTCCGCTCTTGATTGCTTCCTTCATGACAGCCAACGGAGTGGCACCTGTTTCGGCATCGAGATAAGCTACCATTTGTCCGGGCACAGGCCATGTGGTCATCTGCACCGGGAATGAAACCAGAAGGAACACGCGCCCCACCAATGCCGGGTTGAAGGGATTACACCCTAATCCGCCGAAAGTCATCTTACCGATACCGATGGCTACCAATGCTCCGATGAGGATAATCCATATCGGCAGATTGGAAGGCAGATTGAACCCCAACAGCAGTCCGGTCAGGATGGCCGAACCGTCTGTTATCGTTACTCGATCGCGTTTCAATACATATTTCGTTATAGCCCACTCGAAGAACACACAGGCAGCCACGGACGTAGCCAATACGATAGCGGCTCCCAACCCAAAGAAATACAACGAGGTTAACAGGGTCGGTATGAGTGCGATGCACACTCCATACATATTTCTTTGTACACTATCCCGTCCATGCACATGGGGCGACAGCGATACAATTAATTTCTTTGCCATAATCTTTCTCTTTTATTTTGTATTACGAGCCCGGATGAGGGCCATTACAGTAGTCTTGCCCATACGGATATTATCTAACATCGGGCGTGTGGAAGGACAGGTAAACTGGCACGAACCGCATTCGATGCATGACGTGATGTCGTTATCTTCCGCCAACTCCCAGTTGCGCAACGCGGAAGCCGTGGCCAACAAATAGGGCTCGAGCCCCATCGGGCAGGCACTGACACATTTGGCGCAACGGATGCAGGGCTGCGGTTCCGCACGACGGGATTCCCTTTCGCTCATGAGCAGGAGGCCGGAAGAACCTTTGCATACCGGCACGTCGAGGTTCATCAGCGCCTTTCCCATCATCGGGCCTCCGCCAATTACTTTTCCTGTGTTTTCTGGCAATCCGCCGCATTCCTCGATGAGTTGGTTCATCGGCGTGCCGATACGTGCCAACAGGTTAGAAGGGTTTTGCACTTCCTTACCCGTCACGGTGATGACACGTTCAAACAGGGGTTTGTTTTTCATTACCGCTTCATAGATGGCAAAAACCGTACCTACATTTTGTACCACTGCTCCTACGTTAATGGGCAATGCCGGAGGAGCCGGGACTTCACGTCCGGTAACAGCGGCAATCAACTGCTTCTCTCCTCCCTGAGGGTATTTCACTTGCAATGGCACGACCTCAATATGCGGATAAGCTTTCGCTTTCTCCGTCAAGAGAGCGATGGCATCCGGTTTGTTGTTCTCGATGCCGATATAACCCTTGTCCACACCCACTGCCTTCATGATTAAATCCACTCCTACCAGGATTTCGTCCGGTTTTTCCAACAGCAACCGATGGTCGGCTGTCAGGTACGGTTCGCACTCCACAGCGTTGATGATGACGCATTCGGCTTTTGTCCCCTTGGGAGGAGTCAGTTTCACATGGCAGGGGAATGTGGCACCACCCATACCGACAATACCGGCCGCTTTCACCGTGTTCACGATGTCTTCGGCTGTCAACTCCGGCCTTTGAGCCAATGTCACCAAATCGGGGGTCCGGTCAATCGTCTCGACCCATTCATCTCCCTCCACGTCTACAAAGATGGCCGGACGGCGGTAACCGCTGGCATCGACAATCGCATCTATCTTGCTCACTTTTCCGGACACGGAGGAGTGGACGGGAACCGACACAAAGCCGTCTGCCTCGGCCAACATCATGCCTACTTTCACTTCATCTCCTTTGGCTACGACCGGTTTAGCCGGTGCGCCAATATGCTGATAAAGTGAAAAGACAGCTTGTTTGGGCAATCCGGCCAGGCGGATGGGAGAAGCGGCGGAAAATTTGTTTTCAGATGGATGAACTCCACCTATCTTAAACGTTTTCACGATATTCTTTTTTAATTTGACAATCCTATGAATTATGCTTCTTTCTTTTCTTCCGATGTAACGGTGGTTACAGGCTGTGCTGCGGGAGCGGATACCGGTTGTGCCGCCGGATTGGTTGGTTTCGGGGCTGCTGTTGCAGTCGGTTTCTCCACTTTCGGCTTACGCGGCGGGAAGTTGATGGCATGGATGGCTCCTTTCGGGCAAGCTTCCTCACACTTTCGGCACAACTTGCACTTTTCCGGATCGATATAGGCCAAATTGTTGTTGAGAGTGATGGCCTCGAACGGACAGGTCTTCACGCACTTGCCGCAACCGATACAGGAAGCCTTGCAAACCTTGTTCGCCACAGCACCTTTGTCACGGTTCACGCACATTACGACCATTCGGCGGTTTTTCGGTCCTTTCGGCCGGAGCTCGATGACTCTTCGCGGACAGGTCTTGACGCAGGCACCACAAGCCGTACAGCGTTCTTCGTCTACCTCGGGCAATCCTGTTTCCGGATTGATAGACAATGCACCGAACTGGCACGCCGCCACACAATCACCACCTCCCAAGCAACCGAATGCGCATGCCGTTTCTCCTGTGCCCGCCAACAGCTGCACACGGCAACTGCGCACCCCGTCGTAATCCACCACACGTGGCCGATTGGCACAAGTCCCGTTACAACGCACAACAGCCACTTTCGGGGTGCTGGCCGCAGCTGCAAGCCCCAAAATTCCGGCTACTTTTTCCATAACCGGTTGTCCGCCTACGGGACATAACTTGCCTTCGAGCGAACCACCGTCTGCCGCTTTCACGCAAGCAGCGGCAAAACCGGCACATCCCGGATAACCGCATCCGCCACAATTGGCTTGCGGCAAGACTTCGGCCACTTGGCCAATGCGTTCATCCTCTACGACAGCAAATTTCTTGGATGCCGCATAGAGCATGATGGATGCCACCAACCCCACGACTCCCAAAATAATTACTGCAATCAAAATCACGTTCATAACAATATTTATTTTATGTGTTTAATGGTAAATGAAAATTTTCTTGTCAACCTGTTTTTATTGAGGTAGAGCACAACATAATAGACAACCAGGCTGGCTAATGCTATCAGAGCTGCCAAAGGTTCATCGGCCGTAACTTGCAAGGTGGCTAGCAAAACAGCCATCAATAGCAACAACGGCGCACCGTATGCCCAAAACACGGCTTTCAGTCCCATCTCCACACTTCCGGTCAGGAGAACTTCCTCTCCTACCTGGTAAGAAAATGCTTCGGGGCTGACGATATCGACCAACTTCTCTTTGCTTTCCGACGAATTGCACATTTTTTTAGCCACACAGGATGAACACGCGGAAGCCTGGATTATTTGCACACTAACGTGTTTTCCTCTCACGCTTTTCACGGTACCTCGATGTATGATTATTTGGGCCATTTTGTAAACTCGATATTGCAAATTGCCGCAAATGTAGCATTAATTTGGTAACTAATAGTAGGTATTCGAATAGAAAATTCTCTGTATTTGTTTTTTTTAACCTATCGTTTTTTTCGAGTCATTCACCTCGTCTCATATCCGGGATTTTGGGATAATCGCGGATTCAAAGACAACACCTTGGCAGGGATGGGAAACACCGTGGTGTAGCCTGATGCTTCATCCTCCTGTTGCGGACGGTCTGTGTAAGCTTGCGTATAGGTACCGAAACGAATCATGTCCTGTCTTCTCCATCCTTCCCATACGAGTTCCAGTTTGCGTTCCTCCAGGATATTGTGAAGGGTGGCTGGACGAGGATACATGTCGGAACGTCGCCGCACTTCGTTCAGTTCAGCTGTTCCGTCTTCCCCGTTTCTTATTTTAGCCTCGCTTTTCATTAATAATACGTCGGCATAACGAAACAATACAATATCGTTGTCCGACAATTTACCGTCTTTTGTGCTTTTCAGGTCTACTTCATATTTCTTCATTCGTGCGCCGGCAGATTTTTCGTAAGGTTGTGCCGATACGTCCAAACGTATGCTCCACGGCAAATACTCCAACGTGCTTCCGTCGTCCAGTTTCACTGGATTGCCATTGGGATCCAAGACCGTTCCGGCAAAGAAGCTGTCTTCGAAGCGATGGTCTACCGAATCGGTATCGTAGCCAAATGTGCGTAGGGTTTCAATCGTGGCACTGGTTCCATTTTCTCCACTCAGCCCGTAAGCTTTCCCATGGTTGTAATGACGGGAACGGAATAGATATTGCATTTGGTTTTGCAATGCATGTTTATCCATCGGTATCGTGAAAATATTTTCTTCCGACGGTTCGTTGTACACAACGAAATTATCTACCATGCGCGAAGATAATTTGTATCCCATAACACGTATCGAGTCGCAATACGCTTGTACGGCCTGCCATGCGTTCAGTGTTTGAGATCCTATATTCACTTGATATGCTTTTCCGTCAGGGTGGTTTTCGTCCGTCCAATCGTTGTCCGTATAAATCTCTATATTCAGGAATAGTTTGGCCAACAAAAAACAAGCTACCGGACGGGTCATCCGGCCATAATATTCTCCTTTTTGGTTGCTGTGCGCTTCATTCAGATAAGGCAATGCCGCCTGCAATTCGTTTACAGAAAATTTGAATACTTCCTCACGTTCGCTTTGGTTGACGTCCTTCATGGGGGTGGACGAAGATAACACCAAAGGCACACGCCCGAACATATCTAGCAAATAATAGTAGTACATCGCCCGAAAGGCTCTGACTTCTGCCACATAATTTTTCAATTCTGCAGGAGCATCCTTGCGGTTCTGCAATTCCGTCAGACGTTCTATCGACTTGTTACTAAGCACAATCACTTTGTATAGATACTCCCACGAAGCTGCTATCACGTCATTATTGACTCCCCAATCGTGCAAGAACAATCCTTGCCAGAGTCCGCCATCGTACCAGTCTCCTCCGCGAGTTGGCAACAAAGCTTCATCAGTGGTCAGTGTGTTCAAGTCATATACACCTCGGCAAGTACCCTGTAGCCCTTGACTGTCTTCGTATCCACCCACATAGTTATAGAGGGTAGCCACCGTGTTCAGGTATATATTGGCAGGCGTGTCATAAGCGTCCTCTTCGGGTAATTGGTCTCGTGGAGCTTCATCTAAGAATCCTGCACAACCATAACAGCAAACAAGGGTGTATCCCGCCCATAAAATCCACTTTTTCATGTTGTCATGCTTTAAAATTGAATAGTTAATCCCAAGGTATAAGAACGATATACCGGATAGTTCCGTTTGTCGTCCACTCCGAGTGTGGCATCTACGATGTAACTGTTAATCATTGGGGTCAGTCCGGAATAGGCCGTAATGGTAGCCAGATTGTTCACCGACGCCGATAAACGCAGATGCTGCACGTATTTGCCCCATTTCTTCAACGGAATATTCCAACCGATAGTCAAATAATCAAAATTCACGTAGTTTCCGTTTTCAAGCCAGTAATCTGTAGCAGTCTGGTCGTAAATATTACGTTGAGGGGCGGCTGCCAGTACGTTGTAATCGGGAAAACTTCCCATATTCATATAAGCCAAGGCCGTACCATTATAAATTTTATGTCCGAAAGCACCATTGATTTGCAACGATACGTCCACATTCTTATAACGGAAGCTGACGTTAGAACCCAATAGAGTTTTGGGAGTGGCCTGTCCTGCCACGTAACGGTCCCCCCCGTCTTCCAGGTCCACGCCTCCTCCGTCAAGGTCGGCTATTTCGTATGCGTATGTTCCGTCTTCGCGTTGGATGAGTCCTGTACAATGGGGTAAATAAAAGACACCCAAAGGCTGCCCTACAATCTGGTATACAATATGATTATATCCGCCATGAAAGCCCGCACCGGTTAAGTCGGCAATCGGCGTATATTGTGGAGCCGACATATATTCTCCATTATACATTCCACTTAGAGAAAGTAACTTATTGCGTTGGAACGTGACGTTGACGTTGACGTTCAGTTCCATGTCTTTTTTACGCAAAGGAGTGAAGCCGAATCCCAATTCCACTCCGCTGTTACGCATGGAACCTAAATTGGCCAACAATTTATTATAGGCAAATGGCGGTACGCTTACATCGTATTGGTACAGCATGTCATCCGTGACGGAATGGTAATAATCAAATGTGAAAATAGCCCGTCCGTCCCAAAAAGCAGCATCCAGTCCAACGTTCATCGTACGTTTTACCTCCCAACGCAAGTCAGGATTGGCATTGCGTATCAAACCCATTGTCACCGTTGGGTCACCACCAGAAGATACTACTCCATTAGGTTTCACCAACTGGAGGGAATTGTAAGAATCAATGGCATCCTGATTACCAGAGTACCCGTAACCGACTCTGAATTTGAGGTTGTTCAGCCAATAGAGAGATTTCATGAAATCTTCCTCGCTCAGAATCCAGGCAGCGGAAAGCGATGGGAAAAAGCCCCAACGATGGTTACGTCCCACCTTGGATGAAGCATCGGTACGCATGTTTACGGTAGCCACATAACGATCGTCGTATACATAATTGACACGTCCTAAAAAAGATGCCAGACGAGGATTCTCATAATAAGAGCCTGTCCCCTCCCATAGTCTTACGGCTCCGGCCTGCAGGTTGTGAAAACCGAACTTGTCGGTTGTGAAATTCGTAACAGTTGTGTGGAAGCCGGACATGATACGTTGTTGCGCTTCTCCCAATAGGAGAGCGTCCAGTTTATGTTTTCCAAAAGCTCGATTGAAGTTCAACATCATATTTCCCAACACATCTTCCACCTTCTGTTCGCCTCGATAAGCTTGTCCATGTGCCCATACGGTAGTAGGAAGATATTGTCCGTTATCTATGACATTGTACAGGTAAGAACCAAAGGCGGAAAGTACCAAATGTGGGGTTAAAACCAACTCCATTTTCAAATGGGCATTAAAATGCGCATTCGATTCTTCGTCGCTTACTTCCATCCAGGCCAAAGGGTTGGTAATCCAACTGGCAGTTGTCACTTGATCCCAACCGCCCGTCGCATTCTTGTGGGCCGGAAAAGTGGGATTGAAAGCTGCTGCTGAATAAAATGTCTTTTGTATATCTACCAAATTGTTGCTCTTACGTACTGCCCCCATTACCCCCAGGTCGAAACGCAGGCGGTCGTTGAACGCCCGTTGCGTAATATCTATTTTGGCCATGTAATTCCGGTAGTCTGAACTTTTCACCACGTCTTTTCGATCCAAAAGCGCCAGAGAAGCACGGTAATAAGAGGATTCCGTACCACCTCCAAAAGCTACATGATGATTTTGCACCCATCCCATGCGCGTGATTTCCTCTGGAAAATCCGTGTCATATCCCAAATCCAGAATTGATATGCCTCTTTCGTGTGCCACGTTCCTGAAAGCCTCTCCAGAAAGCATTTTTATGTTTTTATAAATAGACTCGACACTAAAATTTCCGTCATAACTCAAACTGAAACTTCCGCTGTGTCCTTGTTTGGTACTTACTTTTATGACACCCGAAGCACCTCGTGCGCCATATTGAGCCGTTTCTGAAGCATCCTTGAGAATAGTGAAGCTTTCGATGTCCGCAGGAAAAATCATACTTAGCGTGCTCAAATCAGCAAATACGCCATCAATGATTACCAAAGGATCATTCCCCCCCGTCAGGGAGGTTGTACCCCGGACACGTACGGAGTTGAGCATGGCCTCCCTTCCCGGTAACATACTGACACCGGCCACTTGCCCGTTAATAGAGTTTAAAGGATTGGAAATCATGCCTTTGTTCATTCTATTTTCAGATACCTGATCTACAGAACCTGCTACGGTTCTCCGGTCT
Organism: Paraprevotella xylaniphila YIT 11841; assembly: GCF_000205165.1. Lineage (GTDB taxonomy): Bacteria > Bacteroidota > Bacteroidia > Bacteroidales > Bacteroidaceae > Paraprevotella > Paraprevotella xylaniphila. The sequence continues at coordinate 26,571 of NZ_GL883856.1, read as the reverse complement.
CCTGTGGCATAACCGATTTGCAGCACATCCCCTTTCATTAATGAATCCGATAACATCCAAGGAATGGAGTCCGGCAGAATCACTTTGTTCTGTGCTGCAAGAGGATATATATGGCATAACGCCAAAGAAAGGGGTAATCCCATTCGCCCCAACCATAAAAATGTCCCTTTTTTCATAAGCAAAGAGATTTAAGAGTAAATGTTGGTATAGTTTGAATATTACATGGGCAAATATACAGAATTTCTTTTAAATAAGCTCTTTTTTAAGGGAAGAAAAATAGAGAAAGAAAAAAAATGTAATAAAGTTGAATAACCCAAATAGAATAATAAAATTCACCAATAAAAATATTGGTTTTAGCGACTGCAAGTTTTTTCGCTTTTATGTAAAGTGGAGTATACAGGACTCGAACCTGCCACCTTTTGACTGCCAGTCAAACGCTCTAGCCAGATGAGCTAATACCCCAACCTTTTTGACGATGCAAAGTTAGATATATTTTTTGAAACGCAAAACTTTTTTGCTGTTTTTTCTTCTGACTTTGCTCCTTTATAATCAGAATTTATATCCTAATGTAAAAAACACCTGATGAGTATTTAGGTTTACATCCACTGGAGTAAGACGAGTACCGGTTTGTGTGATATAAGTATCGTCGAATGCATAGAAATCTCCCGACTGTACGCGGCACTTATAAGCCATATCGGCATAAAAATGCTTTCCGTGGTAACCTAAACCGGCTGTGAATATATTCACGTCGTCTTTATTCATATAATCTGTTGTCGTTTGATAACCGAAAGCCGGAGAAGGCCCCGTTTGATCTAAAGTCGCTTCTTCCTTGAACATGCGGGAATAATAATTATACCCCGCACGAAATGCGACATTATCCGTCAGATTCAATTCCATACCGAACTTGAAAGAATGGCTTCCGCGTAGCGTAGACTTGTGCAACGCGTCCATATCGCGGTCGTGTGTCGTTCCTCTGGAATAACCATAGCCCCAATAGTCGTAGTCCCAGTCTTCATACCCCTGTTTCGTTTTAGAGTAATCAGCGTATTCATATTCAGCTCCTATAGCCAGATAAGTTCCAATCGTATGTCCTAACGAAACCCGAAATTTCCACGGTGTGGTAATTTTCATGTGCAAGTTAGCCAAATCCACCTCCGGAAGATAATTGGTATATATAAAATTACCGTTTCTGTCTTGATTGATGTAGATGTCATAGTTCTCATCCTCCATCATGGGAGAGTCTATGCTATATGAAGAATAAGATTCCAAATGATAGAAGGTCGGCGTTTCTACGGCCAGACCTATGCGGAAGGGGGAATTTCCGATGGGACGGAATATACCACCCAACTTCACATTGATTCCATATCCACTTACATGTTGGGTATTATATAAGGAATAATTCTCGAAATCGCTGTAAGAGTTACCTTGGCCGTCCGAAATCGTGCCGAACTCCCGATAAGTGCTGTAACTGTAATAGTCCACGTCGTTCACGCCTAAAGTGAAACCTAAATACACTCGGTCTTTGATGTTCATAGACAGGTTGAAATCATATCCTGCGATACCGCCTTCCGTCGTACGGTCGTAATTATTCCGATCTGACTCTAAAGCATTATAAGAATCGTATAAGGGATTCCCCTCTTGGTCTACCTGCACATTACCTTGGTTATCCCGTATGTATTCCGGATTCACAAGGCAGGAATTATACATCAGGTCTGCCAAAGGAGTGGAATACTGGGTATGGTTCAGAATGTCTGCCATTTGTTGCGTCTGAGACAAACCGTTCAAGGCTCCGTTGTCTGCGATAAATGACTGGTTGAAGTTGGCTCTTTTCTGATAATTGACTCCAAAATTAACATACCTTACGCTTTTGGCCATAACCGGGATACTTACCACGAATCCCATCTGGTCAAAAGACAAATGAGTCATGTCTGCATTTAAATCCGGTTTTTCCTGTTGGGTCAACACGCTGAATGATAAAGCTGCATCGCTTCTGCGGTAAAGCCCTAATGCTGCCGGATTGGAAGAAGCGGTAGACAAATCAGCACCCAATGCCCCTAATGCACCGCCCATACCTACATAGCGCGCACTTCCGATTAAATCGGTCGGCATATAATTCTCGTTCATATATGGTGTCTGTGCCATCATAGACTGGCTTGCTAGCAATGCGCTTACAAATATGAGGTTTTTTCTTTTCATTATTTCTTCCTTTTATGGTTTATCTTTGTTTGTTAACGTCGACCGCCTCGTGCTCCTCCGCTCCTGGATGGGGAGAAACCACCTCCGGAACGGCTGGGGGAACTTACCGACGGACGGAAAGTGCTTCTTGTGGTCGATGGCGTGAAATTAGAACTTCTCGACGGTTGAGTGTTACGTTGAAGAGTTGAAGTCGTACGCGTGTGAGGAGACTGCCTGGTAGTTGTTGAAGAACGATTTGGAGTAAATCGTGCAGAATTCTCCGAAATGGTTTGCCGGTTGGTGTTACCTGTGTTTCGTATGGTTCTTCTGGCAGAAGAACTGTTTCTTACATTAGTGCGGGATGTTCCTCTTGCCAGGGAACTATTCTCCCGATATCTTACACTGGGACGAGTAACCGGTCTTGATGGATACCATCCATGACCGGGATGTCCCCAATGCGGATGATGCCAGTGCGGTCCCCAATACCAAGGATCATACCATCCGGCATACCAAGGACCTCCCCACGCCCAATAAGGATTGTATAATCCCCATCCCCACGAGTAGGAGAAGGTAGGTCCCCAATACCAACTGCTAGGATAAGCGTATGCGTAAAATCCATCATCATATACATCCCAATATATGGAATTGGGACCATAACGTAAGTCCCAGTATAAAGGACTGCTGACCGCAACGCCGATGGTCGGGGTGTTGAAACGAAGAATTCGTTTCGTATATTGATAGTCTCCCCCTTCTTCCCGGTTGTTATCGGTTGAAGCACTATCTTGACCTGCCACTTCCTCTTCAGCGGCAGATATACTATCATTATCCCAACGATATCGTCGGTTATATTCATCTACATCCCTGATGCTTCCCTGAGCATATCCTGAGCGGGTGTCCACTGCCGTATTTTCTGAAATCGTACGTACCGAAGGTTGCGGTTGGGGATGCTTATCCTCATTCACTTTCGTCTCTTTTTGAGGGACGAAATACATATCATCTATTTGTGCAAAGCCAAAAAACGGAATCACTGCAACGATGAGTGAAAATAATATTCTGTTTTTCATTGTCTTTTCTCCTTTACCTATATTATATGCAAATATAACTTTTTCTCGGTTGACGGGCAATACGGAAACGCGAATAAAGTTTAGTATATAACTCTTTTTTTGCTATTTTTGCAGAACCAATAGATTCTCGACACAAAATAAACAGTATGAAATATTTGGAATTGGATTTCATTATATCCCCTTATAGTAGGGATGCAGCCGACATCTTGATAGCCTTGGTGGCCGATGCCGGTTTGGAAAGTTTTGTAGATACTCCGCAGGGGGTGAAAGGATATGTGCAAACCGGACTTTTCGAGCAATCCGTATTGGATAACCTGCTAGATTTCTTTCCCATAGAGGATGTGAAAGTAACCTACCGATTGGCGGAAGCGGAAGATAAGAATTGGAACGAGGAATGGGAACGTAACGGCTTTGAACCAGTCCGAATCGCCGACCGTATTCTGATTCATAGTCCGGAGCATCATAATCTGTCTCCTGCCGAATATGATATCGTGATAAATCCCCATCAGGCTTTCGGTACCGGTACGCATCACACTACAGGCATGATATTGGAACGTTTGCTCGGGATGAACCTCGGACATAAAACCGTATTGGATGCCGGGTGCGGTACTGGCGTGTTAGGTATATTCTGTACGTTGAAAGGGGCGAAATCGGTGTGGGCCTACGATATAGATCGTTGGAGTGTAGACAATACGAAAGAGAACATGCAACTGAATGGTGTGAAAAACATGGAAGTGGTTGAAGGGAATGCCTCCATATTACAAGGAAAAGACGCTTTCGACTTGATTTTAGCCAATATCAACCGGAACATTCTTTTAGCCGACTTGCCATCGTTCGTATCGGTTATGCATGCAGGAAGCCAAATGATTCTCAGCGGTTTTTATGTAGAGGATATACCCTTGCTTGTGCAAAAAGCGGAAAGCTTGGGACTGAGCTATCTCAACCATACGGAAAAGGAGAACTGGGCTACGCTTTTATTCGAACGTTTATAATAAGCGACATGAATCCAGAGCTGCCGGTAATGCCTGTAGGACTTCCGGCGGCTTTATTCCTGTCTATAATGAATCTTCAGGATAGGTATAATCGTCTTCCTGTTCCGGTATGGTCAGGTTCATCAAATCTTCAAACGACCCATTGAAAATATTACAGTCTACATTACCTTTGATTCCGGTAACTTTCCCACAGTCCGTATGTTGCCAGAAATTCCATTTTCCTTTATATTCTAACTTCTCCACATAATAATGCGCTATCCAATAAGGATATTCATTGAATGCAGGAGTATTCAGATAATGCAATTTGAATTTGTATCCTGTATAAATAATGGGTTTCACACCATATTCTTTTTCTACAATATCCAACCAAGTCTTTACAGCTTTTTGGAGCTGTGTTTCCGTCAGCTTTCCGGCCTTTTCCACATCTAAAACAGGAGGGAGGTCACCAGGTTCCAAATGCACTTGCTTTAAGAAAAACCGGGCTTGCTTTTGGGCATCCACATCCGGCAAAAAGAAATGATAAGCTCCTCTTATAAAGTCATTTTGCTTTGCTTCATAAAAGTTTAGGTTGAAATTTTCATCCAATAGCGTCGTGCCTTCGGTTGCCTTGATGAAAACAAAACTGACGGGAGATGAATTCAAACTGGCGTTGCGCAAACGCTCCCAGTCTATGTTTTCCTGATAATGAGAAACATCAATGCCATGTACATCAAAACCTTCAGGATATACGGGATCTCCGTAAATGGCCTTCCAACGGAATGAATAAGGCCCGACAAAGAAATAATAAAAGAAAAGTATATAAGCTACTCCCAAAGACAAGGCCCCGACCCATATCGCCCACGACGGCCAACGTTTGAAAAACAACCATTTGCTTCCCCCTTTCTTCTTTTGCTTCTTGCATAAGGCAGTTTTCCTCTTAGGACTACGTGACGTGGGAATGTTATCCACTTTCTTACGGTTTCCCCTCTGAACAGTCGTTTTTCTGTTTTTTACAGTTTGCGGCATTTGTGCACACATGATAGAAACGGTCTCTCTTTTCCCCTTTATTCAGAAAAATAGCAAGTCCCTTTATCAATGGACAAAGGGACTTGCATATCTATAAATGAATTACTTAGCTTGTTCCAATTGTAAAGTCTTGGTTGCTTGGTCACAAACTTCGGTCGGACCGAAATACTGTATCGGGCCAGGATATACGAAACAAGTTTCACGAGCCCATTGGTTGCGTCTCGATGCAAATTCCTTGAACGGGGCACCGTCCAAACGAACCAATGCCTTTTTAATTACCGGTTTCATTTCGCCATTACGCTTCTCCATATTCATCATCATGGTGATGGGCACACCACCGGCAATCCATTCAGCAGCCGGTGCCGTCGTGTTCTTCACAATAGCCATATAACCGGTCTTGCCGTTAGCCATCAACATGGCGGCACTTGTACCCAAAGCATAACAATAATCAGCATCGTAGTTGGAAGGAGCAGCACAACGTCCTTCATAGCCGAAGAAATGGTGCAACGCCGAGAACTTACCGTTGAACTTACCTTCTTTCTTCCATGCAGCCAACTTGTTGGCAACCATTTCAGACAACAGTTTTTCCGTTTCAATCAATGAAACCTGCACGTTTCCATGCGGATCACGCTCCATAGTCAACTGGGCAGCTACTCCCAAGGGAAGAGATTCATATACAGCCTTGTTTGCTGCAGAAAGTTTATTCAAAATCCATTCGCGTTGTTGGTCCTTAGCCAATGCAGCACCTTCCGGAGTTGCCAACAAGTCGTTCAATTCTGCAATCAAAGCCTTCATCGCCGGGATGAACTCAATCAAGCCTTCCGGAATCAATACCGTACCAAAATTGTTTCCATCGGCTGCACGGTCGGCTACAACCTGAGCAATATAAGTAACGATATCATCCAAAGTCTGGTTTTTGGCTTCCACTTCTTCCGATACGATACAAATGTTGGGTTGGCACTGTAAAGCGCATTCCAAAGCGATATGCGAAGCCGAACGTCCCATCAACTTGATGAAATGCCAATATTTACGAGCGGAGTTCGCATCGCGTTGAATGTTGCCAATAACCTCTGCATACGTTTTACAAGCCGTATCGAAACCGAAAGAAGTTTCAATCTGGTCGTTCTTCAAATCACCGTCGATGGTCTTCGGACAACCGATAACCTGCACACCGCATTTTTTCGCAGCATAATATTCAGCCAAGACACAGGCGTTCGTATTGGAGTCGTCACCACCAATGATGACAATGGCTTTAATACCCAATTCCTTGATGATTTCAAGCCCCTTTTCGAACTGTTCCTCTTTTTCAAGTTTAGTACGTCCGGAACCGATCATGTCAAAACCGCCTGTATTACGATATTGGTCTATGATGTCAGCCGTCAACTCCATGTATTTGTGATCCACCAATCCGCCAGGTCCCAAAATAAAGCCATACAACTTGCTTTCTGGGTTCAGTCTTTTAATACCGTCGAACAAGCCGCAAATGACATTATGCCCGCCGGGAGCTTGGCCACCGGAAAGAATTACACCGACGTTGAACGGGGCGTAAGATTGAGCCTCGCCCGGAACGAACTCAATGAGAGGCATTCCATAAGTGTTCGGGAATAATTTCTTGATTTCCTCTTGGTCGGCCACAGACTGCGTGGGTGCGCCTTCCTTTACAGATACGTTACCCTGCAATCCTTTGGGTAACTTGGGCTGATAAGCCGCTCTTGCAATTTGCAATGCACTTTTTTCCATGTCGTGTTACTTAATAATTTGTTGAAAAAGAATTTTCTGCATGCAAAATTAATGTTTTTTGTCGGAATGAAGAAACTCTCACCCCAAAAACATACGGTTTATTTTCTTCTATAAAATTTCCCGATATCACCAACTTTACGTACCTTTGTCTATAGTTACTGATTTACATCATTATTTGAAATCAAAGAATATGGCTAAAAGAAAGACATTAAAAAAGAATATCAACTATATCTGTAGTGAACTGTTTGCGGAATGCGTAGCGTTGACGCATTACAAAGTAGATATAAAACAAGAAGATGTGGACAACGTAATGGTCCGCATATTGTTGATGCATGATGAATTTGTCAGCAGGATCAGTCATACGGAACCAGGAAACGTAAAAGGATTCTACAAGAAGCTGCGTATGGATTTCAATGCACAAGTCAGCGATATCATCAGCACAATCAGTCAGCTTTGTTAAATGAGCCGGCATTTTTGCAGTTTCCTCCTGTTCAGGGTGATGGGATGGAAAGTAGACGTGACGGTCCCCATGGGAGATAAGTATATCATTGCACTGGCACCTCATACAAGTAATTTCGATTTCGTGCTAGGAGTGCTTTATAGCCGTGCAATGGACTTCCGTTGCGACTTCTTAATGAAAAAGGAATGGTTTTTCTGGCCTTTGGGAATCTTAATGCGATGGTTGGGAGGAATCCCAGTATACCGGAACAAGAAGATGAGTATGACGGATCAGTTGGCACAAGTGGCCCGGGAACGGGATAATTTTCACCTTTGCATTACTCCGGAAGGCACTCGTTCACGTACGGAAGAATGGAAAAAAGGATTCTATTATATCGCCTTGAAAGCCGGGCTGCCTATTTTACTGTATGGAGTTGACTATCCAACCAAAACTATACGTTGCACTCAGGTAATCATCCCCAACGGAAACATAGATGAACAGATGAACGACATTAAAACATACTTCAAAGATTTCACAGGACGACATCCTGAAAAGTTCGCAACCGGATTAAAATAATGATAAGTATGAAAAAAAGGCTTATGGTCCTGGCGGGAGCATTCTTGCTGGGACTTTCCGTATATTCACAGAGTGGTGAGAAAATAGTAAAAGCCAAATTGGGTGATTATTTCTCTGACTATCAGATATCTTATACCACAGCCACCGACCGCTGTCGGATAGAAACGGTCAAGGTAGATGCTTCTGCACGGACGGCAGAGATTTACCTGAATGAACTCTTTGCCGGGCAGTCTTTTAGCAGGGATAAGGTTGATGAAATCTATCGTGCCGTAAAACGTTTGCTTCCTGCGCCATACAACGCTTATACTATTATTATATACGGTAACGGAATCCCCATAGAGCATCTTGTTACGGACATGAACGGAGCTTCATCGAAAGTGCAAAAGAAATGGGGGAAGGCTTTGTATCACGGGGCGCCGTGGGTGGAACGGATGCAACGCCCCTATCCTATCACCAAAGGTATGCAACAACGCCATTTGTCTGTTTGGGCCAGCCATGGACGCTATTACAAGAACGACCAAAAAGAGTGGATGTGGCAGCGGCCGTATTTATACTGCACGACAGAAGATTTGTTCACTCAAACGATAGTCATCCCCTACTTAATCCCCATGTTGGAAAATGCCGGAGCATACGTCTTTACTCCCCGTGAAAGGGATTGGCAGCCCCACGAAGTGATAGTGGACAATGACACCCGGGATTCGGGCGGAACATATTCAGAACATGAAAACAAATACGTATGGGAAAACGGAGGTATGGGATTTGCACCACTCAAACAGACTTATCTCGACGGCGAGAACCCCTTTACGGATGGGACAGTCCGCAGTACCCATACGGTAACTCGAAAAAGCCAGGCTTCCGAAATACGTTGGACGCCCAATATGCCTGTGTCCGGACGCTACGCCGTATATGTATCATACGTGACCTTGCCCACGAGTGTTTCCGACGCCCATTATGTGGTTCGCCACCAAGGTGTGTCTACGACCTTCAAAGTCAACCAACAAATGGGAGGAGGAACTTGGGTTTATCTCGGGACGTTTGATTTCGACAAAGACCAACCCCATTCCAATTATGTCAGTTTAAGCAATCTGAGCAACCATCGCGGAACGGTGACAGCAGATGCCGTACGATTCGGAGGCGGGATGGGAAACATTGCCCGTGGAGATTCTTTACAGGAAGTGGTAAGCGGTTTCCCGAGGTACTTGGAAGGAGCCCGCTACAATGCGCAATGGAGCGGTATGCCTTATTCCGTATATAGCGGTAGAAACGGAACGAACGATTATAGCGATGACATCAATGTCCGTTCATATATGACGAACTATCTGGCCGGAGGTTCTTCTTATTTTCCGGCCGACAGCGGATTGCATGTACCGATTGAACTGGCCATCGCGCTTCATAGCGACGCCGGCATAGCCCCCGACAGCACTTTTGTCGGTACATTAGGTATTTATACCACGGATTTTAATGAAGGGAAGTTTGCGGCCGGAATGTCACGATTGGCATCACGTGAGTTATGCGATGTGGTCATGACGCAAGTGGACGAGGATTTGAACCGACTTTACGGACAATGGAAAAGACGCCAAATGTTCGACCGGAATTACAGTGAAACGCGCGAACCCCAAGTCCCGGCCATGATATTGGAAATGTTATCCCACCAGAATTTCCGGGATATGGCTTTGGGACACGACCCTGCATTCAAATTCAATTTGGCACGGGCCATATATAAAGGAGTACTGAAATATACATCCTATCAACATGAGGCAGGTTATGCCGTACAGCCCCTTCCCGTTACTTGTTTCCAGACTCGTTTAAACCCGGATGAAAAGGAAATAACGCTATCCTGGCTTCCCCAACAAGACGAGCTTGAACCCTCTGGAACTCCAAAAGGTTACATTGTGTATACCCGGCAAGGAGAACATGGTTATGACAATGGCACATTTGTACATGAGCCTCGGTTCTCGTTCCGTGCGGAGGAGAATGTGGTTTACTCGTTCAAAGTGACAGCCGTGAACGACGGTGGAGAGAGTTTTCCTTCGGAGGAACTGTCGGCCATGATAGCCAAAAACGCCTTTGCCAAAGTCCTGATTATCGACGGCTTCCAGAGGGTGGCCGGGCCACAGGTTATCCAGACGGATTCGACCCGGGGATTCGACCTGTCAGCGGATCCCGGTGTTCCTTATATGCGTTCTCCCGGATTCTGCGGTCGGCAAATCGTATTCAACACAGAACTGAACCCCAAAAGCGCGTGGGGCTTTAGCGGGAATGAACTTGAAGGCAAGATGATAACGGGAAACACATTCGACCATAGCCGCATACACGGTGAAGCCATAGCCACCGCAGGCAAATACTCGTTTGCATCCGCTTCCCGTGCGGCAGTAGAGGCACAAATGGTAAACCTGAATGAATACAATATAGTGGATTTGATACTGGGCCTGCAAAAAAATGACGGATACAGTACCCGACCGTATCCGTCATTGACACCTGTTTTATGTAGTGCGTTACAAGAATTTACCCGCATGCGCGGCAGCCTGTTGGTGAGCGGTGCCTATATTGCCCGCGACCAGAAACAAAAGGAAAATGCAGACTTCCTGCGCAATACGCTGAAAGTAGACGCATACGCTCCGGTCACCTTGGATGCCTATTCTCAAGCCACGGGCATGAATACCACCCTTCATTTGTACACGGAACTCAATTCCCAACATTATGCCGTCACACATGCGGACTGCCTGATACCCCTTCCCGAAGCGTTTTCCACCTTATTATATACGCCTACCAATTATTCGGCCGCCGTAGCCTACCAAGGGGAAGACTACCATGCGATTACCTTGGGATTCCCTTTCGAGTGCATCAAATATGCCGCCGACAGGGACAAGGTCATGGGTGCGTTCCTGAGTTTCCTGCTGTCAAGGTAAGATAGACTTCCTCTACTTGCGTGGCAATCCGGTTCCAATCGTATTTCGACATGTCGTAGCCAACATGTTTTAAAGGTGAAGCAGCTATCTTGTCCAATTTTTGTGCCAATGCCCCAACGTCTCCTACTGGGAAATAGCAATCCTTGGCCAAGCCGACTTCAAGGTTTGCAGGGATGTCGCTGACTACGACTTCCACGCCATAACTCATAGCTTCAAGCAAGGCTATCGGAAGCCCCTCGTGGCTTGACGGCAAACAGTAGCAGCGGCAGTGGGTCAACAAGGAATGGAGCTTGCGCCCTTTGACAAAACCAGTCAACACTACCCCATTTGCTTTGGCCGTCTCTTTCAACGACCGGGAATAGTCGTCTTCAAAATCAGTATCACCGGCAAGAACCAACTTGATACTTTCGTTATTTTCCATTTGGATGAACGCCTCTACCAGATGGTGCAAATTCTTCTCCGGCACAAAACGGCACATGCCTAAAATATATTTTCCCTTCTCGATTCCCAATTCTTCAAAATATTCAGGCTCATCGCAAATTTCCGGTTGGGATACCCCATTATATATAAGGTGTACACGGCTTGTCCGTCCGTACTTTTGCCTTACCAGGTTACGAATCACATCGGATATGACGATGACATCGTCTGCAAACATGCACCCCATGCGTTCGCCGAGTTTCAGCATCGTTTTGGCCGCAAGCCCCCACTTGCCCCGGTCGTAATCCGGCCCATGATGGGTAAATACCACTTTCATCCCCAACATCTTGGCATACGGTACGAGCAAGACGGGACCGATGGCGTGGACATGTAAGATGTCAGCCCCCAACCTCCGGGCTTCGTTGATGGCACGGAAAGTATGGATGATGGCCTCGAACGATTTTTTCTTGGGGGAAGGAAGCGTGACGAGCCGGACACCCTTCCACTCCTTCAGGCCATCCTTCACATAATCGGAACGGCGCACCACCGTCACATCCCATCCCTGTTGAGCCAGACGTGGGAACAATTCCTCACAATGCGTCTCCACCCCACCCATGACACCGGGAATGCCACGAGTTCTACTACTATTTTCTTCATTTTACCATCCGCATTGAAAATAATTCATTACTTTTACATGCAAATACCACAACTTCGAGAACTCATGAGAGCATTTGCCACCCGAATCAAAGAAACACTCCAATATGTCGGCATCCTATCGTTGGCGTGCCTTTCTGCCCTTTGGCTTTGGCTGACGGGTAAAGGAAAGCATTAGTGGGTAATCTCATACCCTTGCCTGGCCACATCGGCATTCACAATATCCTCACCTCGTTTACCCTTCAAGGCTGCTTTGGAATCATCGGAAAGACCGTTATTGATTTCCGCATTCACGTCACACGTAGACAAACGGTCAAGTTGTTCTTTAGTCACTTTCCCGTCGCGGTAATCACAGCATACAGGATTCTCATACATGGAATACTTCATGCCTAAAAGCGACTTCAGCTTATGTTTGGCCACCCATAAGGCCGGTGTAGCGATATACTTGTGCATGGCCGGAGACACCGAGCCAATCATCCAACAGTTACGGTTACAACCACGCACTTTCCGACGTACCTTCTCAGCTTCAGGACTGTTCCACAATTCCTCCCACGCCTGCCGGTTCAAGTTGCCCATCACCTCCTTGTCTTTTGTTCCGTTACAAGGCATCACATCCCCGTAAGGGTCAATGAAGAACGTGTCGAAACTCATGTCGCAAGGCAACAGGCGCTTCTGCCCGTAGATATAATTGATAAGCCCATGGTTGAAATAAGCACGGAACCACTTCTTAGGCGAATTAGACTTCAACAGTTCATTGACCAAGTTCTCAAAATTCTTCGCCACCATCGGACGGTCGTGGATGATGTTCTTAGCTTCTACAAAATAGAACGAGTTATGCAGGGAAGCCGTGGCAAACTCCATCCCCATCTTATTGGAGAGCTCATACAGCGGCACCAAGTCCGGCGCGTTCTTGTCCTGCACAGTCATGCCGAAACCCACGTCCTTCATCCCCATCTCACGCAGTTTCTTCAAGGTATTATATCCACGGCGAAATCCATCGTTCAAGCCACGGATTTCATTGTTGGTCTTTTCCAACCCTTCAATGGAAATACGGATACCGATCTGTGGAAACTCCTTGCAAAGTTCGATGATACGATCCGTGAAAAAGCCGTTGGTAGAGATGACGATACGGTCACTCTTCTTATACAGTTCACGTACCACCTCCTTCAAGTCCGTACGGATAAACGGCTCCCCTCCGGTGATATTCGTAAAATACATCTTCGGGAGCTTCTTAATCGTCTCGATAGAGATTTCCTCCTCCGCCTTCGAGGGAGCTTTATAGCGGTTGCACATGGAGCAACGCGCATTACATCGGTACGTCACGATGACCGTACCGTTCAGTTTCTTTTCTGCCATAATGTTTTATGAATTTATTTTGAATACACTTTAACCATGTGGTTGTAATAGGATTCCGCATCATATTTCCTTTGTGACACCTCAGCCAACTGCTGATAATCGAAAGGCGTATTCCACATTTCTTCTATTTTTCCTTTCAAATCAGTCACATTTCCGCTAATGAAAGTTTTGTCGGTCAGTTCCGGAATGCCACCGATCCGGGCACCGAGTACCGGAGTACCCAAACATTGCGCTTCTATTACGGACAACGGATTGTTTTCATACCACTCAGAAGGTACCACAGAAAAACGAGCTTGTCCCACAAGTACCTTAATTTCATCCCAATCCTTATGTCCTAGGAATTCAATGTGACTATGTGCAATGGCTTTCAACTCGCCAAAGAGCGGCCCATCACCGATAACCTTCATTTTATACGGAAGTCGGTTGGCAGCCTCTATTAACGTTTTCACCCCTTTCTCTTGGCTTAATCGTCCGATATAGCAATAGTAATCCCTTTTGTCGTAATTATCCCTTCGACACCTTTCCGAATCAATAAAATTACAGAGCACAACCATCTTTTTCTCATCAAATCCTCCCTCCGCCATTTTGTAAGACATGAAGCGGCTGGGACAGACAAACACATCCGTTGAAGCTTCCAATCGCTGCCGGTTCCACACGTTTGCTTCACGAAAACCCACGAAAGAAGCTAGTTTGGAACCTTTCATGCACTTATGGTTCAGACATGCTTTCTTATCCCCTTTGAAACAAGCTTCACATACCGTATTTCCATTGAGTAGGCAATCATATCGCGGACACAGCAATTTATAATCATGCAACGTCCACACGACCCTTATGCCACGTCTGTGTGCCAATTCAGCCAACACTGGAGAAAGTTGAGTATGGATATTGTTCAGATGTACCACATCGGGACGGAAATCATCCAACAGCCTATTGAATTTCCCCTTTACTTCTCTTGACCCGAAAGGCCGTGTGAAAGCCATCAATTTACTCATCTTCTTAGGAAAATACCGCTTCCATTCCGTGTCTACATTCTCCGGATAGTCCATGGCAAATACGCCCACTTCATGTCCGTGCTTCCTCAATAACCGCTCCAGATTAAGCACGTAGACGCAATCACCGCCCCGGCGGTAATAGAATTTATTGGCTAATAAGATTTTCATTGTATTGAAAGAAAGGTTTTAAATACATATTCCAAATCTATCAATCTTTTTTGCTGTACTGATTGAATATTGATATTAACTGTTTAGCAGACTCAATATTTGTAAGTTGACTCCGATAGGCTTTGCAATTTCTAACGTAAATAAAATTCTCATTTATGATTTTCTTCAATTCATTTACTCCCCAATCATCCTTTACTATACCCAATTGTTTCCTCTTAATGTATTCTGCTGACGCAGGTATGGAATTTGTTAATATAGGAGTGCCGGAACATATACTTTCTGGTATGGATACCATATTTAGGTCTTGTCGGGTATTTACCAAAAAGGCCAAGGAGGTACGTACATATTCTGAAAGTTTCTCTTGTGGAAGAAACCCTAAGAAATCCACAAAATCTGTCAATCCTAAATCTTTAACCATTTGTTTTAAATAAGTTTCTTCGTTACCACGTCCTGCTATTAATAGTTTGATGTCTTCATAACCTTTCTCAAGGTGCAAGTTGGCAAATTTTAAGATAATGCCATCTATATTTTTTCGATGAATTAATTGCGAAGAACTAATAAGCTGCCTTTTTTTCTTTTCTGTATAGATAAATTTATTTATATTAATTCCATGATCTACAATAGTTTTTGAAGTCTGTGGAATATAATTTCGTACAAAATTATATGCATAAATAGATCGAGGAACGACAGCTATTATCTTTTTCATAAACCATCGTCCAATGATATTATACCATAATTTTGATGGAACTTGAAACATCTTTTTTTGATGTGAAGTTAACTCTTGCCATACAATTGTTTTTTGAGGGCAAATGATGGAAGCCATCAAAGAATGAATTGCAAACACTTCACTTGTGAGGATACAATCAAAATCCTTATGAAACTTCTTAATATAGTGTAACAAGTCTTTAGAGAAAGGAAGCAAAGATGGTGGAAAAAAATGTGTCCAATCAGAACGGAAAAAGTGCACATCAAAATCGTAGTCTTCTCTTTTTTGAGGACGGAACTCTTCCGCTGCGCATAATGTGATATTGTGCCCTAAAGCAACAAAACCAATGCACATATTATATATCATTGTGTCTTTTATTGAATCAACATTAGGTATGATATTCCGTTCTGCCGTATATAAAATTGGATTAAGTATGAGTATATTCATTTTTCTATGATTTCTTCAAATAGTTTTTTCCATTTAGGCATAATAATTTCTGCTTTATACTTTTGGACACTTGCACGAGCATTAAGTCCCATTTTAAGTCTTAACTCCTGATTTGTTATTAATAGTGATAATTTATTTGCGAAGTCTTGTTCGTCATCTTCTTTACATATAAAACCATTATATCCATTTGTTATTATGTCGCGAGGGCCACATTTAAAATCATAAGCTATGCAGGGAAGGCTACAGGACATGGCTTCCAACATTACCATAGGTAACCCCTCATAACGGGAGGTCATAACAAAAATAGATGAAGAACAAAACTCCTCATAAATAAATTGAGTAGGAGGTATCAATGTTGTATATGCTTCTACATTTTTCGCTTTAATCAAATCCTGTAATTTATCATGGTCGCATCCTGCACCTACAATTTTTAAATTCCAATCAAAATGACAGCATACTTTAGCCCATATGTTTATTAACCTGTCAAAGCCCTTTTGAGCATCCAACCTCCCTACTGCAATAATCTGTTTTGCTTCCAAACCAACTAATCCTGTATTGTTAAATGTTAATATATTAGGTATAGCTGCAACATTGGGGATTATAGTTCTCCAACGTTGTTTATCTTCCTCCGTTAATGTTATGAAGCGATCATACTTGGGAACAATAATATGTTCGTCAATGGACTGTTGGATATAGTATAGACATTTCTTTACAAAAGAGAAGCGAAAAGCTTTGGCGTACATCATTTTTACTCCTCGGCAAAAATGTATTTCTAATATTTTTCTACTACCATCGTGTATTGAGGGCAAAATGGATGCTTCACTAAAAAAAGTAGAAATCACTATATCGGCTTTAATATCTTCCAAAATATTTTTCAGGAAACGTTTTTGTCTTCTTTTAAGGACAATTCTATTTATTACAGACTTCAATAATGAAGAACCTGTCAATCCATCATAATCTAATCCTAAATCTATATGCTTTATTTTATCTGAAAGTTCGTAGAAAGGTTTGTTTCCAAATTGTTTTTCCGTAATAATAAAAACTTCATACCCATACACATCAGCTAAATAATTGGCTTTCATGGATATTATACGTTCCATTCCTCCTGGATGGAACAATTGGGGACAACAATACACGATTTTCATTTTTTCATTTTATAAAAATAAAACAATGCAGAAAGAACCCCAAATAAACGATGTCTTAAAAGTATTAAGACCCAACCTTTTAGATACTCTCGACCTACGGGCATTGGAATTGTATTATTCCAATTAATGAAAGTAAACAAGTTATTTAGTAGTTGGGTTATTTGCATCCTGTCTTTTCCCATCATTACTGCATAGGATAATATGGATGTTATTTTTTCACTACAATATAAGGTGTATTCTTTTTTATTTATTGGAATTCCATTAGAAAGCAAATTATTGATACTGTACAATTCTTTTTGAGAATGCTGTAATACGTCATCGTAAAATTTTGCGGATGTAGATAATGTATTGCGTAAATAATGGATATATAACACATCTTGAAGTATTCCTAGACTCTTAACATTGGGATATAAGCGAATATTCAAATCAAAATCTTCTCCGCCATGTTTGTAGCATGGATTAAAATATAAAGCTCCGTCTTTAAATAAGGATGCATTGTACATTGCACTCCAAATAGTGTTACAAAATCCGGTATTAATCAAATGCAGGAATTCTTGTCTGATTTGCTTGTTGTCAAAGTACTGAAATCTTTTTTCTTTCCCAATATGGCGATTATAGGTTATATTTCCTTTTATTTCATTCTGAATTTCAACAGAATACTTAATAACTTCCAAGTTAAAATCTTCCGCATACTTTACCGTAGTTTCAAGTAAAGACGTATGGTATATGTCATCATGATCACAGAATGCTAGATATTTACCCTTTGCTAATTGTATTCCAACATTTCTTGCCTTACAAATTCCCTTGTTTTGCTGTCTGATAAGTCGTATTCGTTTATCTTTAGCTGCATAAGTACTACATATATGTCCACTTGTGTCTGTCGAACCATCATCTACTATTATCAACTCAAAATTCGTGTATGATTGTGATAATATACTATCCAAGGTATTTGTGATAATATTACCTGTATTATAAACAGGCATGATAATTGAGACAAGAGGTTGTTGTTTAATGATCATATTTCTACTTTATATTTTTTCATTCGTTGTGTTCTTACGATATTAGGGAATAAGCTTTCTATTATTGCTTTCACCTTATTTATTATAATCTCTTTATATGCGTAAAGGTACACGCAGATCAATGGCTTATATCCAAAAAAATCTGCTCTCTCTTTTAATATTTGCACTATTTTGTTGTGAGATGCCCCACCTGTACGGTCGTCAAAAATGGATATAGGTTGTCCTACATAAAATATCTCTTGATTTCCCTTATAGTAGATTTGTGCCGTTGTATCATAATCCGCTCCTAATGGATATTTCAAATTAAACCCAACATTTTTCAGCATAGAAGTTTTTGTGAATAAGGATTGGTGGCAGAAGCCTTGTGATTTAAAGACCAGTTCTTTCTTTGTCGGCTTTTTAGAGTAAATAGCATCAGCTTTACAAAATAAATATCCTAATTCATTTTGTATGTAAACATCCCCATAAATTAAATCTTCATGATACTCTTGTTTTCCGAAAATATCCGATACAATATGACTACTCACAAATCTGTCACCTGCATTCATAAAAAGCACATATTCTCCCGTAACATAGTTTAGTGATTTGTTCATAGCATCAAATATGCCTCTATCTGGTTCTGAAAGTACTTTTGCAATAAAATTTTGATATTTATCTACTATATTTAAAGTACCATCCTGACTTGCACCGTCAATTATAATATACTCCAGATTCGGATAATCTTGTGATATTACACTTTTAATTGTTTGTTCAATTGTGTCTATACAATTAAAGCACACTGTAACTATGGATATCCTTTTCATGCATAAATATTTCTTGTTTGTTCATAATTACACTCCCTATTCCAAAGAAGAAAAAATAGTTGAGTCCTGTAGCAACAATTAAAACAATCATTGTAACCAAAGCTAATAATTGATAATTGACTTTTCCATATTTATAAGGTCGGCTATATTTATAGGATTG
Organism: Paraprevotella xylaniphila YIT 11841; assembly: GCF_000205165.1. GTDB lineage: Bacteria > Bacteroidota > Bacteroidia > Bacteroidales > Bacteroidaceae > Paraprevotella > Paraprevotella xylaniphila. Next base: position 7,804 of record NZ_GL883856.1, on the reverse strand, counting down.
ATAAAATAACATATAATACATTAAATAGCCTAAAATTCCGAATTGACATACAGCTGTAGACAGTATAGTTTCAAAACCAAATAATACAGGATGTAACTCATATTGATTTAGATACCATGAACACCACCCAAATCCTTTTCCAAACAATATATTGTCCTTGACTTTTATAAATGGATAGGTTACTTGAAGAATTCTTAGCTCCCAACTTGACCCTCCAACATCTTTTGCAGCTAACAATTTATCATCCCAAAAAAAGAAAGATGTCTCTATCATAGACCTTATACTTTCTAACGCAGGAATTATAAAAACAGCCAATAAAACTACTGCCCCCAATAAAAACACTTTCATATATAATAATACATTCCATGTTTTTCGCTTCAAATACATCCACAATATAAGAAAAACACCTATTGAAACAATTGGTGAACGTTTCTTACATAAGAAAATATTAACAATCAATAGAGCTAATGCTATAAATATGGTTCTTTTATTATATTGCCCTGTATATTGAAGATATACGAATAGAGGTATTGACATGGATATAAAATATCCAAATCCATTTGCATGTAAAAATGTTCCTGATGTAGAAACTCCACGACCAGTTGTATACCATACTTCTTTCACCAACGATGTATCTCTCCATCCTGTTATTGTTTGGAAATAATTTACATACGGATTCTTTTGCATAAGATATGCAATTATAGCATAAACACAGCATAATATAGTTGACCATAAAAAGGTCTGTATTACTATTTTTAAATCCCATTTTGTTCTAACAACAGCAATTGCTAATATAACAGGGAGTATGTCCGTAAGGAGAAATTGTATTAATGAGTTATATTGGAATTGCAAATCCTCATAATCAGAGAAAGGTAGAAGCACAGCACATGAACATATAAAAAATACAAGAGCTTTAAAATATGAATCCTTAACCAAACGTACATAAGTCTTAGCAAGGCCATTAACCAATACACTTATAACAATAATGAGTATTAGTGTGCTATTAAAACTAAGTCCTTCAAAACCTGGGGTCCGGACAACTTCAGGTATTAAAATTCTTGCAGATATGAAACACGCTAATCCATACGAAGGACGAATTAAGGTTGCTACTACTGTGAATGCTAATATAGCAAACAACAATATATTTAACATATTACTTTCTTAAGTATTTTTACAACTTTTGCCGGATTTCCAGCCACTACACAATCTTCTGGTACATCTTTAGTTACTACACTTCCTGCACCTATAATAGAACGTGCTCCAATATGTACCCCTTTTAGGATTATAACATTAGCTCCAATTAAAACGTCATCTTCGATGATAATCTCTTTATCTATTCTGTTTTTTGCGTCAGAAATTTCATTTCTACGATCTTTGAAAGAAAGTGAATGGGCATCAGTGTCCATCAACGTAGTGCCTCCCCCTATTTTCACATTGTTTCCTATTTTTATATGTTTTGCGACCCAGATTATGGTGCCACTCATTCCAACATTCTTACCTATTTCAAGCACTGCATTATCCATTATAAAGATACATCCATGAGCATTAGTTGTTAAGGGGTTATAAGTTGATCCAGATAAAAATAAAAAGTTCTCTCCCGTAGAGAATATCGCATTCTTACCTTTGTGAATATGAATCTTTCCTAATATTTTAAATCGTCCTTTGGGTTGTAATCCTGTTGCTTTTGCATATAACATATTGTATCTCCAAGAAATGGACATACTTACTTTTTCCTTTAAAGTAACTATTAGACGTATTATATTATATACTATTCCACTTTCCATAAAAAGTTAGCACTATAAAATTCCATCATTTTTCATTCCCACTAATACAGACGTTCCAATGATATCGTCAAATGAACTCGCTGGAGATTGGCAAAAAAGCGCAGATAGTTGTTTTCGTATCCAACTTTGCCTTTTTTCATGCTCTCCAATCATATTTACAATTCCATCATGATGTATTTTCATTTGGTTATGCAGGCAATATATGGGTAGTAAGTATTCAGCAAAATATCCATAAATACGGTTGTACCTCGAATATGGTAAGGGTTTTACATGCTTTTCGCATTCTTCCAAGATGGAAAACTGCCATTGGCAGAATTGATTGAAAGCTTCTTTTCTCATAATGAACATGTTATAAGGTATATCCGCATTTCTTGCCAAGTATTGCAATGTTGTTTTTTCATACTCAGGATATAGTTTACGTATTGACATAAAAAATATGGCATAATCTTCAGGTACAATGTTCATTTTTAGTTTGTTCAACATCGTATCCCTAACCCCACTGTAAATAGGCCTTGGTAATATTACATCATATTTAGAAAAGAGTCGTTCCAATAGTTCATCCGTATAAACGGTTTCGAAATACCGCCTATAATGACATAAACCTATATACCGACAATCTACATTCTTCCAAGCCCAGTATTGGGCCGTCAGTTCACAATAACTTGGGTTCTTTTGACTGATGTTATCCCCTGTGTCATCTCCGATAATTCCCAAGTCATATTCAGATATGGCCTTTCCAACCTGAATGGGAGTGTATATTCCCTTGTTATACATGTTACAGGGTTTGTGGCAAGCTACCAATATCATAGATTTCATCTTTCTTCCTTTTTTTATTCATTTAATTTATTTATAAGTTCATTCGTGCACTCCTTGATTCTTGTTTCAAGTTGTGGATACACTCTTTCATAGGGGACGGGAGACAAATAATCCGCACAGTTTGGGTTATATATTTTAAATTCCAGTCCAAAAGAGGCAAGGAAATCATACATACGTGAATTCTCGGATTTTTGGTCTTCTTTGCAGCGCATAAGTGCCACAAAATCCTTTTTCAGTTTTAAACTCATGGCCACATTATGAAAAGAATCTGTCACGACATAAGTCGCGTGATGTAAGAACCATACAAAATCATAGATGTCTGCCGACTGCAAATATTCATATCCTTTTATCTTGCAAGTCGGAGGAGCCACGCTGAATACAATAACCCGATTAATCCCATATTGCTCTTTTATTGTTTTCAAAGCCTTCCATTCAAAGTCCTTGTCACCAATGAAATAACAGAATATATAAGGTATGGAAACGGATATTCGATTCACGAGAGACCCCTTGTGGGAGAATTGTATCCAACTATTTTCATCGAGTAAAAGAACCGGATCTAATACCGTTTTTACTGTTTTTCCCGTAAGGGCAGATAACATTTTTGACCCTGTTTCTTCCCTGCAAAAGATTGCACTGAAAGAAGAAAGATATTTTTTGTATAGGTCTTGTTTCTCTTCTGGAATCCTACTAACCGCTATGGAAGAAGAATAGGCTATTTTCTTTTGATCTTCTTTCACGAAATCAAGCATGTAGAACGTATCAAGATTATATGGATTCCATATTTGGTCGCTTCCCGTGAGGAACTTATCGTATTGCTTATTCAATAATTCAATATCCTTTGGACAGGTAACAAGAGGAGTAAAACAAAATTCATTTTTCAAGAATTTCATAATTTTCGTTTGACGGACTTGCTCTGGTTTTATTATGCCTAATACTTTTTTAATTAACGCAACACATTTGGAACGGAGTTCCCTTTGTTGTCCAGGATATTGGTGAAACTTTTTCCGTCCGCAAAACGGTCTTATCATGTCCACATGAATCCCCTTGGAACGAAGCACTGTATAAAGGGCATAGGCTTGAAGATTGGTACCGTAATTATTGCTGCCGTACCATGTCACAAGGCATACTTTCAGTTTTTCCTCTGCATTCTTCATATATACTTTCCTTTTTATTTTTTGAATATCTTTTTGAGTATGCCATAAGCTTCTTCACCTACCATCTTCTTTACCATTTCTTTCGATTGCTCTTTATTGGATTGCTTGATAGTTGACATTATTTTTAAGGCTGCGTTTTCGTTCACATCCTTAGTAAAAGCTTCCAATAAAATGGGCTTTTCGGATGATGGGTTTAAAAAATCTGGCAAGAGTTTTTCATATTCTTCTTTGCTGGAAGCAGTGAGGTAAATAACCCCCAAATCTTCGGTATAATGACGTACCAATTTTGGAGACTGCTTTCCATAATGTCCTTCTGCACAAATATACGGGTAGGCTTCTTGTCCTAACATTGATCCCATATTCATGTGATGAGTAAATTCACATCCTTTTCCATTGTTAACTAATAAGATTCTTATGTTTTTGCCCACATGTCTGTTTCCGAGTGAGTTCATGTCATAGAAGAATGATAAGTCACCCACCACACCCAAATATAACTTTTCGGGATGTGCCCATGAAGCCCCTATAAGGGTGGACATATTGCCATCGATACCGAAACCACCCACATTGGAGAATGAAGTAACTCCTTGGGGAAGTTTGAAGAAATTCCATGATCTCAAAGAGGTTAGGATGCCTAAATGTAATACCGTTCCTTCCGGTAATTTTCCGGAGGTTACAGAGGCCATCCATATATTTGAGAATGGCAAATCCGGTAGAGATTGCATTATAGCTTCATACTCTTCCTTATAAGATGGATATTCGTCAATAGGGTAAGTGCAATCTTCTTTCGCATAATGGTTAAAAAAGAAAGTCTCATCCATTTCAAAAACATTTACCAACTTCTTGAAAGGGTCTCGGATTTCACCATCTTCGCTCACGCGCCATACTTCTTGTGCATAAGGACTGATATTGAACATATCCCCGGAAATTTCTCCTAAATGTATCAGTAGTTTCAACGAACGTTTGATTTTACCACTCTGCAACTGAATGAGAGAGTAATTCATTTTGTATTTCCCATAATATCCACTAGTATGGTCACAAAATACGATGGCATGATGCTTTTTACAGAAAGCCTCAATGCTCGTTTCTTCTTGCTGGTTGAACTTTTTATGCGAACCGACGAAGATTCCTATCGGACCTTGGGGTAATGACGGGAGTTCGTTTTTATGGCTGTACCTATGGATAACTCGAGTGTACGGAAGTTCAGTTATGGAAAAATCCGGGTTATAAGAAGTAATCAGATTGATATGTGCCGGCCCTCCTCCATGTCTTGTAAGTTCAAGTATGGCTTCATTGATTTTATTTATTGCGTTCCATTCCTGTCGTTCGCAATGAATCTCATCCACCTGAAAACTCTTTTTTACTATATCAGCCGGTAACTGTATGCGATTGGTTACCTGATCCTTTAAATTGCCTATCCATTCCGAATATTGCGAAGAAGTTACCACAAGAATGGGAAGCTTACGATAATAGGCTTCCGTCAATGCCGGCATATAGTTGCGAGATGATGTGGCACCCGTGCAACTTAGCATTACCGGTTCTCCGCTTTCTGCTGCCAGTCCACATGCCATATAGGCCGCACTGCGTTCATCAACTGAAGAGTAAATCTTGAAATATGAATCATGTTGGAGGCTGGCTACAAGTCTTAAATTCGTTGCTCCTGGAGAAGCTATGATATTACGTATTCCATGGGCTTTTAAGAGTGATATCAGAATAAGAGAATTTTTCTCTGCCGTATAATGTAAATCCATATTATTATTGTTTTCTTCGTTTGAGTTTATTTTTAACCATGTCACACACTGTGATTCTTTCTGAACGCGTCATACCTATATAGTACATCGCGGGGATTGCTGATATGACGCTTACCATACATGTCAGTATAAGTCTTCCAAATGAAGGAGGCAGAATCTCAACAATCGAAATAGGAGGAATAAAGCAAACAAGCAGAACTATTAAAACAATACTCAGTACCTCATTTACATATCGACGGACAGGGAATTTCACCATCCTTTTTAAAAGGAAGAGTCTGACAAATATGAGGAGTATATTGTCTAATATGTAAACAATGTAATAGATTTCGGGATTGCAACCTAATTTAAATAGCAACCATGTGACAGGGAATACCAAACATCCAAATCCTCCCACGTAAAGATAATAACGTTTGATGTCTCCTGTACCTAATGCCAGAGTGGTGAGTGGTGCACCTGGCAAATCTGCCAAAGCTACAAATAGTGCTAATCTCAGAAATAAAGGAGCATAAGAAGGAACTTCTTTCAACCACAGCCCTAAGACATAGTCGGCTTCCAACACCAATGGTATTAAAAAAAACAACATGAGAAAGAATGAGAACTTTGCTCCTTTGAACACCAATTTGAAAGATTCTGTAGCATTTCCTTCTGCGTATGTCTTGATGATTTGAGGGTTCAATGCTGTCGTGAAATTACTCACAAACATCCGGACCGCCGAATCCACCTGAGTAGCCACTCCACGTGCCGCATTGAGTACCACTCCAAAGAAGATATTGATAATAAGGTTCACTCCTTGGGTATTGAATATATAAGCACTTGTTCCAAAAAGGTACCATCCTGCAAAAGCTCCGATTTCCTTAAAAAGAGATTTATCGAGGATAAAGTGGTAACGGCATTCTTCAAAATGTTTTTTGCAGTAAACTCCATATACCAATCTTAAGAGTAGTGCTATGGAGGTCAGAAGAATAGCATATAGAATAAGCTTGTCCATTGCAAACAGCACAAGCAGGTAAACAGCTCCAAGTTTTAGTAGAGATTCCCATAAGCCAATATAGGCAAAGGTTTTCATGTGCTCATGGGCAACAATGAGTGCGTTGTAGGGGACGCTGATAAGTCCAAGTATAAAAGACAATAATGAACATTGAAAAACCCATAAGGCTGCAAATTCTCTTCCTTCAGGAATATTCATTTTTGTGTAAATGAACCATGCGCCTACCAATTCAGCTAATATAATAATGATGGCTGAAAGGACTATTTGTATATTAATGCTAGTGCAGAAAATTCTGTTTAATCGTATTTTATTCCCTCGTCCTAATTCAAAAGTAATGAAACGGGAAATAGAGTTAGTAAGTGATGCTGAAACCAATGCGAACATGGCTACAAATCCACCTACTACATTATATATTCCATAGTCCTCTATACCCAGTGTGGAAAGTACCACTCTAGAAGTATACAGACTGATGACAAGAGATAAAAATGTCCTGAGATATAAAAAGGCTGTATTTTTTATAAGCCTTGTTCTATTATTGCTTTTTTCCACTTTGCCTGTTAATTAAAAGGTATATGGGATATCATCATAGATTATAATACCTGCTCCTCCTGACATTTGAATGGTATCAAAGCTCTATTATCCAGAAGGTTAATATAAAAGTTATCGCTTTCCATTCCGAAAACAAGAAGCAATGACCTTATGGATGATTACAACTTCTTCCTTCCTATACAGGAGTTTTCCCAAAAACATCCTTCATCTTTCAGGATGCATGCTAATTAATTCATTGTTTGCGCGTTATGGACTAAAGGATGTTTCAGCTATCCTTCAGCCACGTTTCATTTCCTTTGGAAGAGAACGGAAAACCAATCTGCGGAGAATGAAAAATCGTTTGGCTTAGATTGAAAAATCATTTGGCGCAGAACGTTTGACGGCTTTCTGCCATGAAAGGGAACTGAAAGATGAGATTTTATCGTTCAGTTCCTAATGTTTTGTATGATAGATGTTTACCATACATCCTGAAGGATGAAGGATGTTTTTGGAAATTCCCTTGGGTGTATTTTAGTTAGTGATTACCCAATCTTTCAGGGTGTGCCGTTCCATGTCGAAGTTGATGCCGACTTTCACCACGGGCAAGCCGCACAGGACGAAGCGTTCGGGATAGTTCTTCAGGTCAATCTGTTGCATGGCGGCTGTGGCCGACTGGTTCAGTTTCAACTCCACGACGTAGAGCGTGGTGGCCGTGCGTATCACCAAATCCACCCGTCCCATCGGGGTACGTACTTCCACGTCCACGTACGCGCCAAGGAGGCTGAA
>NZ_GL883855.1 GCF_000205165.1 Paraprevotella xylaniphila YIT 11841 | reverse complement strand
AAGTGGAGAAACCGGTGGTGCATATCTCGCTCAACCCGCACCCGGAGGATGTGCTGACCGATGCGGAATTGCAGGACATCGCCCGCGAGTATCTGGAAAAGCTCGGTTTTGGCAACCAGCCTTATCTTGTATTCAAGCACGAGGACATCGACCGTCACCATCTGCACATTGTGACGGTGCGGGTGGATGAGAACGGGAAATGTATCAGTGACAAGAACAACTACTACCGCAGCAAGCAGATTACTCGTGAGCTTGAAAAGAAATACGGGCTGCACGATGCGGAGCGCAGAAACCGCCGTCTTGACACGCCGCTGCGCCGGGTGGACGCATCGGCAGGCGATGTGAAGAAGCAGGTGGGCAATACCCTGAAGGTTCTGAACGGGCAGTACCGTTTCCAGACGATGGGCGAATACCGTGCGCTCCTTTTCCTCTATAACCTGACGGTGGAGGAAGCGAGGGGTAACGTGCGCGGACGGGAGTATCACGGGCTGGTCTATTCCGTCACAGACGATAAAGGCAACAAGGTGGGTAACCCGTTCAAATCCTCGCTTTTCGGGAAGTTCGCAGGTTATGAAGCCGTACAGAGAAAATTTATCCGTTCCAAATCAGAAATTAAGGACAGGAAGCTCGCCGACATGACGAAACGCACCGTCCTTTCCGTGCTGCAAGGCACTTATGACAAGGACAGGTTTATTTCCCGGCTCAAAGAGAAGGGCATAGATACCGTGCTGCGCTACACAGAGGAAGGGCGCATCTATGGGGCTACCTTCATCGACCACCGCACAGGATGTGTACTGAACGGTTCTCGCATGGGCAAGGAGCTTTCGGCGAATACCTTGCAGGAACATTTCACCCTGCCATACGCCGGACAGCCGCCGATACCGCTATCCATACCGGCGGATGCTGCGGACAAGGCACACGGGCAGACTGCATACAATGGTGCAGACGTGTCGGGAGGTATGGGCTTGCTCACTCCCGAAGGTCCGGCGACCGATGCCGAGGAAGAGGCTTTCATCCGGGCGATGAAGCGCAAAAAGAAGAAAAAGCGCAAGGGCTTGGGTATGTAATCGGAGTATCAACAATTAAAAAATCAATGTATGTCACAACAAGAAGACGATTTGAGGGCATTGGCGAAAATCATGGATTTTCTGCGTGCCGTGAGTATCATTTTAGTGGTCATGAACGTGTACTGGTTCTGCTACGAAGCCATCCGGCTGTGGGGCGTGAACATCGGCGTGGTGGATAAAATCCTGATGAACTTCGACCGCACGGCGGGGCTGTTCCATTCCATTCTGTACACGAAACTGTTTGCCGTCCTGCTGCTTGCCCTGTCCTGTCTGGGTACGAAGGGGGTCAAGGGTGAGAAAATCACATGGAGAAGAATATGGACGGCACTCGCCATCGGGTCCGTGCTGTTTTTTCTGAACTGGTGGATACTGGCTCTGCCGCTGCCGGTTGAAGCGGTGACGGGGCTGTATATCCTTACCATCGGTACGGGTTATGTCTGCCTGCTGATGGGTGGTCTGTGGATGAGCCGTCTGTTGAAACACAATCTGATGGAGGATGTTTTCAACAACGAGAACGAGAGTTTCATGCAGGAAACAAGGCTCATCGAAAGCGAGTATTCGGTCAATCTGCCCACACGCTTCTATTACAAAAAGCGTTGGAACAACGGCTGGATCAATGTGGTGAATCCCTTCCGTGCGTCCATCGTGTTGGGTACGCCGGGCAGCGGAAAGTCATACGCCGTTGTAAACAATTATATCAAGCAACAGATTGAAAAGGGCTTCTCAATGTATGTGTACGACTTCAAATTCAGCGACTTATCAACCATCGCCTACAACCATTTGCTGAACCACCCGGAGGGCTACAAGGTGAAGCCAAAGTTCTATGTGATTAACTTCGACGACCCGCGTCGCTCACACCGTTGCAATCCCATACACCCGGATTTCATGGAGGATATTACAGATGCCTACGAGAGTGCCTACACGATAATGCTCAACCTCAATAAGACTTGGGTGTGACCTGTAAAGTCACGTAATTGA
>NZ_GL883854.1 GCF_000205165.1 Paraprevotella xylaniphila YIT 11841 | reverse complement strand
GAAGTTACGAAAAGAGTGTAATTTATTGGAAATGAGCGTAGGTTAATTGCTCTTGATAGTAATAGGTTACGATTTAGTTAGTTATCTACTGCATTATCCTTCTGCGCGTTGCGTAACCTTCAAAGAACTCTTCGTATGCAAAAGTAGCTATTTAATTCGAGATTTTGATATAAACTCCCGTTTTTTATCCCCTCATTCATAAGAATTTTCCGTAAAAGCGGTATTGTCCGTCGGCACACCATTGCCCAAAACGAGTTTGGAACAAACGTGTGCCGACTACCGCATAGCTGGAGAAAAGGGCATTGCCTCACGCCTAAACGATGTTTAGACAGATGAAGCAATGCCCCTTTCTTTTGCGCCTATGCCAAGAGGTGCTTTTACGGGTTTTCAAATGATTTTTCTTTTTTCGCTGTCTCTTTTGCCGGAAGCGGAAAGTGAATGCAGAGTGTGTCAGCCTGCCCCATGAATGAAACAGGCGCCCACACACAGCCGGACAAACCGGGAAGAATGATTGTTGCCACCCGGCTGAACAAGTTCCGTCGGATCGGAAACAATCATACTTCCTTTGTTGTGGTTTGCCCTTTTCACGCTTCCGGTGATGTCTTTTTCCTTTTGGTGATTCTTTTTTTTACGGATTTTCCCCTGAAGTTTTTTTCTACACAATCTGCCTCTGTTTTCGTTTACCTCCATTTTGCGCCTTTCAGTAAGCCGCATCAGTCAGTCATTTTCGTTCTGGGCGCAAAGGTAATTCCGGGATTGGACGGGAAAGCAAGGTCAAGCCTCCTGTTTTCGGTAAAAATCTCCAGCCCTGCGGGTAGTATTTTGACCGAAAAACCTTGCATTCCC
>NZ_GL883853.1 GCF_000205165.1 Paraprevotella xylaniphila YIT 11841 | reverse complement strand
CCGCTTTCGCTGCCCGAAATATTCGCACGGTTGCGACGGTTGGAACCCGGGGCAATGGCAGGCGTGACGCTACCGAAACTTGCCCAGGCCCTCGTGGCCGAAGGGGTGCAGAAAGTGCACACGCATTACGGGAACCGATACCGCGTGGTGGAATTGTAACATCCCATTCATACAGAATTATACCGTTTGACAAAAAGTGCAAAAAAAACTGATTTTACTAAATAAAAGACAGGATTACACACTTCTACCCCTTGATGTGCAATTTGCATAAAAACGGCACAAAAGGAAGAAATATGCGCAAAAAATACGTATTTCAAACGGCATATATCGTTTCATTCACAACCATACACAGCAACAAATGTCTTATATTGATATACAATAATTTAAAGAAAACACGGCATCATATATAGCTGTTTTAATTATTTAAAAATATTTTAAAATGCAACTTTTTTAGCAGTTTTGATAAATATAGATTATCTTTGTAAAAACAGCAAACATCAGTAAAGATGGACATACAAAATGAAATCGACAAAATGCTACGTAAAGGGCAAATTGATGAGGCTATCTTACGGTTGGACAAACAGATTCAGGCCACAGCTACCCCCTGCGACCGGCTTTACTACCTTTTGGGCAACGCCTACCGCAAACATGGAGATTTCGCACAAGCCTTGAACTGTTATTTAGAGGCCATGGCCATTAACCCGGACAGTCCGGCTGTCGAAGCCCATCAGATGTTGATGAATATCATAGAGTTTTATCACAAGGATTATTATAACCCGTAAAAAGATTTTTTAGTATTAAAGTATCATGGGGAAATTCAGAGGTATGATTGTAGTAGACCGCGAACGCTGCAAAGGTTGCAACCTGTGTGTGGTGGCTTGTCCGCTCCATATATTAGCGCTCACGGAGAAACAAGTAAACAAAAAAGGGTATCATTATGCCGAACAGGTCCAGAAGGATTTGTGCAACGGATGTTCATCCTGTGGCGTGGTGTGCCCGGACGGATGCATTACCGTGTATAAAAAGAAAGAAGAATAAAAGCTATGGCAGAAAAAGAAGTTGTATTAATGAAAGGTAATGAAGCCATCGCCCATGCAGCGATACGTTGCGGCTGCGACGGCTATTTCGGTTACCCCATTACTCCCCAGTCGGAAGTATTGGAAACGTTGGCTTTGGAAAAACCGTGGGAAACGACGGGAATGGTCGTATTGCAAGCCGAAAGCGAAGTGGCTTCCATCAATATGGTGTATGGTGCCGGTGCGGCAGGCAAACGCAGCATGACCTCGTCTTCAAGCCCCGGCGTGGCCCTGATGCAGGAAGGCATCGCATACATGGCCGGAGCGGAAATACCGGGACTGATTGTCAACGTGCAGCGGGGAGGCCCGGGATTGGGCACGATACAACCGAGCCAATCCGACTACTTCCAGGCCACACGCGGAGGCGGAAACGGTGACTACAATGTGATTGTGCTAGCTCCGGCTTCGGTACAGGAAATGGCCGACTTCGTGGATTTGGCGTTCGAACTCTCTTTCAAATACCGTAACCCGGCCATGATATTGAGTGACGGCGTCATCGGGCAAATGATGGAAAAGTTGGTGCTTCCCCCGTTCAAGCCGCGCCGTACGGAGGAGGAAATACGCCGGGAATGCCCTTGGGCCGCCATGGGTCGGATGCGTGGAGGAAGCCCCAACGTGCTTACGTCGCTCGACCTCGACAGCGCAAGCATGGAACAAAAGAACTTGCATTTGCAAGCCAAATACAAAGAAATCAAGGAAAAAGAAGTCCGCTTCGAATCCATCTTGTGCGATGATGCAGAGTATCTGATTGTCGCTTTCGGTTCTGCGGCCCGTATCGGACAAAAAGTCATTGAAATGTGCCGAGCCGAAGGAATTAAAGTCGGCTTGTTGCGCCCTATCACCTTATGGCCCTTCCCGTCTGCGGAAATTGCCCGTTTGAGCCGACAGGTCAAAGGAATCCTAAGCTTTGAAATCAATGCCGGGCAGATGTTGGAAGACATCCTGTTGGCCACGAACGGACGGACACCGGTAGCCCACTACGGCCGTATGGGCGGTGTCGTGCCCGCCCCGGACGAAGTGATACAAGCCCTGAAAGAAAAACTCATTAAATAAAATATTATGGACCGCGAAGAGATTGAAAAACTGATAGAAGAAACCGCACGCAAAGAACGCGCCAAAAAAGGAGTTTCCGTAGAAAAAGTGCGCAGCATGTTGAACGTGATTTTTCTACTGTGCGCCGTGGTGGGTCTCATCCTCTATTTTGCCTGGCCGGACAACAGGTTGGCAGGCATGGCCGTTATCGGTGCCGGACTATGCTTCAAAATCATTGAATTCTTTTTGCGCTTCTTGTTTTAATCGTTTGAACCATGACTGAAGAAGAAATCATACGACCGGAGAACCTGGTCTATAAGAAACCTACGCTGCTCAACGACACTCCGATGCACTACTGCCCGGGGTGCAGCCACGGAGTAGTTCACAAATTAGTGGCCGAAGTCATCGAAGAAATGGGTATGGAGAATAAGACCGTAGCCATCTCTCCTGTCGGCTGTGCCGTTTTTGCCTATAATTACATAGACGTGGATTGGGTGGAAGCCGCCCACGGGCGTGCTCCTGCCGTGGCCAGCGCCATCAAACGCCTGTGGCCCAACCGCTTGGTTTTCACTTATCAGGGTGACGGCGACCTGGCGTGCATCGGCACGGCCGAAAGCATCCATGCCCTGAACCGGGGAGAACATATCGCCATCATCTTCATCAACAATGCCATTTACGGCATGACGGGCGGACAAATGGCCCCCACGACGCTCATGGGGATGAAAACTGCCACGTGCCCTTACGGGCGGGAAGCTGACCTGCACGGTTACCCCCTGAAGTTCACGGAAATCGCCGCCTCTTTGGAGGGTACATGTTACGTTACCCGTCAATCCGTCCATTCCGTGGCTTCCATCCGGAAAACAAAAAAGGCTATCCGGAAAGCTTTTGAAAACTCCATGAACGGCAAAGGTGCCAGTCTGGTGGAAGTGGTAGCCACCTGCAACGCCGGTTGGAAACTTTCTCCGGAAAAAGCCAACCAATGGATGGAAGACAACATGTTCAAATTCTATCCGCTCGGTGACCTGAAAGACACCACAACAGCAAACGATTCACATTAAACGAACTAATGGTCATGAAAGAAGAAATCATCATAGCCGGTTTCGGCGGCCAGGGCGTGCTTTCCATGGGGAAAATATTGGCATACGCTGCCTTGGTGGAGGGCAAGGAAGTAACCTGGATGCCCTCTTACGGCCCTGAACAACGTGGCGGTACAGCCAATGTCACCGTAATCGTCAGCGACGACAAAATATCCTCTCCCATCCTGAGCATGTATGATACGGCCGTTATCCTGAACCAACCTTCGTTGGAAAAATTCGAACAACGCATCAAACCGGGCGGTACACTGATTTACGACGGATACGGCATCAGCACGCCGCCTTCTCGCAAGGACATCACGGTCTATCGTATCGACGCCATGGACGCGGCCGCAGAGATGAAAGCTGCCAAGGCATTCAATATGATTGTCTTGGGAGGACTGTTGAAAGTACGTCCGTTGGTAGAAGTGGAAGATGTAATCCACGCACTACGCAAGACGTTGCCCGAACGACATCACCACCTCATCCCGATGAACGAGGCAGCCTTACGCAAAGGCATGGAAATCATCAACCCGGCAGATTGACGGAAACCTCCGGTTGAAAAAACTTAAAGGGATGTATTTCCAAATCGGGAAATACATCCCTTTTTCTTTTCCATAACCTTGTACTATCGTCAAAACAGGATGCGGCCCGGCAGATCCAAACTTGAAAAACTTCGTTTTTCGTTTGCCTCTGCGCTCGCCTTTCGCTATCTTTGCACCCGTTATGAGACTCAAACTTACTTTTTTCTTATATGTCAGTTTGTGCATGGTGTCGCCCGCCATGGCACAAATGCCTGTCGGTAACCCCATCTATGGCACGGATGCCTACGGTAATCCGGTGGATGCCAACGGCAATCCCGTCCAACTCGATGCCAACGGCAATCCTGTCATCGACGGTTACGGTAACGATGCGTACACATGGGGACGCGACACAACACAAGCCGAAGACAAAATCATCCCTATCGGCTCATACGCCTGGAATATCGACGAACGTTTCGGCAACATCACTCCTGTAGACGTGGACACGCTGCCGAACAATTTCCAGAACTTCAACCTGACGGCCGGGCCTACGGGACAGTACAACTTTCTGGGCAATTTGGGTTCTCCCCGCCTGTCGCGCCTTTTCATGGACCGCAAGCCTTACAGCAACTTCATCTTTGCCGACCCGTTCGACTATTTCTACACTCCGGTGAGCGAATTCCAATTCACCAACACGCTAAGTCCCATCACCAACTTGTCTTACCACTCCTGCGGCAACAAGCAGGACGGAGAAGACCGACTGAGAGCTTATTTCGCCAGCAACATCAATAAGATTTCCGGTATCGGGTTCAAGCTCGACTACTTATACGGACGCGGGTATTACAACAACCAAGCCACTTCACTTTTCAACGGTTCGCTATACGGCTACTATCTGGACGACCGCTACAACATGCATGCATGGATTAGCGTGAACCACATGAGAATGGGCGAGAACGGCGGTATCGAGAATGACGACTACATCACCCATCCGGAAGACTTCACACGCTCCTACGGTTCAAGGGATATCCCGACCATCTTGTCGGAAAACTGGAACCGTAACGAAGACCAGACGTATTATCTCACACACCGTTATAACTTAGGATTCTACAAAGACATCGAACTGCCCGATTCGCTCCGTCCGGTGATGCCTGCCGATTCCGTATTGCTGAAAGGACTGCGCGACAGCTTGTTCACCGTATACCAAAAGGCGGACACGGCATACCAACATGCCGTCATGGACTCGTTGCGCAACGACTTCATGGCCAAACAGAACAATCCGCAGGATTTCGTACCGGTCACCAGTTTCATCCATACCCTGCGCATCCGCAACACCAAGCACACGGTGTATTCTTACGATACGCCCGACCACTATTATGCCGACTTGTTTTATGGCGACCCCAACAATATGAGTGACCGCACGCGGGGTTACGCCATCCAAAACACTTTAGGCATAGCCCTTCGCGAAGGTTTCAACAAATGGGCGAAAGCCGGCCTCACAGCCTTTGCATCCCATGAATACCGGCATTATACCATGCCGGACCTGAACGGCGGAAACAAAATCATCCGAAGCTATTCGGAAAATAATATCTCGGTAGGCGGACAACTGAGCAAACGGGAAGGAAAAACCCTGCACTACGATGTGACAGGCGAAGTGACGTTGCTCGGAGAAGACGTCGGGCAATTCGATGTGGAAGGCCGGGCAGACCTGAACTTCCGGTTGTTTAAAGATACCGTACAGTTGGCAGCCCGTGCATTCGTCAAGAACCTGAATCCGAGTTTCTACATGCGCCACTACCATTCGCAGTTTGCTTGGTGGGACAACGACCTTGACAAAGAATTCCGCACCCGGATAGAGGGAACGCTTTCCTTGAAACGTACACGGACAGCCCTCACCGTCGGAGTGGAAAACATCAAGAATTATGCCTACTTCGCCACAGACAAAATAGCTTATAACAATGAAGGGGGGCAATTCGCCGGTTACAGCAACCGTATTTCCGTCAAACAATACGGGAGCAGCGTACAAGTGTTCAGCGCACGGCTTAACCAAAACTTCAAATTCGGTATCCTGCATTGGGACAACGAGGTGGCTTACCAGAAGACCAGCAATCAGGACATCCTCCCCCTGCCGGACCTCTCTGCCTACAGCAACCTCTACATCGTATTCCACATTGCCAAGGTACTGCGCGTGCAGTTGGGCGGCGACGTCCGTTATTTCACGGAATACTATGCTCCGGACTATGCCCCCATCATCCAACAGTTTACGGTGCAGTCGCCGGAAACGCGGATGAAGTTAGGCAACTATCCCATTTGCAACGCCTACGTCAACCTCTTCCTGAAGCACTGCCGCTTTTATGTGAACGTGAACCATGTAAACAATGGAACGGGAAACAAGAACGCATTCCTCGTCCCCCACTATCCCATCAATCCGATGAACATCCATTTCGGACTCTCGTGGAATTTCTTCAATTAAAAAGTTTTCACTCATATCCATGAAACAAAGCATCGACATCACCCATTGGAACCGCAGGGAGCATTTCGAATTCTTTTCCCGGTTCGACGATCCTTTTTTCGGAATCACCACACTCGTAGACTTCACTAAAGCCTACGAACATATCAAAGCACACCAACACTCCTTCTTCCTCTCGTCCGTACATTTCCTATTGAAATGCGCCAATGAAACGGAGGCCTTCCGGCTCCGGATAGAAGACGGGAAGCCCGTGCGGTACGACACCATACACGTATCTCCCACCATTGGACGGGAAGACGGAACTTTCGGGTTCGGCTTTTTCGAGTACCATGACGACATCGACATTTTTATACGGAATGCGGAAAAAGAAATAGAACGAGTGAAAAAAGGGAGTGGCCTGTCCGTTACCGAAAACACATGGCGACCCGATGTCATCCGCTATTCGGCATTGCCCTGGTTCGCATTTTCCGAAATGAAACATGCCGGTTCCATCCGGACCGGAGATTCCGTCCCTCGTATTTCCACGGGAAAGCTGACACAGGAAAACGGACGATATAAACTTCCTCTTTCTATCACCGTGCATCACGGGCTCATGGACGGGCGTGACGTAGCTGAATTTCTGCAAAAAATAGAATACCATCAACACTTTCTATAAATCCATTCGCCCGCACAGGCGAACACCTGTCACGGGCAAAAAACACCCTTTCCATACACCGTCATGCCCCGTATCAAGCCATTATTGATACGGGGCATGACGGTTCTATTCTTACCAGAGGCTACTGCAAACCCTGCAAACGGCGTTCTTCTTCTTCAAAAGAGGCTTTCTCCTGTTTCCGTGCCTCGACCGAACCATACAGGTAAGACAACGGGAACAGCGTAAGCCAACTGAACACGTTCGCTATCACCGAAGCCAACATAAAGAAGCATACGACCAAAGCCGGGACGTATGAAGGCAGGTCTGTTGCGTCTCCTTCCAACACCCCCGTCAGGGAAGCATGACCGGCGTATGCCAGAATCCCCGCCGGCAACCAACTCACAGCTGCCAACACTCCCATGATAAGACCTCCGCAAAACAAGATTATGAAAAACGCACCCCAGTACTGGTAACCATCTTTCATACGCTTCAGGCTACACCAAAAGTCGCGGCGTTCGCCCAACATATAGTCCATAATCACCATACAGTAAGGCACTCCCAACGCAAGCAGCAGGATATACGACACCACAGTCACCCAGACGTTGCCCGGCCCCAACCACAAAGTCACAGGCACGATGAGCAAAGAGAAAACCACGACGGCCACCAACGTACACGTCAAAGCCCGCAGGGAAGCATCGAATACCTCACGCTTGGCCTCACCGAACCGCAACACAGGCCACGCCCCGGCCGTAGCAAAACGGGAAATAGCCGTCATCACGTTACCCATATAAAAGCTATCGGCCAACAGGGACAACACACTTAATAAGATAAGAGTAAACAATGGAAAAGAAAGCACGACCGGTTCGCTTGCTGCCATCCAACGCGTCAAAGCCACGGTAATCTGATTGAAAAACACGCCCCACAATCCCATCACCACCGCACCCACGATGAGCGAAGGGTACAAAAACTTCAATAAAGGCAGGATATGACGTGTAGGCAATTTCAGTCCCTCGTTCAGACAACTCAGATAACTACGGCTTTTGAACAAGCCCCCATCCATTTCTTTCTTCTCTTCCATAACCGAATTTGAAACTTTAATGTTCTTTTGCCGGACAAAAATACCATATTTTTCCATACCTCAGTGATGAGATAACATTTTTTATACCTCGTCGGAAACGGCACTACCGGCTTTATCCAAACTTTCTGCCGCCCATCAGCCGGAATATGCCGCCTTTTTTGTACATTTGCGTAAAGATTACATTTTTCATTGCACGAATATGGACGCGGAAATCATCATCAAATGGGGATTTATCGGATGTGGGGAAGTGACGGAAAAGAAAAGCGGGCCGGCTTTCAGTCTCGTGCCCGGCTCTAAAATCGAAGCCGTCATGAGCCGTAATAAAGAAAAAGCACGTTCGTACGCCGAAAGGCACGGTATCCCCAAATGGTACACCGACGCACAGGAATTAGTGGACGACCCCGACGTAAATGCCGTCTATATCGCCACTCCTCCTTCTTCACATGCCACTTTTGCCATCATGGCCATGAAGGCCGGCAAGCCGGTATATGTAGAGAAGCCCCTTGCGGTAAGCTACGAAGAATGCTGCCGCATCAACCGTGTCTCCCAACAAACGGGTGTGCCTTGCTTCGTGGCCTATTACCGGCGTTACCTGCCTTACTTTGCCAAAGTAAAGGAACTGATACGAAGTGGAGCCATCGGACGGGTGCTCAACGTGCAGATCCGGTTTGCCGTTCCACCGCGTGATTTGGACTACAACAGCCGGGAACTGCCCTGGCGTGTGCAACGCGACATCGCAGGAGGAGGTTATTTTTACGACCTCGCCCCGCACCAGTTGGATTTGTTACAGGAATTTTTCGGCCCGATTATCAAAGCCCACGGATACTGTTCCAACCGGGAAGGACTATATGCCACGGAAGATAACGTCAGTGCCTGTTTCCAATTCCCGGACGGTACGCCGGGTTCCGGTTCGTGGTGTTTCGTCGCCCATGAATCGGCAAAGACCGACCGTATTGAAATCATCGGCGACAAAGGACAGATTTGCTTCTCGGTATTCACCTACGACCCCATTGCCCTGCATACGGAACGCGGTCGCGAAGAACTCGTCATTCCGAATCCCGACCACGTGCAACTCCCTTTGATTCACAACATCGTCGAACATTTGCAAAAGCAAGCCATCTGTACTTGCGACAGTGTGAGTGCCACACCGGTTAATTGGGTTATGGACAAGATCTTGGGAAAACTGTAAGATGAAATTACGGAACGCACTGATCATACACGCCTGTCTTCTTTGTTTTTCCGCTTCCGCACAATCTCCTATCGGTGAAGCCTGCACTGCTGTTACGGAATTTGCTGACAGCGCAAAGACAGCCATACCATCCGACTTGCCCCAAAAACGGAAAGGAAATATCTTCAAACAATTTTTCCGTGCGTTCAACGCCATGGACACGACTTATATCACCCCGAACAAATACAACTGGGCGTTCATGCTGCAAAACACGAACAGCTTCGAAACCTACACGCTGCACAGCCGGGAGTTAGGTCAAAAGCTGTCATTCTCTCCCCGCCCGGCCATCAAAATAGGACCTTATTTAGGTTGGCGTTGGATTTTTCTAGGATATACCTTCGAAGTATCCTCTTTAGGTAAAGGCCAACAATCGAAGAAGACGGAGTTTGAACTGAGCCTGTATAGTTCCATGCTCGGTTGCGACCTTATTTACCGCCGGACAGGAGACGATTTCCGCCTGCGTAAAGTGAAAGGCCTTGGCGAAGAAGCACAAGAAGTAGAAGGCGAAAACTGCCACGGCATCAACGTAAAAATGACAGGCATCAATGCCTATTACATCTTCAACCACAAACGTTTTTCTTATCCGGCCGCATTTGCACAGAGTACCGTACAACGCAAAAGCTGCGGGTCGTGGAAAGTCGGTTTTGCCTATACCCGGCACGAACTGGATTTCGATTATAATGCCCTACCGCCCGTGCTCACCCATAATCCGGACCACGAACTCAGCCAGGATTTCCAGGTAGATAAAGTCAAATACACAGATTTCAGCCTGAGTTGCGGTTATGCCTACAACTGGGTGTTCAAGAAAAACTGGTTGTTTTGCATTTCCATCGTGCCGGCCATCGGTTATAAAAAAACACATACAGCCGCCGTGCAATCGGAAAACGAGACGGAGACTTCGGCTTTGGCTTCTCATCTGAGAAACCTGAATTTCGACGTCACGGGGCGTGCGGGACTGGTATGGAACAACACCAAATATTTCGGTGGCTTGTCTTTAATCGTGCACAACTACAATTACCGCCACAACCGCCTGTCCATCAACAACACGTTCGGCACACTGAATTTATATATCGGACTAAATTTTCATAAACGTAAAGCATACAGATAGATACACATGACACCAACAGATTCCCCCACCCCCGTTCCCACCGAAGAACATCCCTTGCAACCGTTCCTTCCACCCCATGCACGCCTGTTGATGCTGGGCAGTTTCCCACCCCAGAAGAAACGTTGGTGCATGGATTTCTACTACCCGAACTTCATCAACGACATGTGGCGCATCATGGGATACATTTTCCATGGCGACCGGAATTGGTTTGTAGATGAACGGGCCAAATGTTTCAAGAAAGCAATGATCGTGGAGTTCCTGCTCGACAAGGGCATCGCCCTATACGATACGGCTTCCGCCGTCCGCCGTCTTCAGGATAATGCGTCGGACAAGTTTTTGGAAGTCGTCACCCCGACCGACCTTCCCCGGTTGCTCGGACAAATCCCCCATTGCACGGCCATCGTCACCACCGGACAAAAAGCTACCGACACGTTGTGCGATACCTTCCATATATCGCAGCCCGCCATCGGTAGCTTTAGCCCGTTCGTGACGGAAGGACGCGAATTACGGCTGTATCGCATGCCGTCCAGTTCACGGGCCTATCCCATGAAATTGGAGAAGAAAGCCGACTTTTACCGCAAAATGTTGGACGAAACAGGGCTGCTGTAAAACGCAACCTCCACAATCCACAACTCCCCACCAATTTTCATAGCCTTTCCGAAGCGTAAACAAAAAAGTGGCGGCCGGGATTCCTGATGTCAAGAATTAACCCAACCGCCACAACTACACAAACTAATACCTGTGTACGTTAATAAAGGTCTTCACCGATACCTCCGGCCCCGCAAATGCTAATCGGAACCATCTCCATATATTCCAACACGAAAGCGGCATCGCTACTTCCCGTGAACACCGAGCGGAACCGCACCGTATGCTCCCTGTTGGGGAGGACTACGACCTCGCAAACCTTACGACGCAGGCAGGAAGCGACATTGTACAACACATTGGAAGACATGGGTACGTATTGCGGCGTTTCCGGAATATTTCCGGCGTTATAGCATATCACGCTCTTCCCCGCGCTATAGTAACCGTTGTTCTTCATGACACGGGCATTTTCCTCCAATTCCTCCGTCGTATAAATACCGTTGGAGTTTTCATCCTTGTTACGCCACCCGGAGCCTCCGTTATAAAGACCGGCCACGCGGCTGTCCGACCCACCGTAACGCATGTCAATGGGAAGTCCCTGCGGCACATCGTCCAAGTAAACCTGAGCTATGCCTCGGTTCCCCACTCCGCCCGGATAAGCTATCCGGAGTTCATACGTGCCGGGAGGAACATGGGGCAAATTGAACTCCACGTCGTAACTTGAACCTTGAACGGTTATCTCGTCTCCTCCGAAGTCCCACCAACGTAACTTGGGACGATGCACCATGAATACCGAAGTCTCCGAGAACTTGACCCCTTCTATATATCCCTTGGGAGCATAGTAATTGAATCCCCCTGCTTTTCCACCTGTCTCCGAATTGTCGGATGCCTCGCTGTAAGCCTCACGCGGGTCACCGTTCAAACGCATGTCGTTATTGGTCAATTCCGGCCACACGGTCTGGAAATCTATTCTCAAACGCGTATTGTAAACGTTGTTCCGTGTCGTCTGGTCGTAAGCCAACACGTCGTCCACATAATAATAGGCCACGTTGAGAGAGAAATTCTCCACATCAGGCACCGTCACGCGTGAACCGCGTACTCGCTCGTTGGAATTATACTTACTGGCCTCGCTGTGGTTGATATAGAACTCACGGGGATATTCCACAGCCGGATCCGTGGTAGAATACACCTTTTCCAACTTCATGGACGAGAAATCAAGCATCGTGTTTATCCATTCCGTAGGACTGGCATAAGCCGTATTGAATCCCCAACAATTGATGAACTTGTCCGTACTGGCAAACATACGGTCCAAGATATGGTAAGTCATAAAAATCTTCAACGGGTTGTGAGGATTGGTCAGGCTATTCTTGTTCCAATACAGTTCCTTGTAAGTCTTGCCTTCCGGATTAGTCGGATCCACCTTATTCAACCCGAATATCTCAGCCGACTGGTTATCATTATATTTTTCGACGGCCAATTCGTACAAGGCATCTATCTTTTGCTCCATCGACATGCCCTCGCTGAAAAGATTCGCATATTTCTCGTACAGCACGCGGTCTGGCACAATGAACAAAGTAAAGCCCGAGTAACGGTGGTCCGGACGTTTCAAGGTATAGGTATAATTCCCTGGCTTTTGATTGTACAGGAACTCGGGAAAACTCGCCTTTTCCGCCTCGTAATCATCATCTCGGTATTCCGACAAGGAATCCAACAGACCTGTACGGCGGAGTGCCTCATAATAAATGGTAAAGTCAGCTTTGTTCTCTTCGAGCAAGGAAGCCCCCAAACTGGTACTTGGGACAAGCACTTTGCTCACCGGATGACACACGCCGTTTTCCACCGAGTCATTCTTCAACTCATTGATAATAGCAGCCCTACGGTTCACAATACTCAACACCATGCCATTGGCATCAACCGTATCGCCCGTGGTCTGAATCACCAAAGGCAAATCCAGTTCATTCTTCTGCTGCGATGTCTCCGCCAGGTTATATGTATAAACTATCGAGTTGTCTATCATGCAGGCTTTCACAAGTGTGTCGCAATAAGCCTCCGGAATGTCCTCCACGGAAGCATAACCATACTCCTTCAAAAAATCTTCCACACCGGAGTTTACCGGCGGAAACAAAGTGCGCCCGCCACGGCTCGCCAAAAAGTCCATTTGCCCTGCACGCTCCACGATACGTGTGAACAAACTGAAATCCTCACGGGACTTCAAATAATCACTCATCATTTCACCCGTAAAAGTATAATAACTCGCAGAAGGCAAGTCATCATTACAACCGGACAAGAAAACCGACTGCCCGACCACGAAGAAGGCACTGCATACGGTTAACCATCGCTTGATTTGTTTTTTCATACATTTAATAAAATTAGAACGAAATTAGGAATTATTATGGAGGCAAATTTACAAAAAGTATTTAATAATACGAATTATTCCAGTCAAAAAAAGAAGAAAAACTTCAATTTTTAACACTTTTGTGCTCCCACACAACTATAATCTGTGTGGGAGCACAGGAAAGAAGTGCAACTCATCCCCATAAAAGCCACGGAACGTTTCTTAAAATCAATTTATCAAGCCAAAATGACGCAATGCCCTTGCCACGCCATCCTCATCCACAGAAGCCGTCACGTACGCCGCAACCTCCTTCAACTCTTTGCACGCGTTTCCCATGGCTATCCCGCATGGAACGTGGGACAGCATAGCCATATCATTCCCCCCATCGCCAAACGCCATGGCTTCGTCCAACGAAAGCCCCTCGTATGCCAGCACTTTGTCTATGCCGACACTCTTGTCCACTCCCCCGGCAATGACATCCGTGAAGAAAGGATGCCAACGCATGGAAGTGCAGTCGGGCATCAACGCAGACATGAAATGCGGTTCACGGTCAGCTTTGAAGAAAGAAATGAGTTGCAAGACATCTTTTCCGCAGGCATACGAAGCCGGACGAACGGGCGGCATTTTGATGTCCAACAAACGGGCCACCGCATCGACATCTTCGTTAAGTTCTGTAATGAACATCTCATCGCTGCAAACAAATATAACAGGATATGCGTCTGCCCCGTGTGTCAGGTGCCCCACGACACGCCCCACGCTCTCCGCTGAAACCGACTGATGATAAATCACTTCTCCGCCGCTCGTAAAACAATGAGCACCCGTCACGGTAATCATGCCGTCGTACTCCAATTCACCCAAATTGTCGATAAAGGGAACCGGACGCCCCGTAGCTATATAAACTTTGATGCCACGGCTGCGAAGGGCGGCCACGGCATCAAGGGTGGATGGGGGAATGCGATGGGTCTTAAAAGAGACCAACGTCCCGTCTATATCGAAAAATACCGCTTTTATCTTTCCCATCGGCTTATTTCTTATCTTTTTCGGAAGCTGTCATTACACCGGTAATATACAATTTCACCATAGGTTCCTTGGCATTGGTACGCACCGTAATGCTTTTCTTGAACCGCCCCGGATATTTTCCACTGCCGTTGTACGTCACCTCCATCTTGCCCTTCTCCCCGGGTTTTACCGGCATCCGGGTATAAGTGGGTACCGTGCATCCGCATGAAGCGATAGCCTGATGAATCACCAACGGGGCATTCCCCTCATTGGTAAACGTAAACGTACATTTCACGATCGGGTCGTCTTCCGAAAAGGTTCCCAAATCCTGGGTTGTCTTGTCGAACACGATACTGGCTTCCTTCACGTCGGACTTTGTCTCCTGTGCAGCCACCAAGGCACTCCCTTCCGTCTTTTGCGCCGAGACCGGAACGCCTCCCAACATGCACAGCAAAGACCATGCTATAAACTTTTTCATATCCTTCTTCTATTAAAATCACTGCAAAAATAGGTCCTTTATTTAAAATAAGGTAGGTATTCCACGAAAAAATAGGAATTATTAGCACATCAACCGCCTTTTTCGTAACTTTGCAAACTCAATAAAACTTAGAAAACATGTTGGTTTACAATACGACTTATCACGTGACTTTCGACGATGCCCGGAACTTTGTCATCTGGATTCATCAAGTCTATATCCCGCAGGCATTGGCTTCCGGCTTTTTGGACAAGCCAAGGCTGTGCAAGATCCTGTCCCACCACGATGAAGATTCCGAATGCTTTTCCTTGCAATTCGAGGTGGAAAGTTCGGCACGGCTGCACGAATGGTATGTCAAGCACGGCGAAAAGCTCTTCCAGGAAATGCAGAAGATATTCAAAGACAAGGCTGCCGGGTTCACCACTTTAATGGAAGTCATAGAGGAACACTGATTCATGACGGACAAGCAGAACAGCGAAAAGATAATCCTGGGCATAGACCCGGGCACGAACCTCATGGGATACGGCGTGCTACGTGTAACCGGGAACAAGGCGGTCATGGAAACCATGGGCATCATCGACCTGCGCAAATATACCGGACCTTACTTGAAACTCGGCCGGATATTCGAAAGGGTGACAGGCATCATCGAATCATACCTGCCGGACGAAATGGCCATCGAAGCGCCTTTCTTCGGCAAAAACGTGCAGAGCATGCTGAAATTGGGGCGCGCACAGGGCGTGGCCATTGCGGCGGCTATCCACCGCGACATCCCCATCACCGAATATGCGCCGCTCAAAATCAAAATGGCCATCACCGGAAACGGGCAGGCCAGCAAAGAACAAGTGGCAGGCATGCTGACCCGTATGCTCCATATCCGCGAGGAAGACATGCTGCCGTATATGGATGCCACCGACGGACTGGCTGCCGCCTACTGCCATTTCCTACAGATGGGGAAGCCGGCCGTGGCCCAGCCTTACCACAGTTGGAAAGATTTCATCCGGAAAAATCCGGATAAGGTGAAAGGACAGATTTAACACGAACACAATGCAACACATCATTGAAATCACGGACGGGGTACCCCGTCATCCGCTTTACCGCATGAACCATCCGGTAAACTTGGCTATCGCATCCGGGGAACAAGTGGCCATCGTTGGAGCCAACGGGAGCGGCAAATCACGACTGGTGGACATCATCACCGGACGCTATCCGCTCCTGTTGAACGGAGTCCGTTACGACTTTTCCCCCTCGCCGTTGAAACTGGTCAGCGAAAATATCAAATATATCACTTTCCGCGATTCTTACGGAGACAGCGACGGCAGTTACTACTACCAACAACGTTGGAACCAACACGACATCGACGAGAAGACCCCGACCGCCGGACAAATGTTGGAGGAGGCTTTCACCGCAGCCGAAAACACTACGGGGTACGGCATGGACGAAGAGGGAAAGCGACAGATGCACGAGCGGCGCATGATGTTGCGGGACAAACTTTATGAGATGTTCCACCTCTCCACCCTGTTGGATAAATATATCATTACCTTGTCTAGCGGAGAGTTACGGAAGTTCCAACTCACCAAAACGTTGCTTTCCGGCCCGAGGCTTTTGATTATGGACAATCCTTTCATCGGGCTGGATGCACAGACGCGGGAGCAACTGGCCGGACTACTCCAAACGCTGATCCGCGAAACGGACCTGCAAACCATATTGGTCCTGTCGAAGACCGATGACATTCCGGAATTCATCACCCATGTCATTCCGGTGGAACATCTGGACATCCTGCCCAAAGTACCGCGTACGGAATACATCGGACAACGCCCTCGCATCCCGGTACGTGTGCTCGAAGAAGGCAAAGCCGCCCGCATCCTAACATTGCCTGAGAAAGAAAACCGCCTGACCACCACGGACACGGAGGGTTGCATGCTGCGGTTCAACCACGTGAGCATCCGTTACGGACAGCGCACCATCCTGAAAGACTTGGACTGGACGGTGAAGCAAAACGAGAAATGGGCTTTGGGCGGTGAAAACGGTGCCGGGAAATCCACCCTCCTCAGTCTGGTATGTGCCGACAATCCGCAAAGCTACGCCTGCGACATCGAACTGTTCGGACGGAAACGAGGTTCGGGAGAGAGCATTTGGGACATCAAACGGCATATCGGTTACGTCAGTCCGGAAATGCACCGTGCATACCTGAAAGACCTCCCGGCCATAGACATCGTAGCCAGCGGACTGAACGACTCCGTAGGGCTTTACGTGCATCCTCGTCCGGACCAACGGGCCGTCTGCGAATGGTGGATGGACATTTTCGGCATCGCCGGACTGAAAGACCGTACTTTCCTGAAACTCTCCAGCGGAGAGCAACGGCTCTGCCTGTTGGCCCGCGCATTCGTCAAAGACCCGGAGCTGCTAATCTTAGACGAGCCATTGCACGGCTTGGACGACCGTAACCGTCAGTTGACACGTGAGATTATTTCGGCTTTTTGCCGACGAAAAGACAAGACCATGATTATGGTAACGCATTATGCCGAAGAGCTGCCCGATGTCATTACGCATAATCTGTTCCTGAAAAAGAACAAGTAGCATGCAGTTTGTCACAAAAAAGCAACGAAATGTAAGCAAAATACGTTTTTTCATGTTACTTTATCCCGTCTGTCAACTAAAATTAGTATATTTGCAGACATCAAAAAAAGACAGAGCATATTAAAAGATGAATGTAGCCATCGTAAAGTATAATGCAGGAAACATTTATTCCGTAGCCAACGCACTGAAACGGTTGGGGATTACGCCGGAACTGACCGACGACGCAGAGCGGTTGTCGAAAGCCGACCGCGTGCTTTTTCCGGGACAAGGAGAAGCCGGCAGTACGATGGCTTACCTGCGTTCGCGGGGATTGGACCGCCTGATACGCGACCTGAAGCAACCCGTTTTGGGCATCTGCATCGGCCAGCAACTGATGTGCGGCCATTCCGAAGAAAGCGATACGGACTGCTTAGGCATTTTCGACGCGGAAGTCCTGAAGTTCCGTCCGGAAAAGCACGAAGACAAAGTGCCCCACATGGGATGGAACACCTTGGCACGTACAAGCAGCCCGCTGTTCAAAGGCTTCGGCACGGACGAATTCGTTTATTTCGTACACAGCTATTACGTACCGGTCAACCCGTACACCATAGCCGTGACCGACTATGTCGTGCCGTTCAGTGCCGCCTTGCACAAAGACAATTTCTACGCCACGCAATTCCATCCGGAGAAAAGCGGAAGCGTGGGTGAACGCATATTGAAAAACTTTTTAGATTTGACAGTATGATCGAACTGATACCGGCCATAGACCTGATAGACGGCAAATGCGTACGGCTGACCAAAGGAGATTACGCCACACAGAAGACCTACAACGAAGACCCGGTAGCCGTGGCGCGGGAATTTGAAAGTTACGGCTTCAAACGTTTGCACGTCGTGGACCTCGACGGGGCACGATCCAAACATATCGTCAACCATAAAGTATTGGAACGCCTGGCTTCGTCCACCGGCTTGACAATAGACTTCGGTGGCGGCATCAAAGCCGACGAAGACCTCCGCATCGCCTTCGAAAGCGGGGCGGCACTGGTCACGATAGGCAGTGTGGCGGCCACCTGTCCGGAATTGTTCCTCGGATGGCTCGGGCAATATGGGCCAGACCATATCATATTGGGCGCAGACGTCAAAGACGGACTGATTTCCATCAACGGTTGGAAAGAGGAAAGCACACAGGAGTTGCTTCCTTTCCTCCGTCGTTACATGGACGAAAGCGTACGGCATGTGCTCTGTACGGACATCAGCAAGGACGGCATGTTGCAAGGCCCCTCCACCGGCCTCTACCGGAAAGTCATGGCAGAGTTTCCGGACTGCGGGCTGATAGCGAGCGGAGGGGTCAGTTGCCTGCAAGACCTCATCGGCCTGAACGAAGCCGGCATCCCGGCCGTAGTGTTCGGAAAAGCCATCTACGAGGGCAGAATCTCATTAAACGAATTGGCCGAATGGGCTGAAAACAAAGGATAAGTATGGCATTGGCAAAACGTATCATCCCCTGTCTGGATGTCAAGAACGGACAGACGGTAAAGGGGACTAATTTCGTGAACCTGCGCCAAGCCGGAGACCCGGTGGAACTGGGCAAGGCTTACAGCGAACAGGGAGCGGACGAACTGGTATATTTGGACATTACGGCCAGCCACGAAGGCCGTAAGACATTCACGGAAATGGTGCAGCGCGTGGCGGCAGAAATATCCATCCCCTTCACCGTCGGCGGCGGTATCAACGAACTGGCCGATGTGGAACGGTTGCTGAATGCCGGAGCCGACAAAGTGAGTGTCAACTCGGCAGCCTTGCGTAACCCCGTACTTATCAACGAGATTACGGGGCATTTCGGGTCACAAGTCTGCGTGGTGGCCATTGATGCCAAAGAGACCGAAGAAGGTTGGTTCTGTTACCTGAACGGCGGACGCATACGCACAGGACGGAACCTGTTCGAATGGGCACGCGAAGCATGCGACCGGGGAGCCGGTGAAATCCTGTTTACGTCCATGGACCACGACGGAGTGAAAAACGGCTATGCCAACCAAGCTCTTTCACGTCTCGCAGAGGAGCTGAGCATCCCGGTTATCGCCTCGGGAGGAGCCGGAAGCAAAGAGCATTTCCGGGACACTTTCATCGAAGGGAAAAGCGATGCCGCACTGGCTGCCAGCGTCTTCCATTTCGGAGAGATTTCCATTCCGGAACTGAAAACATGGCTAAAGTCGGAAGGCATTAACGTTAGAATTTAAAAAAGACATATCAAACACCTATTATATATATGGAAATAGATTTCGACAAGATGGACGGCCTCGTACCGGCTGTCATCCAGGACGCCGAGACTAAAAACGTCTTGATGTTGGGATTCATGAACCGTGAAGCCTACGACAAGACATTGGAAACCGGAAAGGTAACATTCTTCAGCCGCAGTAAAAGCCGGCTATGGACCAAAGGTGAAACCAGTGGAAACTTTTTGCATGTCGTTTCCATCAAAAACGACTGCGACCATGATACGCTACTCGTCCGGGTACATCCCGAAGGCCCGGTGTGCCATACCGGTACCGATACTTGCTGGGGAGAGAAAAATGAAGCCAATCCCTTGACATTCCTTAGCGAGTTACAAGATTTTATCGAAACACGACATAAGGAAATGCCCGAAGGGTCATACACTACGAGTTTGTTTAAGGACGGTATCAACCGTATGGCGCAGAAAGTGGGCGAAGAAGCCTTGGAGGCCGTCATAGAGGCTGTTAACGGCACAGACGAACGCCTCATTTATGAAGGTTCGGACATGCTATACCATCTCATCGTCCTGCTTACCTCCAAAGGACTACGTATAGAGCAGATGGCCGCAGAATTACAGGCCCGCCACAAGCCAGGGTGGAAAAAACACTAACCTCCTAAAAGAAACATATATGCGCATCGAATATCAAAATGTGGATATAGTCCAAGAAGAACATGTCATTCTGAAAGGCGTGAATTTCCAGGCTGAAGCCGG
The DNA here is from genome assembly GCF_000205165.1 of Paraprevotella xylaniphila YIT 11841. Lineage (GTDB taxonomy): Bacteria > Bacteroidota > Bacteroidia > Bacteroidales > Bacteroidaceae > Paraprevotella > Paraprevotella xylaniphila. Next base: position 56,103 of record NZ_GL883853.1, on the reverse strand, counting down.
AGAATTCATTTACCTGACCGGTAAAGTAGGTACCGGGAAAAGTTCCCTGCTGAAGACGTTCTATGGCGAACTGGATGTGCATACGGGAAGTGCGCGTGTGCTCGATCGCGAAATGACCAAAATCAAACGCAGGCACATCCCGGCACTACGCAAACGGCTAGGTATCGTATTTCAGGATTTCCAACTGCTCAACGACCGTACCGTACGGGCCAACCTGGATTTCGTACTCAAAGCTACCGGATGGAAAAAGAAGAAGGAACGGAACATGCGGATCCATGAAGTACTTGAACAAGTGGGCATGACGGCCAAAGCCGACCAAATGCCTTACCAGTTGTCGGGTGGAGAACAACAATGCGTGTGTATCGCAAGAGCCATCCTGAACCGCCCGGACATTATCCTTGCCGACGAAGCGACCGGAAATTTAGACAAAGAGAACGGACGTCGGGCCACCGCAATTTTGTACGACATCAGCAAAGCCGGTACCACCGTCGTGCTGAGCACGCACAACGAAGAACTGATATCCGAATTCCCGGGCGTAGTCTATCGTTGCGGAGAAGGACGTTTGCAGGAATGCACGGACACTTACACTCCCTTGTTGGCTCCTGATGCCATCGAATCGAAAAGTATTGAAGAAAATATAAATGAGAATAACTAAAACCCAATATTCGATATGAAAGTAATGAAGTTCGGCGGAACATCTGTGGGTTCCGCACAAAGGATGAAAGATGTATGTCGGTTGATTACGCAGGACGGCACGCCCAACATGATTGTGCTTTCCGCCATGTCCGGTACAACGAATACGTTAGTCGAAATATCCGATTACCTTTATAAGAAGAATCCGGAAGGTGCCAATAACGTCATCAACCAGTTGGAACAAAAATACCGCCAACATGTAGATGAATTGTATGCCACGGAAGAATACAAACAGAAAACATTGGACTTTTTGAAAGATGAGTTCGACTATTTGAGAAGTTTCACTAAAATCCTGTTCACTTCGTTCGAAGAAAAAGTCGTCCTGGCCCAAGGAGAAGTCATCAGTACCAACATGGTGACAAATTACCTAAAGGAATGTGGTGTAAAGACTATCCTGTTGTCGGCACTCGATTTTATGCGTACGGACAAAAATTCCGAACCGGATTTCAATTACATCAAAGAGAAAATCAACGAATTGTTGGCTGCCAACCCCGGATACCAGATTTACATCACACAAGGCTTCATCTGCCGTAACGCATACGGCGAGGTGGACAACTTGCAACGTGGCGGTTCGGACTATACGGCCTGCCTCATCGGGGCTGCGATAAAGAGTGAGGAAATCCAGATATGGACGGACATCGACGGCATGCACAACAACGACCCGCGCATCGTAGACAAAACGAAGCCCGTACGTCAACTTCATTTCGAAGAAGCGGCGGAACTGGCTTATTTCGGAGCCAAAATCCTGCATCCGACCTGCATCCAACCGGCTAAATTCGCCGGAGTACCCGTACGCTTGCTGAACACCATGGATCCATCGGCTCCCGGAACGATAATCAACAACGAGTTTCAGGAAGGAAAAATCAAAGCCGTTGCTGCCAAAGACAACATCATCTCCATACAAATACACTCTAGCCGTATGTTGTTGGCCTACGGCTTCTTACGCAAAGTGTTCGAAATCTTCGAAAGCTACAAAACGAGCATCGACATGGTAAGCACCTCGGAAGTAGGTGTGTCTGTTACGATCGACAACAAGTCGTATTTGAAAGACATTGTGGCCGACCTGATGAAATACGGAACGGTGACCGTCAAAGAGAATATGTGTATCATTTGTGTAGTAGGCGACCTTTCGCGAGACAACGTCGGTTTTGAAAGCCAGGCTGCAAAAGCGTTGAAAGACATCCCCGTACAAATGATTTCATACGGTGGAAGCAACCATAACATCTCATTCCTGATTAACGAAGAAGACAAGAAAAGTGCGCTTCAGGCACTCAGCGACACGTTGTTCAACAATTAATATGAGGATATGAAAGGTTCATTTCCGATAGAAAAATTCAATACGGTAAGAACTCCGTTTTATTATTATGACACGGAGTTGCTCCGCAAAACACTGGATACCATCAAGTCAGAAACAGGCAAAAACGATAATTATCATGTACATTATGCCGTAAAAGCCAATGCCAACCGCAAACTGCTGCGCATCATCTGTGCGGCAGGATTCGGAGCCGACTGCGTAAGCGGCGGAGAAATCAAGGCCTGTCTGGATGCCGGATTCCCGGCGGATAAAATCGTGTTTGCCGGCGTAGGAAAAAGCGATTGGGAAATCAATGTAGGACTGGATGCCGGTATCGCATACTTCAACGTGGAAAGCTTACCGGAACTGGAAGTCATCAACCAGTTGGCCGGCGAAAAAGACAAAATCGCCCGCGTCTCATTCCGCATCAATCCAGACGTAGGGGCGCATACCCATGCCAATATCACGACCGGACTGGCCGAAAACAAATTCGGCATAGCCATGGCCGACATGGAAAAGGTCATAGAAATCGCTGCATCGTTAAAACATGTGGAGTTCGTCGGGCTGCATTTCCATATCGGTTCACAGATACTTGAAATGGGAGATTTCGTGGCATTGTGCAACCGCGTCAACGAACTGCAAGACCGGCTGGAACGCCACCACATTACGGTGAAGAACATCAACGTGGGTGGCGGATTGGGCATCGACTACCAACATCCGAACGAAGTGCCGGTTCCCCATTTTGCAGACTATTTCCAAACCTACCGCAAGCATCTGCATCTGCGACCGGACCAACAGCTCCATTTCGAACTGGGGCGGGCCGTCGTGGGCCAGTGTGGCAGCCTGATTACACGTGTACTCTATGTCAAACAAGCCACATACAAGCAGTTTGCCATCGTGGACGCAGGCATGACAGACCTCATCCGCCCTGCCCTCTATCAGGCTTTCCATTCCATTGAGAACCTGAGCAGCGACGAGCGCAAGGAAACCTACGACGTTGTAGGCCCTATCTGCGAGTCGAGCGATGTATTTGTCAAGGCATTCGACCTCAACCGTTGCCATCGCGGCGACCTTTTGGCTCTGCGTTCAGCCGGGGCTTACGGTGAGATCATGGCTTCAAGATATAACTGCCGCGAATTGCCGGCCGGATATACTACTGAAGATTTCGTATAATGTATCCACTCATAACTTTCCTTTTGGAAAATGCTGCCTACGCCGGTTTCGCACTGACGTGGGCAGCACATTTCTGTACCGCCCGTTCCTATAAGCGGACGGCACGCATGGTAGAACAGCAAGAAACGGAGGCGCAATCCTCGGACAGTCGCCCGAAAGAGGCCATTTCCGTCGTCATCGCCACGCACAACCAAGCCGACGCGTTACGCAGCAACCTTCCCCGGATACTGGAACAGGAATATGAGCGTTTCGAAGTTATCGTCGTGAATGACGCATCGACCGACGACACGGAAGACGTACTGAAAACCCTGGAACTGAAATACGCCAACCTGCATCATACCTTCACCCCGTCCGGTGCACGCCATATCAGCCATAAACGCCTGTCGCTGACCATCGGTATCAAGGCCGCACAATACGAATGGCTGCTGCTGACCGAACCGGACAGCCGTCCGTGTTCTCCTCATTGGCTCTCCATTATGGCCGGACATTTCCACGACGGCATACAAATCGTATTGGGATATGCCAACTATATGCCGGACAAGCGCTTGCTTTCCCGTAAAACTATTTTCTTCAACCTCTTCCACCAGATGCAATACTTGCCTTGGGCCACACGACATAAGGCCTACCGTTGTAATCCGGCCAATATAGCCTATCGCAAAAGCCTGTTCATGGCTCATAAAGGATTTGCCGACGACATCAACCTTATCGGTGGGGTGACGGAATTGTTGGTCAACCGCCACAGCTGTGTCGGAAATACCGCCGTTTCCCTACATCCGGACAGCAAAGTGGAGTGTGAGGACATGACATCCGGAAAACAATGGAGACTCAAGCGCACTTTCTATATGGAAACCCGGAGACATTTCAAGAAAACATGGCGTTATCGACTGACGTTCAACTTGAAACAAGCCGTCGTACCTTTATTCTATTGTGCCACGGCCCTGTCCCTCGGATGGAGCGTATGGCAGCATCAATGGGCGGCCACGGCCATCATATCCCTATTGTTTATCCTCCTCTGCGTATGGAAAACCGTATGGTTCAACCGTTCGGCACGTGCGTTGGGAGAACGCCCCTACCACCTGTCTTTCCTTTGGTACGAAATGCGTCTGTTCGGATGGCACGCCTGTTCGTGGATGGACTACCGGACCGCTCCACGCACACGGTTCTACCGCAAGGCTTTCTGAAACAGAGCGGAAGAATCGTTTGCACATAAGCCTGATAAATCGTAACTTTGCGGCCTAAAATCACGACTTATGCAAGCATCCGATCAGGCTATCACGTACGGCAGGCACATTCGTGCCTTGGCCACATTAGGCATCCCCATCATTGTAGGGCAGTTAGGTACCATCATACAAGGACTGGCCGACACCATCATGGTGGGTCGTTTCAGTGCACACTCATTGGCCGCCGCAGGCTTCGTCAACAACATCATGGTGTTGGTGTTGATTTTTGCCTTAGGTTATTCTTACGCCATCACTCCGGTCATAGGTCCAATGCACGCCCGGGGGGAATTCGAAAATGCCGGCAAGGCATTGAAAGCCGGACTTCAAGTCAACGGCGCACTGGGCATGGTACTGTTCCTGCTGATGGGGACGCTCTACTTTTTCTTGGGGCACATGGGACAACCCGAAGAGCTTCTCCCCGAAATCCGGCCGTACTACATCGTCGTCGCGCTTTCCATACCCATCCAATCCCTTTTCAATGCTTTCAAGCAATTCTTCGACAGTATCGGCAACACCCGTACACCGATGTGGATTATGATCAGTGCAAACTTGTTCAACATCGTGGGAAACTACCTGCTGATTTACGGTATAGGCCCTTTCCCACAACTCGGACTATTAGGCGCCGGCATCTCTACCACCCTGTCACGCATCCTTATGCTGATGGTCATTTACGGTATATTCACTTCAAACGAAAAGTATAAAAAATATCATTCCGGCTTCCAAGCCAAAGGCGAAACCACCGACATGCGCCGTCTGCTGCATAAACTGGGCCGGCCGCTCGGACTGCAAATGGGCATGGAGACAGCTTCGTTTTCTTTGTGCGCCGTGATGCAAGGTTGGATTGGTGCCGCTCCCCTCGCCGCCCATCAAATCATGACGAGCGTCGGTTCCACCTGCTTCATGGTATATTATGGCATCGGGGCGGCCGTAGCCATACGGGTCAGCCATTTCCATGGGGTAAACGACACCAGGAACGTGCGCCGCAGTTCCCTCACCGGCTACCTGATGATTCTGGCCACCGGACTGGCACTGGCCATCACCATCAGCACTTTCATCACAGACATCTGCGCTTTCTTCACCGACGACACGGACATCCGGCATATTGTCGTCAGCCTGGTCATCCCGTTCGTATTATACCAATTCGGTGACGGCCTGCAAATCAATTTCGCCAATTCACTAAGAGGCATTGCCGACGTACGCCCGCTCATGCGTTACGCTTTCCTGTGCTACATTGTCATTTCCCTGCCGCTGAGCTATCTATTGGGCTTTACGTTCCATGGAGGGCCGGCTGGAATATGGATGGCTTTCCCTGTGGCATTGACGTTGGCCGGGGCACTCTTCTGCCGCCGTTTCCTCCGTAAAACACGCACGATGGCCGCCGGGTGAAAAACTACTGCATCGGACAAAATATCCCCCGATGGAACGGCATTTCGTAATATCTGCCAAAATGGCAGTCTGAACCCTTACAAGAATCCCGTATTTCCACCCTTTCGGCTCACCGGACGGAAATACGGGATTCTCATGAATGGAGACTTTGACATAAAGAAAGCATTCTACGCTTCTTTCGGACAAACCGGCACGACACCAAAGCCCCTATCCTCATGACAGAAGGCAAGCGGTCAGTAAAAAGCAAAAATCACTTTCCTCGGGTCAGGAAATCCTGTATGGAAAAAAGAAGCAAATAGAAAAAACAAAACTGAAAAACGAGGCTTTCCTTCCCGTCACAGCCCGTTTTTATGCCATTTGAGGTTCCTCCGAAAATCAATCTGCGCCAAACGAAAAATCGCTTTCAGGCGAACGATTTTTCGTTTGGCGCAGAAAAACGGAGATACTTACGCTGAAAAACAGCATAAAAACCGTATAAAAATCCATTTTGAAGCATTTTTTCTTCCCAGAACAACCTTTTTCCCGTTCTTTTAGCACCTAAAAACAATAAAAGTCTGCCATTTTGGCAGACTTTGAACATCCTTTTATAAAATCCTGTCGCCAATCATTCCCCTTCCACCTCCACCACCAAGCCGTCGTAAGCCATCCGTACGCCCTCGGGCAGGCTAGCATCCTCCACGGCATGCAAGTCGATATGGTGCCCCATGTGGATGAGGTAAGTGCGCGGCACACGTAAGCGGCGGGCAAACGCACAAGCCTCCTCTATCGTCTGGTGGGAATAATGAGGCTCGTGGCGAAGACCGTTCAGGACGAGCAACTCCAGCCCTTGAAGGTAATCCAACTCGCAGTCCGCTATCGTTTTCATGTCCGTAATGTAAGCCATGCGCCCCACACGGTAGCCCAATATGGGCAACCGGGCGTGCATCACTTCTATGGGAGTGACCTGCAATTCCCCCACCCGGAACGCTTCGTGCGGACGGACGGCATGAAGCCGGAGCTGGGGCACGCCGGGATATTTATGCTCCACAAAACAATAAGGCAGGCTCTGGCGCAACTGCCCGCCCGTACGCTCCGACGCATAAAGCTGCACGTCGCCGAACACGCCGAAAGGGCGCAGGTCGTCTATCCCTCCCACATGGTCGTAATGTTCGTGGGTAAGCAACACGGCGTCTATACGACGGAAATCCAACGGCAGGATTTGTTGGCGGAAGTCCGGGCCACAGTCCAACAGGATTCTCGTCTGCTCCGTCTCCACCAATACGGAAGTCCGCAAACGTTTGTCACGGGCATCCGTACTGCGGCACACCTTGCACGAGCAACCGATTTGCGGCACTCCCGTACTCGTCCCCGTACCCAAAAACGTGATTTTCATGCGCACCCTCCTATAATATTTACTTCCGGGGTGATGGATATGCCGAAGCGGGACAGCACGTCCGCACGGATGGCTTCGCACAACGCCAGTATGTCGCGCCCCGTCGCGCCGCCCTTGTTCACCAACACCAATGCCTGCCGGTCGTGCACCGCCGCCCGTCCGAGCGACCGCCCTTTCCAACCGCACCGCTCGATGAGCCATCCGGCCGATATCTTCACCCGTTCCGCGTCCACCTCATAGCGGGGCACGTCGGGGTAATCCCCTTTTATCGCCTCATAGACCTCACGCGAAACCACGGGATTCATGAAAAAGCTGCCTGCATTCCCCTGCACTTTCGGGTCTGGAAGCTTGGCCTTGCGTATGGCAATCACTACGCGGCGCAAATCCTGTGCCGTGACCTCCTCAGGACGAATGCCCCCGGCACTCAAAGCCTCACGTATCCCCCCGTAATCCAGATTCGGGCGGAACGTGGACGACAACCGGAAATGCACATGCGTCACCGCGTAACGTCCGCGCCACTCTTCCTTAAAAATACTTTTCCGATAAGCATAACCGCATTCCGAAACATCGAACACCCGGACTTCGCCGTCCCGTAAGCCGACGGCCTCCACCGCCGTAATTACATCTTTGGCTTCCGCACCGTATGCCCCGATGTTCTGCACGGCAGAGGCACCCACTTCGCCCGGTATGAACGAAAGGTTCTCCAGGCCGTAGAACCCGTGCTCCACGCAGTAGGCCACCAAATCGTCCCACACGATGGCCGCCCCCACACGAAGCCGTATCCCGTCCGGCCGTTCCTCACACTCGATTCCACCGATGGCGGAATGCAGCACCACGCCCTTGAAATCGGACAGGAACAAAAGGTTGCTCCCGCCGCCGATATGCAACACCGGCACGTCGGGACTGTCCGCCCGGAGACGGCGAACGACTTGCCGCAAGTCTTCTACGCTGTCGTATGCGACAAAACGGTCTGCATGCGCTTCGATGCCGAACGTGTTATGGGAAAGTAACGGATAATTATATTCTATTCTTGCCATAAAGCGGTTTAATTTTCGTACGAAACCAGTTTCCACTCCCCGTCTTTCTTCCTGAAATCGAGGATGTCCATCAGCCCGTTGGAGATTCCGGCCTTCACCAGAATCATCCCGTCCGGATTGTCATACGTCTGGCCGTAACGGATATTGGTAATGACCCCGTCCGGCAACTGGGGCTTGAAGGCATCCCACTGGTCGTGGTCCAACGTGCCTTCTATCGTATTGAAATCATCATCGGGGTCTGTCGTGACATAGCGCAAAGGATTCGACACGCTTCTTTGCTGAAAGGCGGCATCCGACACAAATCTCCTGTAGAAATCCATGAACTTATCCAAGGGTTCGGCAGCCGTGAAATCACGTATGCTCTCCTGCGTCAACCGCCATTCCCCTTTCAGCCGTTGGAAACGGCATGTCTTGACCCACCGTTTTTCCAAATGGATTTGTTCCACGTCCACTTTGTCCAAATCCGTGCGCTTTTCCAAATCCATCTGTTCCTCGTCGTTATAAAACACGGTATAATAATCCTGATCCATGAAAAGCGATTCATATTTCCATTGTTCCTCCGTGAGCCATACCGTGTCTCCCCGCACAACCGAAAGCAATGGAAATTCGACACGTTCGAGCCGGACTTTTTTAAGACGGGCGAACTCAAAAATAAAATCATCAAAAAGTTCATCAGCCCTTTTGGGCAATTCCTCGTCTAACGAGGCAGAAGAAGCATTGAATGAATCCGACGGACCGAACGAGGACTCAAAAACCGAGTCGGCTGCATAGTCCACTTCCGAAGCAGCCTTTTTCCCGTTGCACGCCGCCAACACAGCCGCCAACGCCATGCACCATACTACATTTTCCCTCATACTAACACAGGATAAAATCCTCTCTAAAATCATGCAAAAGTACACTTTTTATTTTCAACAACGGCAAGTTTTTGGGGATAATTGATTACCTTTGCAAAGTTTTTTAAAGCGAACAATATCTTAGAAGATTATGATAGCAAAAATCCAAGAACTTCTGGAAGAAGTCGAGAAGCTGCAAGCCTCAAATCTTGAAGAAGTAGAAGCGTTGCGCATCAAATACTTGAGCAAGAAAGGAAGCCTGAACGCCCTGATGGCGGACTTCCGGAATGTCCCTGCCGAAATGAAGAAAGAGGTGGGAATGAAACTGAACGACCTGAAGGCCAAAGCCCAGGAAAAAATTGCGGCTTTGAAGGAGGCTGTGGACACGCAAGACTGCGGCACCGACGAATTGGACCTGACCCGCACGGCCTATCCCGTATCGTTGGGCACGCGCCATCCGCTCACCATCGTGAAGAATGAGATTGTAGATATCTTTTCGCGCCTTGGCTTCACACTGGCCGAAGGACCTGAAATCGAGGACGACTGGCACGTGTATTCGTCGATGAACTTCGCCGACGACCATCCTGCCCGGGACATGCAAGACACCTTCTTCGTAGAGGCCCGTCCGGACATCGTGCTCCGTTCGCATACATCCTCGGTACAGGCCCGCGTCATGGAAAGCCAACAACCACCCATCCGTGTGATTTGCCCGGGACGCGTGTACCGTAATGAGGCCATTTCAGCCCGTGCACATTGCTTCTTCCACCAAGTCGAAGGACTATATATTGATAAAAACGTGTCGTTCACCGATTTGAAACAAGTCTTGTTGCTCTTCGCGCAGGAAATGTTCGGCAAAGACACGAAAATACGTCTCCGCCCGTCTTATTTCCCTTTCACGGAACCTTCTGCCGAAATGGACATCAGTTGCAACATTTGCGGCGGAAAGGGCTGTTCTTTCTGCAAGCACACCGGATGGGTGGAAATTCTCGGATGCGGCATGGTAGACCCGGCCGTGCTCGAAGCCAACGGCATAGACAGCAGCGTCTATACTGGATATGCTTTCGGCATGGGCATCGAACGTATCACCAATCTGAAATACCAGGTGAAGGATTTGCGCATGTTCTCGGAAAACGACACCCGTTTCCTGGAAGAGTTCAAGTCCGCCAATTAAAAGCACGTGGAAGACAGGTTAGTCACACGCAGCTTCATCTGTATACTTGCAGCCAATTTCCTACTTTATTTCGGATTTTGGCTGCTTGTTCCTGTCTTGCCTTTCTACCTGAAGGAAACTTTCTCTTGCGGCGAGGCGGCCGTCGGTACCATCCTGAGTTGTTACACCGTATCGGCCTTGTGCACGCGCCCCTTCATGGGATACCTGTACGACGGGTTTGCCCGAAAGCCCATCTACATCATGGCCTATCTGCTGTTTACGGCCATTTTTGCCGGTTATGTCCTGACAAGCTTCTTGACCGTATTCATTCTCTTGCGTGCCGTCCACGGCGTGGCATTCGGCACGGTTACCGTAGGCGGCAACACGCTAGTCATCGACATCACGCCTTCCAACCGCCGGGGAGAAGCCCTCGGGTATTACGGACTCACCAACAACGTGGCCATGAGCATCGGACCGATGACGGGCCTGTTCCTGCATGATTCCCATTTAAGCTATGAACATATCTTCAGCATCGGACTGCTTACCTGTGTCCTCGGCTTCCTGGCAGCCGTTTCCGTCAAGACACCGAAGAAGATCCCGGTCAAACGTCCGCCGGTTTCGCTCGACCGCTTCATCCTGCTGAAAGGCATTCCCGCCGGCATCGCCTTGCTCCTGCTTTCCATTCCCTATGGGGCGACCACCAATTATGTGGCTGTTTATGCCCGCGAAATAGGGCTTCAGGTACCCACCGGTTTCTTTTTCACCCTCATGGCTGTAGGAATGGGTATCAGCCGTATCTTCGCCGGAAAGTTCGTGGACCGCGGATACATCACCCAGACTATTTCGTATGGTTTCTATGTAGTCATTGCGGCATTCTTCCTGCTCTCCTGCTGCTCTACGGTCATTGCCTACAGCGAAGCATGGTGTTCTTTCATATTCTACCTCGTACCCTTCATGTTGGGCATCGGGTTCGGTGTGATGTTCCCGGCCTACAACACGCTGTATGTCAACCTCGCCCCCAACAACCAACGGGGAACCGCCACCAGTACTTATCTGACTTCATGGGACATAGGCATCGGTCTGGGCATCTCCACGGGCGGTTACATCGCACAGCAATATGCCTTCGATGCCGTCTATCTGTTCGGCAGCATACTTTGCGTAGCTTCCATGCTGTTTTTCAACCTTTACGTCAGCCCCCATTACCATCGCAATAAAGTACGTTGAAACCGTTTTTTCCCTATTTTCATGCCATTTTGTCAGCAATCACTGTCATTCCTGTCGTCTTTGTAACCATAAAGCAACAAACGGGATATAATTTCTTGATATACGTCAATTATTTCCTCTTATTCTTCAAATATAGGAGGCAAACTCTTGACCTTCGGCCTTTTTGGTTATAACTTTGCAGTGTCATAAGAAGAAAAAAGGTTATTATTAAGATTAAAAGAACTCTCTGAGGTAGAGGTTTTGAAAGGTAAAAAAGATTGTTTAATTAAAAAGGTAAAAAGATTATGATGACAATGGGTATTATGCTGTTTGCCGTAATACTTATGGCAGCAGTACTTTTGGTACTTTTCGCTGTAGTAATGTTGGCGGGTATGCACAAAGAATCCAAGTTAAACCGGGACTTCTTTATGTCCAGCACGTCCATGCAATTCGGCAAGGGCGGTTTCCAAACCGGAACGGCTTGCTAAGTGCGACTAAAAAAGAAAATGTAGAAAAAGCAAATCTCGATTAAAAGTAAAGAAACGGGTTACAGGCGGATGAGGAAACAGGTTCTTCATTCGCCTGTAATCGGTTTTATCGCTCCCGTCCTTCCACTTTTCCGCAACAACACACCCCGGATTTTATTTTAAATTCGTATTTTTGCCCTGTCATTATCAAACAGCAAAAACAAATGGAAATAGGATTGACACACACCAGTACACTCACCGTCGAAAACAAACATCTGGCTATCCAGGCAGGTAGCGGAGACTTGGAAGTCCTGGCCACGCCCGTTATGATGGCCTTAATGGAGAATGCGGCCATGCTGGCTGTAAAAGAGGCTTTGGACGAAGGCATGACAACCGTAGGAGGACATATCAGTTCCTCTCACCTCAAACCTACGGCTTTGGGTAAGACCATTACGGCCACGGCCGTACTAACCGGAATTGAAGGACGCAAACTGACTTTCAAGGTCGTGGCAGAGGATGAGACAGGAACCATCGGAGAAGGGGAACATCTTCGCTTTATAGTAGACCGCAAGAAATTCATGGCCAAATTGCAAGGATAAGGAAAACGTTCCGAACCGTACGGACGGATGATACACACGTTTCCCTTGAAATAAAATAAAAGCGCGGAAGCCTCTCCCCAGACTTCCACGCTTTGCTTTCTGAACAAATTAAAATCACTTGTTGCCTTGCATGAGAGAATCTACATTTACAGTTCTCACACATTTCGGAACCTTCTTATAGACTTGCACGCTGTCACTCCGGACATCGGCACCGTTACCGTAAGAATATCCCGCACTCCAATATCCATAGTCATTCCAATAACGCTCATAGTTACGTAACGTGAACCATGTGGAAGAATACACCCCATCCATATAACCCTTGAAATAATCGGGGGACAAACTGTAATCACGGATGTTGCAATCAAGTTCCGGATTATCAAAGCGAAGATAGATAATGCCGTCTCTTACCATCCAGGTAAAGTAGTGCTCTACGATTTCCACCCGGCCACGCCAACCGTGATAGTAATCCGTTTCGTAACCATATCCCCGGGTATAGCCTCCATAATCCTGGGGAATAAATTCCAAGTCGGAACCAATAGCCGGTTGACCGTCCACCATCATTCCCAAATCCCCGAACCAACGCCCCGAAAGCATGTATCCCCGGTAATCGTCATCTTCCTCGCACCCGCTAGACACTGCTATCAAGCAGCAGACCATAAGGAATTTGCAATATTTGAACCATCTCATAATTATGCTTGTTTAAATGTTTATAATGCAAATATACATATAAGTCTCTTTATTATGCAAAGAAAAACCCGACGGAAAGATAGGGAAAATCCTATTTACTCTCCTAAAGCACCGATAATTTCACGCACACTGCGGCAACCGTGCCGTTCCAAATATTCGTCTATCCCTCGGGCCACCTTTACCGTCACGGCCGGATCTATGAAATTAGCTGTTCCGATTTCTATGGCCGAAGCCCCCGCCAAAAGAAATTCTATGGCATCACGCGCGTTCATGATTCCCCCTAAACCTACCACGGGTATCTTCACCGCTTTGGCTACTTGCCATACCATACGTAATGCCACGGGCTTCACAGCCGGACCGCTCAGCCCCCCTGTGGCTATGGACAATACCGGGCGACGTTTTTCGATGTCGATAGCCATTCCCATCAACGTATTGATAAGGCTCACGGCATCCGCTCCGGCGTCTTCCACACTACGGGCTATGTCTGCCACATTCGTCACATTCGGAGACAGTTTGACAATCAAAGTCTTGTCATACGCCTTACGTACAGCTTTTACCACAGCCGAAGCTCCTTCGGCTGTCACGCCGAAAGCCATCCCCCCTTGCTTCACGTTCGGACAGGATATGTTCAGTTCTATGGCCGGAATGCGCTCCAGTTCGTTAATCCGTGCGGCACACTCCGCATAGTCTTCGCAACACGAGCCGGAGACATTCACAATCATATTCGTACGGATGTCTTTAATTTGGGGATAAATATGCCCGCAAAAGTAATCCACACCCTTGTTTTGCAGCCCCACACAGTTCAACATCCCTTGAGGTGTCTCTGCCATGCGAGGATAAGGATTGCCTTCACGGGGTTTCAATGTCGTACCTTTCACAATGATTCCGCCGATATCTTCCAAGTTCACAAAGTCTGCGAACTCAAGACCGTACCCGAAAGTGCCGGAAGCGGTCATTACGGGATTTTTCAACTGTAATTTCCCTATATTTACACTTAAATCTGCCATAACAATCTATTCGTATTGAAAACGGGTCCCTCTTTACACACGCACAAATGCCCTTCCGTAGTATTCTCCACGCAACACAAGCAGGCCCCCACTCCACAAGCCATCATATTCTCCAACGAAACTTCACACGGTATGCCTTTTGACCGTGCATATCGCGCTACGGCCACCATCATCGGTTTGGGACCGCAGGTGGCTATACGGTCAAAATGTTCACGTTGCAGCACGGAATGCTGCGTTACAAAACCTTTCTCCCCCTCGGAAGCGTCCTCGGTCGTGATATACACATCCCCCAATGCCCTGAACATGTCCAACTGCATCAAGTCTCCCGCCGAACGGCCGCCCAATAAGAAAGTTGGCCGACAGCCAAGCTTCACCATCTCTTTTCCCAGGAAAAGCAATGGAGCCGTACCGACACCGCCTCCTACCAACAGCACTTTCTCATCACCGGACGAAGGCATCGTAAAACCTTTCCCTAAGGGCATGACCACATTGAGTTTGTCTCCTACTTCCATAGCTCCTAAGTTACGGGTACCGTCTCCTATTTCATGAATCAGGAACCAAACCTCATTTTTCTCTTCATCCACGTAATTGATAGAAATAGGACGCCGTAAAAAGGTCGTTTCCGAGCCCTCAACCTTCAACTCGGCAAATTGACCGGGGCACATTTCCGGCAGAGGTTGCTCGTGCGTAAGCTTCAACAACGCATATCCTGCCCGTAAATGCTCATTAGCCGTCAGCGTCAAATCCAAAATATATTTTTTCATCTTATAAAATAGGTATATTCCAAATGGTATATCAAACTCCTGCAAAGATAGTGAAAGGTGAGTGCAGAGACAAATGAAAACGAAGTTTTCTCATTCGGCCATGCCGAACCGAATCCCATCTTCACGATAGCAAAGATAACGCAAGGTGAGTGTGGGAACAAATGAAAAACAAGGATAGAATTACCCATTTTACCCTAAAAGCAGAAGTCAAAACAAAGAAACAATCGTATCATTGTCCTGATTCTTCTTACAAATCAGCTAAAAACTTCAAAAGTTCCATCATCAAAGAAAATTCTTATCTCCGTAATCTTACGCTGAGGTTTGTCTACATACTTTACTACCTCACGCACCACGGGAATTTGCCGATTCTGGTCGTCCACGTCTTTAATGTCTTCCATTCTAGCCCATGCGGCATATTGCTCTGGATCCGAAATATCGAAAAGCATAGGCTCCCCACTCGCATCTATGGGAGCTTTCTCCGCACCGCTTTTAATCGTACTTTCCCCTCCGTTGACACTATCTTTAGTTTCATCCGAAACAGTTGCATACATGTCACCTTCTCCAAACATCAACCAATTTATATTGATATCCGGAAAACGACGATGAATCGCACTCACATGATTGTTCGTTGGGTTGGTTTTACCATTGAAGATATTTGACAGGGATGCGGGAGACACCTCAATAGCTTTGGCAAACTCTTGTTGGGTCATGTTTTCCCTTCTCATGATTTGCAATATTCGTTCTTTCATCATTTTTTCTATTGCCCTTTGTTTTCCTCTCTACAAAGGAGTTTTTTACGTTTACAAAGGTAAAAACAAAAAATGGAACGCACAATAAACATAAACCACAAAATTAAATTCACCTCTATAAATATTCAGGAACATGTATTTTTATGTTTGTAAACAAGAAGGACTCTGGGTTTATATTCATAAACATAAATAGATTTATATTCTTATATCTAATTTATATGGTTTATTCAACGAATTTAGCTAAAAAACTGGCTTCCGCGCATTTATTCTTCATCATACATTCACACTTTGCCGTTTTGCATATTATTATTGCAAAAACATGAAGTACCCCATAAGAAAATATGATGATAAACTAATACAAATATATGGTTTTCAACAAAATAACATAGTTAACATTGCAAGGAATAAATATTCATTCATAAAACAAAATCGAATGTATCAGAAAAGTAAATTCAGCTGTTTACAAAGCGACAATCATGGTTTACATTCTTAAACCTCATGAATTTATTTCAAAACATAAATATCATTTGTTTCATATATAAACTGTAATCCAAAACATAAATGCAAAATAAACATAATGTAAATTACCGGAAAATGAAAAAAGGCTCTTTTTTTCAATACTAAAAAATTCCGACCCGATGGCAAGGACGGGCCGGAATTTTAAAATCTCAGGAAGCAAAAAACGAGCTAACCTCCTATAATCAAATACTATAACTTACTTTTTAACAGTTTCGACAAGGCTTCAAATAAATTAAAAACAGCCGTTTTAATGCAAAATGAAGTAGGCTAATTCCTTCAAAAGATCGCCGGGAGTGGCGATTGTATTACCCAAACCTTTCGATTTAGCGTCCGTTTCACGTAGTTTCCCAATTATCTGCATCACTTTCACACCCGAATACTTTTGCATGGCAGGAAGTATGTTCCGAGCCACTTGCCAACGCGGTTGCTCTATCCAATCGGCAATCGCCTCCTCCGTACGTTGCGGTGCATAGTAAGCCACCATCAAATTGCTGAAAAAACCGAACATGACGGAAAGCGTAAGCTGCAAAGAAAAATTCTTAGGGTTATCGTTAAAATATTTCACGATACGATTTACTTTAAGTACGTCCTTGGCTACCAACGCAGATACCAATTCAAAGTTGTTAAAATCCTTGCTTATGCCGACATGTTGCTCCACAAAGGCAGCACCGATACGCGTCTCCCCTGCCGGCAAAGCCAACATCAGTTTGTCCAACTCGCCCGAAAGGCGCGACAGGTCACTCCCCACAGACTCACAGACCATCATCACGGCATTCTGTTCCATCGTCACCCCCTTACGGCGCAAGTAGGTCGTGACAAATCCTGGGAGTTGGCTATCATACAATTTTTTGGACTCAAACAAGACCCCAACCTTCTGTATATCCGCCGCCAACTTTTTCCTTTTATCCAAAACGCCATGTTTATGGCAAAAAATCAGCACCGTAGAGGGCTGCGGATGCTCCAGGTAAAAGGAAAGACGCTCTTTTCCGGGCAAGCTCTGTGCTTCGCGCACCAAAACCACCTGCCGTTCCGCCATCATCGGGAAACGTTTGGCTGCATTGATTACCTCGTCTACCGTCACATCCGTACCATAACATACCGTGAGATTAAAATCCTTCTCTTCCTCCTTTAACGCCGTGCCTACGATAAACTCGCTCACCTTGTCTATATAATAAGCCTCCTCGCCCATCAAATAATAAACGGGCGCGAAATTGCCCGCCCTTACGGAACGTACGATTTCATCATACGTCACCCCTTCTTTCTTCACTGCCATCTGCTTTTCTCTTTTGGATTACCAATCATATTTCAGGTGTTTCACAGTTTTCCGTTCACCTATTATCAGTTTCAACGCCTCTATTCCTATCGTGACATGCTCCGGCGCAAAGTTATGCGTCACTTCCCGGTCGCTCTCTGCCGTTTTTACCCCTTCGGGCATCATCGGATTGTCCGATACGAGCAGCAAAGCCCCGGTCGGGATGTGGTTGGCGAAACCGCACGTGAACAGCGTAGCCGTCTCCATATCCACGGCCATGGCACGGGTGTCTTTCAGATACGCCTTGAACTTTTCATCATGCTCCCATATCCTACGGTTCGTAGTGTACACCGTGCCCGTCCAATAATCGCGATGGGCATCCCGTATGGCAGTCGACACCGCACGTTGGAGCATGAAAGCCGGCAACGCAGGCACCTCGGGCGGATAATAATCGTTCGATGTCCCCTCTCCGCGGATTCCCGCCAAAGGAAGAATCAAGTCTCCCAGTTTCGTTTTAGAAGAGATTCCCCCGCATTTGCCCAAGAACAGGCAGGCTTTCGGCTCTATGGCACTCAGCAAATCCATAATGATGGCCGCATTCGGGCTTCCCATCCCAAAGTTGATGATGGTGATATTCTCCGCCGTGGCCATCCGCATGTTCGCCCCGTAACCGGGCTGAGGAAGCTTAAACTGTTCACAGAATATATCCACGTAATTATTGAAATTGGTCAGCAAGACATATTCCCCGAAGTCGGACAAGGGGTGTTGTGTATAGCGTGGCAACCAATTTTCCACGATTTCCGCTTTCGTTTTCATTGTTTTTGCGTATTTTTGTTCTGGCTTTACCCCACAAAAGACAGAGGGGTATTCCTTGCAAAGTTAGCAAATGATTACGTTAAACCTTCCACAATATCCCATAAAAGTGACAAAGCGGGACGGCCGGACGGTCGTCTTCGATGAATTGCGCCGCAAATATGTGGCTCTCACCCCGGAAGAATGGGTCAGGCAACATTTCGTGCATTACCTTGTCGCCCACAAACATTACCCGCCGGGCTTGGTGGCCAATGAAATCTCGCTCACGTTGAACGGCACGGCCAAGCGTTGCGACACGGTGGTCTACGACCGGCAGGCCCGTCCGCGCGTCATCGTGGAATACAAAGCCCCGCACATCGAAATCACCCAAAAGGTTTTTGCCCAGGTTTCGCGTTACAATATGGTGTTGCGCGTAGACTATCTCATTGTCTCCAACGGCCTGCAACATTATTGTTGCAGGATGGATTACGACACGAACTCCTGCAAGTTCCTGCCGGACATACCTGAATATGGGGAGATTTTATAAGGGCTTTCCCTCACGATAGGAAACATAAAAAATTTCCTCCCACCTTGTTTGCTTCTTTGGATGGCAAAACAAGGAAGAAGGAATTCATTGCGGCACAATCACCAAAATGCGCCCGAGGTTTACAAAGTGGATTGTGAAAAGTCCAGTTCGTATATGACCTTGCCGGAGTTGTCGCAGCTGAACTTGCCCACAGCTATAAGTTCAGGAAAATCCTTCGTCCAAAACGGGACTTCCACTTGTCTGCCTTCCGGCACATCCAATGTAGCCAGAAGCTTTTCGGCTTCCTCGCGGCACAACGTTTCCAACATCTCCACGCTATCCGTTTACCTTGCCACAATGGACAGTCATTTCCTTTTCCAAATTCATTCCTTTCATAAAATTCTCTTTTTAAATCGGTTATTATAAATCTTCACCATCTGCATGGTTGTACTCATTATCATAGAATATCACAATACGGTATTCCACCCCTTCTCCATCAATCATAAACCAAACCATTTTTTTTGACCAATAGTTCTCCCCCAGATACCCAACAAACAGATCAGTCAGGTCATCTAAGCTTTTGGCAGACAAACTATCCAAATCCTTTTCGTGAAGCCCTGTCGCAGACAACATTTCTTGCCTCTCTTCCTCAGACAACGCACTGATTGTTTTGGGCGACTGAAAATAGGCCGACTCATACCTTTTATTATTCACTAACATCTCATAACCTATATTCTCTTCTTCGGACAATAGCGGATTATCATTTAAAGAACAATATTTCTCATTCTTGGCGAATTGTCGACACAAATCGTTATAACGGATTTTTATATTTGTTTCATCCATGGTCCACTTGTCCCTTACCGCAATTCTCCAGACCTTATTATTATCCGTCACAATCGAGAGTTCTACCTCTTGCCCATTAAACTCCCCTTCCAACCAATCATAAGTGCTATTATACTTAAATCCTTTGGCCTTCAACTTTTGTACCATTTCCGTTTTCGTCCCGTCCACAGGAATACCGAGAAACTGCGTCACGTCCTTCTGTGCGAAAGCGTACACGCCCAACATCAAAAACATCAAGAAAGAAAAATACCTCATTTTCATGATTCCCACATTTTAACCCTCCGCCCGACTCCCCTGACGGAATCCATAAAAAGCCTGATTGTGTGCATATACGAAAAAAGCGTGGGAGCCTGTACCTGTTGCCCGTTCCGCTACTCAAGGCTCTCGCATTGCCCATCACTGTCCGAACGAGCAACGCAGAAGCCCACGCCGATATGTTTATATATACGTCCCCTCTATCCATGCAAAACACATATGGATACAATCGGGGCTGATATAAAACACCCACAGGGCATCTACCGTTGCTTTGTCTTCGACAGTGATTAGAACTTGCGAGATTCTGAGTAGCCAAAGAATCAAAGCGTCAAGTAAACGCCTTCTTTATATATGCCATCCCATGCCATCCCACCTCCGACGAGGCTTCCGCATGGGCACGTATGGAAAATATACGGAAAATAATCCAACAATTCGGGATTTTCTTCTACAAAAATTCAGCTTTACGTATAAAGCACTATATTACAACTATTTATAAATAATAAAAGAACACAAAATCATTCTCCGCAAAACGGAAAATCAATCTCAGGCAAACGATTTTTCATTCTCCTGAGATTGATTTTTTATTCTGCGGAGAGTAAATTTACATGCTTCCGAGGCTTGGATTCCGGACGGAAAAACACGGTTTTTATTTTACAATCAGAGAAATCCTCCTTATCCGGGCTGCGGGAAGAGCGACACGGGACATCCCTTACAAAAAGACTGAAAACGGCATGAGGATGTGGAAAAACGAAAAGGAGAATGCCCAATAGGGAAAAACGCGCCTGCGACACGGTTGTCGCAGGCGCGTTTGCAAATCTTTCCCGAATACCCCAAAAAGCGGTATGCTTACTCCTCTGCCGCAGCGGCAGCCCGACGGCGACGCTTCGGCTTTTCTTCCACCGCCTTGTTTTCGATTTCCACTCCGGCCAATTCCGGGTCTATCATGATACGGCCGCAGTATTCGCATACGATAATCTTCTTGCGCATACGAATATCCAACTGGCGTTGGGGGGGGATTTTATTGAAACAGCCACCGCAAGCATCGCGCTGCACGTAAACGATACCCAATCCGTTGCGGCTGTTCTTACGGATACGCTTGAATGCCAACAACAAACGGGGTTCTATGGTAGCCTCCAATTCTTTGGCTCTTTCGCGCAACTTCTCTTCCTCCGACCGTGTTTCGGAAATAATGTCGTCCAACTCTGACTTTTTCACATCCAAATCCGCACGCCGGTCGTCCATCAGCTCCGTGCAATGGGCGATTTCCCCGTTCTTGTGTTCAATGGCATCGCAAGCCTCGCGGATACGCTTCTCATTCAGCTCCACGTCCAAGGTTTGATATTCTATTTCCTTGGTCAAGGAGTCATATTCACGATTGTTGCGCACGTTATCCAACTGCTGCGTGTACTTTTCGATAGCCGCCTTGCAAGTTTCTATATTGGCTTTGCGTGCCGCAATGTCCGCATTCAGATCCCCTATCTCTCCATGTATTTTTTCAATACGGGTAGACAAGCCTTCAATCTCGTCCTCCAAGTCCTGTACTTCCAACGGTAGCTCTCCGCGCAACGTCTTGATTTTGTCGATTTCGGAAAGCATGGTCTGCAACTGGTACAGGTTTTTCAACTTTTCTTCAATCGACAGGTCCGTCGCATCTTTCTTCATGTCTTTTGCCATAATGCTTATTACAAATATTTTATGGGATTCGTGTCCACCGCCGTCATGTAAAGCGGCAGTTCGGGACAAATCTCACCTATGATGGAATAAAAAATTTCTTTCGTATATTGCTCGCTCTGGTAATGCCCCATGACGGCAATCTGCAACTCCTGATCGTGGCCGAAGTACTGATGGTAGTGCATCTCCCCTGTCAGGAAAGCATCGGCTTTCTGATTGAGCGCCTCTTCAAGCATGAAATCGCCCGCCCCTCCGCAAAGCACGACTTTGCGCACCGGACGCTGCAACAGTTCATTGTGCATCAGGCACTCGATATGGAATACGGACTTGATGCGTTGGAGGAATTTCAGGGAATCCTCCGGTTGGGGCAAGACGCCGATGACCCCGCTCCCCGCCATGACGGTGTACTCATGCCCGCCGTCCTTCACCTTCACGGGATGTGGCTGAAGGAGCCTCACCTGTTCCAGTTCCAACTTCTCGGCGATTTTGAAGTTCACGCCATCCTCGGCATTGTCCAAGTTCGTATGCGCCGAATATATCGTCACGTCGTTTTGGATGGCCTTCCGTACGCACCGTTCCACGTAGTTGCGGTCGGACACAGTCTTCAGCCCGTGGAACAACAACGGATGGTGGGACACAACGAGATTGCAACCCAAAGAAACGGCTTCGTCTATTACCTCCTCGGTCACGTCAAGACACAATAAAGCCCCTGATGCTTCCACCTCTGTCAATCCTACTTGCAGACCGGCATTGTCATAGCTCTCCTGCAAGGGCAAAGGCGCGAATCTTTCAAGGGCAAAAACTACTTCCTTAATTTTCACGTCATAGAAAATTTCTGCAAAGATAGGGATAAGACGGGAGGTTTCCAAGGAAACCTAGCGGATTTTATCATTTATTTAATATTCCGGCCTTTCCTGAATATCGGCTTCAGCCGCCCGAACTCATCGAACGTACGGCGCACGGAAAGCGAAATCGTAATGACCAACGAAAGCATGGAAGCCACGACCGTGATAACGCTTATCATCAACTGGTATTTGATGGCTACTTCGGGCATCGAACCGCCGAGTATCTGGCCTATCATCGTCCCCGGGAAAGACACGATGCCCAACACGGCCATGTTGGCGATGCACGGGGAAAAGGATTTGATGACGGCCGAACGGAGGAAAGGCAACGTGGCCTCGAAGCGGGTCGCCCCGTTGCCCAACAGGTAATAATACATATTCTGTTCGCGCTGCAGCTCGCTGTAATAGACATTCACAGCCATGATATTCACCGTCAGCATATTGCCGAACAGCACACCGGCCACAGGAATGAAGAAGCGTGCGGCAAACACATCTGCGGCACGCACTACGAAGGCTAAGAAATACAACGACACCAACAAGGCCGTAACCAGAAAGCCTGTGAAAACCGGCAGAAGCAGCACCTCGCGACGCAAGGCCGTGCGGCTGACAGCCGTATGGGAAGCGATGATGGCCATGACCGCCATCCACAACACGTTGACCCATTCGTTGTCCCATTGGAACAATAAACGCAAGTACACCCCGATAAGCAACAACTGCACGGTCATCCTCACCGTCCCCAACAAAGCCGACGAAAGCAGCCCCGTGCGGAAACGCCACAAAAAATAAAAAGGCACCAACATCAGCAACATGCCGACGGCCAATCCTGTATAAGTCAAATCCTCCGTTCCCATCACAGCCCGTTCAAAGTTTTACCACCTGGTCGCAGGCTTCCAGAAAAGCCCGGTTATGCGACACGCTCAATACGGCCGTTCCTCCGGCCGTCAGACGGCGGAAAAGAGCCGACACCCTCCCCACGCTGTCCTCGTCGAGCGCGGAAGTCGGCTCATCGGCCAACAAAAGGCGTTTGTCCAACATGGCGGCCATGGACAGAATGATACGTTGCCGCTGTCCGCCAGACAACTGGACCACCTTACGATGGAACAAGTCCCGCTCCAGTCCCAATAACTTCCAAAAACGTAACAGCTTTTCTTCCGAAAAATCCTTGTCCCGGTTCGCTTTCAGGTGAAAAGGAAGGTGCAACATTTCTTCTACCGACTCAGCCGGAAGGAACAGTTCCTGAGGCACATAGGCCGTGCGTTTCCGGATACGCTCCACCGTACGCTCTGTCAACTCCTCCCCGCCGACAGACACCCGCCCTGACTCCAACGGCAGGAACCCCAACGCCGCACGCAGCAGCGAAGTCTTGCCGCAACCGGACTCACCGGTCACGCAAACCCACTTGCCTGCCCGTACCTCCAGACTGAAATCCCGGAAGAGCAAACGCCCCCCAAGCCGCAACGTAGCCGATTCTATTTTCAACATCTCGTCCATTCCATGCACAAAGTTAATAAAAATAAAGCCATTATTTCCGGAAGATTCGTATCTTTGTCCCGTAAATTTACACGAATTACAGGATTTATCTATGGGATTGCAATACAAAGTCCGTAGCAACAGCACAATGGAACGTTGGTACGAAATACGTTTTGACGAAGTAAACGGCCCGGAAGAGACGGAAATCCGGGGCACTTTCCTGCCTCCGGAATGGTTTCCGCAAAGCGGCGTACAGCTCACATGGCCGCATGCCGGAACGGACTGGTGCTACATGTTGGAAGAGGTGACCGCCTGTTACGTGCGGATGGCCTACGAAATCGCCTCGCGCGAACCTTTATTAATAGTGACACCCGAACGCCCCCAAGTAGAGGCTCTCCTGAAAGAGAAACTTCCAGCACAGGCTTTCGCGCAAATACGTTGGGCCGATTGCCACACCGACGACACGTGGGCACGCGACCATGGGTTCATCACCCTGGTGGGCGAGACCGGACCGCAGCTTCTGGATTTCTGTTTCAACGGATGGGGAAAGAAGTTTGCCGCCGACCAGGACAACCGCATCAACGGGAAGCTGATGGAACAAGGCGTATTCAATGGAACGTACACGGACCATCTGGACTTCGTACTCGAAGGCGGTTCCATCGAAAGCGACGGCCACGGCACGCTCCTGACCACTTCGGAATGCCTGCTCTCGGCCAACCGTAACGACCGTCTGAACCGCGCCGACATCGAAGAACGGCTCAAAGCGTTCCTGCACGTCGAGAGAATCCTATGGCTCGACCACGGCTACTTGTCCGGCGATGACACGGACAGCCATATAGATACTTTAGCCCGTTTCTGCCCCGACCAGACCATCGCTTACGTGAAATGCGAAGACCGTAAGGACGAACACTACGAGGCACTCGCACGCATGGAAGAACAGCTTCGCACGTTCCGCACGCTTCAGGGCACCCCCTACCGGCTCGTCGCCCTACCCATGCCGGAAGCCATCTTCGACGAAGACGGGCAACGACTTCCGGCCACATACGCCAATTTCCTGGTGGTCAACGGAGCCGTACTGATGCCGACTTACCATCAGCCCGCCTTGGACGAACAAGCCCGGAAAGCCTTGCAAAAAGCCTTTCCTCAGCATGAAGTGGTCGGTATCGACTGCCGCCCGCTCATCCGGCAGCACGGTTCGCTGCATTGCTGCACGATGCAATTTCCCGTACCCGTACTCAAATAAAAGAACACCCTCATGAAAAAGATAAAAGTAGGACTGGTGCAACAGTCCAATACCGCAGACACCAAAGCCAACCTTTACAAGTTGGCACAAAACATAGAAGACGTATGCAAGCGCGGCGCACAGCTCGTCGTTCTTCAGGAGTTACACAACTCGCTTTATTTCTGCCAGACGGAAGATACGCGGAATTTCGATTTGGCCGAGCCGGTTCCCGGCCCGTCCACAGGATTCTTCGGCGAATTGGCCCGGCAATTCGGTATCGTGCTGGTCACGTCCTTATTCGAACGGCGCTCAGCCGGCCTGTACCATAACACGGCGGTGGTGTTCGACACCGACGGTTCCATCGCAGGAACCTACCGCAAGATGCACATCCCCGACGATCCGGCTTATTACGAGAAATTTTATTTCACCCCGGGCGACTTAGGTTTCCACCCGATATCGACATCGTTGTGCAAGTTAGGCGTGCAAGTGTGTTGGGACCAGTGGTATCCCGAAGGTGCGCGTCTCATGGCACTGCAAGGCGCAGAACTCCTGATCTACCCTACGGCCATCGGATACGAAAGCAGCGATGCCCCCGAAGAGCAGGAACGCCAACGCGAGGCCTGGACCACGGTACAACGGGGCCATGCCGTTGCCAACGGCCTGCCGGTCATCGCAGTGAACCGTGTGGGACTTGAGCCGGACCCGTCCGGGCAAACCCGTGGCATACAATTCTGGGGAAGCAGTTTCGTAGTCGGCCCGCAGGGCGAGATGTTGGCACGTGCCAGTCGCGACGCGGAAGAAAACATGGTGGTGGAAATTGATTTGGAACGCTCGGAAAACGTGCGCCGCTGGTGGCCTTTCCTGCGCGACCGCCGCATCGAAGAGTTCGCTCCGCTCACCCGCCGTTTTATTGATTAAACATTTAAATAACCCATAATACAAAAAGGTATATGTCATCCTCACTTAGATTTGAAGTTGTAGGCGAAGCTTTTAAGAAGAAAGCCGTAGAAGTTCCGGCCCCGGCCGAAAGACCGTCCGAATTCTTCGGCAAATATGTATTCACCCGCCAGAAGATGTTCAAATATCTCCCGGCCGACGTATATAAAAAGATGTGCGACGTGATAGACAACGGTGCGTCGCTCGACCTGCAAACGGCCGATGTCGTGGCTGCCGGCATGAAGAAATGGGCCATGGAGTTGGGTGTGACCCACTGTACACACTGGTTCCAACCGCTCACCGAAGGCACGGCCGAAAAACATGATGCTTTTGTGGAACACGACGGCAAAGGCGGCATGGTGGAAGAATTTTCCGGCAAGCAGCTCATCCAGCAGGAAACCGATGCCTCTTCGTTCCCCAACGGGGGAATCCGCTCCACGTTCGAAGCGCGCGGCTATTCTGCCTGGGACACCGCTTCGCCTGTCTTCGTCCTCGGCGATACCCTGATGATTCCCACTATTTTCATTTCTTATACCGGCGAGGCGCTCGACTACAAGGCACCCCTGAAAAAGGCCATCCATGCCGTAGACAAAGCGGCCACCGACGTATGCCGCTACTTCTATCCGGACGTGAAAAAAGTCATTTCCAATTTGGGTTGGGAACAGGAATATTTCTTGGTGGACGAAGGACTTTACGCCACCCGACCCGACTTACTCATGACCGGGCGCACGCTGATGGGGCACGAATCGGCCAAAAACCAACAAATGGATGACCATTACTTCGGTTCTATCCCCGAACGGGTGGCCGAATTCATGAAAGACCTGGAAATACAGGCATTGGAACTGGGCATCCCTTGCAAGACACGCCACAATGAAGTGGCTCCAAACCAATTCGAATTGGCCCCCATCTATGAAGAGACCAACCTGGCAGTGGACCACAACATGTTGCTCATGTCACTGATGAAGAAAATAGCCCGTAAACATGGATTCCGCTGTTTGCTCCACGAAAAGCCGTTCGCCGGCATCAACGGGTCAGGCAAACACAACAACTGGTCACTGGCTACCGATACCGGAATCCTGCTGCACGGGCCGGGCAAAACGCCGACCGACAATCTGCGTTTCGTCACCTTTATCGTGGAAACGCTCATGGCAGTCTATCGCCATAATGGGTTGCTCAAAGCCTCCATCATGAGTGCCACCAACGCTCATCGCCTGGGAGGCCATGAGGCTCCGCCGACCATCATTTCTTCGTTCCTCGGTCAGCAACTGAGCGACATACTCGAACATTTGGAACATTCTACGGACGACGAACTGATAGACGTGGCCAGCAAACACGGCATGAAGCTCGACATCCCGCAAATTCCGGAACTGCTGTTCGACAATACCGACCGCAACCGTACGTCTCCCTTCGCTTTCACAGGCAACCGGTTCGAGTTCCGTGCCATCGGTTCACAAGCCAACTGTGCCGCTGCCATGATAGCCCTGAACGCGGCTATGGCCGAAGCCCTTATCGACTTCAAGACGCGGGTGGACGCTTTGATAGCAAACGGCGTAGACAAGACCAAAGCCATCCTGCAAGTGGTACGCGAGGACATCAAGACGTGCAAGCCCATCCATTTCGACGGTAACGGCTATTCCGAAGAATGGCAGGAAGAAGCCCGACGCCGCGGACTGGATACGGAACGCAGTTGCCCGCTTATCTTCGACCGCTATCTGGACGAAAGCAGCGTGAAGATGTTCGAGACGACCCATGTGTTCACACGCAATGAAATCGAGGCACGCAACGAAATCAAATGGGAAACCTACACCAAAAAGGTACAAGTGGAAGCACGCATCTTCGGCGACATGTGCATGAATCACATCATTCCCGTGGCCACACGCTACCAAAGTGCCTTGATAGACAACGTGCACAAAGTACAAGAGGTTTTCCCTGCCGAGACCGCAGCCCGGCTGAATGCCAAGAACTTGGAACTGATAGAAAAGATTTCGGAACACACGAGCTTCATCGCAGAAAACGCAGACCGGTTGGTGGAAAACCGGAAGGTGGCCAACCGCATTGAAAACGTACGTGAGAAAGCCATTGCCTACCACGACACAGTGGCTCCCATGTTGGAAAGCATACGCTACCACGTGGACAAACTCGAACTCATCGTGGACGACGAGATGTGGCCGCTTCCGAAATACCGCGAACTGTTGTTCATCCGATAACCATACGACATGGAGTATTCCTTTCCGGACCATCCGGATCCGGCAAGAATACTCCTTGTTTATTTATAAACCTCAACCCTACACCCAATGAAAAGCTCTTTGTTTAAAATTACCGCAGGACTCTATCTGCTCCTACTCACAGCCTGTTTCGGCGACCGCGACGGCAAGTACCCCGTCTTCCCGGAACAGCCGACGCAAAAAGCGTACCAAGGATTCAAATGGGAAATCGTATCCGGTGCGGGACTGCAATTCTGGGCACAACGCGACAGCCAGACTTGTGTCGTCACGGACGGACTGCTCGAAGGGGCAGTCGTCAAACATACAGGCCGCTCCCGCTCCGACGGCCGTCCCGTCATCAAAATCTTCCATATCGAAGACGGCGACATCGACGACGTGTTGGACCAGTTGGAAGAAAGCCCGGGATGGAACAGCGAAGAAACCTGCAAGTTCAAGGAAGTGGATTGTGACCGCAAGGGAGTGACCCGCTACATCCTCCTGCCCACCGGCGACTATCTCGCTCGAATCGAAGCTGGCTTTGAAGCCCAAGAAGCCATCCCCTCCACTTGTAACGGTTGGGGCACGGGCAACAGCGGACGGAGGTATTTTGAAATCCACGACAGCCACCCGGACAAAGCCATCTTCGTGGAAATAGGACAAGAGCAGCCTCTCTTCGATCCGGAAAGTATCGTCCTCACGGATATTCCCCTACAAACAGTCCGGGGAGAATTGGTCATAGGACACGAAGTACGCACTTTCACCTCTTGCGGTGACACAATGGTGTATTGGATCAAGGACTTGACCGAGAAACTCCTGCCCACTTACGACAACGCCACCCAAGGAACCCGGAACGGCTACCCGGCCTATGCCGAACTGCAAATCCGGAATATGGGAAAAAGCAATGAGGGTTTTGCCGCCGGATACGCCGGTGTGTACGAAGTGACGGAGGTCAGGGAAGTCAAGACCGTGGCACTCACGGCAGGAAAGAATTACGATAGCCGGAAAATTTCGGTGGACAGCCTGAACACTCTTGTCACGTCGGCTTCCCTCGACATCATCTATACCCCCACTCCCGGCGAAAAAGACATAGAACTCAATGCGCCGGAGAACGTATTGCCATTTCTGGAAGTCTACGTCAACAAGAATGGAACGCTCTTTGTCAACATGAAACATTTCGCCGACATCTCTTCGGATACCCCGTTCAGCATCGAACTGAAAGCTCCTCCCATGGACACGTTCCACAATAAAGGAACCGGTACACTTATCCTGAAAGACGGGGCATATAGTGACGGTGACGTACACATCACAGCCAATGGTCCGGTAATATGCGGCCCCATCACTTGCAGGGATTTATACATCTCCGCCACGTCCGACAAGAGTTTCCATGCCGACCAACAATTCACCTGCCGCGACGTGATGCTGCATGCAAAAGCAAATGCCTCCATCGACCTGACCGGCGGCATCACTTGCCGCCTCCTGCATGCGCAAGCCGAAGGGGGAAGCAGCATCAACGCCAAGGAGATCACGGCTACCGACGTTGCGGCACAATCCTCTTCCTTCGGAACCGTCATCCTCACGGGCAGCTGCACAAAGGCCGCACTGGCCAATGCGTCGCGCGGAAGCATCGAAGCCGAAGGGCTGCAAGCCATGGATGCCACAGCCTCTGTGACAGGCGAAGGGACGGTCAGTTGCCATGCCACTCGCAAGATAGAGGGGGAAGTGAACGGCACGGGCAGCATATCATACAAGGGACGTCCGCGCATCATTTGCAAGACACCTTCGGGAAGAGACCACATTAATCCTATAAAATAAAAAGTATGAAAAAACAAATTTTTCTTCTTCTCGTCTCAGCCATTGCCTACTGTAGCTGCACAAAGAGCCCTGCCCAATCCCTTTGTGACGGGGAAACCGGGGCAAGCCCCAAAGACATACAGACACAGAAAGTGACCGTCGGCGACTTCAACGCCATATCAGCCACGTCGTCTGTCGATGTGGTTTATATCCCATCTGACGATGAAACGTCCGTGGAAATCCGTGCGAGCAAGGGCGTCCTGCCTTACATCAGTGTGCAAGTGGATGCCCACGGGACATTGGTCGTAGGCATGAAAAAGCCCAAAGACCCCACAAAAACCAAAGGGATAAAGGAAGTGCATGTCAAGGCACGCCCGGTCGGTAGCTTGTCTGCCTCCAGTTCCGGGGACATTCTCGTAAAGGACGGCCTGCACGTAAAGGGTACCCTCCGTCTCACGGCAGGCAGCAGCGGCGACATCTCGTGCCAGGACATCAGCTGCAAAGACCTGCACGCCACATCCAACAGCAGCGGTGACATATCAGGCAAGTCCGTTTCCTGCGGCCTCCTCACTGCGGCCTCCAACAGCAGCGGCGACATCTATTTCGGTGGTTCAAAATGCCAACAGGCCGACTTGCAATGCAACAGTAGCGGGGATTTGCACATCAAAGGGTTGGAGTGCACGCATTTGATAGCCACAGCCACCTCCAGCGGAGACCTTCGTCTGCAGGGTAAATGTGAACAAGCCAAATATACAGCCTCGAGCAGCGGTGACATCGATGCCGGCAATATGGAAGCCCGGCATGTGGATGCCAACGCCTCTTCGGCAGGCGACATTTCGTGCCATGCCACAGAATCACTGGATGCCCACACAAGCGGCGGAGGGAGCATCGCCTATTCGGGGAATCCCGTGCAAGTATCCGCTTCAGGCAAAGACATACAAAAACGTTAATCCCCCTCCCCCAAAGGGCAAAGGGACTGTTACCGGCCAATACCGGGACAGTCCCTTTGCTGTTTTCCATACAAGCCGACAAGAGCTTTATCCAACCGTCCGCTTATGCCATACGGCCTTGAACCGCAACCATCCGCGCGGCCCGACTACAATCAGCGTCACGGCAAAAAGTATCAGCAAGATGCCAACCACATTGCCGCCCGTAAGCCTCTCGTGGAATACCATGACACCTACGAACAATGCCGTAAGCGGCTCCAACGCTCCGAGAATGGCAGCCGGCGTGGCACCGATGTTCCGGATGGCTTTCGCAATGGTCACCATGGATATCAGAGACGGGAACAAAGCCAGTCCCAACGCATTCATCCATTGCGTCCCTTCCGTAAGCCACTGCAAATCCATCCCTCCGCGCAGACGGACGATATAGACCAACGAACCGAACAAAATGGCATAAAACGTAAGCTTCAGCCCCGGCATCTCTTTTAAGGAAGAACGGTTCACGCCAACGATATACAGCGCGTAGGTCAACGAGGACATCAGCACCAGGCACACGCCCGTCATGCTTAGCGTAGCTCCTCCCTCGCCTTTATAAAGCATGGAAATACCTACAAAAGCCGTGGCAATGGATGCTATTTTCACCACGCTCAGCTTTTCCTTGAAGAATACCGCCATAATCACCGCCACCAGTACGGGATACATGAACAGGATGGTAGAAGCGATGCCCGCATCCATATAGTTGAAACTCTGGAATAGGAACAGCGACGAGAAAGAGAACAGCAATCCCATGACCGCCACCGGAAGGATTTCACTCCGTTTCAGGGCAAACGATTGTCCGCTCATCTTCATCATCACGGCCAAGAACAGCAAGGCAAACACATAACGATAGAACAACACGGAATCCACCCTGATGCCCGAAGCATAAAGCGGAAGGGCAAACAACGGATTCAGCCCGTAGCTTACCGATGCTATGACACCGTAAGCATAGCCTTTCACCTTTTTATTATCCATGATCCCAGTACTAATATTGGTTCCAACTGCTCATTTCCTCCAACGACTTGCGCGCTTTCTTGCGGGTCTCCCCCGCCGGATAGCCTAGCGAGATGAGCAGAGGTACGCGCTTTCCTTTGATGCCAAGCAGCTTTTTCACTTTCTTTTCGTCGAACCAACCCATGATGCAAGTCCCTAAGCCAAGTTCGGCCGCTTGCAAACAAAAATGCTCCACTGCGATACCCACGTCGAGCAAAGAGTATTCCTTGTCTTTGATGACACTACCAATACGAGCCGTCAAGTTCATTTTCTCCAACACCACAGCTACGATGACGGGCACCTCACGGGCAAATCCGTTCATCCCCATCCCCGCAGCCGCCGCTCCCATTTGCGGCAACAACGCCGCATCGTCCACGACAACAAATTTCCACGGTTGTGAATTACAAGCCGAAGGGGCAAGACGTGCAGCTTCCAGACATTTCATCACCAGTTCACGGCTGACAGGACGCGATTCGTATTTCCGGTCACTTTGCCGTTTCTGTATCAGTTCAGACAAATTCATGCTTACATTTTTTATTTACGCTGCAAAATTAGATATTTTACGGGAAATACGTTTTCCCCTCATCTGTTTTTAACAGCTTTCTTACACACAAACCGGCATAATTTCCTTTTTTCCCTTGTATCTCATATACCCGATACATATCATCAGCGAAACCAACGTGGACAACGGAGGAGCAAACCCCATGAGAAACAAAGAAGAAGAACTCGCCAGACTAAACGCATACGACAACGGAATGCGAAACAAGAAAGTGGAAATCACGCTGTGTACCATGGGGAACACGGAATTGCCCTGCCCGCTGAAATAGGCATTGATGCAAAACACGAAACTCACCATGATGCAATCTATGCTGTATCCCCGCAGATAGCCGGAAGCCATCTGCATGACTGCCGCGTCTTTCGTGAAGATGCCCGTCAGCGTATCCGGCAAGAACTGGCAATAGACGCACACGGAAACGCCGAAGACCAAGGCCATGGCGATGCCCGAGCGCAAGCAATACCGCATACGCCCCCTCAGCCCGGCACCGTAATTTTGGGCTGTCATGGCCGCCACAGCCGACGCTATGGCCATCGGCGGCAACATGGCAAAGACAATCAGCTTTTCAACGACACCCAAAGCCGCCGAAGCCACCACGCCCATCCCGTTGACAATGACCGTAATCAGCAGGAAAGAGAGGTTGACCAACAAGTCCTGCAAGGCGATGGGTGCCCCGAGCAACACCATTCGCCGGCATAACGCCCTCACCGGACGGATGTCGCGCCGTGTGAACTCGAAATGAAATCCCTTGCGGTACAAGAAGCCGAGTGCAGTCGCGAAACTGACACCCTGCGCCGTGACCGTGGCCGCAGCAGCCCCGGCCGCACGCATGCCGCACGCCCCCACAAGGATGAAATCCAACACGATGTTCAACACACAAGCCAACGCCACGAAATAGAGCGGCGTGCGCGAATCTCCCAACCCACGCAAAATACCGCACACGACATTATAGCCTATAATAAAAGGAATGCCCATCGAACAAATCCCAAGATAGGCTTCCGTGTCGCGCATGGCCTCGGCGGGCGTGTGCATCCAAACGGCTATCTGCCCGTACAGTGCCACCATAAGGGCGGTCAGTACGACAGCCACCACGGCAAAGAGCCAGATGCCCGTCCCCACGATGGAAGCCGTCTTACGGTCATCCTTCGCCCCCGTGGCAATGCCTATCAACACCGTTATCCCCGTCGTAAGCCCGAGAATGACGCCCGTCACAGTCTGCATCACCTGACTTCCGATGGCCACGGCGGCCACGCTCGCGGCATCGTCGTACCGCCCCACCACAAACAAGTCGGCTCCCCCATAGAGCGCCTGAAGCACGTTGGCCAATAAAAACGGGACTGCAAAATGTAGCAGAACCTTTGGCACGCTTCCCTGTGTCAAATCCAATTCTTTCATTTCTACGTCTTTTTTATTTTACCACACATAAAATGCCGGATAAGTGATTGGTTTTACCCAGTCATCTTATCCGGCATTTCATTGTTGCCCTCCGATGAGGATTACAAAACATTACGAATATTATTTCGGCTGCAAAGGTAGGACTTATTTTTCATCCGGCCAAAAGAAAAATGCCATTATGGCATTTTTTCGATAAATATGACATCATGCACATCCCGTTTTCCGAACTCTGCAAACGCGATGTATCGCCTTTCCTTTCGGAAGAAAAGAACAGCCCATTTTATTCTGCCACTACATAAACTTCTATAAAACAATAAAATAAATCAGCACTCCCAAAGCAGGCGTTCCACCTTCAGCACTTCATTTCCACGTGCTCATCTTATCGTTTTTTCACCTTCAAGAGAAACGAAAATCATTTGGCGCAGAACGGAAAATCGTTCGGCTGAGATTGAAAAATCATTTGGCGCAGAAAAATCCGCAGATGAAAGCCAACCTTTTTAGAAGTACACTATATTTACAAACCCACCTTCTTGGTATCTAAAAAGCACCAAACGCCCCGGACATTACGGCCACAACCGAATGCCCGGGGCGTTTCCTTATGATGTACGTTCCGGCCTACTTGAAGAAACGGAACGTTTGCCTGCCTTCACCGGTAACAACCTGAAGCAGATAGGTGCCGGAAGCCAGACGCGCCAAAGAGATTCGGCCCGAACACCCCTCGCGCCGGTATTCCGTGAAAAGCACGCGCCCGGAGGAATCCACGATGCTTAAACCGCATTCGCTGTCCTCAGGCAGACCTTCAATCCACAGGTCGTCACCGACGCGACGCACCGACATCTGTCCGGCATTCACTCCCTCTACTCCATCGCCGGAGAAACCTTCCTTACGGAGAGTCAACTCGCCGTACACGGAAGCGTCCTCCAAAGAAGTGGCACGCACCACGATGTCGCCGTTACCCGTTTCGGTCGGGGTCAGGACGCCGTCTTCATCCAAAGTGGCCAGACCGGCTCCCTGTACCACGCTCCATGCTACGAGCTGGGAGGCATTCTCAGGTTGCACGGATGCCTGCAAGTGCAACCGTCCGGTAAGGGGAGTCAACTGCGTAGTGCCTTCCACAGTAGTCACCGTGACCGACTGCGGCAGGATACCGAAGTCTTTTTTCACGACGGTCACACGGGCCTCGATGTTCGTTCCGTCTACGGTCGTGGCGCATACCACGATGTCGCCGTTCTCCTTTCCTTGGGCCGTCAACACACCGTTTTGAGTCAGCGAAGCCAGTTCGCCACCTTCCGTAATCTGCCAGTTCACCGTACGGATGTCCGCCATGGCCGGCAAGATTTCGGCCTGCAAATGCAACGTGGGCTGCAAAGGTGTCAGCACGAGTTCCTTCTCTATGGCCAGCACGTTCAACTGTTCGGCAGGTACCACCGTCCATGCCCCGTCCGTGCATACCACATTGGAGCGGCCGCTTCCGGACGACCTGCCATCAGATGTCCTCGCCATCGGTTGCCATTCGTCGGAATAAGTCTCGTCATACTCCAAGGCGTAGAAATACGTCCCGTCCCCGGCGTTCAGGTCGGTGTAGGCCGTATGGGCACCCGACACCTCGGCCAACAGTTCCAGACGGTCGGCGGACGTTCCGCGCAAGACGCGGTAACTGTTCACAATGCCACCCTCGTAGGCGTTCCATATCAGGTTGACGGCATCGCCCACTCCCTTGTTCAGCATCAGGTGCGTACCGCTATGCACACGGCTAGCCGGACTTTCCACACCGAACGTCGTGCCCAACTTGATGCAATAGCGGTCGGACGAGACAGAAGGATTGGAGGATGTGTCTACGAACTCTCCCGCCCCGGGAGCCACCTGTGCGATGCAGTCGAACGCATTGTAGCGTCCGCTCTCCTTATATATATTCACGGTGGTGACGAAATCCGGCATGCCGGGCATGTCCCACGTCACTTTGTTCTTGCCGGTAGCCGCATCGATGCCTACCAGACGGATAACGGGCACAGGTACTTCGCCCACGATGCGGATGTGCTTTTCTTCCGATTCCACCACGCCGCACACAGAGTCGCGCACCGACAAGCGGAAGGAATAATCACCGGCATCGGGGAACACCGCCTTGGCTTCCCGGCTCCCCACGCGGAGCAGCATCTCGACACGTTCGTCCGACAGCACGACATCTATGTCCTCGCGGGAAGCCTGTGCAAAGGCTTCGGGAAGCGTGAAGGTAATCTCCGTCCCGGCCAGTCCTTCGGTGGGGAAGTCGAACGAAAGGTCGATGTCGCGCACCATCACGTTCTTGGTGGCTGTTTCGCCATCTGCCGTGCGGACAGTCACGGTCTTCAGCCCCGGCTCGTCCCATGACACCTCAAACCGTTTCCCTTCCTGACCGAGAAGCGTCCCGCCGTCCCAGTCCCACTCGGCGGTTTGCAAAGCGGCATCGGGCACATTATACGTCAAAGCCACGGCCTTGCGCGGTGCCGTCACCGTGGGTCCGGCGATGAACTGTTCGCTCACCGTAAAGGTATAGGTCTCCGACATGGGCGAATGGGCATCCCACAGGTCTATGGCCTGCACCTGCACCTCGTATTCCTGTCCGGCCTCGAACCGCTCGATGGGAATCATCTTGCGCGTGGCCTTCTGGTAGTATACGCCGGGGATGACCGCCGTCTTGTCGTTTCCGCCGTTCAGCGGCGAGATGATATAGGCCCCCTCGCCCTCTGCGCCTTTCTTCTTCACGCTCACATTGTAGCGCATCTGCATGGCCGGGGTCTCCTTGTCGTAGGCATCATCCCATTCCAATAGTATGCCGAGGCCTTCCTGGGTGGCCCGCACGTGGGCAGGAGACTCGGGAGAAGTGTTCGGGATGCCGGTGCGGAGCAACGTTACCCCGTCATTCCCTGCATGATAAAAATCAGGAACACCGTCATGGTTCACGTCGGCCATGCCATCCACAAATCCCAACTCCTGATTGTGCAGCACTTCTATCCGTCCCGAGCGGTCGCGCTCCATATAAAGTATGGCATATTCCTTCTTGCTCACGTTTTGTTCGTAGAAATCATAGTACACCAAGATGTCCGGGCAGCCGTTGTTGTCGAAATCGGCTATTTTGACCACTTCTACAGTATAACGGCTACTGTGAGCGTTTTCAAATACAAATTTGACCGGAGTGCCGAACGTGTAATCCTTATTGCCGAAGCAAATGCCTATCACATCCTTGTCTACTCCGTCATTACCGTAAGTCACTACCTTGTCCGGCACGCCGTCGCCGTCCATGTCTTCGAAAGCAACCACTGTACCTTCACTTTCAGGGGAATAACGTACGTCGAATTCCAAACCGCCGTTGTTCAGGGCAAAGGCATCTTTCCATTTCCCATCTACCCTGCCACGTGTGGAGAAGATGTCGAGCAAGCCGTCACGATTGACATCGTATAAAAATTCTATCTGTATCCAATTCCCGTCTCCGTCATCCAAGGTCATTTTCTCAAAATTGGTGTTGTCGCCCTTGTTGACATAAAACTCGGACGGTGCGTAAAACCCGACCGTAGCATCCACCAGCTCGGGAAAACCGTCATTGTCCAAATCCGCAAAGCCGTGCTCGACCAACAACGGATTGGCATCGAGGGCCTCAAAGTCGCGGCCTCCGCGATGAAGAATCAGGTTGCCCTTATTGTTCCGTACCGCAAAATCGGCATCCCCATCCATGTCAAAGTCCAAAACGGGGGCTTGGCCTCCCATACCGGCACGAGACTCCACCGTAAGGTTTGAATTGAAAATGGTCCCCAGTTTTTCAAACCTTCCGTATCCGTCATTTACGTAAAAGCCGTTTTGGTCCAAGACATCCAATATGCCGTCTCCGTCCATATCCCAGAACAAAACCGGCCAAGTCATCCCCAATGCCTCGTGGGAAACCTGCTGCCATGAGACACGCTGCACCGTCACGACCTTTTCGCGTACATCCTCCGTGCCATCCGCCGGATTCGTCACCGTCAGGCGGAGATGCTTCTCGCCGGGCACGTCGAACGTCAGCCATACCTGTGCGCTGTCAGCCGAAGCCTTTATGGCTTTGCCTCCATCGAAATCCCAAGCGTAATCCAACCCGGCGGCGCGGGAAGCTGCCGTCAGTACCAAAGTGTCTGCCGCTGCCGGTTCATCATCCGACACCGTGAACGCTGCCTGCACGAGGTCGTGCTCGTACGCCACCTCGTCCGACCACGCCGAGCCTTTACCCATCGGGTCCACCGTCTGTATGGCTATATAATATGTGCCGTGCTTCCAACGGCTCACGTCCAATGTGGCATCTAAGTTCGCCCCCATGTTGCCGGGACGGAAATCGCGTCGGCTGCCGTCGGCATTCGCTCCCGAGAAATAAATGTCGTCCATGCCGGGCGTACTGCCGATACGGAGGGCATAGGTCAAATCCACGGTAGAAGTCTCCTTGTCCTTGCCCGGCTTCCAGGCAACCTTCAGTTTGCCGCTCTTGCGGTCGAGGTTTACCGACGGGGCGGACATGCGTTGCGGGGCTTCGTTGGCCGGGATGCCCTGCAAGAGGGGCAAGTCGCGGTAAGTCCAATAACCGACAGCCGTCCGGAATTCCGGATGACACACCGTATCAGCCATCAGTTCCACCCTGCCGTCGTTGTCAAAGTCCGCCATCACGATTCCCACCGTGCTCATATCTGCAGACGTGCTGTTCGACTCCGTCCGCGTAAACCAACTTTCCACCAATGCCTCTTGAGGCTCCCCGATGCCCGTCATCCGGTCGAGACGGAAAAGGTACAATGCCTTGTATGCTACATTGTAGGGATGATAGGCCGTGTCGTCGTCTTCATTTTGGATACCGGCCAACAATTCCATACGACCGTCATTATCATAATCCAAGCACCGCCCGAACGTCCAATGCCCTTTGTAACTGTTTTCGTGGATTTCAAAACTCCCGTTCCCTTTGTTTTCCGCAAAGACAAGGAACGAGAAGCCGAACTGTTCATTATAATTAAACGTGAGCAGAATGTCCAAGTCACCGTCCTTGTCGAAGTCGTAGCAATGGATGTCCGTCACGTCCAAATCCTTCACCAAGGTCTGTTCCTCGAAACGGTCGCCGCCCAAGTAGGTACGGGTGTACACCCGCTTGCCTTCCGTATCATTATAGATGTAGTCGGGAATGCCATCGCCGTTCAAGTCCTTCACGGTCAGCTCGCCCGGTTGCCGGGAGGCCACGAAGCGGTTGTCGCCCATGTTATAGAAAATCGTGCGCGGCCCCACCAAATCCATATAGCCGTCGCGGTTCACGTCGATGGCCTGCGTGAATTTGTAGCTTTCGTCCGTCACATGGCCGCCACCCACAAACATGCCGTCACGCAACGATGGCAGGCCGCCGGTGTCGAACTTCCCGTCAGCCTCTTCTGCCTTACGGGCCACTAACGAATCGGCCTGCACACGCGAAAGGGTATCGATGCGCGTGGCGGTAAACGTCCCGTCGGGATTTTGATAGAGAATATCCCAGTCCGTAGCGTTGAACGCGAACAAGTCCGGAAGCCCGTCGTGGTTCACGTCCAACGGATAGGCAGAATAAGCCCGATTCATCAGACGGTAAGCTCCGTCTGTTTCGCTTAAGGCAATATGTATAGGTGAGGCATCATAGAACACGAAACCTGAAAAGTCGGGAAAGCCATCATTATTCGCATGCAGCAACATCCCGTACATACCATTGCCTTGGCTTGACAAATCCGGAACTCCTATCGGTACATAGCTCCCGTAGCAACCGGGGGCTTTCCAGTGATAACGTTTCACAAGTACAGTTGTACCGTAAGACAGTTTTCCCAAATCATAATATTCTTTTACCCCGTCGCCATCGGCATCATAGAATGAAGACAAGTTGGGAGTTCCCAATGAAGCTATCGGAACAGGTTCCTCCGTAACAGAAGACACTACCTGTGCCGATACAACAAGGAACGAAGCCGTCCCCATGGTCACCAATAATAGTCGTTTCATCATAAAGTCTCTTTAAAACAACAAACTGCCAACCGACCTCCCTCCGTTGACTTTAAATGATACTCATGATAAAGAATACTACAACAAAAAAAGCGTGGAGATCTGTACCCGTCACCCGTCCCACGCTTCGAGGCTCTCGCATTGCCCATTGTAGTAGAACGAGCAACGCAGAACCCACGCCGATGAGTTTATATAATCCCCCTTTAGGATTTGCCTCCTTCCTTTTGCCCATAGGGGCAAAAGGACAAAACAATCCCTTAGGGATATTTATAAAAACATCCCATGGGCATCTACCGTTGCATAGTTCATAACTACAATTTTGAATTTGCGAGATTCGAAGCGTCAAGAACCAGCGCATGATAAACGCCTTCTTATATATAGCGGTTCCCCTTTCCCTACCCGTCCACTCCCATTCCCACCTGCCGCAAAGGACAGATGTTCCTGTTCGTATCGGCGCAGGTCGCCTTGCTTGGATCGGCCTACCGGTCGCTACCGGACATCACGGCACAGCAAGAATCACCGGGAACCCAATGCAAAGTTAATCTTTTCTAAGAACCAATCCCATAAAGAACGGACAAAATTTTGAAGTTTTTATCGTCCGGACTCCCTTCATCCTTTCATATTCAACGCTTCCATGAAACGG
Organism: Paraprevotella xylaniphila YIT 11841; assembly: GCF_000205165.1. Taxonomy (GTDB): domain Bacteria; phylum Bacteroidota; class Bacteroidia; order Bacteroidales; family Bacteroidaceae; genus Paraprevotella; species Paraprevotella xylaniphila. The sequence goes on along the minus strand of NZ_GL883853.1, from coordinate 15,585 downwards.
CGAATCACTTCGGGCTTGCCTGTATGCTTGCCGTCGTCTTCGCTCAACTTACAAGTATCGTTGTAGAAAGTCCATGACTCCGTGATTTTCACGGCCACCAGTTTGATAACGATGTTCATGGGCTTCACGCCCTCGAAGTCGTTTGTGAAGTGCGTGCCAATCCCGAAAGAAGGTTGGCAATACTCCCGGGCGTAACGTTGTATCTCTATCGCACGGTCCGTGTCGAGCGCATTACTGAATATGACCTGCTTCGTACGGGGGTCGATGCCCAACGAACGGTATTTCTCCACAATCCTTTGCAGTTCCGCACGGTTGTCGCCGCTGTCCACGCGAAGACCTTTGAACAAGTTGGCAAAGTCCTCCGAAAAATTCAGGCTGAAGATGTCCCAACCGAAACTGTCGTAGAGGTACGTGCCCAAAGCTCCACGGAACGTGTTGCGCCAAGAGTTCATGGCAATATGGTTGGCCATCTGGGGGCCGTACATTCCTCCTATGGCACAGACAAACTCGTGTGCCATCGTGCCGACAGGAACCAGGTCATACTTCATCGCCAGGTAGATATTGCTGGTCCCGACAAACTTCCCGCTCCATTCCCGGCTTTGGTAACAGTCTCTCATCGCCCGAACCACCGTCTCTTCCGCCTCGAACGAGACGCGGCGGCGCGTCCCGAAGTCGCTGAACACGCAACCGGCTTCCAACAGGCGGACGGCTTTCCGGTACGTCTTCCGGTAATAATCCTCATAATCGAAACGGCTGTCTTCGCCCGTCATCCTGTAATAAAGCTCGGAAATGATGGCCAGCACTTTCACTTCCAACAGGATGGTATCGGCCCAACTCCCTTCGAACTCCACGTACAGATGCCCCTCGGCATCCTGCCGGACTTTCACCCATTCGCGACAGAAACGGTAGCCTTTCAAATAGGTGTAGAACCAACCGGGAATGTAGCTGCACCGCCGTTTCATGAACGCAATTTCCTCGTCCGTGATGACCACGTCCTCCAACAGGATGATTTGTTCCTGCAATTTGTCGGCAAAGCCCGGCGGATAGACGGTATGGTCCCGGTCGGTAAACCGGTACTTCACCTGAGCACGGGGAAAATTGTCGATGACCGCACAGCACATGGTGAACTTATACAGGTCATCATCTGTAAAATGATTGATAATTCGTTCCATACAAAGTCTGTTTGTTTGATTTCACTTTCCGCGAAGTTCCCACCGGTTTCCTGTCCGATACAACTTGCAGGTCTTGCCCTGCCAAACGCCCCCCTTACGGTCGAGTATCTCGTTCCGAAACGGAGACGGACGGAAAACCTCCACCCGGCTGCTGTCTGCCGCAAACACGGCGTACGACGCTAAAGAGGGTTGCAAAGACGGGTCGTCCACACGCACTCCGTCCTCAAAGATGCGGATACAGTCCCGGCGAAGTTCACTCCACGTATAACCGGCCGCCGTAAGACAACCATGTTCATCCTTATTTCCCCCGATAAGTTGGGGAGCTTGCACAGACCTGCAAGCTGAAAAACAGGCCCATGCGCCCACGATAATCCAAATGTTTTTTCTCATATCCTATTTTATCCATTACAAAGTCCAAACTAAAATCCAACCACTTCCGCTATTTCGCCCATACCTTATATATATACGGTGCATCATGCTTCTTCTTCGGCAGATTTCCCTTCAAACAAATCCGAGTCTTTTCCTCCGGCAATTCTACGCTCTTGTATTTTTTGCGTCTCCATCCGCAACACTTCCAGAAATTTCTCCGTCAACAAAGAATGCCTTTTACCTTTAAGGGAAAGAAGGCTGATGTGCATCATCTCTGTCTTCTCCTTAATCGGCACGGCTTTCAAGTCCGGGCTGCTTACCGTCATGTCCTGAGGCAAAATGGAAATCCAATGCCCCGTGCGCAGCATTTCAAGCAATAGCGGCGTGCTGTTGACTTCTATCTGAGGTTTTACCTTCACCCTGTACTGGGCCAGCATGCGGTCTATGACCTTCCGGGTGTACAGCTCTTTGTCCAAGAAGATAACGGGGAACTCGTTCAAGTCCGACAAGGAAAAATGTTTCCGGATGGCCACCGGATGGCTTTCATGGACAATGACACACAAAGGCATGCAGGCGTATTCCTTGGATTCCGTAAGCGCAGACACATCCTGCGGGTTGTAACTCAACGCGAAATCAAGTTTGTTGGAATTGATCAGCTCCACCAGTTCCAACACCGAATGGGAATAGACAATAGAAAGCTCGGCTTTTGGAAAAGCCTTCGTAAACTTCAACACGCAAATATTCAGCAAAGGGAAAAGGCTGTATATTACGCCAATCTTTATCTTTCCCGTATAGACATGCTGCATTTCCTTCAAATGCTGTATGCCATACGCCACCTCCTCTATCGCCTTACGGGAACAGTCCAAAAAATCCCGTCCGGCATCCGTCAGATAGATTTTCTTCCCGATGCGGTCGAACAGTGTCACGCCGAGTTCCTCTTCCAGTTGCTTGATGCTTAGCGACAAGGTGCTCTGCGTGATAAAAAGCTCTTTGGAGGCTTCTGTGAATGAAAGCACGTCTGCCAATTTGACGAAATATTTCAGCGGAGTCAATTCCATAAGAAAAATCAATAGAAATCATGAATATTATTAATTCTACAAATTTACGAAAAAGAGAAATTACCCTTAACTTTGAAACAAGAAAAATGGAAATGTCTCCGGGTTAAACTATTATAAACGAAGCGAAAGAAAGACACGGTTGACATTAAATAATGTATAAGAATGTTGAGAAACCCAAGCGGTTCGACACGTTCCACGAAAGCAAACGACAAAACAATCGGTTCGACAGGTAAAAAGAACACGAAACAAATAAAACGATTATATATAATTAAGGTATAAATATCATTTATGGCAGAGGTATTAGGACACATATCGCAAATTATCGGCCCGGTGGTGGACGTTCATTTCGAACACAGCGAAAAAGAACAGAACGCCAACCTTCCGAGCATACACGACGCCCTGAAAATCCAACGTCCGGGCGGCAAGACATTGATTGTCGAGGTACAGCAACACATCGGAGAAGACACGGTGCGTACCATCGCCATGGACAGCACGGACGGACTGCAACGTGGCATGAAAGTGGTCTCCACAGGAAAACCCATCACCATGCCGGTGGGCGCACAGATTCGCGGAAGGGTCATGAACGTCGTAGGCGACGCCATCGACGGCATGCCGGCCTTGGACGAGAGCGGTGCGTCCCCCATCCACCGGGACCCTCCCAAGTTTGAAGACCTTTCCACCACTCAGGAAGTGCTTTTCACGGGCATCAAAGTGATAGACCTGTTGGAACCCTATCTGAAAGGAGGGAAAATCGGACTGTTCGGCGGGGCGGGCGTAGGAAAAACGGTATTAATCAAGGAACTCATCAACAACATCGCCAAAAAGCACAACGGATTTTCCGTGTTCGCCGGTGTGGGAGAACGTACGCGTGAAGGTAACGACCTGCTGCGAGAAATGATTGAGTCCGGTGTCATCAAGTACGGCGACGAATTCCTGAAAAGCATGGAAGCCGGACACTGGGACCTCTCGAAAGTGGACATGAACGAAGTGGAAAAATCACAAGTGGCCATGGTGTTCGGACAAATGAACGAACCGCCGGGCGCACGTTCTTCCGTAGCGCTTTCCGGTCTGACCTTGGCCGAGTCTTTCCGTGACAACAATAAGGGAGACGGACCGCGGGACATCCTGTTCTTCATCGACAATATCTTCCGTTTCACCCAGGCCGGTTCCGAAGTGTCCGCCCTGTTGGGGCGCATGCCCTCGGCCGTGGGCTATCAGCCGACACTGGCTTCCGAAATGGGACAGATGCAAGAACGAATCACGTCCACGAAGAACGGCTCCATCACTTCTGTACAAGCTGTGTACGTGCCTGCCGACGACTTGACCGACCCAGCCCCGGCCACGACATTCACGCATCTGGATGCCACGACCGTACTGAGCCGTAAAATCACGGAGTTGGGCATTTATCCTGCGGTGGATCCCTTGGAATCCACATCCCGTATCCTTGACCCGCTCATCGTGGGACAGGAACACTACGAAACGGCACAGCGCGTCAAGCAAATCCTGCAACGGAACAAGGAGCTGCAAGACATCATTTCCATCCTCGGCATGGACGAGCTTTCGGATGAAGACCGCCTGACGGTGAACCGTGCTCGACGGGTACAACGTTTCCTGTCGCAACCCTTTGCCGTGGCCGAACAGTTTACGGGCGTGCCGGGCGTCATGGTATCCATCGAGGACACCATCAAAGGATTCAAGATGATATTGGACGGAGAGGTGGACGACCTTCCCGAACAGGCATTCCTCAACGTGGGTACCATTGAAGACGCCATTGCCAAAGGAAAAGAATTGTTGAGCGCAGCCCAAAATTAAATCGTATGGAAGAGGATAAAATTCATTTGCTCATCGTGTCTCCGGAAAAGACTTTGTTCGAAGGTCTGGTGAAGTACGTAAGACTTCCCGGCAGTGCCGGACAGTTCGCCGTTTTCTACAACCACGCTCCCCTGATTTCGTCCCTCGACGCAGGAGAAGTCGTTTACCGAAGCGGAAAAGACAAAAACCGCGTGAACATTTCAGGTGGTTTTGTAGAAGTGAATGACAACACAGTCTCCGTCTGCGTAACGGAAGCGACGGCCTGACCGCTCCCTTATCCGGACACATAAAAAGAGAAGTCTAAGGAATGAAGCTACTAAAATATATATGCTGTATAGGCCTATGCCTGTTGATGTTCATGCCCCGGCAAGCGCAAGCTGAGGAAAACGAGGAAATAGATGTGTACGAAATCGTATTCGGCCATATCGAAGACGCATACGAATGGCATATCACGGACATCGGAGACGCCTCCATACGCATCCCCCTGCCCGTGATTGTGAAAAGCTCTTCCGGTTGGCATGTGTTTTCATCCGCCCGTCTGAGAAACCAGGCCCGATACGAAGGATTATACATCGCACCGGACGGTGAATACAAAAACAAAATCGTGGAAAAGAATGCCACGGGAGAAGAAATCCGCCCGTTCGACATCTCTATCACCAAGAATGTGTTGGCACTGTTCATCAACAGCGTCATATTGGTGGCCATCATGTTGGGATGTGCGCGTTGGTATAAACGTCACGAAGTGAGCGAAGGGGCACCTAAAGGAGGTGTGGGCATGATAGAGGCTTTGGTGGTCATGATAAACGATGAAGTCATCAAAGGATGTATCGGGGAAGACTACCGGAGATACGCCCCCTATTTGCTGACCGCATTCTTTTTCGTTCTGGTTAACAACCTGATGGGTATTCTTCCAATCTTTCCGGGAGGAGCTAACGTCACGGGAAACATTGCCATTACATTGGTATTGGCATTATGCACCTTTCTCTTCACCAACATCTACGGAACAAAAGCCTATTGGAAGGATATTTTTTGGCCGAAAGTCCCCTTATGGTTGAAAGTCCCCGTGCCTCTCATGCCGATGATCGAGCTATTCGGAATTTTCACCAAACCATTTGCATTGATGATCCGTCTGTTTGCCAACATCATGGCCGGGCACGCAGCCATCCTAAGTTTGGTAGCCATCATCTTCATCACGGTGAAGGCCGGTCCGGTCATCAACGGTTCCATGACAGTCATATCCGTATTGTTCGGCATCTTCATGGACCTGTTGGAACTTCTCGTAGCCTTCATCCAGGCGTATGTATTCACCATGTTGTCGGCTGTGTTCATCGGCCTGTCACGTATTAAAGAAGAGAATTAAAAAGAACTATTAGAAAATCAAGTATAACCCTTAAAAACAGAAACATTATGTTATTATCCATTTTATTACAAGCTATCGGAGGTATAGGTCTTACCAAGTTGGGTGCAGCGATTGGCGCTGGTATTGCCGTTTTGGGCGCAGGCATAGGTATCGGACGCATCGGCGGGTCGGCCATGGACGCCATCGCACGACAGCCGTCGGAATCCAACAACGTGCGTATGAACATGATCATCGCGGCAGCTTTGATAGAAGGTGTAGCCCTCATCGCCATTGTCGTTTGTCTTTTGACATTGTTCCTCTAAACCGTTGTTGCTTATGGGACTGCTAACCCCGGATCCGGGTACATTGTTCTGGATGGTGATTATATTCGGAATCGTATTCTTCATCTTGGCTAAATACGCATTTCCTGTCATCACCGGAATGGTGGACAAACGGAAACAATACATAGACAGTTCGCTGGAGGCTGCCCGCCAGGCCAACGAGCAGTTGCAGCAGGTGAAAGCCGAAAGCGAAGCACTGCTGGCACGGGCGCACGAAGAGCAGACCGCCATACTGAAAGAAGCTTCCGCCACGCGCGACCGCATCATCGCAGAAGCGCGCGAACGGGCACGCACCGAAGCTCGGAAAGCCCTGGACGAGACCCGCCACCAGATTGCTGCGGAAAAAGAAAGTGCCATCAACGACATACGTCGGCAAGTGGCAATACTGTCCGTAGATGTAGCTGAAAAGGTGTTGCGTAAAAAACTGTCTGATGATAAGGAACAGCTTGAATTAGTGAACAGACTGTTGGACGAAGTTAAATCAAACAACGACATTGAATAATGGATATAGGAATTATTGCAAGACGTTATGCCCGCGCATTGCTGCTCTTCGCGTGTGAGAACGGACACGAGACCTTGGTGTACGAACAGGCTCAACAGCTCCTGTTCCAATACAACGAGCTTCCGGAGTTCCGCCACACGATAGAGAATCCGATGGTGAGCCGTACAGAGAAAATAAAGCTCCTGCACAATGCTACCGCCGGAGCTGACACATGCGAAGAGCTGACCAAATTTTTCTATCTGCTACTTGAAAAAAGGCGCGAAAAGCTGTTGGCTTTCATCCTGCATTCTTTCTTATTCTTATATCGGAAAAAGAAAAAAATACGTCAGGGAAAACTTGTCACGGCTATGCCGCTACCGGAGGAAACCCTCAACGAACTGAAAACGCTCATCCTGAAACGCTATCGGGGACGCACGGTGGAATTCAAAACCAAAGTAGACCCCGGTATCATCGGCGGTGGCATTCTGGAAATCGGCTATTGGCGAATCGATGCCAGCATAGCCGGACAGTTGAAACGCGTGAAGAAACAGTTCATCGAGAAAAACAGAAGAATAGTATAATGAAAAGGAAACAAGAATATGCCAGATAAGATAAGACCCAGCGAGGTTTCGGAGGTATTGCTCCAACAGCTCAAAGGAATCAACACGTCTATCCAGTTCGACGAAGTGGGTGCCGTGTTGCAGGTCAGCGACGGCGTGGCACGTATTTATGGGTTGCTCCATGCCGAGGCCAATGAATTATTGGAATTTGAAAACGGAGTGATGGGCGTAGTGATGAACCTGGAAGAGGACAACGTGGGTGCCGTCCTCTTAGGAGCCACAGACCTCATCAAAGAGGGCATGATCGTGAAACGTACGGGACGAATTGCGTCCATACGGGTCAGCGAGAACATGCTGGGACGTGTCATCGACCCGTTGGGCGTTCCTTTGGACGGAAGAGGTACCGTAGGAGGAGAACTTTTCGAAATGCCGTTGGAACGCAAAGCTCCCGGGGTCATTTACCGCCAACCGGTATCGGAACCCTTGCAGACAGGCATCAAGGCCATCGATGCCATGATTCCTATCGGACGGGGACAACGTGAATTGATCATCGGCGACCGCCAAACGGGAAAGACCGCGATAGCCATCGACACCATCATCAACCAACGCTCCGCCTACGAGGCGGGCAAACCGGTGTACTGCATCTATGTGGCCATCGGGCAGAAAGGCTCCACCGTGGCCAACATCGTCAACACGCTGCGTGAAAAAGGTGCCATGGACTACACGGTGGTCGTTGCCGCCACGGCTGCCGACCCGGCCGCATTGCAATACTTCGCACCGTTTGCCGGGGCAGCCATCGGGGAATATTTCCGCGACACCGGCCGCCATGCCTTAGTCGTATTCGACGACCTTTCCAAACAGGCCGTAGCCTACCGCGAAGTTTCGCTCATCCTGCGCCGCCCGTCGGGCCGCGAAGCTTACCCCGGCGACATCTTCTACCTGCACTCCCGCCTGTTGGAACGTGCAGCCAAAATCATCAACCAACAGGAAGTGGCCGAGCAGATGAACGACCTGCCGGAAAGCCTGAAAGGAAAAGTGAAATGCGGAGGTTCGCTCACGGCACTCCCCATCATCGAGACACAGGCAGGCGACGTATCCGCCTACATCCCTACGAATGTGATTTCCATCACCGACGGACAGATATTCCTCGAAACGGACTTGTTCAACCAAGGCTTCCGTCCGGCCATCAATGTAGGTATCTCCGTATCCCGTGTGGGCGGCAGCGCGCAAATCAAGAGCATGAAGAAAGTGGCCAGTACACTGAAAATCGACCAGGCGCAATACCGTGAACTGGAAGCTTTCTCCAAGTTCAGCAACGACATGGATTCCGTGACCGTCATGACCATCGACCGCGGACGAAAGAACAACCAACTGTTGATACAGCCCCAGTACTCCCCAATGCCGGTAGGCGAACAAGTCGCTATCCTCTATTGCGGTACGCACGGACTGATGCGCGATATACGTATTGACCAGGTCATTGCCTTCCAGCATGAATTTCTGGAAAGCCTGCGCACGTCGCACCGTCAGGATGTGTTGGAGGTTTTAGAAGGTGGAGTCATCAACGAACAAGTGACCAAAGTCATCGAAGATGTGGCTCAGTCCACTCTTCTGTTATTTAAAAACTGATAGACCATGGCATCATTAAAAGAAGTAAAGGGCAGAATACTCTCGGCCAATAATACGCTGAAGATTACGTCGGCCATGAAAATGGTGGCTTCCGCCAAGCTGCACAAGGCACAAGAAGTCATCGAAGGCATGTTGCCCTACGAACGGCAGATGTCGGCCATCATGACCCACTTCTTGCAAACCGGCGGTAAGGCAGAATCGCCCTTTGCCACTCAACGGGAGGCAAAGCGCATCGCACTGGTCATATTCTCGTCCAACAGCAGTTTATGCGGCGGATTCAACTCCAACGTCATACGCGCTTACCATCAGTGGTTGGACGGACACGCGCAAATGGCAAAGGAAAACCTCGTCATCTATCCCATAGGGAGAAAGATTGCGGACGCAGTGAAAAAATCGGGCTTTACCCCGGCCGGAGATTACACGCACATGGCCGACAAGCCTAATTATACGGAATGTGAGAAACTGGCTGCGGAACTATGCGAACGTTTTTTGTCGGGCGACATAGACCGGGTAGAGCTTATTTACCATCACTTTAAATCTGCCGGTTCGCAGGAACTCGTCAACACGGTATATTTACCGATAGATTTGTCTGCCATGACCGAGGCTCCGGACGATAACCATCAGCCGGACTACCTGATAGAACCTTCGGAAGAGGTTTTATTGGCCAAACTGATTCCGGAGGTGTTGAAACTGAAAGTCTATACCACGCTTTTAGACTCCAACGCATCCGAACATGCCACACGAAGCATGGCCATGCAGATAGCCACGGACAATGCCAACAACTTGATACAGGACCTAACCGTCGTGTACAACAAAGGACGCCAACAAGCCATCACCAACGAACTGTTGGACATCATGGGCGGCACCATGGCATGACACATCACGCTCCGCAACTTTTAAAAACAGACCGGGCATACCAAGAGAAATTCCTCTGTATGCCCGATCATTTTTTCCAGATTCCTCTATCGCCCTCGCCTGTGTTTCCTACTCTTATGTTACAGACCTAAAAAAGACATTCGGAAGGCTATTTGCAACAACCTGATAATTAACGTTATAAAAATCTGCGCCAAAAGATTTTTCATTCTCAGCCGAATGATTTTTCAATCTCCTGAGATTGATTTTCCGTTCTGCGACAAACGGTTTTACAGCCTCCTGCCTGCTTTTCAGCGACGCGGCGCAGGATGCTGTCTTTGTCCCTGAAAACGCGGACGACTTCCCATGTCCGGACGTTCATAAAGCTGTTGCACCTGTCTCATCGTCAACACTTTCTTAAACTTGTCATAGTAGCTTTTCTGCACGTCCAACCGTCTCTCCTGAGCCGAAAAACGAGCCTTTATGTTCTCATCTATATCTTTATCCGATTGTGCCGCCTGACTTCCCATTTTCTTTCCGGGTATGCGGCATTCCGCCAACTTTTGCATGTATTCCTCGTAAAGGGGAATGAATTTTGCCGATGTTTCGTCGTCCAACATCAGTTTCCCGGCCATCCTTTTGGCCATCTGTCCGGGATCCGTCCGCATACGCGGCGCGTTTCCGCCCTCTTGGGCTGACAATGTGCTTCCGGCCAACAAAGCAAAACATGCGGCCACCATCCATTTTCTCATAGTTGTTTCCTTTTTAATTAAACCATTCTTTTTTGTTTCACAGAAGTATGACCCGTTTCCGGGCTTAAGGTTTACTCCTGAAAACTTTTCCCCTACTGGATATAACAAGTTTTAACAAGACCTACACTGTACGGCATACGCAAAGGGCCGGTTCCGTCCCCTTGCGAAACCGGCCCTTTTTACGGGGAAACCCTTATGCAAACCGTATCATTTCATCACAAATGTATTATAAGAATGCGCCGCCAATTCAGCAGACAAGCTCTTCTCTCCTATCTTGACGACCAAAGGAGAAGCCTCGTCCTTGAAATTTCCGGCAACTACCACATACTTACCCTCCGGTGTCTGGCATACCAATACCGGCATCCTGTCTTCACCCTGTGCCTTGTAAGCCACCACACGTGTGCCTTTCGAGATAAAATTACTGTAATGCTTCACGGCAAAATACTCAGGTGTATAAGTAAACTTGCGGGTTTTGGAATCCACGCGAATGAGCGCGTTCTGCTTCCATCCCCACGGGCTCTCGCCATTGTCGGCCAAGATGAAATTCCAGAAAGTGTATTCGTTGCACCCGTTGCCTAAGTAATGGTTCATCAGTTCAAAGGTATGTTCGCCTGCCCCCCAGTCGAAGCTGCCCCATCCGCATTCGCTTTCCGAACATATATAGTTCCACCCGGGATGTTCCTTGCGTAGCACGGGGAGCGACTCGCGGCCTTCCCATTGGAATGCCATGCCGCTAACGTATTCCTGCAACTTCGTGTCGGAAGCAATCTTCTGCACATAGTCCACACGGTTAGTGTTGAACGTCCCGAGATAAAGCTTCACCTCCGGATGTTTTTGTCTGAGCGTGGGACCCAGATAGTCACGATTGAACCGCACCGTTCCCTCGGCCGTCCATGCACAACCAGGGTAAGGCGTGTAGCTGTATGCCTCGTTCTGATATATCACCATGTCGATATTCACCCCCTGTTCCTTGTAAGCGTCGATAAACTTACAGAAATAATTGGCGTACGCCTGCAAGTAACGCGGATCTTGTATAAAGTAGTCCGTGGTGGCCAACTGGCGTGGGAACTTATCCCCTCTCTTGCCGACCAGTTTCATTTCGTCGGGATCCACCTTATCGTTCACATTACCGTAAAGGATGTAGTTCATCTTTTCGGGCATGTTATTGAACTTGCTGCCTAGCACAGGATAATCACCATTGATTTTCATCCAACTGGGAGGGCACCATGGAGATATCCAGAACGTCAAATCAGGGTTATACTTCTGTGCCGCACGTATGAAGGGAATTATTGTCTGCTTGTCTCGGTCGATGTTGAAATAACGCAGTTCTAAATCCCCTTCCACCTCGTCGCAGCTATACCAGGACCGGGCATAGTCGTTGGCGTTCATGGAAATGCGGCCACGGGAAAAACGCAAATCGCCATCCGGTGAAAATACCTTCTTCAAGATTTCATCCTGCTCATCACGGGTCAATATCCCCAATGCGTCCCAGTCCAATTCGTTAAACGTGGCAGCCCATGCCTTGAACTCCACGATGGGCTTCTCATCTTCGTCCACCGTCACCAAGGGATTCTCGGCCTTCTTGGCCATCTTCACGACAGAGGTTTGCCACATGTTGTCTTCCGTGCTCGAGTACCACGTAAACGACTGTGCCAATGTTCCGGCAGACCACGCCGCCAGACAACCGCATGCAAAAAGCATTTTGATTTTTTGTTTCATAATAGTTAAAAATTGGGTTAATGAATAACGGTTACAAATCTAAAACTTCTGTCGGAATAAACATCTGATATAAATCAGAAAAAACGGGCTTTCGCCCGTTTTCTTCTTAAAAAGACTTAAATCCAAATTCAGTTCTTATGTGTCATAATCTCCAAAACCTTACGGTCGGTTTCGTTCATGGCTTCAGCCCCGATACTGGTCAAGTTGTGTATGCTCTTATCCACATCATCGTCGATAATGCCTTCCACACTGCTCACACACTTCTGTTGCATGGCCAACATGGCTGACAATACAGCCGTAGAAACCCCGCTCGTCAATTTCAATGCGCAACTCGGTTTGGCTCCATCGCAAATCATCCCGGTAAGGTTCGCTATCATATTCTTTACGGCGTATGAGACTTGCTCGTACTTTCCTCCCATCAGATAGGTGATGCCACAGCTCGATCCCGTGGAAGCCACCACGCATCCGCACAATGCCGACAGGACCCCCAGACTTTGCTTGATATAAATGGCTGTCAGATGGCTCAGCATAAGCGCGCGGATAAGTTCTTCGTCCGTATTGTGGTTCTCTTCGGCAAAAACCACGACCGGCATCGTAGCGCAAATCCCCTGGTTGCCGCTTCCAGAATTGCTCATCACCGGAATCATAGCCCCAGCCATGCGGGCATCGCACGCACATGAGGTGCTCGACAGGATATGAGAGAATATCGTATCCCCCATAATACCACGCCCCAAAGGACGGCTCAGCGTCTTGCCCAACTCATGTCCGTAGCACCCTTTCAAGGCCTGTTGGGAGGCAGATTCGTTCAAGCGGCGTGCTTCCCGGATAAATTCGATTTCTTCCAACGGTGCCTCTACGGAAAAATCGTACACTTTACGCAAGTTGAGTTCGCATTCGTCTTCTCCGGATTCCTCTCCTTGAGGCATACGGTTGTCCAACAGCACTTGCCCGTCTTTCTCCACATAAACGAAATGCGTGTGCTGACCGGCGATGACAGCCGTAACCCTATGGCCGGACTCACCATCCACTATGGCTTCGACATAAAGCTTTTCCGAAATGCCTTCTTTCAATGATATTTTGACACGCCGCTCCGCGATATATTGTTTTCCTTGTTCTACGTCGGCCGGCGTTACGTCTTTCAGCACCTCAAGTCCGTATGCAGACTTACCTGCCACTACGCCTAAAGCTATGGCTATGGGAAGTCCCACCATACCCGTACCGGGAATTCCCACCCCCATGGCATTTTTCAGTATATTCGCGCTGAGAAAGACGCCGGCAGCGACCGGCCTTTCTCCAAGCACCTCTGCCGCGCGGGCCACACAAAGAGATACGCATATAGGTTCTGTGCATCCCATTGCCGGCACCACCTGTTGCTTCACCAACCGGATGATGCGTTCCCGCTCCGTTTTTTCAATTTTCATATTTTATTCTTTTTCCGGCCCAAAGGTCATTCGTCTGCCAGTTCTTCATCTACATCCTTGATGTCCGCCTCAGGGGTATAGCTTCCGTAAAAAGTGTCATCTCCTGCCGTATCGCCCTCTTCTTCCGACTCCGAATCAGTTTCTGTGTCTTCGTCCACAATACGGCGGTTGCCGTCTTCGTCATATTCCGGTTCGGGCACAAAACGCAACTTCTCTACCGGTTCGCGCTTTTTGGCAAAAATAGCCTCTACCCATGTCCCTTTCGCAATCTCCAGTACTTCATACCCATCAGCAACCTTACGTTCCAACGTACCGCCCGCTGCATGAATGCGTGAAGCAGGCAAGGTTGTCGTACTAATGTCGAAAGCCGACTCTATAATGTCTTTTATCGTCAAAGATATGGAATCCCAACCACCGCCGAAATTACCTTCTATCAACTTCAGCAGGTCGGATGCCGTAATATGTTTAATGTTCTCATACGAGAGATCCGTAATCCGGCGGATCTCTTTCTTACGTATGGCCACGGCTCCTTTGCGTTTGTCCACACTGGGCAGAATGACATAATCTCCATTATTATACCTCATGACATCCCGGTCATCTTTCGGGTCGAAATGATACACGTCAAAAGCCAACCGGATGACGTTCAGCACTTTTTCCTCAGATGAAGAAAAACCTTCTTCCTTAATATCCTTTTGCCACAATTCCAAAAGCTCTTGGGCTTCCGTTCCCCATACATTACTGGCGTTCAAATCGAGAACCGACTCCAAATAGTAATTCTTCTTCTGCATATCCTTTCCTCTTTAATTTTTTGGCAAAAGTAATAAAATAAATACGTTCTACCACAAGTATTTTAAGAAAACGACGGGAATGTCCATAAAAAAAGTTACCTTTGGTCGTATTAATCTAATATCAATAAAAATAGAAACCTATGATGAAACCCTTATTGACAGTTTTGACGCTTCTCACGTCATCCACATGTATATGGGCCGACCCCATCGACCCGGAAAAAGCCAGGGAAATAGCCCAGGCATACATGTGTGGCAACCAGATTCCCGAAACCGTGGAAACCCTCGTGAACAAACGCAACAGTACCGACGGGTACGCGCCCCTCTATATTTTCAACAGGGGAAACCACCAAGGCTTTGTCATCATATCCGGAGACGACTGTATGCCTTACGTCTTAGGATACACCGAACAAGGAGATTTCGACCCGCAAACTCTCCCGCCCGCCATGCTCGACTGGTTGGAAGGATACAGCCAGATGATAGAAGCGGCACAAGCCCAAGGTTTAGGTCTGAGAGCGCAAGCACGGGCCAATGACAAAGAGAACATCGCTCCATTAGTCAGTGCACACTGGTCGCAAGGGGCACCTTACAACAACTTGTGCCCATTCCGTAAAGACGGAGGAGGCCGCGCGCTGACCGGATGTGTGGCCACGGCTGCCGCGCAAGTGGCATATTACTGGAGAAAAGAGCTGCCCGACCGTTCGCAGTATGACACACCGACTTACGGTTACGGCGATGCCCCCGTCACCGAATCGTTCCCGAAAGGGACTCCCTTGCAATGGGAACTGATGCAGGACAACTACGGAGGAAACACGCCCGAGGACATGAACACGGCCGTGGCTACGCTGATGGCCATCACGGGAACCTCCACCTGGCTCACCTACGGTTCGTCCACATCGGGACAAATCCGTGATTTGGTCAATACCTTCTCCGGACAATTCCTCATGGACAGCCGATGTACATACAAATCCGGCATCAGCCAGTCGGAATGGGAAGATATGGTGTACGACGACCTGGCAAAAGGTTGGCCCATCGTGTACAGCGGAGTATCCCCGACATCAGGCGGACATGCCGTAGTGGTAGACGGATACCGCGCCTCGGACAACCTTTTCCATTTTAATTTCGGATGGGGAGGACAAGGAGACGGGTATTACACTGTGGACGACTTGACGGGTATGAACGGATTCAACGGGCAGCAAGGCATGACCCATGCCATACATCCGCGTGCCTATTCTCTGGAAGGAGAAATCCGGACAAGCAAAATGTACACCCGCATGAAAAACGCCATCGAGGTGGAA
>NZ_GL883852.1 GCF_000205165.1 Paraprevotella xylaniphila YIT 11841 | reverse complement strand
TTAAAGGTGCGTTAGTTCAGTTGGTTAGAATACATGCCTGTCACGCATGGGGTCACGGGTTCGAGTCCCGTACGCACCGCTGACAATCTCCGGCTATCGAAAATAGTCGGAGATTTCTTATACGTTCAGATTGAATAATCCCTTGCGTCTTCATTAGCGATAGTTTTTCCTGAAACTGTTTATTTTATTTAAAAAAAAGTATGAATAAGTTTTCCTTACCGAAATTATTTGTACTTTTATCCCATCTTATTAAAAAGACAAATGCGATACTTTATATATACAACCCAACAAATTGCACATAGAAACCGGCAATACTGTTATTATATGCAGGGATATATATGAAAAGATAAGATTTGTGCATTTACCACTACTATCTTTGGCAAATGCGCCTACTTACTGTTTCGCTCAAAATAACCCAACAGCAACATATAAGAAAAACATAAATGAATAAAAAAGTAAAATGGGGGCTTGTAGCCTTTATTGCCTGCGGCTTAGCCGTCTGGGGCATCTATTCGCAATTACCCAAAATGAATCCTGAATTAGCCCAAGCCGACAAAACAGACAAAGGAGGCAAGACTAAAAAAAGTATCTTAAATGTCAATGCCATAAAAATCCGTACAGGCAAACTCACTGATGAATTCACAGTCAGCGGCAATCTATTACCAGACGAAGAAGTAGACCTTTCATTCGAGACATCCGGACAAGTCGTTGAGATTGGATTTAAAGAAGGCAGCCATGTGAAAAAAGGACAGTTATTAGCCAAAGTCAACGACAGGCAATTACAAGCCGAATTAAAACGCTTGCAAGCCCAACTCAAACTGGCCAATGACAGAGTATATCGCCAACGTACCCTATTGCAGCACGATGCAGTAAGCCAGGAAGCATACGAACAAGTACGTACGGAACTCGAAACCTTAAAAGCAGAAATCGACATCGTAAAAGCCCAAATAGAATTGACGGAATTACGGGCACCTTTCGACGGAGTGATCGGTTTACGCCAAATCAGTGTGGGAGCATACGCTTCTCCTACCACCATCGTGAGCAAACTCACCCGTATCATCCCACTGAAAGTAGAGTTTTCCGTCCCGGAACGTTACGTTAATGAAGTCAATCCGGGTACGGCTCTGACATTCACCATAGACGGATCCTTACAAAACTTCCCGGCAAAAGTGTATGCCAAGGAGTCTGCCATTGATGAAAACACGCACACGCTGAAAGTCCGTGCCCTATATGAAAATCCCAACGGACGCCTTACACCGGGACGCTACGCCAGCATCAATCTCAAGAAACAGGAAATTCAAGACGCCATTGCCATCCCGGCCGAAGCTATCGTACCGGAAATGGGTAAAGACAAAGTATTCTTATATAAATCAGGCAAAGCACAACCGGTTGAAGTGACCGTAGGTTTACGCACAGAAGACCGCGTGCAGGTATTAAAAGGATTGCAGGTGGGAGACACGTTAATCACATCCGGTACGTTGCAGTTACGCACCGACTTACCCATTGTACTCGACCGTGTAGATTAAGAGAAGGAGGACGTATATGAACATATCAGAGTTAAGTATCCGCCGCCCCGTATTGGCTACCGTGATGACCGTAATCATCCTGTTATTCGGAATGATTGGTTATTTTTACATCGGTGTACGTGAATATCCTTCGGTGGACAACCCGATCATATCGGTGTCCTGCTCGTACGCAGGGGCGAATGCCGATGTCATTGAGAACCAAATTACAGAGCCGTTGGAACAGAATATCAACGGCATTCCAGGCATCCGCTCTCTGACGAGTGTCAGCCAACAAGGGCAAAGCCGCATCACGGTAGAATTTGAACTTTCGGTCGACCTGGAAACTGCGGCCAACGATGTCCGCGACAAAGTCTCCCGCGCCCAACGCTACTTGCCACGGGACTGCGATCCTCCTACCGTATCTAAGGCCGACGCCGATGCCTCTCCTATCCTTATGGTTGCCCTGCAAAGCGAAAAACGTTCCTTGCTCGAATTGAGCGAAATTGCCGACTTGACCGTCAAGGAACAGTTACAAACGATTTCCGACGTAAGTAGTGTTTCCATTTGGGGAGAGAAAAAATATTCCATGCGTTTGTGGCTTGACCCCATCAAAATGGCCGGTTACGGTATCACGCCTATGGACGTGAAAAATGCAGTGGACAATGAAAATGTCGAATTGCCGTCGGGCAGCATAGAAGGAAATACCATAGAACTGAACATCCGTACCATGGGGTTAATGAACACGGCCAAGATGTTCGACGATTTGATTGTGAAACACGAGGGAAACCAAATTATCCGTTTCAGCGACATCGGCCGGGCAGAACTTGGAGCTGCCGACATCAAAAGTTATATGAAGATGAATGGCGTGCCAATGGTCGGCGTAGTCGTCGTGCCTCAACCGGGTGCCAACCACATCAACATCGCCGACGCCGTGTATGAACGCATGGAGCAAATGAAAAAGGACCTGCCGGACGATGTGCATTACAGCTACGGATTTGACAATACCAAATTCATTCGCGCCTCCATCAATGAGGTAAAACAGACTGTGTATGAAGCTTTCGTCCTGGTAATTATCATCATTTTCCTGTTTTTGCGCGACTGGCGCGTCACATTGGTACCATGTATTGTGATTCCGGTCTCTCTTGTCGGTTCGTTTTTCATCATGTATTTGTTTGGCTTCTCCATCAACGTACTGACCATGTTGGCCGTCGTACTGGCTGTCGGTCTTGTGGTGGACGATGCCATTGTGATGACTGAAAACATCTATATCCGCATAGAGCAGGGCATGAATCCTAAGAAGGCCGGAATAGAAGGTGCCAAAGAAATCTTTTTTGCCGTCATCTCCACGACGGTCACGCTGGTAGCCGTGTTCTTCCCCATCGTATTTATGGAGGGAACGACCGGACGGCTTTTCCGGGAGTTCAGTATGGTCATATCGGGAGCGGTAGTCATATCATCGTTCGCGGCACTGACATTCACCCCCATGTTGGCTACCAAGCTCCTTAAACAACAGAAAAAGAAAAATGCCTTTTACCGTATTACGGAACCCTTCTTCGTCGGAATGAACAATATGTACAGCCGCTCCTTGCAAGTTGTCCTGCGCCATCGTATATGGACACTTCCCGTCATTGTCCTCATGTTGGGAGCTATCGTATATCTGTGGGGAGCCATACCTTCGGAAATGGCTCCATTGGAAGACCGCTCCATGATTACCATCAACACACGTGGAGCAGAAGGCGTGACGTATGAATACATCCGGGATTATACGGAAGACATCAACAGCATTGTAGACTCCGTAATCCCCGACGCAGATGCTGTGACCGCCCGTGTATCCAGCGGAAGCGGAAATGTACAAATCCGCCTGAAAGACATGGGAGACCGGGATTACACTCAGATGGAGGCTGCCGAAAAATTGTCGCAAGCCGTCAAAAAGAAAACCAAAGCACGTGCCTTCGTGCAACAACAATCCTCATTCGGCGGGCGTCGTTCAAGCATGCCTATACAATATGTTTTGCAAGCGACCAACATCGAGAAGTTGGAAAAAGTCCTTCCGGTATTTATGGAAAAAGTCTACGAGAACCCTGTTTTTCAAATGGCAGATGTCGACCTGAAATTCAGTAAACCGGAAATTCGCATCCACATCAACCGCGACAAAGCCAACATCATGGGAGTCAACACCCGTGATTTGTCTGAAACCCTGCAATACGGACTGAGCGGACAGCGCATGGGATATTTCTATATGAATGGAAAGCAATACGAAATTCTGGGCGAGATAAACCGGCAGCAACGTAACAAACCGGCCGATTTACGAGCCATTTATTTGAGAAGCAGCGACGGAAAGATGATTCAAATGGATAATCTTATCGAATTGGAAAGCAGCATTGCCCCTCCGAAACTTTACCGTTACAACCGTTTCGTTTCCGCTACGATTTCAGCTGGCTTGGCCGACGGAAAAACTATCGGACAAGGATTGGACGAAATGGACAAGATTGCCAAAGAGGTATTGGACGACACGTTCCGCACCTCATTGTCCGGTGACTCGAAGGAATTCCGCGAAAGTTCCTCTAGCCTGATGTTCGCTTTTATTTTAGCGTTAGTACTCATTTATTTGATTCTGGCAGCACAGTTCGAAAGCTTCAAAGACCCCTTCATCATCATGCTTACCGTACCGCTTGCGATTGCCGGAGCACTGATATTCATGTACTTCAACGATATCACCATGAATGTATTCAGCCAAATCGGTATCATCATGTTAATCGGACTGGTGGCTAAAAACGGTATCCTGATTGTAGAGTTCGCGAATTTAAAACAAGAAAACGGTGAAGACAAGGTAACGGCTGTACACGATGCTGCCCTGCAACGCTTGCGACCAATCTTAATGACCAGCGCTTCTACCGTTTTAGGATTGATCCCCCTGGCCTTTGCCACAGGAGAAGGCTGCAACCAACGTATTGCCATGGGTATTGCCGTAGTAGGCGGTATGGTGGTATCCACTTTCCTTACCATGTATATCGTTCCGGCTGTGTATAGTTACATATCAACCAATCGAATCAATAAAAAGGAGAAAAATGAAAAATAAGATACTGTGGCCTGTTTTATTTTTGTGCACATTGCCTATACAGGCCCAACAAGACATGATGGAAGCGGAAGGTTCAGTCACTTTGCAAGAATGTTTATCACGCGGACTGGAGAGCAACTTCTCCATCCGAATGGTAAAAAACCAACAAGAGACGGCTGCAAACAACGCCACGCGGGCCAATGCGGGAATGTTGCCCACTGTAGACCTCAGTGCATCCTACAGTGGTGATTTGGGGTCAACCCGTACTACTCCCCGCTCCACAAACGTTACCACCACCGAGCGCAGAGCGTATGACGGGACTGTAGATGCCGGCATCGACCTGAACTGGACTGTTTTCGACGGTTTCAGCGTGTGGACCAATTACAAGCAACTGCAGCTCCTGAAAGAACAGGGGGAACTGCAAACCCGCATTACGATAGAAGACTATGTGGCATCGCTTACGGCCGAATATTACAATTACATACAAGAAAAAATCCGTTTGAAGAACTTCCGCCATGCCATGTCTTTATCGCAGGAACGCATGCGTATCGTGGAAGTCAGGTACCACATCGGTAATTTCTCGCGTCTGGATTATTTGCAAGCCAAGGTCGACTTCAACGCAGACAGTGCCCAATACATGAAACAACGGGAAGTACTGAACTCATCCCGGATAAAATTGAACGAACTGATGGCCAACCATGACGTAACGGCACTTATCGGCATACGAGATACGGCGATAGATGTCAATCCGGATTTGCAATACGATGAATTATGGCAAGCCACATTGGCCACCAACGCCTCCTTGCTAATGGCGGACAATCATACGGAAGTCGTACGAGCCGACTATAAGAAAATCATGTCCCGCGACTATCCTTACGTACGTCTGAATGCAGGATATGGATACACTTTAAACCGCTACGAGCTTTCCTCCACAAAGAAGCGGGACAACTGGGGACTGAACGCCGGCATCACCATCGGTTTCAACTTATTCGACGGCAAACGGAAAATGCAAAAAAGAAATGCACAACTGGCCATTGAATACGCCGAACTGGAACGGGAAGATCTGAAACTGTCTTTGAAATCGGATTTGAGCGACTTGTGGCAAGCCTATCGCAACAACTGGCAGGTGATGCTGATGGAACGCCAAAACCTTGTGGCCGCCCAGGAAAATTACGAATATGCCAATCTGCGTTACATGAAAGGAGACCTCTCCGGATTTGAAATGCGAGAAGCCCAACAAAGCCTTTTGGATGCGGAAGAACGACTTCTGGTTTCGGAATACGATACCAAAATGTGCGAAATCTCTTTGCTCCAACTCAGCGGAAAGGTTCTGACTTATTTAAATGAATAAAGACAGCAAAAACGAAAAGAGGAAAGCGTAAAACCAGAGTCTGCGGGGGAAAAACGACAGAAAAGACAAACGAAGCAGAGAAAAAAACGCCAAAAAGTTTGGTTCATCCATTCGTTTTATCTACCTTTGCACTCGCAATCAGGAAATCGCCTGATTCCTCTTTTAAAGGTGCGTTAGTTCAGTTGGTTAGAATACATGCCTGTCACGCATGGGGTCACGGGTTCGAGTCCCGTACGCACCGCTTAAAACTCTGAAGTACAGTTACTTCAGAGTTTTTTGTATCCTCTTGGCGAATAAATCCTCCCGAAAGGCTGTAATGACAGGCGTTTTTCGTATTTTTGCATATCAAATAAAAATCAGTCATGATCAGATATGCAAAGCTTAGCGACGCTAAAGCCATCGCAGACATCTATAATGAATATATCCTACATAGCGTAGCTACCTTTGAGACTGAAGCCGTTTCTGAAGACGAGATGTACCGACGTATTGCCGACATCTCTTCCCGGTTTCCTTATTTGGTGTTCGAAGAGGGCGGACAGGTCATCGGATATGCCTATGCCCATTTGTGGCAGGAAAGGGCTGCTTATTGCCATACGTGGGAAACAACCGTCTACGTCTCTTCTTCTTCTGCCCGCCAGGGCATAGGACGACAACTGATGTCACGGCTGATTGAGGAATGCCGGAAATCAGGCTGTTATGTACTCATTGCTTGTATCACCCACGGAAATGAAGCTAGCTATGCCCTGCACCGCAAACTCGGATTTGAACAAGTAGCCTTTTTTGAAAAAGTAGGTACCAAATTCGGAAAACGTTTGGATGTCACAGACTGGGAGTTGATATTACGCCCGTGAACCCGTTACCCAATAATTCAATATTATATTCCATATCCATTCATCTTATTAATATGAGCCAAACGACTTACGACTTTCAATCCAAAGAAAACAACGGACATGCACCGCTCAACAATATCATCAACGCCAAACTCATTGCCTACGTAATCGGCATCCTGCTTTGGGTAGAGGGCGGCATGCTCCTCATTTGTATGGGCGTCTCCTTACTATACCACGAAGACAGCTATAAATATTTTTTATACGCTGCGGGCATCAACTTGATTACCGGAGGAGGACTGACGGCTTATGGTAAAGGTGCCAAAACCTGGATGACACGCCGGGACGGCTATTGTATCGTAACCCTCACTTGGTTGATGTTTACCATTTTAGGTATGCTTCCGTTCCTGATGAGCGGTGAAATCCCGTCCGTATCAGGTGCATTCTTCGAAACCATGTCTGGTTTTACAACCACCGGCTTCACCGTGCTCGACCATATCGACTCCATGCCCAAAGGCATGCTTTTCTGGCGCGCCCTGACTCAATGGGTGGGCGGTTTGGGCATCGTATGCTTCACCATAGCCTTACTGCCCATATTCGGCGGAGGTAATCTACAGCTTTTCAGCGCAGAAGCTACGGGCGTGACGCACGACAAACTGCACCCGAAAATCAGCATGACCACCAAACTCATCTGGACCGTGTACATCATCCTGACCGGCTTATGTATCGGTTTACTTTGTCTCGGAGGCATGAACCTGTTCGACGGGGTGTGCCATTCGTTCAGCATTATGGGAACCGGAGGCTACTCCACCAAACAAGACAGCATAGCCTATTGGGACTCTCCTTTCATTGAATACGTCACCTCAGCCTTTATGGTCATCGCCAGTTTGAATTTCTCCCTGTTGGTTTTATGCCTGCAAGGCAAATTCAGCAAATTCTTCAAAGATGGTGAAACACGATGGTTCCTGGGGTCCGTATGTGTCATCACACTCCTCATCACGGCTAGCCTGTTCTTCCAACGACAATATCCACTCGAAGAAGCTTTCCGCAAGGCACTCTTCCAAGTCTCTACCATCCATACCTCTTGCGGCCTCGTGACCGACGACTATACTTTATGGCCCCAATTCACCTGGGTGCTCCTGATTTTTGCCATACTGGCCGGAGGATGTACAGGTTCCACAGCCGGCGGTATCAAGAACATGCGTATCATGATTCTGTTTCACGCCATCAAGAACCAATTCAAAAGGCTTATTCACCCCAATGCCATTCTGCCGGTGCGAATCAACAAACACGTTGTCCCTCTCCCCTTATTGAATACCGTCACGACTTTCACGCTTTTTTATTTGTTATGTGGCTTTGCAGGGTGTTTCCTGCTCACGTTTTTCGGAATAGACTTCCTGGAAGCCCTGACCTCTTCCCTCTCTGCCATGGGCAATACCGGTTTGGGCTTCGGCTACTACGGTCCGGCATACACCATGAGCAGCATGCCCGACGTGTGTCAATGGGTCATGTCTTTCCTTATGCTTATCGGTCGTCTGGAATTGTTCAGTGTGCTGATCCTGTTCAGTCCGGTTTTCTGGAAAGAGTGGTAGAATTTTCATTCCGAGCCCATTCAAAAGGCATTCATAAACGTTTTTCATACAGATTTTGTATTGCAAGCCCAAGTTTTACACCGATTTTTGTTATCTTTGTAAGGTGGAGATTGTGCGCTCATCTTTTGCCATCTTTACTAAAGCATATACAACAGGAACATCATGCAAAACGAATTATTATCTTGTGCCATCAGGGCAGCCCTGCTTGCCGGAAAGGACATTCTGAACATTTACGATGACCCCAAGGCAGATTTCGCCATCGAACGCAAAGCGGACAATTCCCCGCTGACCATAGCTGACAAACGTTCTCATGCCCGTATCATGGACGAATTGGACGCCACGTCCATTCCCGTATTGAGCGAGGAAGGCCGGTTGACCGACTATGACAAACGAAAAGGATGGAAAACCTTATGGGTGGTAGACCCATTGGACGGCACAAAAGAATTTATCAAACGAAACGGAGAATTCACGGTCAATATTGCACTGGTAGAAAACGGCATCCCCGTATTGGGGGTAATTTACGTACCGGTCAGCCGTACGCTCTATTTCTCGGAAGACAGCATCGGGGCTTACAGGATAGAAGATATTGATACCCGTTCCGCCGGCCTTTCTCCCGACGATTTGATGGAACAGGCAGACCGGTTGCCTTTGGAACAGGCCGACACGAAAGGCTTTGTGGTCGTAGCCTCCCGTTCCCATCTTTCCCCTGAGACGGAGGAATACATCCGTAAGCTGGAAAGCGAATATGGACATGTAAACCTTATCTCTTGCGGAAGTTCACTCAAAATATGCAGGGTGGCAGAAGGCTCGGCAGACATCTATCCGCGTTTTGCCCCCACAATGGAATGGGATACGGCAGCCGGACATGCCATTGTAAGGGCTTCCGGAAAAAATATATACCTAACGGATGAAAGGACACCGTTACATTACAACAAGGAAAACTTATTAAACCCATGGTTCATCGTGAAATAATGGAAAAGAGGCGTTAAATCCGCCTCTTTTAGCCGTTTTACAATAAGTATACCAAAATCTCACAAAGCCAAGGAACGTTCACGATATTCCTTCGGAGACACGCCTACGTATTGCTTGAAATACTTTCCGAAAAACGATTGCGTACAAAAATTCAACCTGACAGCAATTTCCTTAATGCTCAACTCCGAACACTCCAATAGCTGTTTGGCTTCTGAAATCACCATCTGTATGATCCATTGCAAAACACTACGCCCGGACTTTTCTTTCACAACCGAAGAAAAGTAACGTGCCGAAAGGTTCTGTCTTTCCGCATAGAAAAGGACTTCGCGCTCTGCCCGGTAATGATTGAACAAATCCACAATGAAACGTTGAAAAATAATATCTTTCTGTGTCCGTTGTACAGGATGCATCGGCCGGTTGGTATAGTATATCATCAGCAATTCATAAAATAATGCTTGACCACCGGCCTTAATCAACTCGACTTTCAAGGAACGGCATTTGGAACTGCCCACTTGCCCGTCTCCTTCTTTTATCCTACGCATATAAAGTTCCAAAAGTTTATCCACATACCGACACTGCGCATCTGTCAGCGTAATACAAGGATGGTCGCGCATGAACAAAATGTCCTGCACATTCAACACTTTGTTACTGATAGGCAAAATATAATCCACGTCCACCTCTACCACTACACCGTCTATTTCTCCACCGACCCGCAATACGCGTACCAAAGCCGAAGCCACATAAAAACAAATATCTCCCGGCTTTATTATATAAGGTGTATTGTCTATTTCCAATTCCACTTCTCCCGCACGACAAAAGAACACACCACATCGATCAAGCGTGGAACGCAAACGCCCCCGCTGAGAACCATATATTTTCCAATCGGACAAACGGCTTACCCGTATAGGAATCATAGCTTGCTCCATCCTTAATTATTAATAAAACTGTTCATTGGAACAAAATAAATATAATTCTGAAAAACTTTAGTCACATCGGTAGTTAAAAACATACAAATCAGACAAAAAATAAGCCCTTTAGAACTTTCAAATATCCGACAAACCAGATATATTTGCATATAGAACCAAAGAACCATTTTTATGAAGAAGTTTAATGTTATCATAGGAGGATTTATCCTTTTTTTATTCACAGCCTGCTCACAAACGCGACAGGAAAGCAGCCGTCGGCAAACTGTCAAAACAGACACCGTGATTTCCGCTGCCGAACAGAGCATCCTTCAATACCCGGGTAAAGTAAAGGCTGCGGAAGATGCCAACCTGTCATTCAGGGTCAGCGGAACCATTCGTAAAATATATGTAAAGGACGGAACACGGGTACGAAAAGGGCAACTTCTGGCAGACCTCGACCCCACGGATTACCAAATACAACTGGATGCCACGGAAGCTGAATACCTACAAGTGAAGAGTGAGGCTGAACGGGTCATGGCCTTATATAAAGACGGAGGCACCACACCGGCAGCCAACGACAAAGCAGAATATGGATTGAAACAAATCACAGCCAAATACAACCATCATAAGGACCAACTATCCTATACCCGGTTGTATGCCCCCTTTGACGGTTACATCGACAAGCACCTGTTTGAACCTCATGAAACAGTGGGAGCCGGTATGCCCGTACTCACCATGATGAGCAGCGAACGTCCGGAAGTGGAAATCAATCTGCCTGCAGCCGAATACATACGACGCGGGCAATTCAAAGAATACTATTGCACTTTCGACATTTATCCAGGCAAGCACCATACCCTACGACCGCTCTATGTCATCCCGAGAGCCAATGCCAACCAATTATACACCATGCGTTTGAAATGGGAAAACACGTCTCTCCCCCAACCCTCTCCTGGCATGAACACAATGGTGACCATCCTATGCGACACCACGGAAAAAGCTCCAATGACAATCCCTGCAAATGCCATATTGCACGAAAATGGAAAAACAAGCGTTTTCCTTTATGAGACGGCACAAAAGAAAGTACGTAAATGTAATATCACCCTCATCGGACTGCATACCGACGGAAAAGCCACAGTCACTTCAGCGCAAATCAAACCTGGAGACCTCATCGTCTCTTCCGGTATCCATCATATTCAAGACGGGGAAACTGTAACTCCACTGTCGGCCACAAGTAAAACCAATATCGGAGGATTGTTATGACAGACATCAGCAAATGGGCTTTCAAAAACCGTAACCTGGTTTATTTCTTCATTGCGGTACTCATAGCAGGCGGCGCATGGTCGTGTTACGAGATGAGCAAACTGGAGGATCCTGAAATTAAAGTCAAAACGGCCATGATTGTCACCACCTACCCCGGAGCCTCTGCTCATCAGGTCGAGCTAGAAGTGACAGACGTATTGGAAAAAAGCATCCGCAACATGGGCGGCATCGACTATATCGAAAGCTACTCTTACAACGACCTTTCACTTATTCAAGTGGAATTGCTGACCACCGTCAAGGATGACGATGTGGAACAGTATTGGGACCTTCTCAGACGCAAAGTAGAAGACGTACGGAATACGTTGCCCGCCGGAGCCTCCGCACCGATAGTAAAAGATGATTTCGGGAATGTATACGGCATGTTTTATGCCCTCACCGGAGACGGTCTGAGCGATCGCGAGCTGTCCGACTATGCAGAACTCATCAAACGGGAACTCGCTGTAC
The DNA here is from genome assembly GCF_000205165.1 of Paraprevotella xylaniphila YIT 11841. Taxonomy (GTDB): domain Bacteria; phylum Bacteroidota; class Bacteroidia; order Bacteroidales; family Bacteroidaceae; genus Paraprevotella; species Paraprevotella xylaniphila. The sequence continues at coordinate 6,981 of NZ_GL883852.1, read as the reverse complement.
TGAAAGGGATTGAACGTGTGGAACTATATGGCAAACGGCCGGAATGTATCAACATATCCCTGCTGCAAGACCGCATGGCCAACCTCGGTGTAAAACCGGCTGAAGTACTGGCAACCTTGAACGGACAGAACCAAACCACTTATACTGGATATTACGAAAATGGAGACAACCGTATCCGTGTTACGGTAAACAACAAGTTCCAAACCGTGGAAGACATCGGCAACATGCTCATACAAGGACATGACGACGACCAACTTCGCCTACGCGACATTGCCCGAATCGAAAAAGATTACGAATCACCCACGCGGAATGAGATGTTCTATGACGGCGAACGTGCCATCGGCATCCTGATAGCTGCATCCACGGGATCGGATATCGTCAAAGTGGGAAGTGCCGTCGAAAAGAAACTGTCCCAACTAAAGGACAAACGCTTGCCTGTTGGAGTTGACTACCATAAAGTATTCTATCAACCGGAACGTGTCGGAGATTCTTTAGGAACCTTCGTCATCAACCTGATTGAATCTGTCATTATCGTGGTGTTCATCCTCATGCTGACCATGGGATTCAAAAGCGGATTGATTATCGGAATCAGCTTAGTCGTCACTGTGTTTGGTTCCTTCTTATTTCTGGAAACCATGGACGGCACCATGCAACGTGTGTCATTAGCAGCATTCGTATTGGCGATGGGAATGCTTGTAGACAATGCCATCGTCATCGTAGACGGCATCTTGGTGGACCTGAAGGCCGGGAAAAACAGGATGGAAGCCATGACAGCCATCGGACGGCAAACAGCAATGCCTCTATTGGGAGCTACACTGATAGCCATTATCGCTTTCCTTCCCATCTTCATGTCTCCTGACACGGCAGGTGTCTACACGCGGGACTTATTTATCGTTTTGGCCGTATCCTTATTATTAAGTTGGGTATTGGCCCTGACGCATGTGCCCTTAATGGCCGAACGCCGTCTTCATCCGGAAGCAGATCAAAACGTTTCCGGCAAACGGGTTTACAAGGGTTGGCCGTATGCCCTTCTGCGTAAGTCACTCTCTTTCGGCCTGCGCCACCGTTGGAGTTTTGTGCTGTCCATGGTTGCCTTGTTAGGATTGTCAGCCTGGGGCTACGGTTACATGCGGCAAGGTTTCTTCCCCGACATGGTGTACAATCAAATGTATATGGAATACAAATTACCGGAAGGTACCAACTCATCCCGCGTGGCACATGACCTGGAAGAGATAGAAGCCTACCTGAAAAGCCGTAAGGAAATCACGCACGTAACCCGTTCAGTAGGAGGAACTCCCGGCCGTTATAATTTGGTGCGCAGCATTGCCAACCCCTCATTGTCGTACGGAGAACTGATTATCGATTTCACCTCACCGGAAGAGTTGGAAAATCACATGGACGAGATTCAAGACTACTTGACGGCCCATTATCCTGACGCTTACGTCAAGATGAAACGCTACAATCTGATGTTCAAGAAGTACCCCATCGAAGCACAATTCCTGGGGCCGGATCCAGCCGTGCTCCACAGGCTAGCCGACAGTGCACGGGTCATCATGGAAAAAAGTCCGGAGATAAGACTTATCACCACCAACTGGGATCCGCAAATACCAGTACTCACGGTTGAATACGACCAACCGGCTGCACGTACATTGGGGTTAAGCCGGAATGATGTCAGCATGTCGTTGCTTACAGCGACCAGCGGCATTCCCATCGGTTCGTTCTATCAAGGTATTCATCGGGACAACATTTACCTACGTTGCCTAAACGAAAAAGGCACCCCCATAGAAGACCTGAACAACGCCCAGGTGTTTTCTTCCTTACCTTCGCTGAACGGGCTTCTCAACGAGGAAACCATGGTGAAACTGAAATCCGGAACCTTGTCAAAAGAAGAACTTGTGGAAAGCCTGATGGGCAGTACGCCATTAAAGCAAATCAGCAAAAAAGTAGACATACGTTGGGAAGACCCGGTCATACCACGTTACAACGGACAACGCAGCCAAAGCGTGCAATGTTCACCGGCTCCGGGAATAGAAACGGAAAAGGCCTGGCAAAGCATCGCCCCCTTAATAGAACAGATTGACCTTCCTGAAGGTTATAGTTTGGAATGGCAAGGAGAAAAAGCGGCCAACAACCAGTCCATGGAATACTTGTTCCGTAACTTCCCTTTCGCCATCATCCTCATGATCACCATCCTGATTATGTTATTCAAAGACTACCGGAAACCGCTTATCATCTTCTGCTGCCTGCCATTCATATTAGTCGGTGTCGTAGCGGTCATGCTCATGACCGGAAAGACTTTCAACTTTGTAGCCATCGTAGGAACCTTGGGACTTATCGGCATGCTTATTAAAAACGGCATCGTACTGATGGACGAAATCACATTGCAGCTCAACCGGGGGGTAGAACCCATCACAGCCCTCATCGACAGTGCACAAAGCCGGTTGCGACCGGTCATGATGGCTTCGCTTACCACGATTCTGGGTATGATTCCCCTGTTGACGGATTCCATGTTCGGCTCATTGGCAGCTTCCATTATGGGCGGCCTGCTGTTCGGCACACTCATTACCCTCTTATTTATTCCGGTACTTTATGCCTTATTCTTCCACATCAAACAGACCGAAGCATGAAAAAGATTATCATTTCTATCCTATATATAACATGTCTCATCCCCCAACCGCGTGCACAAGAGACATTAAGCCTGAAACAATGCAGGGAAATGGCTTTGACCCATAACAAAGAAATGGCAGCTTCTTTCCGGCAGACGGAGAGTGCACGCTACACGATGAAAAGTTATAAAGGAAATTTCTTTCCCAATTTGACAGCCAACGCTACCGGGCTGTATAGCACCGCCGACGGCGGATACAGTTCCGGAAGCGGCCAACTCCCCATCTTCTCTGCCACGGGACAACTCCAACAATTCGCCTTCTTCCCGGGTATAAGCCTCGACTATGAAATCGGACCGATGTTCCTGGGCGGCATACAATTGGAACAACCGCTCTACATGGGTGGGAAAATCCAAGCAGCCTACCGGATGGCCGTTTTGGGCAACGAAATGGCACAAATCAACGAAACACTGACGGCCACCCAAGTCATCGTGAAGACAGATGATGCTTACGCCTTGATGGTAAAAGCACAAGAGATGAAAAAAGTGGCAGAAAAATACCAAACTGTCCTCACAGAACTTTTAAACAATGTAGAAAGCGCACACCGTCACGGCCTGAAACCACGTAACGACGTACTCAAAGTCCAAGTCAAACTCAACGAAAGCGAACTCGCCGTCCGCAAAGCCGATAACGCCCTCCGGTTGGCTGCCATGAACCTCTGCCATCTGATAGGCAAACCGTTGGATTCCCCAATCCGTATCTCAGAAGATTTCCCTGAGATTGAGCAACAGATGGACATACAAATCTCCGACATCTCTGCACGCCCGGAATATGCACTGCTCGACAAACAGGAAGACATGGCACGTCAACAAATCAAGCTGAACCGCAGCGAGTTGATGCCGAAAGTCGGATTGCAAGGCGCATTCAACTACATGCACGGCTTTGAACTGAACGATGAAACTTTTTTCAAAGACGGCAGTTTTTCCGTCTTGCTGAACGTGAGCCTGCCCTTGTATCATTTTGGTGAACGTTCCAACAAAGTCCGGGCTGCCAAAGCCAAACTGGAACAGACACTGTTGGAAAAAGAAAACCTGAACGAACAAATGCTTCTCGAACTGACGCAGGCGGCACACAACTTAGACGAGGCCAAAATGGAATGCCAGATTGCGGACCGCTCTTTGGAGCAGGCAGAAGAAAACCGGAAAGTAAGCCATAGCCAATATACTGTCGGCTTGGAATCTTTGTCCGACCATTTGGAGGCACAAGCCCTCTGGCAGCAAGCATACGAAACCCAAGTAAACGCCCACTACCAACTGTACCTGAGTTACGTCAAGTACAAGAAAGCAGCGGGTACATTATACCCACACTAATTCAATAAATTATGTACAAATCAGAAATTGGGACCAATGCCGGAAAAATCTGGCGCATCCTGAAAGAAACGCGTGAAATCACCCTGCAAGACCTGGCAGGGAAGGTAGGACTCAGTGTAGAAGACACGGCACTGGCCGTCGGTTGGTTGGCCCGTGAAAACAACATCTTCATTCAGAAAAAGGACTCTACATTCTGGGTATCGGACGAAGAAGAAGACATCATGTTCAAATTCGGATAAATACCCGACCCGCCTTTAAACTAAAAACGCCGATGCCATAAATACAAGCATCGGCGTTTTTTTCCACCGTGCAAAACATTCCCCATCTTCCATCCCCAACCATAGAATTTTTCATTTTCCAAACCGCTTCGGATATAAGATTCCCGATTGGGCAGAAAAGCTCCTCCTACGGGGTTGGGAGGATACAATAGTGGGCCACATGCACGGCATTTTCCAATCTGACAATAGTGTCAAACCTGACTATCAGCAGGAATGCGACATCATGAAGAGGTATTTTATCTTGCCTTTCCATGCTTGGTTTACTTTAAGCGCATGACATTATGGTGTTTCAGGTTCTCTCTGGTTTTCGTAAAAATCCGGATAATATAGAACAACGGGGCATGTTTGAACTCCTCGAAATCCGTCGACTTCAACAGTTCCACTTTCAAGATGAAATCCTTGTCGAACTTGTAAGAAGACAAATCATTCATCAGGAAAAACTTGTTGGCCATATACATGCAAGGCGTGTCCTCCATCTGAGGGAAATAGGTCTTTCGTATGTCATCCAAAGAAAGGAGTTCCACTTTCTTTCCAAACGACGTGCAAGCAAAACGGGTATAATCCATACCATTAATCCGTACCGGATTCTTATGGAAATCCTTTTGCGCCACTACGATCGAATCATTTTCCGTCTTTATTCCCTTTATGGTCAAAGGGCCGCCACTCACAATGTTGAACGTACGTAAAGAATCCATATTCACTCCTATCAGACTCTTTACAAACACTCCGTCCACTAAAGCACCGATAGCACTCTTGTTAAAATCCTCGGTGGACAATTCGTTCAAGAAACCATTTTGGTCCGTTTTTGAATCTACACATGCCGGAGGAAGTTGAGTCCTGGCGACAGAATAAGACGGAAACCAACAAAAGAAAACACCAATAATGATGCCACAAGGGAAAAAACTATTTTTCATAACCCATCTTTTTATACATCCTACTCCTATTTTAATCCGCAAAATCACCCGATGCGCCCCGGATTGTGATTAGATATCACGTCCGTAAAAACCCTAATAATGGTAAAGGGAGATTGGCCTTCAAAAATTTCACATTCCGAAGAGGGCAATGCCTCCACTTTCAATATGAAATCCTTATCCAATCTATAAGACTCCCAATCCTTTGTGATAAAGTATTTATTAACCATATACAGGCACTTTCCTCGAACCTTCGGGAAATACTGTTTCTTTATTTCCTCCAAAGTTACCCATTTGGTCTTCTTTTCTTGTACATAATTTACAATATCAGAATATGGAACTCCATTTATAACGACCGGATTCTTTTCACTCGGAGCCGCCTCTACCACAATAGAGTCCAATCCGTTTTCCCCCACTCCTTTTATGGTAAAGGGTACGGGTGGCCTTTGGCAAAGATGTCCCACGGAACGGAAATCGATGCCGATGTCACTTTTCACAAAGAAACCGTTTACCATGACTCCACACGTATTCCCATTAAATTCCAAGTCCGTGCGGTTATCACTATAATAACCGGGCTTCTCGTCATGCGTTATATTGGCTACGGCGTGATTGGCCAAAGCTCCCAACCCAAGGGTCATATTGACTAACAGTAAAATCCTTTTCATATTTTCAGTTCAATTTATCACATTAAGTTAATATAAGGAACCAACTTCTCACTTCAACTTCACAAAGTCAACAAAGAATAAAACATATTCTACCACTTACCTGCAAAATATGGAAAAAATTTCGATTTTTACAATACCAATAACGAAAGCTTACAATATTTAACTCCTGTTTAGTTCATTGCAATTTTTTGACATAAAATATAAATGATAAAAAAACAAGATGAAAAGAAATTTGCATTGACAGATGTAGACCCAATAGCATACAAAACCGCCCGTACATTCTGCGCCAAACAATTTCTCGTTCTAAGCCAAACGATTCTTCAATCTGCCGAGAACGGTTTCCGGACGTGCCGACATCCGTTTTACAAGCCTTGTCGTGGTGAATATCGGGTAAAAAGGAGGTGTGAATGTTTTCCGGAGGGTATTCTCAGCTCCCACTCCTCCTACAAACGGATTTTCACCCGGAAAGGTTCGCATCCTTCAGACCTATTCTATATCAACGCCTTAAGGTGAACTTTCTGACTTTACATCCTTCACCGGGATTTCACCGGAAAATGAGGAAACAGCATACTGGCTCCGATTTACAAATGTAAATCATCTGGTAATCAACGGGGTTACGGTGAAGGACTTGACAAAGGCTTTTTCATTTCGTATATTTGCAAATGAACCCTAAACATAACCACTATGGACTTCAAAAGAATTGCACATCATGCCGTAAGGCGGTGGAACGAAAAACGAAAGGCAGAAAAGGCTGCGGGCACGCCACGCACAGCCGCACCGCAGGCCGGAACACTCCCGAAAGCCGCCAATCTTGAATCCGCCCTCGGCAGCTTCCTCGCCGGACGATACGGGTTCCGCTTCAACGTGCTCACCGGAGCCACGGAATTCCGCTGCCTGCCTGATAAGGAAAACGGCACCTTCCGGCCCGTCACGGAACGCGACCTGAACGCCGTATGCCTCGAAGCGCACCGACACGGCATCGACTGTTGGGACCGCGACGTGGCACGCATGGTGCACTCCGCAGACGTACCGGAATACCATCCCTTCCGGCAGTATTTCCAACGGCTACCGGCATGGGACGGGCGCGACCGGCTGCACGACCTGGCCGCCCGCGTGTCGGACAGCCCCTTGTGGATACAAGCCTTCCACCGGTG
>NZ_GL883851.1 GCF_000205165.1 Paraprevotella xylaniphila YIT 11841 | reverse complement strand
AACAACAAAAATGATTGAACGTATCAAATCGTTGGGGGAAATGGAGACGAAGCAGAAATGTGTAGTTCAACGGTTCGAGATTATCATTCCCCTCCACCAAAAAATAACGACCCAATATATAGCCTCCGCAAGTTTTACTTGCGGATTTTTTAGTTATCGCAGATTGGACAAAGGTTTCTTTGCTACTTTCTTTGTCCGCCATCATGCTCACTGAAAGAAAGTAGGGCGGCTCTCGCCGCCCCGCCACTCAAAAGCGTGTGTAAAGTCCCGTCACCATCGTGAACATTTCCTCCAGCATATCAAAATAGATACCCTCGTGTACGGCAATGTCCTTTGTCTTGCACTCAAAGGTCTTTTTGCTGAACGTCCTGCGGTAGAAGCGCATATTGTAGAGGTCTGCCCCTTCGTCATAGATGATGTCAAGGCGGTTGGCACTTGTTTTGTTCCTTGCAAGGCTCATCCGTAAGCCGTTGCCCATATCTATGAAATCACGGCTACCTGTCATGGCGGTGAAGCGTTTTCCGCCTATCTGCTGTAATATCGTCTTGGCTATCATATCTTTTGTTTTTAGGGTTTTAAGTATTGGCGGTGCGGACACCGCCATCCCGTTCAAAATTCTCGCATTTCGGAAATGGGGGTCTGCCGTTGTAGCCACTCTTTCACACATTCCATATTGTACTCGCTCGTGATGACTGCCGTATGGCTGTCGGTGGCGGTGAAACGTGTGCTTTCGTAATCATCTATCCACCCCTTGAGGGTGTCCGTTCCCCACGCTCCGGTATCGTCAAAGATACCGTCCAATGCCGTGATAGGTTCGCTGAACTTGACTATCAGCGTTTGATAGGTCGTGTTCATAGTCTGTCCTCCTTTCCCTTCTTTGCGTTCAGCCACTTGTCCCGTGCGGCTCGGCACTCGTCCAACGTGGGTTTGACACAAGAGAACAATTCTCTGTCTATGGGGTGGCGGTAGTCGTACTGCACAAGTGTCCGCCTGCGTCTTCCGATACCCGATTGGAAACGCTCGTATTTCTCCGTACCTGCTTCCGCGCAGGTGCTTACTCCGTTGATGGTCATTCGTGTTGTCATAATGTTGCTTTTTAGATGGTTAAAAATGTACTGACAGAACTCTGTTCTTCATCACCATTTCGGGGTTGCTTGTGTAGCGTTGGTGCAGGTAGAAATGGTGTGAGCCGAAGCCGTAAAGGAAAAACTTGTCAAGTTCGTGCTTCTCGGCAAACTCCTTTACGCTCTTTCTCAATTCCCCCTCACTCGTTGTGAGAGTGAGGAGGTTCACAAATTCAAGGAACATCGTGGGGATTGCATCATCCCACACACAAATCATACTTTCAATTCTTACTTCCATATCAATGTTGTTTTAGGGGTTATGCTATGCCGCTTTCATCCGCTCACGGATAAGGTTGGCGTTCTTGTTCACAAGGTCTATGATGCGCTCGTGATATTCGGTGTCCTGGTTGTGCTTGCCGTGGCACTGCACCACTTCGAGGGTTCGCAAGTCCACCTCTACGGTTTCAATAATCTCATCGCCAATCCTTGCCGATAGTATGAGGGTGTCGGCTTTCTTGTAGTATCCACTGCCAAACACGCAGATGCCCTGCGTCTTGCCCTCGTTGTAATACTCGTCTATGCTTTCAAGCACCTTGACGATTATTTCCTCGTCCGTGATTACCAAGCCGAAGAATTTGGATTTGTTGGCGATGAAATCCTCCGCATCTTTCTTTCGTTGGAGTTGTCGCTGTTGCTCACGCTCACGCCTTTCAATCTCCCAACGGCGTTGCTCTGCGGCTCTTTCCTTCTCG
>NZ_GL883850.1 GCF_000205165.1 Paraprevotella xylaniphila YIT 11841 | reverse complement strand
TCCAGCTGTATTTTTCGGTCAAGTGCGGCAAGTTCAGACTTCAACTGTTTCAGTTCATCATCCTTCTTCCACACCTTCCCCGCTATCTCCTGCAACTGCGGTATCTCCCTCTCCAAGACCTCATTCTTCGCCTTATACTGGTCGATGATGGAGGGTATTCTCTCAATCGCATTCAAGAAGTTGCGGGCGGCAGCCATCGAATCAGCCATCGCCAAATGCCCGTTGTTGTAGGTGTACTTGTAATTCCCCTCAACCACGAAACGGTTGTCGGTGAACTCCAATCCCTCTTTGAGTATCCTTTCGCTCACCACCTTTATCGGAAAACCGTAAAGTTCTCCGACCTGTGTGTAAAGCCCGCCCGTAGTGGCGTTTTTCGCTATCTCCTGCAAACGCTTTCCGATGACCTTCTCATCGGCGGAATCCACACCGTCCACCTTTATCATATTAAGGCGGTTGCCCTCCTTGTCGGTCTGCACCACCGAAAGGAAGCGGTTCCAGTCCTCCGTCATGGCATCTATGAAAGCCGTGTTGTTACGCAGCTCGCCGGTCTTCGACTCCAGCTTGAACTCCGAATCGCGCTTCCCCTTGTTGAATGACTTGCGTTCCCCTTCGAGCGAGGCGATGCGCTTTTCAAGTTTCGCCTTGTCCAAAAGGTCGGTGTTTCCGGAGAGCAACGCCATGTATTCTGAGAAATTCATGCCCGATTTCTCGTCCATCGCCCCCTCGTCAATGGTACGCGCACCCATAGCACCGCTTTTGAGCTGCGAGATGAAAGTCTGCTTGCAATGCAGGAGGTTAAATTTGTAGCTGTCCAGCGACTTCTCTACCGCGTAGATAATCACGTCTACGTTGTTCCCGGCGAAATGCTTGGCAATCTCATTCCCGGCTCTAACTCCGCGTCCGTCACGCTGTTGCAGGTCGGACGGTCGCCACGGCGTGTCCAAATGATGGATTGCCACACACCTTTTCTGCGCATTCACACCCGTTCCGAGCATGGAGGTGGAGCCGAACAGCACACGCACCGTTCCGGCATTCATGGCGTCTATCACCGCCTTCCGCGCCTTGTCGGTCTTGCACTCCTGAATGAAGCGCACCTCGCTTGGCGGTATGCCGTAGTCCTCCGTCAGCTTGCGCTTGATTTCCGAATAGACGTTCCACCCATCGCCCGGCTGATATGTCCCCAAGTCCGAGAAAACGAACTGCGTTCCCTTCTGCGCGTCGTATTTTTGGTAATATTCCGCGATCATCTTGGCACAGTGGCTCGCCTTGTTGTCGGGATGGTCTTCATAATTCGGGTCTATCATGCGCATGTCGAGTGCCATTTTCCGGGCATAGTCCGTGGCGATAAGCATCTTCGCCTTTTCTTCCGTTTCCGAAAGCGGCAGCCTGCCCAACAGGGTGGCATCGCCCGTCTTGGCGAACTGCATCAGCTTCTGAATGAAGTCCTCCTGCTCCGGCGTGGGCGGTATGTGGTACAGTATCTCGTTCTTGGCGGGGCGGTCAACGCCCACATCCTCCGCCGTTCGGTAGTCCGTAATCTCATTATAGAAGGCGGCAAGCTCCGGCACTTTGATGAAGTATCGGAAACGCTCCTTCTGCACCACGTTGTTCGTCACGTTGAACTCAAAATCCGTCGTCTTCTTGGCGAATATCGCCGCCCACGCATCGAAACATCGAATGTCCTGCCGTTCCAGCTCCTTCGGGCGCAAATACTTGAACAGCAGGTACAACTCCGTCAGCGAGTTGCTGATGGTAGTACCCGAAAGGAAAGTCGCTCCCAAGTCCCTGCCCGTGCGCTCCTGTATGGTGCGTATGGCAAAGAGCATGTTCAGTGCCTTCTGGCTTCCCTCGCTGTTTCCCAGCCCTGCCACACGGTCGTGGCGTGTGTTGAACGTCAGATTTTTGAACTGGTGGCTCTCATCTATGAAGATGTGGTCGATGCCCATCTGCTTGAAATCCACCACGTCGTCCGTGCGTGACTTTATGGCGTGTTCCACCTTCTCCAGCTTCGCTTCAAGGTTGTGCTTGCGCTTCTCCAGACCTTTCAGCATCGCCCGCGACACGTTCTTTCCCTGTTGGCGCAGCACTTCGAGGTTTTCTTCCACCGTGTCAAGCTCCGCTTGCAGGATGCGCTGCTGCAACTCCGGCGACTGCGGTATCTTGCCGAACTGGTCGTGCGACATGATGACGCAATCGTAGTCGTTGTTCTTTATATTATTGAAGAAGCGCACACGGTTGGCGGTCGAAAAGTCCTTCTCCGAAGCGTACAGAATACGCGCGTTGGGATATGCCGCCTGATAGGTGGCTGCAATCTCCGCGACATTGGCTTTCAGCCCGATAATCATCGGTTTGTGTGCCAAGTTCAGACGCTTCATCTCATGTGCGGCGATACACATTATCAGCGTTTTACCGGTTCCCACCTCGTGGTCGCAAATTCCGCCGCCGTTCTGTTTCAGCATCCAGACGCAATCCATCTGCGAGGGATAGACGCTCTTGATACCCCGGCTTGCCAGCCCTTTCAGGTTGAGGTCGGGAAAAGTCTGGTGCGAGCCGTCATACTTCGGGCGCACGAAACAGTTGAACTTGCGGTTGTACATCGTCACAAGCCGCTCCTTGAACTGCGGCGACTGCTCTTCGAGCCATTCGGAGAAGCCGTTTCGTATTTCGTCAATCTTGGCGTTGGCGAGCTGTATGCCCTCGC
>NZ_GL883849.1 GCF_000205165.1 Paraprevotella xylaniphila YIT 11841 | reverse complement strand
TTGTGTCTAACTTTTGGGGGGCAGTTCACTGTGCATCCCGAGGGATTGTCTTTTAAAATAAAGGTATTGCTTATTGAACAGCCGTCACCCAAGCGTCATTCAACCAAGCGAAAGACAAATCACCGGCCACATCGTCCCACGTCGTGGCTATCCGGGCATTTTCAGCATTGCCTTGTCCTGTCAGGAAATTGGCCGAAAGATATTTTCCACCCGTCACGTCGTTCTTCAACACACCTGCAATCTGTACATTTTTCAACACGGAAGTACCGTTGGCCAAAGCATCGTCGGTCTGCGTCGTTTCAATAGTGAGCGGATTAGGCTTGCCCGCTACCTTCGCGCCGTCGATATTAGCCCGTGTACCGGCACGCAAACGGATGCCGCGCTTGTTCTCGCTGCTGCCGTTGCCCACCAAATAAAGGTTGCGCAAAGTGGGGTGAGCCACCGGAGTTGCGTCGAAATTGTCGCCGTTGTTGTCGGCTTCAATCAAACAGTCGCAAGAAGCATCGGTCTGGTAAGCCACAAGGTTGGTAGCCGTGCCGCTCCAACCTTCTGTCCAGTCGAAACTATCGTCCGTGCAATCCACTACTACGCAATGGTCTACATTCACCGTACCGCCAAAGAACTCCAAACCGTCATCGGCACCTACGTAAGTCTGCACATACGACACCTGGGTTCCGGCACCCACACCGTAGAAAGAAATGCCGTTGGACTCGTGTTCGTCATCCAGAGCAAAACCCGTATATTCCAAACGTATATACTTCAACACACCAGAATTATCATTGGCATCATTGCCGCCATAAGCGGCATTACCGATTTCAGAAAATCCCGAACCTGCATTGGTGGGAGCATAACCGCAGATGTGCAAACCACCCCAACCACCGGCTGTCTTATTTTCGGCCGTCATCACGATAGGATTTTCCACTGTGCCCACTGCATTGATTTTGGCTCCTTGCTCAATCAGGATGTAAATAGGATCTTCGCTGTCGGCTGCCGTTATCTTCACACCTTCTTCGATGGTAAGTACGGCAGGCGCCTTTACCTGCAACTGACTGGTCAGCTTGTACTCCGTATTGGCCGTGAGGGTCATGTTTTCCGTCACGATGCCGCCCAAGTTTTCAACATCCGGAGCGGGAGGCGGCGTAGTTCCATCCTCGTCATCGTTACAAGCCGTAAATACAGCCATAGAAGCACACAGAGCCATAGCCCACGTGGAAACTTTCATGAAATTTGTTTTCATCTTTCTCTCTTTTTAAAGTTTTGAATTGAATTAATTTATGCTTTTACTACTTTTATAATGTATACGTCACTCCGAAGCTCAACCCCACACCTTCGTTAAAGCGCTCCACTTCCACCTCGGTATTCTTACTCGGTATCTCCTGACGGAACACCACATCGGTATTCAAAAGATTCTTGGCCGAGAACTTCACGCTCCAATGAGCGTTGAACTTCATATTGGCATTGAAATCCAATGTATGGAGAGCAAGCTGCTTCACATCACCGATACCCTGTATACCCACTGCCTGTATGCGCTCGCCTTGCAAGTTGTAGAGCAAGGCCACGGTGAGTTGGCTTTCTTTTCCGAACTTAGGCGAATAGGTGAGGTCGGCATTCATCAGGTAGGGCGACGCACCTTGCAGCGGACGTTCGGCATTGGTGTAAACCCCACCTTCCGGAAGGTTTACGTTGGTGTACATGTAAGACGCGTTGATTCCCGCTTTCAAGTCTTTCACTATTTCCTTGCGTGCTTCCACTTCAATCCCTGCTGCCAAACCGTCGGACGCGTTCTGGAAAGAATGCATCATGGCTCCGCCGGACGTAGTCTGCGTACGCTCGATAGGACTGTCCAAATACTTGTAGTAGGCCGTGACAGCCACCATGTCGGTGGATGACGGACGAAAGAACTCATAACGCAAGTCTATGTTGTAGTTGTAACCGTTGTCCAGATTCTCATTACCACGTACTTGGGTGCCGCCATAAGACTCCTGATAAAGGAAAGGGGCCATCTCGACAAACGAAGGCCGTGTCACCGTACGCGAAGCCGCCAGACGCAAGCTGTTTTTCTTGTCGAACGTGTACTTAAGATTCAAGGCCGGGAAAAACTCCTCGGTGTTCAGATCGCGCCGCATCTCCATGCCGCCGTCGTTATAGTATTTCACCCACTGACGCGTGCTTTCCATACGTACGCCCAAGTTCACCAACAAGGCCTTCACCGGATAATAGTCGGCCTCGATGAAACCGGCCCAGATGCGGCTACCGGCCGAGTACTCATTGCGTTTCTGATGGCTGCGGTTGATGGTAATGCTACCATTCTGCACGTTCCCAAAGTTCAAGTAACCGTCGGTATGATAGATGTCGGTCACATTAAGAGATTCCATCTCTTTCAAGTTATAATAGAAGCTCGTGCAGGTAAAATCCCTCGTCTTGTCACGCAAGGCCGCACCGAACCTCAACTTGTTTTCATCGGAAAAACGGTACTGAGCCTGTACGTCACCTACCCATTCGTCCTCGTCCAACTTGCCGAAATAGCGCATGGTTTCCTGGGCATTGAGCTTGAACAAATCCCAAGTACCGTCGGACATCTGCCGGAACATCACCTGACGACGGTCAGGTTCCTCACTGGAAGTCTTGCTATACGAACCGCTCCAATCCGTATCCCACATTCCAAATACGTGGTGTCCGGCCAACTGGTAGTTCTGCAATTCATACACATGGCTGTTTTGGTTACTGCCTTTCAAGCGGATACCTTCCTCGTCATGCCCTTGACGCGCCATATAGCTGTCCACCGCATTACGAGCATAAAAGGCCGAAAAGCCCACACGGTCTGCCTTGCGGAACGAATAGCCCACACTGGTCAAACCGGCCATCTTGAGCGTTTGGGTAAAAGAATCGTAATCAAAACGGCTCATCTCCGTACCTGACGCCTCGAAAGTACGGACATAAGCATTATCCAGACTTTCGTTGTCGGTATCAATACCGAAAGTAGCCAACACATCCATCTTGTTGCTCCCCAACCGGAAAGTGCGGCCGAAACCAAAACTACCGTTCAAGTCGGGCATAGCAGAAGACTTATTCACTTCGAATGTGGTGGGGAAGATATTATGATTGCGACTGTACTGCCGGTAATCGGAAAGCGGCAAATCCATGGCCTTCCGGTCCATAGAAGGAGTCTTGAACATCGTATTCGCCCTATCCATCTGATAGAAGTCGCCAAAGACCGTCCCCACCTTACCACCGGTACCGAAGGATATGTTGAAAAAATCCTTCGTGCCTCCTTCTTTGGTACTGATGTCCACATGGGCACCGGAATAGTCGGCAAACGCACTAGCCTCGTACACCTTGCTCACCGTGATGTTCTGCACGGCGGAAGAAGGAAAGATGTCCAACGGTATCAGTTTGTTATCCGGGTTGGGTGAAGCGATGGGAAGCCCATTGAGCGTGGTGGAACTGTAACGGTCACCCAAACCGCGCACAATCAACTGGCCGGCTTCGGCGATGGAGATACCGGTAAGTTTTTTCACTCCTTCTTGTACGTTGGAAATACCTTTGATAGACATTTCGCTTGCGCCAAGGTTTTCAATGGAAAGCACCGCGTTCTGGCGTTCAGCCAGCAAGGCACGCTCCAACTCCAAGTTCTTGCGCGCGGTAACGGTCACTTCGTTCAGTTGTTTGTCATCAGTAGACATCTCGACCTTCACGGCCACATCGCCCTTGGCCGGGACCTGCAACGTCAGTTTCTGGGGGAAAAACGAAACATAGGAAACCTCCAAGGTATAGGTTCCCTTCTTCAATCCACGCAAATGAAAATTTCCATTGATGTCGGCCGTAGTGCCGATGCGCGTACCGGCAATGCGCACGGAAGCACCCATCAGCGGTTCGTTCATTTCCTTGTCGATGACCACGCCCTTGATGTCGCCTGCCTGGGCTACCGCCACGACGGCGGTCATCAACGCTACAGTCAAATTACGCTTTTTCGATAAACTCATTCTTATGCCTCTTTTTGTTCGCTGCAAAAGTAGGCATGTCACATTTCAAAAAGCTTACAAAAGGATGAATCTTCCGAGACAGCACCTCATCGTAACATGTTCTTAATGTACGTGAAAAAACTTCGTATCCGATTCTTCCAAACTATTTCAAAAAAACAAGTTTCACCACTCCATCAAGCCTCCGATGCCCCTGCGGGTCAGTGTGATCCGAAACCTACGATAACCAGTCTTGCCCTGATAACGGTAGCGCATGATGAAATGGACATAATAAACCTTCTCGGCCGCCTGCGTGTGAAACTCACCTTTCCCTTCATTCATATACACCGGTACATGAGGACTGTCCATCCGCCGCAGGAAATCCCGCAGATTGACACGAATGATGTCATTGAACCCTTGCAACGGGTAATGACTCAAATGCTTCAACTGCTTATCCAATATGGAAATACGGCGACGGTACACGATAACCGTCTCCCGCAAGGCACAATGGCCGGCCTCCAACTCCGACACACGGCCACGCTGCGCACGCACTTCGAGCGGCAATTTTTCTTCATTCACAAAATCACACCCTTCCTTTCCCCACCCCACCGGCTCACCGTGCATCACCAATTTGATTTTATAGTCGTAGAACTTGCTGCCCAACTTGTTGGCAAACCAATAATGCATCAGGTCCTTGATGCGGTCTTTGAACATATAACTCACCACCAATGCAATGAAAAGCGGCATGGTGAAATTTCCGTAAGTCTGTTGGAAAGAAAAAGAAATGACCGTGGCAAAAACCATGCTCAGCCCGGCCGCTAACATGAAAAACACTTGCTGAAGGACGAAAGTGTTGCTTTTCTTGTCTGCCAATATATACAAATCGCTCTCGATGTACTTCTTCAGTTGTCCGGCCCTGTGCAGGAAATTACGGTTATTATCACCGTTGCCTTCCTCCGGCAAAAGAAATCCCCGCTCCCGTTGGTAAGCCAAATCCCCATCTATATAGGTTGCTGCAGCCGCCACCACACGGGTATAATCCTTCGGAAAATGCTCGCGTGCATATTCCATGATACGGAACAGATGCATGTTGACCATACGGCACAGATACTCCTCTCCCAAATCGTAACGCGACCGCAACTCGAAAGCCACACGGTCAAGACCGGCCTTACGGGGTATCTCCCGATAAGCAGCCATAATGCGTGCCAACAAAAGCACAATGCCGTCCAGGCGAACCTTGAAGGCATTCACTTTCGTTTCGCGGTAAAGCCCGATGGCTGCCGTACGCAAAGCACTACGAGTGATACTGCCGAACATCTTTATCTGGTGTTCATATGTTTTTTCATGCTCTTCCGAAGGTTCCTCCGCCAATTCTCGGCAACACATCTGCAGCCGCGACAATGGCAGGGCTTCTTCGTCGGCCACTTCCTCCAAAGTATAGACCGGCGTAATCAGGCGCACCAAAGCCCGGAAGTCCCGGTAGAAATTACTTTTGGGATACGTTTTGGCGTTGATATAAAGGGAGTCCGGAATGAAGATCCACGTATCCATCATGAAGTCGCTCACCGCAGCCGAAGGACTGTAGCGCGAATACCCCACCTTGAACTCCAGGGTATAACGGTCGTGTATCTTTCCTTGAATATCCAACATAATGTTATGGACAAATCTACGAAAAAAACATCAGAATGCCACACTCACACGTCTGCACATTAAGGAAAAAGAACTTTATTTCACTACATATATCTTGCTTCCCTTAAGTTTGTCGCTTTTTCTAATAATATATATTCCCCTAGGCAACTCATCCAAACTTGAAACTCCATACAACCTCACTCCGTGCAAAGTGAAAATTTCAACGTTTTCCCGTACTTCCGGAAAATTTATCCCTATTGCTCCCTTTGACAGATTACTATCATAATCATAGTAGAAACGTTTGGTTCCGGAACCATAACTGTTTTCCAAACTAACATCAATCCATAATTGACTATATTTAAACGCATTGGGTACATGTATTGTAGTTTGGCCAGAACCTTTGATGTCAAATAACATGGCAGATCCACCTTCGTTACATACAGTCAAAACCCCATTGTCACTCCCTACGTAATTAAGAGTAATGTCGAAACTGAAATAGTATGAATCTTCCGTATCCTGCACGTTGGAGATTTGATAGCCCAACACAAGGGGATGGGCATCCAAAAAAACAGGATAGCTCACCGAGGTTCCATTGTTTGCTTCGCATACGACCCTCCCCTGTTGGCATTGGAATTTATCCAAATATTCATCCCCCATGAGAATAGATGGGATAGTAAAACTTCCTCCCGTACCTTGGGCTTTGTCTACATACGTCCCGCTATGATTATTGTAAAGTTGGTATTTCCATTGGGCATTGGCAATAGGTTTTCCATCACGGCCGAAAGCCTTGAATGTGTGCCCTTGATAAACGCTCCCGTAACCATAAGCATCCAAGCTACGACCTTCGATGGAAAGTTCATGGGGCTTCACTTCCCATCCTATTGCGGATAGGGCATCAAGCGTTTCCGGATTTATGGGCAAAAGCCTGGTTTTGTCCTGATAAGGATAATTCATCAAATTGTCTGTTTCCAAAGAGAAATAGCATCCACTCCGATAGAGAACGAACCCTTGCGGATTACTGTACATTTTCAATCTACCACCCGGCAAATTAAGGTACAAATCCTGCGCAAGGAATGTTTCAATGGCTTCGGACGAACCAAAACCAACTAAAGCCCCCAATGACTGGTTGTCTGCATTTACAATGAGATTGTCAAACAAAGAAGCTGTATTGGGATTTGCAAAATTTATTCCCGTACCACATTGTACAATAGAAGTGCCAAACCCTAATATATGAGCCAAATGCCTCGTCAAAGCTGTGGTCAGGTTATCATAACCAAACTCCAACTCATTAGCCCAAGAAGAATTCCAATAAACATAAGCATTAATATCTATAGTAGTAACTTCGTCCTTTCTTTGGAACTCTACTTGGTTGAGTAAATTTAATGGTGCACTGTTTCTATTTTTGTCCAACGCATATTCCACCGTGGTTTGTATTTCCACGTCCGGCGACATGTTTTCATTAAAAGTAACCTTAAATCGGACAGGCTCCTTAATGTTCAGTTGTTCTTCCCATACATCCATAGCCATCATGAGACAATGTTCCACCCCGATAGTCATAAACGGGCTTACGGGCACGGTTGCCAAAATTTTCCCTTGCCTCGACCGCAGTTCATAAGTCTCCCCTTCCACTACAGTTTCTACCAACGGTTGGGGTACGTATGCACTATAATTGCTCCCCACACTGTCCACATACGTTACTTCATAGGTTTCCCCCGCCTGCCCCCAAGCCGTGGAAGACAAGAAAAACAACATCCCCCAAAGACTTAAAACATACTTCATACGTCCTCCTTCCGTCAATATCCACAATATCTTACGTTGAAACACAAGTTGTTTCACAAACAGACAATCCAAAGATAATAACTTTTTATATAATCAAACAGAATATACCCTCAATATTTTTATGTCTCGAATTATTCATTACCACCATAGGCCATTAAAATCATCTACTCCATCTGGGATGCTTCCACGACCCGCCCCAAGTTTTTTCAGAAAAGAACCTTCATCCTTCAGAGCGCATGCCAACATCCTGACATATAAAGTATTATAAGATGAAAGACAGAAAATCCATCTTTCAGTTTCCTTTCACTGCAGAAAACGGTAAAAAGTCCTGTACCAAACGGAAATTCAATCTCAGCCGAACGATTTTTCAATCTCAGGCAAACGATTTTCAGTTCTGCGCCAAACAAAATGAAACTTGGCTGAAGGATGCCTGAAACATCCTTCAGTCTGCAACATCAACATTATGAACGGATTATCACACAAACTGAAAGATGAAGTTTTTTTTTTGCAAAATTCCGGTGTAGATATGTCCATCCTGTAAAAAGGATAATATTCCCCACCCATTTATATTTCATGCTTCGGAATATTAAAATTAACCCGATACGGGACCTGCTTTCCGGATTTATTCCGTAGCTTTGCAATCCAAGAGAAAATAAACTTAAAAAACAGACTGTCATCATGATGCACGAACATCCTTTCGCACAATTCCACTTCTGCCCGAAGTGCGGCTCACCGCGCTTCGTGGAGCATAACGAAAAATCGAAACAATGCGAAGACTGCGGCTTCGTTTACTATTTCAACCCAAGTGCAGCCACAGTAGCGGTCATCCTGAACGAACGGCAGGAACTGCTGACATGCCGAAGAGGAAAGGAACCGGCCAAAGGCACGCTCGACCTGCCCGGCGGATTCTCAGACTGTTTCGAGAGCAGCGAGGAGGGAGTAGCACGGGAAGTCAAAGAAGAAACCGGACTGGAAGTAACCCACACGGAATTTCTGTTTTCCCTGCCCAACACTTACCTGTATTCCGGATTTCTGGTACACACCGTAGATTGTTTCTTCCACTGTACGGTGGCAGACAGCAGCCTGGCCCATGCCATGGACGATGCAGCCGAACTGTTGTGGATTCCCATGAAAGAATTGCGCCCGGAAGACTTCGGTCTGGCATCTGTGAGAAAAGGCATCGAAAAGCTGTTGGCACAATGCCCTTAATCCCCTCTCCCAAAGGGAGACTTGGCGCATGCTATTCCATTTATTCAAAAAAATTGTTATATATAAGGTGTAATCTATCTTTTTTTTCTACTTTTGCTGCCGAAATTTTATAAAGGTACAGACCATGCAGAAAAATTTGGTGATCGTGGAGTCTCCTGCCAAAGCCAAAACCATCGAAAAGTTTTTGGGAGCAGACTACAAAGTATTATCCAGTTACGGGCACATCCGTGACTTAAAGAAAAAAGAGTTCAGCATCGACACGACGAACTTCGCACCGCAATATGAGATACCTTCCGAAAAGACCAAACTGGTGAACGAACTGAAAGCGGAAGCCAAAAATGCCGGAACCGTCTGGTTGGCTTCCGATGAGGACCGTGAAGGAGAGGCTATCTCATGGCATTTGTATGAAGTGCTCGGCCTGAAACCGGAACAAACCAAACGTATCGTGTTCCACGAAATCACCAAACCTGCCATCCTGCAAGCCATCGAACACCCGAGGGACATCGACCTCAATCTGGTAAACGCCCAACAGGCACGGCGGGTACTCGACCGTATCGTGGGCTTCAAACTCTCTCCGGTGCTTTGGAAGAAAGTAAAACCCGCGCTTTCTGCCGGACGCGTGCAAAGCGTGGCCGTACGCCTGATTGTGGAACGCGAACGGGAAATCCAACAGTTCAAAAGCGAAGAAAGTTATCGCGTAGTAGCCCTTTTCACGCCTGCCAATAGCAAGGAAGGCACGGAAATCAAGGCCGAACTGAACCAACGTTTCAAAAACAAGGAGGAAGCCACCCGTTTCCTGGAAAACTGCAAAGATGCGGCCTTTACCATCCGCGACATCGCTACCCGGCCGCAAAAGCGTACACCAGCGGCTCCGTTCACCACTTCCACGCTACAACAGGAGGCGGCTCACAAGCTCGGTTTTACCGTGGCACAAACCATGATGATAGCCCAACGCTTGTATGAATCCGGGCGCATCACCTACATGCGTACGGACTCTGTCAATTTGTCTTCGTTGTGCATCAATGCCAGCACGGCTGTCATCAAGGAACTCATGGGCGAACGTTACGTCAAGAGCCGCCAATTCCATACCAAAACGAAAGGAGCGCAGGAAGCCCACGAGGCCATCCGCCCCACTTATATGGACCAGACGGAAATAGAGGGTACGCCACAGGAACGCCGTCTGTACGATTTGATATGGAAACGTACGGTCGCTTCCCAAATGGCCGATGCTGAAATAGAAAAAACTACCGCTACCATCCAGATAAGCGGACAAGACGCCGCTTTCGTCGCCACAGGAGAAGTCATCAAATTCGACGGATTCCTGAAGGTATACCGGGAAAGTTTCGACGAAGATCCCGAAAATGAAACGGCAGAAGGCAACCTGTTACCCCCGATGGAGACCGGGCAGCAACTGGAACGGAAAGAGATACAAGCCCTGCAACGGTTCACCCAACACCCTCCACGCTACAACGAAGCAAGCTTGGTTAAAAAATTGGAAGAATTGGGCATCGGACGTCCTTCCACTTACGCGCCGACCATCAGCACCATACAGCAACGCGAATACGTGGCCAAAGGGGACAAGGAAGGAGAAGAAAAGGAACTGGTCATTCTTACGTTGAAAGGAAACTGCATCAGCCAACAAGCCAAACAAACCGTCATCGGAGCAGAAAGGGGCAAACTGGTCCCAACAGACGTGGGGACGGTGGTCAACGACTTCCTTTTGCAATATTTCCCCGAAATCATGGATTACAACTTCACGGCCGAGGTGGAAAAGAAGTTTGATGACATCGCAGAAGGAAAAACGGAATGGACGCAAATGATGAAAGACTTCTACGGCGACTTCGAACCGGAGGTGGAAAAAACCCTCAATGCCAAATCCGAGCATAAAGTGGGCGAACGTTTGTTGGGCACAGACCCGCAAAGCGGAAAGCCTGTGTTTGTCAAAATCGGACGTTTCGGCCCGGTGGTGCAAATCGGAACGGCAGAGGACGAGGAGAAACCGAGGTTCGCCCAGATGAAGAATGAGCAAAGCTTGGAAACCATTACCTTGGAAGAAGCCCTCGAACTGTTCAAACTTCCTCGCGACCTCGGCACTTTCGAAGGCACGACCGTATCCATCGGTACAGGACGTTTCGGACCTTACGTCTTGCATAACAAGAAATATGTATCGCTTCCCAAAGGCAACGACCCGATGAGTGTCACCCTCCAAGAGGCCATCAAACTCATCCTTGAAAAACGGAAGGCCGAAGTGGAACGGCATTTGAGAAAATTCGAAGAAGAACCGGAATTGGAAGTTCTCAACGGGCGCTACGGCCCTTATATCGCCTATAAAGGCAATAATTACCGCTTGCCGAAGACCTTGGCAGAACGGGCCAAAGAGCTGACTCTTGAGGAGTGCATGGCCGTGGTCAAGGAACAAGACGAGAAACCTAAAACAACGGCACGTAAAAGAACTTATAGCAAGAAAAAATGACACGTATCATCTTAATCGGTTACATGGGAGCCGGAAAGACGACCGTAGGAAAGGCATTGTCACAAAGCCTGGCTCTCCCGTTTTATGATTTAGACTGGTATATCGAAGAACGCTACCGCCGGACCATCCCCCAAATATTCGCGGAAAACGGAGAAAACGGATTCCGCGAGATTGAACAGAAAGTCCTGCACGAGGTAGCTGAGTTCGAGAATGTCATCATCTCCTGCGGCGGAGGAACGCCATGCTTTTTCGACAATATGGAATACATGAACCGGCAAGCTCAGACGGTATACTTGAAAGCCTCTCCCGACGTGCTGTTCCAACATCTGAAAATGGGAAAAGTGGAACGCCCCCTGCTGAAAGACAAAACGGAGGATGAAATGAAACAATATATCCGGGATTCCCTCGCAGTACGCGAACCCTTTTATAGCCGGGCACAATATACATTAGATGTCAATTTATTAGAGAACTACGATAAAATAAAGGACTCCGTCCGTTTGCTTCGTGAACTATTAAACCTATAAAGAACGTAATGAGAAAATGGCGTATTGAAGACTCCGAAGAATTGTACAACACCAACGGATGGGGAGTCAACTATTTTGGAATCAACGAAAAAGGACACGTTTACGTAACCCCGAGAAAGGATAGCGTGAAAGTCGATTTGAGGGAACTGATGGACGAATTGGCCATCCGGGACATGTCGGCCCCTGTATTGGTTCGTTTCCCCGACATCCTGGACAACCGTATCGAGAAAACTAGCAACTGCTTCGAGAAGGCAGCCAAGGAATATGACTACAAAGGAGAGAATTTTATCATTTATCCCATTAAGGTCAACCAAATACGTCCCGTAGTAGAAGAGGTCATCAGCCATGGCAAGAAATTCAACTTAGGTCTGGAAGCCGGCTCCAAACCGGAACTGCATGCGGTCATTGCCGTCAATACCGACTCAGCCTCTCCCATCATCTGCAACGGTTACAAGGACCATAATTACATAGAACTGGCTCTATTGGCCCAAAAGATGGGCAAACGCATCTTCCTGGTGGTAGAGAAACTCAACGAGCTGAACACAATCTACGAGGTTGCCCAGAAACTCAACGTAAGGCCCAATATCGGTATCCGTATCAAATTGGCTTCGTCTGGCAGCGGGAAATGGGAAGAAAGTGGCGGCGACGCCAGCAAGTTCGGCCTGACATCCAGTGAACTGTTGGAAGCGCTCGACATGTTGGAAGCCAAAGGCATGAAAGACTGCCTGAAGCTTATCCATTTCCACATCGGTAGCCAGATTACCAAGATACGCCGCATACAGACCGCCCTGCGCGAAGCTTCGCAATTTTACATCCAACTCCATCATTTGGGTTATGATGTAGAGTTCGTGGATTGCGGCGGCGGCCTGGGAGTAGACTACGACGGTACACGCTCCAGCAATAGCGAAAGTTCTGTGAACTACTCCATCCAGGAATATGTGAACGACTGTATCTATACTTTCGTCGATGCGGCCAATAAAAACAACCTTCCGCATCCGAACCTGATTACGGAAAGCGGACGGTCTCTGTCCGCCCACCATTCGGTGCTCATCATGCAAGTACTGGAAACCGCCTCCCTTCCCCGTATGGACGAGAATTTCGAGCCTTCGCCGGAAGCTCACCAACTGGTAAAGGACATGTATGAGATTTGGGACAACCTGAACCCGCGTACCCTTCTGGAAGACTGGCACGATGCCCAACAAATCAGAGAAGAATCACTGGACCTGTTCAGCCACGGCATCGTAGACTTACGGACACGTGCCGACATCGAAAGCATGTATTGGAGCGTCACACGTGAAGTCAACCTGTTGGCACAGACACAAAAACATATACCAGAAGAACTAATGTCGCTCGACAAACTGTTGGCAGACAAGTATTTCTGTAACTTTTCGCTGTTCCAAAGCCTGCCGGACACATGGGCCATAGACCAACTCTTCCCCATCATGCCGATACAACGGTTGGACGAACGTCCGAACACGCATGCCACGATACAGGACATCACCTGCGATTCGGACGGGAAAATCGCAAACTTCGTAACCAACAGCCATATTTCCCACAGCTTGCCGGTGCATACGTTGAAGAAAGGCGAAAACTATTACCTCGCTGTGTTCCTGGTCGGCGCTTACCAAGAAATATTAGGCGACATGCACAACCTGTTCGGCGACACCAATGCCGTACACGTTTCCGTGACGGACAAGGGATATACTATCGACCAAATCATCGACGGGGAAACCGTAGCCGAGGTGTTGGAATATGTCCAGTATGAACCGAAGAAACTAGTTCGCCGTCTCGAAATATGGGTATCCAAATCCATCCAAAGCGGAAAGATTTCGCTCGAAGAGGGTAAAGAGTTCCTGAACAACTACCGCTCGGGACTTTATGGTTATACTTATTTGGAATGAACATGAAAGAGAAACTCACCATCATCAAAGTGGGCGGCAAAATCGTAGAGGAAGAAGACTCGCTCCGCCAACTGTTGGCAGCTTTCACGGCCGTTGAAGGCAATAAGATTTTAGTACATGGCGGAGGACGTTCTGCCACCAAAGTCGCAGCCCAATTAGGAATAGAAAGCCAAATGATCAACGGTCGCCGCGTCACGGACGCAGACATGCTGAACGTAGTCACCATGGTGTATGGCGGACTGGTCAACAAAAACATCGTGGTACGCCTTCAGGCGCAAGGTGTCAACGCCTTAGGCTTGACCGGTGCCGACATGGATGTGATACGTTCCCACAAACGTCCGGTGAAGGATGTGGACTACGGTTTCGTAGGAGACGTAGACGCAGTTAACGGTACGCTTCTGGCCGACCTGGTCCGTAAAGGCATCGTGCCCGTCATGGCTCCCTTGACGCACGACGGGCAGGGACATATCCTGAATACCAATGCCGACACCATTGCCGGGGAAACCGCCAAAGCCATGGCCGATGCGTTCGATGTCACCCTGATGTACTGTTTTGAAAAGAAAGGCGTATTGAGAGACGCAGAAGACGATGACAGCCTCATCCCTCATATCAACGAAAGCGAATTTAAACGTTATGTGGAGGAAGGCATCATACAAGGCGGAATGATTCCGAAATTGGAAAACTCATTTGAAGCCATCCATGCCGGAGTAAGCAAAGTCATTATCACTTTAGCCACAGCTATCGACGGCGTATCCGGCACAGTTATAGAGAGATAGGACAAGACGAAAAAAATATTTCAAAAAAAATGGCGGGTGAGTGTAACTTTTCAGGCAC
The DNA here is from genome assembly GCF_000205165.1 of Paraprevotella xylaniphila YIT 11841. Taxonomy (GTDB): domain Bacteria; phylum Bacteroidota; class Bacteroidia; order Bacteroidales; family Bacteroidaceae; genus Paraprevotella; species Paraprevotella xylaniphila. The sequence goes on along the minus strand of NZ_GL883849.1, from coordinate 54,230 downwards.
TCGCCCGTCATTATTACAGAGAGATGAAAGAAATCAGTTTTCGGAACGATATATTGCCCCTGAAAGACAAACTCTATCGGTTGGCTCTTCGTATCACATTCGACACGGCAGAAGCGGAAGACATCGTTCAAGAAACACTGATAAGGGTGTGGGACAAACGCAACGAATGGTCGCAACTGAACTCTATCGAAGCTTATTGCCTGACCATTTGCAGGCACCTTTCCTTGGACAGAAGCGAAAAAAAAGAAGCGCAGCATATCGTCTTGGACGAAAGCCTGCATAGCCGCCCCGATACTTCCACTCCATACGACAGCCTGACGGCTCGTGAAGGGCTCGGACTTCTCCAAAAACTGTTGAAGGAATTGCCGCAAGCCCAACAGGACATCGTCCAACTGAGAGAAATAGAAGGCAAAAGCTATAAAGAGATTGCAGCGATTCTGAATCTGAGCGAAGAACAGGTGAAAGTCTATCTGTTCCGTGCCAGACAACGAATCAAGCAAAAGTACACAGAAATACAAGGATATGGACTATAAGTACATAGAACAACTTCTGGAACGCTATTGGCGATGCGAAACCTCATTGGAAGAAGAAGCCATACTGAAAACCTTCTTCAACCAAACCCATATACCAAGCCACCTCATGCCTTACAAGCCACTCTTTGTAAGCGAAAAGATGTGGCAGGAAATAAAATTGGGTGAGAATTTTGACGCAAGAATCATGGCGCACATAGAGAAGGACGAACCGGTGAAAGCACGTAGAATCACGTGGGTACGCCGGATGATGCCCCTCTACAAGGCTGCTGCATCCGTAGCCATCATCCTCACGTTAGGCAATGCTGCACAAAGTTCTTTCCACCGTGAAGCCGCCGTGGAGAATGACTATAACTATGAGAATTACCAGGATTCATACAATGATCCGGAAATGGCTTACAATCAGATATCCGATGCCTTACAAATGGTGTCGCAAAGCCTGAGCGAAGCATCCAAACAGGATTCTCTCCTGCAAATGCAGCCTAAAGAGGCACAAAAAGAACAATAAAATGAAACGCGTTCTTTGCTTATTGTTAATAGCATGTTCAATCCACACGTGGGGGCAGGATTTTGCGTCTAAGTTCATGGAACAATGTTCCAAGGAAAACGGTGAAATACAATGCCAGACTGTCAGTCCGAAAATGATGGAGAAACTCGTGGACACCATGACGGCCCCGAATGGAGACAGAGATGAAGAGGTTCCGGGATATCTCCTTTCCAAACTGAAAAGTGCCCGAATCATCACGGCAACAAAACAAAGTGAGAAGTTTTTCCGAAAAGCCGAACATCTCATAGAAAAGAACAAAAACAGATTTACCCCGTGGGTAGAGAACCAACCCGGACAAAACAATAAAATCTTTGTCCGTAAACACGATGAAGTGATACGGGAACTGGTAGTGCTGAACCTGAATCCGGATGAGAAAACACTGACCATCGTCAATCTTACAGGAGATATGGACGATCGGTTCATGAAAATGCTTTCATCGGGGACACTCAAACAAGATTAATGGAACATTTTATGCTTTTTCTATATAAACAAGTTAGTGCTTAATAAAACGCAATGAAACTGTGAAGTTTCAATTCTCTCAAATTTTTTCATAACATACTAACGACGAAAAGGGCTGCCTGTGGAGGTGGCCCTTTTTCATTTTTACGGATTTTGCATGCCCAAACCTTGATTTTTACTCAAGATTATACTATCTTTGAAGCGAATTCTAATTTTATAAACCTGGCCATTATATTATGTTGAGAAGATTTGTAATTGCTGCAGTGGCCGTATGTGCATTGGGAACAGTACACATTCAGGCACAAAAAAACGAGTTCTTCCGTCCCAAAGAAGTTTGGAACGACACGGAAGGCAACCCCATCAACGCTCACGGAGGCGGTATCTTATACCATAGAGGTACATACTATTGGTACGGTGAATACAAGGTCGGCAAGACTGTCCTGCCCGCCGACGCGACCTGGGAACGCTATCGTACGGACGTAACCGGAGTAAGCTGCTACTCCAGTAAGGACTTACTGAATTGGAAATTCGAAGGAGTGGCCTTGAAAGCCATTACCGACGACCCTAACAGCGACATCCACCCGACGCAAGTACTCGAACGCCCCAAGGTAGTTTACAACAAAAAGACCAAAAAGTTTGTCATGTGGATGCACATAGACAGCCCGGATTACAGCAAGGCTGAAGCCGGTGTGGCCATCGCTGATTCACCGACAGGTCCGTTTAAATATCTGGACGGATTCCGTCCGAACGGTACGATGAGCCGTGACCAAACCGTATTCGTAGACGATGACGGAACTGCTTACCAGTTCTCTTCATCGGAAGAAAACCAAACCATGCACATCAACCGGTTGACCGACGATTACACCAAACCGGACGGAAAATACGTACGCCGCTTTGTCGGCATGGCAAGAGAAGCACCTGCCGTCTTCAAGCACGGAAATAAGTATTATATGCTTTCTAGCGGTTGCACCGGTTGGGATCCCAACAGTGCTGAATTAGCTGTAGCCGATTCCATCATGGGAGAGTGGACAGTTTTGGGAGACCCTTGTACGGGACCGGATGCCGAAAAGACATTCTACGGACAAAGCACTTTCGTCATCCCCGTGCAGGGCAAGAAAAATGCCTATATCGCGTGCTTCGACATGTGGAAAAAGAAAGATCTGCAAGACAGCCGTTACATTTGGTTGCCTATGATGATTGACAAGCAGACCAACAAAATTACGATTCCATGGCATGCTGAATGGAATCTGGATGTCTTCAAAAAGAAATAGGCAAAGTTACACATATTAAATGCCTGACTTCCCCGCCACGATTCTCACCGCAAGAAACGTTTGGCGGGGATTTTGGAACCGTGATATGCCTTCATGACAAACCCAACAAAATGATGATAGACGGTAATTTTAAGATAACTACCGACCAACTGACCCTCACATTTACAGAGGGACAGCGGCAGGACTTTTTCATCCGGCATACTCCCCACCGCGTGGAAATCATCTATCCTCCGCAAACGGATTTCGAACACTTGCAACCTTGGCTTTTCAAGGTCGTCACGGAGGCATTGCGCAAGCAAGCCAAGGCCATACTACTGCCACGGATTGAGGAGTTGGCTTCCAGTCACGGATTCCATTACACCCGGCTCAGCATCAATTCGGCCCGTACACGTTGGGGAAGCTGCTCCAACAAAGGGCATATCAACCTGTCGCTATATCTGATGATTCTCCCTCTTCGGTTATCCGATTACGTACTGCTCCACGAGCTTTGCCACACCCAAGAGATGAACCACGGCCCTCGCTTTTGGACCTTAATGGACAAAGTGACCCAACGGCAATCCGGCACGCTCAGAAACGAGTTGCGCCACTACCCGTCTCCTTTCCGATAGGATAACATCGAGACGGAAGAAAGCCTCTGCCTCTCCTTAACGTCCTCCAACACGCCATCCACCCTCCCAAAGTCTTTATAAAAACCGCCTTCATTTGACCAATCAATGGAAACCAATCCTTACCACCCGACTAACGAAAAAAAAACCATGCATATCCGACTTGTAAAATCTGACAAGAAACGTTTCCTATACCTATTGCTTCTGGCCGATGAACAAGAATCGATGATAGACCGCTATATAGAACGAGGCGACTTGTTCATCATGGAAGAAAGAGGCGAAGCAAAAGCCGTAGCCGTAGTCACTCGCGAAAAACAAGGAGTTTATGAACTTAAAAACCTTGCCGTAGCTCCCGCCTGCCAACGCAAAGGTTACGGACGGATGATGGTGGAGCACGTATGGCATTACTATGCAGACTGCCACACCCTGTTGGTCGGCACGGGCAACAGCCCGTTAACTCTACCATTTTACCGTAGTTGCGGATTTACCTATTCACACACCCTGCCCGATTTCTTCACCCGGCACTATGACCATCCCATCATAGAAGGAGGCATACTGCTGAAGGACATGATTTACCTGAAACGGGAAAGACAAAACCCCAATCGGGACAGTGCAGTCCCTACTTCAGATACGGAGCCATAAAAGACCATGGTGTTTCAAGAAAACCGACAAACCTCCCCAAATGCCTCTTCTCTATCCCCTTGCCTCATTTTGCGTTTTCCTCTCGCCTTTTACGTAAAATACCCACAAAAACAAAGGTTTCGTTCTTTTATTCCGGCCTTTTTCCACTGACAGCTTGCAGATTCCGCTTTTTTTTACGAATATTGCAACACTTTTAGAAAGAAAGGGAAAACCAGAACTTTAGGAGGCTCACAAAATATGACATCATCCACACTGAAAGAACGTGTACAAGACACGCTGAAATCAGAAGACACGGAAGGGACGTTCGAACTTTACGTCACGCGCACTCCGGGTTATCTTTGGGCTTTGCTGTTCAAGAAACTACATATCCATCCCATCGCCGTCACGCTGCTCTCCATCGTCATCGGAGCATTGGCCGGTTACTTCTTCTGGTGGGACGACCTATACATGAACCTCATCGGTATGTTTCTTCTGATATGGGCCAACTGGTACGACTGCGCCGACGGGCAACTGGCTCGCATGACGGGGCAGAAAACGCTAATCGGACGTATCTTGGACGGCTTTGCCGGCGACGTATGGTTCTTCTCCATTTATTTTTTCCTGTGCCTGCGCCTCACTGGCGAACCGGCTCCGTGGGGGCAACCATGGGGGATATGGATTTGGCTGATGGCCGCTTTCTCCGGTTTCCACTGCCATGCCAAACAATGTGCCGTGGCTGACTATTACCGCAACATCCACCTTTATTTCCTCAAAGGGGCATCGGGAAGCGAATTGGACAACTATGCCCAACAACGCGCCCTGATGCGATCGTTACCCTGGAACCGCAAGGAATGGTTTCACAAGATATACCTCTATTTTTATGGAAACTACACGCGGGGACAGGAGCGGCAAACGCCCAAATTCCAAAAGTTCTATGCCCTCGTCCAGCAACGTTATCCGGACGAGGTACCGCAAACGTTGAAAGAACGATTCCGTACAGCGAGCCTTCCTTTGATGAAATACACGAACATCCTGACTTTCGATACACGGGTTATCGTACTGTTCGTATCGCTGTTTATCGACATGCCCTGGCTCTTCTTCGTTTTCGAGATTATCGTACTCGAAGCCTTGCGTTACTACACCCGCCATGTACATGAAACTTTTTGTGACCGGTTCACAAAGGAGATAGAAAATGGATAAGCCACTCAACGTCGTATTACTGTTAGCCGGAGGACATGGCTTCCGCATGCACACCGACCGCCCCAAACAATTCATAGAGATTGCAGGTGAGCCGGTCATCTCCTACACCCTGCAAGCGTTCCAACGCCATCACGAAATCGACCGTATTTATGTGGTCTGCAATCCGGAATGGAACGATTTTGTAAAAACGACGGCTCGAAACGGCAGAATAAGCAAGCTGCATACGCTGTTCCCGGCCGGAGACACTAGCATCGACTCCCTGAGAAACGGTATCGCAGGCCTATATGCAGAACTGGGGGAACAAAACCCTACCGTCCTGACCCACGAAGCCGTACGCCCTTTGGTATCTGACGAAATCATCAGCCTCAACCTGGACACTTTCCGCACGCATGGAAATGCCGTCACTGCCGTCCGTAGCCAAGAGGCTTACATGGTAAGCCCCGACGGTATTTCTTCGGAAAGGTGCATTCCACGTGAGCTTCTGCACCGCGCACAGACCCCGATAACCTTCAGCCTGAACGACCTGACAGAAGCCTTCCGCAGGGCAAGCCAAATCCGAATCAGCCGCAGCCAATCCCTGTATACCCTGATTACGGAAGTTTTCCCTCTAAAAAAACTCTACATCTCATCCGGCTCCGAACTCAACTTCAAGCTTACGTTGCCCGAAGACATCGAAACCTTGAAGGCTCTTCTGACTTATCGGAAACAAAAGTGAACCGCAAGCCGTTGCCCGATTATTTCTTTGCCGGAAAATAACCGTGACGCGACCGCCACACGTAATGCCATATTTTAAACAAAGGACTCCAAAGGACTTCACCGGGATAATCCGTCAGGAATCCCATGTTGCGCGACACCTTGCGACGGAAACGGCCGAAAGGTGTCTCATTTGCATCATGCCGGATGCGTTCATCATGTTGCCCGAAATTTCCGGCCTTCATGATTTCGGCCAACAGGCGCTGCCCCCGTCCGGGCGATGACGGCACCAACAGATGTTCTTCCTCTAGCCCGAAAACCGTTTGCAATACATACATCACCGCGCCGGCAAAACGTTTGAGATGCAAACGCTCCAAGCACCGCACGGCTTCCTCCCGCTCCGCTTCGGAACAGGGTTGCCTCAGCACAAAGTGGTAGTCCAATAATTGGCGCAAACCGATGCCTTCATCGAACAAATGACGGTAAACATGCACCAACAGGTACACACGGTTCATCGCCAAAGTGGGCACGGCCACCTCGCCCACCCGTTCGGGTAACTGCACCTTATGGAGCAATGACAACGTTTTCCATTCCTTAAAATAACGTTGTAGCCTGAGGTTCATCCCCCAACTGTTCATCCATGAAGGCGTAAAATGCAATTCAATCTCAGCCTCTTTCAATACGGGAAAGTCCACATGATGATAAACCACCTCCACGCCGGGGCAATACTTCCGGGCATAATCCACCACCATCTTGCGTCCGTCGTTCATCCACAGGTCGATGTCGCCGGGCGTGCGATGCAGCGGGCGGGGATAAAACAAGGAATTACCCTGTCCTTTCAGCAGGACAGTGCCCATTCCTTCTTTCAAAAACTTGTCATACACCATCACGAGCGTCCGGTTGAGCCTGCGGTTGCGTGTTTCTATTTGCTGCACCAGTCCGATCCAAGGCATCACGACATCCACCGGAGGCTTCTGGATGACGGATAAACGCTCCACGCCATCCAACACGATGGCAGCCACGGCTTGTTTGCAAGCCATGTCATACACTGCCGCCCATCCGTCCTTGTCTAAAGCCACGTCACGGTCGTGGCACGTCCCGATTCCTAAACGCAGAAGCTTGAAGAAGGCTTCGTCAGCCTGCATATATCTTGTTTTTCCCATCTTTATTTATCAGTATTTTTCACACCTTGTTTTCACAAACGCCTCTGCAAAGATAACATTTTTCCGATGCAAATCGGCATTCCAACGCAAAGTTATTTTAAATCACTCATTATAAATAAATTATACGACATCCAAAGACCTTAATTTCAAACTCAGCAGAACGGAAAATCAATCTAAGCCAAACAATTTTTCATTCTAAGCCAAACGATTTTTCAATCAAAGGAGATTGAAACGGGCCAATCAGCACAACGCTTTTACACAGAAAATTTCTCCGGCCACTCACAATAGAAAACAATCGTTCCTGTAAATTAAAACAACTTAAAAAGATGAGGATACAAGGAAAAAGAGGTATATTTGCAATTTACAATACTAAATCAATTCAAAAATGAAAATGAAAAAATCAAGCGCAATGGGAATAGCCATTCTTACCATTGTTTTAGCAAGTGGTTGCGGAAGCAGCAAGAACACCCTACAAACCAGTGCCTTGGAGGGCGAATGGAATATCATTACCGTAAATGGCAAAGAGGCTATAGCCGACAAAGAACCATATATAGGAATGGACATGAAAGAGAACCGGATATACGGCTGTGCCGGGTGCAACCGCATCATGGGGTCCATCCAAGTGGATAAAGACAAAGCCGGACGCTTGTCTTTCGGGCAAGTGGCTTCCACACGGATGCTTTGCAGCGACATGGCAACCGAACGTGCCGTATTGGAAGCTTTGGGCAATGTGACCGGTTATAAAGGTACGGAAAAAGAACTGACCCTGACAGACGGCAACGGCAACGCCCTGTTCACACTGAGCAAACGTCCCGCCGCCACTTTGGCTTCCTTGAACGGCAAATGGAATATCACGAAGGTCTACGACGAAGCGGTAGAAGATATCGAAAAAACGGAGAAAACACCGTTCCTTGAATTCAATGCCGACAAAAAGACATTGCACGGCAATGCTGGATGCAACATCGTAAACGGGGGCATCGAACAGGAAAAGGAAAAACCCGCTTCACTGAAGTTCGACAAGTTGCTTTCCACGATGATGGCCGGCCCGGGCATGACGGTAGAAGGCAAAGTGCTGGAAGCCATGAACAAAGTGAGAAGCTTTATCGTCAAAGACGAGCATACGGCTGCCCTGTTGGATGAAAACGGCGCGGAAGCGTTGACGTTGGTGAAACAATAAAGGCGCCTATACCTGAAAATATTAACCGGGGGATGCCTGATTATCCAAAAGGGCATCCCCTTTTTAAACATCAATATCATGAATCATTTCTTTATGAATGCTCCCAAGTGGAGAACCGGAGCGGGCGTACTGACTCTCTTGGCATGGCTCACGTCCTGTGGCCCGAACAACAAAGCAGTGGAATACCCTTTGATTGAAACGGCCAATACCAACGCACTTGACATTGCAAAGGTGGAACTGACGGACTCAGCTACCATCCTGCACACCGACGCGTATTACCGTCCCCACAACTGGATTCGCATTTCTTCGGAGTCGTACCTGCAAGCCGGAGGAAAACGGTATATGCTGACCGGTGCCGAGGGAATCACTCCGGACTCACTTTTCTGGATGCCCGAATCGGGCGAAGCTTCATTTACCCTCTGCTTCGAGCCGCTCCCTTCCGGCACGACATCATTCGACTTTATCGAATCCGACTGCGAGGACTGTTTCAAGCTCTTCGGGATAGACCTGACGGGGAAAAAAACATTCGACATACCAGATAACGTACCCGAAAGCTTGCGGTTGGTCGACTGGGATGCGGAAGTGCCCGAACCGATTTTCAAAACGGGCACCACGACCGTCAACGTCCATTTCCTGCATTATCGTCCGGAATTAGGCAAAGAGGCCAACCTCTATGTCAACACCCTCTTCGGGACGCAACAGCCTTATACGGCAACCGTCGACCCCGAAACGGGCAAGGCTTCGTTCAGCTTCCTGCAATGCGGAACGGTGCAAGCAGCCGTAGTCCTCAACAACAGTATGGCAGGAAGCGCATGGTTAGCTCCAGGCGAAACGACCGAACTATATGTGGACATGCACTCCATTGGGTATTACCTTTCGCTCCGCCGCGAGGAAAAGAAAAAAATAACATACCCGGCACCTTTCCAACGGCTCTATTCTTCGGGCACGTATGCCAACCTGAATAACGTCGGCAACCAATTAGACAACAGTCCTTATTATAGCATGAACTCGCTTACGGGCGAATTTGCAGACTACCACATGACCTCGACCGAATATGCCGCCCATGTCGTAGACACCTATAAGGCACTTGCAGACAGCATCGCCCGGAGCAACTTTTCACTGCTCAAAAAGGAAATGAAACTGCTCGCTCTTCGACAGGATGCCTTCTCGGCCATGGCGCAAGGCGATTACCTGCGCGAACATAATTACCGACACATAAACCGTCAATGGGATTATAACTTCAAGGTGGAAGGTATCGCCCCGCTTAAACCGGCAGATGCCAAGGCCATCTGCCAACTGTTCGACATCAACGACACCAAACTGCTAATGGGCGAAAATGTGTCAGACTATGTGCGTGCCGCCTGCTCATCTTCTTTCGACTGGCCACAACTGGCCGATATCCAAAAAGGCTTGGTAAAGGACTTGCGACAAATCGCCGGTTACCCGGCCAAGGCGGAGAATGTCGCGCTCACCGATGCAGACTTTGCCCAAATGAAAGCCATGGACAACCCGTTCTACCTCGAAGCGTTCACCCTCATGCAAAAGAAGGCCAAAGAAGAACTGGCCGCCGTGGAAGCCAAGTCGAGGGTGGAAACCACGCCCGACGTACCCAAAGAGCGGCTTTTCGATGCCCTCATCGCGCCCTACAAAGGCAAAGTTGTGATTGTAGACTTCTGGAATACATGGTGCGGCCCGTGCCGTGCGGCCATCCAAGCCAACGAACCGCTCAAGTCCTCCAACCTGAAAAGTGACAACCTCGTATGGGTTTACATTGCCAACGAGACCTCTCCCATCGTGAAATACAAGACCATGATTCCGGACATCCAAGGCTTGCACTACCGCCTGAACCAGGAACAATGGAACTATCTGTGTGACAAATTCAAGATAGACGGCATCCCCTCCTACGTGTTGGTGGACAAGTCGGGGGCATACAAGCTGCGTAACGACTTCCGCGACCACAGTTTGATGATAAAGACGCTAATAGAAGAATTAGAAAAATAAAGGATATCACATAAAATTTAAAATATGAAAAGATTTTTATCTGTTGGATTGCTATGTATGTCTTTATTTACCACCATACAAGCTCAAACCACACATACAGTAAAGCACATGGAAACTCAATTGCAGGATGTACTCAATGTGCTCGAAGACATGGACATCCACATACACCGTTTCGATGTGAGCCAGTTCCTCGATGCCACATATCAAATGGAAATCTACGTGGATGAATATAAAAACCACCAAAAAACAGGCAGAACACACCACTTTGATTTGGGAAAGAATATCTGCTCTTTAGACGAAATACCGGAAGAACACAAGGAAGGTTTCCGGAAGGCCTACAAAATCCCTAACGGGGAAAAAGAGTGGGACAACATCAAGGAGATTTCCATTTATATACGACAAGATGAAAAGAACGATTCCACTGCAGCAATCCGCATATCTTGCCCCAACGTCGGCACGCAAGGTTTCAGATTCACCTTACATCCTGCCGACGGACGGGATTTCTACAGCTACCATACACGACCATTTGCCTTCCATGCCATACAAACAGCCGATGAAATGAAAATACCCCTCTTGCTATATGGCTCGGCATGGGCTGAACCGGGCACGACCTTCTTCCGTTTCTGCGGTGAAAACGAAATAGACCCGGAAATGAAAGCCGAAATACTTCGCCATATCCCACACTATTATATAATAGGTATAAGGCTGAACAAGAAAAGGTAAATATGAACATAAAAGACCTATTTATGAATACCCCTATTTATCCATAAGCCGCTAACTTTGCGACAAACATAGGGGAAACATCATGAAAAGGCTATTGTTCATATTTTCTATATTTTGCCTGCCTATTGCCAAAGGGAACTCACAAGAGACCCTGACATTAGAACGTTGCCTGCAATGGGGCATCGAAAACAACTTGTCCTTACAAAACAGACGGAACGAAATCCGGAAAAGCCAGTACGGCATCTCTGAAAACCGGGCTAAACTCTTGCCGCAAATCAACGGATTCGCAAATTTCAACGACAACCTGCGACCTCCGGTTTCCGTAACGGACGGCTCATCGTACGGTGTACCCTATAACGTGACCCACACCCTGCAATACAGTGCCAATGCGGGCGTACAATTACAAATGCCCCTCTACAACCAAACGGTCTATACAGCCGTATCCATCGCTAAAACCATGGATGAGATCAGCCGCTTATCATACGGAAAAGCACGCGAAGACCTCATCATGCAAATCTGCAAAATATATTATCTGGGACAAACCACAACGGAACAGATTTCACTCATCAAGGCCAATATCGCACGATTGGAAGAACTGAGAGACATCACACAAGCCTTTTACGACAATGACATGGCATTGGACGTAGATGTCAAACGCGTCAATATCAACTTAGAGAACCTTCAAGTGCAATATGACAACGCACAAGCCATGTTAATCCAACAGCTCAACATGCTGAAATACATTCTCGACTATCCGGAAGAAAAAGAAATTGCATTAGTCCCGGCCAACACCGAAACGATTTCACAAGACTCGTTCAACGGCCTGTCTGAAGACTTATACGAACTCCGAATGCTACAATCCCAAGAACGCCTGGCAGAGCAACAGAAAAAAATAATCAACCACGGCTATATACCTTCACTTAGCCTGAGCGGAAGCTGGATGTATTCAGCATATACAGACAAAGGCTACCATTGGTTTCACTCTGGCCCGTCCAACCACTGGTACGACGCCCTGAGCCTGGGGCTCTCATTACGTGTGCCCATTTTCGACGGTTTGGACAAACGTTACAAGAAACGTAAAGCCCTCTTGGATATTGAAAACATCAAACTTACCCAAGAAGACACACGGAAAAACTTACAAACCCAGTACCTGAACGCCACCAGTGACCTGCTGAACAATCAACGTAATTTCAAAAAACAAAGAGACAACTACTTGTTGGCCGAAGATGTTTACGAAGTCACCTCCGACCGCTATCGGGAAGGCATCGCTTCCATGACAGAAGTCCTACAAGACGAGATGCGGATGAGCGAAGCACAAAACAACTATATCAGCGCGCATTACAACTACCGGATTACCCGGCTCACGCTCATGAAACTGAGCGGACAATTGGACTCCTTAGTTAAATAAAAAACATAAACCCTATTGTAAAAATGGAAGCAACAGATACGAACAAGACAACTGGGACTCATCAGGAAAAAGCCCAAAAACTAAGAAAAGTGAGACGTTGGCAAATTGCCGTCAGCCTGTTGGGTATTGCCGTCATGGTTTGGGGGGTCATCGAAGTCATTTTCCTCTTCATCGGATACAAACACACGGAAACTAGCAACGACGCACAAATCGAACAATATATATCCCCCGTAAACCTACGCGCATCGGGATATATCAAAAGAATCTATTTCACCGAACACCAAGACGTACACAAAGGCGATACGCTATTGGTTTTGGACGACCGTGAATATAAAATCAGAGTAATGGAAGCCGAAGCCGCACTAAAAGACGCCTTAGCCGGACAAACCATCATCGGAGCAAGCTTACAGACCACCCAAAACACCGCTTCCGTATATGACGCATCCATTTCGGAAATAGAAATCCGTCTGGCCAAATTGGAAAAAGACCGCCAACGCTATGAAAATTTGGTAAAACGTAATGCCGCCACCCCCATCCAATTGGAACAGATTGAGACCGAATATGAGGCTACCCGCAAAAAATTGGAAGCTACCAAACGCCAACGCATGGCCGCCCTCTCCGGCGTGAACGAAGTATCGCACCGCCGCCAAAGCGCAGAAGCGGCGATACAACGAGCCACAGCCGCATTAGAAATGGCCAAATTGAACCTTTCCTATACCGTAGTCGTAGCCCCGTGTGACGGGAAATTGGGACGTAGGGCCTTGGAAGAAGGGCAATATATCAGTGCCGGACAGACAATTACCTATATCTTGCCTGATACGCAAAAATGGGTCGTCGCCAACTACAAAGAAACGCAAATAGAAAACCTCTCGGTCGGACAAGAAGTTTCCATCACGGTAGATGCAGTGAGCCAAAAGACTTTCAGCGGTAAAATCACCGCCATATCCGGTGCCACCGGCTCCAAGTATTCTTTGGTTCCGACGGACAACTCAGCCGGCAACTTCGTGAAAATACAACAAAGGATTCCGGTCCGGATAGACTTCACCAACTTATCGAAAGAAGACAACGAAAAACTGGCGGCCGGCATGATGGTCATCGTAAAAGCTAAATTCTGAGCCTATGCCTTCTTATCCGAAAAATTATCCGTTCTATAATTGGGTACCCAAACCTCTCGGTATCCTCATTTTGGTATTATTGTTCCTACCCATTCTCACGGCAGGAGGAGTATACTCTGTCAACAGTACCGAAATGATGAGCGGATTAGGCATTATCTCCGAACACATCCAATTCACCAACTTTGCCACCTCTATCGGCATGGCTGCCTTTGCACCTTTCCTTTACCGCCTGGTCCTCATCCGACGTGAGAAAATGATGTGCCTCGCCGGCTTCTCGCTCATGTATATCTTCAGTTTCATCTGCGCCAAGACCGACAGTGTATTTTTATTAGCCTTGTGCAGCCTGCTCATGGGATTCCTACGCATGGTACTTATGATGGTTAACCTATTCACGCTGATTCTTTATGCAGGAGGCATTGAAGCTTATCTCAAAATCACCCCGGGCATGGAACCCGAAACAGCAAACGGTTGGGACAAACTTGACATTGAACGTAGTGCCGCCCAACCTGCAATCTATTTGTTCTTCATGATTTTGGGACAGATTGGCACCTCTATCACTGCTTGGATGGCCTTTGAATACGAATGGCAATATGTCTACTACTTCATGATGGGTATGCTGTTGCTCAGCATCTTGGTGATTTTCATCACCATGCCCTATCACAAGTTCCAAAGCCACCGCTTCCCCATCAACATGAGACAGTTCGGCAATGCAACTGTATTCTGCACCATGCTGCTGTGCTTCACCTACATCATGACCTACGGGAAAGTCTTGGATTGGTATGACGCCCCGACCATCCGTTGGGCCACAGTGGGGGGAGTAATATCAGCCGGGCTATTCATATATTTGGAAAGCATGCACCGCAATCCCTATTATATCTTGGGAGTATTGCGCCTGCGCACCATCCGTATGGGCATCCTTTTCTATTTTCTGCTCATGTTCCTTAACTCCAGTGCCATGTTTGTCAACGTATTCACCGGCATCGGCATGAAATTGGACAATTGGCAAAACGCCACGTTAGGCAACTGGTGCATGGCGGGTTACGCCATCGGCGGCCTGCTCACCATCGGGCTGAGCGTAAAAGGCGTGCACTTCAAATACCTGTTTGCCGGAGGTTTCCTCTTACTCGGACTTTCAGCCATGTTCATGTATTTCGAGGTTCAAAGCGCCGGACTATACGAACGGATGAAATACCCCGTCATCATACGCTCCACTGGAATGATGATGCTATACTCCCTCATTCCAACGTATGCCACCCAACGTATGCCCTACAAATACTTGTCCACGTGGATTTGCACAATGCTCACCGTACGGATGGTGTTAGCACCTAGCATAGGGGGAGCTGTCTACAGCAATTTGCTACAAGAACGGCAACAACATTACATTACACGTTACGCTCAAAACGTAGACATGCTAAATCCAGATGCCTCTACCTCGTTCAACGGCACACTTCAGGGAATGTACTACCAAGGGAAAAGCAAAGCGGAAGCTATCAATATGGCGGCAACTTCCACCAAAGGCCGCATTCAGGTACAAGCCACACTTTCGGCCGTCAAAGAAATGGCGGGGTGGACACTCTATGCTTGCCTTTTCTGCACAATTTTCACCTTAATCATACCGTATCCCAAACGAAAATTGCTAACTTAGCGAAAAGTTTAGCAAGCCATGTATGGAAAACCATAAAGAACGTTTAGTCCAACTAAACCGCAGCTTAACTGCAGGACATAACATTTGCAGTTCGGAAGGATTTCTCACTGATTTCCCCCCGATTTTAAAGACCTCGTTTGAAACAAACGGAGTCGGGTTAATTGTATGCCTGCAAGGACATTTTTCATTTTCACTGAACCAAAAAGACTTTCAAGCACAAGCAGGCGAGACGCTCTTCATCCCGGAGAATTCAACTTTCCGCGCATTACAGTCCACCAATGACTTGAAGATTTTCATCCTCATCTACAAAACAGATACACTTCGTAACATCATGGGAAACTTAGTCGTATCCATGTACCTCTACATGAAATTCGTGCCGGAACCCTGCTATGTCTGGAATACTGGAGAAGAAGCTGAAGTTATCCGCTATATGCACCTGCTCAATAGTACCCTGCACACTGAAAACGATTCATTCAACCTTTATGAACAAAAACTGCTTTTATTAGCCCTGACCCATCGCCTCTGTTCCATCTACAATCGTAAACTTGTCGCCAAATTAGATTCTATCGGTCACAAAAACGAAATATTCATGCGCCTCATCCAACTCATAGAACAACATTACACCCAAAAAAGAAGCGTGGATTTTTACGCTGACAAATTATGCTTGTCCCCCAAATACCTTTCCGCATTATCTAAATCTATTTGTGGATACACCGTACAAGAACTCGTATTCAAGTCCATTATCTGCAAAAGCATTTCACTGCTCAAAAATACCCAAAAGAACATCCAGGAAATCTCCAATGACCTACACTTCCCCAACGCATCTTACTTCGGTACCTTTTTCCGAAAACAAACCGGACTATCCCCCCAACAATTCCGTAAAAGTATGACTTTCTAAAACAAAAGTTCTCCTTTGCCTTGCCGGACAATTTCGAAAGCATCGTCCACACAGTCCACCACCGTTGAAGCCTCGCTACCTCCATATCCCCCGTCAATGACCAAAGCCACACGGCCTTCGTATTTCTCATGAATCAACTCAGGATCGGTAGAGTATTCGATAATCTCGTCCTCATCATGCACCGACATCGTGAGGAGTGGATTCCCCAATCCCTCCACCAATCCACGCGCAATACTATTGTCCGGCACACGGATACCCACCTCTTTCTTATTCTTATATATTTTAGGAAGCCGGCTGCTCGTGGGCAGAATGAACGTGAACGGCCCCGGCAAGTTTTTCTTCAAAAGTTTGAAAGCAGCATTGCTGACTTGCGCATATTCGCTGATGTTGGACAAGTCATAGCAAATAATCGACAAGTTGCTCTTCTGTGGATTCACTCCCTTCAGTGCACAAATCCTCTCCACCGCCCGTACGTTCAGAGCATCGCATCCTATGGCATATACCGTGTCGGTAGGATAAATAATCAACTCACCGTCTCTCAGCATTTTGAGGGCCTTGACCATCTCACGGGGGTTCGGATTTTCCGGATAAATTCTAATTAGCATGCTTTCTTTCCTTTTTATAGTTTACAAAGGTATCATTTTCTTTTGGTTTTGCAGCAAAGAGCTTACAATATAATGAAAAACGCGATTGTAACACGTCAAAATATAATTTTATTAGTATCTTTGTCCGGTATTAGCGAAAGAATATATTCCAAATCATAACAAAATGGCAAAAATAACCAAAGAAATGGCTTTGCGCTATCATGAACAAGGCAAGCCTGGAAAAATCGAAGTGGTGCCTACCAAGCCCCACAGTACACAAACGGACCTTTCACTGGCTTATTCGCCCGGCGTGGCAGAACCCTGTCTCGAAATAGAAAAGAACCCGCAGGATGCCTACCGCTATACAGCCAAAGGAAATCTTGTAGCCGTAATTTCCAATGGTACTGCTGTCCTCGGATTGGGCGACATCGGTGCATTGGCCGGCAAACCGGTAATGGAAGGAAAAGGACTACTTTTCAAGATATACTCAGGCATTGATGTGTTTGACATCGAGGTAAACGAAAAAGACCCCGAAAAGTTCATTCAGGCCGTAAAAGCTATTGCCCCGACTTTCGGCGGCATCAATCTGGAAGACATTAAGGCACCCGAATGCTTTGAAATCGAACGTCGCTTGAAAGAAGAACTCGACATCCCCGTCATGCACGACGACCAACACGGTACGGCCATCATCTCCAGTGCCGGACTGTTGAATGCGTTGGAAGTGGCAGGAAAGAAAATCGAAGACGTGAGAATCGTTGTGAACGGAGCCGGGGCTTCGGCCGTATCATGCACAAAACTGTATGTATCGCTCGGCGCACGGTTGGAAAACATCGTCATGCTGGACAGCAAGGGTGTGATTTCAAAAGACCGTACCGACCTGAACAAGCAGAAGCGTTACTTCGCCACCAGTCGTACGGACATCCATACGTTGGAAGAAGCCATCAAGGGTGCCGACGTATTCCTCGGCTTGTCGCGCGGCAATGTGTTGAGCAAGGACATGGTGCGCAGCATGGCTCCGTCGCCCATCGTGTTCGCATTGGCTAACCCGGTACCCGAAATCTCGTACGAGGATGCTATGGATTCGCGTCCCGACGTGTTGATGGCTACTGGACGTTCCGACTACCCGAACCAGATTAACAACGTCATCGGATTCCCTTATATCTTCCGTGGTGCGTTGGATACCGGTGCCACGGCCATCAACGAAGAAATGAAATTGGCCGCCGTACGAGCTATCGCAGGCATTGCCAAACAACCCGTGCCGGACGTAGTGAACGAGGCTTACCACGTGAACAACCTCACCTTCGGTCCTTCATATTTCATTCCGAAACCGGTAGACCCGCGCCTCATCACCGAGGTGTCCATGGCTGTGGCCAAAGCCGCCATGGAAAGCGGAGTGGCCCGCAAGCCCATCGAAAACTGGGACGTTTACGCCCTCCACTTGAAGGAACTGATGGGATATGAGTCGAAACTGACCCGCCAGTTGAGAGATACGGCCCGCCGCAATCCCCAACGCGTAGTGTTTGCCGAGGGTATCCATCCCAACATGCTGAAAGCCGCCGTAGAGGCCAAGGCTGAAGGCATCTGCCATCCTATCCTGTTGGGTAACGACGAGCGTATCGAGAAATTGGCGAAAGAACTCGACCTCAGCCTGGAAGGCATCGAAATCGTTAACCTGCGCCACGACCGCGAAGCTGAACGCCGCGAACGTTATGCCAAGATATTGGCCGAGAAGAAAGCCCGCGAAGGTTATACATTCGAGGAAGCCAACGACAAGATGTTCGAGCGTAACTATTTCGGCATGATGATGGTAGAGACTGGCGAAGCGGACGCATTCATCACGGGAGTGTATACCAAATACTCCAACACCATCAAGGTTGCCAAAGAAGTCATCGGCATACAACCGGAATACAACCATTTCGGTACCATGCACATCATGAACAGTAAGAAAGGTACGTACTTCCTGGCAGACACGCTTATCAACCGCCATCCCGACACGGAAACGATGATAGACATTGCACGGCTATCCGAAAAGACCGTGCGTTTCTTCAATCACGAACCGGTCATCGCCATGTTGTCCTATTCCAATTTCGGGACGGACACATGCGGAAGCCCGGCCAGCATCCATAAAGCCGTAGAGTATATGCAGGAGAACTACCCGAACCTACCCATCGACGGGGAGATGCAGGTGAACTTCGCCATGAACAATGAACTTCGCGACCGTAAGTACCCGTTCACTCGCCTACAGGGCAAGGAGGTCAACACCTTGGTATTCCCGAACCTGAGTTCGGCCAATGCCGGTTACCAGTTACTCCAAGCCCTGAATGGAGACGAAATTGAAATGATAGGCCCTATTCAGATGGGATTGAACAAACCGATTCATTTCACCGACTTCGAAAGTTCCGTACGCGACATCGTGAACATCACGGCCGTAGCGGTCATTGATGCCATCGTGATGAAGAAAAAGAACCAGTAACCAACAGGTTTATACCAAAAGAAATCAGGACGCACTGCCTTTTCCTTAGCTGTGCATCCTGATTTCTTTTAGTATAAACAGGATTAATATTTACCCCTTTCCTAACTGAACACCTTGTCCAAATAACGGTAACCCACATATCCGCAAACCGCAGCTGCCAAAGCCCAAACGGAAGCTGCGACGGCCCCGCCGCACAACTCCACCAAAGTCGTATCCGAATCTCCTGTACACCAAATCATGGCAACACCCACAAAATTATTGAAGACATGTGCCGCCACCGGAATCCAGATCGTTCCCGACCGCCAATACAACCAACCCAAAACCCAACCAAAAACTACAGCTCCCGGTATTTGTGCAGGATTGCCATGTATGACTCCGAATATCAAGGCTGAAAGCAAAATGGCCATCCACGGACGCATCCTGTGCCGGATAAGATGCCGCTGGATTCCCATCCGGAACACCAGTTCCTCGGTAACAGGCCCGACTAAAACAATGGCCAAAACTCCCCAAGGGTTATACACAAGCGTGGCAAATACATCCTTATTCAAGTCCTCTAATGTCAAAGTCTCCAATAACAGGTTCACAATAAAAATGACGGGCAACATCCATAAGACCACACCGGCGTATACCGGCCATTTTATTTGCCCGAAACGGAAACTTTTACGGTCTGTCCATCTCAACAAAGTCATCACCGCCCATACCACAACCCCGTTTAATAACAGAGAAATCCCCAAAGCCGATGGAGAAGCTGCCAATGCGTTCACATCCAAACGCCCTTCGTGAAGCAAATCCGAAAGATTGAAAAAGAACAAGACTACCAAGGAAGACAAAACCTGGGCCAACAAAAAAATAATCACCAGACAAATCGTACGTTTCATACCCATCTCCTTTCCAAGCTATTGCTCCTTGTTTAAAATCATTCTCACCATAGCCTCATCCTCGCGAAGCTGATGAACCAATTCCCCTTTATTCCTGAACTTCCTTTCATCTCTCAAACGCCTGACGAAACTCAACGTCAAACGACAACCGTACAAATCCCCGGCAAAATCCAACAAATGTACTTCTATGGTGCGATTCTCACCGTTTTCCATCGTCGGCCGAAGACCGATATTCAACATTCCGCCCCAAACGTGTTCCTCTCCTCCTATTTTTCCTTTGACCCAAACGGCATATACACCGTTTTTCGGAATCAGCTTCTGTGAATCCTCTACCTGTATATTCGCCGTAGGAAAGCCCAGTTCATGCCCTACGTGGAAACCATGAACCACACGCCCCGTAATTTCGTACGGGCGGGTCAGGCAACGTGCCGCTATTCCTACCTCGCCTTCGGCCAGACAAGCCCTGACCATAGACGAACTTACGTTCACCTCGCTCATGGCAAAGACGTCCGCACGAACGACTTCCATCCCCAATTCCCGTCCATATTCCACATATTCCGCAAATCCCTCCGAACGGTCATGTCCGAAACGATGGTCGTATCCGATAACCAGGACCTTTACAGATAACTTCTCTTTCAGTATTTCAGCCATAAAGCGACGGGCCGACAAAGCTGCCAATGCCGTGGTGAAATCCAACGTCAGGCAATAATCCGCTCCCGTCGTAGCCAACTGCCCGCATTTCTCGTCATACGTGGTCAGCAACTGAGGCTGATAAGCGGCTTGCATGACTTGACGCGGATGCGTACGGAAAGTGACCAGCAAAGAAGCCAAATCGTGCCCGACGGCATAACGGGTCAACTGCCGTATCAAAAAGCGATGCCCCCGGTGCACGCCATCGAAAAAACCAATCGTGGCGACACAAGCCTGATAAGGCAAGGGGTCAGTAAGCGTGATAAACTTCATTCTCCTTCGTCATTACTCCAACAAACCGAACCAATCTTCCGGCTGCCGGGAATGGAACACCTGTATACCCAAACTCTCTGCCGTCCTGCAATTTTCGGAAGAGTCATCGACAAACAATGTCTCTTCCGGCTTCAACCCGGCTTCCGACAACACCTTACGGAATATCCGTTCGTCCGGTTTGGCCAGATGCATCTGGAAGGATAGGAATATGCGGTCGAAACAATCTTCCATCTCCAGCCCCGTAGAAGCCATCAATTCACGGCATGAATATGCCCAGTGCATAGCATTCGTGTTGCTGAGCATATAAGTGCGGTAATCCGTCCGCAGATTACGGATGGTTTGCATGCGACGAGCCGGAATCCCGACCAACATCTTATTCCAAGCCCGAAAGATTTCTTCATCTTTCACATCTGCCCCGACTTTCTTCCGCACATAAGTGCAAAACTCATCCGGTGACATATCTCCGGTTTCCATCAAGGCAAACACTCCGTCCTGCACATAATCATTGATATAAGCACGGGCTTCAAAACCCAACGCCTCAAAAGCATGAACCGCTGCCTGCTTGTCCAAATCCACGATAATACCGCCGAAATCGAAAATAATATTTTTTATCCGTTTATCCATTTCATTCTGCTTTTTTCCGGCAAAGCCGTTTGAAGAAACGGCCTGCCTCTCCGACCCATAATACAAGAGAGCTTACAGCAAGCAATATTCCCCAGTCCCCGGCCGCCAAAGGTACAGTGCGGAATACCGGTCCGCCGAACTGTACAATCAACCACTGGCCACACAGGATAAGGCATAATACGGTCAACACGCCGACGCACCGGGAAAGATGCTTAAAAGCCGAATCTGTCGTAGAATAGGTCTTTGCATTCAACAAATTCCAGAACTGCAACAAGACAAAGAATGTGAAAAACACGGTCAGTTCATACACATCCATTCCTCCCGTGGTTTCTATACGGAGAAGCATGGCCAACAAGAACCCGACAAAGGCCATCCCATAACCCAATATCGACGTCCATATCGGACGGGTGATAATGAATTGCCCTACAGGACGAGGCCTCTCATTCATCACGTTCGGGTCAGCCGGCAACGATGCCAAAGCCAAAGCCGCAAAAGTGTCCATGATGATATTCACCCACAACATTTGGGTAACGGTCAACGGAAGAGTCGTTCCCATGAACGCACCGATAAGCACGACCAACAAAGCGGTGAAATTAATAGTCAACTGGAACATGACAAAACGTTGGATATTCTTATACAACGAACGCCCCCACATGACAGCCGTGACAATACTACGGAACGAATCATCAAGCAATGTAATGTCACTGGCTTCCTTGGCTACCGAAGTCCCCGACCCCATCGACAGGCCGACTTGGGCAAAGTTCAACGCCGGAGCATCGTTCGTCCCGTCGCCGGTCACAGCCACGACTTCTCCCTCCGTCTGCAACAACTTCACCAACCGTTGCTTGTCCAACGGACGAGCACGGCTCATCACCTTCAAATCCTTGATACGTTGCAGGGCTTCTTCGTCGCTCAACGCAGCAAAGTCAACGCCCCGCATGCAATTCTTCTTTTCGTCGTCTCCTTCTTTCCACAAACCGATTTGACGGGCTATTTCCACAGCGGTACCCGTGCTGTCGCCCGTCACGACCTTGATTTGCACCCCGGCCTTCAAGCAGTTCTCCACAGCCTGAGGCACTTCCGGACGCACGGGGTCGCTAATAGCCGCCAAGCCCAACAAGGTCAATCCGCCGGATTGTACCAAAGCCGCACAATCATCTTCCGTATCCGCCACTTCCTTATAAGCCAGCAACAAAGTACGCTGAGCGTGCATCTGCCAGTCTTTCAGTTGGACGTGATACCCTGCAATTTGCTCTTCCGATAAACCCCGGCAAAGTCCCAAAACGATTTCCGGTGCCCCTTTCACATATACAATCTTTCGTCCCAACACGGAGGAATCCACTATCGTAGCCATATATTTCCGCTCTGAAGAGAAAGGCAGACGAGCCACTTCTTCCACTCCTTGGCGCACCTTCATATAATCAGAGCCGCGCCCTTGCATCCAAAGCAACAAAGCCACTTCCGTGGGATTTCCCAACCCCTCCGTACGGGATTCATTCAAAAAGGCAGTCGTATTGCAGGCGATAGCTTCATCCAAGAGTACCGAATCCTCATCTTGCATCAGCATTTGCGACACGGTCATGCGATTTTGTGTCAATGTTCCGGTCTTGTCCGTACAAATCACCGTAATGGCCCCCATCGTCTCGCAAGCATGCATCTTACGTACCAGGTTATTGGTCTTCAGCATACGACGCATATTCAATGCCAGACTTAACGTCACAGCCATCGGCAATCCCTCGGGAACAGCCATGACAATCAACGTCACAGCCATCATGAAATTATTCAGCACCATCCCAAACACATGCCAATAGTTCTCACTCCCCCACACATCGACCTTGGGGACATATTCCATCAAACCATGTACCGTAAATATCGTAAACGTAAGGAATGCCACGGTATAGCCTATCTTACTAATGAAACCGGCCAAACGATCCAACTGTTTGTTCAATGGGGTCTTCTCACCGGTCAGCACCGTCGCTTCGCGAGCTACCTGGCCAATCTCCGTATGGTCGCCCACAGCGATCACACGGGCCGCAGCACTTCCCTCTACAATGGTCGTGCCACGCATCAATCGATTCGTGGCATACGGGGCATTTTTATCAAAATCCGAATGGTCCGTACTTTTCCGCGTAACCGGTTCTCCCGTCAGATTCGATTCATTCACCTGCAAACTTTCAGCCTTCAACAACTCGGCATCGGCAGGTATCTCGTCTCCGGTGTCCAACATGATGATGTCTCCCACCACAAGCTCCTTGCGTGTAACTTCACACACCTGTCCGTTCCGTACAACCCGCACAAGGGCCTCGCTCCCCAAAGCATTCAACACATCAAATTTACGGGCGGCATCGTACTCAAAATAAAAACCGATGCCCGTGGCCAACAATATGGCACACACGATTCCTATGGTCTCTGCAAATTCATTTTCCACAAAAGCGACTACAAAAGACAGCAAGGCAGCTACCAACAATATCTGTATTACGGGATCCTGGAATTTCTCCAGATAAAGCCTCCACATTGAAGGGCGTTTCGGTGGGGTCAGTTCATTGCTCCCATGACGGGCACGGCTCTCTTCCACTTGTCGGTCATTCAAACCGACACTCAACCAATCTGTCTCTTTTGTACTCATCTTTACCTTTAATTATATACGATTTCTGTTTCATACATCATTCCACGACGCGAAAATACAATAGTTCCGGCAATATTGAAAGCTTTCCCCCCATTTTTTACCTTTATTGTTTGCATATCTCAATAAATCATATTACTTTTGCAATGCAATTTCAGAAAGAAGTTGTTTCGGACTTGTAGCTCAGTTGGTTAGAGCAACAGACTCATAATCTGGAGGTCCCAGGTTCAAGCCCTGGCTGGTCCACAAAGCATAAAACAAAGGAAATTAAGCCGTTATAAAGAAATTTGTAGCGGCTTTTTCTTTACACACAAAAGTTCATTGCACACAATTTGCACACAGTTCCGAGAAGTCTGATAGTCAATGATAAACGAAACACACCGGTAAATTGTACCACATTCCATCTCGTTTCTTTCATAACTATTGCCTTATCGGTTGAGGCTTTTCACCGATAGTATAATACAAATAAAAGGAATAAGCTACACACCGGTAGTTATCCCTTTTGTTCGCAATAAAATCAAGCGAGAAGTATGTACATCACAATTTTCCTGTTTTCATACGCCTTAATATATCGCAAACTTGATTCATGCCTGCACATGGCTTGCCAACAAATAAAGTACAGACATCTCTAATTTTTCTTTGATTTGACTTTCTTCCCCATAATCTGTTGTTTCAAATTTATAGAGATAACTATAAATAAGCGAACTAATCGTGGCAATATTTGTTTATATAATAAATTAAAAGTAATTTTGCCACAGAACTAAAAGAGGCACTCATGAGAACGATAAATCAAATTATTGGAGAAAATCTAAAAAAGATTAGAGAGCTGTCTGGCTTCACACAAGAACAGATAGCCAAATCTATTGGGATTGAGCGTTCTGCATATAGTAATTATGAAGGAGGCACTAGGGAAGTTCCGTATGATATTTTAGAACGAATCTCAAACATGTTCGGTTGTGAACCTTTCATTTTGTTTGAAGATAATATCCAAGCTGATAATGAAATTATGGCTACTGCTTTCAGAATTTCTGATTTGGAAGATAATGACTTAAAAGAAATCGCAAATTTCAAGGACATTGTGAAATCATATCTTAAAATGGAACGAATTGCACAGAATGAAGCCGAATAAGTTTATCATAGAAAAACAAGTATCAGCATTTCGCACAGATAATGGGCTTAGTGCATCCGAGCCTGTCACATTGAAAAGTCTGCTTTTGAAATTGAACATACTTACAGTGTTCAGACCTCTGTCTGACAATTTTTCAGGCATGTGTTTAAAGGACAATTCCGGGCATCGTTTTATGCTTATCAATTCCAATCAGCCACGTGGAAGACAGCATTTCACAATTGCCCACGAATTATATCACTTGTTTATAGAAGAAAAGCCTACCCCGCACAAATGCAACCCCGGATACAGCAAGAACTTTGTAGAACAAAGTGCCGACATGTTTGCTTCTTTATTATTAATGCCTGAATCCGGAATCTGCCAACTGGTACCGGAGAATGAATTAAAGACTAAAAGCATTTCTATGGCAACAATTTTGAAACTTGAACATTACTTCTCTGTTTCTCGTTCGGCCTTGTTGTATAGATTGTTAAATATAGGCCTCATTTCAGAAAGTACACGTTCCCAATTTGCTGAAGTAGGAGTAAAAAACTCTGCAAAATGTTTCGGATATGATACGGCTTTATACGAAGCTGCAAATGAAGGTTTGGTTATCGGTGATTTTGGAGAAAAAGCACGTAATTTATTCGATAAAGAGAAAATCTCGGAAAGCCATTATATGGAGTTGCTCGGTAAAATAAATATCAATGGGACACAAGAAAACGAAAATAGTACTCGATGCTGATGTGATTATCCATTTTATAGAAACGGGTAACTTTTCACTATTACCGGATATATTCCCCGAATATGAATATATAGTATTGGATGTGGTTTATAATGAAGTTTCAAAGAACTCTAAAACAAGAAATCTCATTGACAATTATCTTCGTTATTTCTCAAAATTAAGAAAAGAGACTTTTTCTCCTAAAGGTGAATCTATGAAAGAATACTTCTCATTACAACGTAGATTGGGAAAAGGCGAAAGTGCCTGTATGATTTATTGCAGGGATAACCAAGATGTTTTAGGGAGTAGCAATTTAAGGGACATAAAAGAATATTGTTCTCAAAATAGTATTACTTATCTGACTACTCTTGACTTCCTATATTACGCTTATTGCAAAAAGAAAATGACACAACAAGAATGTACTGAATTTATGCAAGCTGTAAATGATGCTGGAAGCAGGCTTCCTATTATTGATATAACTCTATATAAATGCACCGTGCAAATCTAATTGCGCACATCTTAGGAAAAACGAAGGATACAAAGAGATGTTTTACTATAAAAAATCAACGGCTTACAAAAGATATTCGCAAGCCGTTTTATTTCAACTATATTACTTCACAAGCCCGTCTCACGGCGCTGTTTACGAAGATTCTACGTGAAATCAGATGTATTTCTACCCTGCAAAAAGAATGTAAAAGCAACGCAACTGGCTCTTAATAAGTTTACTCTATTTTTGTTGCATCAAAACTTGACAACATAAACTTTAAAAGAAAAAAAGAATGAAAAAGAGAATGCTGACACTTCCGTTGCTTTCGTTAGCAATTTGCGGGTATGCCCAGGCACAAGCCGACTGCATAGAAGGCAACCCTGTCATGAAAATCAATGAGACGTCCACGTTCGAGGCTCCCAAAAATGAAACTGCCGCCCATTACGATTGGAGGACTCCTATCGGTTGCAAAGTCATATCGGGACAAGGAACACCTACCGTCGAAATTTCATCTTCCTTTCTATCACAAGACAGCCCGGTCCGCCTGATAAGAACATTTACCGATGAACACAAAGATACCTTGGAGACTCCTATAAAATTCTGCCGCTACGTGCAAAGCATACAAGACCACACCATTGCTCCGGGAGAGACAATAAATATAGGAGGAAAAGATTACTCCGAAGCTGACATTTACTACACACCGGCCGAAGGTGAAAACGCCTGTGGACAAGTCGTGGCACACCGGCTGACCGTGGAGCCTAAAACCGGCAGCTATGCCGATATGACGAAACCTTACCTCCAAAGCGCGGAAGATACCGCCATCTGGATTAGTTGGAAAACCTCTTTCGAAAACACCCCTAAAGTCATTTACGGAACTTCAAAAGACCAACTGACGCAGACCTTAGAGGGTACCATTGACAATCTTTCAGAAGACGGTTTCCCATATTATTGGAACTCCATCCGCCTCATCGGACTGCAACCCAACACGGTGTACTATTACCAAGCTATCAGTGACGACAAGAAAAGCAAAGTATGCCATTTCCGCACCATGCCGACCCCCAAAAGCCATGAGCCCATGCGCATTCTGTTAATGGGTGATCACCAAATCAAAAGCCGAAGCGGATATGAGTGGCTAATGAAAGCAGCACAACGTAAAATCGAAGAAAAATATGGCGACCTTACCGAAAACATCAACATGATTATGAATATCGGCGACCAAGTGGACGTAGGTACATTGGACCAATACGAACAGATACACCTGTTCAAATCGCAACTCATGTCACCTTATCTCCCCATCATGACAGCCGTGGGAAACCATGAAACTTATAACGACCCGGGTATGCAGAGATATGCCGCACATTACCACTATGAGAACCTTACCTACCAAGGTATCAGCAGTGGCACGGAAAACTATTACGCCTACCAAGCCGGCCGTATCCTTTTCGTTGTTTTGTCCACTGAACATACCGGCGATGCCCAAAAAGAATGGGTGAGAAAAATTGTAGATGCTGCCAAAAAAGACGATTCTGTAGACTTCATTATCAGTGTAAACCATCGGCCTATCCAAGCTGAGCAATACGTTGGTGACATCTCGGCATGGGTTAGAAATGAAATCATACCCATTCTGTCCGAGACTCCGAAGCACGTACTGAACTACGGAGGTCACCACCATTTGTACCATAGGGGGCAGTTGACCGATTATCCGCTATATCACATCATTAACGGCGCTGCCTCTTGGGATCAAATGTGGGGCATGTCTTCCGAACAAGACTACGATGACGTACAAAAAACCATTGACTATTGGGGCTACCAGATTCTGGAGTTTGATTTCGATAAAAAAGAAATGAAAGCGGAGTGTTATGCCATCGGTAACAAGGAACTGGTAGTGGACAATATTCTAATAGACTCCTTCAGTCGCACTTTGGGTAAAGCTGCTCCAAAAAAGCCGGAAATCAAGGAAATAACAGAAGAGACCATCACCCTGCCTTATACGTTTAAAGGAAGTCCATATAAAACCACTACGGATGAACAACTAAATAGCGTACAATACCAATTCTCACTCAACCAAGACTTTTCTACCATAGAATACAACAAGGTACGCGACGTCGAAGACCTTTACGGTTCTACGGGGAAACCCTTACACATCCCCATTGACCTCAATGAAAATATAGACATCACCCAACTTACCATTGAGAAAAACAAACTGATAAACGGTACCTATTATGTAAGGATGAGATACCGCGATACCAATATGGAATGGTCGGAATGGTCAGACACCAGACAGTTTACCGTAGAAGGAAGTATAGCAGGCAAGCCTTCCATTTCCATAACGGACACAAGCGTAATACCGGGAGAGACCATTACCATCAACTACAAATATGCTCCTGAAGGTCAAAACGCATGGATCGGCATCTACCGCAAAGGAGAAGAACCGCATTCCGTTCTTTCGTACAAATGGAAATATACCCCGGCTCAATCCGGTTCAATGAATTTCACCATCGACGAAACCAACGAATACTATGCCGTGCTATTTGAAGATGAGGGATATACGGAAATCAGCGAAAGAATCCCGTTCTATGTCGGTCCCGAACCGCAAATCAGTTTGGAAAAGAGCGAATTCGAAGAAGGAGAAGACATCGTGGTGACCTACTCCAACGCACCGGGCCTGAAGAACGACTGGATCGGCATCTACAAGCGGGGAGAAGTTCCCGGCACAGCTGATACATCCGACTCATGGGATTACCTCGACGGAAACACCGAAGGCACACTCACTTTGGCGAAAGATCTGCCCAAAGGATATTATTTCTTGAATTACTTCACCTTGGGACAGTACTTCGAACCGCGTGAACGAGTTTATTTCTCTGTAGGCAAAGACATATCTTCGCTGTCTACCGACAAGACGGAATTCTCCACCGATGAAGCAATTCTCATCCACTACAAGGACGGTCCGGGTACGCCGAAAGACTGGGTAGGTGTCTACAAAGATGGCAAAGACCCCAACGTGGACGAGCTTGACGGCTTCTATTACACTTACGGAGCCACGGAAGGAACCGTGAGCATCAAAGCCGGTACGCTCGAACCCGGAAACTATTTCAGTGCCCTGTTCATTAACGATTCCTATGACGAGGTTTCCCCGAGAATCCAGTTCACCATAAAAGACGGCACGGGCATTAGACAAGCTAAAAACGAAGACGGACCACTCTTCTATCCCAATGCTAACGGCTCGCTGCGTATCGAAGGTAACACCTATGAAACAGCCGACATCTTCAACTTGGCCGGAAACTGTGTGCGTCGCACGACTTTGACGGAAGGTAACTGCACAATCGACTTTACCGACCTGCCTGCCGGAATCTACATCTTCAATTTCCACAACGGGACGGATAACAGCATCGTACACAAAGTCATCAAGAAATAACCCACACGGAAATATCATTCCCCCAAAAAGGGAGTGCCGGAAGAGAGGCTATCAAACCGAGCCTTCTGGCACCCCCCTTTCTTTTTGTTTTTATCCTCGCCCTTTGGTCATCCGTACCGGATTATTGCCCGGATAGAACCAACTGTTTTACCAGTCCCTCCAACGCGTCCAGATTACGAGGGTCTGCATTTACGTCGAACACATGACCGTCTACACCGATAAGACGGTAAGAGGGAAAACAGTTCACTCCCAGATATTGTTCTATGGCTCGTTGTTGGTCGTCCGGAAGATTATAATGCACCACATTGTCACCTACCACGTTATATTGTTTGATGACGTTCTTCCACGAATCTTCCGCAGAGCGGTTGGCCAAGTAAAGGAACACCACGCCGTAGGGACGCATCCGCTCGAACAGTTCATGCGAATGAGACAAGGCTTCCTTACACGGCCCGCACCAAGTACCCCAAATGTCGAGCAACACGAGTTTGCCGCGATAAGGCTCCGTGAGCTTACGCAACAACGCCTCGCCGCCGGTCACGTCCTTCACGTATTCTGCCGACCTCAGACTGCTCACGTCGGACAAGTCCCGATTTTGGATAGCCACGTACTTCTCTTGTTCCCTGCTAACGATGTCCCATCCGCCCTCAAGCCTGATTCCCCATTCAGCCTTTGCCATCATCCTGTCCGGCAAAGGTTTCCGCATGTTATCAATCAGCCCGTAAAGCTTCCGGGCTAAATGAATTTGGCATAAAATACTGTCACACCCCACCGATTCCGCGTCTTCTTTCCAGAAATCTATGTTATCTATCAATATCTCCTCATTTAAAACGTCCTCAAAACGTGTAACAAGCGACATGAAACGTTGGGATAACTCACTTTTCCCAAACTCCACCACCATGCGTTGACGCAACGAATCCGACGGCTCCGCATTCAGCTTTTCCTGTAAATCCCTAACAACCAGTTGATAAGCCTCCACGGCATTTACTTCCTCCTCCGTCATCGAAATTTCACCCCGTTGCTGCAAACTTTCGAAGGCATTGAATGTAACATCGCCCCTCACCTTGTCTTTCGCTTCTGAGGAATGGTCTATATAATCCCTCATCAACGTGCTGAAAGTCTGGCAAAGTGTATAGGGTTTGGGAGGACGCTGCCAAACTTTCGTCCGGACAAAGTCCACGTAATCTTCGGGCAACTGCCAATCGGGCACCGCAAACCGCGCCTGCATCATCGAACGGCCCAACCCCGTCAAAACAAAAGATTCCATATAGTAACGGTAACGCCGCGAAAGGTTGGGATGTTCCTCCACACGTCGTGACAGTTCCTCTACCGCATGCCGGTACTTTTCCTCCATCTGTATCCGGAATTCATCGACCGTCCCTTGCCCTTTCCGGAGATAACCATCCACGTACAAAGGAGGATGCGTCTGCAATTCGTTTTGCAACCGGACATCTTCTCCCATGAAAAGCACATGGCCGGTGGAGAAATCGTGCAACAGGAAATAAGTCTCCCCCGGCTCCACCACCGTGTTAATACCCTTCCGCCCTATGTCGATATAGATTTCCGACGTGTTGACCAACGGCACGCGCACAGAGAAACGCCCGGTCGAATCCATGGCAGCCACAAAGGATTCCTGTTTGTCCATAAAGATGTTGTTGCGTAATATTTCCACGCTTCGCCCTTTCTCCCACGCCTCGGCAGGCATGTCCTTCATCCAGCCCACGATGGTCACGCTGTCGTCCGCACGGTAACCGTTGTCCTTGAACCCCTCCCGCAGGTCTTCCACGGGATAGTCAGGCAACGCCGCCCCCGTAATCAAGCTGCACTCTACGGGCGGTTCCTTGCCCACGGTGATGCGACGCGTGCCACGTTTTTCTTTGCCCACCTCCACAGCGAGCTGCTCTCCGCCATAGGCAATCACCCATTGGCCACGCCCGTCTCTCCGCTCCTCTCGGCTCACCACGTCCCAAACCTTACCGTCGTATATCACGCCGTCGCCGGAAAAGCCGACAAACCAATCTCCCGTACGCACATCGCGCCAATAGGTGTCCTCTATCCCTTCGGGCCGATAATCCTCCGGACGGATATTGTAAACCGTCCATCCTCCCGGTTCTACCAGATTCATCTTTACCGTCCCAAGCGGTACGGCATCGAATGTCAACGTAAAGTCCACTTCATCGCTCTCAGGCATAGTGTACCGTTCCCCAAGGGGAATGCCCGAAGCATCCCTTACGGGAAAGTTCCGGCCATCCGTTTGCAATTCCGTCGTGCGCAGGATTTGAATCCAATAACCTGAAGGGTAATGTACATGGCACGACACTTCCGTGCGGTCCGCATGGAGCACCACCTTGGTTACCTCTACGATAGAATGGGTATAGCCCACCACAGGATGGTGCCAAACCACGGAATCGTTTGCCCAAGCACTGACCACGGCAAACGTAACACATAACAATGCAATAAGTTTCTGTTTCAAGTGTTTCATCATGGAATTATCTAAATTAACCGACATAAAATTACACAGTTTCTGAAACTCGGCAAAGTCATGCCCCGAGAAAATCTGGTACATTGTGTTTTTTTAGTATTTCCAACCCGTAATCCGGGTAAAAATACCCGTAATCCAGATAACAAACCTTCCAGTAAAACCGCGTATCTTTGTACCATTATTTTAAAACAACAAAATTATCCGTTATGATATTAGAAAACATCAACTCTCCGGAAGACGTGAAAAAATTGTCCAGAGAGGGACTCAACCTGCTGAGCGGTGAAATACGCGAAGCATTGTTACACCGGCTGAGCGACCACGGCGGCCATTTCGGCCCGAACTTCGGCATGGTGGAGGCCACCATCGCCCTGCATTACGTGTTCAACTCGCCGGAAGACAAAATCGTCTTCGACGTGTCCCACCAAAGCAATCCGCACAAGATGCTGACCGGACGGAAAGACGCTTACCTCTATCCGGAAAAATACGATGACGTGTCGGGCTACTCCGAGCCGTCGGAAAGCGCACACGACCATTTCGTCATCGGCCATACCTCCACCTCAGTCAGCTTGGCCGGAGGACTGGCCAAAGGCCGTGACCTGAAAGGCGAAAAAGGCAATGTCATTGCTGTCATCGGAGACGGTTCGCTGAGCGGCGGCGAAGCTTTCGAGGGATTGGACTACGCAGGAGAATTGGGCACGAACTTCATCATCGTAGTCAACGACAACCAGATGTCCATTGCTGAGAACCACGGAGGCCTGTACCGTAACCTGCAGGAGTTACGTGAAAGCCAAGGCACATGTCCTTGCAACTTCTTCAAGGCCATGGGACTGGATTACCTGTACGTAGACCAAGGCAACGACATCGGAAGCCTCATCTCGGCATTCCAAAAGGTGAAAGACATCGACCACCCCGTCGTGGTACACATCAACACCCTGAAAGGCAAGGGATACCGACCGGCAGAAGAACACAAGGAACCATGGCATTATTGTGCACCATTCGTCATCGAAACGGGTGAACCCCGGCATAAACCCGAGGGAGGAGAAGACTACGGGACACTGACTGCAGACTATTTGCTGAAAAAGATGAAAGAAGACCGCCGCGTGGTAGGCATCACGGCAGGCACCCCCACAGTCATGGGCTTTACGGAAGACAAACGGCAAGCCGCAGGCCACCAGTTCGTGGACGTGGGCATCGCCGAAGAGCATGCCGTAGCCTTAGCCTCCGGCATCGCGGCCAATGGGGGACGCCCCGTATTCGGTGTGTATAGTACATTCATCCAACGAGCTTACGACCAACTTTCACAAGACCTCTGCATCAACCGTAATCCGGCCACGCTGCTCGTCTTTTGGGGATCATTGTCGGCCATGAACGATGTGACACATCTTTGCTTCTTCGACATCCCGCTCATCAGCAACATCCCTAACATGATTTATCTCGCCCCGACCTGCAAGGAAGAGTATTTCGCCATGTTGGAGTGGAGCCTGCATCAGAATGAGCATCCCGTAGCCATCCGCGTGCCAGCCAACGGAGTCATCCACGCAAACCGCAAAATCGATACGGACTACGGACAACTGAACCGTTATGAGGTCGTAAGGAAAGGAACAAAAGTAGCCCTGCTCGCCTTGGGTTCTTTCTTCCCGTTAGGCGAATCCACCGCACGTATCCTGAAAGAAAGGGCCGGCATTGAAGCCACCCTCATCAACCCACGCTATATCACCGGAACGGATGCCACTTTATTAGATGCGCTGAAAGCCGACCATGTCCTTGTAGCCACGCTAGAAGACGGCGTACTGGACGGTGGCTTCGGTGAGAAAATCGCCCGCCACTACGGCACAAGCCCCATGAAAGTACTCAACTTCGGTGCCCGCAAGGAGTTCGTAGACCGCTTCGACGTGACGGCATTCCTCCGCGACAACCACCTGACGGCGGAACAGATTGCCGAAGACATCCTCGCGCAGTTATAAAAATTCCACTTAAAAGAGGCAGTCCCCTATTACAAAAGGAACTGCCTCTTTGCCACATATATAAAAGAACCCTACTGTTATTCTAACAAAATTACCTTGGCTGTCTGGTTATCCATGCCATACATCGTCTTGCCCACAGGTGCACCGATAAAAGTACCATCGGCTATCACGAACTTTCGTCCTTCCAACAAGACATAATCGCCCGCCACGGCATCAGACTGCGAAAATTCCACAGCCGAGGCCAGGTGTCCCGGATAATAAACCAGGATACAACGAAGCCCTAATAAATCGCGTACCAAACGGGTAAAAAGGATACTACGGTCCTCACAGTCGCAATATGGATAGTAAAGGGATTCCTCTGCAAAGAAAGCCCGGTCGCCACCCCATACCTTGTCGTCATACTCGTACTCGAAGCCCGTCTGCACGAAATTCAGCAACTTATTCACAGCCGTCAACTGGTCGCATCCGTTTATGGCTGCTTTCAAGTCCGGATATATCTGACGCTTCACATCCTCACTCATCGGCGTATTGGCATACATAGCCCAACGGCTTACAAAATTGTCGCCCACCATCGAAGTGGGATAAGAGGAATAGAAGTCCATCAGATTCTTATTCGAGGACATCGTAACCTTTACCTCCGGATAACGCTCGGATTGACGCGTCCGTGATGAGGTGGCAGACACAGCCAACCTTGGAGATGCAGCGAACCAAAGGGACAGGCTCTGTTCGCCCTGGAATGCATTGTCGCTGATGTATATGCTCGAAGGGCATTCCCCATAAGGATAGAACCTCTCACCTCCCACGTTATAATGCGGTATGTCGTAAATGATGTGGCGAGATGCGAAAAGCATGTGCAAAACACCGGAATCATCGCGTGCCAACCTCATCTTGTAGCCGGATTGGCAATACAAGTAAGCCATAAGCAAAGTGGATTCGTTCGTACCCTCTCCAAAGAGTTTTTCGGCCACAGCCTGCAACATCTCAAGGTAAGCCCAATCGCCCATCTTATACTCCGTACGCAACTGTAGGCAATCATAAACAAGATTGGTGTACTGCTGCCCTGACAGTTCCAACCACGCAGCAGAAACCACATCTTCTCTTGCGCCTGTCATCTGCAAAGCCGATGAGGTATCAAACCGTACGCTTAACTTAGTGCCAAACCATGAGAAATCCACTTTCGGCATCGGTTCCGGGTCTTCCTTAATGGGTTCCACAGGTTTGGGTTGTGGGGTAGGTTTGGGAACCGGAATGACCACATCAAAAGGCAATGGCTCTGGGGCAGGAAGAGGATTGTCCTTATCCTCCTCCGGGTAAATCACCGGAGGCACATCGTCTTCTTTGGGTATGACGAGCGGTTTCTTTTCCGTAAACTCCTCCCACGGATTTTTCAAAAACTCGGCATACTCTTTGTTTATCTTCTTCCGGAAGTTATTGAAATCCTTATGGATAGCTCGTCGAAAAGATTCAAAATCTTCTTTGAAGTCATCCCCGAAGTCATCATTCTGGGCCTGTACCTGCCCGAAGAAGCACAATGCCATGCCCACTATAACAGATGCCTTCTTCATATCCTTATACTAAAATTCCTCGCTCAGCACCTCGTCCACGATACCGTCCAACTCGCTGTCCAAGCCGTCGCCTTCCGCTTCAAGTTCCTCTGCCAACTGGCGTTTCATTTGCTTTTTCATGACTTTCTTGTCATAAGCCACGGTTACCTGCACTTGGTAATTGTTGTTCGGCAATACACGGTAAATATGCACCACAGGGGTCATCATCGACAACGTGGCATCCGTTATTGCCCGTCCGCGCTCGTGGAACTTGTCCACTGTGGTAGCATCAATGGCAGAATTTTGGGCATTGTCCTGCTTACGCTTCATAGCCGCAGCTATCTTCGTTTCCAACATACTGGCTATCTCGGCCTGGCATTGTGCACGTGCAGACGAGTAGCCTACAGATTCCGAACCGGAAGTCACCGTAGCCTCATGGAGGATGTAGCGGGCCACAGGTTCTCCCGCATCGTTAGCCATCAGTTCCTGCCTCATGAGTTGCGCTCGGGTAAACTGACTGGCCATAGACAAACTGCCGGCGGGCACCTCCCACCCGTCCTTTGTCCTTTGTTTCGCCTGCTTCTTTGCATCTTTCGAGGGTTTGGCATTCAACATGTCCATATTCACCTTGTCCAGTTCACGTTGCTGTTTGGCCAGTTCTATCGCACTTTGCGCGTAACCTGCCGATGCGCCCATGAAGGCCACGGCCAATAATACCAGAATCTTTTTCATAATACCATGTTTTTAAAATGAATAGTGTTAGTCGTTATAAAAATCACCTGCGCTGAATATCTTCGACATCGAGACCTCATTGGGCTGCCACGTACGCACCTTGATTTGCGGTGCATTATGGTCGGTCATATCCACCAACAGGAAGAGGTAACCTTTGTCCGCGTAACGGGAAGAGGTGTATTCCTGACCTATCTGTATGCCGTAGATTTCCGCATCTTCATATTTCTCCAACCACTGCACGTCATTGTTCGTAAAACGCAGGTTGATGAATTCGTTCAATTTGAACGTACGGGCCAGATTGGCCAGATAGGTCTCCTTATCATAACGGTTATATTTGATGATGTCCTGCCCTTCAAGCGAAATGGCACGTTCTTCCGGCACCGCCGCAAGGTTGCGCTTCACGATATTGCCCACGATGATGACGGCATCGTCGGCAAAGATGTCACGGATATAATCCAGACGTTTCAGGCAATAAGCCGTCTTGTAGTTTTCCAGAAACTCCATGATCAATTCGCGGGTTTCGTCTTTCCATCCGGGCGCATAACGGTTCAGGATGTCCGACTCTGCCACTTTCCCTAATCCGAAAGCCACATTGGAGATTTTCTTGTCCGGATTGAACGTGAACACCACGTCTTCCACAAACGTCTTCTTCCGCTTCCCGTTCATGAACGAAAAGGACATCTGCAGCCCGCGTGCCACCACCTGCCCGTTACTGCTACGGTAATACACCATATCAGGCTGTCCCACCACACGTCCCGTACCGTAAGAAATCAGTTTGTTATACACGTCCAGGCCTTCGAGCGTAAAACAAGAACTGGCCTTTACGTAATTGCGCGACTTGATGGCTGCCAACACCTTTTCCATCGCTTCACAATACAAGGCATCGTCGTCCACCGTCTGCGACGGGGATGGCCCTGCGGCAGAAGCCTCTGCCGGGGCATCCGTGGAGGCCACACTTGCAGTGGCCGGCCGTGCCGTAGGTCGGGAAGCCGCAACCGAAGTGCCTCCTTGCGCCGCACGGCCTTTCACGCTTACCGAAGACTCCGGAAAAGCCGCCTTCGCCACGACATTCAACACGGCCTGCAACTCATCGTCCCCACGTGCCAGATTCTTATACTCATATTCAATGTCAAGATGATAGAACTCCGTCTCATAGCCCGGTGCCATCTCCAACATGCCGCGACCGTCTTTCGCTGCCCCGTCGCACTCTTCACGCCCGTCGGAATAGAGGAAATCCAACCCCGATACGGGACGACCTTTGTAGTTGAACACCAAATCCACACAATCCCCTTCACGCTTTTCGAAAGCCACACTGATGTCTTCCAATATGCCCCGTATCTTCACCGGAAGCAGCGTCACCAAGCTATGCCCGGCCTCATCCTTCGCTTCCGTGGGATGTTGCAGGGAACGTGCCAAGGAGTAAGCCCAGTAATAGTATTGCAAGGCCATGTCCACCTTGGCTTTCTCCAACGCCCCGTCGGCAATGGCCACCATGTCGCGTATCTTTTCTATGCGCTTCTCATAAATCTTGTCCAACTCCGAACGCAGCATATAACGCCGCACGGTAACCTCCGGTTCTTTCCCCTCTGTCCATTTCTCCACATTGGTCAAGGCAGAGGAGGAATAAGTGCTCACACAATTCCTTACATAAGTCTTATGGTCGATGTTCCCATTGGTTTGAGTCTCGTCGGTCTGCGACTGGAAATCGCTTGACACATGCACCGCTATCATCTGTACCAAGTCGTTCAATGCAGCCTTGTCAGCCTCAGCCTCCGTCTTCCCCGTGCCGGAACCGTAATAATATTCGCCGGATGAACGGATATAGTCCCAGTTTTGGGCTTCCAGAGCAGGACAAAGCACCAACAAGAGCAGCCATAGGTTTATTATTCGTCGTTTCATCAGACTATGTCATTATTTTACAAGAACCGGACGGACTTGCATCCGGTAATATTTACTATTATAATCTATATATTTGGAACTGGAAGTTAATTCTAATGCATAAGCCTTATTCGAACTACTGTACTCTGTGGAACTCCAATAATATCCAGAAGTGTAAGAAGACCCATTCACTATATTCTCCCCTGTAGTATAGAAATAAAAAGGTAAATAAATGGAATTCCCGTTCACAGCCGTTATCGTATATCCGTAAACCTTCCTTTCGGAATCATAGGCATACGTCCATGTACAATTATTTATCAACTCTTCCCATTGCTCTCTTGTCGGTATCTGCCAACGTTCGTTCCAAAGGTTCGTGGCGATATCATAAGCCGGATTTCCCACTATTTCATGTACATCATTGTTATAACTGCTACTGGTAGAAGTATTCGTACCATACGCATCCCCCCACGAGGTGTAGATTCCATCGTCATATTGGTTCGAGGCACCCACATTCATTGAAGCCCAACGCACGCTAAGCCCCAAATCCACGGCCTCTTCGGGATAATAATAAACAGAGGTCCATCCCTTGTTCTCCACTTGGGACGGCATCACCATGTAACCGCTCTCGCCAGCCATGAACTTGGTCGGATCGAAGGTCTTGGTATACTTATAATAAAGGTCGTCCAGTGTAATCACGTGGGTCTCATCCAACGAACAATATATATAAGGTGTATAGCCATCGGACTCAAACTGTGTGCTTATCTCTTCCGTAGATGTCGTAAACACATTGTCCGTCAGGCTGAACGACGTGTTGTACACCACCCCTGAAACCGCGACCGTCTTATCCTTCTCCCCTTTGATGTGCATACGGGCAGTCTTCGGAGCCAAAACCGCACTTACGAACAGTTCACTGTCATCCACGATATAAGTCGC
Source organism: Paraprevotella xylaniphila YIT 11841 (assembly GCF_000205165.1). Lineage (GTDB taxonomy): Bacteria > Bacteroidota > Bacteroidia > Bacteroidales > Bacteroidaceae > Paraprevotella > Paraprevotella xylaniphila. The sequence goes on along the minus strand of NZ_GL883849.1, from coordinate 14,768 downwards.
AGCCTCATCCACATAAGCACAGCTCATCGGAGTCATGGTCACATGATAGTTGTCCGTGGCCGTGGCATTGACAAAGTAAAAAGCCTCACATTTCAAAGTGCTGCCAGTAGACAAGTTACCGTAGTAACTGATGTTCCACAGCGACGACGAGGCATTGTAAACCGCCTTGCCGCACACCACCGTTTTCTCATCGGCCTGATAGAAACGCAGGTAGATGACATCCCCCTCGTTCCATTCCGTTGAAGTCTCACGCTTCGGGGTGTAGGACTGCAAGCCGCCCGTCAAGTGCATGACCGCCGTATGTTCCGTCTCCTCCGTCGCTCCTGGCTGCCCCATGAGTTCCTCGGTGTCGTTGCTGCACGATACCCCTGCCATCAAGGCCGTTCCTACGGCCACAAGCCCAAAGAGTTGGCTTATCCTTTTCTTCATTGTTTTCATTTTATCTTCTGTTTTTTCGTTCTTGATTCTTATTTTATGCCTTGCGGCTTATTGTTCCAAGTTCTGGTCCGTGCCGTAGTCGTCACGGCTGATTTCACCCGATGTGCCGGGCGCGGGCGACAAGTCCTTGTCCTCGCCATAGTCCGACCGGATGATGAGGGCACCGTCCTTATAAGTCACGTCCAGACGGACATCCTCGCCGTAGTCGTCACGCACGAACTGAGTGTTCTTGGAATACTGCGTCACCACGATGTCCACCATCTTGGCCTCGGATGCCTCGCCGGACAAGCCGGTCAGGTAAAGCGATACGGTGGCTGTACGCTTGTCGTTGCCGCTATACGGTTCGGCAGTAAACATGAGTAGGTTATTGTTCGTTGCCACAACCAACCAATCGGCTCCGGAAGATTTTTCCACACGGAACGTCCCGTCGGTAGACACCGTCACAGGGGCAGATGTTCCCCCCTTATAGAAGAACGACACGGCCTGTGCATCGGTTTTCAGGTAACGTCCGGCCTGCTTGACGGCCAACTTCACTCCTTGTTTGTTGGCGGGTGTAAATACGATGGTATCCGTCCGGCTTTCCAGACTGGGGTTGTCTTGGGCGGAAATCACCAGTTTGGCATCGCCTTGCCCTTGCGTGGCGGAAAGTGCCAACCATGAGGACTGGTTCTTCACGGCTACCGTCCATGCCTGATTGGTCGCAATACCTAATTCTATGGTTCCTCCCTTCGAAGGCAAAGAAGCCGACGGTCCCCGGTCGATGGTGAAATAACGTCCTTTCTGCACCACGTTCACATACTGCACGGTGCCGCCCACCGCCACAGAGAGTAACCCCGTACGTTCATTGTCGGTTTCATTGGCCTCTACGGTAACCGTCACTTGCCCGTTGCCATGTCCGGACGACGGGGCGACGGTAATCCATCCGTCTGAAGTCGTAACCGTCCAATCACCATCGGTCGAGATGTCGAGCGTGTTCGACGAGGCCACGTTTTCAAACTGCAATACCGTTTCGAGCGGACCGAACGACTTGCCTTCCTGCGTCACCCAAAGGGTATCGGCCAAAGAAAGCCCTTGGTTACCCACAACCACACGTCCTTCTCTTTTTGTAGTGTTCGGATTGTCTTCGACATTTATCGTAAGAGTATGCTCCCCGGCCTCGCCGCTCTCCGGCGACACGCTTACCCAAGATGGTTTCTCCAACACGTTCCAGAACGACAGGTTGGTGGACATCGACACAGTCCGCGAAGCTGCACCCGATTCAAAATCAAACCGGCTCTCCGTCATGTCCATATACAAGCCCGACTGCTTCACCGGAATCTCTATCAGGAAATCACCGTCCACATGGAGGTTGACGGCTCCGTAGCGTTCCTCTACTCCACCGTTCTCCGTCACGCTCACCGACAGTTCCACCGTACCCGCCGAGCCGGAGGAAGGACTGACCTGAATCCAAGAATCAGTAGTAGAAGCCGTCCATCCCAAGTCGCAATACAACGTTACCGTTTTCGTGCCCGCCGTATTGCGGAAAGCCAGACTGCTTTCAGACAAGGAATATTCAGGAGCTTCCTGGCGGACTTCCAGATAATAGGTATAAATAGTAGGCGAAGAGCTTTGCCACTCCTGCCTGTAAGTGTCGAAATAGATATAGCCCACGCGCACGTCCTCGGTGGTGTTCGCCTCCACGGAAAACGTGACCTCGTTGCCCGAAGCCGTAGCCTGAAGCCAATCGACATCGGTGCGCAGGTCGAACTTGGGCGCGTTCGTCTCCACCGTAAAGGTCTCCGACGCAGCGGATGCAGAAACCCGCAACGGGACATCACATGACACGGTCAACGACGTGCCCGTATTTCCCTGCTGTTCTGCCCAAATCTGCTGGCTGTACCGGTAAACCGTCGTATCGATGGCCGACTCCAGACTGAACACCGAATAACGGTAATACGTGGACGGATTGACATCCGCCCCCACGCTGACAATGGAGAACGTATCCTCTCCGGTTCCTTCCGCCGGGGAGACCTTGAGCCATTCGTCGGCCACGTCCAACCGCCACGGCACGTTCCTGCATTCCACGCCGAACGTGGAGGGAGTCACCACGGTATCGGGTAAGTTGAAGCCTAACATATTCGTATATAAGTAATAAGCCTTCGTGGCAGGCACGACTCCCACGCCGCCCATGTAAAGTTCGTCATTGCAGGACACCGTCAGCCCCAACAGCGCCAGGCATCCTGACAAATATTTCATAATTCTTTTCCGTTTCATAACCATCTGTGCGTTTTCAAGTCATTAAAAGAAGAAATAGACCCCGACCTTGCAATTGAAGCCCTCGCTCCAGTCCTTCATGGAGGGCAACACGGACGACAACAGCTTATAACCGTCGGCTTCGGCAAGCTTGAAGGCGTATTCCGGAGTCAGGCTGATGCCGATGTGCGACGTGCAGGCCGCTTCAAGGCGCACCCCTCCCGTACCCGAAAGCGCATACACCGAAGTCTCGTTGTTTCCCGACACGCCCACATAAGTGCAACCGACTTGCGGAGTTATACGGAAGCGCGTGCCCAATATGAAGCCATAACCAAGCTTGCCGCCTACAACGGTCTTTACCTCAAGTTCTTCTTCCGTCCAAGGGGCAACCTGCTCGTTCTCACCCGTAGAGTTCCAAAATACGGTTTCCTTGCCGAAACCTTTCATGTAGAAAGCCTCTACATTCACATTCCCGGCATAGAAGCCCATCGTGCCGCCCACGGCCGTGAGCGAACCGAACTGTCCGTCCGCACCGAAATAGAATGCACTTCGCTTCATCAGTTGGCGCGACATCTTGAAATGCACTGCGGGTTTAGCCACGTCGATGTACATCTTGCGGCGGAAAGGGCGGTAACCGTAGTATCTGGCCTGAATGTCATAATTCCCCGAAGCCATCTCCTTCGTGAACGGAGTGGTGCCTTCGAGCGTGCCGTCTATCAGTACAGAAGCCCCTCTCGGCATACTGGAAAATGAAATCAGGGCCGTGGAGCTTAATTCCACATTCAGTTGCTCTTCCTTGCCCTCCATGATGTTCACCTCGCGCACCTCCGGTTTCCGGTTGGCCATAGATACCTCTACTTTATGTTGACCGATAAGCAAGTCTTGGATGATTTTCGGAGTCACCCCGTAATCTTTCCCGTCAATCTTGATTTGTGCGCCCACAGGAGTGGAATTCACCGAAAGGAAGCCCGTAATGGGTATAGGAGGGTCAAGGGTGATGGTGCTGGCCACATCTACCTCCACGTGGATTTCCTTTTGCGTCTTACGATGGTTGGCCTTACGGCATTCCACCAGATAAGTACCCGCCTTCAAAGGACCGGCCCAACGGCCTGCCCCTTTGCGTATCCCGTCGATATAGATGTCCGCTCCGCCTTCCACCGTCAGTGTCGTTTCTGCGAAATTGGACTCCAACACCGGCTTGATGACCGTGGTCTCGCCTTGTTTGATGGTAAACTCCTCCGTATGGCTCTTATAAAGATCCTTCACCAACAGCAGTTGGTATGTGCCGCAATCCCATTTGGTATCGCTTTTATAGGGCACCGTGCCCATCTCCTTGTTGTCGACAAAGACTTTAGCCCCCGAAGCGTTGCCAGGATCCTGTATTTCAAGATAACCGAAATTAGGGGTCAATTTCACTTTTTCCACATAGGTGCTATCCGAAGTCGTGAGCTTCACCCGCCCCGATGCCTCCACATAATTGGGCACCTTGATACCATAGAAATACGTACCGAATTCAAGATTCCACGCCACGCTGCCCGTCGCATCCGTAGTGGAAGTCTCCATAGGTTCACGTTCCCCCTCGCGCGTCAGCGTGACCACCGCATTAGATAGCCCAGGTTCCAGTTGTAATTGCAGGAACTGTTTGTTCAAGGAGCGTTCCACATTCCATGTCACCTTGTCAAAGGTGATTTTCATGACATACGTTGCTCCTTCCTTTATGGTGGTTTTCAAATCATACTTTTTGATAGGGGCATACCCGTCACGGCTGATAGTCACCGTGCGCGCGTTTTTCTGTACGTAAACCCACAGTTCATCACCATGTACCACGGTCTTGTGCATCATGTTACCAAAATTGAACATGAAAGCCTCTATGTTGTCGATTTTCACCGTGGGGTCGGCCGACATGAACTTGATGATGGCCATGAGTGAACCGCTGCCATCCACTTGCTTGTACTCTTCGGACGTAGCCGTAGTGGCTTGTTGGTCCTGATAAAATTCCGTGATGGTGAACTTATGCAAGCGTTCCAAATCTTTTTGGGCATAGGTTGCCATTATCCCCCAGCAAAGCAACAAGCAGAGTGTCCACTTCCTTTTTAAACTTTGTTGTGACATTTTCTTAATCTACCTGCCATTTGCCGCACCGGGTTTTCAGACATGCCGGAGGGCAAAAGCATTTCTTTTCGCCATATCTGCCGACTCTCCCCGCAAATCAATCCAGTTAGTACATCATTATATACGAAAAAAAGCGTGAGAGTCTGTACCCGTTACTCATCCCGCTTATCAAGGCTCTCGCATTGCCCAGTCTGGTAGAACGAGCAACGCAGAAGCCCACGCCGATATGTATACAATTCCCCCACACCCGGCACATACACCTTTATTAATAATAAGGTGAATATACCAAATATAAGGGGATGCGTATAAAACACATCCCGAGGACATCTACTGTTGCCTTATCTTGACCAAACTGTGAACTTGCGAGATTCTGATAAGCCCAAGACAAGACGCATGTAAACGCCTTTTCCCAATATATAGTGCTCCGGCTCGCCCAAGACCCGCCGTCAGTTCCGAGCACAACCTCTTTCCTTCAGGCCCGGCGTAAGCTTTTCCCATCCTTATCACGGCACTGGAACCATCCGTCCTCGCCATGAAAAATAGGAACGCAGGAGTACAAGGGCAAAAATACTAAAGAAGGTTGAAAGAAACAAATAAATCTTCAAGATATTCTCGGTATAACAGGCAAAATCCTTTTTCTTATGTATATAAGCCCCTCCTGACTCCCGTCCGCAGTGCTCCTTTGTAACCGGAAAGACATCCTCCGGCAAACCCCAATCCGTTTTTGACATTTTGTCATTTTCATCCGAAATGCGGCGCGTAATCCGGGAAAAATCCGCCGTGGAAGATTTCAAGCGATTCTCGCGCCGTCAGGGAAACCCGGAAAGAAAGCCGTTTCCCCTTTCGGCTGCCATTTCGTTTCCCGCCTCCCCGCACCATGCGGAAGAAACTCCCGGACGCGTCATCCTTGCAAACATTTTCCTTTCTTTCTGCCATTCCATTCAAGCACGGTTTTTCTCGGCAAATAGAGATTTACAAGGTACTTAAAGCCTTTCCATTCGTCGCCGAACGGGCATTTCCGGCACAAAATATCGACAACTCACCACCACTCTGCGCCAGACGAAAAATCTCTTTCAGCCAAACGATTTTCCGTTCGGCTGAGACCAAAAAACGGAAATGCACAATAGAAGCAGAAGAATGGAGTTTGTGTGAAAAACAGACCGTTTCATGAGCCACCAAAACTTCCGGAAACCATAAAACGACAAGGATAAAATTGACAAAAAGCAAGCAAAAACCCCGTTGATTCGTCCCATAATCAAGGCATAATCCGTATCTTTGCGGTGCAAAATGACAACCCCATAAATATGACGTTCACTCCATATATCCTTTTAGCATGCTTTTTAGCCGGAAGTGCCGCCTGCGCCCAAACTCCGGGACGGACGGCTCAAGCCATGGAACGGGCGGGCTTCGTGGATGTCCGCAGCATGGACAGCACGATACGCGTGAGCCTGATGTACGCACGGGCGGACAACTTCACGGGACGGGTGCTTTACACCGACCTGCATGAAGCTTACCTGCACCCGAAAGCCGCACGCGCTCTGGCCAAGGCCCAAAAAATCCTGAAGACCTCCCACCCGGAACTGAGCCTGAAGGTGTACGATGCCGCCCGCCCGATGCACATCCAACAAAAAATGTGGAACGTAGTGGCCGGAACACCGAAGAATATCTACGTGAGCAATCCCAAAAACGGCGGGGGATTGCATAATTACGGTATGGCCGTGGACCTCACGCTCTGCGACGCGAAAGGCGACACGCTGTCCATGGGCACGAAAATAGATTACTTAGGCAAATTGGCCCATATCGACAACGAGGCGGAAATGGTAAAGCAGGGCAAACTCACGCCGGAAGCCCGGAGCAACCGCGAACTGCTGCGCCGGGTCATGCGCCAAGCCGGGTTCAAAGCCCTGCGCACGGAATGGTGGCATTTCAATTTCATCACGCGCGCCGAAGCCAAAGCGCATTATAAACCCATTCCATAAAACACATGTTGGACGAAAAGACACAAGATTTTATCCGGACACACCGGGAGGAGGATGTACGCCGACTGGCCCTGAAACCGGCCCCGGAGAACGTAGACCTGCGCATGGCCTTGCAACAAATCGAGGGTTGGCAGACGGCAAGACGCAAACTCCCCTCATGGGCGGAACGAGACGGGATACAGTATCCGCCCCGTCTCCCGATGGAGCAATGTTCTTCGGAACAGACGGCAAGGTACAAACAAGCCCTCGTAAAACGCTTGTTGGACAACGACAGCACGGAAGCTCCCCATACCCTGATGGACCTGACCGGAGGTTTCGGCATCGATTTCAGCTTTCTGGCTCCACTGTTCGACCGGGCTGTCTATATGGAACGCCAACCGGAATTGTGCCGTATCGCGGCACATAACTTCAAAACATTGGGATTGGCACAAGCGGAAATCCGGGAAACCGACTCTTCCCTTTCGCCGGACGAATGGCCCGACGCCACTTGTTGCTTCGTCGACCCGGCACGGCGCGACACCGTCGGGCGCAAGACGGTGGCCATAGAAGACTGCGAGCCGGATTTATCCATCCTCCAGGAAGCCATCCGCCGCAAGGCGGCTTTCAGCCTCATCAAGCTCTCCCCCATGTTGGACATCCGGACGGCCCTGCGCACCTTGGCACACGTGGCCGAAGTCCACGCCGTCAGCGTACAAGGGGAATGCAAGGAACTGCTGTTAGTCATGACACGGCAAAAACCGGAAAAGACGGCGTGCCATTGCGTCAACCTCGGCACGGAAGACCCCACTTTCACGTTCACCTTGACTGAAGAGGAGGAGGCCGCATGCACTTATTCGGACACGCCGGGCCGATTTCTCTACGAACCGAATGCTTCCGTGATGAAGTGCGGCGGATTCCGCAGCCTGGCCACACGTTACGGCCTGCGGAAACTGCATCCCAATTCCCATTTATACACCTCAGACCATTCCTGCAAGGATTTTCCCGGGCGGGCGTTTGCCATAGAGGATTGTTGCGGATTCGGCAAAAAGGAACTGAAAGGACTTTTAAACGGCCTCGGACAAGCCAATCTGACCGTCCGCAACTTTCCGGACACCGTAGCCGGACTCCGCAAACGCCTCAAACTAAGGGAGGGAGGCAACGCTTACCTCTTCGCCACGACGTTGTCCGACGGACGGCATGTGCTGCTCCGGTGCCGGAAAGCGGGACCCCAATAAAAAAGGCCGGCTTCACAGCCGACCCCTTCCTTATGAAAAAAATTGCTCTGTTACTTTAACCTGTAACGGGTCTCTTCCAATCTGTATTTCTTCGTCTTCACTTGTTCCTTCTTCACGCCCTCACCCGTGACTTTTACGATAGCCACACGGTTCTTGTCGTTCTCGGCAAACGGTTGCACGGTGTCGCCCTTATATTCGGAAGTAATGACAGAGCGACTCACACCGGCCTTCACTAACGCCGCAACGACTTTCTCCGCCCGTTCCTTGGAATATTGCATATTCAACTCCGGTGTTCCCGTGGCTTTATCTGCATAAGCGGTTACCTGTACGTTGCAATTCTTATGCGCCTTGACAAAATCGGCTATCTTCTGAATCTTTGAAGCCGGATCCGGTTCGCTCAAACGGATTTTATAGTAAATATTGTCCTCGTAAGTGACTTTTTCGGGCACGTCCCTATACGTGATGTCGTCATACCAAACGGTATCCGTACGCGTAGCCCATTCCTCTGCCACCAGAACCGGCTCTTCCGCCATCTTTTCGGCCTTCTTCTGCCCGAACTTGAAAATCAGACCTAAAGAAGCTGTGGCAGCCCAGTCATTTCGGTCGGTCGTTTTAGAATTGATACGATCGGATCTGTTATTAGCGGCCAATTCCAGATTCAGTCCGAAATGTTTGACGATATTGAAATCGAGCTGCATTCCCAACCGCACATTATGCGAAAGCCTACGATCCTGCCATGCCATCGGATAGTTCTCGGCTGCTTTGGCAGCCAACGCGTGGAAATCGTCATTGTCCCATGCGCCTGCCAATCCTACACCTCCAAGAAGAATAAGATTAAAGACACGATCTTTATCGCTACGGAACATGTTGGTCACGTTCAACAGCAAGTCCGCACTACCCGTCACCGTATTGAAATCGTAAGTTTCATTCAAAGATTTGATACCCCCCTTGTTCTCGTAACCGCTCACATGCAAACGCGCTCCAACGACCGGATTGAAATAAGCACCGAACGAAACGCCGTAACTCGGTGTGATCAACTTGCTGAAATCATAATGAGTAAAAGACACTTGCGCGCCCCCGTTCAACCCGAAGAACATGTGCGGATACGGACGATAATCTTTCTCACTGTTTCCTTCTCCGGCATAAGCCACTCCCGTACCTATGGCCATAGCCATAACCGCGAGCATACATCTTATCTTTCCCATCAGTCTATATTTTTATGATTCAACTTGGATTAAGTTCACAAATATAAGATAAATACAAGAAGCTAACAATCTTTTTTAACTTTTTCTTAAAAAAAAGGGAGGATAAGCGAAAAGCGAAGCATTTTACTCAACTGTTAATAAAAAAAAGACTATATTTGCACGTTTGCGCATTGCCGCAATTTATTGACCATTTTACATATATGACATGTCTGCTGTAACCATTAAAAAAATATCGACTCGCCGAGAGTTGAAAGCGTTCATACGTTTCAACTACGAACTGTACAAGGACTGTCCGTATGCCGTGCCCGACTTTTTGGAGGACACGCTCGACACGTTCAACCCGCAGAAAAACGCAGCCTTCGATTTCTGCGACGTGGATTATTTTCTGGCTCTACGCGAAGGAAAAATCGTGGGGCGCGTGGCTGCCATCATCAACCATAAGGCCAATCAGACATGGGGCACGAACAACGCCCGCTTCGGTTGGATCGACTTCACGGACGACCCGGAAGTGAGCCGTGCCCTGATGGACACGGTGGAAGCTTGGGGACGTGCCCGCGGATGCGACAAGATAGTAGGGCCTTTAGGGTTTACGGACATGGATCCGGAAGGCATGCTCACCGGCGGCTATGACCAGTTGAGCACGATGTCCACAACATACAACTATCCTTATTATCCAATTCACATGGACCGCCTTGGTTATACCAAAGAGGTGGACTGGGTGGAGCGCAAGATACGCGTACCCGACCAAGACCATCAGGCGCACATGGACAAATATTTCCGCGTGGCGGAGATGAGTGCCAAACGCTATAACCTGCGTGTACGCAAATTCAAAAGCGCCAAAGAAATACGTAAAGGCGGATGGGGGCCGAAAATATTCGATGTAGTCAACAAAGCATACGCCCCGTTGTACGGTTATTCCGAGATGAACGAGCGACAGGTTGCCCAATACGTCAACACTTACCTTCCGCTCGTAGACATGCGGCTCGTCACGCTCGTGGAAGACGCCGAAGGACGCATCATAGCCATGGGGGTGGGTATGCCTTCCCTCTCGCACGCTTTGCAGAAAGCCAAGAGCCGCCTGTTCCCTTTCGGTTGGTATCATTTGGTCAAGGCCCTGTTCTTCAAGCATTCGGATATCATAGATTTGTTGCTTGTGGCCGTCCTTCCGGAATATCAGAACAAAGGGGTCAATGCCATGCTCTTCGCCGACCTCATCCCCATTTGCCAACAGATGGGCTTTAAGTTCGGCGAAACGCATCCGCAACTGGAGACCAACGAAAAAAGCCAAGGGCAATGGGCTTACTTAGACGCAGAAGTACATAAACACAGACGTTGCTACCAGAAGTCACTTAAATAGAAACACACTATGGCAGAAGAAGAGAAACCAAACGAAGCACCGATACTTACCGAATACACCGAAGACCATATCCGCCACTTGTCGGACATGGAACATATCCGTACCCGTCCGGGCATGTACATCGGAAAACTGGGCGACGGTTCTCATGCCGAAGACGGTATCTACGTGCTTTTGAAAGAAGTGATAGACAACAGCATCGACGAGTTTAAAATGAATGCCGGCCGACGGATAGAAATCACCGTAGAGGACAACTTGCGGGTCAGCGTACGCGACTATGGCCGCGGTATCCCTTTGGGCAAACTCATCGAAGCGGTGAGCATGCTCAACACGGGCGGCAAATACGATTCCAAGGCATTCAAGAAGAGCGTGGGACTGAACGGAGTGGGTGTGAAAGCGGTCAACGCGCTCAGCTCGCACTTCGAAGTGCGAAGCCATCGCGACGGCGAAATGCGCCGGGCCACTTTCGAACGCGGAATCCTGACCAGCGAATCGACGGAACCGACAGCCGACGAAAACGGAACTTTCATCTATTTCGAACCTGACTGTGCTTTGTTCAAGAACTACACGTTCCGCACCGAATTCATTGAAACGATGCTGCGCAACTACACATACCTGAACACGGGACTGACCATCATGTTCAACGGCCGCCGCATCCATTCCCGCAACGGTCTGGTAGACCTGTTGAACGATAATATGACCAACGACGGGCTTTATCCTATCATCCACTTGAAAGGGGAAGACATAGAAATAGCCTTTACCCACACGGGACAATACGGAGAGGAATATTATTCGTTCGTCAACGGACAGCATACGACCCAAGGCGGCACGCACCAAAGTGCCTTCAAAAAACACATTGCCGAGACCATCAAAGATTTCTCAGGCAAGAACTTCGATTACGGAGACATCCGTAACGGACTGGTGGCGGCCATCGCCGTCAACATCGAAGAACCGCTCTTCGAAAGCCAGACGAAAATCAAATTAGGGTCGCTGACCACCATACCCGACGGCGGAATCAGCATAGACAAGTTCGTGGGCGACTTCGTCAAAGAACAGGTGGACAACTACCTGCACAAGAATACGGACATCGCCGACATCATCATACAAAAAATCACCGAAAACGAAAAGGAACGCAAAGCCATCGCCGGCGTGACAAAGTTGGCACGCGAACGAGCCAAGAAGGCCAACTTGCACAACCGCAAACTGCGCGACTGCCGCATCCACCTGAACGATGCCAAAGGCGACCTGAAGGAGGATAGCAGCATCTTCATCACCGAAGGCGACTCGGCTAGCGGCAGTATCACCAAGAGCCGCGACGTGACGACCCAAGCGGTGTTCAGCCTGCGAGGCAAGCCGTTGAACTGTTTCGGTCTCACAAAGAAAGTGGTGTACGAAAACGAGGAGTTCAACCTCCTGCAAGCCGCCCTGAACATCGAAGACGGACTAGACGGGCTACGCTACAACAAAGTCATCGTGGCTACCGATGCCGACGTGGACGGCATGCACATCCGCCTGTTGATGATTACTTTCTTTCTACAGTTCTTCCCCGAACTTATTAAGAAAGGACACGTGTATATTCTCCAGACGCCCCTTTTCCGCGTGCGCAACCGCAAAAACAAAATCGGCAAGCAAAAGTTGAAGGAACTGGAAGAAGAAGCCAAGGCTGCCAAATCGGACTTCATCACCCGCTATTGTTATTCCGACGAGGAGCGCGTGGCGGCCATCGAAGCCTTAGGTCCCGACCCGGAAATCACCCGTTTCAAAGGGCTTGGGGAAATCTCTCCCGACGAGTTCAAGCACTTCATCGGCCCGGACATCCGTCTGGAACAAGTGTCGTTGCATAAGAGCGACCAAGTGAAAGAGCTATTGGAATATTACATGGGCAAGAACACCATGGAACGACAGAACTTCATTATCAACAACCTGGTCATCGAGGAAGACCGTGCGGAAGAAGACGAAACCGCAGAAACCGCTATATAAAGATTCATCAATGGAAAAAATAGCCATATTCCCCGGTAGTTTCGACCCTTTTACCAAAGGACACGAATCTCTGCTACGACGGGGGCTTACGCTCTTCGACCGCATCATTATCGGCGTGGGCATCAATGAATACAAGCGCATGGAACAAAGTACGGAAAAGCGCATTGCCGCCCTGCGTAAACTTTTTGCCGGGGACGAACGCATCCAGGTGGAGGGCTACTCGGACCTGACCGTAGATTTCGCAGCCCGCCATCACGCCCGCTTCATCCTGCGCGGCATACGCTCCATCAAGGATTATGAATATGAAATGAACATAGCCGACCTGAACCGCCGGTTGACAGGCGTGGAGACTATTATCTTGTTCACAGAACCGGAATGGGCGTTCATCAGTTCCACGATGGTGAAGGAACTTATGCACTTCGGGAAGGACATATCACCTTATATCCCGGAGGGACTCGAATATGAATAAACAACAATTCAGCACAAACATCATGAAAAAAACTCTTTGGGCAGCCTTGCTCTTCTGCCTTCCGTGGACGGCTCCGGCGCAACGGAAAGGAAACATGTCGGAAATGGAACAGTCCATGCGTAAACTCTCCATGGCCCAGTTGGCCATCAGCAGCCTATACGTGGACAGCGTGGACGAAGTGAAACTGACGGAGGATGCCATCAACGGGATGCTCTCCAAACTGGATCCGCACTCCTCTTACACCAACGCCGAGGAAACCAAGAAGATGAACGAACCGTTGCAAGGTAATTTCGACGGTATCGGCGTACAATTCAACATGTTGGAAGACACGCTTGTCGTCATTCAGCCCGTGGCCAAAGGACCGTCGGAAAAGGTGGGCATCCTGGCCGGCGACCGTATCGTCAGCGTGAACGACACTGCCATTGCCGGTGTGAAGATGAGCCGTGAGGAAATCATGCGCAGGTTGCGTGGCCCGAGAGATACAAAAGTAAAATTAGGTGTGGTGCGGAACGGTATCAAAGACCGATTGGAATTCATCGTCACGAGGGACAAGATTCCTGTATCTACCGTAGATGCGGCTTTCATGGTAACCCCCACTGTGGGGCTTATCCGCCTGTCCAGTTTCGGTAGCACGAGCCATGATGAAGTGAAGAAAGCCATCAAGGACTTGCAAGACCAAGGCATGAAGGACTTGATACTGGACTTGCAGCAGAACGGCGGCGGATATATGGATGCCGCGACGGGCATTGCCAGTGAGTTCCTGCCCAAGAACGATTTGATTGTCTACACCAAAGGATTGCGCACGCCCTATAAAGAATTCCGCGCCCAAGGCCCGGGATTGTTCCGTGAGGGGAGAATCATCGTATTGGTGGATGAATATTCAGCCTCGGCCTCCGAAATCGTCACGGGAGCCATCCAAGACCAGGACCGCGGCTTGGTGGTGGGCCGCCGCACGTTTGGCAAAGGCCTGGTACAAAAGCCTTTCGTCCTGCCCGACGGCTCCATGATCCGACTGACCGTGGCACGTTATTATACACCGAGCGGACGCTGCATCCAAAAGCCCTACACCATGGGGGACAAGATGAAGTATAACATGGACGTCATAGAACGTTACAACCATGGCGAACTGACCAACGCAGACAGCATCCACTTCCCCGACTCCTTAAAATATAAGACTTTGCGCAAAGGCCGTACCGTCTATGGAGGAGGAGGTATCATGCCGGACTATTTCATACCGTTGGATACGACACGCTACACCAAATTCCATCGCGAACTGACGGCCAAAGGTGCCATCGTCAACGCCGACCTCAAGTTTATTGATAAATACCGTAAGAAAATCCGGCGCGGATACGCTTCATTCGACAAATTCAAAACTGGTTTTGAAACACCCCAAGAACTCATCGACCTGGTACTTGCTGAAGGGGAAAAAGCCGGTGTGAAGCCCAAAGACGAGGAAGAACTTCAAAAGACATTACCGGAACTGAAACTTCAGATGAAAGCCTTGATTGCACGGGACATCTGGGACATGTCGGAATACTTCGCCGTCATGTACGAAGAGAATCCGTTCGTGAAAAAAGCATTGGAGCTTCTTAAATAATCTACCTTACACAGGAGTTTCACAAAAACATCTTCCATCTTTCAGGATATGCTGTAAACCTTTCGCTTAAAGCATATTAGTATCCTGAAGGATGGAAGTGCCATCTTTCAGCCCACTTTCAGGTAATGGGCTGCTACCGTTGTGCGCCAAACGGAAAATCAATCTCAGGCGAGTGATTTTTCAATCTC
>NZ_GL883848.1 GCF_000205165.1 Paraprevotella xylaniphila YIT 11841 | reverse complement strand
ATCGGGTAAGTCAAGGGCATTGCTGCCCCCTTCTCCCCTAAGAACCGTACATGAGAGTTTCCCCTCATACGGCTCAAGCAACTCAATATTTCTATTTGTTGTTAGAAATCGGCTCATACTTTCAACATTTTCGTTTATTTCGCTTGTAGCAGTTGTTGTGGACAAGTTGCCGTACAATCGAACCACCAACAGATATTTCGTTGACGTTCCATGCTTTTGTACAATCTATTTCCTTGCCACATAACGGACAAATCCGGTTCTGCTTGTTCCATAAATATAAGAGAGACTTACGTCCCTTGAGAGATTCCAGCATTTGTTGCTCCTTTCGCTGAAAGAAATAATCATCGTATTCCGGGTCGAAAGGGTTTGCCTCACCTTTGATTTGCTTGTACGGGGTATAATGTATATCCGACAACCTTTTAAGGGTCAGGTAGTTCACTTTCTTGCTCTTGGTTTCATATTTCCATGCAAACGTCCATTTACGCCCCCGAATTTCATGCCAATATTTGTCTGCAACCCAAGACTTGCGTTTCTTTGGATGGCGACGTAAAGCCCATTTCTTCGTGAGATTGTAAATGTGATTGTCACAACCATGAAAAGCATCGGTTGATGCACCATATCGGTAATAGTTGCCCCAACCTGTGATTACAGGATTAAGCATTCGTATCAGCGATTCCTGCTTACACATTTTATGTCCTTTAACGATGTCACCGATTTTTGCCCTGAAGCGTTTCTGTGCATCTTTGGACGGGGATGTGTATAGCCTTTTGCCAAACTTCCTCACATTGAAACCTAAGAAATCAAAACCGTCGTATATGTTCGTAATGGTAGTTTTCTCTTCGGATAAGGTCAGCCCTCTTTCTTTGAGAAATTCTATCACGATAGGTTTGACTTCGTTTTCCAATAGCTCCTTATCTCGACCTGTGATTATAAAGTCATCCGCATAACGAATAAGGTTTACCTTGTAGTGGAATGTCTTATTGTTGCGCCATAATCTTTTGAATCTTTCAGCCAAGAGTGGTTGAAGTCCGTCAAGTGCTATATTTGCAAGTGTCGGTGATATGATACCTCCTTGTGGTGTACCCTCTTC
>NZ_GL883847.1 GCF_000205165.1 Paraprevotella xylaniphila YIT 11841 | reverse complement strand
CAAGTGTGTGCGTGATTGCAGAAATCCGGCAGGGTGACAGACGGGGCTGTTCCTTGCCGTTGTCCAGGCGGAAGAAGTCAAGCAAAGTGTTGAGCATATCCCGCATACGGTCGGAGGATTGCAGTATGTTTTGGATATACTGCCCGGACTTATCCTCACACTGTTCTTTCCGTATCAGTTCGGCATAGCCTGTTATTGCTGTCAGCGGTGTGCGCAGTTCATGGGTGATAGTATGCACCGCCTTCTTCCTTGACGTTATCAGTGCCTCGTTCCGTTGTACGGATTGTTCCAGTTGCCTTATCAAATCAGTTGTCTTGTGCTTGTATTGTTTAATGCTTTTTGCATCACGATGTATGATGATGTAGGAAATTAACAACAATAGAAGAACGAATCCCATTAAACCGCCTACTTGCATAAATGACTTTTCACGCATGGCAACTATTTCGTCTTCCCGGCTTTGCAGGTCGGTTTGTACCTTTTCTTCTATTTGGCAAATCAATTCTTGCAGTTGTCTGTTAAGTTCTGCATTACGAGCTGCAAGGCTGTCGGCTTGTTCCGACAATTGGCGATCCTGCACTTTCTGTTCGCTGATTACGTTTCTATTGACCGAATGAAGGATAGTAGTTGATACTGCTGGAGTTACTTCCTTTTTTTTGCCGAATATGCCTAAGAAACCTTTTCGTTTTGGCTTTTTGGACTGTTCCTGCACACTTTTCTGCACAATAACCGGAATTTGATTGGCTATCTTCTTGTTAATAGATTGTTGTTCATCCATTAACTGGACTATCTGGAACATCTGTCGTTCCTTATCCTCTAAAAGACTGCGCACACTATCGATGCGCTCTGCTGGATAGGTGACCTTGAAACGGCAGAGCATACTGTCCATTGCCATACGCCGTGCATGGTAATGCTCGATATCTTTATCGTTCCATTCCAGTATTGTTTCACCCAATAGAGAAAATTTTATCATTTGAATATTGATATTGTTTATTTCTTTTCGGAGCTCGTCTATTTTTTTATTGCCAAGTTCTAATGCTTCTATCTCCTGCCATTCATAGAGGCTATTATATGCCATACATCCGATAAGAATGGAGATAAGTATATATCCCAACCGTATTGCCTTATAGAAATTTCCTGACCGCTCCATTATTTTAATGACATTGATTTTTGGAACATGAATAAAAGTTTATCTTTTTCGTTCATGCGGATATTATCAGAATAACCGTCTTTTGTTATTTGATACCCACATGGCTTAACCATAAAAATGCCTAAGCCCTTAGTGTACGAACTTACTTCTGAGGCATAGTCTTTACTTGTATTTAATGGAACTTTCCCTTTAATATGACACCACTCATTATTACAACTGATGTCTTCAATCTCAGACATCATTTTTTGCAAATCTGTAATAGCTTTGGAACTCGCCACCTGAGGTATCTGCAACTCAAAACAGAGCATCGGTTCGAGAATGTCCACACCTGACTGTTGCAAAGCCAGCCTGAAGACATAAGGGGTCAGCTGTCTGAAATCAGCAGGTGTGCTCACCGGGCTATAATACTCGGCTTGAGTGAAAGTTACTTTCAGATCTGTCACTTCCCATCCATGTAACCCCGATTGGCACGACATACGAATCCCTTCAAAAACAGCATTTTGAAAAGAATGATTCAGATAACCATAGGAGATGTCACTTTCTATTTGCAACCCTGCCCCTAACGGTAAGGGTTCAAGAGTCAGCCCTATTGTGGCCCAGTAAGGGTTGGGTGGCACTTCTATCTGAATAATCTTATTGACCTTTTTTACAGGTCGTTCTTTGTAGATAGTCTTGACCTCATCAAAATGGACCTTGACGGAAAACCGTTCTTCCAGCAATGTCTGTATGATTTCCTTTTGGGTCAAACCATATAGCGAGATTTCCAATTCATCGCTATATGAGTTTATGGAAAAGGACAAAGACGGGTCTTCAATCCACAATGTATTCAGAGCGGATATCACCTTGCTTCTCTCTTCGGGCTTGTCCGGTCGGACGGAGGATTTGAGAGCGGGATTTTGATGAGATAACCCTTGAATCAAACAAGGTTCAGCACCTAAATAATCTCCGATTCGAAAATCTTCCATATCCTCTACAATCGCAATATCGTTGGCACCCACTTCATCAACATTTATCTCTCTGCCCTGATAAATAGTTTTCAGATTTTTAATCTTGATGAATTTTTCCGAATCATTGATTCTTACAACGTCTCGAAGTCTCAGACTTCCGTCAATTATTTTTAGAAAACTTCTTTTATGTCCTTTGGGGTCATGCTCTATCTTATAGAGATAAGCTGACAGTCTGTTTGAGACTGATGCCGGAGGAAGTATAAAAGAAGAGATGGCGTCCAACAACTCATTGATACCGATATTGAACATTGCTGATCCATGTAGTACCGGATAGACTTTGGCTTTTGCCACAAGAGCGATTATCGTATTCCAATAATCAGCCGGTGAAATTTCGCTATCCGCCAAATATCGTTCTAATATATCGTCGTCATGGTTGCATACAAATTCTTTGTATTCTTCCTTTATATATGTTTGGGAGCAAACCGGATAAACCGATCCATCGACAACAGTTTGCATAAACAGGACATCTTGCGACAGATTTGTTTTTATATCCATATACAAACGCTCCAAATTCACACCGGCACGGTCAATCTTATTGATAAATATAATTGTCGGGATTTGCAGCTTTTGTAAAGTGTTGAACAGCAACTTTGTCTGCGCTTGTATGCCTTCCTTTGCGGATAAGATGAGGACTGCTCCATCAAGCATTTTGAATGTCCGCTCCACTTCCGCAATAAAATCCATGTGTCCCGGAGTGTCAATGATATTGCATTTCACTCCATTCCAGATAATAGATGTCGTAGAAGCCCGGACAGTAATTCCTCTACGTTTCTCTATATCCATAGAGTCCGTTATGGTGTCACCATTATCCACACGGCCGCACTTTTCCGTTGCTCCACTGGCAAACAGCAGATTCTCGGTTACGGAAGT
>NZ_GL883846.1 GCF_000205165.1 Paraprevotella xylaniphila YIT 11841 | reverse complement strand
ATGTTATTGAATAAAATTTAAACAGGCTCTGAATGAATAAAACAATTAATAAACTCTATAATTAGAAAATCTCATAAATTCCGTCATTCCACGGCCTGTACGCCCTTCAGGTTGCCCGCAGCCTCGCTGTCGCCCGCCTTCACGGCACGCTCGAAGCATACGATGGCCTCCTTACGCCGCCCCGTCTTGAAGTAGGCCACACCCAACGTGTTCCACTTGCGTTCGTCGTCCAACGGTTCGAGCAGGGCAGCCGCCTCGGCATCGCGCCCCCCGCGCACCAAAGCCACGGCCCGGTTGATAGCTTCGGCTGCCTCGTCCGGCACAGCCTCATAGTAAGCACGGATATACCCCGAATTACGTTGGTCGGCAAAGACCGACTGCTTCAGGTATTGGTAAGGCCGCCCGCCATTGAGCCTGCGGATACGCTGCTCGCGCAGGTTGGCATCCGGCGTGTGGTCGATGATTTGCAACAGCTCCTGCCGCTCGTCCAGGTCGCTCTCGGCGATGACATCGCGCAAGTCGGCCCATGCCTCCCCTGCACCCACCACCTCATACACACTGTCGGGCATGTCCACCCGGGCATCAAGGTAGTCTTTCAGGACTTCGGCACGCCGCCCGGCCAGATGCTCGTTGAAAGCCACGGAGCCTTCGATGGATGCCAAGCCCACAATCACCACCTTCACGATGGATGAGGTCTTGTCGTCCTTCACGCGCCGCATCATGTCCACGATACGCGCCAACGTGGCCTCGTTGTCGCGGAAGTCTTCGCGCAAGTCCCACTTTCCCACGGGGAAATGCACGTAAAGCGCATCTTTCATTTTGCGCAAAGGGATGTCGCGCGTATAGGGCTTGTATTCGCTGACGGGCTTCAGCACGGGTTCGCGCACGGCAATCTGTTCAGCCACGCTCAGCACTGGCACGACAGCCTTGGGTTTCGGCGTGAACCAACACGTAGCACCCAAATCGAGCGCAGCCAACGGCCGCACGTCACAGCAGTCCTCGAACTCGCAATCCACCGTAAGCGAAAGCTCCGACGCACGCATCCACGGCTCCGCCTCTACCACCTTATTATAATATAGGGTATCGGCGGCAGCTGCCACGACGGCACGTTCTTCACCGTGCAAAGCCGCACGGCGGTCGAAGTAACGGCGGTTGCGCCGCCCGGCCAGTTCCACAGGAGGCAGCGCCAACGTGTCGCCCGCCTTCGTGGTAAGGCGCGGCGTAAGGATGAGACGGTCGTCGGAGGTAATTTCCACATCGCCGGCAGCCACGGAAAAGGCCACTTTGAGTTGCGTGCTGTCCTGCCACGACAACACAGGTTCGCCCGTCGGCACCACCTGTTGGGCCAACAACGGACAGGAAGACAGGCACAAGGCCGCTGCTCCCATCCACGCTTGTATATCATTGATTATCTTCATCTTTTCGGTCTGATTTACTTGAACACATAAATAAAAGACACGGACAACTTGGTGGGCACGAAGCGGTGGGTAGTGCGCTCTTCCAACTTGTCGCCACACTTGCGGCACTCATAGGCACTGAAGTCTGCGAAAGAATAGCCCAACCCCAACTCGGCCTCCAAACTCCAATGGCGGCTCAGGATCCAATGGTAGCCGTAACCCAGACCCACAGCCCACTCATTACCCTGCATGCGCTCATCTTCCAACTTGGGCAACAGGCTGAAAGGCAGGTTCACCCCTCCGGCGTTAAACCGCGTGTAAGAAGCGTGAAGCCCTAAGAAGTGCCCACCGAACGGACGGCATATCCAATAACGGTACTCCGGCTGCACCCGTAGGTGACGCCATTTCTTGTTGTCGGAAAACGTCCAGGGATTCCACGAAAGCCCCAAAGCCATGGTGGACTTGCGCCCCACTTTCACTTCGGGTTCCAAATTCAACGAAGCTGTAGCCCAGTTCACCACATCCGTTTTTAACGCTACGGTCTGTGCTTGAACAGCGACGAACCAACTGCACAGCCCCAGCAAACATAAAACAAGTCGTTTGCTCTTCATCATGGTTTTCAGTTTATAGAATATACGTAAAGGCCCGCTTTCATCTGAAAGCGGACAATATACCAAATGCCCGACATGGCCAAACATAGCGGGGTTTATCGACAAAATACAAAAAGATATTACATGATTTACATGTGTGTGTGTGTGTGTGTGTGTGTGTGTGTGTTTACACAAATATTCGGAACAACCAAATACAAATAGTTAAAAAAGCCGTTCAAAACGCATGTTTTCTCATATAAAATCGTCAAAAAACGGTATTTTTCGCCCTTGCACAGTACTATCAGCAACGGCCTCCACACCGTAGCACCTCTCTGATTTCTATGTACAAGTCCGTTTTTCATCATCGCATTTGGATAATATTACGTGACAAATATAGAATTTATAAACAAAACAAACAAATTTTCTCGACATTTTTTTTAAAAATCATGGATATAAGTACTCTTCACTTCCCTCCAAAGGGTTTTATAAAACCATCCTTCATCCTTCAGAATCTGTCATAAGACACTATAATACAACATATTATAAACTGAAGAATGGTTTTGTGAAACTTCTGGGTAGGGGTAGGAGCTTTCAGACAAAAGAACAAAAGGACACAAGGTGAATGCCGACTTCCACAAACGGGATTTGACAAGTTGCACCTTATGTCCTTTTGTCTAATAATAATTCCCAGAGAAGGGTTTCGCCCTTCTGTCACCCAAGACCGGCAGTTCCGCTTACTGCGCGGGTGCCTGCTGTGCCGGAGCTTGCCCGGCCGGAGCAGCCTGTTGCTGCGGTTGGCTAGCACCGAATCCCGGCAAATTGTTGGAATTTACGGCCTTTTGCTCGGTGGCCGCCTTCATCATGGCAGACTCTTCCGTAGCCACTTTGGGAATAAAGAATACCGAAACCACGCTCAATACGACCATGGCAGCCGCCAATCCCCAAGTCAGTTTTTCAATCACATCCGTCGTCTTGCGCACACCCATAATCTGATTGGAAGCGGAGAAGCTAGAAGCGAGACCTCCACCTTTGGACTCCTGGATGAGTACAACCAGACACATCAGAATGGCAAGAATGACGATGAGAACAACCAATACTGTGTACATGTTTACGATTTTTTATTTTTATTATTTATTATCAATTTCTCCAAGAAACGAATCTGGTCTGCAAAGTAACGGTTTTTTTTTGGATATTTCAAACTTAACCGCCTTATAATTTCCATCGCTTTGGTATATCGGCCTTGTTTTATATAAATTTTAGCCAATGTTTCGGTAAAATAGTCCTCATCCTCCTCGTTTTCGCCCTCGGCAGGAAGAGCAGGAGTCTGCAACTCGCTGTCGGCATCCTGCTTCAGTACGATGCGTTTATCCCCTTGCCCGATAAATTCGTCTATCAGTTCCTGATGCTGCATGCGGGGCACTGCCGTAATCGTGTCGGGAGCGTCTTCACTCTGCATCAGGTATGCCATATAGTCTGTGGAAGCATCCACCGGCTTCGGGCGGTGGGGCTTCTCCTCCGGCAAGTTGGCCAGAAAATTGTCTATGAGCGAATAAGTGCGGTCCTCTTCCACCTCTCCCGCCTTCTCTGCTTTCGTCTGATACTTCTTGACGGGTTCGAACCGATAGTTTACGCCTTCTATCAAACGGAACAGGGCTTTACGGTCGGGCAGGAAAAAGGCGGCGCGACGAAGCTCCCGGTCGAAAGCCGCATCGTGCAAGAGGTACAGATTACGCAAATAGAGCAGACGGGCCGGTTGGAAATAAGGATAGTCGCTGACCAACTTCTCCAGGCGGGGCAACGTCTCCTTATCCAGTTTCTCCGGATGCTTGATATAATCCGACAAGTTCAAATCCATATCCTTACCAATTCGCTACGGTTGCATTAAATATCTGGTCCACAATATCCTTCACCATCTGGGTCACCAGTTCCTCTTGTACAGCGGTCAACTGTTGCGAAGAGTCATACTGGGAGGTGGCACTGAACTTCTGTTCGAAGTCTTCATCATGGTTGGCATTATTCACAAAACGGACATTCACTGTCATCTTCAACTGCACCTGCGACGAAAACCCGTCGGCAGACACGGCCTTGTTGAACTGGCTGTATTCCACAATCTCGCCCGAAAGCTGCAAATCCCCGTTACGGTTCACCTGCCTCAACTTGGTCTGGCGGGCAAAGACGTCGGTCAACTGGTTGCTGAAAATAGACTGCATGGGCGCCCATACGTATGCAGAGCGGATGGGGAAAGGTGAAATCTGTATCGTCTTGGTTTTCGTATAGTCGATGGATGCCCCGTTGAATTTATAGGAAATAGAACAAGCCGCCAACAAAAAGACACAAGACAACAGCCCGACCACCTTACTTTTAAATATCCTCTTTATCCAAACCATATTCCTTTATTTTACGATAAAGCGTCCTTTCGGAGATGTTCAGTTCCTGGGCAGCCTTGCGACGCTTGCCCCGGTTCTTCTCCAAAGCCCTCACTATCACCTGACGTTCCACGTCGTTCAAAGACACGGTCTCTTCCACATATTCTTCCGGAGTCTGAAACTCATCCGCCCCTTTGGCCGCATGAGCCACCGGATAAGTGACATCCGGCTGATAATAAGTAATAGGACGCTCGACAACCTGTGGGGCGGAAGAGTGCTCACGCTCCACCCGCTGCCCGTGCACCAACTTTTTCAGCTCCGTCACGTCGTTGCGCAAATCGAAAAGTATCTTGTACAACAGTTCGCGTTCGTTTTCAAAACTGTGGCCTTCATTCCGTTTGTTCAACGGTACGATGTCATGCGTCACCGGATCTTCGGGGATATACCCGGACAAGATTTCAGGAGTGATAATCCGCTCCGGGGAGAGGATGGAAATCTGTTCCGTCACGTTCTTCAGTTGGCGGACGTTCCCCGGCCATGAATATCTTTTCAGCCTTTCCTGGGCGGCTTCCGTCAGCTCCACAGGATCCGGCATATTATACTTTTCCGCCGTGTCCATCGCAAACTTCTTGAAAAGCAGCACCACATCGTCCCCCCGTTCGCGAAGAGCCGGCATCTTGACGGGAATCGTGTTCAGGCGGTAGAACAGGTCTTCGCGGAAACGGCCGTCGCGGATGGCCTGCGCCATGTTGACATTGGTAGCCGCCACGATGCGCACGTCGGTCTTACGCACGTCGCTCGAACCGACCCGGATGTATTCCCCCGTCTCCAACACACGCAACAAACGCGCCTGCGTGGCCAAAGGCAGCTCTCCAACCTCGTCAAGAAACAGCGTACCTCCGTTGGCCGCCCCGAAATAGCCTTCACGCTCTCCTATCGCCCCGGTAAAAGCCCCTTTCTCATGACCGAACAGTTCGGAATCTATCGTCCCTTCTGGAATGGAACCGCAATTCACGGCAAAGTATTTCTTCGTCTTCCTCAGGCTGTTGTCGTGGATAATACGGGGAATGATTTCCTTTCCCACACCGCTCTCTCCGGTGATCAATACGGATAAGTCCGTCTTGGCCACCTGCAAAGCAATGTCCACTGCATGGTTCAACCCTTCCGAGTTGCCCACGATACCATATCTTCTTTTCTGTGCCTGAACGTCGGATGTATTCATATCTTCTCCCAAAATGCGATTGTCGACAAAATTACATAAAAAATCCCGTGGGACACAACTTTAACCGCATTAATTTAAGAAAAACTAAGCAGGCTTATTGCCCAGTTTGATCAACAGCAAACCGACGGCTGTCCACACCAGTTCGCGCAGACGGACAATCAAACCGGTGTAAACACCGTAGGCTCCGGCCAGGGAAAGTCCGCCCACGGCTAAGGCAAAACCGCCTTCACGCGCTCCCATACCCATCGGAATAAAGAAAAACAAATTGGCAAAAAGCGACGTGAAAGCCTGTATCAGCACGCAATCCCAAAAAGAAACATGATCGGTCAGTATCAGCAAGATGAACTGGATTTCAAGACAACCGGCCACCCGCACGGCGAACTCTATGAACAACGACAGGTAGAACGTGGACTTACGCTGTGCATGCAAGGCGGCTATCTGGCTGTCCACCTTCCGTATGGACTCTTCCCGCGTGCCGATGAACCGCCGCAGACGGGACTTCAACCCGGGTATATGGGCCAACAAGCGCAAGGCTTTCATGGCTAACCCGTTTTTATATCCCTTCTGGAAGAAGTAAATGCCCGCAGCGCAGAAGGCGGAACAAACGGTCATGAATACCGCCATCCCCGCCGACATTTCCCGTCCATAGAGCCACAAATAAAGGAGAATGGAGAAAGTCCAAAAACAGAAATGGGAAAAGATGTGCATCATGGCATACAAAATCACACTGGATGTTGCCTTGGCCGCCCCCACGTAGGGCGTCAGCTCCATGATACGGTAAGGCTCGCCGCCGAGCAGTCCCACCGGAGTGACATAGTTCAGCGCATAACCGCTGACCGTGTACTTATAAATCTTCAGGAAAGGAATTTTCGGTGCCGCCCCGTCGTGGATGATGACCGACCAAGCCCAGGCGTTGGCCAGATAAAGGAAGACCCATAAGAGGATGACAGCCGGAAACCAGTATCCCGCCCGACGGACGTTGTCCCATAATTCCGAATAGGACAAGTCCGAAGTGCAGAGCATAATAATGATGGCCACCACGCCGATGGCCAGAAACACGTTACGGTAAAGAGGCTTCATGTTATTCTTCCGGAGCGTTCAGTTTGAGTTTGTCGCTGTCGTCACGACGCTCGTGATACTGCTTGCGCAAAGGATGGGCATACGCTTCTTCGTAACGGGCACGGTTGCGGTACACATCCAATGCCGCATAGACCGCCTGGCGGAAGGATGACTCGTCGGCCTTTCCCTGTCCGGCGATATCGTAGGCCGTACCATGGTCTGGAGAAGTACGGACGATGGGCAGTCCTGCCGTATAATTCACCCCGTCCGCCATGGACAGTGCCTTGAACGGTGCCAATCCCTGGTCGTGATACATGGCCAACACGCCGTCGAAATGCTCGTACGTACGGTTTCCGAAAAAGCCGTCGGCCGCATAAGGGCCGAAACAGAAAACGCCATCCTTCTCCATCTCCAGGAGAGCCGGACGGATAATATCCTTTTCTTCCGTGCCCAACAGGCCGCCGTCGCCGGCATGGGGGTTCAGTGCCAATACGGCGATACGCGGGTTCGATACATTAAAATCCTTGCGCAACGCCTCATGGAAGATACGGATTTTTTGCATAACGGCTTCCTTGGTTATCGCCTGCGCCACGTCGCGAATCGGCAAATGTGTAGTCACCAAAGCCACGCGAAGCACGTCATTCATCAAAATCATCAGTGCCTCCCGGCCTTCGCCGACGCGCTCCTGTATATATTCCGTATGTCCGGGAAAGTGGAAACCATCTCCCTGTATCGTTGCCTTGTTGATGGGTGCCGTCACCAATACATCGAACAGTCTCTCGCGATAATCCACCATAGCCCTTTCCAAAGCCGCCAAAGCCGCTTTGCCGCTCTCGGCAGAGGGCTGTCCGAAATCGATTTTCACCTCTTCTTCCAGACAGTCCACCAAATTCAACTTGCCCTCCACGGCCTCGTCCGCTTTTTGTATCGTGACGAAGTTTGTCGTCAGCTCCATCGCCTTGCGGTGATAAGTGGCCACTTTGGGCGAACCATATATAATAGGTATACATAACTCCAACATCATCGGTTCGCTGAAAAGCTTCAGGATAACCTCGTATCCCACACCGTTTATGTCACCGTGGGTTATCCCCACCAATATCTTACCATTCTTCATATCTTTTGTTTCTGATTTATTCTTGTTCTTTTCCTGCCACCACGCTGACTTCGGGTATGTTGGCTTTCAATTCACGGGCTTGCTCGCCCGGCAAGCAAAGGGTGTACAACGCAGCCTCCAACCGACGAATCAGCCCTCTCTTCATTTTCTCCGGCGCATAAACAAAGCCTTCCGCCACCACCACGCGGTTGTTCAACGTGTCCACCCGGGAATGGCTGACAAACGGGCCGCCCATGGCATCATGCTCCATTTTCCACAGTCCGCGTGCCTCCATGGCATACCCTCCTTTCACCGTAATGGGTTTCACCGAAGTACAAACCGTGTCGGTAGCCATATACATACGGGGTTCCACACCGGGGATATTGACTTTCATCACGGAATCGCGTTTGGCCAACACGTATGCCTTGTTGAACGTCCAAGGCCCTTCATAAGGATAGGAATACATACAGATGTTCACTAACCCGGAAGCCGTGTTGGAAGAAGTCCAGAAGAAGTCTTTCCCTTTCTTGTAGCTCTTGATTTCCGCCGGTGCCCAGAATTGGCAACCGAAGATGGAATCGACCAAGAAAGACACGACTTCCGAATGTTTTTTCTCCAATTCATTGATTTGCCGGTTCATTTCCATTTTCACCAGAAAGTCGATGATGGCCCGGGCATTCTTTTTCACAAAAGCGGCAAAGTCCTTTTCATTCGGACTTTGAATCGTCAGCAGCACTTGCGGCCGGGCATACACGTCACGCGTGAACTTCATTTTGGTCTGCGTATATTGGTTAGGAGCAATATCCACCTTTATGATGTTCCGGAAAATGTTCAACACCTGATTAAAACGCTTCGGGTCGGTCTGCGAAATACGAAACGAACGCTCGGGCTGCGGAAGACCGGGGATATCCGTATCCAACACATCAAACAACGCACGTCCCGCAGGACGTTGCCACAAGGAGTCGCCCACAACGACCAACACTTCGTACGGGCGTCCACTGGACGTAGGCTTAGCCAAATGGTCACAGGCAGCCAACAGCATTACGGCAACCCATATCCCGCACCACGACATCCACCGATTTCCTAAAATCCTTTTCATAGCCTTATTCTGTTTTTTTAAGTTCCACACCTTGTTGTTTCGCCGTGCTCAACAATCCGCAAGCGGCAAAAATATCCTGTCCGCGCGACGCCCGGATGGTAGAAAAAAGCCCGTGCCCGGTCAGGTAATCCCGAAAACGCAACATGCCTTCCTCCGACGTCCCCTTCAAGTCCACGCCGGGAACGGGATGGAAACGAATCAAGTTCATCCGGCATTCCACTCCTCCAAGCAAGCGCAAGAGCTCCTTGGCATGCGCCAAGGTGTCGTTCACCCCTTCAAACATCGTATATTCAAAAGAAAGGCGACGTTGGTGCGTAAAGTCGTACTCCCGGAGCAACGCCACGATTTCCTGCAGGCCGTAACTGTTCTCGGCCGGCATCAACCGGGCACGTTGGTCGGCAAACGGGTTATGCAGGCTGACTGCCAGATGACATTCACTCTCGTCCAAAAAACGTTTCAGCCCCTTGCGCAGTCCGACGGTAGACACCGTAATGCGCTTAGGACTCCAGGCATAGCCATAATCGGCTGTCAGAATCTCCGTGGCGCGCAACACGTTATCCAGATTGTCCAACGGTTCTCCCTGCCCCATGAACACCACATTGGTCAGGGTGTCGCGCTCCGGCAGCGAATACAGTTGGTTCAGGATATCAGCAGCCGTCAGCTGTCCGGAAAAGCCTTGTTTTCCGGTCATGCAAAAACGGCAGTTCATCCTGCACCCCACCTGGGAAGACACGCAAAGCGTAGCCCGGTCGCCATCGGGGATATACACCGTCTCCACGTATCCGCCCGCCGCCGTACGGTACAGATACTTCACGGTCCCGTCTGCCGAGCGTTGGCAATCCACCGGACCCAAGCAGCCCACGGTATAACGTTCGTTCAACAAACATCGGTTCTTCGCCGAAATATTGGTCATTTCGTCAATGGAAGCCACCTTCTTCCCATATAGCCATTCCGCCATCTGACGGGCGGCAAAAGACGGCATACCGATTTCCCCCGCCACGGACTTCAACTCCGACAACGTCATGCCCAATAATGCTATCTTATCCTCCACGGTTATCTCTTCTCCTTTATTTTACAGGCAAAGTTACGGAAAAAAGAGAAAACTTTCCACTATATTGGACTTCTATTAGTATATTTGCACGCTATAATACATAAATTACCACATGAAATCGTCATCACATTCTCCACGAATAGACTGTTTCCTCCCTTGCGGAACAGAGAACCAAATGGCCGGACTGGTACAGGAACTCCGCAGCAGTGGATGGACAGGCCGTATCTACGGGCTGTGCCCCGTTGGTGTCGAGGCCACCCTGCCAGATACCTGCTTACCGTTGCACACCGACGGTATTTTCAGCACACAGGCCATGTTGGACATGGCTCGCCTTTGCGAGGCCGAATACTGCCTGTTCTACCACAAAGCCCTGCCGCTTGAACTGGGGTTCCATGCCCTCGACCGCCTGTTGCGTGTGGCCGACGACACCCGTGCCGACTTGCTTTATGCCGACCATTACGCCATACAGGACGGGGCACGGCATGCCCATCCGCTCATAGATTACCAAAAGGGCAGCCTGCGCGACGATTTCGATTTCGGCCCGTTGGTCTTGATACGTACAGAAGGCCTGAAAGCATACGCCGGACAAGAGAATTTGCCCGACTACCGTTTCGCTGGATGGTATGACTTACGGCTATACTTGAGCCGCCACGGCAAGTTGTTCCATTTGGACGAACCCCTTTATACGAAAACGGAAACCGACACCCGGAAAAGCGGAGAGAAAAATTTCGACTACGTAGACCCGAAAAACCGCACCGTGCAAATCGAAATGGAAAAAGCCTGTACGGAGCACCTGAAGCAAATCGGGGCTTATCTGGCTCCCGACGAATTCGACGAGGTAGACTTCCGTGCCGAAGATTTCCCTTGCGAGGCCACGGTCGTCATTCCGGTACGCAACCGGGTCCGCACTATCGAAGATGCCATCCGCAGCGTGCTGTCCCAAGAAACAGATTTCGATTTCAACCTTATCGTGGCGGACAATCATTCCACAGACGGAACGACGGAAGCCATCGCACGTTATGCCACCCGTGACCCTCGCGTCGTCCACCTTATCCCCGAACGCGGCGACTTGGGCATCGGGGGCTGTTGGAACTTGGCCGTACACCACCCGCGTTGCGGACGCTTCGTCGTCCAGTTGGATTCGGACGACCTGTACAGTTCACCACAGACTTTGCAGCGCATCATACAAACTTTTTATCATGAAAAGGCAGCCATGGTCATCGGAGCCTACCGCATGACGGACTTCTCCCTGCAAACTCTGCCGCCGGGCCTGATAGACCACAAGGAATGGACCCCCGAAAACGGCCGCAACAATGCCTTGCGCATCAACGGACTGGGTGCCCCGCGCGCTTTCTTCACCCCGATTCTGAGGAAGCTGCAAATCCCGAACACCAGTTACGGGGAAGATTATGCACTCGGCTTATGCTTTTCACGCTACTACCGCATCGGGCGCATCTATGAAGAACTTTACTTATGCCGACGTTGGGAAGGCAATTCCGACGCGGCACTGAGCATAGAAAAAGCCAATGCCCACAATCTTTACAAGGACCGGCTGCGTACTATCGAGATAGAAGCCCGCCGCCGACTGAACCGACTGTGGGCACACCCGCTGAATCCCGAAGAAATGCAGGCTTTCTTCCGCAAGCAATTAGAGGACTGGAGCGAAGCCCGGCAACGTTATGAAGACCTGCAAAAAGCAGAGAACAAGGAACTGGCCATCGGCGACCATACGCTGACCGCCCAGTTCAATCCGGCACGAATAGCCTCGACCGGAGCCAATATCTCAGCCGAAGCCTTGGCCGCCCGCCCGTGCTTCCTTTGCGACCTGAACCGGCCGGAGGTACAACACGCCCTGCCCATAGAAGGACATTACCAACTGTTGGTGAACCCTTACCCTATCTTACCGGAACACTTTACCATCCCGGCACGGAGGCATACACCACAAAGCATCCTGCCTCACTTCAAGACCTTGCGCAACATGGCCTGGAACATACCGGAAGCCGTCTTTTTCTACAACGGCCCCGTATGCGGCGCTTCTGCCCCAGACCACATGCACTTCCAGGCAGGGAAACGGGGTGTGTTGCCCATCGAACGGGACTGGAAAAGCTACGAAATGGGGATGGAAAAACTCTATCCCCTGCAACCGGACGAAGAAGAGAGCATCGAGGAAATCATGATGCAAAACGCCAACTGCGGGCTCTACATCCTCAAAAGTTATATATGTCCGGTATTTGTCATCCGCACCCGGCCGTCGGAACATCCCTGCCTGCTTTTTGAAAAACTCTACTATGCCCTTCCGCTCTGCGACGGGGAAAACGAACCGCGCATGAACATCATCTGTTGGCGGCAGTCATGGAACGCCGGACGAGAAGACGAAATCGTCATCCTGATTTTCCCACGCAAGAAACACAGGCCGGCCTGCTACGGACAGACCGGCGAGCACCAACTGCTCGTCAGTCCCGGAGCCTTGGATATGGGCGGCCTGTTCATCACACCGAGAGAAAAAGATTTCCGGGCCATCACGGCCGAATTGGCTACGGACATCCTGCGCGAAGTGACGCTGAGCGAAGAAGAACTGAAACCGGTCATCGGGCAGTTCACCCGCCACCAGAAGAAAGACGGCACGGAAAACGCGGAGCCGCGCACGGCTCCGGAACGACTACATGAAGGCACGGAACCCGAAGTCAGCGTAGGCATCATGAGCCGGCAACGTATCCATTTCTCCCTCAACGCCACCTATTCGGCCAAAGGCAGCCTCGTAAGGGGCGAGCAAACGGTAGAATGCAGCGAAGGAGGCATCCTGTGGAACGGAAACCTGTACCGGGAATTGACTTTTACCCCTCAGGAAAACAAAGCTTCTTTCTCGCTTTACGACGTGACAATCGGTATCAAATTCCATTGGGAACGGCAAGAAACGCAAATCTTCAGCGGCACGTTGAAATTAGTGGTGGAAGAAGAAAAAATCGTGGCCATCAACGTGTTGCCGGTGGAAGACTACCTCATCAGTGTCATTTCCAGCGAAATGAACGCCTCCGCCTCTCCCGAGTTCCTGAAAGCATCGGCCGTCATCAGCCGGAGCTGGCTCTATGCCCAGATAGAAAAGCGCAAACAACTGAGTAACCACGACCGTGGATTCTTCTCGTTCAGCAAAAGCGACGGAGAGCTGATCCGTTGGTACGACCGCGAAGACCATACGATATTCGACGTATGTGCCGACGACCATTGCCAACGCTATCAGGGCATCACGCGGGCCAGCAACGAGGCCGTGGTGGAAGCCGTCAAAGCTACACGCGGGCAAATCCTCACATCGGGGGATGACATCTGCGACGCACGTTTCTCGAAATGCTGCGGCGGAGCGACCGAAGAATTCGAATATTGCTGGGAGGACAAGCATTTGTCTTACCTGACCAGTGTCAGAGATATTGCGCCCGGGAATCTTTCGGGCATCCGTCCGGCGCTGCCGGACCTCACCCGGGAAGAGGAGGCTGAAAAGTGGATACGGAGCAACCCGCCTTCGTTCTGCCACACGGAAGACGAAGAGATACTCCGTCAAGTGCTGAACGACTACGACCGGGAAACCACGGACTTCTACCGTTGGCGCGTGGAATACACGCAAGACGAATTGTCCGGGCTCATCGAGGAGAACCTGAAAACGGATTTTGGCAGCATCCTCGACCTCATCCCCGTGGAACGCGGACGAGGCGGACACATCAGCCGGTTGAGAATCGTCGGTACACAGGAGACACTCGTCATCGGAAAAGAGTTGGAAATACGCCGTGTATTAAGCCACACCCATTTGTTCAGTTCGGCATTCGTGGTCGACAAGGAGGATTTGCACGACGGCATACCCGGCCGGTTCGTCCTCCACGGTGCCGGATGGGGGCACGGCGTGGGCTTATGCCAGATCGGGGCGGCGGTCATGGGAGCCAAAGGTTACCGTTACGACGAAATCCTGAAACATTATTATGACGGAATCACCATCCGGAAAGCCTACTCCTGACAGCCTTATGAAAAGAAAACCTTACGCCATAGACGACCGGCAAACACCGGAAACCCCAAGCCGGAACCCATGGAAATGGATTCCGACCCTGTACTTTGCCGAGGCACTGCCTTACGTGACGGTCATGAGCATCTCTACCGTCATGTACGAACGCATGGGACTTTCCAACGCCGAAATCGCTTTCTACACTAGCGCACTCTACCTCCCGTGGGTCGTCAAACCCCTATGGAGCCCGTTCATCGACCTTGCCAAAAGCAAAAGATGGTGGATATTGGCCATGGAGTTCCTCATCGCCGCCGCCATAGCCGGAGTGGCCTTCACGCTTCCCTCCGCCCATTTCCTCGTCTTTACCCTGATGTTCCTGTGGATGATGGCTTTCAGCAGTGCCACCCACGACATCGCAGCCGACGGTTTTTACATGTTGGCGCTCGACCCGCACGAGCAAAGCCTGTATGTGGGCATCAGGAGCACGTTCTACCGCATCGCCACCATAGCGGGCAGCGGACTGCTCATCATGTTGGCGGGCACGTTGGAAACTTTCACCCGCCGCATCGCCTATTCGTGGAGCATCGCTTTCTACGTGCTGGCGGCATTCTTCATTGCCGTGACTGCCTACCACTTTTTCCACTTGCCGCGCCCCGACTGCGACCGGACACGAAAAGCCGTGTCGGCCCGCAGCCTGTGGAAAGACATTTGGCTCACCGTCACATCGTTTTTCCGGAAACCGCAGCCTGTGGCCGCCGTCCTTTTCATGCTTTTCTACCGCCTGCCGGAAGCGTTGCTCATCCGGATTTCCAACCTGTTCCTGATTAAACCCGTCAGCGAAGGCGGACTGGGGCTTTCCACGCAGGAAGTAGGGTTCGTACAGGGAACGGTAGGCGTACTCGGCTTGACCCTCGGCGGCATCATAGGCGGTATAGCCGCCTCGCGCAACGGGCTGAAAAAGTGGCTGTGGCCGATGGTATGGAGCATCACGCTACCAGACCTTGTATATGTCTATCTGAGTTACTTCCAGTCTACGAATTTCTTGCTTATCAACGCCATGGTATTCATTGAGCAATTCGGTTACGGCTTTGGCTTCACTGCCTACATGCTGTTCCTCCTATATTATTCGCAAGGGGAACAACAAACTTCGCATTATGCCTTCTGCACGGCTTTCATGGCCCTGTCCATGATGCTGCCGGGCGCCGTGGCCGGAGAATTGCAGGAAGCCGTGGGATACTTCCACTTCTTCCTTATCGTAATGGCCTGCTGCTTGGTGACGGTCGGCGTCACAGCACTGCTGAAAATAGACCCGGAATTCGGGAAAAAAGAACATCATGGAAACCAAGCATAACCTACGGAAAGCCTTGTTGGTGGCCGACGGAGGCTCCACAAAAACCGACTGGTGCCTGGCAGTTCCCCATCGGGAGCCTCAGCTTTTCCGTACGCGTGGACTCAACCCTGCCCTGTTGGAACCTCCCGCCATCCGGGAAATCCTGCAAACGGAACTGCTTCCCCGGTTGGCCCCCCATCTCCAAGGACCGGAAACGGAAACCCATATCTATTATTACGGTGCGGGATGCCTGCCTTCCGTCTGCGACAAGATGGGACAGGCCCTTACCGGACT
Source organism: Paraprevotella xylaniphila YIT 11841 (assembly GCF_000205165.1). GTDB lineage: Bacteria > Bacteroidota > Bacteroidia > Bacteroidales > Bacteroidaceae > Paraprevotella > Paraprevotella xylaniphila. Next base: position 66,265 of record NZ_GL883846.1, on the reverse strand, counting down.
CTTCCCCCGCTCCACAGCCGAAGTCCATTCCGACCTGTTGGGGGCTGCACGGGCCTTATGCGGACACGAAGCCGGCATTGCCTGCATTTTGGGCACCGGTTCCAATTCCTGCCGTTACGACGGACAGGACATTGTGCAACATGTGTCTCCGTTGGGATACATCTTAGGGGACGAAGGCAGCGGCACAGCTTTAGGCAAACGCCTGATAGGCGACTGGCTCAAAGGACTTTTAGACGAAGAACTAAGCCGTAAGCTGGCGGAAAGCTACGGATGGGACGAAGCTGACATCATCCGGAAAGTGTACCGGGGACCGGAAGCCAACCGTTTCTTAGCTTCTTTCACACCTTTCCTGAAAGCCCACCGTACCCACCCTGACGCCCACCGTATACTCACAGACTGCTTCAAAGCCTTCTTTGAACGGAACATCATGGCTTACCACCCCGGATCGCTTGCCGTACACTTCGTGGGCAGCATAGCCGCCATTTTCCACGAAGAACTGGAGGAGGCTGCCGGAATATACGACATACGGATAGGAAACATCCTCAAAGAACCGATAGACCGGATGGTAAATTACCATCGGCAAAAACTGAAAGACAAAGCAGATTAAAAGATTTTTAAGGAAAATGCAGTGTTTTTCGCAAAATATGTTTTATAGCATGTTTTTTTACTTGCACGCACCTAAAAATGCGCTTACCTTTGCAGCGTTATCCTGAAAACAATCTTTTTACCTTAAACAAAACTAATACCTAAAAAACTAAAGAATACGGGTCGCTGTGAAGCGACCCGTATTCTTTTATCCCTTTAAAAAGGTCCCGTCACCAACCGAGGCCGACAACGGGACCACCGCTCAGGGGCAACTGACGGGAAAGTAATCGAATGAAAAGCGCGGAACTCCACCGTAAGACAATATCGCAGCATTCTTTTCCGGCCTGAGGATAAAAGTGATAGATTGCGTTTCGCTGCGATTTTCTCCGTCTCCCACCTTTTCGTATGTGACCGTCTGCGGAATGCGACGGGTGGTTTTCCCCCACAGTCCGGCATACCAAATAAAATCATAAAGCCCCGGAAAACAATTCATCTCTTGGAGGTAGATACCGGGATTTAACTTCAGGGAATCCTGCATGTCATAGCCAAAAGTATAAATCTCATGCCTCTCGTATAGATTGTTCGTATGGGAAACATCGGAAACCACCGTCTCCAGATTCCCGTCCTTCCAAGTGTACCGCGCCACGCCGGTTTCCCTGTAGCCCGAACTGTTCTCACGACAGTAGTTCATCTCGGTTATATGACCATCGGGGTCGTAAGAAGCCGACACCTCACCTCGAAAAGGACGGGCTTTTCCGCCGTTCGCCGCTTCTTGCTCCATTCCGTTGAACTCCATATAAACCACATGGCCTTCCGGAGCGACACGAACGGGCTTGAAACAAACCTCGCGGACACGACCGGTGGCTACGGACTTCTTTTCCTTGAAAACCCGAAACGCCAATGGATGCGTCTCCACTATAAAAGTACCATATTCCGTACTGTAGCCTCCGACTATCCGTCCGTCACGATATTTAAACCGGGTCATATTACTATCCCCCCGACTCCATCCGGCAATCGGACGTACGATACCCATATCTCGCAAACAGGGAACCGACACAGCGGCTTCCCCTTCTAAGGGATGCGATTTTTTATTACTCCGACAGGCCACACAGCCACAGGCCATATACGTAACGAGCCATATTTTCATCAAACTACGGACCATTCTTATCATATTCCTGCGTTACTATTATTTTATATTACCAATAGCGGTCCATCTCTTGGTAAGAGATAGACCGACATTTAAAATATACTATTTTACAGTCATTTAAAAAATACAAAGTTTAGAAAAACATCGCATTTCTTAGATTTTTTCATACAGTTACTTGGCGTTATCTGGCTTTTTACCTACATTTGCAAACGGTAGTCTATCTCTTACCAAGAGATGGACTTTTTTCATCCCCCAATAGACCTCGAAAAACGACTAAAAAAACAGCTAAACCAAAGCTTATCCTATAAAAAACGTTAAGCATAGACATTTTAATTCTTTTTCTATTGTTTATTTCAAAAAACTCCGTAACTTTGCATCGTGTTTTTCATAGTATTAGATTTAAGGTTAACAAAGGTTGGGTCAGAGCGCTGACCCTTTTTTTATATCCTTACTGTGAAGTAGGGATATTTTTTATAGTCGGAAAAAGAAAATCAACGGGGAGTTCTACGGTATTTTTTAACCACTTATAGAAGTGACTTTCATCAATATTTTTCCACCTACAAACACACCTGAAAACCAACCACTTACATTTTCAAAATCGTTCTGCGCCAAATGAAAAATCATTTGGCTGAGACTGATTTTTCAATCTGCGGCAAACGATTTTCAAATCTCCGCAGAATAATTTTTGTTGGTATAGATGAAAAAAATCCCTATTTTTGCAACCACGAAACAAACAAAAGGAAAAAAACATGCAAAACACCACCATGACGAAACATCCACGCGTGGACGTGGCTGACGTATTACGCGGAATAGCCGTAATGGGCATCATTCTGTTGCACTCCATCGAACATTTCAATTTCTACTCCTACCCCGACACTGCGGGACAAAGCGAGTGGTTGGACTTCAGTGACAAAGCCATCTGGGACGGCATGTTCTTCCTCTTCGGCGGAAAAGCATACGCCGTTTTCGCATTGCTCTTCGGTTTCAGCTTTTTCATCCAATACGACAACCAGCGGCTGCGCGGAAAAGACTTCAGGGGACGGTTTTGCTGGCGGCTCTTCCTGCTTTTCCTTTTCGGCAACCTGAACGCCTCGTTCTTTACGGCGGAGGTATTGGTGCTCTACTCTTTAGTGGGCTTCATCCTTCCGCTCACCTGCCGCCTGAAAGACAAATGGCTGCTGGTACTGGCCTGCGTCCTGCTTATCCAACCCCTACCCTTATACTACGCCATCCGGGCGGCCTGCGACCCGGCATTCGTCACTCCAGCCGTACCCACCGGGCATTTGTGGGCACAAACTTTCGCCGTACAACAGGGCGGCACGTTTTGGGAAACCGTACGCGTGAACCTTTGGGAGGGACAACTGGCTAGCCTGGCTTGGGCCTGGGACAACGGACGTGTGTTCCAGACGGCGGCCTTGTTCCTATTCGGGCTGCTCATCGGCAGACGGGGCTTGTTCCTGAAAGAAAACCTGAAAGTGTGGAACAAGATACTCTGCGGAGCCTTGGTCGCATTTTTCCCCCTATACGGGCTTGGCAACATGCTGCCCGACTTCATCAGCAATCCGTCCGTATTGACCCCGCTGAACCTTGTGGTAAGCTCTTTGTATAAATTCGCTTTCATGTTGGTACTGGTTTCGGGCGGGCTCATGGCCTTTTACCGCACCCGGATGCAAGCGTTCATGAGCAAAATCATCCCATACGGCAAGATGAGCCTGACGAACTACATCACCCAAAGCATTGCCGGAGCCATGCTTTATTACAACTGGGGCTTTTCCTTGCACGACGATTTGGGCATTACGGCCAGCCTGTTGGCCGGAATGGCGTTCTTCGTCCTGCAATTCTCTTTCTGCAAATGGTGGATGAAACACCACGACCACGGCCCGTTGGAATATGTGTGGAAACGGGCCACATGGCTGAAATGACCCGTATGGTTACGAATGTTCCTTAACCTTATCATATAATGAGAACTTTATTCCTTCTTATCTTCTTGGGAGTGGCCGGAAACATTTCCGTCCCCTCCCATGCCAAGTCCAAACCACGTGGGGGACAAAACTATTACGTAGACGCGCAAAACGGTGATGACCGCGCCGACGGAAAGAGCGAAAAGACGGCTTGGAAAAGCCTGTCGCGGACGAAAGAAATACAACTGAATGCCGGCGATTCCTTATTATTGCGCAGGAACTCATCATTCAACGGGCTGTTGGAAGTGTCGGCCGAGGGGGTGGCAGGCCGTCCGGTCGTAATCGGTGCTTACGGCACAGGCAGGAAACCTTGCATCCAAGCCCCGGACTCGTCGCTGTACACGGTCTTGGTGCGCAATTCAGACTATCTCACTTTAGAGAATCTGGAGGTCGTGAACACCGGAAAGCAAAGGATGGCGAACCGCACGGGCGTGAAAGTGCTCTGCGAAGATTATGGCGTGTCGCACGACATCGTGCTCCGGGCACTCCATATCCACGACGTGAACGGCAGCCTGATCAAACAGAAAGGGGGAGGTTCGGGCATACTCATCGTCAACCGGGGTAAAGACACGCCCTCCACGTTCGACGGATTACGGGTGGAAGACTGCATCATCCGGAGGTGCGAGCGGAACGGCATCATCTGGTCCGGTTACAGCGACCGCGAACATTGGCATCCCAACACGCGTACCGTCATACGCAAAAACCTGATAGAGGAAGTCCCGGGCGACGGCATCGTCCCCATCGGATGCGACGGGGCCTTGATAGAATACAACCTGATGCGCAACTGCCCGGGCACATTGCCCCACAGCGAGGCCGCCGCAGGCTTTTGGCCTTGGAGTTGCGACAACACCGTGATGCAGTTCAACGAAGTGAGCGACCATAAGGCCCCATGGGACGCACAAGGATTCGACTCGGATTACAACTGCCGCAACACGACCATACAATACAACTATAGCCACGACAACGACGGCGGACTGGTCCTGATTTGCAATTCAGGCACGTACCACGGTGCAGGCAACCAAGGCAGCGCGGTGCAATATAATGTGAGCATCAATGACGCTATCCGCCCGCGTGCGACCCGTAGCGGAATATTCTCGGCCAACATCCACATTGCCGGTCCTTGCAAAAACACATTGGTACAACGGAACCTCTTGCATGTCAACCCCAAAACGGAGCCGTTCATCGACCGCAGTATCATCACGTCCGATTCATGGGACGGCTATGCGGACTCTACCGTGTTCCGGGAAAATGTATTCTTCGTCCCGCAGGAATCAGAAATCCGCCTGAACCGCTCCACCCGTAACACGTTCGACGGGAACTATTACTTAGGCAACATAAAAGGCCGTCCCGAAGACCCGAACGGCAGAAACGCATCGGACTATTACAACCAGTGCATCAGCAAAGACCCATCCGGCTTCAACAGTTTGTCTTTTCTCTTCGACACGGTAATTATCGGTGACGGCTCTGCCGTACTGAAAGCGGTGAACCGGGACACCATCCACCGCTTTTTTGAAATGATGAAAGAAGAATGAGCCTTTCAAAAGAATAACGGGAGCCAGTCTTGCCGACCTCGCTCCCGTTACACTTTTTTATAATATGGCTTTGCCCGTTCCTTAAATGGACAAAATCCCCAATACATTTATCAACTCTTTCTTCACCGGCTTGTCGCTCTTGATGGCATTGCAGAACGGTACGTACACCACTTCATCATTCTTGATGCCGATCATCACGTTACGCTGCCCTTCGCGCAAAGCCGTAATGGCGCCTACCCCCAAACGGGAAGCCAAAATACGGTCGTAAGCACTCGGAGAACCGCCACGCTGCAAATGCCCGAGAATAGACACGCGCACGTCGAACTCGGGATATTCTTTCTTCACCCGGTCGGCATAATACATGGCACCGCACTTGGGACTTTCGGACACGATAACCATACTGGAACTCTTGCTCTTGCGAATACCCCGGCTGATGAACTGTTCCAACTGGTCGGCATTGGAAGAGTCTTCGGGAATGATGGCAGCTTCCGCCCCGCTAGCTATCGCACTGTTCTGCGCCAGGAAACCGGCATCGCGCCCCATCACTTCGATGAAGAATATACGTTCGTGCGAAGTCGCGGTATCACGAATCTTGTCTACACACTGCACAATGGTATTCAACGTCGTGTCGTAACCGATAGTGGAATCCGTCCCGCTCAGGTCATTGTCGATGGTGCCGGGCAGACCGATACAGGGCACATCGAACTCCTCAGCAAAAATGCGTGCACCTTCAAGCGAACCGTTACCCCCTATGATAATCAAGGCATCAATACCCTGTTCCACCATGTTGTCATAAGCCTTTTTACGCCCCTCCGGCGTAAGGAATTCCTTGCTGCGAGCCGTTTTCAGAATCGTTCCTCCCCTCTGGATGATATTGCTCACATTCTCTGTCGTAAATTCCTGAATTTCGTTGTTAATCAATCCTTCATAACCACGATATATACCTTTTACCTTCAAACCCGCTGCTATCCCGGCACGCGTAACAGCGCGGATAGCGGCATTCATTCCGGGAGCATCTCCTCCGGAAGTCAAAATACCTATACAATTAATCTTTCCCATGTTAGATGATTATAAATGACGCTGCAAAGATACAAACAAAAACAAGAAATACATTCATTTTCTTGCCTTTTTAATTGCATATTTATACCTTTTATTGTAACTTTGCGCCCGATTATATACAACATAATGTCTAACATTATTAATTTTATTATTTTCAATTAATTAAATGGCAGAATTAAAGAACGTAGCACCGTTGGCAGACTTCGACTGGAATGCTTATGAAAGCGGTGACACTCTGGTGAACGAGAGCCGCGAAGCTCAGGAAAAGGCCTACGAAGGCTCTTTAAACAAAGTAAATGACCACGAAGTGGTTGACGGTACGGTTATCGCGATGAACAAGCGTGAAGTGGTGGTGAACATCGGCTTCAAGTCAGACGGCATCATCCCGATGAGCGAATTCCGCTACAATCCCGATTTGAAAGTCGGAGACAAAGTCGAGGTTTACATCGAGAACCAAGAGGACAAGAAAGGACAGCTCATCCTTTCTCACAAGAAGGCACGCGCTACCCGTTCCTGGGATCGTGTGAACGAAGCCCTCGAAAATGAAGAGATCATCAAGGGTTACATCAAATGCCGTACGAAAGGTGGCATGATTGTGGACGTATTCGGCATTGAAGCATTCTTGCCGGGTTCACAAATCGACGTGAAACCCATCCGCGACTACGATGTATTCGTAGGAAAGACTATGGAATTCAAGGTCGTTAAAATCAACCAGGAATTCAAGAATGTCGTTGTTTCGCACAAGGCTCTTATCGAAGCCGAATTGGAACAACAGAAAAAAGAAATCATCAGCAAGCTTGAAAAAGGACAGGTACTTGAGGGTACCGTTAAGAATATCACCTCTTACGGCGTCTTCATCGACTTGGGCGGCGTAGACGGTCTGATCCACATCACCGACCTCTCTTGGGGACGCGTGAGCGATCCGAAAGAAGTGGTACAGCTTGACCAGAAGATCAATGTGGTTATCCTTGACTTCGACGACGAGAAGAAGCGTATCGCATTGGGTCTGAAACAGCTGACTCCGCATCCTTGGGACGCTTTGGATCCGAACTTGAAAGTAGGTGACAAAGTAAAAGGCAAAGTTGTCGTGATGGCCGATTACGGTGCATTTATCGAAATCGCTCCGGGCGTAGAAGGTTTGATCCACGTATCGGAAATGTCTTGGAGCCAACACTTGCGTTCTGCACAGGACTTCATGAAAGTGGGCGACGAAGTAGAAGCTGTCATTCTGACTTTGGATCGTGAAGAACGTAAGATGTCTTTGGGCATCAAACAGCTGAAAGCCGACCCTTGGGAAAACATTGAAGAGAAATACCCCGTAGGTTCCAAACATACGGCCAAAGTACGCAACTTTACGAACTTCGGCGTATTTGTCGAGATAGAAGAAGGCGTAGACGGTTTGATTCATATCTCCGACCTTTCTTGGACCAAGAAAATCAAGCATCCGTCTGAATTTACGCAGATTGGCGCAGAAATCGAGGTTCAGGTATTGGAAATCGACAAAGAAAACCGTCGTTTGAGCTTGGGTCACAAGCAACTTGAAGAGAATCCTTGGGATGTGTTTGAAACCGTATTCACGGTGAACTCTATTCACGAAGGTACTATCGTCGAGATGTTGGACAAAGGCGCTGTAATCCAATTGGAATATGGTGTAGAAGGCTTTGCTACTCCGAAACATTTGGTGAAGGAAGACGGCAGCCAGGCTCAACTGAACGAAAAATTGCAGTTCAAGGTAATTGAGTTTAACAAGGAAAGCAAACGTATCATCTTGTCTCACAGCCGTATCTACGAAGATGCACAGCGCGCTGAAGCTAAAGAAGCCAAAAAAACAACTAACAGCGCCAAGAAAGGTACGAAAAAAGAAGAAACTCCGGTGATTCAAAACCAAGCAGCTGCTACCACCTTGGGTGACATCGACGCATTGGCTGCATTGAAAGCCCAAATGGAAAAAGGCGAATAAGCCACATTCCTAAATAGGAAAAAATACGAAAGAAAGGGTGATGATTATTTCTCATCGCCCTTTTTTATGTATTTTTGTACAATGAAACTCATATCCGGAAGACATGGAAAAGTTTGAATTGACAATTTTGGGATGCGGGTCTGCACTACCTACCACACGGCACTTCGCCACGTCACAGGTCATCAACATCCGCGAAAAATTATACATGATTGATTGCGGAGAAGGAGCACAACTGCAGTTGAGGCGTTCGCGGCTTAAATTCTCGCGGCTGAACCATATATTCATCTCCCACCTGCACGGCGACCACTGTTTCGGTTTAATAGGCCTCATCTCTACTTTTGGCTTATTAGGGCGTACAGCGCCTCTATACGTACATGCCCCGGCGGCATTCGGCCCCATATTGCAAAGTCTGCTGAGCTTTTTTTGTAAAGGGTTAGATTTCCGTGTTGAGTTCTACCCCGTAGATACCTCGCGCCATACTTTGATTCATGAAGACCGCTCCGTCTACGTTTACTCCATCCCCCTGCGCCACCGTATTGAATGCTGCGGTTTTCTGTTTCAGGAGAAAGCCACTCTGCCACACATCCGGCGAGACATGATCGATTTCTACCGTATCCCGATCTGTGAAATCAATAACATCAAAAACGGAATGGACTGGACTACGGAAGACGGCACACTCGTCCCCAACCACCGGCTTACCGAACCATCGGACCCTCCACGCTCTTTCGCCTATTGCTCGGATACGTGCTATCTACCGGAACTTGCCCAATATATCCAAAAAGCAGATTTATTATTTCATGAAGCCACGTTCTCGCACGATGACCTGGCAAGGGCAAAAGAAACATTCCATACCACGGCCCTACAGGCAGCCACACTCGCACGGGACAGCCAAGTCAAAAAGCTCTGTATCGGTCATTTTTCGGCACGGTACGAAGACGAAAGCCAACTCCTGAAAGAAGCCCAAAGCATATTTGAACCGACAATCCTTGCAAGGGAAAATCTTCTCATAAAAATTTAACGAAGGGAAAAATCGTTTTTCACACAATAAAATTTGTTTCTTCCGTTAGGAATACCTATATTTGTACCATTAGAATAAATGAAGAATAAGACTATGATGAAAAAGACACTTCTTTTAATATTGACGACCTTCCTCCTGAATACCGCAGGAGTTTGTTGGGCGCAAGAAGAGAAGAACGAGCCGGAGACAGAACTTTCGGCCACATCCATAGTCGTGAAAGGCTCTACTTTATCAGTCTATAACGCCAACGGAAGCATATTGGAGATTTTCTCCCTGACAGGTACTAAGGTGGCAACAATAAGAATTGACAGCAACGAAAAAACAGTAGACTTATCTCTGAAGAAAGGCTGTTATATATTAAAGGTTAATAAAGTAGTGCGCAAGATTTCCATCCGCTAATTCATGTAATGGGATTTTCTCGTTTTTTCAATCTCTTCCTCTTCGGTCTGATTATCATTTCATGCCATGAAGAGAAAAGAAATGCAAACATCAACATCCAGTTGGACGATTTTGCAGATTGGAACATACGGGAATATAGTTTGTCCAGTCGGAAAATACGACATGAAATCGACAGCCTGCGGCTACTTCCTCTCAAAATGTATGCAGACGAGCATACCCGTAAATACTATGCCTCCAGTGCTCCTTTCCTTTGGATTACCCGCTCGGGCATAGATGAAAAAGCGGATACGTTACTGACTTACCTCCAAAAGGCTTCTTTGGCCGGTCTACGGGAAAGTAATTTTTATATATCCGAGCTTCAAACGAACCTGCGACGAATCCGTCAACTGGATTTCGACACCGAAAACAACATCAATTCCGTTTTCGGACGTACCGAGTTCCTGCTTACGAAAGCTTATCTCAGATACGTATGCGGACAACGCTTCGGATACGTCCAACCGAACTATATTTTCAACCGGTTAGAACAAACGGACACAACGAAAAAAGCTCCTTTTCGCCGATTGTATGACACCGAGACGGAAAGCGCGAATCAAGAATTCATCCATAAAGCCCTCTCTATACTGAAAGACGGGAACTTTACCGATTTTTTCCGGGACATACAACCCGATAACCCATTATACTACCAACTGACAAACCTTTGCCTGCAAACGCAAAATCCAGAAACACGCCGTAAAGCCATCATCAATATCGAACGGAGCCGTTGGCGAACCCCTCGCGCCGCGCACGACAAGTACGTATGGGTCAACCTGGCTGCCGCGAAGCTTTATGCCGTAGACGAAAAGAAGCCGGAATATCTGGACATGAAAATATGCATCGGCAGCCCCAAAAGTAAAACCCCCATGTTGCAAAGCCGTATCGAAAGGGTAGACATGAATCCATATTGGAACATCCCATACAGCATTGTAAAAAAGGAGATAGCCCCTCGACATGCAGGAAACGAGGCTTATTTCTCACGCAACCGTTATCGTATTTTCAGTAAAGAAACCGGAGAAGAACTACCTCCTGCAGCAGTCACGGCCGACATGCTTACCAGTGGCCGTTACAGGGTACGCCAAGATAACGGAGAAGGTAATTCCTTGGGAAGACTTATATTCAGGTTTCCCAACAATTTCTCCATCTACCTGCACGACACCAACAACAAACAGGCTTTCAAGCGCACAAACAGAGCCATCAGCCACGGATGTATCCGAATAGAAAAACCGCTCGAACTGGCTGTCTTTTTATTAGATACACCAGAAGAAAAAACAGTAAACAGACTTCGGGAAGCTATCGGACTACCTCCGTTGAATTCATCTATTCCCATAGAAAAAAAAGAAGGCGAACCGTTGAAAGTAGGCATACAACGTTTCGATCCTTCCATACCTGTCGTCATAGACTATTACACCCTCTATCCGAAACCCGACGGCGGATGGGAAGAAAGTCCCGACCCATACGGTTATGATGAAATTTTACTCAAAAAGTTAGAAGCTTTTTAAACCATCTTCCCTTCCGGGTGTCCTATCTAAACAACGACTTGTACGAGCATGAATTCTACGGAGGAAACTTCACTCATCCACCGGCTGAACCAACCGGAACATCAACGCCAAGCATTTGAACAATTGGTGAACCTTTACAGCCCTCAGCTGTATCGTCAAATCCGCCGTATGGTATACAGTCATGACGACACCAATGACATTTTGCAAAATACATTTATCAAAGCATGGGTCAATTTAGACACTTTCCGCGGCGATGCCCGTCTGAGTACATGGCTTTACCGTATTGCCACCAATGAAACCCTGAACTTCCTACAACGGAAAAAAGACACGACCGGACTGGACGATGCCCCGTCGGCCATCGTCAGCCAACTGACGGCCGACGAATATTTCGATGGAAACGAAACGGAGCTTCAGTTGCAAAAAGCCATCGCCAGTTTGCCGGACAAGCAACGCGCCGTATTCCATTTAAAGTATTACGAAGAAATGAAATACGAAGAAATGAGCTGCATATTAGACACCAGCGTAGGTGCCTTGAAAGCCTCCTACCACCATGCCGTGAAAAAAATATGCGATTTTTTTAAATCCCAAGATTAAACCTTTTGAATCCGGAAATATCAAATATACAAAGAAAGGAATGCCAATTATGAAAGAAGAAGATTTCATCCGAAAAAAATACGGTTCCGGCAACCCGTTCAAGGTTCCGGAAGAGTATTTCGAGCAGTTTACGTCCGAATTGATGAGCAAATTGCCGGAGAAGGAAATGAAGCCTGTTCTCTCTATGCCCTCCCGCCGACGAACACGCATACGCACGCTATGGTATGCAGTGGCCGCCGCCCTATGCGGTGCCATGTTTCTCGGAACATATTATCTCCGGTCCGTAATTCACCCCCACAGTGAAAGCCCTGTGGCACAATATGGAGAGACCATAGAAACCGAAGACATTTATATGGATGACGTTCTCGATTACGCCATGGTCAGCAACCACGAAATCGCCCTATATTTGACAGATGTGTATTAATTCATAGACATAAAACCAGATGAAAAGAAAAATACTGCCCATGTTCGTCTTGTTTTGGGTACTCGGTCACATACAGTTCATGGCCCAACCGCCCAAAAGACAGTTCTCTCCTCAAGATTTTGTGAAGCGTCTGGAGAGTTTCATCGTACGTGAAGCCTGCCTGACTCCGACCGAAGCCACGGCCTTTTTCCCGATTTTCCACGAACTTCATGACAAACAACGGGGCATCAACTGGCAAATCAGGGAACTTAAAAAAAGAAGCCTCCCTGCCCATGCGACAGACAAAGATTACTATAACCTCATCAAAGAAATCAATAAATTAAAGATTGAGTCGGCCGAACTGGAAGACCTTTACTACAAAAAAATGTGCAAAGCGATTCCGGCCCGGAAAGTACATGAAGCGATGCAGGCCGAAGACCGCTTCCACCGTCGCATGTTACGTAAGTTCAGCAACCGGCCGGACAAGTCCAAGCAAAAGTAAGCACAGCTCGCAAGGCTGTGCTTTTTCGTTTCAAGTCCATATCTAAAGAATACATAAAAAAGCCCCCTCCCCATCCCGATAACAGATTAATCTTCGTAACTTTGAAGAAGATATATGATATAAACCCTAACATGTTTTCATCCATGCTGACCACCCTCTGCATCTTGATTCTTTCCGCCATATTTTTTGTCAGCGGAAAAATACGTTCCGACATCGTGGCATTATGCGCCTTAGTAGCCCTGCTGATATTCCAGATCCTCACTCCGGAAGAAGCCCTGTCGGGATTCTCCAACTCCGTAGTCATTATGATGGTGGGCCTGTTTGTCGTCGGAGGAGCCATCTTCCAGACCGGCCTGGCCAAAATGCTAAGTTCGCGCATTCTCAAACTGGCCGGAAACAGCGAGCTACGCCTGTTCATCCTCATCATGGCTGTCACCTCGGCCATCGGCGCTTTCGTCAGCAACACTGGTACCGTGGCCCTGATGCTCCCGATTGTCGTCAGTTTGGCGGCATCCAATCCCCACATGAACGCTAGCCGGCTACTTATGCCGCTAGCCTTTGCCAGCAGTATGGGCGGCATGATGACCCTAATCGGCACGCCTCCCAACCTCGTCATACAGAACACGCTGACAGACGCGGGCTATCCCAACCTCTCTTTCTTTTCATTTCTTCCCGTAGGACTTATCTGCGTAGTTACAGGTACCATAGTCCTGCTGCCACTCAGCAAAATGTTCTTATCCAAGCGAGGTACAGAAAGCCGCACAGGCAAGCATTCGGGAAAGTCGCTCAAAGAGTTAGTACATGAGTACGGACTCTCCGACAACCTTTTCCGGTTAAGAGTCCCTGCACAGTCCGCGCTGAAAGGCAAAACCATCATAGAACTGGACATACGCCGCAGATACGGGCTGAACATCCTGGAAGTACGGAGAGGAGAGGCATCGCAACACCGTTTCCTGAAAACCATCACGCAAAAATTGGCCGAGCCGGACACCATCCTGCAAGCAGAAGACATCCTATATGTCAAAGGAGATTTCGAACAAGTACACACTTGGGCTGTAGCACACCGGTTGGAAATCCTTGACGGCCGGGCTTCGGAAGACATACGCAGAGACCGTTCGCTGGATTTCTATGACATAGGCATCGCAGAAATCGTCTTAATGCCGGCCTCAAGGATCGTCAACCGCACGATTAAAGAAATAGGCTTCAGAGACAAATTCAATGTTAACGTATTGGGTATCCGCCGTAAGAAAGAATACCTGTTGCAGGATTTGGGAGACCTTCGCATCCACTCCGGCGACGTACTACTCATACAAGGTACATGGAGCGACATCTCGCGGTTGAGCAAAGAGGATGAAGACTGGGTCGTATTGGGAGAACCGCTTGACGAAGCGGCCAAGGTGACCCTGGACTACAAAGCCCCGTTGGCAGCAGCCATCATGATACTGATGGTCGCCATGATGGTATTCGACTTCATCCCCGTAGCCCCCGTCACGGCAGTCATGATAGCCGGTATCCTGATGGTGCTGACCGGATGTTTCCGCAATGTGGAAGCGGCCTATAAAACCATCAATTGGGAAAGCATCGTGCTGATTGCCGCCATGCTTCCCATGTCGTTAGCCTTGGAAAAAACGGGAGGAGCCGAGTTCATATCCAACAGCCTTGTCAACGGACTGGGCAGTTACGGCCCTTTGGCACTCATGGCCGGAATCTATTTCACGACCTCCCTGATGACCATGTTCATCAGCAACACAGCGACGGCCGTATTGTTGGCTCCCATAGCTTTGCAAAGTGCGCAACAGATTGGTGTCAGCCCTGTCCCTTTCCTGTTTGCCGTCACCCTCGGTGCCAGCATGTGTTTCGCGTCTCCGTTTTCCACTCCTCCCAACGCATTGGTCATGCCGGCCGGCCAATACACCTTCATGGATTACGTCAAAGTCGGATTGCCGCTGCAAATCATTATGGGCATCGTCATGATATTCGTACTGCCCTTGCTTTTCCCCTTCTGACTTCACCTTCGAAGTTGCAGATAATCTTAAGCTAAAAGTAGGGTTCAGACACACTCCGAACCGTCTTCAGATATTGGATTTTCATTCTGCGCCAAACGATTTTTCAATCTCCTGCGATTGATTTTTCGTTTGGCGCAGAACGATTTCACATTGTAAGGCAGATGATTTTTGCCTCTCAAAAAAGCACAAAAAGTTACTTTAAACAAAAAATATGCAACGCAGCCGAAAACAAGATAATCCCATACCGCTTACCTTTGCAACGTACCGAAAGGACAGGAAAAACAATATAAACAAAAAACATCATTTGAATGCCATGTATGTATCTACGTTAAAACTTCAACCCGGAATATGCCTGAAAACGGTGTTCGCATTACTATTGGCCGCCTCCGCCTCTGCATGCCATTGCCGTAACGCACGGACGTGTCCGGACAAGCAAAGACTCATCGTCACCACAGACCTCGGGGGCACGGACCCGGACGATACCCAGTCGATGATTCATCTTCTGGTATGTTCCAATGCGATAGACATCGAAGGGTTGGTCAGCTCGCAGGTCTGGTCGGACATGCCGGACAAGGTGGACCGAATTTATGAAATTGTCGGGCAATTTGAAAAAGTCCTGCCACGCTTGAAAAAACATGCGGAAGGCTATCCTGAACCGGGCTACCTCTGCTCCGTCATCCGGCAAGGCCAAAAGACATCCAATATGGCGGGCGTGGGAGACGGCAAAGCATCTCCCGGCTCCGAACTCATCATCGAAGCCGTGGACAAAAAGGAGGACCTGCGACCGGTATGGATTGCCGCTTGGGGCGGCATGAACACTGTGGCTCAGGCACTTTGGACTGTGACGCACACGCGCTCCCCCGAAGACATCGAAAGGTTCATACGTAAAATCCGCATCTATGATGTGTTGGGACAGGACGACGCTGGTGCTTGGATTGCCAAAAACTATCCCGGCATCTTATACATCCGTAACAAAGCGGTTTACGGATGGACACCATCGGACACGTGGGTCAGGGAAAACATACAAAGCCACAGCCCGTTCGGGAAATGCTATCCCGACAAGGAGTGGGTGTTTGAAGGAGATTCGCCATCTTTCCTTTACGTATATGCCAACGGGCTGAATGTCCCCGAAGAACCTACTTTCGGGGGATGGGGCGGACGCTTTTCCACTTACAAGGCCAAGAACGTGCGAGGTATGGATTTCATCACCCGGAGCGGGAACAACGAAAGCCAATACGATCCGTACTGCATGTACGTCAGCGCAGCCGAAGGAGGCGAGGCTATAAAAAGATGGCAACAGGAAATATGGAACGACTTCGCTGCACGCATGGCATGGACTACCACAAGCGAATATTCCGCCGTCAACCACCATCCTACAGCCATTGTGGACGGGCATGACGACATGAACTGCATATATAAAAAGGTGAAGGCAGGCCGTGATATGGAATTCGACGCTTCCGCATCTTACGACCCCGATGGGAATCCGTTGGATTTCCGTTGGGAAATCTATGCCGAACCCAGTACGTATAAGGGTAAGGTAAACATGGAAAACGGGGATTCCCCGAAATGCCGCATACACATCCCGGCAGAGGCATCCGGAAAGTCCCTGCACGTCATTCTCTCCCTGACCGACCGGGGCACGCCGGCACTGACGGCATATAAACGGATTGTCGTACAAGTATTATAAGAAACGGGGCGTTACAAGTCGCCCCGTTTCTCCATTTCTTTCGCCTCGTTCCAAAGCGCATCCATTTCTCCCAAGGTCATATCCTTCAAAGATCGTCCTTGGCGGATGGAATGTTGCTCCACATAATTGAACCGCCGGATGAACTTGCGGTTCGTACGCTCTAAGGCGTTGTCAGGATTGATATGATAAAGCCTTCCGGCATTGATGACACTGAAAAGGAAATCGCCGAACTCATCGGTGGATTTCTCCTTGTCCCCCCGAGCCAGTTCTGCCTGCAATTCGCCAAGCTCTTCCCTCACCTTGCCCCATACGTCCTCTTTCTTTTCCCAATCGAAGCCGACATTACGAGCCTTGTCCTGAATGCGGTAAGCCTTGATGAGCGAAGGCAAAGCTTCCGGCACGCCACCCAACACGCTCTGGTTGCCGTCTTTCTCCTTCAATTTGATTTGTTCCCAATTCTGGCTTACCTGGCCTGCCGTGTCTGCCTGCGCTTCGCCGTACACATGCGGATGGCGGAAAATCAGTTTGTCCGTCAACTTGTCACACACGTCTGCTATATCAAAATCCCCCGTCTCACTGGCAATCTTGGCATAGAAACACACGTGCAACAGCACGTCGCCCAGCTCCTTGCAAATGTTTTTCTTGTCGTCTTTCATCAGGGCGTCACACAACTCAAAGGTTTCCTCTATCGTGTTCGGCCGCAAACTCTCGTTCGTCTGTTTCCTGTCCCACGGACACTTTTCGCGCAACGTATCCAACACGTCGAGGAAACGCCCGAAAGCCTCTAATTTTTCTTCTCTGCTATGCATAAATATTCCTGTTTATCCCGCAAAAATACGCTTTTTTCCCGCTTCGCCCAATACCGGCGGGACATTTTTGCCATAATAAACACCGATGGCAGAGACTCGGCAAATGCGATAGCCACTATCGAAACTTTCGCGAACGAAAACTTTCCGGAGAACGACAAACCGCCTACTTTTGCGGTACCAAAAAGAAAAAAGACATGAATAATCAGATGACCATTTGGATTTTAACCGTAGGTTGCTTATTTTTGATTTTTATTTTCAGAAGCATCCAAAAGGTGCGCAAGGAAACGGGAGACAGCAAGATTCTTGAAATAGGAAACGAAAACAATATCTATGACGAATTCGACGACGACGAATCATAAAGAGGCACTCATTGCAGAGACGGATATTCCTGCAACGCCGAAAGATGCATGCATCTTTCTTTCCGACTACGCCGCATGGCTCTTAGGATGCGGTGCCACATGTATCCGTATAGAAAAGAATGTAAAACGGATGGCCGACAGATGGAACATGGTATCGGAAATGACCATCTTGCCCTCTCATATACACATGACGGTGTGGAACGATGACCGCAGCCACTCGTACAGCAATATCGTAAGGCTGCATCATACGGGCATCAGTTTCGACATCAATACCCAACTGAGCAAATTAAGTTGGGCGATAGCCGACCGGAAAATAGGTTTCGCAGAGGCCCAACGGAATTTTGAAGCCATCGTGCAGACCCGACCGGCCAATCCTTGGATGGTGTGGATATTGGCATCCTTGGCCAACATGGCATTTTGCCGTCTGTTCGGAGGAGATTTCATAGCCATGGCCATCGTACTGACAGGGACATTGGCAGGCTACAAACTGAAACAGGTCATGTTGGAAGACAGGCAAGACGTACGTTTCGTTTTCTTCTGCTGCGCGTTCTTCTCTTCCGTAATCGGTGCGGCGGGTTACGTATTCGACCTCAGCGATACACCGGAAATCGCCCTTGGCACCAGTGTCCTGTACCTGATACCGGGCATTCCTTACATTAACTCCGTAAGCGACCTTCTGGACGGCCACTATATCAGTTCATTCAGCCGTTTCATGAATGCCATGGTACTGACCGCTTGTTTGTCGGCCGGCTTGTGCGGCGGTTTATTACTCATGAATATCAAATGGCTTTAACGATGATGACTTATCTCTTCAATATTCTTCAGGACGGATTCTTTGCGGCGATTGCTGCCATCGGCTTTGCCAGTATCAGTAATCCTCCGCGTCAGGCTTACAAGTATTGTGCCCTCATAGCGGCCTTGGGCCACGCCACACGGTATGTCCTCACCCACAACGCTTACGGTGAGATGCACCTCATCGGTGCTAGCTTCATCGCGTCGTTGGTCATCGGCGTACTGACAGTGTTTCTGGCTCCACGTGCCAAATGCCCGGCGGAGACCTTCTCCTTCCCTGCACTGCTACCCATGATTCCGGGAATGTACGCCTACCGTACGATTGAAGCTCTTTTGCTCTGCCTGACCTATCAGGAAGAACATGCTTTCAACCACTATTTCTATCTGTTGTCCTACAACGGTTTGACTTGCACATTTATTATATTGGGAATGGTCGTAGGAGCCACGCTACCCATCTTCCTGTTCAAGAACACTTCATTTAAAGCCACACGCTAATCACCGACAATATGGAATTACGACAACTCAGGTATTTCGTCAAAGCAGCCGAAACACTCAACTTTTCCGAAGCCGCCAAAGGGCTGTACATCACACAAAGTACATTATCCCAACAAATCCGACAACTGGAAACCGAGTTGGACGTACAACTCTTCCAACGCAACAGCCATGAAGTGACGCTGACCGAAGCCGGAGCGGAACTTTTGCCATACGCCAAAGAAACCCTGTATGCCGCCGACACGTGCAAAGAGCACATACGCGACCTGCAACAACTGCTCACCGGCACGCTAAACATCGGCGTGACCTATTCGTTCAGCCCGATTCTGACGGAAACTGTGTTGGCTTTCATGAAACTGTACCCCGAAGTGAAACTGAACATTTTCTACAAGACCATGACGGAACTGATGCAAATGCTCGTCAAGCGAGAAGTGGATTTCGTATTGGCCTTCAAGCCCACACGCCGTTACGAACAGATCGAATCGCACATCCTCTTCGACAACCACCTGTCGGTCATCGTGCGTTCCGACCATGCTTTGGCCCAAAAACAGAAAGTGACACTCAGCGAACTGGAAAAATATGAATTCGCCCTGCCTAGCAAAGGCTTGCAGGCCCGGAACACATTCGACCAAGTGTTTTCCGAACGCGACTACAAATTCAAAGTCCGTGTGGAACTGAACGAAGTCAATATCCTGCTGAAACTGATTAAGAAAAGCAATCTGGTGACCATACTCTCCGAAGCCACCATACACGACGAAACGGATGTCAAAGCCATCCCGTTGGATGTCAAAGAATATGAGATGGAAGGATGCATCCACACCTTAAAGCACACCTACCGGAAGCACTCGGCCCTCAAATTCATCCAACTGCTCAGTGAATCGAACGCCATCCGCGAAAGGATGCACACTTGGTTAGGATAGCAAGTTAGAACGGGGTCTCAACGTACTGCCGGTCAAGAGCACATGGCGCCGCAAAACCAACCAACCGAACAAGACACAGCCTTTCAGGATACTGGACATACTGATGGCCCACCATACGCCGGCTATCCCCCATCCCCAATGTCCTAAAAGCAAAGCCAGAGGGATGCGCAACATGTTGCCGGTGATACTGACCAAAGCCGGGGGCACCGTACGCCCGGTACCGTAGAAAACACCTTGCGTAGTGATCTCAAGCATCATAAAAATCATGGAATAACTATCTATTTTCAAGAAAAGCCCTCCGGCACGGTAAGCATCCTGCTCCGGTGTAATAAGGGAAAAAATCCATTCGCCGCCTACATAAAACAAGGCCGTGCATCCGATACCTATGGCAGCCGTAATCCCCAACGTCATTTTAAACGCCTTGCGGATACGCTCCTCACATCCGGCCGCATAGTTTTGTGCCACGAAGGTACCCAGTGCAGTGCTGAATCCTTGTGAGGTGTACCAAGCTATGGCTTCCAACTGCCCACCGGCCGTCAAAGTCATTACCCCCAAATATCCTCCCTCTGCCGATGCCGTACGCCCCATGAACAAACTAATCAAAGAGAAAAAGATATTCAACAAAGCCACCGGCAACCCGACTTTGAAGATTAAAGGTACATAAGGCAAACGCAACGGAACCAATATCCGAAAACCTTCGAACAACCGGTGCCTCCTCATCAATACGTAAAAAAACATCAGGCAAACCGTAGCCTGAGAAATCCAAGTAGCCCAAGCTGCCCCCAAAATCCCCATGTCGAGACCTAAAATGAAAAGCGGGTCAAGCAGCATATTGAGTGCCAATCCTATTCCATTTACATAAAAAGGAACCTGCGTATGCCCCGAAGCATTGTAGATCCCGGTGAAAGCAGCAGACGTAAAAATAAAAGGGAAAGCCGTAGATACCACCCGCAAATAGTCCACTGACAACTGCGACACATCACGTTCCATCCCGAATATCCCTATCAACGGAGTTGCACACGTCCAGATTAATGTAGTCCATACGATGGAAATCAACAAAGCCAACGTCAGATTATGCGATGCATAAGCCTGTGCCTTATCCATACGCTGTGCACCTATGCACTGGCCGACATTTACCTCCGAACCAACCTTGTTGATAAGAGCCAGGGAATTACTCGTCCAAGTCAGCACCCCGACTGCCCCAATAGCCGCAACCGATTTGCTACCCAAGCTTCCTACCCAAGCCATATCGGTAAAACTATAGGCCATTTGGACAAATGACGAGCCCATGACGGGAAGAGCCAGTCTCACCAGTTGTCCGCGAATAGAACCGCAGGTCAAATCTTTAACGTATTGCATCATAGGAATAAAAAAGCTGAAAAGCGGTGCAAAGATAGTGATAATCCGGAAGATTAGTCTTTTTTCATATTTATTATTAGGCAAAATGCAATAAAACAAACTACTTTTGCAGCCGAATTATCCTATACCGTTTGAACATCCAACCCATTATGAAATGAAATATCCATTGAACAAGAAAGAATTGAGATTTAAGAAAAAGAAGTTTCTTTATGCTTTTATATGCATCGCATTGGTGGTAGGCGTATACTGGATTCTGACCCGCGAGAAACAACCGGCCCCCGAAATTCCGGTGGTCTCCGTCATGCCCGTGGAGCAGCAAAATGTGGAAATCTTCGGAGAATACGTAGGACGCATACGTGCCCAACAGTTCGTGGAAGTACGTGCCCGTGTGGAAGGTTTCCTGGAGAACATGTTATTTGAAGAAGGCACGTACGTCAGCCGCAACCAGGTTCTTTTTGTCATCGACCAACGACAATACCGTGCCAAAGCCGACAAAGCGCGTGCACAATTAAAAAAAGACGAGGCACAAGCCCGAAAGGCCAAACGCGACTTGGACCGCATCAAGCCCTTGTACGAACAAAATGCAGCCAGCCAGTTGGATTTGGACAATGCCGTGGCAGCATACGAAACGGCTGTGGCCAGCGTGGGAATGAGCCAAGCCGATCTGGACCAAGCGGAACAAGAGCTGGGCTACACCATCGTGCGTTCCCCCATCTCCGGTCACATCAGCGAGCGGCATGTAGACTTGGGTACTTTGGTGGGCAGCGGCGGCAAATCGCTGTTGGCTACTATCGTCAAGAGCGATACGGTACTGGTGGACTTCAGCATGACCGCCCTCGACTACCTCAAGAGCAAGGAACGTAACGTAAATATTGGGCAAAAGGACCAGAACCGCTCTTGGCAGCCTACCGTCACCATCACGTTGCCGGACAACACGACCTATCCTTTCAAGGGATTGGTGGACTTTGCGGAACCCCAAGTAGACCCGCGGACCGGCACCTTCTCCGTACGTGCGGAAATGCCTAATCCGGACCACGTGCTGTTGCCGGGACAGTTCACAAAAGTCAAAGCCCTGCTTGATGTCCGCGAGAAGGCCACGGTGGTCCCGCAAAAGGCACTTATTATCGAAAAAGGCGGGGCTTACGTCTTTGTCATGCGTAAAGACTCCACCGTGGAACGGCGTTTCATCGAATTAGGACCGGAATTCGGGAACCACGTCGTAGTGGAACGCGGCCTGGTTCCGAACGAACAGCTTGTCACCGAAGGTTACCATAAGCTGACCCCCGGCATGAAAGTGCACGTAGCCACGGCTGAGACAAACGAAAAGAAACAGCAAACGAAAACTGCCCAATAATCAAGAAGCCCATGAAAGTGACTTATTTCATTGACCGTCCGGTGTTCTCGATGGTCATATCCATACTGATTGTCATCGTGGGATTCATAGGTCTGACCTTATTGCCCATTGACCAATATCCTCAAATTACGCCTCCGGTAGTCAAAATCAGCGCATCCTACCCGGGAGCCAGTGCGCTGACGGTATCGCAGGCCGTAGCCACCCCCATCGAACAGGAACTGAACGGAACACCGGGCATGCTGTATATGGAATCCAGTAGTTCCAATTCCGGAGGTTTTTCCGCCACGGTTACGTTCGACATCTCGGCCGACCCCGACTTGGCGGCTGTAGAAATACAGAACCGCGTGAAACTGGCAGAATCACGTCTGCCTGCCGAGGTGATACAAAACGGAATCTCCGTGGAGAAACAGGCTCCCAGCCAACTCATGACCTTATGCCTGACTTCCGACGACCCGAAATTCGATGAAATCTATCTGAGCAACTTTGCCACCATCAATGTGCTCGACGTATTGCGACGCATACCGGGTGTAGGCCGTGTGTCGAACATCGGAAGCCGCTATTACGCCATGCAGATATGGGTTCAACCGGACAAGTTGGCCAACTTCGGCCTGACGGTACAGGACGTGCAGAACGCCTTAAAAGACCAAAACCGCGAATCCGCAGCAGGCGTACTCGGACAGCAACCCATAGAAGGTTTGGACATCACCATCCCTATCTCTACCAAAGGGCGGCTCTCTACCGTCAGCCAATTCGAGGAAATCGTGCTCCGTGCCGATGCAGATGGCTCGCTCATCCGGCTGCGCGACGTGGCACGCATCTCGCTCGAAGCCCAGTCTTACAACACGGAAAGCGGTATCAACGGAGGGAATGCTGCCGTACTCGGCATTTACATGCTACCGGGAGCAAATGCCATGGAAGTGGCAGAGAACGTGAAAAAGGCCATGGACGAAATCAGCAAGAGCTTTCCGGAAGGACTGGAATATGAGATTCCGTTCGACATGACGACTTACATTTCGGAATCCATCCACGAAGTGTACAAGACGCTCTTCGAAGCATTGGTATTGGTGATTTTCGTAGTTTTCCTTTCCCTGCAAAGTTGGCGTGCCACGCTGATACCCGTCGTGGCCGTACCGATTTCCCTTATCGGAACTTTCGGCTTCATGCTGATATTCGGATTCTCGCTTAACATGTTGACTTTGTTGGGACTGATTTTGGCCATCGGTATTGTGGTGGACGACGCTATCGTCGTGGTAGAGAACGTGGAACGCATCATGGAAGAAGAACATCTCGGCGCATACGAAGCCACAAAGAAAGCCATGACAGGACTGGCCGGTGCCCTGATAGCCACATCATTGGTATTGGCAGCCGTGTTCGTGCCAGTAAGCTTCCTGCCGGGCATCACGGGACAACTCTACCGCCAGTTCACCGTAACGATTGTGGTATCGGTACTGATTTCCACCGTAGTGGCCCTGACGCTAAGTCCGGTCATGTGCTCGCTCATCCTGAAACCGGCCGACCCGAACAAACCTAAAAACATCGTTTTCCGCAAAATCAACGAATGGTTGTCCGTCGGAAACCACAAATACATCCAAGGAATCCAAAAAGTCTTGATACATCCTAAACGAATCATTCTGAGTTTTTGCCTGGTCATCGGGCTGACTTTCGTCCTTCACCGTATGGTGCCGACCAGTTTCCTCCCGGTAGAAGACCAAGGATATTTCAAGGTGGAACTGGAGCTTCCGGAAGGAGCCACACTCGAACGTACACGGAACGTGACCGAACGTGCCATCCGTTACCTGATGGAGAACCCGGCTGTGGAATACGTACAAAACGTAACCGGAAGCAGCCCCCGCGTAGGTACGAGCCAAGCGCGTAGCGAACTGACCGTCATCCTGAAACCATGGGAGGAACGGGACAAGACCACGATTGATGAAGTCATGGCCGAGGTCAAAACGCATTTTAAGGAATACCCCGAATGCAAAGTCTACCTGTCCACCCCTCCGGTCATTCCCGGGTTGGGTTCATCGGGCGGCTTTGAGATGCAACTGGAGGCGCGTGGCGACGCCACATTCGAGAACCTCGTACAGGCCACCGACACCTTATTATATTATGCGGCGCAACGCAAGGAACTGTCGGGACTTTCATCTTCCCTCCAGGCCGAGATTCCGCAGCTTTATTTCGATGTGGACCGCGACAAGGTGAAACTGTCCGGCGTACCAATGGCCGACGTTTTCTCCACGATGAAAGCCTATACCGGGTCGGTCTACGTCAACGACTTCAACATGTTCAACCGTATCTACCGCGTGTACATACAGGCTGAAGCCGACTACCGTGAGCATCCCGAAAACATCAATTTGTTTTTCGTACGCGGAAGCAACAACGCCATGATACCACTGACCTCCTTAGGTACGACTTCCTATACGACGGGGCCGGGCAGCATCAAACGTTTCAACATGTTCAACAGTGCCATTATCCGAGGAGACGCCGCCGACGGTTACAGTTCAGGACAAGCCATGGAAGTCATCGAACAGGTAGCCCGCGAGCATCTGCCCGACAACATCGGCGTGGAATGGAGCGGACTGTCCTATCAGGAAAAACAAGCGGGCGGGCAGACCGGCCTCGTGCTGATGCTCGTGTTCATCTTCGTTTTCCTGTTCCTTGCAGCCTTGTATGAGAGTTGGATGGTACCCATCGCCGTACTGCTGTCCCTACCGGTAGCCGCCCTCGGTGCATACCTTGGCATCACGCTTTGTGGGTTGGAAAACGACATTTATTTCCAAATCGGACTGGTGATGTTGGTCGGACTGGCCGCAAAAAACGCCATCCTGATTGTCGAATTTGCCAAAGACGAAGTAGATCGTGGCGGAGACTTGGTAGCCTCGACCCTCCATGCGGCACGCCTGCGTTTCCGTCCCATCCTCATGACTTCACTGGCCTTCATTTTGGGCATGTTGCCCATGGTAGTGGCCAGCGGTCCCGGATCGGCTAGCCGCCAAGCCATCGGCACGGGCGTATTCTTCGGTATGATAGTGGCCGTATCGGTCGGCATCCTGTTGGTACCGTTCTTCTTTGTGCTGATATACAAAGCCAAAGGCAAATTCAACCGCAAACGCCTTTCCGGTGCCGGACTCATCTTATTGGCAGCCGGCACGGGACTGTCATCCTGCCAAATCGGCAAATCCTATACCCGTCCGGATATGCCCTTGCCCGCCCGGCTCGACACGCTTACGCAAGACACGGCATCCATAGGCGACCTCTCGTGGTGGGAACTTTATAACGACACTACTCTTCAACAGCTGATTCACCGGGCACTCACGTACAATAAAGACCTGAAAATAGCATCGGCACGAATGAATGAATTGGCAGCCCTGAAACGTGTCGACTTTGCGAACATGTTTCCACAAGCCACCGCTCGCCTGAACGGCAATCGTGAAACGACAAACTACGGCGATGACAATTTCGATGCCGACTCGGAACTCAGCCTTACCGCTTCCATTTCTTGGGAACTTGACTTGTGGGGCAACCTCCGTTGGGCACGCGACCGCAGCACGGCGGAATTTCTGGCTTCGGTGGAAAACTGCCGGGCCGTAAAAATGGGGTTGGTGGCACAGGTGGCACAGTCTTACTTCGAACTGATGGCGTTGGACAACGAACTGGCCATCGTGCGCCGTACGTTGGAAGCTCGGCGAGAAGGCGTACGGTTGGCAGAAATCCGTTTCAAGGGTGGGCTGACCTCCGAAATCGTATTCCAACAAGCTAAAGTGGAATTGGCCAAGACGGCCACCATGGTACCAGACCTGGAACGCAGGATTTCCCTGAAAGAAAGCGAAATCGCACTCTTGACTGGTGATTTCCCCTACGCCGTAAACCGCAACATCCTACCCGAAGAAATACAGTTGCCCGACGCTCTTCCTTTGGGGTTGCCCTCCACGCTTCTGGAACGACGCCCCGACATACGGAAAGCCGAACGGGAGCTGATGGCAGCCCATGCCGAAGTTGGATTGGCTTACACCAACATGTTCCCCCGCCTGGCACTGACCGCCACATTAGGTACGGAAAGCGAAACGCTTCGGGATTTCCTGAAATCGCCCTACTCCTACCTTGCAGGCAACTTACTGAGCCCCCTCTTTGCCATGGGCAAAAACCGTGCAGCCCTGAAAGCGAAACGGGCCGCTTACGAAGGTGCCGTGGCCGAATATGAGCAAACAGTGCTCACAGCCTTCAAGGAGACACATGACGCCATCATCAACTTCAACAAAATAAAAGACATCTACGAGTCGCGCCGCCAACTGGCCGAAGCTTCGCGCACGGCAGTGGAGTTGGCACAACTGCAATACATCAACGGGGTCATCGGTTACCTGGACCTTCTGGACGCCCAACGTAACTACTTCGACGCCCAAGTGTCGTTGAGCAACGCCGTGTGCAACAAACAGCTGATGATTATCAACCTCTATAAAGCCCTCGGCGGAGGTTGGAAGTAATTTATTTATTCCCCCACTTTCTTGCAATTAACACAGAAAGTGGGGGAATGTATATTTCATCACTATTTTTCTTTGACCCGTCCCTTGTAATACATCACCCTTGGCTTAGTTCCCATATATACATATTTGATAAAAGAATAGACAGAATCCCTTCCGGCTTCTATATCCTCCACCATTTCCTGTTCCCATTTCGGCTCAAAGAATCTCCGCCCGATATCCCGCGAGCCAGCAAAGAGCCCCTCCACATTGCCATCTTGATTCCTGATGCTAATCGTAGCCAACTGGTCGAGCAGTCCATAATCTTCACGGGCGGCATCAAAAAAATACTGCAAATAATAAGTCTCACCTTTCCTGACAATCCGAGGATAGGCATAGTCGCAATAATAATCAGGAGCAAGCTGCAAAATGACCAGACTTCCCTTGGCTTTTAGGTATGCCGCCCGTTCATCCCTCGGCCAATGAGAAAGCCACCCGCCATTTTTCTCCAAAAGCTTCTGGCAAACCTTCTTTGCCCTTTTAATCAGCCTGTCATGCTCACGCAACGTCAACGGGTAGGGATTCACCGCACTCACATAGCCATAAACCATCACTGAATCTACCTTTTCTCCTTGTGCCGGGGCTGCCAGCACACCACCGCACGCGAGCATCCCGGCCATCCATATTTTCATTATCGTCTTCATCGCTTCCACCTCTTTTCTATAATTTTCGGTATTACTTCATGCCTCATCACGATATTCCCCTTGTAATTCCTGTTGGGAATGATATAAGGGAATGGAATCCATGTCTTTGCCAACCCGTCTTCCCACTCCGGAGGGTAAAGCCTTATCCCAATATAATAGGGTACCTCAAAAGAATAAGCCTGCGCATCCTCATCACACACCTTCACCTCTACCATACCATGACGCCGGGCATCTTTTTCATACGCCCGGTCTTCAATTCTTGGATCAAACCAAAACAAGGCACTGTACACCTTGATGGCACGCTCTCGTTCATACACTCTCATTTCCGTTACGGACATCTCCCTAATATTCATGTTGTCCGAATAATAATCCGGCAACAACTGCAATATGACTTTCTTGGCCTTGGCTTCCAGGTATGCCCAACGTTCTTTAAAATTCCACTCTCCCAAGCGACGGTATTCGTTTTCCTTGAGCAGACTGTCGCAAACCGACCTGTATTTCTCCACCCGCTCCAAACGTTCGGCTTCCGTCATAGGGAATGGGGGCGGAACCACCATCAGGTAGTTTCCCAACGTCACAGTCCTGCGTCCCTCCACATGGTAGGTATACTCCCGGTAACGCTCCTGCGCCCCACCACACAAGCAGGCACTTGCAAGCCCTATGGCACATATCACTTTAACTCCGTTTCTCATAATCCCATTCAATAAGTGTCCAAATCCGCCCAACTTTTCGGAGTCGGACGACGTTCTTCACAATTCTCGTAATAAAGTTTAGCAGCCTGATGCAAATCATGGCCACCATATATCTCCCCCTCAAAGTCTGCACTATAATCATAAAAGATAAAAGGCGATACCGTGCGCACCCACGGCTTGTATATCCCCACCGGAAAACCCCACTCCCCGATGCGCCTCCGGTGGACAATAAGTCAACGGGGTATGTGTATGGAAAAAACCGATAGGATACCAAGCCTCATCCAAAGGATCCAATGGAGAAATGATTTCAGGAGCAGTAAAATCCGTATGGGCGGTTTCGTCACAATTCATAATCCATGGCCCATCTTTGATTTCATCTCTCTGCACCGAGACCTCACCATTTTTTGCCACTGCATATATCCAAAAAGACTTTTCCCTCCTTCCCATTTCACTGGCATCTTCCAAAGTTTCATTCCAAGCCTCATACATGTCATCTGACAGTGCTGCTTCAATTTCTAATGGATCCGGAAACCACACCTCTACGTTTTCCACCTTTGAGACTCTAATGGTATCCTTTTTCTCATTTTGGACGACTAACTTAAACTTCCATTCCCCAGGAATGGACAAGAAAATACGGGGTACCACCTTCTGACTCACCTCTCCATCGGCATATATGATACCTTATAATGGATAGACGGATCATCGATTATTTTATAATTCGGTTCTGCCCCGATATTCCCTATCACGTAATACCGCCATCCGTCATATTCCCCTTCCGGAAACGTCAACACATTCTCTTTCCTTACGCCCATATAGTCGTTTGTACCATCTAAATTGAGTGACAATCTCGAATCCATCGCAAAAACGACTCCATTCTTTTTTAATATCCTGACGCCATATTCGTCAAACGACTCCTCTTCCGTACAAGAAACGATGACTATCAACAACATGAACACATAAATTATTTTTTCTTTCATAAACCTTATTTTTAAGATGGCTAAAAATAGAAACAAATATGAGAAACGGATGCTA
Organism: Paraprevotella xylaniphila YIT 11841; assembly: GCF_000205165.1. Lineage (GTDB taxonomy): Bacteria > Bacteroidota > Bacteroidia > Bacteroidales > Bacteroidaceae > Paraprevotella > Paraprevotella xylaniphila. Next base: position 36,907 of record NZ_GL883846.1, on the reverse strand, counting down.
ATAATCATTCAGCCCATCACTCATTTAATATATTTAACGAAAGTTAGACAAGTTGTGATGATATAACACATATCGGATACAGCACTTTTTTAATAATCAACCCAAATAACGGTTTAAACAGCAAATCAAGCCAGAACAGAAATTCAAAAAGAGACAACAATGCTCAAAAGAAATCCCTCAAAAATGCGCGCCAAACGATTTTCCGCTTTCAAGAGGACAAAAAGACGGGCAACGTAGAGGATGAAAATCCCTTTTCCGGAAATCAGTTTTTGTGTTCTTCTTCCTCTTTCCGTTTCTTTTCTTGAATCAAACTCATGAAAGCCGAAGATATAAGACCAGTGGGAATGGCTATCATCGCAATGCCTACCATACAAATCACACCGCTCAGCAACCGTCCCAATGCCGTAACCGGATAGACATCCCCATAACCCACGGTGGTGAACGTCACCACAGCCCACCAAAAACCGTCGCCGATATTGGCAAAGGCTTCGGGTTGTGCCTCGTGTTCGATATAGTACATCAGGATGCCCGAAAACCCTAAGAGGATGCCACAAGCCGTACAAGCCGTTATCAATTCATCCTTCACCATCTGCAACACACGTCCGATAAGTTGGAACGAGCGGGAATAGCGTATCAACTTAAAAATCATTAAGATGTAGGCCAGTACCGCCAAATGTACAAAGATGGTCTCCCGATACAGGTAAATGATGAGAAAGGGGATGACAGCCACAAAATCTATCAAACCATAAAACGAAAACAAATACCTGAAACGGGAACGCCAAGCACGATACTGACGATATTGGACAGGAGCTGCTATGACGCGCAACACATATTCGACCGTAAAGACGAAGGAGGCCAAATAACAAAAGCTGTATAATTGCAGGCGATAAGGTGCAGAGGACTCGAAAGAACTGCAAATCACGGAGAAAATCGCCCCGACAATGAAAAACAAGACCGTATAGCGGAACCACCTTGTCGTTAAATATCGGTGTACGGCAAGATACAACTTTTCATGATGAATCACGAACCTCTTCTTGCCCCGAGCCGGAATCGTAGGATGCGCCCTGTGTTTTATTTCCATTTTATCACTAATTAAACATCCAAAGGTAACATTTTATTCTTGAACCTCCATCTCCTTATTAGTTTTTATAAAGAAGAATCGCGTTGATATGTAATATATATTAAAATCATGTTTTTTATACCTATTTTCTTGTCTATCCTAAAACATTTCATTATAATTGCCAAATTCAGGAGATAAAGATGTAGTTGGCATTCAGCCCTACAAGAACAAGGGGGTGAGAAAAGACTATTTTTGTTTATTAAAAAACGGACGCTTATGAAACAGAAAATTCTCAGCTTAATCATTATTCTAATGGCAGGAGCACAGCCCTTATTTCCTTTCGAGTGGGAAGAAGACACCTTGACCAAAGAGGTGGACTTTAGTGAGGAGGTAGACGATGTTGTACAAGATGGTGATGCTTGGTGCGTCTATGCCTCCATGGAAGCGGTAGACGGTACGGAGCAATGTACGCATTGTTTTAACTATATCCACAATTTCTTAGTTGGAAAAGACTACAACGTCTATGGTTCATCTTACATTCCTGATGACAAATACAAAGCTGCGATGGAGATGTTCAATAATAATTCTAACTCGACATGCACTTCCAAAGAAACTTTCTCAAAGTTCGGAGTGGCAGGAGGAGACAACCGCTTCTTTGAATCGGAAGGATATAACAATGTCAGCGGTACGACTTTTGCGAAACAACTGATGAATCCAAACGAATACATATCCTCTCCCGTTTTATTGCAAAAAGCAGACGGAGAATTTGGACATTGCGTCGTATTCGTACGCTCTCAATATTATAATAAAGATTGGTACGACCGCTCAAGTTCCATAACGATAATGGATCCATCCGATGGTCATATACATGATATAAGTTGGGACGACTTAATGAGTTATGACGCGGTGTATAGCAAATAAGTCTTATAAGTCTTTTTTATTAGTATAACATTAAATTCATAGAGCTATGAGATATAATTCATCCATTTTCATATTATTGTTTGGAATCAGTATTTTATCTTCTTGTGTAAATACTGACATTACGGCTGAAGAACCTACAGCCATCGCCCCTAAAGTGTCCCCCGTACATGCCATTCAACCCAAAGCCCTGTTACCGGGTGGAAGCCTATTCACCGCGCTCACCGAAGGCGGCCGTGACACAATTTTGAGCAAAATCCGAAGAATCGAGAACCAACAAAAAAGAAAGAATCCAATCTTTACCGCCCAAATTAAACGAGATTTCCATTACTTCCCTATAGTGGAAGAATTCAGTGAGAACGGCAAAACCTATTACCGGCCATCCAAAGACGTTGTATGTGTGGATGAAACTATTCCTACTTACTATATAGCTTATTACCACGACCGGAGCAACTTTAAGAAAGAAGATAACCTTTTCATGTACAATGGCGTAAAAGAAGTGCTCGGGCAAGAATTTGCCGATGATATGGTAAGGCGGTACAAGGCGAACAAATGGACTATTTCATATTCATATACTGGTGGAGGGCTAAATGATGATATTGATTATGCCATCAAAGAGTCTGATGACGGTAGTTTCTTCCTCCTAAAACACATTTCACCACCATACGGCCGTAGCATCAATGCCTGCTATTTCAAAGACGGCAAACCGTACATCTGCAAGAAAGATGACGACGGTTCCATCATCGGAAAAGAACTGCAATAAGGTTCTTACCGGGAACGCCTTTCAAGGAGGACACATTTGTGTCCTCCACGATTTAATGGCCTCAACCTTTATCTATATGAACTTGTTCACTCCCCATAAGTCCTAAAAGAAATACATAACATAATACATTTTGAATGAACCATTACGGGATTTATAGCAAATGAATCCTATTTTACCAACAAAGCTATGAGATACTATTTATTCATCTTCATATCATCATTTACCATCAGCATTTTATGTTCTTGCGTAAATACAAATACTACGGCGAAAGAACCTTCATCCACCGCCCCTAAGGCATTGCCAGTATATGCCCTTCAAGCAGCCGCCCTACTGCCGGGAGGAAGCCTGTACACCCCCATCACAGAAGGTGCTCGCGACACCATTTTAAGCAAAATCCAAAAATATGAAACACGACAAAAGGATAAAAGTGTCGCAGTTTCCACCAAATCACTACGGAATATCCGTTACTTTCCTGTAATAGAAGCATTCAAAGATAGTACAGACCACGTACAACATTATCGGGCATCGAAAGGTGTAGTCTGCCTGAATGAAACAAGCCACATTTACTATGGGGCAGAATATCAAGACCGAAGCAATTTTAAGAAAGAAGACAACCTCTACATGTACAACGGCATCAAGGAAGTACACGGACAGAAATTTGCCGACGAAACGGTAAGACGGTACAAGGCCATCAAGTGGACTGTTGGTAAATATTTTAAGGACGGAAAAATGTCCAATAAAATGGACTATGCCATCCAAGAGTCTGACGATGGCAGTTTCTTTATGCTAAAATCCACTACCCTATACGGTGGTAGTAACGACATCTGCTATTTCAAAGACGGCAAGCCGTACATCTGCAAGAAAGATGACGACGGTTCCATCATCGGAAAAGAACTGCAATGAGATGCTTGACCTACCGAACGGAATTTACCGAGTACACAAAGGTATTTACCGTAATTTAATTGTCCCAAACTCCGGCATATATAACCTTTTTTATGTAACTTTGCAAGTCCTAAAAAGAAATACATAAAAACGTTATATACAATGGAATTAGCAAGTAAATACAATCCGGCCGACGTAGAGGGCAAATGGTACCAATACTGGCTCGACAACAAGCTTTTCAGTTCTAAACCCGACGGACGCGAACCTTATACGGTAGTCATCCCGCCCCCCAATGTGACGGGTGTGCTCCACATGGGGCACGTGCTCAACGAAACCATTCAAGACATCCTCGTGCGCCGCGCCCGTATGGACGGCAAGAACGCTTGTTGGGTGCCAGGCACCGACCATGCTTCCATCGCCACCGAAGCCAAGGTGGTGAACCGCTTGGCGGAAAAGGGTATCAAGAAAACCGACCTCACCCGCGAAGAGTTCCTGAAATATGCCTGGGAATGGACGGACGAACACGGCGGCATAATCCTGAAACAGTTGCGCAAATTAGGAGCTAGCTGCGACTGGGACCGCACGGCTTTCACCATGGACGAGAAACGGAGCGAAAGCGTCATCAAGGTGTTCTGCGACCTGTACAAGAAAGGATTGATTTACCGTGGCGTACGTATGGTGAACTGGGATCCGAAAGCCCTGACAGCCCTCTCGGACGAGGAGGTGATTTACAAGGAAGAACACAGCAAGCTGTACTATCTGAAATATATGGTAGCCAATGAAAACGGCCAACCGGACGGAAGCGGACGCTATGCCGTGGTAGCCACCACGCGCCCCGAAACCATCATGGGCGACACGGCGATGTGTATCAACCCGAACGACCCGAAGAACACGTGGCTGAAAGGACAAAAGGTGATTGTGCCTCTGGTAGGCCGCTGTATCCCCGTCATCGAAGACGACTATGTGGACATCGAGTTCGGAACGGGTTGCCTGAAGGTGACACCGGCACACGACGTGAACGACTATATGTTGGGCGAGAAATACAACCTGCCTTCCATCGACATCTTCAACGACAACGGCACGATTAGCGAGGCTGCCGGGATGTACGTGGGCATGGACCGTTTCGACGTGCGCAGGCAAATCTGCATCGACTTGGAAAAAGCAGGATTGTTGGAGAAAGTGGAAGACTATACCAACAAGGTGGGCTTCTCCGAACGCACCAACGTGCCCATCGAACCGAAGCTTTCCATGCAATGGTTCCTGAAGATGGAACACTTGGCGCAAATCGCTTTGGAGCCGGTGATGAAGGACGAAATCAAGTTCTATCCGGCCAAATACAAAAACACTTACCGTCACTGGATGGAGAACATCAAAGACTGGTGCATAAGCCGACAGTTGTGGTGGGGACACCGCATCCCGGCCTACTACCTGCCGCAAGGCGGATTCGTGGTGGCCGAGACCGCCGAAAAAGCACTCGAACTGGCCAAGGAGAAGACCGGTGACACCAACCTGACTGCATCCGACCTACGTCAGGACGAGGACGCATTGGACACTTGGTTCTCCAGTTGGTTATGGCCGATTTCGCTGTTCGACGGCATCAACCATCCGGGCAACGAAGAACTCAACTACTATTACCCCACGTCCGACCTCGTAACGGGTCCGGACATCATCTTCTTCTGGGTAGCGCGCATGATCATGGCAGGCTACGAATACGAAGGGAAGATGCCGTTCAAGAACGTGTACTTCACCGGCATCGTGCGCGACAAATTAGGACGCAAGATGAGTAAGTCGTTGGGTAACAGCCCCGACCCGCTCGATTTGATAGAACGATACGGTGCTGACGGCGTGCGTATGGGAATGATGCTGTCCGCCCCGGCAGGTAACGACATCTTGTTCGACGACGCACTCTGCGAGCAAGGCCGCAACTTCAACAACAAGATATGGAACGCCTTCCGCCTCGTGAAAGGCTGGCAGACGGCCGACATCGCGCAACCGGAAACGGCAGCCATCGCCACACGTTGGTTCGATGCCATGCTGAGAACCACAGCAAGGGAAGTGGCAGACTTGTTCAAGAAGTACCGTCTGAGCGAGGCCCTCATGGCCGTGTACAAGCTGTTCTGGGACGAGTTCTCCAGTTGGTACCTCGAAATGGTCAAACCGGCTTACGGACAGCCCATCGACAACAAGACGTACGAACAGACCTTGTCGTTCTTCGACACGCTGTTGAAACTCCTGCACCCGTTCATGCCTTTCATCACCGAAGAACTTTGGCAACACATCTATGACCGCCTGCCGGGTGAGAGCATCATGATTTCACCGCTCCACACCGCTGCACCTACGGAAGACGATGCCACACTTATCTCCCATGTCGAAAACGTAAAAAGCATCGTGGCCGGCGTGCGTACCGTACGCAACCAAAAGAACATCGCCCCGAAAGAGGCATTGACATTGGAAGTCGTGGGCGGGAATCCGGAAGCAGACTTTGAAGGTGTCATCAAGAAAATGGGCAATCTGAGTGCCGTCAACACTGTGGTACAGAAAGGCGAAGGCACGGCTTCGTTCATGGTGGGCACGACGGAATATGCCGTACCGTTGGGCAACCTGATAGACGTGGAAGCGGAAATCGCCAAACAAGAAGCCGAACTGAAACACTTGGAAGGCTTCCTTGCAGGTGTCTTGAAAAAGCTTTCCAACGAACGTTTCGTAGCCAACGCCCCCACTGCCGTGGTGGAAATGGAACGCAAGAAACAAGCCGATGCCGAAAGCAAAATCGCGGCTTTGAAAGAAAGTTTGGCCAAGTTGAAGAAGTAAAGCCCTTCACCACTATTATTGGAAGCAACCGTTTGCACGCCCTACCAAGCATGCAAACGGTTCTTTTTATTTCCAACTCCCCCTATTCATCCATAAAATCAAACCAAGTGCTTTTTTAACAGAGTTTTCTTTGTCCGAACCCCGCTTTTCACTACCTTAGCCCACGACAATAACATATCGTTAACTCAAAAACACATTTTACTATGGAGCATCTCCTGTTTTGGATGATTCCCGTATCATCCTTGTTGGCATTGCTGCTGGCTTGGTACTTCTACCGCCAGATGATGAGAGAGAGTGAAGGCACACCGGCCATGCAGAAAATCGCCTCGCATGTGCGCCAAGGTGCCATGTCGTACTTGAAACAACAGTACAAAATCGTGGGACTGGTCTTTCTGGCACTCGTCGTGCTGTTTTCGGTCATGGCCTACGGCTTCAACCTGCAAAACTCATGGGTACCGATAGCCTTCCTCACCGGTGGTTTTTTCTCCGGACTTTCCGGCTTTTTGGGCATGAAAACGGCTACCTACGCATCGGCACGTACAGCCAACGCAGCCCGTAACTCCCTGAACAAAGGACTGCGCGTAGCTTTCCGCAGCGGCGCGGTCATGGGGTTGGTCGTTGTCGGCCTCGGCCTGTTCGACATCTCTTTCTGGTATCTCCTTTTGGATGCCTTTATCCCTGCCGACATCTACGCCCCGACAGCCAAACTCTGCATGATTACCACCACCATGCTGACCTTCGGCATGGGAGCCAGCACGCAGGCCCTGTTCGCCCGTGTGGGAGGCGGCATCTACACGAAAGCGGCTGACGTGGGTGCGGACTTGGTAGGCAAGGTGGAAGCCGGTATCCCGGAGGACGACCCGCGCAACCCGGCCACGATAGCCGACAACGTGGGCGACAACGTGGGCGACGTGGCCGGTATGGGGGCCGACCTGTACGAGTCTTATTGCGGCTCCATCCTGGCCACCTCCGCATTGGGTGCCGCGGCATTCATGGCCGGAGGCGACGTGGACATGCAGTTCAAGGCGGTCATTGCCCCGATGCTGATAGCCGCAGTGGGCATCCTGCTCTCCATTTTAGGCATATTTTCCGTGCGCACCAAGGAAGACGCTGGCATGAAAGACCTGCTCAACTCCCTGTCCGTAGGCACGAACCTGAGTTCCGCCCTGATTGTCGTGGCGACCTTCCTTATCCTTTGGGTGTTGCAGATAGACAACTGGCTGAACATTTCGTTTGCCGTGGTCATCGGGCTTTTGGTGGGTATCGTCATCGGACGCTCCACGGAATATTACACGTCACAGTCCTACCGCCCCACCCAACTGTTGGCTGAGAGCGGAAAAACGGGTCCGGCCACAGTCATCATCTCCGGTATCGGGTTGGGCATGGTGTCCACCACCATTCCGGTGATAGCCGTCGTTGTCGGCATCATCCTTTCCTATTGGCTGGCTGCAGGGTTCGACTTTGCCAACGTGAGCATGGGGCTTTACGGCATCGGTATCGCCGCCGTGGGCATGCTCTCCACCTTGGGCATTACCTTAGCCACGGACGCCTACGGCCCCATAGCCGACAATGCAGGCGGAAACGCCGAAATGAGCGGACTGGGCGAGGCTGTGCGCAAACGCACAGATGCCTTGGATTCGTTGGGTAACACCACGGCAGCTACCGGCAAAGGCTTTGCCATCGGATCGGCAGCCCTGACCGGTCTGGCACTTTTAGCTTCTTATATTGAAGAAATCCGCATCGGGCTGACACGCTTGGGCGAAACTGTACTGACCATGCCGAACGGCGACACGTTGGCTATACATGACGCCTCTTTCACCGACTTCATGACCTACTATGACGTAACGCTGATGAACCCGAAGGTCCTCTCGGGCATGTTCATCGGCAGCATGATGGCTTTCCTGTTCTGTGGGTTGACCATGAACGCCGTAGGGCGTGCAGCGGCTCACATGGTAGAGGAAGTGCGGCGGCAGTTCCGTGAAATCAAGGGCATCCTGAGCGGAGAAGCCGAACCGGATTATGCCCGTTGCGTGCAGATTTCCACCAAAGGCGCACAACGCGAAATGGTCTTCCCGTCGCTGTTGGCCATCGTGGCTCCCATCGCTACCGGACTGGTGTTCGGCGTACCGGGTGTCATCGGCCTTTTGGTCGGCGGCTTGTCGGCCGGTTTCGTGTTGGCTATCTTCATGGCCAACTCCGGTGGCGCCTGGGACAATGCCAAGAAATATATCGAAGAAGGTAATTTCGGCGGGAAGGGCGGCGAGGTACACCGTGCCACCGTGGTGGGCGACACCGTGGGCGACCCGTTCAAGGACACTTCCGGCCCAAGCCTGAACATCCTCATCAAGCTCATGTCGATGGTGGCCATCGTCATGGCCGGACTCACCGTCTCGTGGAGCCTGTTCTGACCTTAACTTTATACTATATAAAACCTTCCCCTCCGTCTTATCTTCACGATAAACGGAGGGGATTTCTGCACAATAAACACATAAAAACAAATATTCTTGAATCTAATTCACCCAATCGGATATTTCCCTGTATTTTTCACTATACTAAAAGTGTCACGCCCTCAATTTACAAATTAATCCCATTCTCCTCTATATCCCGACAAAAAGACATTGTTTTAATCCTTTACGCTTGTTTTAAATTGAGAAAACAGCATCAGATAAAGCCCCAAAAGAGAATAATCATACAAAGAAGCTGTGTATTTCCGCATAAATCCTGCATATATGCAAATCAATCTCAAGAGATTGAAAAATCGTTTGGCTGAAAGCGATTTTCCGATGTGCGCAGAACGAACGGAAAACATATACCACACGACTTAAAACCAAGCTCCAAACGCCCCCAAACAAGATTTTAAGCATACGAAAAACACTATTTGAACTCATTTTGTTTCCAAAAAACAAAAAACAAACGGATAGGAATTGCGACATTTCGCTTACATCCTATCCGCATCTGTTCGTATGATTCGACATAAAGGCGAAACAAAAAACGGGAAAAACAGCCGACGGCTTACACTCTGCCTTTTCCCCAACACGCGAGAATGCCCTCGCACGGAACAAAACGCCTTCTGTCCGAAAATACGCGATTCTCGTCCCATGAGATTTGACATTCTGACATTTTGATAAATCCTCGCACCCGGCAAACCCCAAACGGACTTGACTTTGCCCTCACCCAATCGCGATTTTGTCCGTTCAAAGGATACCTTATTCCTCCAAAAGCTTTTTCAGGAAATCATCCAAATCTTCGTCCAACCCCTTCAGCAATTCACCGTCCACAATCACCGTCTCATCGTCCACAAGGTACAAGTCGCAAAGCGTTTCCTTGTCCTCATCCACCAGGACGAAAGAATAAGGCTTCAATAAGGACAGGTTCTCCAACGTATCTTTCATATTTTGGATACACTGGCGCAACACGGGCGTAATCTCTTCATAGAAATCCTCATCTCCGTTATCCATCCACTGCTCTACTACGCAACGCGTCAGCTCTTCATCGTCATCGTTGAACGCCAACAACTCGCCGGAATCGGCTTTTACCTGAAGATGGATATCCGTCAAGGCCAAATCCTCCCGGCCTTGCGGGTATTTGGCTGCAATTTTCCTGAGTGCACGTTCAATCTGCTGGATGGTCTGTGAAGTAGCTTTCATAATCTGTCGTTTTACTTATACTCGTATCAAAGGTACAAAAAAAACAAATTCCAAAAGCAAATCCGTGGAAAATAAAAATCCTTGCCCCAAAAAGACATCAGTTCACCCAAACATAGCCGGATTGTACAGGGAGGTACCTCCCACAATCCGGCCACGAAACGCAAAATTTTAATTCTTCCTACTTTTCTACCACTGGAGCATAATGAAACAATGCTTCGTCTCTCATTTTGCCGGGTCGTAGGCTTCGCAAATCCTTTCAAAATCAAACGGGCCGATTTCACCATCATCCAATGCGGTACACAAATCCGGATCGTCGGCAAAGTATTCCATCAAACTCTTACGTGCCCGCTTTTTACTGGAATCGGAAGAACACACCACCGTACCTTCCTCTTCACCCGGACGGAAAGCAATGTAGCTGATGGACGTGCCGGACACTGTCATCGTACCGTCCTTACCCACAAAGAAGTCTGCGGCATAAGCAAATATGGCCACATGCTCTCCAACAGCCTTCGGAGTCATCCATTTCTTGTCCTTATACACCATGGCAAACTTGGAATCGGGCATCTTCGGGTTCCAAGCCGTCAGATACGCGATATCCTCGGACTCCACTTCTTTTTTGGTACCATCCGCCAACTTCAGGTTCACATCCCGGGTACCTCCATTGGGCATCCGGGCCTCCCCTGCCAACACCGTACCGTCATGCAACTTGATTTCCATAGGGAAATCCTTCACTTCACGTGCCACTTCTATGGCACCCGCCACCAATTGGCACGACTGCAAACCGGCCAAGGCCATCAAACCCAAGACCAAAGACCAACCTACATTCTTTTTCATACGCTTCTTGTTTTAAACTTTTATTTATTTCCCGCATCCGGCATCAATAACTTGCCGAAGGCTTCTTCCAACTAAAGTCACTCGTACGGAAACCTATGCGCAGGCCTATCCCCCAATTGAATTCCTCACCCACGTAGGCACCTTGCAAAAAACCACCAAGGGAAAACGAACGTCCGAATTGGTGCTCGTAGCCCAAACGGGCCATCCCCCAAAAGCCATTCAGGTTCTCGTCCCGGCTATCCCTCAAAACATCATCGCACACGTCGTATTCATAATCCACCACTGCATAGCCACCGTAAAGGTTCAAGTAAAAACGGTCGATTTGGTTGCTCAACAAATCGAAACCCGGCCCTAAGGCAAACAACATCTGCGTCTTCTTGTCGGCCAAATTATCGCTGACGAGGCCGAAATCCGATTCCAACGTAATCGGCTTGGAACCTTCGTAAGTTGACAAGCCGACCAGAAACGCACCGTACACACGCCGCTTGGAATGCCCTTCGGCCTCGACCGCCAAGGTGTAACCGGAGTTTTCAAACGTGTGGGCAAAGTTCTCATAGGCACCGGAAAAAGAATATTGGACCCACCCATGCCCTTGCGCCCTTACCGAAACTACAGCGCAGCACACCATAGCCAACATCATGTAAAACCTCATCCGTTTCATACATTACCTCCTTTCTCTGTTTCGTCCATTCCGTCTAGCAATGGAACGGCCATCACTTCATAGCTTCCATGCCCTTGTTCCCTTCCGGGAGTATACCGGTTGCAGATTTCTTGAAAATCAAAAGCATCCACCTCTTTATCTTCAATCTGCCCACACAATACGGGATCGTCGGCCAACAACTTGCACAAAGCCTTTCTTACCACAGCCTTTGTCCGTCCCAACGTGGAAAGGAATTGCCCCTTTCCATCTTCCTTAATGCCTATTATATACACATCCCCATCAGCAAAACTCATAGGAGCCAACTCACCCTTGCGGTTGAATTGCCAATCAAAGGCCAACAAACCTATCTTCAGATGCCTGCCCACACCTTGGCAATTAACCCAACCCGGTTTGCTTTCCTTTCCGCCACGCGCCACGTAAGGCACATAAACAAACACCCCGGACTGCTTTCCGTCACGCCTGAAACGCAACTGTTCCACTTCGCCCGACTTGATTTTAACCCGCTTGCCTTCATCCGTCACCAAACGAAACGACTTGCCTTGGAAATCAGGTAAAAACGTCTTTCCCACATATCGTGTACTGTCCGCCATCAAGACCATGGCCTCTTCCTTTCCTATTTCTTCATGGAACAAAGAAGCTACGCTACACGAAGGCAACAGACAGGCCACCACCATACATGCCCCCATCTCCGCAATAGGAACGGATAGCCTTTTAACCAATTCTTTCATAAACCGTATTATTTTAAGTTTATTCACTGTCATCATTACGAAGTACACTGCAAATATACATATCGATATGTATATACTATATAAAAAGCCACAAGTTTAACCCTCATTAACATAAAAAAAAAAAACAGAAACTAAAGCTTCTTATAGCAAACGTATCATCAATAAACTTGTTGTTTTTTAGTTACTTTTGTAATAGAAAAAACATGCAAGCACAAAATGATGAACGAAAAGAAGAAGACAAGAAAGGCCAGACGCACAAAGGCAGACATAGAAAAAGCCATAAACGAAGCAGCCCGAAGCACCATCATGGAAAAGGGGTTCGCGCAAACGACCATTTTAGACATTATCAAAAAGGCAAAAATAGAACCTGCCACTTTTTACAAACGCTATAAGAACCTAGAAGATTTTTACAACAACTTCACACATCAATTTGATTACTGGTTCAGCGACACTGTCAAACACTCCACGTCCGGAGCGTGCTCGGAAGAACGTTACTCCAACATATTAAAAGGACTACTCAGAGGATTGGGCGAAAGTCCCCTGATGCAGGAACTGCTCAGGTGGGAAGTAACTGACGCAAACGACATAACCAAACATACGGCACAAAACCGCGAACTTCACACCTTGCCACTCGTAGGGGGATATGAAGAAACTTTTAAAAACACAAGCATAGACATCAATGCCGTATCTGCCCTACTCACGGCCGGCATTTACTACCTCACCTTACACAGCCCATGCGCACCATTTTGCGGCATCGACATAAACACAGAAGAAGGATTCAAACGCATAGAGACATCCTTAGAAAAACTCACCCATATCCTTTTCAACCTGCAGGGGTGGAAATAAGGCATCTCCCGGGAAAGAGGATTGCCTCCTCTCCATTCCGGGAGATGCCTTACATACTATGGCAGCACGACCTACGGATTACAATCCGCGTCCGTGACAGTTCTTAAATTTCTTTCCGCTACCGCAAGGACAAGGGTCGTTACGTCCCGGAAGCTTCTCAGCCACTACCGGTTGCTGCTTCTGCGGTTCACGCGTATCCTGACGGGCAGCTGCCTCCTGGTTGGGGTCGGTCAAGTCCTCGCGGGATTCCACGTATCTCTCCTGACGGGGAGCCGGTTCCGGTTCGGCCTCACGCACCTGTTCGGGCTGCTGCACCGGAATCTGCCCGCGCATCAGTACGCTGACGGTCTGGTTGTTAATCTTGTCCACCATGGCATCGAAGAGCTTCACGCTTTCGAGTTTGAAAATCAACAAGGGGTCTTTCTGTTCGTAGCTGGCGTTCTGTACGGAATGTTTCAGCTCGTCCAGTTCGCGCAAGTTCTCTTTCCACGCCTCGTCAATGGTATGCAGCATGATGGCCTTCTCGAAAGCCTTCACGATGGAACGGCTTTCCGTTTCGTAAGCCTCTTTGAGTGGAGTGGAAATCTGATAAATACGACGTCCGTCCGTCACGGGCACCATGATGTTCTCATACATGTGCCCTTGTGCCTCATACACCTGTTTGATGACAGGCTGGGCCACAGCAGCCAACATATCCGTCTTTTGCTTGAAACGTTCCATGGCAGCCTGGAAGGCCTTTTCGCACAAATCTTCACGCTTCATGCTGTTCATCTCGTCCTCCGTAAACGGCACTTCCATGGCCATGACCTCGATAAAGCCTTCCTTGCAACCCTGATAGTCGTTATTCTCGATGATGTTCACGCAACGGTCCCAAATCATATTGGAGATGTCCATCCCGATACGCTCCCCCATCAGGGCGTGGCGACGCTTCTCATAAACCACCGTACGCTGTTTGTTCATCACGTCGTCGTATTCCAACAGACGCTTGCGCACGCCGAAGTGGTTCTCTTCCACCTTCTTCTGGGCACGCTCGATGGCATTGCTGATCATCTTGTGTTCAATCATCTCGCCGTCTTCAAAGCCCAACTTGTCCATCACCCTGGAAATCCGTTCGCTGGCAAACAGACGCATCAGCTTGTCCTCCAAGGACACGAAGAAAACGGATGAACCCGGGTCTCCCTGACGTCCGGCACGACCGCGCAACTGACGGTCTACACGGCGGCTCTCATGACGCTCCGTACCGATAATGGCCAAACCGCCGGCTTTCTTCACCTCGTCGCTCAGCTTGATGTCGGTACCACGACCGGCCATGTTGGTAGCAATGGTCACCGTACTGCTTTGTCCGGCCTGTGCCACGATATCAGCCTCTTGTTGGTGCAATTTGGCGTTCAACACGTTGTGAGGAATCTTACGCATCTGCAACATCTTGCTCAACATCTCGGAAATCTCCACCGAAGTCGTACCGACCAAAACGGGACGTCCGGCCTTTACCAGTTCTTCTATTTCCGTGATGACGGCCTTATACTTTTCACGCTGTGTCTTATACACACGGTCGTTCATGTCCTTACGTGCAATCGGACGGTTGGTCGGAATCTCCACCACATCGAGTTTATAGATGTCCCAAAACTCGCCGGCCTCGGTTACGGCCGTACCGGTCATACCGGCCAACTTATGATACATACGGAAGTAGTTCTGCAAGGTAATCGTGGCAAAAGTCTGGGTGGCAGCCTGCACCTTGACATGCTCCTTGGCTTCCACAGCCTGATGCAAACCATCGCTCCAACGACGCCCGTCCATGATACGTCCCGTCTGCTCATCCACAATCTTCACCTCGCCGTCGATGATGACATATTCATCGTCGCGGTTGAACATGGTGTAAGCTTTCAGCAACTGCTGCAAGGTATGCATACGCTCGCTCTTCACGGCATAATCGGAATAGAGCTGGTCTTTCTTCATCACGCGCTCTTCGTCGGAAAGCGACTTGTCCGCCTCCAAAGCCGACATGGCTGACGTGATGTCTGGCATGACGAACAAATCCGGATCGGAAGTAGCCTTAGACAACCAGGCAAAGCCCTTGTCCGTCAAATCCACGCTGTTCAACTTCTCATCCACAACGAAATACAACGGTTCCACAGCCTCGGGCATGCGCTTGTTGTTGTTTTCCATATAGATTTCCTCGGTCTTCAACATACCGGACTTGATTCCCTGTTCGGACAAATACTTGATCAAAGGTTTGTTCTTGGGCAACGCCTTATGGCTACGGTACAGTTGCAGGAATCCCTGCTCCACCTTTTCCTTGTCTCCCGAAGCTATCATCTGCTTGGCCTCGGCCAGATATTGCGTAGCCAACTGGCGCTGTACGCCCACCAACTTCTCTACCAAAGGTTGGTATTGTTCGAACAACTGGTCATCGCCTTTAGGCACAGGCCCGGATATAATCAACGGCGTACGGGCATCGTCGATCAATACGGAGTCGACCTCGTCCACGATGGCGTAATTGTGTGCACGTTGCACCAAATCCTTGGGATTCGTTGCCATATTGTCGCGCAAGTAGTCGAAACCAAACTCGTTGTTCGTTCCGAACGTGATGTCGGCCAGATAGGCACGACGGCGGGCGTCGCTGTTGGGCTGATGCTTGTCGATACAGTCCACACTCAAACCGTGGAACATGTAGAGCGGCCCCATCCACTCGGAGTCACGCTTGGCCAGATAGTCATTGACCGTCACCACATGCACGCCGTTTCCGGTCAGGGCATTCAGGAACACAGGCAGGGTTGCCACCAATGTTTTACCCTCTCCGGTCGCCATCTCGGCAATCTTGCCTTGGTGCAGCACGACACCACCGAAAAGCTGCACGTCGTAGTGTATCATATTCCACACCGTATCGTTTCCTCCTGCCGTCCAATGATTGTGGTAATGCGCCGTGTCGCCCTCAATGTCCACGAAATCGAACTTTGCCGCCAACTCGCGGTCAAAATCGTTGGCCGTCACGTCCACGATTTCCTGAGTGGCAAAACGCTCGGCCGTAGACTTCACGATGGAGAACACCACCGGCATGACTTCGTTCAAAGCCTGTTCGTAGCGTTCCAACACGTCTTTCTCCAACTTGTCAATCTGCGAAAAAAGAGAAGAACGGTCTTCAATCGGCATTTCTTCCACCTTTGCCTTCAACTCTGCAATTTTAGCCTTGAGGTCGTCGGCCGAAGACTGCACGTACTTTTTCACTTCCTGCGTCTTGGCACGCAGGGCATCATTACTGAGTGCCTGAATTTCAGGGTAAGCTTTTTTCACGGTCTCTACCAACGGCTGAATCAACTTCATGTCCCGGGTAGACTTATTCCCGAAAAGCTTGCTCAAAAACTTGTTTATATCCATATATTTTGTTTTGTTTTTTATTCACGCGATGCGCTTTGCGCTTCTTTGCGCAAAGTTAATCAAAAAAAGTAAAAGAATAGAAAATTATTTAAATATCTTCATCAGCGGACGGCCGATAAAGGGGCTGCGGAACATGCGTTGGGAGCGCGGATACGCATGAAACGGGCCACAGTGGGGGCGATACAATCCACCGTCACCGGCGTCTTTACCGTTTCAGGCCGTACGTTACACCCAAAAAAGAAAATGGGAAAACCTACGTATGAAGCCCTTTCCAAGGTCTGTTCATGCGTCTCTTCGTTGACAACCTTCCAACCTGGAGATACTTCAATGAAAATATCTCCCGAACGCATCTGGTTGAAGCTGTTCCTCAAACGGCGTATTTCGGTCTCTCCCGCAGACAAAGCCAACCGTTGGGAAGTGTACACGTCTTTTACACCGGCCATCTGTATCAAGAAAGCCTGCGCACGTGTCAGCACGTCGCTCAAATTCAGTTGTTTGTCTTCTATAAGTTTCTGGTTTAAGAACAGTTGCGAGCCGAACTCCGTCTCGACATACTGCCCTTGGCCATATACTGCCATCAGGTACATGTTCAACAACGCAGAAGCACGCGTCACGCTGAACGTACCGGTGGGTATACGGTATTTCGAGAAATCGGTGATTTCGTCATCGGTATATCCCGTAGAAGTAACGACCAATAAAAAACGCCCGGCTCCTACTTTCTTTTCCAACATCGTAATCAACTCTGCCAATTCAAGGTCAAGGCGCACATACGTGTCCTGCAACTCTACCGGAACCTCGGCTACCGGCTTATGATCAAACGTCCCTGCATAATACGTCAGAGACAGGAAATCCGTCACAAGGTCTTCGCCCAACTCGGTATGATCCAAACAATGTTTGGCGAAACGGTTGACTTCGTCATTGACATAGGCACTGGTCTTGAACTCATAAATCTTACGGTCCCCTGCAAACTTATGTGTGAACCCCTTGCTCTCTTGAGGCGAAATAAAGAAATTGAAATTCTCTACAATCGGACTGATTGGGGTCCAGGACAAATCGGAAATACGACCGGACAAACGGTCGGAAACATCATAACGTAAGGCCCAATCCGGATACTGGCCATAATAAGACGTACTGCTCCACTGCCCGGAAGCATTGTCTATCCAAAAAGCACCGTCGGCGGCATGCCCGGCTGCTAAGATTGCAGCATCGGCATCCGGGGCAATGCTGTACACCAAAGCCCGCCCTCCGGTAGCCATCTTCAGTTCATCGGTGACGGTCGATACATTCAACGCCACCGGAGAGTACTTCTCGGAAGTCAGCCATCCCTCGCACGCTGTGTCGTCCACACAATACATCGGACGCAAAGTCTTACGATCCATCCAACGTCCGCCCACGATTCCATTATCGTAAGGCACCGTGCCCGTCATGATACATGCCACTGCCGAGGCACGGTCTATGTGGGAAAAAGGATAGGCTGCATCCATATAGCTACGCCCGTCGCGCATCACCTTATTGAAACCTCCGGCTCCGAAAAGCGAAGAAAAGGCTTCCATATAGTCCGTACGCAACTGGTCTATCGTCACGTTGACCACCAACCGAGGGACAGGATGCGACGTCTGGGCTTCCATATTGGCCCAGGTCAGTACCATAATCAACGGAGTCAGAAAACGATAGCTTCTATAATGCATGGCTTGCTTATTTTTCTTTTTTTCGATAGCTTATCCAATAACTACACGAACGTAGCAACAAAGCTAAGGCCAAAGGTACAATTACCACACAGAAATCTTGTGGTATCAGGGCAGAAAAAAACATAAATAATATTAAAACCGACGCGTTTAATGGATGGTAGTAAGTTTTTCTCCTTTTAACTGCACACCAAACTACCCACGGCATGGCCACCAACGGAATGGGATTGAAGACCCAAATCTGCCAATTCGAGCCTACTGTGGGATGAACGGAGAAGAAAAAGAGAAACGTGACCACCAATCCGATTCCTCCGACCAATGACATCAAAAAAATGTCTATCCCCCAAAAACATGCATGACGCCACCGTTCCACTACGGTCAACCCCGCCACGCAAAAGAAAAGTATCCATGCTGACAGTGCCGGAGACCAAGGGAATTCTTTCTGTATTTCCACATCACGCCCTTCAACCACTTCCGATTGAGACAACACCAACGGCCGCGTACTGCCGTCAGATTCCTGAATCACCGCGTCATTGGCGTAACGCAACAAATAAAAAGGAGCGAACATCTCGTCACGTACAGAAATAGGACGGTCGGCCTCCGCCCCCAAACAAATGTCATTACCCAATTCCGCCCAAGGATGCTGAGCCGTATACTGATGAATAATCTCGCGATATGTACGGACAGTGTCCTGTTCCGGATAAATAATCTTTCCTTCCACAGCCTCCTCTATACGGTCGCGCGCCCGCGTCGTACAATTATCATAAAGAAAGTTGTAGCGGTATTCCCTGTTTTCCGGACGCATATTCTCTACCAACAACGTCCAAAGCCGTTCCTTCTCCGACGCACTCAGATTCAGCACTTGCTGATAGACGGTCGACCCGCGCTCTTCATATTCCTCGGCAAAGTAAGCAAAAGGCAAGGCTCCAATCTGATAATCACACTCGCCTCGCGTAAAGCGCCATATAAAATTCGGACGGTTAAAGCTGAACACCCCGTAATTAAAAACCCAATCCTCCGCCGTGGTATATGATTTCACACGAATGGCCGTATGGCCATACAAAGAATAAACCTCGGTTCCGGGAGAACAAGTCAAAAGGCTAACCTCAACAGAGTCGGCCCGAAAGGCATGAGCCACTCCTCCTATATATAATAGGGTGTATAAAAACAAAAATCTCAAATATCTCATTCCATGCCATATTTAGCTTTGCAAAGTTAGTGCATTTTCCCTTTTGCCCCATGCCATTCACAGAAAAAAGCGAGACGAGCATCTTTTTGACAAAGAATTAATCTGCCATGTTATTTTTTGATTAACTTTGCAACCGCAAAGCATGAACACGTGAACTTAATCATAGACATAGGAAATACGTTGGCCAAACTGGTAGCCTTTGACGGTGACACTCCGGTGGAAGAAATCAAGACCTCAAATGAAACACTGGAACGCCTGCCGGAGTTCGTGAATAAATATGCGTTTAAACAAGGTATCGTAGGAAGTGTGTTCGGCATCACCGCAGAAGCCGAACGACAACTGAAAAGGCTCGACTTCCCTTTGTTGTATTTAAATGCACAGACTCCCGTCCCGATTACAAACGATTACCGGACTCCGGATACGTTGGGGGCGGACCGGTTGGCTGCGGCCGTCGGTGCCTACATGCAATATCCTGGACATGACATCCTTATTGTCGATGCCGGGACATGCCTGACCTACGAATTCATCGACAAAAACGGACATTACAAGGGGGGGTGCATTTCCCCAGGACTTCAAATGCGCCTAAAAAGCCTCCGCGCTTTCACGGCCAAACTTCCGTTGATAGACAGCGAGGGGCCGCTCTTGGACATCGGATATGACACGGAAACGTCTATCCGCTCCGGAGTCATTCAGGGTATGAAGTTTGAAATTGAAGGGCGCATCAAATATTTCCAAGAAAAATACCCGTCCCTTTTGGTTTTTTTAACTGGCGGCGATATTTTTAACTTTGATAGCAAAATAAAAAATCTCATCTTTGCAGACAAATATATAGTGCCCAGAGGGCTAAACCGAATATTAGCATTTAATAATGAGCAGTCATAAACTTATACTATGCGTGTTGCTGACCATGGCAACACTATATGCTCCCGCACAAACCAATGGTTCAAACTCCCCGTATTCCCGCTTCGGACTCGGCAGCTTGAAAGACCAGTCGCAAGGTTTCAACAAGGCTATGAGCGGAGTGGCACTGGGCTTTCGCGACGGGAACCGCATCAACATGCAAAATCCGGCATCTTACTCTGCCATAGACTCTTTATCATTCATATTCGACGTAGGCCTCACGCTGCAAAACGTAAATTTCAAAAGTGGAGGTAATAGTATCAATGCGCACAACACAACGTTGGACTATATCAACGCCGGCTTCCGTTTGTGCCCGGGACTGGGATTTTCATTCGGTTTTATTCCTTTTTCCAGTATTGGATACAACTTCTCGGAAAGCAAATATCTGGGCGACCATTTCAACAGCGGTTCGACCATGACTTATACCAACAGCTATACCGGCGACGGAGGGCTGCATGAGGTGTACGTGGGTTTGGGGTGGAATCCGTTTGCAGATTTGTCTATCGGAGCCAATTTCGGATACGTTTGGGGAAACTATGCCCAAAACATCACACAGACATTTTATGAAAATGGAACAGCCACTAGCGCAAGCAACGGATTACGTCGACAAATAGATGCCGACCTCTCATCTTATAAAATAGATATCGGTATACAATATCCTATACAACTTGGTAAAAACGACGTTTTGACTCCCGGTATTACATACGGTATCGGACATGCGATCAACTCTCCCGCCCATTATTACAGTTATGTGGCCAATGGAGACACCACGAAATCAGTCATAGAAAAGGCTTTTGAACTACCCACATCTTTCGGAGTCGGATTGGCGTGGGCACACAAAGAACAATGGAAAATAGGTTTGGACGTAACTCATCAAAGGTGGGGAGAATGCCGCGTGCCTCAAATCATAAACGACAAGTTTGTCAGCACTACGGAAAACTATATGAACCGTACCAAAATTGTTATCGGAGGTGAGTTCCAACCGGACCGTTACAGCAATAAATATTTAAGACGAGTACAGTACCGCGCAGGAGCATCCTTTTCCACACCTTATTATAAGGTAAACGGACATGACGGCCCACGGGAATTCGGCGTAACGGCGGGATTCGCCCTCCCCGTATCCAACAATATCAATAACCGTTCCGTGGTCAATATCGCATTTCAATGGGGCAGATCCGTTCCCGGCGTATCATCTTTGATTACAGAAAACTACCTGCGGCTCAACGTCGGTATTACGTTCAACGAAAGATGGTTCATGAAATGGAAGATTCAATAATGAGGAAAAGTAAGATAAAGTCTACGGCGGGATTGTCCCGTTCGACCCACATAACAGTCTCCGTTTGGGCGACTGTTATGCTTATTTTAGTACTCTCGTGTTCTACGGAAAAGTCAAACCACGCTCCGGCCATAAACGAAAACGACTCCTTACCTTTCATGCAATCATGGGGCATCTCGACCCTTATTTCGGACTCCGGAGTCATCCGCTATAAAATCACGGCAGAAGAATGGAATATCTACAATACGACCAATCCGCCGCGATGGACTTTCGTAAAAGGCATACTTTTGGAAAAGTTCGACTCCACGTTCCACATCGATTGGTTTGTGCAATCGGATACGGCATATTGCCACAACCAACAACTATGGGAGTTGCGCGGACGTGTGGTTATACGAAACCAAGAGGGTACTGTCTTTACCAGCGAAGAACTTTTTTGGGATATGGACCGTCACGAAATGTATTCCAACATGTTCATGACCATCCGGAAACCGGATGAATTCCTCCAAGGTTATAATTTCCGTTCCAACGAGCAAATGACACGCTACTCTGTCAGCAATGCCAATGCCGAAACGCCTTTCAGCGATAGTGGCAGTTCGTCCTCCAATGACTCGGTCATGCGTGCCGCTCCCACCAAACCCAATCAGCCATGACACTGACCATTATAGAAATCATCATCATACTGTTGCTCTCCGCTTTTTTCTCGGGGATGGAAATTGCATTTGTCTCTTCCAACAAACTTCGAGTCGAACTGGACCGCAGCGATGCCAGTCTGACGTCCAAAATTCTGACCATATTCTATACACGCCCAAATGATTTCATCTCAACCCTTTTGGTCGGAAACAACATTGCGTTGGTCATCTATGGTATTTTAATGGCAGGAGTGATTAACGAATTCGTCCTTTCCCCGATCCACTTAAACCAAAATGAAGGGCTGAATGTGGCTCTGCAAACCATCATTTCAACCCTAATCGTGTTAGTAACTGGAGAGTTCCTTCCGAAAACGCTATTCAAGATAAACCCGAACCGTATGCTGAAGATATTCGCCGTTCCGGCGTTTATCATCTACATTCTACTTTATCCCGTATCCAAATTCACCAGTGCGTTATCTCGCGGCATATTGCGCCTGATGGGACTTAAAGTAAACAAAAAAGCGTCGGAACAGGCTTTTACCAAAATAGACTTGGACAACCTGATACAGTCCAGCATCGAATCGGTTCAAAATGAAAACGAAATTACGGATGAAATCAAGATATTCCAAAATGCCCTGTACTTCTCGGAAGTCAAGGTTCGGGACTGTATGGTGCCGCGAACAGAAATAGAAGCGGTGGAAATCAGTTCATCCATAGAAAACCTTAAAAACAGGTTTATTGAAAGCGGAAATTCCAAAATCATCGTTTACAAAGAAGACATTGATCATATCGTAGGCTTTATCCATTCATCCGAAATGTTCCGGAATCCGGCTGACTGGACTTTACGAATTAAAGAAACTCCTGTGGTCCCGGAAACGATGTCTGCCCAGAAGTTATTAAAGAAGTTCATGCAGCAGAAAAAATCTCTGGCTATCGTAGTAGACGAATTCGGCGGAACTTCGGGAATCGTAACGATGGAAGATTTAGTAGAAGAAATCTTCGGCGATATTGAAGACGAACACGACAATACAAACTACATTGCCCAAAAGGTTGATGAGAATGAATACGTCCTGTCCGGACGACTGGAAATAGAAAAAGCCAATGAATTGTTGGGATTGGATTTGCCGGAATCCGAAGAATATGTCACCGTCAGCGGATTAATTCTACATCAATACCAAAGCTTTCCGAAACTGAACGAAATCATCAGATTCGGCCATTTCGAGTTCAAAATCATCAAGAATACAACGACAAAAATAGAACTTGTACGTCTGAAAATCATCGAATAACTAAAATTTAGCCTGACAGACATGAATATGTGCGAAGATTTTTGTATCTTCGTGCGCTTAAATCGTTTAAAGAAAATAATAAAAACAATAATCATTTAAATCAATGGCAACATTACAGAAAATCAGAGCTAAGGGGCCTTTGTTGGTCATCGTGATCGGCGTGGCTCTTTTTGCATTCATTGCCGAAGAAGCCATGCGCTCCATCCAGTCTGCTTCTAACGAAAGCAAGCAGCAAGTCGGCGAAATTTACGGAGAGCGGATTTCAGTACATGAATTCCAAAACTTAGTGGACGAATATGCGGAAGTTGTGAAGTTCACCAGTGGCAACAGTGCACTCAACGACCAACAGCTTACCCAATTGCGCGACCAAGTTTGGAACACATACGTCAACAACAAACTCATCGAGCACGAAGCTGAAGAGTTGGGACTGACCGTCACTGACGCAGAAATCCAATCCATCATTTCGGAAGGCAACAGCCCCATACTGATGCAAACACCTTTCCGCAACGAACAAACTGGCCGTTTCGATGCCAATGTCCTGAAGAAATTCCTGACCGATTATGAAGGCATGAAAACCAAAAGCGAACAGATGCCGGCCGAATACATGGACTACTATAACAGTCTCTACAAATTCTGGATGTTCATTGAAAAGACCCTCCGTCAGGAAAGTCTTGCGCAAAAATACCAAGTACTGTTGGGCAAAGCGATGTTAGGCAACAAAATCATAGACAAGGCCGCATTCGAGGCACGTGCCAATGAAAGCGACATTATCATGGCTGCCGTGCCCTACTCTACCATTAATGACAAAGATATCAAAGTGGAAGAAAGCGATTTAAAAGCCAAATACAATGAGTTGAAAGAAAGATTCAAGCAAACAGCCGAAAGCCGCGACATCAAATTCATTGATGTACAGGTCAAAGCCAGCGCAGCCGACAAGGCAGCCTTAGACAAAGACATGGCGGAGACTGCCACAGCGTTGGCTGCCGGAGGCGACATTGCTAAAATTGTCCGTGAGAGCGGCTCTACGATTAATTACAGTCCGCTTCCGGTCAGCAAGAACATATTCCCCAACGACATAGCTTCACAATTGGATTCCATGGCTGTAGGACAGATGAAAGCTCCCTATTATTATGCAGGAGACAACACGATGAACATCATCAAGGTAATCAACAAGATTTCCGCACCGGATTCCATTCAGCTCCGCCAAATACAAGTGGCAGGTGCCGATATGAATGCCATCCAAAAGACAGCCGACAGCATCATGACGGCATTGCACAACGGTGTGGCTTTCGATTCCATCGCCAAGAAATACAACCAGACCGGCGAAAAGACATGGATTACTTCACGTAATTATGAAGGTGCTCCTTTGGACGGCGACAACTTGAAGTTTATCAAGACCATCACCAACATGCCGGTGAATGCCACCGAAAAGATTGACTTTGCCCAAGGATGTATCATCGCACAAGTTACAGACCGCCGTGCCATGATCAATAAATATGATGTGGCCGTAATCAAATGCCCGATTGAGTTCAGCAAAGATACTTATGCAAAGGCTTATAACGACTTCAGCCACTTCATTGCTTCCAATCCTACCCAAAAGGATATCGAAGCCAAAGCACTGAAAAACGGCTATAACTTACAAGAGCGTAAAGACTTGTTCAGCAATGAACATTATGTAGGAGGAGTAAGCAACACGCGTGAGGCCATGCGATGGATATTCAATGAAGACACCGAAATAGGCAATGTATCTCCTCTTTACGAATGTGGTGAGAACGATCACATGCTTGTGGCCATCCTTACTGGTATACACAAGGACGGTTACCGCACGATGGAGGATATGAAAGAATATCTCACGCAAGAAGTCATCAAGGACAAAAAAGCCGAGATGCTGAAAGAGAAACTGGCCCAGACAAAAAGCATAGCAGACGCCATGAAAGTACAAGGTGCCGTAAGCGACACCATCAAGCACGTGACGTTCAGTGCCTCCGCTTTCGTAATGAAGACCGGCTCTAGCGAACCGATGTTGAGTGCCGTAGCCAGCAAAACAGCGGCCAATCAATTCGCAGGTCCGTTCAAGGGCAATGCCGGAGTTTACACGTTGCAGGTTATCAACAAGAACAAATCGGCCGAGAAGTTCGACGCTAAAAAAGAAGAGGCTCAACAAGAGTCCCTCAACATGCGCGCCATCAGCCGTTTTGCCAATGAACTGTATGAAAAGGCCGAAGTAAAAGACAATCGTTACCTCTTCTTCTAAAAAAGCGGAGACTTTACGATAAAAACAATAGAAACCTACAAGATTATACTATCTTGTAGGTTTTTTTCGTTATATTTGTAAAGTAGAGCTTTTTCTACCCATTAAAAAGAATATTATGGAAGATTTCAACTTACTGGCCCCCCTGCTGTTGGCCATTGTCGGCTTGTTAGTCGGTGCTATATTAAAGTCCATACTGAGACGAACGGGCTTTCCCTATACCGTAGGACTGTTTGTATTCGGTTTATTGATAGGACTCCTCAACCGTTTCCACTATTTCGACTTCATGCCACGCGTAGAAAACGCAGTGGCAACCGTAGCCGATACGAATCCGGATTTCATTCTATATGTTTTCCTCCCCATTTTGATATTCGACGCGGCATACGAAATGAACATGCACATCTTCAAAAAAACATTAGCCAATTCCACCCTACTGGCTGTCCCTGGATTAGTCGTCTGTATGCTGCTTACAGCCGCCCTCATGATTGGCATCAGCCTGTTTGTTCCGGAATACGCCTCATGGACATGGCCATTGGCTCTCATGTTCGGCGCCCTCATCAGCGCGACCGACCCGGTAGCCGTCGTCGCTTTATTGCACGAACTGGGTACCAGCAAACGGTTCTCCACTTTAGTAGACGGAGAGTCTTTGCTCAACGATGGAACCGGCATAGTATGTTTCATGCTGTTTTTCGGAGCCTATACGCTTAGTGGAGCAAGCATAGCTTCTCCCATAGTGCAATTTCTGGAAGTAGTTATTGGAGGAATACTTTTAGGCTTCTGCCTGGCTCGACTGACCATCTGGTTCATTACACGTATCAACTCGGAGGAGATGATACAAAACAGCGTCATTATCCTTTCTGCCTACGTCACGTTTATTCTATCCCAATACTATATGGGCATATCCGGTGTCATCGCTTTAGTGGCTTTCGGACTGACCATCTCTTATACCGGACGCCCCAGACTGAAACCGCAAGTAAACATATTCATGGAAAAGTTTTGGGGACTTCTTACCCACATAGCCAATACATTGGTTTTTATCATGGTCGGCGTGGTCATTGCAGAGAAAGTAGGCTTGAATTGGTCCGACCTCATCATTTTGTTGCTTGTCTACGTAGGACTAAACCTCATCCGTTTTGCCATGATCATGCTTTTCTACCCCGCTATGAAAAGATTGGGATACGGACTTTCCAAACGCGAGTCCGTCATCCTGACATGGGGCGGCCTTCGCGGAGCATTAGGCATGACATTGGCCCTGATGGTTTCTTACACACCGGGGATTCCGGAAGACATCAGGCGACAGGTCCTGTTTCTCACAGCCGGTATCGTCACGCTCACTCTTTCCATCAATGCCACCACCATGCGTTGGCTATTGAGACGATTGGGCTTAATACAAGTTTCCAACGCCAGAGTACTGATAGATTCCAAAATCCAAGGATACTTACACGACAGTGCAGAAAAATATATGGAAAAACTGTCTGCAAAGCCAACATTGCATGATGCTAACTGGAACAAAGTGAAAAAATACCTTCCACCGTCTCTGCCGTTGCCTTCGTCTGGAACTCTTCCCACAATGGAATTCCTTTCCGAAATACGTCTCCGTATATTGGACCGCGAAAAGGCTGTATGCCATAAACTTTATGATGAAGGTGTCGTTTCGAAAACCACATTCCTTCATTTGATGAACTCTCTCGACGAGATGTATGACCATGACGGACAGTATACGTTGGATTTCCGTCCTTCCATATTCGATTATTGCGACCGAACCTCCATCCTGACTCATATTCAAAAGAAACTTCACTTGGGGGACAGTGTCAGTTTCTACTTCCGCGAACGTATTGTAAACGTATATGACATGGCCAGAGGGTTCATCATTTTACAAAACGAGGACCTGAACCTGTTAAACGAACTCAACGCTTCCGAACTCCTCACGCCCGAACAGAAAAAACGATTGGACATTCTCCGTACGGAAATCAACCATAACATAGACCGAATGAATCACGTCACCTTGCAACTGGAACAAAATTACCCGAAGGCTTACCGCCACGCGCTCACCGTCAAGTCTATCCGTATGATGCTCACTTACGAGCGTCGCACCATCCGTAAACTCCAAGACGATGGCGTGATTTCCGAAAAAGACGCAGAACGCTTCATCGAAAAAGTAGACGAACGGACAGACCAAGGCAATTCTTTCCGCTATTCAGTACCGGGCACTCTATTACGGGGAATACTACACGCAATAGGCCCGAAGAAGAGATGACCCACAATGGGGGACGGAACGTCAGGTTCCGTCTCACTTTATTTCACCCATTCTTCCAATTTCTTTTTCAGCACTCCTGTCCCATAGCCACGCCAGACATGCATAATCCGCCCTTCAGGTGATACAATCACGTAATGAGGAATGCCTTTGATACCATAATGAGCGTATATTCCCACTGTCCCTTGCATATCATTCAGGTTGGTCCATGTAATACCCTTTCTTTCGGATGCTTCTTTCCAAACCTTTTCACTGTCAGAACTGATACTCACTACAACAAGCCTGTCTTTCCACATCTCTTGTACCTCACGCATCTCAGGAAAAGCCATCAGACAAGGACCACAGCCTGCACTCCAAAAGTCGAGCAACAAATACCGTCCTTCAAAATCCGACAGATGGCATACCTGCCCTTTCAAGTCATACAAGTCCGTGTCGTACACGCAATCGCCTACTGCTACGACTTTAGGAGGAAACAACTGTGCGGTTACCTTCTTTCCTGCTTCCGTCCCAAGCCAATCCTGAGGAATACGCTCATACAATCGTTTCAAATCTTCGGTATAAGGAAACGAATCCACCACACTCACAAATGCGCTCCGTGCATTCATTTGCTGCATCCACACCTTATTTACCGGCATCTGTTCCATGACGGCTATGTCATTCCTGATAATGAGCATTTCAAGCGAATCTACCATGGGATTCAAATTCTCTCTAATACTGTCTTGATAGGCTTTCAGCATCTCTTCTGACAAATCCGGATCGTCTACTCTATCCCACAGTTCTCTCGTCTTTACCATGACTTCCTGTTGTTCATCTATCAATGTCCTCGACGCATCAATAAAGCGGTTATACCACTGTTGTTCCGGAATCTTGCTTGCAACCGACCAAGTACGCAACAATTTATTGCAACCTTCTATCCTAACCGTATCTCCGGCAGCCGCATAAACATCAAGATAAGTACTCGGAAATCCCTCACTTAGCCCCATCAGTACAAAATTCTCCACTTGGCTATTCAAAGAATCAACTGTAAACGAGAACCTTCCGGTTTCCAATGTGTCCGTCTCCATCTGTCTCATCACTCTTCCATCCGTACTATACAGCCCTATACAAGCACCATCTTCCACATGGAACAAACGTCCGGTTATCACACACGGTTCTTGTGCCTCAGCCGTAAGGGATACAAAAGCACCCAAAAACAATATCAGCTTTTTCTTCATGGTGCTACTAAATATAAGACCCAAAGGTGTCAGATAAACCGACACCTTTGGGTCTTATTAAATTTTCAATTCATCAATTATTCTCCGGACGCAATTTACGCACCGTTTCTGCCGTACGCCACATTTCGCTGTCGTGCAAAGCCTTCAATTCAGCTTCCAACTTCACGCGGTAGTCAGGCTTCGAGTTGGAATCAATCGAGATTTGCGCCTCATTACCGGTCACTACGCTCTGGTACAACTTCTGCACCACCGGCTTGATGGCATCGTGGAACGGGCCCATCCAATCCAATGCGCCACGCTGCGCCGTCGTGGAACAGTTGGCATACATCCAGTCCATACCATTCTTGGCAAACAACGGCATCAAGGATTGGGTCAATTCTTCCACCGTTTCATTGAAAGCCTCGGAAGGAGTATGTCCGTTCTCGCGCAATACCTCATATTGTGCCAATAACAAGCCCTGGATAGCACCCATCAAAGAACCACGCTCACCGGTCAAATCGGATGTAGCCTCACGCTTAAATGTAGTCTCGAACAAATAACCAGAACCGATACCGATACCGAAAGCCAGTACTTTATCCAATGCCTTACCACTGGCATCCTGATAAATAGCGTATGAAGAGTTCAAGCCGCGGCCTTCGAGGAACATCGTGCGCAATGAAGTACCCGAACCCTTGGGAGCCACCATGATGACATCAATATCTTTAGGAGGTACCACACCCGTACGGTCACTCCAGTTAATCGCAAAACCATGAGAGAAATACAAGGTCTTGCCCGGAGTCAGATAAGGCTTGATGGTCGGCCACAACTGCATCTGAGCCGCATCGGAAAGCAACATACAAACTATCGTACCCTTTTCGGCAGCTTCTTCAAGAGAAAACAAAGTCTCCCCCGGCACCCAACCGTCAGCCACAGCCTTGTCGTATGTCTTGCCCTGACGTTGGCCTACAATTACATTAAAACCGTTATCACGCAAGTTACAAGCCTGACCAGGTCCTTGAACACCATACCCTAAAACTGCAATCGTCTCGTTCTTCAATATTTCACGAGCCTTTTCCAATGGAAATTCCTCACGGGTCATCACAGTCTCGATGACACCGCCAAAATTCAATTCTGCCATTTTCTATTTCTGTTTTGTGCGACAAACAGCCGCGTTCTTTATTAAAATCCTTTTTTGCACTAAACTCGACGACAAAGTTACAAAATTATTCTAATACACCTACAATAAATTGCTATTTGTTATCAAATTTAAGTTTACTTCGACACACGACTTCCCCCTCGGGATTCTCTCCTCCCACGTTTTTACGGACTTCAACATCGTAAGTCCCGTCTTCGTTTTCCTCGCGGAAGAAGCTGAGCGTGTCACCGGAATAGCTTTCAGCCACGTAGGCCATTTCAAAACGGCGTATCACATGCCCGGCATACCATTCCTTGGAAAACAAGTCCAACACATGTTCAATATATTTAATACTGTTCACATGCCCGTTGATGTCTATATCACTATAATACACATCAATAGAACGTACCGGCATACAACTGCTCACCTTGATACGGCCAGGCTTCTCTATCGGGCAAGCCTTTTCCGTCTCTATATAGTCTACGATATCACCGCCGTGCAGCGACAACAAATCTGCCGGTTTACGGGTATCCATATTGATCATGGCCCACACGGAACGCGCATAACCGTAAACCTTACCGTCCTCCCCGTAAATGGAAAAGTTACGGTCGGTAAACAAACGGTATACGTTCTCCACCCACGTATCGACAGAGAACTCCTCATATTGGGACGGCATGTCTTCCAATTCAATGGCCAAACGTGACAACACCCACGTGTAGTTGCTCTCATTCAGTTCTGCCATACCGAAACCGCGCTCCGTGGCATGGAATCCGGCACAGTTGAGCAAATGGTTGCCCAACACCCCCATGAAAAGCTTTCCCGTGAAATCCACGTGAAAAGGTTCGGCCACAAATGAATAAGTCCCGACTTTATTCTCTTTCATTCGAATCCCTACCTTATTTATTCTTTATTTTGAAGCTCCTCATACGCACGCCGCCTTTCTTCCAAAAACTCGTCCAGATATTCCGTACAACTCTTTGTAATGGCTATACGCCCCGAACGCACGTATTGCAATACGCACTTATACTCGTTCAAAGCGAAATAAAGCGACATGATGTCATCTGTCATTCCCTTTTTGCTGACCACGGTATAAGTCGGGTTCACCTCCACAATCTGCGCTCCGTGCTGACGTACGGCCTTTGAGATGTCCGGATTCTCCAACACCTTGGGAGTGGCCAGTTTATAAAGCGCCACTTCCTGGATGAAGATTTCGTCGTCCGTGAAATAATGAGCCTGAAGCACATCTATGCGTTTCTCTATCTGCTTGGTGATAATCTGCACCTGTTCCTCCGTGCTCCAACAAGTAATGGTATACTTATGTACCCCCTTGATACTGGAAGCCGACACATTCAGACTTTCGATATTCACCTGCCTGCGGGTAAAAACCGCAGTCACCTGATTCAAAAGCCCCGCAAAGTTCTCGGAGAAAACAATCAAGGTATAGAATTTCTTCTCTTGTTCCATCTAAAAATCCTCCCGTTAATAATCCAAAACCATGTCGTCCACGTCATTGCCCGGACAACACATCGGCAACACACGGCCTTCTTCAATCACGGCCACCTGCAACAAGTAAGGCCCTTCTGCCTCGACCATCTCCCGTATGGCCGCAGCCAAATCCTCACGCTCCACGACCGTACGGTTCGGTATGCCGTAAGCCGAAGCAATCATATTGTAGTCCGGATTCATCATCGGCGTGAAAGAATACCGTTTCCCGAAGAACATTTCCTGCCACTGGCGCACATTACCCAGGTAGTTGTTATTGAGCAATATGATTTTCACCGGACTACGTTGTTCCATAATCGTGCCCAACTCCTGAAGCGTCATCTGAATGCCTCCGTCGCCTAAAAAGAGACATACCATACGTCCCGGAGCGCCGAATGTGGCTCCGATGGCAGCCGGCAATCCGAATCCCATCGTTCCCATACCACCGGAGGTCACGATGCTGCGTTGTTCCGAGAATTTGAAATAACGGGCAGCCATCATCTGGTTTTGTCCCACGTCGGTCACCAAGACAGCCTTATTACCGGTCATCTCCGTTACCTTACGTACAACCTCCCCCATCTTTATCGGTCCGTCTGCCGGATGGATTTCAGGTTCTACCACTGCCTCCTTTTCTCTCTCGTGATGTTCCCCGAAACTGTCAATCCACTCCGTATGCCGGTTAGGCTTCACCAATTCGAGTACCTGGGCCAACGTCTGTTTGCAATTCCCCAACACGGCTACATCTACCGGTACATTCTTGTTGATTTCACTGGGGTCTATTTCAAAATGTATCTTTTTGGCCTGACGGGCGTATGTACTTAATTTGCCAGTTATACGGTCGTCAAAACGCATGCCCACGGCTATCAGCACGTCACACTCCTGTGTCTTTACGCTGTTGGCCAGACTTCCGTGCATACCCAACATCCCCATATTCAACGGATGGTCGGACGGCAAAGCAGACAAGCCCAACAAAGTGCAACCGGCAGGAATATCGGCCCGCTCAATCAACTGACGGACTTCTTCTTGCGCGCCGCCAAGCTCAACCCCTTGTCCGACAAGGATAAACGGACGTTTCGCGTTGTTTATCAATGCAGCCGCCTGACGTATCGCCCACGGATCGGTCTTGGGCACAGGCACATAACTGCGAATGAAATCCGTACCCTGCGGTTCGTAGTCCACCAAGCCGACCTGCGCATTCTTGGCAAAATCCAGCACGACCGGCCCCGGCCTGCCGCTCTTTGCAATATAAAAGGCACGGCTTACCGCCCAAGCCACATCTTCCGGACGGCGGATCTGATAGGCCCATTTGCTAATGGGTTGCGTCACGCCTACCAAATCGCATTCCTGAAAGGCATCGGAACCCAACAAAGAAGCACCGACCTGCCCGGCAATCACCACGATGGGCGTACTGTCCATCATGGCATCCGCAATGCCGGTAATGGTGTTCGTCGCCCCCGGTCCACTGGTCACCAATGCCACTCCGACCTTACCCGACACACGGGCATACCCTTGTGCCGCATGGGTAGCCCCTTGCTCATGCCGTACCAATACATGGTTCAACTTATCCTTATATCCGTACAAGGCGTCATATACCGGCATGATGGCACCTCCAGGATAGCCGAAGAGCGTCGTAACCCCTTCGTGCTCCAACGAACGCATCAAAGCCTCTGCGCCTGTTATCTTTTCTTTTGCCATATTGAAAACTGTTTTTAATCTACCATACGAACTCCACCCTTGTCGGCCGAACTCACCATTGAAGCGTATGCTTTCAGCGATTTGGGTACGACACGCTTACGCGTCATCGGACGTTGCGGACGGGCTGCCAATTCAGCTTCGCTCAACTTGACGTTGATGCTCCGGTTCGGGATGTCTATTTCGATAATGTCTCCGTCCACAATCTTACCGATATTCCCACCGGCTGCCGCTTCGGGCGAAATATGGCCGATACTTAAACCGGAAGTGCCCCCGGAAAAACGCCCGTCGGTAATCAGGGCACACTCTTTCCCCAAATGACGGCTTTTCAGATAGGATGTCGGATAAAGCATCTCCTGCATACCCGGTCCGCCCTTTGGTCCTTCGTGCGTGATGACCACCACGTCGCCACTCACCACACTTCCGTTCAGGATGCCTTCACAAGCGTCTTCCTGAGAATCGAAGACTTTAGCCGGCCCGCTGAAATGCCAGATGCTTTCGTCCACTCCGGCCGTCTTCACCACGCAACCGTCTTGGGCTATATTCCCGAACAGCACGGCCAAGCCGCCGTCCTTGCTATAAGCATGTTCCACATCGCGGATGCATCCCGTGGCACGGTCGGTGTCCAACGTATCGTACACCTTGCACTGCGAACCCATCTTGTTACTGAAGACCCCGCCCGGCGCACTGCTGTAAATGCGCCGCGCCTCATCGTCCACCTGTCCGGACGTAATACTATATTTCGCAATATCTTCGCCTAAAGTACGGCCGTTCACCCTGCGGCACGACGTATCCAACAAACTGGCCTTTGCCAATTCACCTAATATATTAAGGATGCCGCCCGCACGGTTACATTCCTGGATGGAATACTTCTGCGTGTTGGGCGCCAACTTGCACAGGCAAGGCACTTTACGGCTCAGCGCGTCGATGTCCGCCATCTTGAAGTCCACCCCGGCCTCGTTGGCCACGGCCAACAGATGCAGCACGGTATTGGACGACCCGCCCATGGCAATGTCCAACGTCATGGCGTTCAGGAAAGCCTGACGCGTGGCGATACTCTTCGGCAATACGCCCTCATCTCCTTCCTCATAATATTTGAACGCATTCTCTACCACTAATCTGGCCGCATCCTGAAACAAACGGATACGGTTGGCATGCGTCGCCAAAATAGTCCCGTTCCCCGGGAGGGAAAGGCCGATAGCCTCCGTCAGACTGTTCATGGAGTTGGCTGTAAACATCCCCGAGCAACTACCGCAACCCGGACAAGCACATGCCTCAATCTTCGCCATCTCCTCATCGCTCACCGACGTGTCCGCCCCTTTGATCATGGCCGTAATCAAGTCGGCGTTCTCCCCGTTGATTTTGTGTGCCTCCATCGGTCCTCCGGAAACAAACACCGTAGGGATATTCAGGCGCATGCTAGCCATCAGCATGCCCGGCGTGATCTTGTCGCAATTCGAAATGCAAATCATGGCATCCGCCTTATGCGCGTTGACCATATACTCCACGCTGTCGGCGATGATATCGCGCGAAGGCAGAGAATACAGCATCCCGTCGTGCCCCATAGCGATACCGTCGTCGATGGCTATCGTATTGAATTCCGCAGCATAGCATCCCATCTTTTCGATTTCAGCCTTCACCATCTGCCCGATTTCATGCAAATGGGTATGCCCCGGCACGAACTGGGTGAAAGAATTGACGATAGCCACGATCGGCTTCCCGAACTGTTCACGTTTCATCCCATTGGCCACCCACAATGCACGGGCTCCCGCCATACGGCGTCCTTCTGTGCTCTGCGCACTGCGCAACTTATGTTTCATCTTTATAGCGTTTTTATACTTTTTCTTTATAGCTGCAAATTTAGTCCCTTTTTTCCTATTAGACAAAAGTTTGGGGTATAAAAGTGAGATATTCATAAACAACAGTTACCAAATCAGGTCACACCAAAGAAAATCGATACAAATATACGTTGTTTTATTTTAAACTGTCATCCTACTATCGAAACGATATTTGTAGTCAAAAAATGGATGGAAATATGTCACGTTGCAGTCTCATATACGCACACCTCTTCACTAACGCCTCATACAACACAAATTAAAAGCAAAACCGATTAATGCGCGACTTGACACGTTACAATGCCAAATATCCTGCACACCTGATGTCGAAAGACAAAAAAAAGAGAATTCGACAATCCCCCCGATGGTATAAGTATGGAAGCCACCATCCAAGGAAGGCATGGACGCTTTATTTGGGCCGTGAAACCTGTCGAATTGCCCCATTATTACCGTCCGGACGAAATCACCCCGGAGATGTACAACCGACGGATACGCATTATCGGTGGACAACTTAATGATTGTGAAGATGGACTGATAACCACAAGAGGTTCAAAGACCAAGAGGTCGTTGGTTAAACGACCAACCTTGTTGGCTTCTTCTGTGGAAGTAGAACCGGAATACTTCCAACTCCTCTGAAAGATTTATGCTATTTTCCACAAGAAACGGAAATGGCATATAAACTTTTTCGCTATCTTTGTAAATATATAAATTAAGGTGGAGGAACAAATCATGCAACAGGCCGGAAGACTTTACCCCATAGGAATACAAACGTTCGAGAAAATAAGGAACGGCAACTATTTGTATATAGACAAGACCCAATATGTCTATCAGATGGCGCACTCATCTTCGAATTACATGTTCCTGAGCCGTCCGCGCCGTTTCGGTAAGTCTTTGCTGACCAGCACCTTGGAAGCCTATTTCGAAGGCCGGAAGGAGCAGTTCAAGGAATTGGCCGTGGAAAAGTTGGAAACGGAATGGACGAAATACCCCGTCCTGCATTTCGACATGAGCACGGCCAAGCATGTGGACAAGGAGCGCTTGGAAAGCGAACTGAACCTGAAACTGATTGAATACGAAAACGTATATGGCCGTGGCGAAGGTGAGGAAAATGTGAACCAACGCCTACAAGGTGTTATCCGCCGTGCCTACGAACAGACGGGCCGCCAAGTGGTGGTGCTCATCGACGAATACGACGCGCCCCTGCTCGACGTGGTGCATGAAGAAAAAGACCTGCCCGTCCTCCGCAACATCATGCGCAACTTCTACAGTCCGCTCAAAGCCTGCGACCCTTACCTGCGTTTCGTCTTCCTGACGGGCATCACCAAGTTCTCGCAACTGAGCATCTTCAGTGAACTGAACAATATTAAAAATATCAGCATGCTGCCGGAATACGCCGCCATCTGCGGCATTACGGAGGAGGAGATGGCTACCCAGATGGATGAAGATTTGGACATTTTGGCCGGACGTTTGGGTGTGAGCCGTGAAGAGGCTGTACAGAAACTCAAGTACAATTACGACGGCTACCATTTCGCGTGGCCCTCGCCTGACATCTACAACCCTTTCAGCCTGTTGAAC
>NZ_GL883845.1 GCF_000205165.1 Paraprevotella xylaniphila YIT 11841 | reverse complement strand
TTCTGCAAAGCGATGACTTCATGAAGCAAGCGAAGTTCATAGCGGAAGCCGCCAATATGACGGTTGCCGGATGGGAAAAGCCCGTCTATCTCTCGAAGCCGACCGAATCCGTTTTTGAGGATGTGGAGGTCGCTCCGCTGCTCCGCTCACTGCTGACGGAGTATTTAGAGGAACGGGGCATCCCTTACGCCATCGCATCCCGTCACTGCTGCCGCTTGAACTACGGTGTGCGTGGGAAACGGTATTTTGCCGTTGGCTTTCCGAACATGGCAGGTGGCTATGAAGTCAGAAGCCGATATTTCAAGGGTTGCATACCTCCGAAGTCTGTATCACTGGTAAAGGCGAATGACATCCCGGCTGACGAGTGCCTCGTGTTCGAGGGCTTCATGGACTTTCTCTCTGCCGTGACGCTTGGTGTAACCGGTAACGCTGACTGTCTTGTGCTGAACTCAGTCGCCAACGTGGAGAAGGCGGCGGGATTGCTGGACGGATACGGGCGCATCGGCTGCTTCCTCGACCGTGACGAAGCCGGACGGCGGACGCTTGCCGCACTTACCATGCGATACGGGGAACGTGTCACCGACCGTTCCTCCCTCTATGACGGTTGCAAGGACTTGAACGAGTACCTGCAACTGACAACGAAAAAACAGAAAAACAACCATCTAAAAATCGAAGAACAATGAACATACTGAACAACAGAAACAAGAGAACATCAATATTCAAGGCAGTGGCGTTATGCCTGATAGCCGCCATGTCATTCACCCTCGTGTCATGTGACGATGACATGGACATCCAGCAGTCCTATCCCTTCACGGTGGAGGTCATGCCCGTGCCGAACAAGGTAGTAAAGGGGCAGACAGTGGAAATCCGCTGTGAACTGAAAAAGGAGGGCGACTTTTCGGGTACGCTCTATACCATCCGCTATTTCCAGTTCGAGGGGGAAGGCTCGCTCAAAATGGATAACGGCATCACCTTCCTGCCTAACGACCGCTACCTGCTGGAGAACGAAAAATTCCGCCTGTACTACACGGCGGCGGGTGATGAGGCGCATAATTTCATCGTGGTGGTGGAGGATAACTTTAGCAACTCCTACGAACTGGAATTTGACTTCAACAACAGGAATGTAAAGGACGACGATCTTACCATCGTTCCCATCGGCA
>NZ_GL883844.1 GCF_000205165.1 Paraprevotella xylaniphila YIT 11841 | reverse complement strand
CCGAAATTTGCAACCTAAACAGAAGTGGCATAATAAAATGGCGAAAAAGAAGAAACAACAGGGGCATTACTGCCGGATTTGCGGCGAGTACAAAGCCAACGAGCAATTCAGCGGCAAAGGACACGCACGGCATATCTGCAAGGAATGCCAGTCGCTGCCCGAAGATGTGAAAGCGGACATGGTACGCTGCAACGAGGTGGAACGAGCCGCTTTCAAATACCCCATGA
This sequence comes from Paraprevotella xylaniphila YIT 11841, assembly GCF_000205165.1. Lineage (GTDB taxonomy): Bacteria > Bacteroidota > Bacteroidia > Bacteroidales > Bacteroidaceae > Paraprevotella > Paraprevotella xylaniphila. The sequence continues at coordinate 912 of NZ_GL883844.1, read as the reverse complement.
CCCGTCAGAACTGGGAACTGCTGGAGAGATATGCCTCGAAGTACAAGGACAAAGAATCCGGGCGGTTCGCGCAGGATATGCTGGATATGAAACGGGGCAACGACGTACCGGATGAAGATATGGAAGAGGAAGCTCCTTTTGACGGGACTTGCGAAGATGAAACCGTGCCTTTCGCCGAACTGGAGGATGACATCCGCTATCAGATGGAAAAACTGCTGGCAGACAACATCAACGAGTTCATGGTACACAAGAATTATATTCCCGAAGGCAAGGAACTGAAAGCCATCAACGAATGGGTCATTAAAGAAACCCGTGACGCCTTTTTCATAAATGTCATTCCCGATGCCACTTACAACAGTTTGGTGGTAGAAACGATAGACAGGCTTGTGAAGGAATGGGAAGAGGACGGTTTTGAGATAAAGACCTATTCCGCATCGCTGGTTGTCATGGAAACGGAACGGCTGCTTATCCGCAGGATAACCCCTAAGGATCTGGACGCGCTACTTGCCATAATGGGAAAGCCGGAAGTCATGTACGCATGGGAACACGGCTTTACCAAAAAGGACGTGCGCAAATGGATAAACAGGCAACTCACCCGATACTGCAAGGACGGGTTCGGATATTTTGCCGTCATACTGAAAGAAAGCGGCAAGTTGATAGGACAAGCCGGTCTGATGAAAAGTACCATAAACGGGAACGAGGCTGTCGAACTTGGCTATATACTCGATAACGCATACAGGCATCACGGTTACGGTACGGAAGCCGCCCGTGCTTGTCTGAAATACGCATTTGGAGAGCTGGCACTAAAAACCGTCTGTTGTAGCATCCGACCGGAAAACAAGGCATCCATCTGGGTCGCGGAACGGCTGGGAATGACCTTGTGCGGCAGTCATACCGTCATATACAATGAAA
>NZ_GL883843.1 GCF_000205165.1 Paraprevotella xylaniphila YIT 11841 | reverse complement strand
CCCTTCATGCTGTAATCTTCAAAGTCGGGAAGCTGCTCCGTGTTCTTGTAGAACGTCACGGGCAACTTGCCACTGGGATTGAAATCACCGAACAGCACGTCGGCCACGGCCAAACCTCCGGCCTGACCCGGATACCAGGCCTGCAAGATAGCATCACACGATTCCAATTCTGGTACCAAGGCCACGGCTGAACCCGAACAGTTGACGAACACCACTTTCTTGCCTGCCGCCTTCAACGCCTTCAGGATGTCGCGCTGCACCTGAGGCAGCTCGATCGAAGTGCGGTCGCCTCCGGCAAAACCCGGGCAATATACAAAATACTTGTCTTCCCCTTCCAAATTGGGAGATATACCACCAACAAAGATAATCGTTTCAGCATCCTTTACACGTTCGACCACTTCGGTTGGAGGAATCTGCCGGTGCACTCCGATGTCAAACTTCAGCAATGCCTCGGCACCGGCCTGCATGTATTCAATTTTAATTTCATAATCCTTTCCGGCAACAGCCTCTAATGTATATTCCCGTTTTGCACTGGAGTGTTCCCCCCAATAATCAATAACTTTCTCACCGTTCACATACACGCGGTAGCCGTCATCTCCTTCTATGGCCAACGTATACTTGTCCGAAACTTCCGGACGGAAAGTACCCTCATATACCGCCGTGAAGTTTTCCAATCCCACTCCAGACGTAAACACCGTATGGCCCCCATTGCTCAAACTGATAGGAGACGGCAACTCTTGGGTGGCCGCAACCTCCCCCCGCATCTCCATATTATTCCAATACTTTGCTTTCATGCCGGGCCGACCGTCATGGGATACCTTATTATAATAGGCATCAAACACATGGTTGTCCAACAGCTCGCAACCTTTCTCGTACGGCACATTGCCAACCTCCATACGGATACCCTCCAGAATGGTATAGGTATGTGCCGGCACTCCCTTGTAATTTCCCCATTGCATGACGGAATCCACGGCATTCGGCCCCATCACGGCAATCTTTCCGACGTCGCCCTTGTCTAACGGCAGGATACCGTTGTTATGCAACAGCACCATGGACTTGCGCGTAACGTCCAACGCCATTTGGCGGTGCATATCACAATCCACTGTATCGATGCTGATACGGCTCCAAGGTACAAGCGCATCGTCGTCCATCTCGCCCAAAGCAAAACGGGCTTCCAACAGGCGGCGAAGGCTGGTGTCGATGCGATGTTCCGTAATCAACCCTCTTTCTACCGCCTCGTCCAAATGGGCATATTCCACGCCACATTCCAAATCCGTCCCGTTGATAACGGCTGAAGCACTGGAGGTAGCTGCATCAGGATGGGTTTCATGGCGCCCCTGATAGAAAAAATCGCTGATGGCACCACAGTCGCTTACCACCAAATGCTTATACCCCCACTCATCCCGCAATATCTGTGTGAGCAACCTATTGCTTCCACAACAAGGTTCTCCCTCAAAACGCTGATAGGCACACATGACTTCTTTCACGTCCGCCTCTTGCACCAACGCCTTGAAAGCCGGAAGATACGTTTCCCATAAGTCACGTGGCTCCAGATTTTCCACATCGAAAGAATGGCGCTTGGCCTCGGGACCGCTGTGCACAGCATAATGCTTGGCACAAGCGTGTGTCTTGTCATACTTGGCATCAGCCGGCCCTTGCATGCCCTGGACTACCGCCACGCCCATACGGGTGGTCAAGTAGGGGTCCTCCCCCCAAGTTTCCTGTCCTCGTCCCCAACGCGGGTCGCGGAAAATGTTCACGTTGGGATTCCAAAACGTCAATCCTTCGTTGCCCCGTCCGTAACGGCCATGGCGACGGGCATCATGGAATTTGGCACGCCCCTCATCACTCACCGTCACATAAATATCTTCTATCAGCTTGTCGTCGAACACGGAAGCCATCCCCATCGTAATGGGATAAACCGTAGCCAAACCGTTACGGGCCACCCCGTGCAACGCCTCGCTCCACCAATTATAAGGCTTGATGCCCAAACGCTCCACGCCGGGAGACTGGTTTTGCATCAACGAGATTTTCTCTTTCAACGTCAACCGCTTCAACAAATCGTCCGCACGTTCCTGCGGCGACAAATCAGGATTTTTGTAAGGTTCGTCCTGCGCCGGAGAGGACGTAGCCGCCATGACTCCCACACAGAAAGCAAAAACAAATTTTCTCATGCTTATATCGTTTACTATTCAACACATCAAATACATTGTGTACTCTATATCCTCTCTCTGCTCAAAGTCCTACTGTTTCCCGGAATTTGATATCTTCGGAAGAAGCTCCCACCATAAAGGTATATTCTCCCTTAGGAGTGACAAACTTGCGCTCCTGCTCATCCCAATAACGCAAATCCTTCTTCGGTACACCGACCGTCACTTTGGACGTTTTGCCTTTCTTTATATGTACCCGCTTAAAACCATGCAACTGCTTAAGCGGCATGTATGTGCCGGTTTCCGGATACTTCACATATACTTGTGCCACCTCATCGCCATCATACTTCCCGGTATTGGAAACTTCAAAGCTGACTTTCACCGTGTCTCGCGCCACACTCACTCCCTTGCTCTTGTAACGGAACTTGGTATAACTCAAACCGTAACCGAACTCATACAAAGGTTGGCCTTCAAAATACTGGTAGGTACGTCCCTTCACGGAATAATTGTCAAAAGCCGGAATCTCATCCAAAGAATTATAATAGGTGAGAGGCAAACGGCCGCCCGGGTTATAATCACCGAATAAAACCTCTGCCACAGCATTTCCGCCCTGCTCACCGGGGTACCATGCGTTGAGAATGGCCGGGACATTCTCGTCCATCCAGTTTACGGCCAGGGAACTTCCGGCCACCAATACCACCACCGTGTTCGGATTGACCTTATAAAGTTCCTTGATAAACTCCTGTTGGTCTATCGGCAGTTCCAAAGTGAAACGGTCCTGTCCCTCTCGTTCTATGGACTTATTGATGCCCAACACAGCCACCGTCACATCGCACTCTGCCGCTACCTTACCGGCATCGCCATAACGAGCCAATACGTTTTTTTGCGAACCGGCCGAAGGAGCTTTCCAATACAATCCGGCAAAACAGTCCCCGCCATTGTCAAAGTACTCCACGCGCAAATCGTATGTTTTTCCGGCCTCCAACTTTATCATGGCTTCATCCATCTGCACGCTATGCTCGGTCCAAGCGTCTATCACCTTCTTGCCGTCTACATACACCCGGCAACCGTCGTCCGACTTCATCCCCAACGTGTACACTCCTGACACGATAGGTTTCAACTGTCCCGTCCACCGGATAGACATAGGTGCTTCAGGTTGGAAACGGTCGGGCTTGTGCACCGGGTCATAAAGCAACTCTTCTTCCATCCGGACAGAAGCCTCACCGGACAAGCTATTGTTCCGGTAATATTCCACTTTCAAGCCCTCGGGGAAATAGGTTTTCGTCACCGGTTCAAAATCTTCGCTGGCGGAAACCCAAGGAGCATAAGCGACCTTGAAACCGTATTCTTCCGCATACTGCTTGATTCCGTCGAGAATCGTCACCGGCTCATTCTTCGGCGTACCGCTGTAATCCCCGAACTCGCAATGCCCCGCACTGATGCCTACAACAGCTATGGATTTTACCTTTTGGGGATTCAACGGTAAAAAGTTATCTTTGTTTTTCAGCAACACCATACTTTGACGTGCTGCCTCCAAAGCCAAATCCTGATGGGCCTTGCAGCCTACCACGGACGGTTCTATCTGGTTATATGGGTTCTGTGACGGGTCGTCAAACAATCCCAACATCATACGTCCCCGGAGAATCCGGTAAGCAGCGGAATCTATGTCCGCTTCGCTCACCATATATTGCCGGTAAGCCTTCAACAGCCCTTCTCCATACACCTGATTACCGCATTCCAGATCCAACCCGGCTTTAACGGCCAATGTTGCGGCCGCCTCACGGGTCTTCACATAATGGTGCTTGGTAATCATCCATTCAGGTGCACTACAATCCGAAACAATATAACCATTAAATCCCCAATCTCCACGCAACACATTCTTTATCAAATAGGTATTCACCGTACAAGGTACATCGTTCACGGCATTGTAGGCCATCATGATAGATTGCGCCTTTCCCTCCGTAATACAACGTTCAAAAGAAGGCAAGTAATACTCTCTCAAATCACGCTCCGACACCTTGGCATTGCAACTCGAACGGTTGTGCTCTTCATTGTTCACCGCAAAATGCTTCGGGGTGGAAACCGTCTTCAGATACCGGGGATGATTGCCTTGCAAACCTTTCACGAAAGCCACTCCGAGCACCCCGCTCAAGTAGGGATCTTCTCCGTACGTCTCCGGCGTACGCCCCCAACGGGGGTCACGGGCCATATTGACCGTGGGCGACCAGAAAGTCAGCAAATCACTTGCTCCGGCTATCTGCTTTTTCCCGTATTCCAATTCTTTCCATCGTCCGCGCGCCTCGTCCGAAATGGCAGAAGATATGCGATACAATAACTCCGGATTCCACATGGCAGCCATACCTATGGCCTGCGGAAACACCGTGAAATCCCCAGGCCGCACGACTCCATGCAAAGCTTCATTGCCATGATTGTACTTATCTATCCCCAAACGCCCGATAGCCGGGGCATCATTGACCAACAAGGAAATCTTTTCTTCCACGGTCAAACGGGACAACAGATCCATGATACGCTCGTGTTGAGGCGCTTTCATATCTCTGAACAACTCAGTTCCTCCGTCTGTTTGCCCTGACAAAGGTAGGGCAAACAAGGCCATGGAACAGCCGACTACTTTCAATACATTCATACTTGACAGTTTAATAGATTATTGTGTTAAAGGTTTTAGGTTGTAATTTCAAAATCATCATCTTATCGCCACAGGCCAACCGTACATCGCGCTCGGTAGCTTCCCTGTTCATGCAAAACACAAGGGTTTCCCCATCCGGATTCCGGAAGGCCAGCACGTCATTCCCCTTTTCCACTTTGAGCTTATGGGCACCCGGTTTCAAGAAATGGCTCAAATGTTTCAGCAAATAGAACTCCGGTGTATAGACAGCCTCCTTTGTAGAAGAAAGGACACGCACCAATGCGTTCTGTTTCCATCCCCACGAACTGGCTCCCTCATCCTGAAGCACCATATTAAAATACATATACGTATTCACGCCTCCGTCAAGATAAGTTTTAATCAAATCAAAGGTATGTTCGGCAGCCGCCCAATCGAAAGTACCACTTCCACACTCGTTTTCCGTCTGCATCAACTGCATTTCAGGATATTTGTCATGTATCTCGCCCACAATGTCCTTGCCTTCCCACTGCAAACCGATGCCACGTACATAACGTGCCGCGGCCGTATCCTGCATCACGCGATCTAAATCAGCCATACGGTTGCAGTTGAACGTACCGAAATACAGTTCCACTTCCGGATGTTCTTGTGCAAAGAGCGGACCGAGATACCGGCCGATAAAGTTGGCCATTGAAGCGGGTGTCCAACTGCAATTCGGCCATTGGTTCTTGGTGTAAGGCTCGTTTTGGAACTGTAACAAAGAAATGTTTACTCCCTCCTTCCGATAGGCTTCCACAAACTTGGATTGATAAAGCGCGTATGCCTTCAGATACTCCGGCTGCTGAATGAGATGGTCGCCTTCCACCTCGTTCTCTTCCGTGAAGTCATTATGGTCTCCCGGTGCCGTAGCATAATGCCGGGTGGCTTTCATCCACACCGGCGGCGTCCAAGGCGAAGTCCATAACTTAAGCTCCGGATTCTGCTTTAACGCGGCCTTCACGTATGGAATCATCGCCTGCTTGTCACGCTCTATGGTGAAATGCCGCATTTCAAAGTCTCCGGCCGTATCATTGCATGTATAATAATCACGGGCAAAGTCGTTAGCCCCCATAGGAATACGCCCGTATGCAAAATGTATCCCTTCCGGAGCAAACAAAGCCTGCATGACCTCCTCCCGTCTTTCTTCCGGTAGCAACGCAAGGGCATCCCATCCAATCTCTCCGAAAGACCCGCCGAATCCGTCGAACGACTGTTCCCGTTCATCGGAAACCACAATGTCCGGCACCGCCCCATCCGCCGATTGCACTTCCACCACCGCTTGTTTCCAAAATTCCGTTTCAGACGTGGTATACACCTTTACCTCTTGTGTGCAAGCCAAAAGCCCGTAACTTGCCCACAGACAAATCCCTAATCGATAATTCTTTTTCATTTTACTATTTTGTTAACATTTAGTTATTGTTTTTCATACCCAAAGAAGGAGGTACGTCTTCCGCCCCACTACCCCATTCCTTGTTGCATCGGTTTCCCATGACAAACTCAAGTTTACCTCCATTGACGATATCTTCATGGCTAAACCAAGGTTTTGTCCAAACCTTCCCGTTCAACTTAGCCGACTGGATGTATTTGTTCTCTTCCGAACAGTTCCGGGCTATGATTTCCAGTGTTTTCCCATTGCTCAATTTCAGTTCTATGGAAGAGAAGAAAGGGCTTCCGATATGATAAACCGGCAATCCGGGTGTTACCGGATAGAATCCCATCATGGAAAATACCACAAACGCTGAAAGACCTCCGCCGTCCTCATCGCCGGGCATCCCCATCAGGTCGTTGCGGAACCACTGATGTACCAACGAACGTATGCGATGCTGTGCCTTCCACGGAGCCCCGGCATAATTATATAAATAAGGTATATGCAAAGAAGGCTCGTTACCCATGGAATACTGCCCCACGTTACCCGTATGGTCGGGAAGCTGGGCATAAAACTCATACTTCGGCCGTCCTAACCACTCGTTGAAGGTGGCATCGAGATTCCGGACGAACGCCTCTTTTCCTCCCATCAGCTTCACCAAATCGCCTGCATTGTGCTGCACGTCCCAACGATATACCCAGGCATTGTTCTCGCCATAGTAATCCCGCGCCCCCATCCCTCCGGAGAAACGGTAGTCGAACGGTTCTATAAATTTGCCTTCTTTATCTTTGGGATGGAAAAATGAAGTTTGCGGATTAAACAGGTTACGGTAATTGTAAGAACAATCCAGATAATGTTTCGCCTCATGCTCCAAACCCAACGCGGCAGCCATGCGGGACAGGCACCATTGGTCGTAAGAGGTACCCAAGGTAACAGCCACCGCCTGCCGCTTTTCCCAAGAGTTTACTTCCGGCACGGTTTCCTTCTCGCCGGGACAGAGAGCCGGAATATATCCTTTCTCCATGTAGAAACTGTCCAACCACCCGGGAGCAGCGGAAGACCACGGTGCCAACGTTTTCTTCTCCAAACTGTTTTTAGCATACGCGTACGCTTCCCGCAAATCGAAATCCCGGATACCCTTACACCATGCATCGGCCATGACCGACACACCGTGGTTACAATTCATTCGGCGCGAATCTCCCGTGATTTCCGGGAAATTCGGAAGGCAGTGCCGTCCGTCCGTCTCCGCCATTCGCAAAAAAGAACGGAGCATATCCGTATGCTTAGGGGCATCGAGCAAGATGCGCAGAGGATGCGCCGCACGGTAACTGTCCCAAACCCAGTCATCCGTATAATATGCGTGCCCGCCATCATCATGTACTTTGTTGTCATAGACGCTGAAATAACGTCCGTCCTCGCTTACGCAGACCGGACGCTCCAAACAACGGTACAAAGACGTGTAAAACACATGACGGTCGTTCTCCGTACCTCCAGAAATCCGAATCTTTCCCAGCTCTTCATTCCATATACGACGGCCTTCTTCAGCCACCGTCTCCAACTCAAATCCCGGTATTTCTCTCTTCAGGTTCTTCTTGGCCTGATCCACACTGATATACGATACGCCATAACGGACGTTCAAAGAAGACAAAGCAGGACTCCAGGACAGTGCCACACAAATGTCGTCTCCTTCCGCCTTCCGTTTTTCCCTGTTCCATTTTCCGTCACGGAACACACCGCTTTGCTCCGGCGTCACGTCCGTCTCCATATAAATGTACACTTTCAGGTTATTCCAGATATTCTGATAACCGTAGACCGTGTTCCCCTCGACTGTCAATTCTCCATTTCCACCGTTCAGCACCAAATAAGGAACCGTATTCTGCCGCCGATAATCAAAATGATAAATGGCCGACTGGCGGGAAGGGGCAAAATCCACGTGCAACTGTTGGTCGCATAAATCCACCTTATAATAATAAGGCTTCACCACCTCATTGTCATATTCATAGTCCATCACACGTGCCAAATCCGCCTCGTCGCCTTGAAAGGGAGACAAATTAAAAACAAAGCTTCCCCGATGGCTGATTTGCAACACAGGCAAACCATGTAACTTTCCGGATGTGTAGTCTCCTCTTTGGGGGTAAACCCTCAACATGCTGTTAGGCAAATGCACAATGGGATAAGTCGGTACCAACAAATGGCTGATGTTCCCCATATAGGGATTCACATAATCCACCGGTTCAGCTTTCGATGCCGCTACAATTTGTTGCTTCATGGCACACATACCACAAAACAACAACAAGCACAGGATTTTCTTCAAGAATCTGCTTGTCATACATATCTGTTTAAAAAGGTTAGGTGAACAAAAGTAGTCATTTAACCTGCACTTTGATTTATAAAAATCAACCAAAATATAAAAAATACGAAGCAAGGGCAACCAAAACCTACAGATTTCTCAAACTGAAAAGCATTTGGTTGCCTCCTCACAGCACAAACAAGTAACAATGCACCTATTGGCAGGCACATCAAAAGGAAAGCATGACGAGCCACACGGAATACGACCCGAGATACTTTCCCAATGCTGTTAAATTACAATAACTCCACCTTCAACTTGTTTCCCTCCGGCGTGTCCGAACTGTTGCCATACATGATTTCGTACTCACCGGGAACCACGCGCATCGTGTTCGTGGACGTGTCGAAGAACTCGAAAGCTTCGGGGGACAGTTCGATGGAAACCCTACGGCTCTCGCCTGCCTTCAGTTCCACACGGCGGAAACCGCGAAGGCTCTTCAACGGACCACCCGTGTCGCCCACCTTACGGACGTAAACCTGAACCACCTCGGCACCGTCACGCTTGCCCGTGTTCTTCACCTGAGCCGTGAACTTCACGCCCTCGCCCGCTTCCACGGAAGACTTGCTCAAACGGCCTTTGGAGATGGCGAACGTGGTATAACTCAAACCATAACCGAAAGGGAAGAGAGGCTTCTCCGTCATGTAACGGTAAGTGCGCCCCTTCATGCTGTAATCTTCAAAGTCGGGA
>NZ_GL883842.1 GCF_000205165.1 Paraprevotella xylaniphila YIT 11841 | reverse complement strand
CCGCCGACATATAGAATAAGACCGCAAGGAGTTTCAGGCGTAAATCTGGTAAATTGAAACTGAAAGAAGCTAATTGCGTGGTGCTTATGCTATGCTTACGCATAGCGTGCATTCACGCGTTTCTTTCAGGGGCTTTACCAGAGCCTACGCTTGAAGTAGTGTGGATTGCACGCTACTTTTTTGTCCTTGCTTAACGAAAGGTAACGATTATGGGTAAAGTTCAGATTCTCGCCGTACTGACGATGGACGGATGTCTTTCTTCAGAGTTATATGATAAAGCACATCAGGATTTGTGCCTTGACCGTTGCGGTCTTGATGAAATCAGGGAGAAAGCCCTTTACCATGTCACACCGGACTATTCCATTTCAATGCTGCACGAATGGAGAAAAGACGGCACAAACATCCGTTACCTCGCGGAAGCCACATCGGACACGGCAGACTATATAAATGGACTGCTGCGTATGCACGCTGTGGATGAAATCATACTGTACACCGTTCCTTTCATTTCCGGAAGCGGACGACATTTTTTTAAGTCGGCTCTGCCGGAGCAACACTGGACGCTTTCCTCTTTGAAAAGCTATCCCAACGGTGTCTGTCGCATTATCTACATCCTTGATAAAAAAGCAAGATAGCCAAAATGTGCGGCAGTCATACAATTCTGTTTCCGGAAATAGAATAAATGTTCCGATTACGAACAATTTAATCCCGTATAAATTCATTCCTTTGGGAAAATATTGAATTTTATACTACTGAAATCCAGTGCCTTGAAAAAACCGGTGCCGGATTTTTTGTTTTCTGACACGTATTTTGTCAATTATATTCATGTGCGCACGCAGAAAATAAAGTGTAATTTTCAAAATTGACGGAACCATGAATTATTTCTTGCTGGCGGAAACAGATTTCTTCCGCCTAATAAACGAAGCCGGTGACTGCAATATGGAAACGGCATACACGGCTTTCGCCACCCAAGTGATCGAACTGTGCAACGGCGGCATGGACGCGAACCTTACCGTCATCGCGCTTGCATACATCGAGATCGAGTTGCAGCACCACCCCGTGCGCAATCTGTCAGAAGAAAAAAGAGAGATTGCCGCCTACGTCAGCAAGGCTCTGTCTTTCGTGAGGAAGATGCAGAAATTTCTTGCCAC
>NZ_GL883841.1:95599-107395 GCF_000205165.1 Paraprevotella xylaniphila YIT 11841 | reverse complement strand
AGCCACTGTGTAGAGAGAATGTATTTGGGGTATATTTAGCTCAACGGGTGGAGGTGACGTGGCCCGGCCCATCCGCTTTTTTGATAAAGGCGATGAACTGTGTATCCATCTCATCTGTCTTGGTGGTGATAAGCATTATACGGGCAAAGTTGTTTTATCTTCAGCGGGCTTCTCAAGATTGACGGGTTATCCCGGCCTCTGAAAGCAGGTAAATGAGCAACGCACTGTAATTGTCCATGGCCTTCAGGACACAATGATGTCCTTTGGCAGAAATGGTTTGGACAAACTCGTAGACATCTTTTATGGTGTTCCTGAAAGTTCACATCCTGCTTGTCTTTGGGTAGCGAATAAGCGACGTTAGCATCGTCCAATTATGTCATTGTCTGGATGGTATATTAAGCAATATCTCTACATTGCAGGTCTGCATTATGAATGCGGGGACTAAAAATTCATTGGATTATCTGGCTTCTGGTGTAAAAGTATGGAGAAGAAACATCTTTCACAATCTTTGGCACCAATGAAACATGATTTGGGGATTTTACGGAAGGATGGAGATGATAAGTATTTGCTATCTCTGTTTAAAAGGGGTGGTTATATAATGGTTTGAATGAATACTGTATTATTTTAGTTGGGATAACTGTAGGCTTTGGTCTTTTTTAACTATAATCTGATTTCGTTTTTGAATATGTAACCTGATGTTACATTCTTTCCTTTCTTCTAAACCTACCGGTATATCCTGTTCTTGTCTTATATCCAGATATTTATTTTATAATTCAGTTCTATGTAAGTGAAGAATTTATATGCATTGTTACCTTAATGTATGGAATTGGCTTTTTGCAAGAAAAAGTGGTAGATGTTACATACGCTAAAATATTCGCAATAGTTATTTTATGAAGTTTCTGATTTTTGTTTGTTTCTTTGCAATGGATTTTTTAGGGGAAAATGGCAATATGATTGAAAACAAATAAGATTTTATGGTTATGCGGAAAAGAAGAATGTTAATGGTATTATTGGCGGTGAGTTGGCTGATAGGTTCAGCCTGGGCTATCGACAACAAGGGGATTACTTTTGGGCAGCCTGCCGCTGATTGTTTTACGTTGGTTGAGGGTGGGGAGGTTACTCCGATATTATTGGATGAAAAAGATGACATCGGAGTTGCCATAGCTGCGAAAAACTTACAAGATGATTTCCGTAAGGTGACGGGAATGCAGGCCGAACTTCTCCACTCCGTAAAGGGGAAGCGTTTGATTGTGGTTGGTTCTTTGGAGAGCAGATTTGTCAAGGAACTCGTAAAGACGAAAAAGATAGATATAACTTCATTGGAAGGTAAACGTGAGAAGTATTTGATGAGAGCTGTTTCTCGTCCTTTTGATGGAGTAGACGAGGCATGGGTCGTTATCGGCAGTGATAAGCGGGGAACGATTTATGGCATATATGAACTTTCAGAACAGATAGGGGTGTCTCCCTGGTATGATTGGGCAGATGTGCCTGTGGTGCAGCGTAAGAACCTGTATATTCAGCGTGGTGAATATACGGCCGGCGAACCGGCTGTAAGGTATAGGGGCATATTTCTGAACGATGAAGCCCCTTGCCTTACTGGATGGGTAAAGCATACCTATGGGACCAATTATGGAGACCACCGTTTTTATGCTCGGGTATTTGAGTTGATTCTTCGTTTGCGGGGGAACTTTATGTGGCCGGCCATGTGGTCATGGAACTTCTATGCAGATGATCCCGAAAACAGCAGGACCGCCCGTGACATGGGGATCATCATGGGAACTTCGCATCATGAACCGATGGCACGCAACCATCAGGAATGGGCGCGTAAACGTAGGCAGTACGGGGTATGGGATTATGCGACGAACCAAAAGGTGCTTGATCGTTTTTTCCGTGAAGGAATAGAGCGTGCGAAAGATACTGAAGATTTGATAACTATCGGTATGCGTGGAGATGGTGATGCCCCGATGGGAGGAAAGGAAGGGGCAGACCACGAGTATGTCAACCGTGACGAATATAATATGAACTTGCTTGAGAAGGTAATTAAAAATCAGCGTAAAATCATTAGGGATGTGACTGGCAGACCTGCTGATGAACGGCCGCAAGTGTGGGCCATATATAAAGAGGTACAGCGTTTTTATGACATGGGCCTGCGTGTACCCGATGATGTGATAATGTTGCTTTGCGATGATAACTGGGGAAATGTGCGTCGTCTGCCCAATGCGGAAGAACGCAAACGTCCCGGAGGATGGGGCATGTATTATCATGTGGATTATGTCGGTGCACCGAGAAATTCAAAATGGTTGAATGTGACTCCCATACAGAACATGTGGGAGCAGTTGCAGTTGACGTATGATTACGGTGTGGATAAATTATGGATTCTTAATGTAGGGGATTTGAAACCCATGGAGTATCCCATTACTTTGTTCTTGGATATGGCTTGGAACCCGAAACGGTATACGGCAGATAACCTGTTGGAGCATCCGCGTGGTTTTTGTGCCCGACAGTTTGGAGAAGAACAGGCAGATGAAGCTGCGCGTATTCTCAACCTTTATAGCAAATACAATGGGCGTGTGACTCCGGAAATGTTGGATTGCCATACTTATAATATAGAAACCGGCGAGTGGAAACAGGTGGCTGATGAATACCGTAAGTTGGAGGCCGATGCGCTTCGCCAATATCTGTCTTTGCCGCAGGAATATCATGATGCCTACAAGCAGTTGATCCTTTTTCCGGTGCAAGCCATGGCTAATCTTTATGAGATGTATTATGCGCAAGCTATGAACCATAAGTTATATGAGGAGAACAATCCGCAAGCTAACGTTTGGGCGGATAAGGTGGCACAGGCCTTTAAGTTCGATTCTTTGTTATGTGATGACTATAACAATGTGATGTCGGGTGGGAAATGGAAAAACATGATGGTGCAGAAACATATAGGATATACTTCGTGGAATGATAACTTTCGTGCTGATATTATGCCTAAGGTTTTCCGGATAGAGAATCCCGAACAGCAAAAAGGTGGCTATGTTTTTACGGGCAAGTACGGCGTGGTGTCTATGGAAGCCGAGCATTATTTTGAGGCAAAGCCTGCCGCAACAGCAGATTGGACGGCCATACCTTATTTGGGGCGTACTCTGAGTGGTGTAGCTTTGATGCCTTATACAGAAGGGGTGGAAGGGGCATCGCTTACTTATAAGATGGCCATTCCGGAGAACGTCTCGGAAGTCAACGTACATGTCGTTGTCAAGTCTACGCTGGCTTTTCATGATGTAAAAGGACACGAGTATTCCGTCGGTTTCGAAGGTGGTAAAGAGACGGTGGTCAATTTCAATGCCAATTTGAACGAGGAGCCGGAAAATGTGTATAATGTGTTTTACCCTACGGTAGCTCGTAGGGTTGTGGAGAAGGTTGTGAAACTTGCCGTTCCTCCATCTGCGGACGGGATGCAGTTGCTTATCTTGAAACCTTTAGATCCGGGAATTGTATTCGAGAAAATAGTAGTGGATTGCGGCGGATACCAAAAGAGCTATCTCTTTATGGATGAGTCACCGTGCAAGAGGGATTTGCGTAAGTAAAGTCATGGTGTATACGGAAGGATTACTGTTATAGAGTGTCCTTCCGTATATATTACTGTTGAACCTGTTGGGAATTTCCCTTTTTAAGGTTGGAGTTGAATGGTTTTTGATTACGGTTACCTGTAAGAATGCCGAAGGAAATTTTGTGTGTGAAAATAGTTTTTTGAGGTAAAAACGGGAACAGGTTCAACAATATAGATAGGTTAATGGTGAAGAATCTTGTTTCAGGTCTTTTTTAATGATAATATAATAGTTTAATAATGCTTTTCCTTTTAATTTATTTGTTCGGGTTGATAATTTCTTTTATCTTTGCAGTCGAATAATGAAAAAGGAAGAAGTAATGGGTACAACGATTACATTATTGGCCATGTTGGATATTCGACTGCGTTTTGCGGTGGGAAGTGTGGTCTGTGCGTAGTTGTAGTGTGTAAAAAATACAAGGCCTTTCCCACTTCCCGGTGAGAAAGGCTTATTTTTTAGTAGATTATAAAACGGAAAGATATGAGCGACAGATTATTTATTTTTGATACGACCTTACGCGACGGGGAACAAGTTCCCGGCTGCCAGTTGAACACGGTAGAGAAAATTCAGGTGGCACGCCAGTTGGAGGCACTTGGAGTGGACGTGATAGAGGCCGGTTTCCCGGTATCCAGTCCCGGCGATTTCAATTCGGTGATAGAAATTTCGAAGGCGGTGACGTGGCCTACGATTTGTGCGTTGACCCGTGCGGTGCAGAAAGATATCGATGTGGCAGCCGAGGCTCTGCAGGCTGCCAAACACAAGCGGATACATACCGGCATAGGGACTTCGGATTCCCATATTAAATATAAGTTCAATTCCAACCGTGAGGAAATCATTGAACGTGCCGTGGCAGCCGTGAAGTATGCCAAACGCTACGTGGAGGACGTGGAGTTCTATGCCGAGGATGCGGGGCGTACGGACAATGAATATCTGGCCCGTGTGGTAGATGCCGTGGTAAAGGCCGGTGCGACGGTGGTGAACATTCCCGACACTACGGGATATTGCCTGCCTCAGGAGTTCGGGGCCAAAATCAAATATCTGATGGAACATGTGGACGGTCTTTCGGCCGGCAAGGCTATCTTGTCCACACATTGCCATAACGATTTGGGTATGGCTACGGCCAATACGATTGCGGGAATCATGAACGGTGCCCGCCAGGCGGAAGTCACCATTAACGGCATTGGTGAACGTGCGGGGAATACCTCTCTCGAAGAAGTGGCCATGATTCTTAAATGCCATAAAGGAATAGGTATTGATACCAATATCAACACCCAAAAGATATATCCTACGAGCCGTTTGGTGTCTAGCCTGATGAACATGCCGGTACAGCCCAACAAAGCCATCGTGGGACGTAATGCCTTCGCCCATTCTAGCGGAATTCATCAGGACGGTGTGCTGAAGAATGTGCAGACCTACGAAATCATGGATCCCAAGGATGTGGGTATTGATGACAATGCCATCGTTTTGACCGCACGTAGCGGACGGGCGGCTTTGAAACACCGTTTGAGCGTGTTGGGCGTGGAAATGGAGGGCGAACGTCTCGACGTGACTTATCAGGAATTCCTGAAGTTGGCCGACAAGAAGAAAGAAGTGAACGACGACGATATCCTGATGTTGGCCGGTGCCGACCGTGCTGCCGCCCATGCCGTGAAACTCGACTATTTGCAAGTCACTACGGGAATGGGTGTCAAGTCTGTGGCTTGTATCGGATTGGACATCGCCGGTGAGAAGTTCGAAGCCTCGGCCAGCGGAAATGGTCCTGTGGATGCCGCCATATCGGCATTGAAGAACATCATCAAACGTCAGATGGTGCTGAAAGAATTCACCATACAGGCCATCAGCAAAGGGTCGGACGATGTGGGCAAGGTGCACATGCAAGTGGAATACGACGGGCATGTGTATTATGGTTTCGGAGCCAATACCGATATCGTGACGGCTTCCGTGGAAGCTTATATTGATTGTATCAACAAATTTAAAAAATAAATATCCAAGACGACAATGGCAAATACTCTGTTTGACAAAATTTGGGATAAACACGTCGTACAGTACGTGGAAGACGGGCCGCAACAACTGTACATCGACAGGCTTTACTGTCATGAGGTGACCAGCCCGCAGGCTTTCGCCGGCATGCGTGCCCGAGGCTTGAAATGTTTCCGTCCCGACCACATTTATTGTATGCCGGACCATAATACTCCGACGCACGACCAAGATAAGCCGATAGAGGACCCTGTCAGCAAAACACAGGTGGACACGTTGGCCAAGAATGCGGCCGACTTCGGTTTGACCCACTTCGGCATGATGAACCCGAAGAACGGTATCATCCATGTGGTGGGGCCGGAGCGCGGCCTCTCGTTGCCCGGTATGACGATTGTGTGCGGCGATTCCCACACGTCTACACATGGAGCCATGGGAGCCGTGGCTTTCGGCATCGGAACGTCCGAAGTGGAGATGGTGATGGCATCCCAGTGCATCCTGCAGCAAAAGCCCAAATCCATGCGCATTAATGTGGAAGGCGAATTAGGGAAGGGAGTGACAGCCAAAGACGTGGCGCTTTATCTGATGTCGCAGTTGACGACTTCGGGGGCTACCGGTTATTTTGTGGAATATGCCGGTTCCGTAGTACGTAATTTGTCCATGGAAGGACGTTTGACGCTGTGTAACCTTTCTATTGAAATGGGTGCCCGTGGCGGCTTCATTGCTCCGGACGAGGTGACTTTCGAGTACATCAAAGGGCGCGAATATGCTCCGAAGGGCGAAGCCTGGGACAAAGCCGTGGCCTATTGGAAGACCTTGAAGAGTGGGGAAGATGCCGTGTTCGACAAAGAACTGACCTTCAATGCGGCAGAAATTGAACCCCGTATCACATACGGGACGAATCCGGGTATGGGCATCGGCATTACGGAAAGTGTACCGGCGATAGGCACGGTGCCTGAAGCCGGGCGTGTGTCATACCTGAAGTCCTTGGATTATATGGGTTTCCAACCGGGCGAGAAGCTGTTGGGCAAACCGGTGGATTATGTATTCCTCGGGGCATGTACCAACGGGCGCATCGAGGATTTCCGCGCTTTTGCTTCCATTGTGAAGGGACGTAAGAAGGCAGACCGTGTGGTGGCGTGGTTGGTGCCCGGTTCATGGATGGTGGCCGACCAGATTAAGGCCGAAGGTTTGGACAAGGTGTTTGAGGAGGCAGGCTTTGCGCTCCGTCAGCCCGGCTGTTCGGCCTGTTTGGCCATGAATGACGACAAGATTCCGGCAGGGAAATTGTCCGTGTCCACTTCCAACCGTAATTTTGAAGGACGTCAAGGTCCCGGTGCGCGTACGGTTTTGGCCAGTCCGTTGGTGGCCGCAGCCGCAGCCGTGACAGGAGTGATAACCGATCCGCGAACATTAATGTAATAGAGCTATGAAACAGAAATTCAATATCATAACAAGTACATGTGTGCCTCTTCCTTTGGAGAATGTGGATACCGACCAGATTATTCCGGCACGTTTCTTGAAAGCCACGACAAGAGAAGAGAGCTTTTTCGGTGAGAACCTGTTCCGTGACTGGCGTTACAATGCCGATGGGACGGTGAACAAGGATTTTGTATTGAATAACCCTACTTACGGGGGAGAGATTCTTGTGGCCGGGAAGAATTTCGGTAGCGGTTCCAGTCGCGAACATGCGGCTTGGGCAATAGCCGGTTACGGTTTCCGGGTCGTTATCAGCAGTTTCTTTGCCGACATCCACAAGAACAACGAATTGAACAATTTTGTGTTGCCTGTGGTGGTCAGCGAGGACTTCCTGGCCGAATTGTTTGCTTCCATCGAAGCCGACCCGAAGATGCAGGTAGAGGTGGATTTGCCGAACCAGACAGTGACCAATAAGGCCACGGGGCATAGTGAGAAGTTTGAAATCAACGGGTATAAGAAATATTGTTTGATGAATGCGCTCGACGACATCGACTTCCTGTTGGAAAACAAAGGAAAGATAGAGGATTGGGAGCGTCGTAACGCCTGATAAGGATGGAAGCGAATCCTGTGAAGATAGAAATCATGGACACGACCTTGCGCGACGGGGAACAGACCAGTGGCGTAAGTTTCGTGCCGCATGAAAAGTTGATGATAGCCCGTGCGCTGTTGCAGGACCTGAACGTGGATCGCATAGAAGTGGCTTCGGCCCGGGTATCCGAGGGGGAGGTGGATGCGGTGCGTAGCATTTGCCAGTGGGCGCGCCAGACCGGGCGGCTCCACCGGGTGGAAGTTTTGGGGTTTGTGGACGGACACGCTTCTTTGGATTGGATTCATGCTTGTGGGTGTAAGAACATCAATTTGTTGTGCAAGGGTTCGGAGAACCATTGCACGAACCAGTTGAAGAAAACGTTGGAGCAGCACGTGGCCGACATCCGTCGTTCTTTGGATTATGCCGAAGAACTGGGCATTGCCGTAAACGTCTATCTGGAAGACTGGAGCAACGGCATGAAGCATTCGCCGGACTATGTCTTTGCATTGATGGATGCTTTGAAAGATACGAAAATCCGGCGTTTCATGTTGCCGGATACGTTGGGCATCCTGAATCCATTGGATTTGTTGGGTTACATCCGCAAGATGGTGAAACGCTATCCGGGCGTGCATTTCGACTTCCATGCCCATAACGATTACGACTTGGCCATTTCCAATGTGCTGGCTGCCGTGTTGGGCGGTTGCCGGGGTATCCATACCTCGGTCAACGGCTTGGGCGAACGGGCCGGGAATGCCCCGTTGGCCAGTGTGCAGGCGATATTGAAAGACCAGTTCAATGCACAGACAGGCATCGACGAGAGCCGGTTGAACGAAGTGAGCCGGATGGTGGAAAGCTATTCCGGCATCCCTATCCCGCCCAACCGTCCGATTACGGGCGAGAGTGTGTTTACGCAGGTGGCCGGTGTGCATGCCGACGGGGACAACAAGGCCAACCTTTATTGCAACGACCTTTTGCCCGAGCGTTTCGGCCGTAAGCGGGAGTATGCCTTGGGCAAGAACAGTGGGAAGGCCAATATCCTCAAGAACTTGGAGGAATTGGGTTTGGAATTGTCGCCCGAACAGACCCGCAAAGTGACGGAACGTATCATTGAGTTGGGCGACAAGAAAGAGTTGGTGACACAGGAGGATTTGCCTTACATCGTGTCAGATGTGCTGAAACATGATACGGTGGAGGAGCATGTCCGTTTGTTGAGTTATATGGTCACCACAGCCTACGGCTTGAAACCGATGGCACAGGTGAAGCTGGAAATCAACGGGGAGGCTTATGAAGAGAATGCTTCCGGCGACGGCCAGTTCGATGCTTTCATGCGTGCTGCCCGTCATATCTATAAGAACCGCCTTTCGCGGAAGTTCCCGTGGCTGGCCAATTACAGTGTGAGTATTCCGCCGGGTGGGCGGACGGATGCTTTGGTACAGGCTGTCATTACATGGAACTGGAACGGGAAGGTATATCGTACGCGCGGTCTGGATGCCGACCAGACGGAAGCAGCCATCAAGGCCACGGTGAAGTTGCTGAACCTCATCGAGGGAGATTATAAGGACGTGGAGAGTCATGTTTGATGATTGAAATAACGAATATAAACTGAATATTATGGATTTAAAGATTGCCGTATTGCCGGGTGACGGCATAGGCCCCGAGATTTCGGAACAAGGAGTTGCAGTGATGAATGCCGTATGCGAGAAGTTCGGCCATCACGTAAGTTACCAATATGCACTTTGCGGCGCGGAAGCCATCGACAAAGTGGGTGACCCGTTTCCCGAAGAAACGTTTAAAGTCTGCATGGATGCCGATGCCGTATTGTTTTCGGCCGTGGGAGACCCTAAGTTTGACAATGACCCCACGGCCAAGGTACGTCCCGAACAAGGACTTCTGGCCATGCGCAAGAAGTTAGGCTTGTTTGCCAATATCCGTCCGGTGGAGACTTTTGATTGCCTGATTCACAAGTCGCCGTTGAAGGACGAATTGGTGCGCGGTGCCGACTTCATTTGTATCCGCGAACTGACCGGCGGCATGTATTTCGGAGAGAAGTACCAAGATGATGAAAAGGCATACGACACGAACGCTTATACGCGTCCGGAAATCGAACGTATCCTTCGCGTGGCGTACGAATATGCGATGCGCCGCCGCAAGCACCTGACGGTGGTGGACAAGGCCAACGTGTTGGCATCGAGCCGGCTGTGGCGTCAGGTGGCCAAGGAGATGGCTCCGCAGTATCCTGAAGTGGAGACCGATTATATGTTCGTGGACAATGCCGCCATGCGCATGATTCAAGACCCGCGTTTCTTTGACGTGATGGTGACGGAGAATACTTTCGGCGACATCCTGACCGACGAAGGCTCTTGCATTACCGGTTCCATGGGCTTGTTGCCGTCGGCTTCCACGGGTGAGCATACGCCAGTGTTCGAACCTATCCATGGTTCTTGGCCGCAAGCCAAGGGGCAGAACATCGCCAATCCTTTGGCCCAGATTCTTTCCGTGGCCATGCTGTTCGAGTACTTTGATTTGAAGGAAGAAGGCGCATTGATTCGCAAGGCTGTGAATGCTTCTTTGGATGCCAATGTACGTACGCCGGAAATTCAGGTAGAAGGCGGGGAGCGTTACGGGACGACGGAAGTAGGGCAGTGGATTGTGGATTATATCAAGAATGCCTGACAGTATATGTAGAAAGGAGCAGCCAATGTGTCATTCTGTGGCACGTGGGCTGCTCCTTTCTTTATGGGATATCACAGTTTCTTAGTAGTCGATGAGTGGCAGGTTTTGCCGGGTGAGCACACAGCAGTCTTTCCTTTTTAAAACGACGTGCAGCCTGGCCGTCATATACTTTTCTACGGTATAACCTTCCTTTTCAAAATGTGGGATGATGTCTCCGTCCGTCATGTTCCTATGGGGGAGGGTGGCCAAGGAGTCCGTTACGTTCCAACTTAACAGGATGAAATGCGACGACAGTCGTGCGAGGTTACCTATGGCCGTGGATACCGATTCCTCCGGGATATACGGGAGCACGTCCTTGCATACCACGATGTCAAAGGGGGTAGGGATGTCCAGTTCTTCCGTGAGGTCTGCCACTTCGCAGGCAGCCTCCCCTTCGGGCAGGAGCATACCCGACAAATCCGGAGTGTGGGGATTCGCGTCATATCCGGCAAACGCAAGTCCGCGGCTTCTCCATTGCGATACGTAATAACTGGCACCGCACCCATGTCTATTCCCGTCCTTGCCCCTATGTCCCACCACATTTGCGTGACGAAATCGCAAAACTTCTTGTCATGCCCGTATTTCAGGAAACCGTCATACCTCCAACCTCCGGTAGGCATCAGACGAATATCCTTATCTTGTAACAGATACCGGTCTATCCTGTCCAATAGCACCGTACTGCATGGCAGCTCGATTTTTCGTGCGAAAAGGTATTCGTCTTCCAAAAGGTAATGGAAGTGTTCGCATCCCAAATTGGCCGACCGGTTGCCGTTTTCATGTTTCCAACGGATAAAACGGTGGTTCCAAGGCACGATGTCCTCCTTGTTCATCAGATTGACCAGTACGGTGGCCACATAACATTCCTCCGGCACGAAAGTCATCCACATCCGGCCATAAAGCGAGGGGAAGCGGTCGGTATAGTCCAACAAGGTGGTGGCAGCCTTTCGGGTAATGGACTACCATTGCGAACTGCCGTACAGATGGTCGAACTCATCGGGAATGGGGCGTTTTGCCCTTTTGGCCTGTTGTTGCCTTACCTGTTCCCTGACCCACCTCGCGCGGATTCCTTTTTCCTGCGGCATAGTCGTATGGATAATAATATTGCAGTCGGCGGAAAGTATTGTCTTCCCAGTTAGGATGCGGCAAATGCAGGTATCCGATGTATTCTTTTCCCGCATTCCGGTCAAAGAACTCCAGGAAATAATCTAACGGACGAGTTGGGTAGTCTTGTCCGCTGATAAGATGGAAGTAATCGGCATCGCTGCGTTGCACAGCCATACGCAACAGGTGCATTTCGCTTTCCAATACGCTTGTGCCGCCCCAGTTCACGTCATATTCACGCGAAACTACTTTCACTTGTTTGTAACTACGCAACTTTTCTTCCTCTTCGCGTGTGACGGATTGCTTTTTGTCTATATGGATGAATACGTCGCAAGCCTTTTCGAAATATCCGGCCAACCTGCATAATTGCCCGATGTTTTTGTGGGCTAAGATTAAAATGGCATGTCT
>NZ_GL883841.1:0-95589 GCF_000205165.1 Paraprevotella xylaniphila YIT 11841 | reverse complement strand
TAAGATTAAAATGGCATGTCTCATGGCTTTAATGTCGTTGTGTGATTGAATCGGGAAGGGTTATTAGCATCTCAGGCTTGAACAAATCCTCCTTTTTATAGATGACTTTCCTCCAAATCTCTTCAATGACGAGTGAATCATGAGGATTTCTTGATGTACGTAGGATTTCGTCCAGGCTTTGGTTGTACGCCTTTCTTCCATCTAAAATTAGAATGATAAAAGCACGGTTTATCTGGTCTCCGAAATCCTTTTTTACCGCTATCAACGAATCGTATATAGCCACAGCCCTCGTGAAACAAGAGCGTGCCTTGATGCTGTCATTTTTCATCTGGTATATCCATCCTTCGCCGAAGTAGAATTGAGGGTCGCGGGGATATCGGGTGTGCAGTGTGTCAATAAACAAGAGCGCGCTTTCCAAATCCCTCCTGCATAATAATGTATCTAAACGCATTCCGGCCTGAAAACGCTCTCGTTTTGCCTTCTTGTCTGACGGGAGAGTTTCATCGGAATGTTTGCATCCATGGATTACAGTTGCAACAAGTGCAAGGCACACTGTAATTGCTATCCAAGTAGGGTTTTTTACGTCGAAGAGGTATGTTTTTCTTTTATTCATTTATAGTTCGTTTGACATTTCTTGGTTGTTTGAGTTCAGGTTGATAACTTTTTTGAGCCTTTCAGGTGTATTTGTTACGATGCTTTTGATGAAGTAGGCTTTGGGCGTGCCTTGGCGGACTTGGCATACAAGTTGTCCATTCTCAAATCGGATGATGATGCGATGCAGTGCCCCAACATGTTTGGGCGTGGCGATAAACAAGGTACCTCCATGTAAGATGCGACTTCTATGCGCGGGATTCTCTAACCAATGCCTGCCTTTTTGCAAAAACGTTCCCAAATCCTTGGTGTTGTCATAGAAGTCTCCGTCAATGGTGCCTTTACCGGTACATTCTTGTAGGGTCAATGCTTCTACCTTATTTCCTTTTATTTGTAGAGGAATGAGTACGTTTCCTGAATCCTGTGGAGTGGTCGTGAATGTAATATTCGTCAGGCTGTCTGCGCATCCCTCTAAATAAGGTTCAATTCCTCCAACGAAGAGTCCATGTTTATAACCGGTCGGGACAGTCTCGAATGACAACTTATATAAGTTGATGCCATGAGCGAACGAATCGCATAAAGCGATTCGTTCAGCTTGTATTTGACTTATATGGTATTTGTATGCCTTTTTTGTGGTGAAATGCTGTATGGTTAAACCTATTGTCACGATCAGGATGAGCAAAAGCACTATTGTCGCAAAAATACGGACGACAATCTTTATTAGTTTTATTATCAGCTTCATTCATTATTTATTTGGGTGTGACATAGATGAAGTAAGCATCACAATTTTTAGAATCATCGTCATAATTGAATGTCCATTTCCCAGGTAGGTCGCAGGCTGTCGTTCTCCATACGGATGGTTTGATAGTCCTTTTCAGGTACATTGTCTCCTATTCCTGCTTGCAAACAGGAATTAGGAGGATAATGGAATTTTGCCTTTCAGCAAGACGAAGACCCGACCGTTCTTATCGTTGTAAGGACAGGTCAGATTCTTGACTGTTATAGAATCTTTCATCGGAGACATGCCATACCGTACAACGTCATTTTCCAACCACCGGGCAAAGGAGATACTCATTTGTATCTCATCCTCCATCCGGTCGGTAAAAGGTTCCCACGTCTGATAGTGGGACATGGCTTCTTGCCAGGAACGGATATGGCGGTCGATGGGGGCTTTGACGAAAGTGTTGACCTTCTCGCCGCTTGAGGTCTTGACAATGTCCAGACGGAATGAAATGGAGTCTTTGTCTTGTTTTATATCTGTCATGGGCATGACGAAATAGCCGCACTCGTAGCCTTCACGAGCTTGTTCAAACTCGTCACTCGTTCCCCAAAAGTACCCTTTCTTCAATATGCCGTTTTCCAAGTACAATTCCAGATAACAGTCTTCGGGAAGCAAGTCCGGATAATGGTCTTGCTCCGGATTATGGTAACGGTACAGTAGGGTGTCAATGTCCACACGTTCTTGTGCGGAAAGAGGTATGGTACTAACTGAAATCAATGTGATTGATAAGATTATTGTAATGAATACAAACTTACGGTTGGGGAATTTCAAGGTGAATGCATCTATTGCTTTTTTCATTAAAATACTTGATATTTTCATCTTTTGATTTTATTTCTGATATAAATTGGTCGGGATTTTATGTGCACCCTTGTAGTGACCGAAGACATGGCAGTTACGGTTGGTGGCCAACACTTGGCATGTGCCGGGTTCCACATCCGCTATTCGTCCGAACCGCCTGCGGTAATGGCAGAATCCCACTCTCCGGCTTTGGATTCCGTTTTTCCATACATAATATAAAGTGACTATTTCGGAATAGAACGGATTCAGGTGGTTGATGTTCTCTCCCTCGATTCCGGTATCATTACCCTTGAAGAGGCGCATTACGTCATCTTCCAGTAATCCGAATTGTTGGATTTGTTCGTCTTTATGGTATGTGCACCAAATGGTAAGGTCTTTCATTTGCTTTTCATTATGTAGGTTGTTCCAAATGTATGGAGAATGTTCGGGACGGCCAAATGTTTTCGTTACTTTTTATGTATAAAATAAGTCAAACCCGCAGATTGACCTTTGTGGGCTAAGATTAAAATGGCATGTCTCATGGCTTTCTGTAATTTTCTTCAATGAGGGCTGAATCAAGGGAACGTTTTAGCCGTAAAGTTAATGCTAATGGTAAATCCTCGATATCCGAGTCGTCAGTTGCATGAAAGATATTCGAGGCTTCCTTAAATATACCGTCTTTACTGAACTCCAGTACCATGTAATCCGCATATGGAGACGGGGCGCGATGAGGAGTCATGCAACCTTTGGTGACGAAAAAGAAATAGCGTTCCTTGCTTTCGATGTATCGGCCGGGTGTCCATTGGAGGTCGCGTGGCCAACACCCGCAATCGAGGGTGTCCGGAATTAGGGAGAAGCATTCCGGAAAAGGTAAGTCGGTATGTGGGGTGGAAGGTATGAATAAGGAATCGTTGACATAAGGTTTTTCCCATTTCTTAAAATAGGACATAAATTCTTCAAACCGGATAGGGGCGCGGTCGTTCTCCGGATTTTTAATGGTTTCTTTTTGGGCTGTTCCGGTTGTTCTCTCTTTGATTTTCCCGTCCGGGCTTACGTTGTATTCGTACGTTCTTACCGTGTAGGTCAAGTCTTGGTATCGGAGGATTGAAGTACAATCGTCCAAAGAGCCTTGCTCCACAAGGAAGTTTGGTGCCTGTCCTTTGGGGGCTATACGTGTGAAGTATGCCCTCCCGTCGTGTCCTACCGTTTTAAAATCCAGAATTTCACCGTCGCATGAATATGTGACGAGCATATAGTCGGTGACAAGATTCTCTATGAAATATTGGCTGTTCCCGTCCTTGTAGTCTTGGCAGTGCCTTTTCAGCATGACGGTGATAAAACCTCCACACTCCATGTAACTTCCTTTTTGCCAAAAGACATTATACTGTTCGCAAAGGCAGTTGTCTTGTATGGGAGGAAGAAAACGGGCATACATGTTGCCGTCTATCAAAGCTGAATCGGATATGATTTTCTCTCCAAATGACGAAAGATTGATTTGGGAGCATTTCTTAAACCCAGACAAGAAAGTTCGGAATGCTGACGGTTGGGCGGTTGCATGTGCAAGATGTAATATGGGGCTTAAATCATATTCCACGATGGTATAAGTCATTTTTATATTGTCGTATCCTATTGCGTACAGATGCTTGTTGACAATAACTGTTGTATTGTCAGAACATAGTGCGCCACCCGGAAACCAACCGGTTGTCGCGTCCAATCGTGGCAAGCCGGAAATGGGATGTTTTGTTATGGTGCGGTATATCGTGTCTATTATTGCAATCGAACCGATGTCATAGTCTATGGAACCATATATAAGAAAGTTGTCAGTTTTCCCATAGAAACCCGTATAAGGGGGATTGTTTTCCAAATCAATAAATACCGGTATGCCGTCAAGGCGCAACTTGGCAATGCCGTTTCCTCCGCTGACCTTATTTTGCAATTTATTAGGGTATGTGAAGAGATAGCCTATGTCGTGGCTTCTGTCATCGAGCGAAACGCTGTCGGGTACATTATCGGGTCTTGCCACTACATAAAAACCGTTGTCTCGCAATTTCCCCTCAAGGTATTCCCCATCTATGTGTAGGGGGAAACGTTCTAACTTTCCTTTGCCGCTTTTGTGGATACGAAATATGGAATTGGCTTCGTCCTGGTAAGAAATGAATTTGGCTTCATCTTTGAAATAAGTAGAGTTTTCCTTATCATAAGAATAAATGTATTTGACTTCATTTATGAAATAAATGGAATCGTTTACTATCTTGAATAAAGCATTTTGGCAGTGTCTCATGGACAAGCCGAGGTCTCGGCTCCATTCCATGTTCTCTCCTATGAAACAAGCCAATCGGACGGGTTCTCCACCTAAAATGTAAAAATGCCCCTTACCGTCCGCATCGAAACCTTTAATCGTACCATCGTACGCTCCGTGGTCGCATGGGAAATTCTTATCGTCATACCTGAATGTCCATTTCCGGGTAGGTCTCAGGCTGTCGTTCTCCATAAGTATGGTTTGATATTCCTTTTCAGGTGTATTGTCTCCTATTCCTGCTTGCAAGCAGGAATAGGAGGATAATGGAATAAGTGCTAACAGATATCCGATAAACGTTTTCTTCATGACTATTTCCTATAAATATAAGATTAAAATGGCAGTCTCATGGTTGCAATGCGTTTCTTTACAGTCCCGTCCTGTCTTTGAGCAAGACGAAAGCCTTGCCCTCCCTGTCAATGTAAGGGCAAGTCAGGTTCTTGACCCTTACGGTGTCTTTTCTCGCAGACATGTTGTAGCGCACGGTGTAGTTTTCCAAGTATGATTCCATGGCGTATTTTCTTTTTGATGGTGTTGTTAAGGGATAAGTTCCACGTCGGCTATTTTATATTTGCCGTCTTGGCATTGGAGGGTAACTTGAAGTTTTGTGTAGCTGTAGCTTACCGTGAAGCATTCTTTGTTTTTGGTGGGATGGACCTGTAAAGAACTGTACCAAAAGACATCGAAGTCGTCATTTCCTATGACGGGGTCGAACATAGGATCTTCCAGTTCCACTTCTTTTTTCGACCGGACGTATTTTTCCTGCATGGCGGGGGTACAGTAGGTCTCTCGCAAGTGTTTCAAGCCTTGTTCCAAATCCGGTTCCATTTTTATGTAAGTATGGGCGTACGACTTGTAAAAGGTTTCCACAAATGTCTTCCCGTCTTGGTGGTCTATGACCTTTTCCTCAGGAATATCAAACCAATAATCCCCGTAATTACGGTTGCCCCAATCAGGTGTTACGTACGAAATACGTGTCTTTCCCAAGGAATCTGTCGTGATGCGTAACGGGATATAGGTCGTTGAATCTTGGGGGTACGGGCGGTATGACACTTCGTACCAACAGCCGCACAGATGCCTGCAGCGTACGGACTGGATGGAATATTCCGTAACGTCTTGCGCCCGAATCATGGGGTCGCTATCCGTGGCGCATGCCAGTCGCGCCCGTTTTTCCTTCATTTCCGGGGTGAGCAGATTTTGAAGAAACTTTTCCTCTGTTTTTCTGTCATCGGTGTTGATGGCCTCCATGTATTCCTGGTATGATTTTTGGAGATACTTTTCTATTTGCCTCCCGTCCGAAGGGGCAGATGGAGACAGTGCCTTTACGGCTCTTGTCGTAAGGAGGGACAGTAAGAGGACGAGGATTCTGAGAACCTGCATTTTGCCGGATGCAGGATGAGGCAATGTTTTGTCCTGTCCGTTTTGGGGGCAGGTGCAACAAATGGTAAGGTCTTTCATTCGCTCTTCATTATGTAGGTTGCTCAAATGTATGGAGAAAGTGTGGGACAGCCAAAGGTTTTCATCATTTTTAATGGATAAATATTGAATCCTTATAGACTTGACAAAATGCTACCATTGACAGATTGTCATTTTTACCCTTTCAAAACTTCTTTATTTCGGCCCAATTATTGGAGTGCTCGAAAATAAACGATTTACGCGGGGCTAGCAGAATCGCTGTGTCAGCCTTCAGGCGGTTTGAACAGACATCGTGTCAGCCGGAAAACCGTTTTTTGCGCTTACCGTTCGTGGACGGGTGAGCCACACATCCCATTCTCCGTACAATCCGTCATGCGGAACTTGACATAAGAAATCATTCAAATAGAAGAATATACCCTCTCAAACCCACTTGGTTTTCCACTTTCAGGACAGAAAAACGCTGTTTTTCACCGAACCGAAAATCATTTTCAGCCAAATGAGAAATCATTCGGCTGAAAATGATTTTCCGTTTGGCTTTAAATGATTCTTAAAAGTGGTAAATATTCATTTGGATTTAGCCCTGAATTGTGAAATTTTGTATCTGATTTACTCTGGATTTGCTGCCGGTTGGAGGATTTATGGAAGGAAAGAGAGGCGGAAAACAACTGTTTTTGTGTCTTTTTAGCGCAATAATGTGTGTTTTGCTGTTATTTTGCAAGGACAGGTCTTGGGATGCTGAAACGCCCGTAGTCCTGAATTTAGGGTCGGAAAGTCGAGGCCGTGTCTGTCAAAATGCTTATATTTGCGAATAGAATCCTTCTCGCGAGGTTTCAGGTATCAATCAAAAAAGGAGGGAGTATGGGAAAGTGGAAATTGACTTTGGGGTTGTGTTTGGCGGCAACCGTCTGTCAGGCTCAGGTGTCGGACTATAGGACGTACGTGCGGCGGGCGTTGGAGTCCATGTCGGCGGACAGTACGGAGAAGGCCGAGCGTCTGTTCCGTGAGGCCATGCGCATTGAACCGGCGCAGCGTTCCAATGCCATGATATACTACCAGATTGGACGGATGCAGGAGCACCGGGGCAAGCCGGAGAAAGCCTTGGAGAGCTACACGATGGGGCTGAACGTGGCTCCCCACGTCTTGCCGCTCCGCATGGCACGGGCCAAGCTCTACATGCAGTTGGGCAACAAGGAGAAGGCTTTGGTGGACTATAGCGACGTGTTGGACTGGAAGGCCGACGAGCAGGAAGCGCTTTTCATGCGTGCGTATATCTATACCGGGCAACGGCTTTACAGGAGGGCGCGTGCGGATTACGAGGCTTTGCTCAAGCTGAACCCTGCACACGAAGAGGCGCGTATCGGCTTGGTGCTGTTGAATGAGAAAGACAACCGTCCGCGGGAGGCCATGGAGCAGATCAATGCCATGGTGGCTGCCGCGCCGGACCATGCCATCCTCTATGCCGTACGTGCCGGTTTGGAACAGACGCGCAAGCAATACGAGGCGGCTGAGGCGGATTTCACGAAAGCGATTTCTTTGGAACCGAAGAACATTGATTATTTGCTCAACCGTGCCGCGCTCTACATCGAGACGAAGCGGAAGAAAGAAGCCCGTGCCGATTTGGACAAGGCCATGGAACTGGGAGCCAATCCCGAGGACGTGGCTTCCATGCGGCACGAACTGCGATGAGTTTTGCTTTATTTCGCTTCAGCCCTTATGGTGAGCCGTGAAGGGTAACGGGATTGGTTGTGGTACACCATGACGGATTGCATGCTGTAGCCATGCCCCTTGGGCGTGAAGCGTACGGTCAGTTTTCCACTCTCCCCCTTGCGAAGCGGGGCGTTTTTCCATTGTGGGACTACGCAGTCGCAGGAATGGCGCACGTCATGTATCACCAGAAGGCTGTCCGTTGTGTTCCGGTACTCAAATTTCACTTCGTATGTCTTTCCTCTTTCCACCGTTCCCAGGTCTTTGTCTGTGAAGGTGAATAGCGTATGTTTCTTGTCTTCTCGTGCCAGATATCCCGTCATGGTTTCATAATATGAGGCGGAGAAATCCGGAAACAGTTTGGAGGGGAAAAAGGTGGATTCGCATTGCAGCGTTTGGTGGCGTAAAAGGAACAAGTATGGAATGCCTTTCTTGTCGTTTCGACTGAATAACTCCTGTCCGGCACCATTCGTCAGGTGGTAGACCGGTACTTTGATGCCGTACTTCTCCACGGCAATTTTCAGCATCCGCAGATTGTCATAGGTGGCGATAATTGCTATATGTGAACAATCCTTCAAGTTGTTTATCTGTTTGATTTCCGCCAGTACGCAGTCTTCGCAGAAGCTGCCCCTGATTCTTAATATCAGTTTGTCTTCTTTTGCCAGACTGTCTATTCTCACGGGGTTACCTTGCAAATCTTCTACCGTCAGGCTTCCGGGCAGTGCGAAATCGTATGTTTCCGTGGCGTTCATCAGGCAATATTCCCTGAAGAGTTTCTCGTCCGTACTGCCTTGTTTCTCCTGTGGGGAATGGCAGGATGCCGCTGTCCACAGGAGGAACAAGGAGGTTAATAGTGGATACTTCATCTTTGTATAAGGTTTATTTCAGACGTATTCTGACAATGACAGGGTTGTCGGTTTCGGACATTCCGGCTACTTGACGGGCCAAGGCGGGAGAAAATTCCTGTTTCTTCCCGTTCTGGACAAGCATGCCAGGCTCTTCCACCTTATAGAGATATTCTTCATCCACGAACTCTATGCCTGATGCGAGTGGGTTGTGGTTGTAATCGTCCATGTTGAAATAACCCATGTTGTGCACCGTGCTGTCCCGTTTGTCCACGTATGCTGTGCCGATAAGGCCACGCGCATAGTTGAAAATGACATATCGGCCGTTTTCATAGAAACCATTACTCATCTTGGTCAGGTTGCCATCTCTTTCCTCGCGTTGCATCCGGTCAATATCAAGTTCCCCGTCTTCAAAGGACGGATGGTAGGTGTTGGTCGTGAAGTCAATCTTATACCTTGGCGTAAGTTTTCCGTCGCGGTTTACCGTGTAGATTCGGGGGGATAAATCCTCAGATAGCAATAACGTATCCTTGTACATGGAAAAGTTGCGGTCGGATAACGGAATCTTGTGCAGCTTCTCGTTGTGCCGGAAAGGCAGTTGGTGGAGCGCGGCTTCCCCGTCTTGTACTACGTTGAAGCGGAATTGGCTTTCTCCGTCCATGTCCGGATATTCATTGGGCGTTCTTCCTGTGTACGCATAAATCGTGTTTCCACGAATGGCAAATGAGGTGATGATGTAAGGTGAAGGGGTTTCTTTCAGGAACTTTCCATTCTCGTCATACTCAAATATGGCACGGTCCACGTCGGAGAAAATGCAGATATGGCCGTTGTCCATGTCGAGGGAGAAGTCGGAAGTGCGCCCGTATTCTCCCGGCCCTTGTCCTTGTGCATGCACGCGGTAAAGGTAGTTGCCGGACATGTTGAAACAGAACACACTTTCCGATAGCCTGTCCCAAATGTATATCTTTCCGTGTCGTACAATCATTTTTTCAATTTCCCCTACCGTGATGTCCTCATTGGTTTGCAAAGGGATATATTCCACGGTATCAGCGATTTCCGACAGGTTGAAAAAACGAAGACTTGTGTATTGACCATCAGGATTGAATGAAATAACGTGAAAACAGGAGTCGTTTGACATGTAAACTCTCGATTCATTCTTCTGGTGGCAACTACTGAATAATGCCATGCAGAAGATGGGGAAGGCAAATAATTTCTTTTTCATGATAATAATTATCCGTTCTTCCTACATCTGTAATAGTCGCAGGAATGTTGTTCGTTTCCAGTATACTCACAATGATTTTCCGTGCCTTCAGAACTGTAGGGAATGGTAAAATCAGCTTCACAAGAAGTTCCTCCTACGTAAGGAATCCAATCGGGAATTGTGATTCCGATATGGCAATTAAAATATTCTGTAATAGTACATGGTAGGGGATTGTCTATATGGTATTGCTTACCACTTGAACTTCCACTTTCGTTTTGAGCCAAAACTTCTACGTCCCTTAGTGTTAAGAGGCTTTCATTTATCTCTTGATACTTGTTATACGTGTGATAACCACTGTAAGCAGTGATTCCCAATAGGATTGTGAAAAGGGGCGCAGCCCATACTTTCTTGTTCGTTTTCATTTTCTTTGTTTTTAGTGAATATTGATATTTATTTCGTATGAATGAAAGTTGCATGCTTTTCTTCCACTCCATGAAATGTATTGCAAAGAAAATCTAATTTCATGAATTGCGGGAAATAATGTCGGTCAAATTTGGTCAAATCCATAGTCAATTTTAGTCAAGATGCTTATATCTAACGGTTTATGTTTTATGTCTGATATATCATATATTATAGGTAAATAGCGTAAACTGTATTATGGAAATTATGTTGTAAGACATAAGTCATGTTTTTATTATTGTTTATTTTGTGAGAATATTAGATTTTCTTTATATTCGCAAATAAATAAAAACCTATCATTAACAAATTTAATATGAAAAGGAAAAACGTAATTTTATCTCTTGTTGCAAGTATAAGTGTTTCGATACTTGTAGTAGGTCTTTTTGCCGTTAAACAATTCATGCAATGGAGAATGATTCTTAATAGCGGTGTGTTTTCCGCAGCTCATAAGGATATTATGGAGGAATTATTAGGGCATGCTTTTATATGGGGCATTATAGTATTGGTTTGTTCTTTGTTAGTAATACTATTTTTATGTTGGTTGCTGTTGCCTGATAGAAAAGAACGTGATATATGTGAGGTTTTAGGTAACCTTTCTGTAGAAAATGAGTTTGACTCGTTACGGGTAGATACGGTAAACAATTTGATAGTGTATGGGGAAGTGAAGGTAAAATGTCGTCCTCAAATTACAAAGATTGTTATTCATTTAAAGCGTTCTGATAAACATTCTATGTCGTATGAAGAATTGAATGATATTTTTGGGCAGGGATTTTATGACGGTTCATATTCCAGTCAAAAGAAAGCCAATAATCTTAAATATGAATTGAAAAGGTTGTTGGAAAGAATGCCGTTTGTGGTTTGTCCAACTACACCGAATGAAATAAAACTGTTAGGCAAGGCTGTCAGGTAAAATAGGAAAAAGTGTTGGAAGGTTATGCCGTGCCTGTATTGGTAATAATGCGATATTGTACAAATAAGTTTCGTAAGATTTTGCGCTTGTGATTTTACTGATTGTCTGCTCTTTGATGGCATACAGTCTGGATTGTCAGAAAAAGTAGCCGGTCGTATAACAGAAAGCCCCGTCCTATAGGCGGGAAAGGCCGGAAGGACGGGGCTGTGCCCGAGCCTTAAGGGGGCTGGCTCAGGCATTTGCTTATGAAACAGATTTTATTTTTTACGTACGATGGTCTGTGCGCGGTCGGGACCTACGGACAGGATCGTAATCGGAGTCTCCAATTCCGTTTCGAGGAAACGGATGTAGTCCTTGAAAGCTTGCGGAAACTGGCTCTCGTCCGTCATGTGCGACAAGTCTTCCTTCCAACCCGGAAGTTCCTTGTAGACGGCTTCGCAGCCTTCCGTCTCGAAAGGCATGTCTTCCATCACCACGCCGTCTTTCTTGTAGGCCACGCACGCCTTGATGGTGTCGAACCCGTCGAGCACGTCGCTTTTCATCATGATGAGCTGCGTCACGCCGTTGATCATGATGGCATACTTCAATGCCACCAAATCCACCCAACCGCAACGGCGGTTGCGTCCCGTCACGGCACCGTATTCGTGTCCTACTTCGCGGAGCGTGTCGCCTGTCTCGTCGAACAACTCTACGGGGAACGGACCCGAGCCTACGCGTGTGCTGTATGCCTTGAAGATACCGAACACTTCACGGATGTCCGTCGGGCCTACGCCCAGTCCCGTGCATACGCCTCCGCTAGTGGTATTGGAAGAGCTGACGAAAGGATAGGTTCCGTGGTCGATGTCGAGCATGGTGCCTTGAGCGCCTTCGGCCAACACGTTCTTGCCTTCCTTCAGGTAACGGTTGATTTCGATTTCCGTGTCTGTCAGGTGGAAACCGCGCAAGTATTCCACGCCCTCCAACCAGAGCTTTTCTTCGTCCGTGATGTCGTAGTCCGTATAGTGTAAGTCTTTCAGTATCTGTTTGTGGCGTGCTTTCAGAGCTGCATATTTTTCTTCAAAGCGGTCGAGGATGTCACCCACGCGCAAGCCGATACGTGCGGCTTTGTCGCTGTATGTGGGGCCGATGCCCTTGCCGGTGGTGCCCACTTTGGCTTTGCCTTTGGCGGCTTCGTAGGCACGGTCCAGGACACGGTGGGTAGGCAGGATCAGGTGGGCGCGCTTGCTGATGTGCAGACGTCCTTTCAGGTCGTATCCTGCGGCCTCCAGTTCCTTGGCTTCGGCCATGAACAAGTCCGGAGCGATGACGCAACCGTTGCCGATAATGTTCACTTTGTCTTTTGCGAAGATGCCCGAAGGGATGGAGCGGAGCACGAACTTCTTGCCTTCGAAAATGATGGTGTGTCCGGCATTCGGGCCGCCTGCGAAACGGGCCACCACGTCATATTCCGGGGTAAACACGTCTACCACTTTTCCTTTGCCTTCGTCTCCGAAAACGATGCCTAACAGGGCATCTACTTTTCCTTTTTTCATATTCTTATAAAAGCTTTTGTTTTACCAAACCGCACAAAGTTAATCTTTTTTTCTTTAAAATCAGAATGATGTGCGTCCTATTTTTGTGGGAAGTTCAGAATCCGGCTTCCCGGAGAATCTTTTCCCCTGCCTCGTGTGCCGCGTCGTCCAATGCCTGGTATTTCTGTAAGGCCGAGACGGCGGCGCGGCGTACGGGGAGGGGCGCGTGCAGGGCCGTGCGGGCTTGGTCGAGAAACTCGTTGGCCGAGCGTTCGTTGGGGCGGAGGCCCTGCATGAACAGGCGTGCCAGGATCAGGTAGCCGCATTGCTGGAACATGTCGTCTTCTGAGGCAATCCATTCGTACGCTTTCTGCGAGGCGTAGGGCAGGCGGCAGAACAAGTTCTGCACGGTATGTTGTGCGATTTCCGTATTGGGCATCGCTTCCACCCAAATGTCGGCGATTTCGGGATAGAACGTATCGGTGGGTTGGAGCATGGCTGCCAACAGCTTGCATTCCCGGATGTCTTCTTTCCACAAGGCTTGGGCCAGGTCGTGGTCTGCGGGAAACCCGGCGGCGATGTCACGGAGCCGAGGAAGTTCCACCCCGAAGTTCAGTTTATAGTTCATGCCGTTTTCACGCATGTAGGCAGAAGCCACGCCGTTCATGGCGAGGCGCAACTCCGTTTTTATCTTTCGGATGGTTTCTGGTATGTCCATTATTCGTTGCAGTAAGGCAGGGTGGCATAGTCCCGGCTGTAGCGCAGCATTTGTGCGTCGTAGGCTTCGCCGTATTCCACCTTGATGTCGGTGATTTCTTTTTGTTCATTGTAGACCGGCGTGTAGACCGGATTGATAAAGCCTTTGTAGGGCGAGAGGTGCAGTGCCCGGTAACGTTGCAGGATTTCGGTGTGCAGGTCCGGGTCGATTTTCACGCCGTAGCGTTCCACTAAGTCGCGTGCAGCCTCGTAGTCTCCTTCGCTTTTGATGCGTTGTATCTCGCTGAGCAGGAGGCCGAACAACTCGCGAAGCTTCTCATAGTCGCGGATGCGGACGTAGGTTTTCCCGTCACGTTTTACAAGTTCGGCCACCCCTTCTTCCCGGCCGTGCTCGTAGGTCCACCGGGCGATGAGGGCACGGTTGCGCATGTGGGCTTCTTCGATGTCACGGCCCGGTTCGATGCGTACCGTTTGGGTCAACAGCCCGTTCATCATGTAGCCGTAATATTGTGCCTTGTAGGCTTCGGCATCGGGTGTCAGCCCTAATTCCACCAACTTGGTATCGGCCAGGTAATACAGTCCGAACAAGTCGGCCCGTGCTTCTTCGATGGCCGCCCCGTAGGCTTTCAGGGCATCCGGGTCCACGCCCGGCAGGAGTTTGCCGCTTCCATGCCCGAGGCATTCGTGCAGGTCGGTATGCAGGTCGTCGCAGGTATCCTGGTAACGGTCGAGCAGCCGGAGCGTTTCGTCGTCGATGACGAACTCCTGCAAGAAACCGTTACCGTGCGCCGCCTTGTTGTAAGCGTCTGTCAGGTTGCCGATGGTCACGCTTTTGCTGCCGTATTCCGCCCGCACCCAGTTGGAATTGGGCAGGTTGATGCCGATGGCCGAGGCCGGATAGAGGTCGCCTCCGAGGATGGCCGCCTTGATGACCTTGGCCGACACCCCCCGGCATTCCGCTTTCTTGAAACGGTCGTCCACGGGAGAGTGGTCTTCAAACCATTGGGCGTTGGCGCTCAGTTTTTCCGTACGCGCCGTGGCTTCCAAGTCCTTGAAGTTGGCGTATCCTTCCCAACTGGCTTTCAGTCCCAACGGGTCGCCGTAGGTTTCCGTGAAACCGTTGGTGAAGTCCACCATCGCCTCGGTCTCCTGTACCCACAGGATGGTGTATTCGTCGAATGTCTTCAGGTCGCCGGTGCGGTAAAATTCGATGAGTTTGCGGAGCACCTCGGCCTGTTTCCCGTTTTCTGCCACGTCGGCGGCTTTTTCCAACCAAAAGATGATGCGGTCGATGGCTGCGCTGTACAAGCCTCCCGATTTCCATACTTTTTCTTTTAGTTTCCCGTCGGCTTTCACCAACCGGCTGTTCATGCCGTACATGACGGGGCGTGGGTCGCCCTCCTGCTTCATCGTGTTGTAGAAGGTTTCCGCTTCCGTCTGGGTCACCCCGTCACCGTAGTAGTTGCAGGCCGAGGTCTTTACCAAGTCGTCCCCGTCGGCTTGGTTGACACGCTTGGGCATGACTTCCGGGTCGAAGATGACAGGCGCGAGCAGGTCGCAAAGCTCCTCGGCCGTCTGTCCTTCTTCGAGCGGAAGCTTGTCCGCAGGGACGTTCCGGACGGCTTCCCGGAAGAAAGTTTTGCTGAATCCCGGTTTGAACTTTTCGCAACCGTAATGGTGGTGTATGCCGTTGGAGAACCATACGCGTTTCAGGTAGACGGTGAATGCCTGGAAGTCCGCAGTGTTCCGGTCGCCGGAATAGTCGGTGTAGAGGGTCTCCAGCGTTTTCCGTATCCGCAGGTTGTATTTCCCGTTCTGGTCCCAAAGTATGTCACGGCCGGTCAGTGCCGCTTCGGACAAATAATATATCAGTTTTTTCCGGGCGATGGAAAGCCGGTCGAACCCGTCCACCCGGTAACGGAGCATCTGCAAATCTGCAAATTGCTCGTCATTATAGGAAAAAGTTTCTGTTTGCATGTCGGTATATGAATGAAAAAAAGGGATATATCGCACGGATGTATCCCTTTATATTTGGTTCATGTCTGGTCAAGCCTTGGCTGCTTCCTTCTCTTTGGCGAGATGTTCCATGCGGTAACCGCGCGGAGTGACACCTAAGATTTTATAGAATGCTGCGTAAAAAGACTGGCGGTTGGCAAATCCTACCATAGCCGAAATTTCCTCCATCGTCTTGTCCATGTATCTTTTGTCCGTCAGGAGATACTGGGCGTCTTTGATGCGGTACTCATTGACCAGACTGGAGTAGTTCTGATGGAAGCGGATGTTGACCACGGCACTGATATAACGCGTGTTGGTATTCAGTTCTTCAGCCAGTTTCTTGGCAGAATAACTTGGGTCGCGGTACTTCTTGTCCACCACGAACACTTTCAGGATTTTTTCATACAACTCGTCTACCAGTTCAGCTCTTACCAGAGAACGGTAGGCAGCATTCTTCTCTTTCTTTTCTGTTAAATTATACTTTCCCATACTTCGGATTGTTTTATTAAAAAATAATCAGCCCTTCTTTTGCCCCTTCGTCGGATATGATTATTCTTTTTGTTTGTTCATTTGTATGCAAAAATCGCCTTTTTTTATTTCTTGTACAAGCCTATTCAATTAAAAGATGCAAAAAAGGCGTATCTTTGTGGTGTTTTTCACAAAATAGGTAGTGAATAATTATGCAGAATATATTAAAACGGTATTTTGGCTTTGACTCTTTCCGTCCTTTGCAGGAAGACATCATCGGAAAAGTTTTGGCCGGACATGATGTCGTGGTGCTCATGCCTACCGGTGGCGGGAAGAGCTTGTGTTATCAGGTTCCTGCGTTGATGAAGGAAGGGACGACTGTCGTGATATCTCCTTTGATATCCTTGATGAAAGACCAAGTGGAGGGATTGCGGGCCAACGGTGTGCCGGCGGCCGCACTGAACAGCGCGAACGACGAGGCCGAGAGTGCTAGGGTGCGTGCCGCCTGCCTGAGAGGGGAGTTGAAGCTGTTGTATATTTCGCCCGAACGTCTGATGTTGGAACTCCCTTATCTGATAAGGGACATGAAAGTGTCCTTGTTTGCAGTGGACGAAGCGCACTGTATCTCGCAATGGGGCATGATTTCCGGCCGGAGTATGCCCAATTGGGATTGTTGAGGCAGACGTTTCCCGATGTGCCGATTGTGGCATTGACCGCTACGGCCGACCGTTTGACAAGAGAGGATATACAGAAGCAGTTGGCTTTGTCCGACCCGGTCGTGTTCATTTCTTCTTTCGATCGTCCGAACCTCAGTCTTGACGTGAAACGCGGGTATCAAAAGAAAGACAAGGACCGTGCCATATTGGAACTTATCGCCCGGCATCCCGACGATTGCGGAATCATATATTGCCTGAGCAAGAAGACCACCGAAAGCGTGGCAGAGATGCTTCGTGGGCATGATATAGCAGCCGTGGCCTACCATGCCGGGCTCCCTACTGAGGAGCGCGAGAGGGCACAGGATGATTTTATCCACGACCGTGTGCAGGTGGTGTGTGCCACGGTGGCGTTCGGTATGGGCATAGACAAATCCAATGTTCGTTTTGTGATTCATTATAATTTGCCGAAGAGTATAGAAGGATTTTACCAGGAAATCGGGCGTGCCGGGCGCGACGGTCTTCCGGCAGAAACGGTATTGTTTTATTCATTGGGCGATTTGGTGCAGTTGTCCAAGTTTGCCCAAGAGAGCGGACAGCGGGAAATCAACACGGAGAAGCTGCGCCGGATGCAGGAATATGCGGAATCCGACGTGTGCCGTCGTCGCATTTTGCTGAATTATTTCGGAGAACATACCGACGGGGATTGCGGAAATTGCGATGTGTGCAAGAACCCTCCGCGACGGTTCGACGGTACGATATTGGCCCAGAAAGCCTTGAGTGCCATCGTGCGGGCGGATGAGCAGGTCAGTGCCCGAACGCTTACGGACATCCTGCGCGGCAATTTCAGTCCGGAGGTGACGAAGGGGCATTTTGAAACACTGAAGACTTTCGGGGTGGGGCGCGACGTGCCGCCGCGCGATTGGCAGGACTACCTGATGCAGGTGTTGCAGAACGGTCTGTTCGAGATAGCTTACGAAGAAGGCAACCACCTGAAGTTGACCGAAAGCGGCAGGCAGGTCTTATATAAAGGTAGGAAAGTGGAACTGGCCGTTATCCGCAGGGAGGAGAAGCCGCAGAAGCGCGGACGAAAATCCCTTCGTCCCGTTGCGGCTTCCGTTTTGTTTACGGGTGGTCGTCCGGCAGCGGCTCCGTTGGCGGCAGGCAGTCAGGAACTGTTCGAGGCTTTGCGGGCTTTACGCAAACGTCTGGCCGATGCACAGGGTTTTCCGCCTTATATCGTTATGTCCGACAAGGTGTTGCAGAATCTTTGTGAGGCTCGTCCGCAAACGGTGGAAGCATTCGGTACGGTCAGCGGCATCGGTGAATTCAAAAAAGAAAAGTACGGGAAAGACTTTGTGGAAGTGATTCGCCGTTTCAAGTGATTCCCGTACAGGAGGTTCTAATTTTAAAAGTAGAATGGTATGAAGTATATCCATTATTATATATTATTTCTGTTCTTTTTTATTGCGTGCAAGGAGAGTAAAACAGATATTAACCCTTGTGTTCCACAGACGAAACTTGATGTGCCTTTGGAAGAAGTGTCAGGAATAAGTTCTTCGTTTATTGACACCGTTCTGTTCGTAAAACTACAAGAACCACAAAATACATTTAGGAATCTTGATAAGCTCAAGATATACGGTGACACTATATACATACTTGATGAAAGGCTATCTAAACTGATGTCGTTCGACAAGGAGGGGAATTTTATCACGCAGTATGGTGAGCGTGGGCGGTCGGGTTCGGAATATGTGAGGGTAAATTCTTTTGATGTGGACAAGCATTATGTTTATCTATATGATGATGCCAGTGAGAAGATGATTTCATTTACCCATGGTGGCGAATTCGTCCAAAAGGTGGAAACTTCTTTTTGGGGAGAAGACTTCAAAGTTTTAGACGATGGTTCATTCTTGTTTTCGTTAAAGCCCGGAAAGACGAATGTGAAACTTTGCATGACAGATTCACTTTTTAACATCAAAAAGGTGTTTTCTTACTTTGATGAGAAAGACCAAGACAATTATTCCGGCTATTCCCTTTTTCAAAAAGTGGGTGACAGCATTTATTATACGGATGACATGTCAGATACGACCCATGTGTTTACGCCAAAAGGTGAGTTGGTACATTCTTATCTCTTCAACTTCGGCAAATATGCGCCTCCTTTGGAGGCTCGTCATGATGCCGAACAACTAATTAAAGACAAGCATGTCTTTATGTACACTTGCCCGTTAATATATGAATCCAAATTGGTTATGTTTTTGAGAAACCGGAATCTTAGGACTGTTCTATATTATGACATGAGAGAGCGTATTGGTGGAAACAAGGATATAGACAAAGGATTGTCTCCTACGGATATTATCATTCCATTGTGTATGGCCGATGGGTGTGTAGTAGGGTATTTGGAAG
The DNA here is from genome assembly GCF_000205165.1 of Paraprevotella xylaniphila YIT 11841. Classification (GTDB taxonomy): domain Bacteria; phylum Bacteroidota; class Bacteroidia; order Bacteroidales; family Bacteroidaceae; genus Paraprevotella; species Paraprevotella xylaniphila. Next base: position 76,862 of record NZ_GL883841.1, on the reverse strand, counting down.
ATTACTGTCTGGATAGGTTTGAGGACAAGGCAACATTGCCTACAGATGTTGTACAACATTTGGAAAATGGTTACCGTGTCGTGGCATTTTATAGATTGAACTAACAAATTTTTGTAATAGTGACAAGGACATTGATGACGATGCCATGCAGATGAAATGGAAGTTTATTACTTTATTGTGTGATTCCATGCGTCTTATTTCTTATAAGAATATGGGGTAAAGAACCCACCATTGATGTCCTGTGTCATCAATGGTGGGTAGATCGTGATGTCTTGGCTTGTATTGAACTTACGGCGTTAGAGTTTTCAGGCCATAGAGTTTTCTTTCTTGTATTTTTTGCAGAACATGGCGGTGGAAATCACGCCGATAACCACAAAACCGGCACCGACCAGAGCTGGATAGTTGTAAGGCAGGCCGTATGTGACGGGAAGTCCGCCACAGTACGCTCCCACGGCGTTACCTAAATTGAAGGCAACCTGTACCAAAGCCGCTCCCATCATTTCCCCGCCTTTGGAAAAACGCAACAGCAGCAGTTGCTGCGGTGCGGACACTCCGAAGAGGCAAGCCGTGCAAATGCACAGCATCAGTACGGCAATGCCTGGATAGGACGCGAGGAAAAAAGTGGTGAGCAGTCCTAAAATCATGATCGCCTGTACGCCCAATATGGTTTTGCCCGGCGTATAGCGGTCGGCCAACTTGCCACCCAACAGGTTTCCCACGCACATGCTGCCTCCGGCCAATACCATAAGCATGGTGATCTCGGAAGGGGCGAATCCCGCAATCCGGTTCATGAGCGGGCTGATATAACTGTACCAACAGAAGATACCTCCGTTTCCGAAAGTGGTCGTGGCCATGATGAGCCAGGGTGCCGCACTTTTCAGGAAACGGAACTGCCCTTTCAGTCCTGTGTTCGGAAGAGGTTCCATTCGCGGAACCAGACGGTAGAGCAGGATGAAGGTGAGGATGCCCCATGCACCGTTGAACAGGAAAATCACACGCCAGGAGACCATGTCGCTCAACCACGTTCCTGCCGGGATGCCGATGAGGTTGGCCACGGTCATGCCCGAGCACATGATGGCGATGGCTGAAGTGCTCTTGCCGCGAGGAGCCAACCGGTCGGCTACGATGGAGCCTACACCAAAATACGCCCCATGCGGCAAACCGGAAATGAACCGGAAGAGCACACCGAGATGGAGGTCTGAGCAAGAAGCCATCAGAAGGTTGCCCGTCAGATAAATCACGATGAGGCCTAACAGGATTTGATGGAGCGGGCGTTTACGGGCTACTAATACCACAGAAGGGGCACCCACGCAAACGCCGATGGCGTAGGCCGAGATGAGATGTCCGGCTTCGGGGATGCTGCATTGCATGGACTGGGCCACGTAGGGCAGAATGCTCATCATGACGAATTCTGCCATGCCCAAGGCGAACGTACCGAACGCCAGGACGATTAAACTTTTCTTCATCTTAATAGAATCTTTTTACCTTATTATATAATGTATAGCTTGTAGCCGGAAGGTTATGGAACGCTTCGCCGGTAACGGATGAAGGCGTTGCTGATGCTGCGTGCCAGACGTTTCTGGCCTTTACGGGAGTTCATGAACCGTTCTTCGCTGCGGTTGGATATGAATCCTATTTCTGTCAATACGGCCGGCATGCGCGTATTGCGCAATACGGCGAAGTTGGCCGTTTTCACGCCTCGGCTTTCCCGTCCTGTTTTCACATATTCCTGTTCGATGAGTCGGGCCATTCGTTCACTGCGTCCTCCGCGAGCCGAAGGGTGAATGAACGTTTCTGTACCTTCTGCCCATCCCCGGGCCGAATTGGAATGGATGGAGATGAACAAATCCGCCCGGTAGAAGTTGGCCATGCCTGCCCGGTCGTTGAGGCTGACGAACTCGTCGTCGGGACGGGTTTGTATGATTTCCACGTCGCGACATTGTTTGCGAATCAGTTTGCAGACGCGTCGGGCCACTTCGAGGTTGACTTCTTTTTCGAGCGATCGTCGCCCGGCGGCCCCTTGGTCGTTTCCGCCATGTCCGGCATCGACGACCAAAACGAAGCGTTCCCCACGTAGCGAACGTGAAGAGCGGCATCCTGTCACGACGAGCAGGACGATGAACAGGAGCGGCCATAATTTAAGAAAAGACAAGTGTGACATGCGCTTTATGATGTGATAGAAGAATCCTGTCCGGCGGCTAACTTCCGCAATGCGGTTTCGTGGGCTTCCAGTTTGGCTTGGCATCCGGCTATTTGTACAAGGATATTTTCCTGTTCGCTTTCCAACCGTGCTATCTCAGTGTTCAGCGCTGCTGTGCGGTCTTCCTTGTCCTGCCCTTGTGAAAGGGCGTTTACTTGATGGGCGGCCAGGGCCAGGCGGGCTTCGTCAGCCCGTGCTTCGGCCATCATGTTGTGGAGCGTGAGGGTTCTGATTTCCTGCCTCAGGGCATTCCAGTCGGTCGTGCTGTTGAATGTCTGTTCCAGTTCGGAGAACTGTACGGGAGAGTGCAGGGCATTGTATTTCCTTATCCAAATATCCAGTTCCGAACGCTCTTGGGCGATTTGCGTTTCGAGTTCCTGGGCCGTGTCGGTCATACGTTGGTTGTAACCTTGGTGTCGGGCAGCCTGGGCATGCGTCTCGTCTGCTTTGCTCCTGGCCTGTTCCTTTTGTTCTTCCAAAGAATATAAGGTACTGAATACTGTTTTGTTGTAGTCTTCCACATCGCCGTCCGGGAACATCTTGTATAATTGTTCGTGTATTTGGTTCCGGAATTCCGACATCCGCTCTATTTTTCCGTTGATGAAGTCCCGTTGTTTGCCCAATGCCTGTATGTGCCGGTCCGTTGTTTCCTGTAAGGTTTGTAGGCGGATGGTTTCGTTTTTGGTTTCGGCCATGTCTTTTTTCAGATTGAACCAACGTCCCATCTGTTGTTGGATATAGATTCTTAGGTTCTCGGGGTTTTCCGTCCATACTTTATACCAGTTGGAGATGGCCATCATCTTGTCGATTTCCTCGAACAGCTCGCTGTATTGTCCGTTGGTGCGCGACAGGGATTGTTGCAGTTGTTCCACCCGGTAGGCCACGACCTGGCAACCCGTATTCACTTCATTCAGCCGTACGACAATGTCATTCTTTTCCTGTTCTTTCAGGGCGATTTTTTCGTTGAGAGCGTTGATGTTGGACTGGTGGTAATTGAACGTGTCCAGTTCTTTTTGGGCATCCTCGGCATCCACTCCCGTCTTTTCCATGAGCTGTTGCAACATGATGCGCCGCCCCTCGAAGTTCGTACTGGCGGAACAGTCTTTAAAGGAACGGTCCAGGGCAACGAAGTCTTCCCAGTGTGCCACGTGGTCCTGCAATATTTGTTTGTAGGTCTCCAAAGCCTGATGGCACATTTCGATGCGCCCTTCCTCTACGGCCTGTTCCTTTCTCAGCTCGTCTAAGAGGGTTTGTTTGTGTTTCAGTTCCGTGGCGGCCTGTTCGAAATCGATTTTGATTTCCCCGATGAGTTTGCTTTGTTCCAAAAGCGTGTCGGAATGGTAGGGATGGTGTGTTGCGCCGCATACACTGCAACTGACCCCCTCCTGCAAATCCTTTCGCAGCTGCATGACATCTTGGCTTTTGCTGAGGGTATAGGCGTATTTCAGTTCCTCGCATTGCCTTTGAAGTCCGGCCGTTTCCGGTTCCAGTTTGGCTATTTGCGTTTTCAGGGCATCATTATGATGGCGCATGCGCATGATTTCCTGGCTTTTTTCGTCTACGCGGTTGTATCCTTCCGCAATTTGTTTCCACAGCCGTGTGGCGTTCGTCAGCATTTCCTTTTTGCTTTTCAGGTCCATGGCCCGTTGCTGCAGGTTGTAGCTGTTCATGCCCACGATGCTTTTCAGGTGTACTTGCAGCTCGCTTTGCAACGTGTTGATTTGTGCGTCGATGCCTTGTGAGGATAGGAACAGCTTGTTTAGTTTCTCGTCTTGTTCGTGCTGTTTTCTGAGTGTCCTTTCGAGCACGGTTTGCAACTGTTCTTTGCGTTTTTTACGGGATTGCAGGAAGTTCAGGCGTGTCTGTATGGCCTCCCCCTTTTCCAACATGCTTTGTAACGATTCCAAGTTCTGCAACTGCTGTTGTTGCTGTGCCGCTTGTTCCTTGTTCTTTTTTAGTTCTTCCGCTGTTTCTTTACCTTGTTTTTGTACTGTGGAGAGTGCTTGCTCGATTCGTTCTTTGTAGTCGGATAGTTCTTTCAGGTCAGCTTCGTGGAACCGCAAGGCGGCTTGCAGGCGGTAACCTTCGGCCAACGTTTTCTGTATCTGTTGCAAGTTGTGCCATGCTTCCTGGTATTTCTTGTTTTCGGTTTCCGCCTTTTTTTGGTTTGCCTTGTCTGCCGATAAGGCTTCCGTCAGTTTTTCTGCATGCAAAGCACTGCCTTTGCGTATGAAGTGGAGGACGTTTTCTTTCGCCTTGATACGTTGGTAGTTGCCTAGCACCGCTTCAAAAGTCTCAAAGCGTTCCAGTTCCCTGATTTCCTTCAGGTGGGCGTTGTAGTTCTTGTTGCTTTCGAAAAAGGCTTGCCTGTACTTTTCCAACGTGGCGTTCAGTTCCTTGAACTTGTGCAGCCATTCTTTCTGTGCTTGTAGCCCGCCCAGGGTTTGCGCAATGTTGGTCAGCTTGGTCTTGTAGAGCCTCATGCTGTCTTGTATGCGTTTCAGTTCGATGGGAGCGAGCGCCTGTTCTCCGTCCTTTTGCCGTTTGGCTTCAGCCTGTGCGATTTGGCGGAACATCCGCGTCACCTCTTCAGGCATGTCTGTACCGAACTTTTCGGCAAACCACTGTCGGGCGGTTTCTTCAGGGGTAAGGTTCGGGGTTGTAGTGGACGTGATGTCCGTGGAGACAGTCGGTATGGGCGAGTCAGGTTGCTCCATTTTTTCCGGTGCGGATTTTCGAAAAAACTTCATACGCTTGAATGCTTTTAATCTCGTGCAAAGTTAGAAATAAAAACGGATGCAAACTATATTACGGCGTATTATCTCCGGGCCGTATGGCAAGTTGTATGAAAAAAAAGTGTAATTTTGCGCAGGAATCATAAAAAGGAGACAGAATATGGCTACGAAACCCGGAATACCTAAAGGTACACGTGATTTTTCGCCTGTGGAGATGGCGAAACGCAATTATATATTCGACACCATCCGAGGCGTTTACGCTTTGTATGGTTTCCAGCAAATCGAGACGCCTGCCATGGAAAACCTCTCCACGCTGATGGGCAAATACGGCGAGGAGGGAGACAAGTTGCTTTTCAAAATATTGAATTCCGGCAATTTCCTTTCCGGAGTGGCGACGGAGGAATTGGGTGAGGCAAACACGAACAGGTTGGCGGCCCGCCTGTGTGAGAAAGGGCTGCGTTATGACCTGACCGTGCCTTTTGCCCGTTATGTGGTACAGCACCGTGACGAACTGACCATGCCTTTCAAGCGTTACCAGATACAGCCTGTGTGGCGTGCCGACCGGCCGCAAAAGGGGCGTTACCGGGAATTTTACCAATGTGATGCCGACGTGGTGGGCAGCGATTCTTTGCTGAACGAAGTGGAACTGATGCAGATTGTGGATACGGTATTCACCCAATTCGGCATACGGGTATGCATCAAATTGAATAACCGCAAGATCCTGACGGGTATTGCCGAGATGATCGGGGCGGCGGACAAGATTGTGGATATCACCGTGGCCATCGACAAACTGGACAAGATAGGGCTTGACAATGTGAATGCCGAACTGAAGGCCGGTGGTCTCAGTGACGAGGCCGTGACCCGTTTGCAGCCCATCATCAGCCTGAGCGGAACGAACAAGGAGAAGTTGGCCGTGATGAAGGACGTCCTGGCCGGAAGCGAGACCGGTTTGAAGGGCATTGCGGAATGTGAGTTCGTGCTCGACACATTATCGGCTTTAGGACTGCGGAACGCGATGGAACTGGATTTGACTTTGGCCCGGGGGCTGAACTATTACACCGGTTGCATTTTCGAGGTGAAAGCTTTGGATGTGGAAATCGGCAGTATCACCGGAGGAGGCCGTTACGATAACCTGACAGGCATTTTCGGCATGCCGGGAGTGAGCGGCGTGGGCATCTCGTTCGGGGCAGACCGCATCTTCGACGTGCTGAACCAACTCGATCTTTATCCGAAGGAGACTGTCACGGGCACGGAGTTGCTCTTCGTGAATTTCGGCGCGGCCGAGGCGGCTTATTGCCTGCCCGTCATGGCGCAGGCGCGCCGAGCCGGAGTGCGTTGTGAGATTTATCCCGACAGTGCCAAGATGAAAAAACAGATGAGCTATGCCAATGCCAAGGCGGTGCCTTTCGTGGCGATAGTCGGCGAGAATGAAATGAACGAGGGGAAGGTCACACTGAAAAACATGGAGACGGGAGAACAGTCGCTCCTGACACCGGACGAGATGATAAATATCATTAAAAAATAGTCCTTTGCGATACAACTTAACGGCCTTTGTTGTTACTTTATAGTCAAACAGCAAAGGCCGTTTTTTTATTTTGCGGATAAGGAGGCAGGTATGAGGACGAAGTATTGTTTTTTTGTTATTTTTTGGGGTTTGTGCCCTGATCTGTCGAGAGCGCAGGACACCAAACCTTTCGATGCCGACAGTTTCAATGTGGACGTGACGTATATGATGCCGGTGTCTTATCCGGCACGTACGCTTTCATACGGCTACGGGGTGGCTTTGCGTAATGATTCCGCTTTTGTGTATTTGCCTTATATGGGAAGGGTGTACCAACCGGCACTGAACGACGACGGCCTGCGTTTCGCCCTTCCGGCGAAGGACGTTAAGGCCCGTAACATGGGCGACAAGGGGAAGCGTGTGGAGTTCAGCGTGCGCAAGGTGCCGGTAGTGTATAAGTTTACCGTGACGGGATACGAGGGCGGAAGGGCGGATATTATCTTGATTCCGAGCAATGCGCAGAGTATTTCGTACAGCGGCTATTGGAACGAAGAAAATCAACCTTGAAAATGAGAGGGTTAAGAAAGCCGTTTCAATCTGCGCCAAATGATTTTTCAATCTCAGCCGAATGATTTTTCATTTGGCGCAGATTGATTTTCGGTTCTCAGCCGAAACGTTTGAAGAGGACTTTTGGCTGTATTCCGGATGAGGCCGGATGGCGTGGAGCAGGCAGGCGGCAGGCAGAAAATGAAGAACAAGATAAAAGATGAAATATGAAGACGGAAATGGAGAAGATGCGTAGCGAAGAACTTTATTGTTTCTCTGATGCGGAGATGCAGGAAAGTCTTCGGCGTGCCAAAAAACTATGTACGTGTTTGCAAACCATGGATATTTACGACGAACGCTACCGTGGTACGATTGAGGAACTGATTCCCGGAATCCCTCAGGATTCTACGGTATGCCCCCCGTTCCACTGCGACCATGGTACGGGCATCGTGTTAGGTGAAAACGTGTTCGTGAATTATAATTGCGTGATGCTCGATGCCGGTTACATCCGCATCGGGAAGAACACGAAGGTGGGGCCTTGCTGCCAGTTTTACACGCCCCAGCATCCGATGGATTACGTGGAGCGTCGCGAACCGAAAGAGACGGCCTATCCCATCACCGTGGGTGAGGACTGTTGGTTGGGAGGCGGCGTGGTGGTCTGCCCGGGAGTGACCATCGGGAACCGTTGTATTATCGCTGCCGGGAGCGTGGTGGTGAAAGACATTCCCGATGATTCCCTTGCTGCCGGTTGCCCGGCCGTGGTGAAGAAAAAATTGAATGGGATAGCAGATTCCAAGGACAAATAAAGAAGGTTGCGTCTATGGTTTGTCAAGAAATCAAGGACTTTTTGGCGGCACATGCCGATGCCCGGTATGCTGCTTTTGTGACTTCGTTGATGCCTGGCACCCGCCCGGTGGTCGGTGTGCGTCTGCCCGTATTGCGGGCGTTGGCCAAGGAGATTGCCAAGGGGGATTGGCGTACTTATTTGGAGGAGGCAGTGGACGACACGTTCGAAGAAGTCATGTTGCAGGGTTACGTGACGGGCGTGGCGCGGATGCCGTTTGAGGAGCAGATGGAACGCATGGCTACCTATGTGCGTAAAATCAACGATTGGGCTTTGTGTGATTCCCCTTGTTCGGGATTCAAGTTCGTGCGAAAACACCGTGAGGAGGTATGGGCGTTCCTGCAACCTTATTTATATAGCGGGGACGTATTCTCCCAACGTTTTGCCGTAGTGATGCTTTTGGCACATTTCGTCACGGACGATTTTATCGACCGCGTGCTGGAGGCCTGCGCGGCAGTGCGTCCAAGCGGATATTACGCGTCCATGGCGGTAGCATGGGCGGTGTCAGTCTGCTTTGCCAAATACCCGGATAAGACGCGTCCGTTGTTGGCCGGAGGGCGGTTGGACGACGAGACGCAAAACAAGGCCATACAGAAAATCGTGGATTCCTTCCGCGTGGCGGAATGGGATAAGTCTTGGGTGCGTACGCTCCGTCGTCCCAAGGTTCGGAAATCTTAAACCGGAAATAAACAAATTGAAATCGGAAAAATGAAACTGAAAATGATAATCGGCGGCTTGGCGGCTGCCGTAGTGGTATTGACGGGTGGTTACGACTGCTTGCGTGGTTACGTGGGACAGTGGACGGGATGCAGGTTCTTACCGGAGGCAACGGACGGACAGGTTTTCGGTAGCAGTCCTTCGTCCGGTTCGGGGGATATGGAGCCGGGATTGCCGGAACTGGTTCAGGAACGAAACAGCCAGGTGATTCGCCATACGGGGTATACGGTATCTTATAATGCGGAGACCAAGATACCGAACTGGGTAGCCTGGACATTGACACCCGAACGTTTCGAGGAGGCGGTGAGCCGTTACGACAAGTTCCTGCCCGACCCCGAAGTAGCAAATCCCGTGACGACGGAAGACTACAGGCGGTCGGGCTATGACCGTGGGCACCTTTGTCCGGCGGCAGACAACAAATGGGACGAACAAGCCATGCGGGAAAGCTTTTACATGACGAACGTTTGCCCGCAAGACCATAACCTGAACCGGGGCGACTGGAAAGAGTTGGAAGAAGCTTGCCGCGACTGGACGATGGAAAACGGGCTGCTGTATGTGGTGGCCGGGCCTGTCCTCTATCGTGGACAGCACAGGCATATCGGCCAAAGCCGGGTTACGGTGCCAGAGGCTTTCTATAAGGTTGTGTTTTGTCCGGAGCCGATGAAGGCCATCGGCTTTATCTACAAGAATAAGTCGGGGAACCGTCCGCTTGATGCGTATGTCAATTCGGTGGACGAAGTGGAACGCATCACGGGGATAGATTTTTTCCCGTCTTTGCCGGACAGTGTGGAAAAGGCCGTGGAAGCTGTTTACGACCTCGAAGAGTGGCAGATGCCGGAACGTTGACCGCTCAGGTTCGTGATTTGAGTTTCTTGCGGCGGTGTTCCCGAAACAGGACTAAAAGCTGTTGGAACAGGAACAACGCCCAGAACATGCAAAAGAAACATACGCCGGAGATGGCGCTGTCTATTCCTAACGGGGCAAAAGGAATGGCGCAGAAAGAATACAATAGGCAATAAGTCAGAAGCTTGTGCTCACGGGAGATGCGCCATAGCCGTTTCCGTTTTTTCCGTGAAGATAAGAAATAAATGGTGAGCAGAGTGGCGAACATGAAGACTTTGGTCTCCCACAGTTGGGTGAAACCGTCTGCCGTTTGGGAAGACAAGGCGGTCAGGTCGTTCCACGATGACTGTTTCCAAAAGGTGGACTGCAAAAGGCAAAGTGTGGTGCCGATGGCAAAACCTATGACCATGGGCCAACAGGCCAGACGGAACAGCCGGTCGCGCTGCAAATAGGACAGTGTGAGGAAACTGGCACAAAGCGGAATCGTGATGCTGTCGTGCGTATAGCTGCAAAATATACCCATCAACAACATCAGGAAGTAGCCGTATTTGAAATTTTTATTGGAAATACGGGTATATTGAGAAATGAAGAACGGGACGATGCAAGTGGACGAGAGGGTCATGACGGCTGTCTCGTCACGGTTGAAGAACTCGTGCGAGTCCGGACAGAAGAGCAGGACAAACATGGCCGTGCAAAGGATTCCGGCGGAACTTTGGGCAGAGTGGGCGATGTGGCCGGTCAGATAGACCAATAGCGTAAACAGCAAAGCAGACAACGGGTTGATGATTTCCGGTTGCCAGATATAGCCTCCCGTTTTGGGAAGGAATGTCAGTGCGGAAAGTATTATGAGGAATACGGCAAGATAGGTCAGTCGTAGTTTCATCGTTTGTTGCTTTCTGCAAAAGTACGGAATAAATTTCATATAAAGGGCTTTTCTACTGATTTGGACACAAAAAACTGCGGAGGCAAGGTTGGCAGAAAGTCTGCCGTATTTCGGGGCTGTACATGGTAAAAGTGTGCCAAAGTGTCAGTCGTGGTGTTTTGGCATGTTTTTCGTATGGATTGGAGTAGAATTTTTAAAATGTACAATTATAAAATTTATCCATTATGAGCATTAAACCATTAGCAGACCGTGTGCTGATTGAACCGGCTCCGGCAGAGACGAAGACAGTAGGTGGTATTATCATTCCCGACACCGCCAAGGAAAAACCGTTGCAAGGTACTATCGTTGCAGTGGGTAAAGGTACGAAAGACGAAGAGATGGTCTTGAAGGAAGGCGATACCGTGCTGTACGGTAAGTATGCCGGTACGGAACTGGAATTCGAAGGCAAGAAATATTTGATTATGCGACAGAGCGACGTGGTGGCTGTGTTGGCATAATTTTTCGTTTTATACATTAATATATAATAGACAAAAGAAAGGACTAAAATCATGGCAAAAGATATTAAATTCAACATAGAAGCCCGTGAACTGATGAAGAACGGAGTGGATCAGTTGGCCAATGCGGTAAAGGTAACTCTCGGCCCGAAAGGACGTAACGTCATTATCGAAAAGAAATTCGGTGCGCCGCATATTACGAAAGACGGCGTGACCGTAGCCAAGGAAATTGAGTTGGCCGATGCGTTTGAAAACGCAGGTGCGCAGTTGGTCAAGAGCGTGGCTAGCAAAACAGGCGACGATGCCGGTGACGGAACGACCACGGCTACCGTATTGGCACAAAGCATCGTGAGCGTGGGCTTGAAGAACGTGGCTGCCGGTGCGAACCCGATGGACTTGAAGCGCGGTATCGACAAGGCCGTGGCCAAAGTCGTAGAGCATATCAAAGGTCAGGCTGAACAAGTGGGCGACGATTACAACAAGATAGAACAAGTGGCTACCGTCAGTGCCAACAATGACCCGGAAATCGGGAAACTTTTGGCCGAAGCCATGAAGAAAGTCAGCAAGGACGGTGTGATTACTATCGAAGAGGCTAAGGGACGCGACACTACTATCGGTGTGGTGGAAGGCATGCAGTTCGACCGCGGCTACTTGTCGGCTTATTTCGTGACCGATACGGAGAAGATGGAGTGCGTGATGGAGAATCCTTACATCTTGATTTACGACAAGAAGATTTCCAACTTGAAGGATTTCCTGCCTATCCTCGAACCGGCAGTACAAAGCGGTCGCCCGTTGTTGGTGATTGCGGAAGACGTAGACAGCGAGGCGTTGACTACTTTGGTGGTGAACCGTCTGCGTAGCCAGTTGAAGATTTGTGCCGTGAAAGCTCCGGGCTTCGGCGACCGCCGCAAGGCCATGTTGGAAGATATTGCCGTGTTGACGGGCGGTGTGGTCATCAGCGAAGAGAAGGGCTTGAAGTTGGAGCAGGCTACCATCGAAATGTTGGGTACTTGCGACAAGGTGACTATCTCTAAGGATAACACGACCATCGTTAACGGTCACGGACAGAGCGAACTCATCAAGGATCGTGTCAATCAGATTAAGAATGAGATTGCCAACTCTACCAGCGACTACGACAAAGAGAAGTTGCAGGAGCGTCTGGCTAAGTTGAGCGGTGGTGTGGCTGTGCTCTATGTCGGTGCACCGAGTGAGGTGGAAATGAAAGAAAAGAAAGACCGTGTGGACGATGCCTTGTGTGCAACTCGTGCAGCTATCGAGGAAGGTATCATCCCGGGTGGCGGTGTGGCATATATCCGCGCCATCAAGGCTTTGGAAGGCTTGGAGGGTGCCAATGCAGACGAAACCACAGGTATCAATATCGTAAAACGCGCCATCGAAGAACCTCTCCGCCAGATTGTGGAGAACGCAGGTCTGGAAGGTTCGGTGGTTGTAGAAAAAGTACGCCAGGCTGAAGGCGACTTCGGTTACAATGCCCGTGAGGACAAATACGAGAACATGAAAGCCAGCGGTATCATCGACCCGGCCAAGGTGACTCGTGTGGCTTTGGAGAATGCCGCTTCTATTGCCGGCATGTTCTTGACTACCGAATGTGTCATCTGCGACAAGAAGGAAGAAAAAGCCGATATGCCGATGGGTGCTCCCGGAATGGGTGGCATGGGCGGCATGATGTAAGCCGGACGGTTTACGGAAACCTATTATAATGTGAAAGGGAGAATGTTCGTGGGTGGGCGTTCTCCCTTTCTCCTTTTTTGCTTGTTGCTGTCCGAGGACAGTGTGCCGCAGTCGGTGTGGAAAGAAAAAGGGGACGTTTTTCCTGTCTTCTGCGAAAAACTTCATATCTTTGTCCGTACGAAGGTCGGGGACAGGTTGGCATGGCCAAATCGTAAAACGGTGTTTTCATGCGTTTTTGTGCCCGTCTTCCATGGTTAGGGATTTCCGAATAAAAAATGAATAGAATATGGGAGTGGGAAAATGGATAGGCAGTGCGATGGGGTTCATGACGATGGGGCCGTTGGGTGCACTGGCCGGTTATTTTATCGGTTCGTGGTTTGACAAGCAGGCTGTAGGCATGCAAGAGGATTTGCAAGCGGATGAGGTGGGGCGAGGCCGATACGAACAGGGGCGGCGGAACAGCTTTTTGTTTTCGATGTTGGTGATGGCCTCTTACGTGATGCGGGCAGACCGGAAAATCATGCACAGCGAAATGGAATTCGTCCGTCGCTTCCTTCGTGCGAATTTCGGGGAAGCCGCAGTAGAGGAGGGGGAACAAATCTTGCTGAAGCTCTTCGATGAGGCCAAACGGTTGGACGGAGTGTCCCCTGTGGCATTTCGGGATATGATTTTCGATTGTGGCAGACAGATTGCCGCGCATCTGAACTATGGTGAACGATTGCAGCTGCTGAATTTCTTGGTAAGGATTGCACAAAGCGACGGAAACGTATGTGCGGAAGAGATAACGGCGTTGCGGGAAGTGGCTTTGGCCATGGAGTTGTCTGCCGGAGAGGTGGATTCTATGCTCAACTTGAAAGGCGAATCTTTGGCAGATGCCTATAAAGTACTGGAAATAGAGCCGTCCGCCACGGACGAAGAGGTGCGCAAGGCTTTCCGCAAATTGGCCCTGAAACATCATCCCGACCGCGTAGCGACGTTAGGAGAAGATGTGCGGCGGGCTGCGGAAGAGAAATTCCAACAAATCAACAATGCGAAGGAGCGTATTTACAAGGCTCGTGGTATGAAATAGAACCCTGATGGAAATGAGGTAAAAACCTAATGACAATAAGAAAAATGAAATTGAAGCGAATTTTGGGCTTGGCTTTCTTCCTGTGCGCCATGGTGGCGGCGGTGGAAGCTCAGGCTTTGGATGAAATCCGTCCAGGTCAGGAATGGCCGGACCGGAAAGGAGAGCACATCAATGCCCACGGGGGCGGCCTGTTGTTCCATGAAGGCAAGTATTATTGGTATGGCGAGAACCGGCCTGCACGCGGGTTTACCACCGAAGTAGGCGTAGAGGTCTATTCTTCTTCCGACCTGATGAATTGGGAAGACGAAGGAGTGGCTTTGGCTGTTTCCGAGGAGGCCGGGCACGACATAGAACGGGGGTGCATCATGGAGCGTCCCAAGGTGGTGCGCAACCCCAAGACGGGGAAATTCGTCATGCTGTTCCATTTGGAGTTGAAAGGGCAAGGCTATGCAGCTGCCCGTGTGGGCTTTGCCGAGAGCGATTCTCCGGTTGGCCCTTTCCGGTTTATCCGTTCTTTGCGCCCGAATGCGGGCAAATGGCCGGTGGACTTTTCACGCCGCGACATCCGCAAGGCTAAGAAGCTGAAGGAAGCGGACTATAAGGAATGGTGGACTCCGGAGTGGCGTGAGGCGATTCGTGAGGGGCTGCTTTTGGCACGCGACGTACCGGGCGGACAGATGAGCCGGGACATGACCGTGTACGTGGACGATGACGGTAAGGCATATCATATTTATTCGGCAGAAGAGAACCTGACGTTGAACATTGCGGAGTTGGCAGATGATTATTTGGACTATACCGGACGGTATGTGCGTGTCGCGCCGGGCGGGCAGAACGAGGCTCCGGCCATTTTCAAGCGTGACGGTGTGTATTGGATGGTTACGAGCGGTTGCACGGGTTGGGCACCGAATGAAGCCCGCATGTTCAAGGCCACTTCGTTGTGGGGGCCGTGGGAACAGTTGCCTTCCCCTTTTGTCGGGAAAGATGCCAAGAAGTCTTTCCATACGCAAGGCACGTATATTTTTAAGGTGGAAGGCACAGAGGATGGTTTCGTGTTCATGGCCGACCGTTGGAATCCCCGGAGCCTGAAAAATTCCCGTCATATATGGTTGCCGATAGATTTTGAAGCCGATGGTACTCCGGTCATCCGTTGGGTGGACGGTTGGTCGCCGGACGATTTGCAGGCAGATTTTTAAGGAATGGCCGCAGGATACTTTCATGAGTGACAATTTATGGAGGGAATAAAAGATTCATTGTCTTTGTTTGGGGACATTGAATCTTTTGTTTTTTTATGTTTTATGATTTTTGCGAAAAAAAGTTTGTAATTGTTTGGTTTTTCTTTTAAATTCATTATATTTGCGATGTATTACTAAGAAAAATAAAGCTATGAGAACGAGTTTTTTTTATTGTAGGATGTGCCTTTGCGATTATCTCTTTCGCAGTGGGGTGTCAATCAGAAGAACAAATTTCTGTAAATGGCACGGAAGACATGGTAAGGGAGAATGGTTTTGACGAATTGGCTTTTATGGAAAAGGTGAAATTTAAGTCTTTGGTAGACGAACTTCCGGACAAAAAAGCACCGAGTGCGACGGTAAATCCAAAAGACTTAAAATTCCTGAATCTTGTGAGTGTGAAATTGGCTCGTAAGAAGCTTGACTGCAATCGTGGATTCGGGTTATGTGATTTTAAATTCTTACCGAAAAACATCAGTGTGTCTGTTGCAAAACAGGCTGTATTTGACGGGGAGTATTTGGTAGAGTTGAAAACGGATACTTTGAACTCTCGTTATTATATAGAATTGTTATTGGATGAAGAGTTTCCTGAGGGGTTTGACAAGAATGATGCTTGTTTGATGATTGATGACGACCTGTATTGGATAAATGATTCTGTTACAATAGAAGATATGAATGATTGGTTGAACTCTGATGAAATGTATGCAGAGATGGAAAGGAGAATTGACTATTTATTTGAAACGGGACAAATAGCTCGTGGCGTAGTACCTTTTGTAGACTCTTTGGGGCAACATGGGGGATATATTATCGATGTAGTAGGTGTACCGGCAGATATTCCGGGAGGAAAAATTCCCTTGAATTGAAGTTGCGATGAAAAAGTTAAGTTTGATTTTGTTGTTGGGTTTGTTCGTATTCCCGCTTTACGGGCAAGTTGTGGATTTGGGCGATGGAGCATTGGCCGCAAAAATCAAGGCATCAGAGAAGCCCTATAAGGTTGTCTACATCCTTTGCGACTATTGCGAACCGTCGTTGGTGCTTTATCCCCAAATCCATAAGCTGCTTGCCGGGCAGAAGAATGTGGATTTCTATCCTGTTTGTGCGCAAAGCCGTGCGGAAGTGGAAGCTTACATGGAAAACTATAAAGTAGGAGGCCCCATTTATGTGGTCAATCAAAACCGGAAGAGGAAATGGTATGCCATTATTGATTTCTACAATCCGATAAGTGCGACAGGAGATTATCTGAACCGATATTTGGGGATAGATGCCGATAAGATGGGTGCTTCCAGTTTTGTGGTGTTGGACGGGAAAAACAAGGTGATAGCCCAAACGACGTATGAAACGGAAGATGACGCTTGTTTGGGTATCCTGAAAAATGCGATAGGATTGTAAGCTGTCGCGTTCATGTGGTAAGCGAGTATGCCAATGGCTGCACGTACATCTGGTCCGTGCAGCCATTTTTGCGTATGGTTTCTTCTGTTTGCTTATTTGAACTTTTCCAGTTTCTTTGTCATGGCCACCATGGTTTCGGGGTCGGATACGGTGTCGAGCACTTTTTGGGCTTCGGCCAACAAGGCCGGGCGGCGTTCAAGTTGTTTCAGCGTCAGCGTGGGGACGGGGCGCGTACGGAGGTCGTTTACCGCAGTGCTCAGCTCGGACCAGGCTTCCAACCGTTCCCGTTCGGCCTGCGTGATGTGCATGACAGAGCCATGTCGCGGGGTGAAGTCACCGTGGGTCTTCGTGTTTTGCACGAATGTGAAATCTTTCAGGTTCGTGCTCTTGCAGAATTGGTAGAACCCCTGTGCGTAGCAATCGTACATCAGGACGTACTCGTCCGAACCGATGAGGGGGAACACACTGGAACCTTCCACCGGATATTGCCCCTCTTTTTGCAGGTGCCGCCATTCGATGGTGTAGGGGCCGGTGGGTCGGGGTGCAGTGGCACGCATCACGCCCTGCCGCGTGCGGAATCCTTTGTTCATGACCGAGCGTCCCTCGTCTTTGAAGAACAGCACGTATTCTTTCGTTTTCGGGTTATACACGATGTCCCCGTCTATGGCGGCCGTACCGAAGTCGAACAGCAGTTTCGGCTCCGTGATGTCCGTGAAGTCTTCGTTCACGTAAGAGTAGAACAGCTTGAAGTAAGGCTGTTTGAAGTTCGGGTCTTCCGTGGGATACTCCCAGTCGTGCCGCCCGATGGAGTAATAAATCATATATTTCCCGGCCTCGTCGTCCCAGATGATTTGAGGCGCCCAAACGGCATGTAGGTTTTCGCGGTCGAATCCCGTCAGGTTGGGGAAACGTGTGGGGAAGTCGATGGCCGTGTGTTGCCAATGGATGAGGTCGGTGCTCTTCATCAGGATGAGTCCGTCGTTGCTTTGCCAACCCTCGTCCGAGCGCATGTCCGTCATGACCATATAAAATGTTTTCCCGTCCCGGCCTCTTGTGATGTACGGGTCCCGTATGCTTTTCTTCAGGGCGATGGTGTCCGAGGCCACGACCGGACGCCCTTGGTTGAGGGACGTGTAGTCATATCCGTCATCGCTCAGTGCATAGCGCACCTGTTCGCCGTAAGGGGAATTGTTGGAGAAGAAGGCGAAGAGGTAACTGCTGTAAGGAGAAGGCTCGGCCGTTTGTGCCTGCGCCGGTACCATGGCCCCGAGGGTGGCGGCCAACATGCCAGTCATCATTCGTTTTTTGAGTTTCATGATTAGGTAATGTTTAAGTTTTGTTGTATATGTGTGGGCAAAGATAGGCAGAATCGGCCGATAAAGGAAGTCTTTGCGGTGGCTTTTCGCACGGTGTGGCGAGAATGTGGTATTTTTTGCGTTATGCTTGGTTGCCCGTCCCGTCTTTTTTTTGTCACTTTGTGACCGATACAATGAAAACTAATCAATGTGATGAAAAGAAATTTTTTTTGTGGGATGTTGGCGGTTCTGGCGGCGGGCAATGTGAATGCCGATGTGGTTCCGGAACAGGTCAGTTGTGTAGTGAAACCTTTGTATGGGTATAGACAAGACCGTTCGCCGGGACGTATCGTTGCCGTGCGGTTGAAGGGGGCTGAATTGAAAGGCGAGGTCTGTGTGGATGTGGCGTATAGGAAACTGAAGGAGACATCCGCTTTCCGCATTGATGCGGAGGATTCGGCAGAAGTGGAGGTCATGTTGCCTTCCGCCTTGCCCGTGGACAAGACCGTGGATGTTTCGCTGACGGTGCGCGGAACCGAAAAGAAAGTGAAGACGAAAGTCACCGTGGAACCGATGCGGCATTGGACGGTGTACCTTTACAACCATTCGCACGTGGACATCGGTTACACGAACACGCACAAAAACGTGGAGATGTTGCATAAGACGAATGTTAAGGAAGGTATGAAGCTCTCGCACGAGACTGTCGGCCATGTGGACGGTGCGCGTTTTGTGTGGAATCCCGAGGTGACTTGGCCGATTGAACGATTGTGGAACTCCGAACCGGGGATGCGCGACGAGATTATAGCTTCCATAAAGGGCGGAGGCTTGTCCGTGGATGCCTCTTACCTGAACCTGAACACGAGCATTTGTTCGGATGAGGAACTGTTCCACGTATTTAAGTTCTCACGTGAATTGCAGAGACTTTCCGGAGTGCCTGCGGATGTATTCCAACAGTTCGACATCCCCGGCATCTCTTGGGGCTTGGTGCCCGTCATGGCTCAGGAAGGCATCAAGTATGTCATTTCATGGCCGAACACCGATCGGGGCGGCAATGCCCATTCTTTCGGGATAGACGGTTTTCCTTTCTGGTGGGTAGGGCCGGACGGCCATTCCAAAGTGTTGTTTCTCCAACCGGGAAAATATGCCAACAGCGGAAGCATGGACAAGGGCAATACGACCGGTCGCCCATGGTTCGGCCAACGCAATGCACGTAAGGTCCCGGCGCGTATCCAAATGGGTAGTGCCAATGTTGATTTTACCGGGCAGCTTGTGGATCTGGAGAAGAAAAACTACCCGTATGACTTCATCGTCTTGTCCTGGTCGCTTTGGGATAACAATCCGGTGGATGCCGACGTGCCTTACGCTGTCAATGAGTGGAACAAGAAATATGCCTATCCCAAGATTGTCATTAGCGGCGGCCATGAGGTCATGAAGACTTTGGAGGAAAAATATGGCGACCGCCTGCCTGTGGTGCATGGTGATTATACGGAGTATTGGACTGATGGCTTGGGTACGGCCGCACGGCTTACCGCAGTGAACCGCCGCAACAAGGAACGTATCACGCAGGCCGAGACGGTGTGGTCGATGCTGGCCGGAGGAGCTTGTGCGCCGCGTGCCGAGTTCGACGAGGGGTGGCGGTACATCCTTTTGGGTTCAGAACATACGTGGGATTTTGAGAATCCTTGGGAACCGTATTTCCATGAAGCGATCAGTAAGGTAAAGCAATCTTATTTTTATGAAGCAGAAGCCCGTTCGATGACCTTGTTGGACGAGGCGTTGGGCTTGGCCACTGACAAGTCTAACGGCGCGTTGGGGCCGCGCGAAGGACCGTCGAATGGTGGCATCGCGGTATTTAATACGTTGTCTTGGCCGCATGGAGGATTGGTTACTTTGTCCTCTTCAGAGAGTCAAAAGGGCGACAAAGTGGTGGACGATGTAGGAAATGCTGTGCCGTCGCAACGGTTGTCTACTGGCGAACTGGCGTTCTGGGCTTCGGATGTACCGGCGTTGGGTTCGCGCCACTACCGTGTGGTGGAAGGTGATGCCGTGCCAGGAGATGCCTGTAAGTTAGATGGTTATACGTTAGACAATGGTTGTGTGCGTGTCACGATAGACGGCAAGACAGGAAACATCGTGTCCTTGACCCGTGCCGGAGAGGATTACAATTATATCGACGCGTCGGTGGACGGAGGGGCCAATTCGTGCAGTTGGCTGCCGGCCAATGAAAACAAGCCCGAAGCCGACAAGGTGCAGGCCATCACGGTGACCGAACAAGGCGGATTGGTGGTGGAATTGAAAGTGCAGTCCATGATGAAAGGTTGCCGTTCGGTGACACGTACCGTCCGTCTGGTGGCCGGGCAACCGTGGGTGGAGACCACCAATGTGGTAGACAAGTTGCCGCTGTTGGACAAGGACGGCATACATTTCGGTTTCGGTTTCAACGTGCCGCAGGGTGTGACGAAAGTGGATATCCCTTGGGGGATAATGGAAGTGGAGAAAGACCAGTGGCCGCAAGCCAACCGCAATTGGATGGCCCTGCAACGTTGGTTGGACGTTTCGAACGACACTCATGGCGTGACATGGTGTGCTTTGGATGCCCCCTTGTTTGAGTATGGCGACCGCACGGCCAACATTTCGTTGGGATGGGGCGGACAAGGGCCTTGGCTGACCAAGCTGGAACCGTCTTCCACGGTGTATTCCTGGGCGATGAACAACCATTGGCACACGAACTTCCCCCTGACGCAGGACGGGCCGGTGGCTTTCCGCTACCGCATTCATCCGCATGGCGGATATGATGCTGTAGACGCCAACCGTTTTGGCTTGGAGCAGGCGCAACCGTTGGTACATGTTACGGCGGACAAGAATCCGGACGTGAAGTCCGTCATTTCGGTAGACAACCGTGCCGTGTATGTCACCGTGCTGAAATCCACGGAGAAAGACAACGAGATGATTGTCCGCCTGCGTTCCGTGTCGGACAGGGAAGAGACGGTGGCTTTGGACTTTCCGGCCCATCGTCCGTCGTCCGTGTCGCTTTGCACGCTTGAAGAGCAGCCCGGGCAAATAGTGGACGGGACGCTGACGATGAAGCCCTACGGCATGGCCACGTTGAAGCTCACCTTCTGACAACGGAAGCATGGGAGGCTTACGGACTCTTCCGGTAGTGTATGGTATAGGCATCCGTCCGGGAATGGATGCTTGTAAAGAAAATGTAGGCTTGTCATGACGTTGTTTTTCAATCGCTTAAGCCTTTGAAAAAAATCTGCGGCAAACGGAAAATCGTTTGCCGCAGATTGAAAAATCATTTGGCGCAGAACGATTTTCCGTTCTGCGCCAAATGATTTTTGTATATAAGTTTCTATTTATTCTCCTCTCCGCTTGGCCGGTTTGATGTCCAAGTTGTAGGTGAGGCGCAGCATGGCATAACTGGGAATGACGTTGCGCCACGTCTCGTAGCGTCCTTGCCCGTTCAGCGTCTGGGTGACGTTGGAAAGCTGTCCGAGGATATCGAATCCATCAAGGGAGAGCGTCACACGTTTTTTGAGAAGTTTCTTCGATAGGGTGGCGTTCCATACGATGTCGTCCGTGTTCATGCCGCTTTCACCGTAGCCCCGTCGGCTGTACAAGGTCAGGTCGGTATTGAATTGCAGGTCCCATGGCAGTTTGGCCTGTGCTATCAGGCCGTAATTATAGTCGTAGGTGTTGAGGGTCGTGAAGTTCTCCCGGCCACTGCTCAGGTGGTTCCACGTGCAGCGGGCTTTCACGCCCACTCTCACGTCCTTGGGGAAGGCATATTCCATGTTGAGGCTTCCGCCCGAGTTGTAGGTCTGTACGGTGCTGCGGGCCGGAGCCATGCCGTCCGTCACGCTGATGAGGTCCACCGAATTGTAGAGCCGCGACCACAGTCCGCTGTTCAGCGTGAGGCGGCGGGCTTTGTCGAGCGGCATGGAATAGTTCACGTTACCACCGATGTTGTAATTCCCGTTTACGTTTTCCGGACGGTAGGTGCGCACGCCCGTCGTCTTGTCGTACACGTATCCCTGTGCCACGGCATCTTGTGTGATGGAGTAACTCCAGTAGGTGCTGAAGTGGTGTTGTTTGCGGTTGCTGTTCAGGTAGTAGTACACGGAGACGTTGTGTTGGTGAGAGTTCTTTAGTCCCGTGTTGCTCAGGCGGATGTTCAACGGGTCGTCCGTGGAACGGATGTAGATGAACGAGGTCATGGACGGGAAAGAGACGCTTTTGTTGTAGCGGATGTCGATGCCCCGTTGGTAGTTGTGCCATCGGCCGTAGACCCTGAAACTTGGCTCGAACATGACATGTCGGCGGCTGACGGTGGTGTCCAACCGTTCGCGTTGGTAGTCTAGCGTCTGCCATACGTACATGAGCGGCAGGCGGGTTTCCACGTACCACCAGGTTCCTTCGCCCGATGTCCGGGGTCTGCCTTCCCATTTGGCATAGAGGCTTCCCCGGTGGGAGTAATCGGTCAGGTAAGACCAATAGCTGTTGGGGGCATCTAGCGTCTGTTGCAGGAGTTCCGCTTCGGAGGGCAGCATGCCTAAGGGATGGTCGCCGTCCTCTTCCCAACCGGCCAGTTCGTCGAGCCGGTAGAGTTCGTAACGTTTGGTGTGGTCATGCCAATGGTAGTTGTATCCCGGCACTATGGCCAGGTTGCAAGGAAACCAAAGCCAATACTCCCCTCCGGTGTTGAGGTTCAGGTTGCGGATAGGGCCGTCGTCGTTGGTATATTTGTTGCGGTAGTCCGTCTGTCCGCCGCCTGCCGGATAGTCCAACCGGTAGTGTTCGTACCAACGTTGTTCGTAATCGCTGTACCGCACATTGGCGTAAAGGTTCAGGTTGTCGTTGGCGATGCCGGTCTTGATGGCCGAGTAGGCGTTGAAGGCAGCGTCCGTCTTGTTACCTTTGTTGTTTTGGGCGGTCTTGGAGCGGTTGATGGCGATGCGGCGCATGAGGTCGCCGGCTTCGGGCGAGGCCAGGCTGTCCAACAGGTTGCCGGAGGCGTACGGTTCGGGGTCGGTGTTGAACGTGCCGGAAAGGTAAGTGTTGCGGTCGTCCCATTTGCCCCAGTTAAACGATGGTTGCAAGTTCAGGAACACCTTGTCCCAAGTGAACTGGAACGTGTGCGAAGTGTTGAACCACGTTTGGCAGTAGAACTGTTCGTGTGCTTCCTTGGAGTAAGTGTCGCCGTCGGGCAGGAAGTTCACGCCGGTGGTTTGCGAGCGCACGTCCGTGTCGTAGTGCAGGTAAGATGCGCTGCCGCTCAGTTTGTACTTCCCGTCCTTCTCGTTCACCATGTAGTTCACTCCGAAGTTCTTGTTCGAGCGCAGTCCGCCAGTCAGTTGTGCGGGCGACCATTCGCCGTTGTAACCCGGTTGGCGGTTCTCGTTCATGTTGTTGAAATTGGCAAAAGCGGAAAAACGCGTGTGGGGCGTGAACCGCAGGCCGAAAAGGCGGGCGCGGTAGCGTTCCTCCGTGCCGTATGCCCCTTCGGCATTGGCCAACCATCCCACGGAGTATTCCCGTTTCAGGCGTACGTCCATGACCAATTCTTCATCACCGGTCTTCTTTCCGAGAAATTCGCTGAGTTCCCCGTCTTTGTCGTACACTTTCACGTCCTTGACCGCGTAGGCAGGCAGGTTTTCGAGCATGACGGAAGGTTCGCCTTTGAAAAAATCCTCTCCGTTGAGCAGCAGGTTTTCCACGTAACGCCCGTTGACGAGGATGCGCCCGTCGTCTTTCAGTTCCACGCCCGGAAGTTGGCGGATGAGCGCATCGAGCATGGAGCCTTCGGCCAGTTGGAACGCGTCGGCGTTGTAGGCCACCGTGTCGCCGCGCGTATATATCTTTATCTTCGTGGCCTTTACGGTCACTTCCTCTAATGTCTTATGCTTGATGGCTTTCTCCATGTAAACATCCGCGATGAAGCGTGCCGTTTCCCGGCGGCGGAAGGTAAAAGAGTCCACGGGCACGTCCTGTGTTTCATATCCCTCGGCCTTGAAGCGCAGGATGTAGGGTTGGGCTAGGCGGTTTTCCATATCGAAGAACCATGCCGACGGCCGGTCGGCTATCCGGTTGTTTTTGGGGTTGCGCATGGAATCGAGGGTGACGTAATGCTTGTCCATAAGTTCCACTTTCACGTTACTGATACGTTGGCGCGTGACTGAATTGAATATGCCGCCGTAGATGACTTGTCCCATGGTTTCGGGGCAGGCGAGGGCCAGGAGGATGGCCGCAAGGATCGGAAGGGTATTGAAGAAGGTCTTTCTCATGGCTTTTCCACTTTTATGTTCTGTTAATGTATATTTTAATTACATCCTTTTGTTAATAATACGCAGGAAGTGTTGTTTTGTGACAGTCCGGAGCCGTTTTTTTGAAAGTATCGTGCGAATTTTGTAGTTAACACTCTTTATGTGAGCTTTGGAGGACGGGCAATGGAAAAACATTATATTTGCAAAAATATATTGCAATAAAGTCTACGCTTATGGCAAACTATATCCGTTTTGATTGGGCGATGAAGCGCCTGTTGCGCAACAAGGCCAATTTCGGTGTGTTGGAAGGATTGTTGACCACGCTTCTGGATGAGAAAATCACCATCAGCCAGTTGTTGGAGAGCGAAAGCAATCAGGAATACGAGTTCGACAAGTATAACCGTGTGGATTTGTTGGCCTTGGATTCCAAAGGGGAACTGATACTCATCGAGGTGCAGAACAACAATGAGTATGCCTATTTCCAACGTATGTTGTTCGGCGTGTCGAAGTTGGTGACGGAATACATCAACCGTGGAGAGGGGTATGAGAACGTGCGTAAGGTGTACAGCGTGAACATTGTTTATTTTTCCTTGGGGCATGGCAAGGATATCGTGTACCATGGCAAGACGGAATTTCGAGGCATCCATGAGAACGACATACTGGAACTGACTCCTTTCCAACGGCAGACCTTCAAGGTGGATGCCGTGAGCCAACTTTATCCGGAGTATTATATCCTGAAGGTGAACGACTTCAACAAAGTGGCCAAGACCCCGTTGGAGGAATGGATCTACTATTTGAATACGGGTGAGATTTCCGAGTCGGCCCACGCTCCCGGATTGGCGGAGGTACGCGAACGCCTGAAGGTGGACGGGATGACAAAAGGCGAGCGAGAGGCTTATTACCGTCATCTGGATAACATCGTCATTTTGCGCAGCAATATTTATACGGAACGTGCCGAGGGGCGTGCAGAAGGGCGTGCGGAGGGCCGCATGGAAGGGCGTGCCGAAGGAGAGCATGCCAAGGCTTTGGAGATAGCCCACAGGTTAAAGGCCATGGGATTGTCCGTGGAGGCCATTACCGGTGCTACGGGCTTGTCGGTGGAAGAAATAGAGAAGGCTTGATAATCTCTTGTTTCCTACAAAATAAAAGGTCCCGGACACTTTTCACAAGGTGACCGGGACGGATTAACTTATTTCTGTCTTGCTTGCCTGTTTTTTTGCAATTTTTTTGTGACGTATGAACTATCCCATATCGGATTGTCTTCTGCCCAAGCCCGGGGAAAGACTCCGTTTCCGTTGTGCGATCCTTCCAAACGGATAAGGTATAACCTATCGTTTTTCCATGCGGCTCCCATATATAATGGGCGGCCGTCGGCTTGGCGGACTCTTATTCCGGTTTCTTCGTATTCCCAGTACACGTCGTTGCTTGCCACGTAGATGACATCTTTTTTGAGGTATTTGTGGAAGAGGTCATAAAACAGCCGGTAGTCTGCCCAGGTACATTTAGGGATGATGTACCGGTAACCCTCCGAAAAAGCCGTCGGGTCGTTGTTATATCCTTTGTTGTGTACTACACGTCCGTATGCTCCGTGGAAACGCACTTCTTGTTTGACTGTTTTTCTGCGTGATACATATTGGTTGAACAGTTTTTCGAGTTCTGCGATGATGGCTTGGTCGGGTATGGCATCATTTTCGGCTTGGGCGAAACGGTTTGTGGTTTGGTAATAGAAAAATATGCCGGTTGGGCTGACTTCGAGTTTGAGGAAGTCTTGTTGCCCCCGGATGTCGGAACGTAGTGATATGGCGTAGGTTTTCCGTATGATGTCGCCACTGTCTGTTTCTTCCGTGTGCTTGTGCAGAAATGGGATGTCATTCAATTGGTCGAAGATTTCTGCTATTGAGGGTTGGTGCTCTTCGTAATCTTCTTGGTCTTCGAACCAGTACTGTACCCAATATTGGGCACCGGTCATCCATCTTTGTTCCAAGTAACGTTTGGGAAACATTCGGTCAAGCTTGTGAAATATGTGCATGGCTGTTTCATTTTCCCGATAGAACTCTTGGGCATGTACATGGTTTGTGCATGCTATGACCGTTATCACGGCCATGAGCCAGTATTTAATATAAGTTTTCATAATAAGGGTCGATATGTTCATATTGTTTGGAGAATTCGTCCATTCTTCTTTTCTGCTTTTGGAATTCGGCCTGAATGTCGGCCAAGTGTGGCATGGCCTGTTGTTGGGTTGCCGTGTCTGCGTCTTGTCGGGCGGTGCCGGGTTGGGGTATTGAGCCCGTTCTGGTGGTGGATGTGTCCTCCCCCGTAGGGAGGGCTGTCCACATTTGTCCTTTTGGGTGGCTTGCAGGAAGGATAATTGTGTCCCGAATTGTGATTATTTTGGCGGTCAACGTAGTGGGCACTGGCTTTTCGATGAATACCGTATCGGTTTTCCACTTTACTTCCGTGAGGACGGTAGGGGGCATGGAGATGGAATTTGTAGGCTGTGTAGCTTCCTTTCGCGAGACGGTGGTTCCTAAGAAAAAACATGCGGCAGAGACGGAAGCTGCCGCTATCCACCGTACGGCGATGTACCCTGTGCGACTTATACGCTTCGGTTGCATCGGAGGAACGGTCTGTAGGGCGGAGGAGCCGGGAATTTCTTCCGATGGGTATGACTGCATCCACCTCTCCTGTTCTTCTTCCGTGAAAGAAGGTTCGCCTTCGTCGAATTGGTTGAACATGGTTTTGAAGTCGGCAAAATCCTTGTCGGCATCCGGCGAACGGAAATATTCCATCAGTAGGGCTTCTTCTTCCAACGAGGTCTTTCCCTCCATGTAGAGGTCAAGCAATCGTCTGATGTCTTCTTTGTTTGTCGTCATGTTCAATCTCTCCTTACCTTTAGTTGTTCCATCATTTGTTTCCTTGCCCGTGACAATACGGTGCGGACTACGCCTTCCGTTGCTCCGATGATACGGGCTATCTCGCTCATTTCCATGTGTTCCACCTGACGCATGCGAAGCACGGCCCGGTATTTGTCCGGCAGGTTCCGGACGACACCACGCATCCATTCCGCATTTTCGTGGTCTTCCATCATAGCCTGTGCACTTCGCTGTCCGTCGGGCGCGTCATGCCCCGTCAGGCTTTCGTGCGGATGGGTTTTGAGTCGCCTCAGGCGGTCGATGCAAAGGTTGCGGGTGACGGTCATACCCATGGGAGAAATGTTCTTTTCCCGGTCGAGCCGGTCTCGGATAAGCCAAAGTTTGAGCATGGCTTCTTGTACGATGTCTTCCGCCTCGTCCTCATCAGACAAATAGAAACGTGCGATGTCTACGAGTTTGCCTCGTAGCATGGATACCGCTATTTCGAATTCTGTCTTTTCCATGAGGTTAATGTTGCAAGGGGCGGAACCGTTTCCGGTGGTCAGGACATGGCCGTTCTTTCCCTTTTTATAAAGAATACGCAGAAGCTGATCTTTTGTTTCATCGGATGATGTTAAAGAATGTAATGGATTATAGATTCCATTCACAAAAGCGTGTCTGGTTCGTTCCCGAAAAGTCTCTTGTATTCGCTTTCAAAATTGGGCGTGAAGATACCTTTTCCCATCGCTTCATGGATTTCTGTCGTGCTCCAGAAACGTCCGCCATCTGTTTCCGCACTGGGACGTATGTTTCCGTCGTAAGTACAACGGTGTGGGAAGACCAATTCACGTTCGCGGTCGGATTCAAACACATAGCGGGGGAGGCGTTCGGGAGTGAAGCCGGTGAGGCCGAGTTCTTCTTCCGCTTCGCGGTGCAAGGCCATCTCCACGCTTTCGCCCAAGTCCACGTGGCCTCCTACGGCCGTGTCCCATCTTCCCGGTTGGATGTCTTTCCAATGCGGACGTTTTTGCAGGTAAAGTTCGCCCCGGCTGTTGAACACATGCAAGTGTACCACGGGGTGAAGGCATTTGCTGCCATTGTGGCATTCGCCGCGCGTGGCGGCTCCGATGATGTTCCCCTCTTCATCCACGAGGGGAAACATCTCTTCCCGGTTGTCTTCTTGTGTAGCTATCATGAGGTTTCGCGGGGGTTAAGGGATGAGTAATGAGCTGTCACCGTAGCTGAGGAAACGGAAATCGTGGGCGAGGGCGTAGTCGTAAATCGTGCGCCAGTCGCCGTGCACGAAAGCCGAGACGAGCAGCAACAGCGTGCTTTGCGGTTGGTGGAAGTTGGTGACCATCATCCGCACGATATGGTATTCGTATCCGGGAGCTATGATGATTTGCGTACTGGTGTGCAGGGCTGTCAGTCCGTGACGGTCCAGATAATCCAATACGTTCTGTAGGGCTTGCAGTGTAGTGAGTGCTTCCGGATGTCCGTTGTCGGGGCTTCCTACAGGGCGCGTCCGTGCAGCATACTCGTAAGGCATCCACTGCGGTACGTGCAGCTCCTCCTCCGATGCGTCGGGATTTCCGTTCAATGCCACACCTATATAATATAAGCTCTCAAGGGTGCGCACCGAAGTCGTACCCACGGCAATGCATGCGCCGCCGTGGGCCAACAGTTTCTCTATCGTGCTGCGATGTACGCAGATGTATTCCGTGTGCATCTCGTGCCCGGCTATTTCTTCGCTTTTCACCGGTTTGAACGTGCCCGCCCCGACGTGGAGCGTCACTTCCTCGCGGTCGATGCCGTGGGCATCCAAATCGGCCAACACGCGTTCTGTGAAATGGAGTCCGGCCGTGGGGGCAGCTACGCTGCCTTTGATTTTAGAGTACACCGTCTGGTAGGTCGTCTTGTCGCTTTCCTGTGTCTCGCGGTTCAGATAGGGCGGGATGGGCAGTTCGCCCACGGCTTCCAAAATTTCAGCCCAAGTCGTTTGTTCGTCGTCCCATTCAAAATCAATCCAGTGGCTGGTGCCGCGATTCTCGCCCCGGGTAGCCTTCAAGGTGATGCTGCGTCCGCCGATTTCCACGGGGCAGGATAAGCTGCCGCTTTTCCATTTTTTCAGATTGCCCACAAGGCAAAGCCAACTGCAACGACCGGTTTGTTGGAACATCAGCGCGTAGTCGTGCGGACGGACAGGTTCCAGGCAGAACACCTCGATGAGCGCGCCGGTATCTTTGTGGAAATGCAACCGCGCCTGTATGACTTTCGTGTTGTTGAATACCATCAGGGCGCCTTGGGGCAAATAGTCCGGCAACGAAGTGAACGTGTCCTCGCCCACCGTTCCGTGACGGTACACCAACAGTTTGGACTGATCCCGTTCGGTTAGGGGGAATTTTGCGATACGTTCCTCGGGCAGATTGTAGTTGAAGTCTTTAATCTGGATGTGTCTGGTTTCTTCCATTGGAGTTGATTGTTTTAAAGTGGCAAAGTTAGGCATATTTGTCGAAGTGGGACGGGTGTTTGGGATAAAAAAGCATAAAGGCGGCGGTCGGATTTTGTACTCTTTGCGCTTTGCCGTATATTTGTTTGACGAATAAAACATGGAAGATATGAAAATCGGAGATAAAGTAAGGTTTTTGAGCGAAGTGGGGGGCGGCATCGTGAGCGGCTTCCAAGACAAAGATACGGTGTTGGTGCGGGATGAAGACGGTTTCGACATTCCGATGCCCGTACGTGAGTGTGTCGTGGTAGAGACTGACGATTATAACATAGCCAAGGTGAACACCGGTACGCACGACAAGAAGAAACTTGTCGGAGAACGAACGGCCGGACAGTTTCGTGATGAAGATGAGGACGACCGTCCTGTGACATTCGTACCGAAACCACAGGAACGCCGGAACGGTGACAAGTTGAACGTTTTTCTGGCTTACGTGCCGATGAATCCCAAAGAAATGACCACTACGTCTTTCGAGGCTTATTTGGTAAACGACAGTAACTATTACGTCACTTTCCTTTACATGAGTGTGGAGGGTACGGGATGGCGTGTACGTTTTCAAGGGACAGTGGAACCGAACACCAAGCTCTTCATGGAGGAATTCGACCGTTCGGTGTTGAACGACATGGAGCGCGTCTGTGTGCAATGCCTGGCCTATAAACAGGAGAAGACTTTTCTGCTCAAACCGGCCGTACAGGTGGAATTGCGGATAGATACCGTGAAGTTCTATAAGTTGCATACGTTCCAACCCTCGGATTTTTTTGAAGATAATGCCTTGGTGTATGACGTGGTGAAGGATGACGTGCCTGCCCGTACGGTTTTTGTCAATGCAGAACAGCTAAAGGATGCTTTGCTGAAAAAGGCAACCGACGAGCGTCCGGTGCGTCAGCCGGCCCGCAAGGCGGAGCAACCGAAGAACGGCATCATAGAAATAGACTTGCATATCAATGAATTGTTGGACAATACCGCCGGGCTTTCCAACAAGGAGATGTTGGACTGCCAGATAAAAGAGTTCCGCCGTGTGATGGACGAGAATCTGAAAAACAAAGGACAGAAAATAGTGTTCATCCATGGTAAGGGGGAAGGCGTGTTGCGCAGCGAACTCTTGAAAGAATTGAAACGTGCTTACAAAGGTTGTACCTATCAGGATGCTTCGTTCCGCGAGTATGGGTTCGGGGCTACCATGGTTACGATTCACTGATGTCCATAGCCTTAAAGGCTCTTAAAAGATGTGTAATTTATTGGGGTTCTGCATGGAAAGGTGTATTTTTGGCATCGAATTTCATGTTGAACCCTTAAAATTAACATTAAAATAATGATGCGGTTTCTTTGGTCTCTGCTTGTCTTGTGTGCTTTGTTTGGTGTGTCCCCTGTTTCTGCCCAGACGTTATTATCGGAAGAAATAAGGGAGGATTCAGTCACCGGCCAAGATGTCGTAGAGAAAGCCAAAGAGTTTATCGGAGTGCCTTACCGTTACGGGCAAATGAATCCTAAGCGCGGATTTGATTGTTCTGGTTTCACTACTTATGTCTTTAAGTCTTTGAATATCTGTTTGACGCGTTCTTCGCGTTCCCAGTTTAGAGAAGGAGTCAAGATAGACGACCGCCGCGACTTGCAGCAAGGGGATTTGGTGTTTTTCACCGGTACGCGTTCCAAGAAGACTATCGGGCACGTGGGTATCGTGACGGATGTGGATGAAGAAACCGGTGAGTTTGAATTCATCCATGCAGGGCGCAAAGGTATTTGTATCAATTCTTCTTCCGATGGCTATTATGACCGGCGGTATGTAGGGGCACGCAGGGTATTGGGGTAATACCTGCCAGATACGAAGAGAGCCGTTTCCGGAGTGTGCAAAGGCATACGGGAACGGCTCTTTTTCGATATAAAGTGGCTGACGGGTCAGAACAAGTCTACCTCCACCGGGCAATGGTCGGAACCGAAAATCTCGGTGTGTATGGTTGCGCTTTTGAGTTGCGCTTCCAGTCGTTTGGACACTAAGAAATAGTCGATACGCCACCCTGCATTCTTTTCCCGGGCCTTGAAACGGTAAGACCACCACGAGTAGATGCCTTCGCGGTCGGGATAGAAGAAACGGAACGTGTCTGTAAAACCGCTGTCCAACAAGATGCCGAATTTTTCCCGTTCTTCGTCTGTAAAGCCAGCGTTCTTACGGTTCGATTTTGGATTTTTCAGGTCGATTTCGCGGTGCGCCACGTTCAAGTCGCCGCAGACGATGACTGGTTTCCGGGTATCCAGTTGCAAGAGATAGGCGCGGAATGCTTCTTCCCACTGCATACGGTAATCCAGACGTTTCAGCCCGTCCTGCGAGTTGGGCGTGTAGACCGTGACTAAGAAAAAGTCAGGCATTTCAAGCGTGATGACGCGTCCTTCCCTGTCGTGTTCCTCCAAGCCGAGGCCGTATGTGACATTGAGTGGGGCATGGCGGCTGAAGATAGCCGTGCCTGAATATCCTTTTTTTTCCGCATAGTTCCAGTAGGAGCGGTAGCCTTCAAACTCCAAGTCGAGCTGCCCTTCCTGCATCTTTGTTTCTTGCAGGCAAAAGAAGTCCGCATCCAAGGCGGCGAAAGACTCTTTAAATCCTTTTTCGCAACAGGCTCTCAGGCCGTTGACGTTCCATGAGATAAATTTCATAGGCTGTAAGTTTGCTGTAATTTTGCTTTTTATTTTCAAAGGTAAGCCTTTTCTTCCGGATGTGCAAACCCGGTCAGAACCGGGCGATGGCCTCTCCTTCCTCTTGAATGTAGAGGAAACTGGTTTGCATTTGTTCCGCCTCCGGACCGAATGCCATGGCCGTTTCGTGGGCCGGAGGGAAATGCATCGGTGCAAAATAACGGGTGGGGATGTGTTGCAGCCATTGACGTGCGCCACGTGCAAAGTCGCTGCCTAAACGCGGGTCTACGGGAAACATTACCAGGTCGAAAGCCGTACATTCCTTTCGGATGTCGTTCAGGATAGCCAGAAAGTCACCTTCCCGTTTTTTGATTTCCTGTGGCGTGGATTCGTCTGCCCAATGCCAGTTGTTCAGGTCGCCTGCATGGAATATGTCTTTGTCTTCCACATGAACAGACCAAGATACACCGGAATCGGTGGAACCGAAAGCATGTACCGTGATGAGGTCGTCGCGGTAGCTTTCTCTCCGTCTCAGGTATGCCGTTACGCCTTCCGTTCCGGCACGCCGCCGACGGTAGATGTCGCGGGAGAGGATGACTTTCTTTTCCCCGTGGGGTACGGGCAGGTTCAGGATTTCCGGATTGAAATGGTCCTGATGGAAATGGCTGGCCAGAAAGTAGACACGTTTATGCGTTGTGGACAGTGTCCGTTCCACGATACCGTTGTCGGCATCCCGCCAGAAATCAAAAATCAGGATGGCCGATAGGCCTTCGAGCATGAAGCCGCTGTGGTAGATGTAAGTTAGAGTCATGGTAGGGCTATTTGTGGGCTATTCAGTGGCCGGAATAACTTTCCATTCTAACACACCGCCCGATTCCCCCTTTTGGAGTTGCGCGGAGATTTTCAGTCCGGTGGTCTTTACCGGCTTGAAGTCGAGACGGTTGTAGGTGTCTTTGGCTGTGGTGTACGGCGTAATGGCTTCCACTTCTTTCCAACTGTCGCCGTCTTTATAATAGAGTTTCCACGAGGCCGGCACACGGAAGTTTCCGTCGTAGTGGTCGAAGTCCAACCAATATACCTCTACGCCCGATACAGTGTAAGCTTGGTCGAAGTCGTAGGCCAACGTTTCTTCCGTACCCCGTTTGAGCCACCAGTAATGGTAAGGTTTGGACGTGTCCGACGAACGTTTCGGTTCCCATTGGTCGTTTACGCCCCAAGCCCAACTCTCCGTGGCTGCGGATTCCGGAGCATCTTTCTGGATAGGTGCTTGAATCGTCAGCGTGCGTGCCCGGCTGGCGATGGTCGGCAAAGGTTCGGGACGGGCATATTCCGGCGATGTGGGAATCCATACGGCCATTTGTGCCGCGCCACGGTTGTTCCATACGGAATAAGGAATGGCTTTGAACGGTACGTCCGTCGTCTTTCCGTCACGTCCGACGGCTTGGGCCGTGCCTTCCAATGTGACGATGCCGTTAAGCATGTCCGGGGCGTAAGTGGCGGAGATTGCCGTCCCGGCAGGGATGACTTTGTTGAAAATCAAACTGTCCGGTTGGTCTTTGTCTTCTATGCAGTAGACGATGGGGCCCCGTTCGATGGCGGCTTTTCCCCGGTCGTCTTCCACTTCGACACGGGCTTCCACCCGGCGTACGTCCATCGGGAAATCCAGTTGCACCGTGTCGCCTTTCTTCCATTTCCGCAAGATGACGGCATAACCGTTTTCCACATGGAAATCCACGTCCTTTCCGTTGACTTGTATGGTGTAGCCCTTCCCTTTTCCGGTGTAGTGATACAGGTCGGTCGGGACCGGACGGCCTTGTGCCCATCCCGGGATGCGGCATCGCAGGGCAAAGGTCTGCTTCTTTTCGGGATGTACGGCCAGACGGATGTTTCCGTCCCATGGATAATCCGTCGTCTGTCGGATTTCTATTTTATTTTGGGAGGTAGAGAGACTGGCCGTACTTTGTATATATAGGTTGACGAAGACGTCCTTGCCTTGGGTGGCATACATGTAATTAGGAACGGAAGCCATGAAACGGGTGACGTTGCCCGGACAGCAGGCACAACCGAACCAGGCCTGCCGTCCGTGCTGCCCCATGCTTTCCAACGGATTGTCGTAGAAGAAGCGGTCACCACTGAGCGACACGCCCGAAATGACCCCATTGTAGAGGGCACGTTCCAGTATATCCTCGTACCGGGAGTCGCCCGTAGCAAGGAACATGCGGTGGTTCCAGTACACGTTGGCGATGGAGGCGCAAGTCTCGCAATAGGCCGTATGGTTGTTCAGTTCATAATCCGGGCCGAAGCCTTCGCCTTGGGCACGGGAGCCGATGCCGCCCGTGATATAGAGCTTGCGCCCGGCCATGTTTTCCCAAATGCGCGTAAGGGCATGGAAATAAGCCGTGTCTCCGGTCTGTGCGGCCACGTCGGCTACACCGGAATACAGGTAACCGGCCCGTACGGCATGGCCTACGATTTCATCCTGTTCGAGGATGGGCTTGTGGTCCTGGCTGTATGCGTTGGGAGCGTGCCCGTCGGTGCACCGTCCCGTTTCTTCCACGAAATACCGGGCCGTGCGGAGATATTCTTCTTTTCCGGTGACTTTGTAGAGTTTGGCCAGTGCCATTTCCACGATAGGATGTCCCGAAGGCACATGTTTCTGTCCTTCATCAGGGCCGAATACACGGCATACCAAATCTGCGTTTTTGATAGCCACGTTCAATAGGGAACGTTTGCCCGTGGCGCGATAGTGTGCCACGGCAGCTTCGTAAAGATGTCCTGAATTGTAAAGTTCGTGGCTGTTGATTTTCTCCCAACGGTGTGTTCCCCACCAACCCGAAAGACGGGTACAACGGTTGGTCACGCAAGTGGTCAGGTAACCGTCGGATTCCTGCGCGGCGGCAATCAGTGCGATGACGCTGTCCAGATAGGCATCCAAACGTGCATCGTACTTCACGGCCAACGAATAAGAAGCCCCTTCGATGATTTTATACGGGTCGGTGTCGTCGAACGAAAAGTCGCCCCGGTGCTCGCCCTCTTTCAGTCCGCCTGCGATGGCGAAGTTGTCGAAACGTCCGTTCTTCTCGCATTCCCGGAAAGCCGAGGGAATGGACACCGTGCGGTTCGTCTCGATGCGCGGAGACCAGAACGCGTCCTGGATTTGTACTTGGGTAAACGGCACTTCCGTGATTTGTGCCGTGTTTTGCCCGTGGATGGCAATGGAAAAAGCAACGGTGCAGAAAGTCCATGCGGTTCGTTTCAAAAAGAAGATATTGTTTCTCATGGGTTAATAATTTTATGGTTTCATGCTGCAAAGATAATTAGTTTTGCTAACTTTGCCCACGAAACCAATAAAATTATCTTAACTCACCATGAAGAAAAGATTGCTGACTGCCGTTTGTGTGTTCTCCGTGGCATGGAACATGCAGGCGCAAGACGTGCGCCACGGTTATCCTTTTTCTCCCGTACCTTTCACGTCCGTCAAGGTGACGGATTCCTTTTGGGGGCAACGCTTGAAGGCGAGCCGTGAGGTTACCATCCCTTTGGCCTTCAGTAAATGTGAAGAGTCCGGCCGGTATGAAAACTTTGTCAAAGCTGCCCATCCGAGCGAAGGTTACAAGGTCGGAGGGTATTCTTTTGATGATACGGATGTATATAAAACGATAGAAGGCGCAAGCTATTTGCTGCAGACTTATCCGGACAAGAAACTGGTGTCGTATATCGACAGCGTGTTGGCCATTGTGGCGGCAGCGCAGGAGCCGGACGGCTATCTGTACACGAGCCGCACGATGAATCCCAAGCATCCGCACGAATGGGCGGGCAGCAAGCGTTGGGAAAAAGTAGAGGACTTGAGCCACGAGTTTTATAACCTCGGCCACATGGTGGAAGGTGCCATCGCTCATTACCAGGCCACGGGCAAACGTAATTTCCTTGACATAGCCATCCGTTATGCCGACTGCGTGTGCCGTGAAATCGGTCCGGAGGAGGGGCAACTGGTACGTGTGCCCGGCCATCAGATAGCCGAAATGGCCTTGGCCAAACTCTATATCGTGACGGGCGACCGCAAGTACCTGGACGAGGCGAAGTTCTTCCTTGACCAACGCGGCCATACTTCTCGGCGCGACGCTTACAGCCAGGCGCACAAGCCCGTGGTGGAGCAGGACGAAGCCGTAGGGCATGCCGTGCGGGCCACTTACATGTATGCCGGGATGGCCGATGTGGCAGCCCTCACGGGCGATACGGCTTACATCCATGCCATCGACCGGATTTGGGACAATATCGTGGGCAAGAAGTATTACATCACCGGCGGTATCGGGGCTACGGCCAACGGCGAGGCTTTCGGTGCGAATTATGAACTGCCCAACATGTCGGCTTATTGCGAGACGTGCGCGGCCATCGGCAACGTCTATGTCAACTACCGTTTGTTCCTCCTGCACGGGGAATCCAAATACTATGATGTATTGGAACGTACCTTATATAATGGGCTGATTTCGGGCGTTTCGCTGGACGGCGGCGGTTTCTTCTATCCCAATCCCTTGGAGAGCCGGGGACAGCATCAGCGCCAGCCTTGGTTCGGTTGTGCCTGTTGTCCGTCCAACATTTGCCGTTTCATCCCTTCCTTGCCCGGTTATGTATATGCCGTGAAGGATAAGGACGTATATGTCAACCTGTTCATGTCCAACGAAGCCAACCTTGAGGTGGACAAGAAAGGGGTCGTTCTGGAGCAGCAAACCCGTTATCCTTGGGATGGCGACGTGGCCGTGAGTGTGAAGAAGAACAAGGCCGGTGTGTTTGCCCTGAAAATCCGTATCCCCGGTTGGGTGCGCGGACAAGTCGTACCGAGCGATTTGTACCGTTACAGCGACGGCAAGCGTTTGGGATACAGTGTGAAAGTGAACGGCCAACCGGTGGAAAGCGGATTGCAGGACGGTTATTTCACGATAGAACGCCGATGGAAGAAGGGCGACAAGGTGGAAGTGCATTTCGACATGGAACCTCGCGTGGTGAAAGCACACGCCAAAGTGGAGGCCGACCGCGGGCGTGTGGCTGTGGAGCGCGGCCCGTTGGTGTACTGTGCCGAGTGGCCCGACAATGATTTCGACATCATGAGTGTGTTGGTGAACCGCCGCCCGCAGTTCGAGACGGTAGAGAAACCGGATATGCTTTGCGGCCTGACGGAAATCAAGACGGGTGCGCAGGTGTTGGGCTATGATGCCGAAGGCCGTCTGACGGCTTCGGATGTCGAACTGACGCTTATTCCTTATTATGCCTGGGCGCACAGGGGAACCGGTAACATGATGGTATGGCTGCCGCAGGAGGTGAGCGCGACAAGCCCGTCCATGCCGGCAACCTTGGCCTCGGAGAGCCGTGTGGACGCTTCGCACAAGACTACGGCCTTGTCTGCCATTAACGACCGTTTGGTTCCGGCGGACGAGAACGACCGTTCCATGGCCTACTATCATTGGTGGCCGAAAAAGAACTCGACGGAGTGGATTACTTACGAGTTCCCGAAACCGACGGAAGTGTCTTCCTCCACCGTATATTGGTTCGATGACGAGCCGTGGGGTGGTTGCCGAGTGCCCCAAAGTTGGAAACTGTATTACAAGGACGGACAGGGCGGTTGGACACCGGTGTCGGCAACCGTCACGTACGGGACGAAAAAAGGCGTGCCCAACACGGTGGAATTCACGCCGGTGCAGACTACGGCCATGAAGTTGGAAGTCGTGTTGCCGGAGGACAATTCGGCCGGTGTTTTCGAGTGGGAAGTCGAGTGAGATATGGGATTGTGAAAGAGAGTGTGCCGCAAGGGATGTGTTTCTTGCGGCACACTCTTCTTTTTGTCCCGTCATCTTATATCTGTTTCGTGAATCTCTCGGGGAGCAGGGGCATGGCTCCTTTTTGCGTACATACGTAAGCTGAAACGTCCACTGCGAGGCGGTGTGCTTCATGGATGTTTTTTCCGGAAAGGATGGCGACCGTGAAAGCGGCTGTGAAGGAGTCGCCTGCACCTACGGTGTCGGCCACTTCCACTTTCGGGGTGTCTCGATAGGATGTCTCTTCCGGGGTGAATACGAAGCTGCCTCGTGCGCCGCAGGTGAGAATCAAAGCCTTCAGCGCATATCGCTTCAGCAGCGTCCTGCATCTTGCTTCCTGATTCGTACCGGGCAAGTCGAACAGACGTGTCACGATGTCGAGTTCTTCGTCGTTGATTTTAAGGATGTTGCACTTTTGCAGACTGGTGGAGATGATTTCCTGTGTGTAGAAACCTTGCCGGAGGTTGATGTCGAATATCTTGTATTGCCCGTCCCCGTCCGGCATGGTGTCAAGGAACCGGTGGATGGTGGAGCGTGAGGCGGGATGCCGTTGGGCCAACGAACCGAAACATACGGCTTGCGTCTGGCGGGCCAGTTCTGCCGTTTGCGGCGTGAAGGGGATATGGTCCCATGCCACGTCTTCCCGGATGTTGTAGCAGGGGATGCCCTTTTCGTCCACTTCCACCTCTACGCTTCCTGTGGGGAAGTCCGTTTTCTCAATAAGTCCTTTCAGCGATTTGTCCCGTAAGTTCTCCAATAGCTCGCTCCCCGCCGTGTCCCTTCCCACGGCACTCACTACCCGGCTGTCTATTCCGAATTGCGAGATGTGGTAGGCGAAATTGGCCGGTGCGCCTCCTATTTTCTTGCCTTCGGGCAACATGTCCCACAAGGCTTCTCCCATGCCTGTTACGATGGATTGTTTCATGATGATGCGGTTTGACGGTTTGTTTCTTGTGTATGCCGATGGCGACCCCTGTACAGTCCGGTGGCATGACGGTACAAATATACCACTTTTTATGCAGTGGCACGGCATGGGCAAAGTGTCAAAATGTTAAATCCGGTTGTCCGAGAATCCGTTATTTCGGTCCGGAAGAGGGGAGGGATGGAAATAACGGATTCTCGTGCGGCGGTTTTTTATCGTTTTGTAACGAAAGAAGGTCTTGTCCCGTTCTTTTGTCGGCCGTGCCGGAGGTTTGTGCGTACGGTTTTACGGTCGGGAAAGCGGTGAGCCTGTTTCGTTGTCATTCTGTTTTCTGTTTTTGGAGGTGTTTCCGTTTCAATTAGAGGTGGAAAGACGGTTTACGGCTTGTTTTTATTCCCGTTTCCAACGACTTGTGGCATGGTTGGCGTAGGACTTGCTTTCATTGTGCGCCGAACGGAAAATCGCTTTCAGCCGAATGAATTTCCGTTCGGCTGAGATTGATTTGCATATATGCAGGATTTATGCAGAGAAAAGAGGAATTTCTTGCATGTTTATGCGAAATTTTACTCTAAATTACGGGCTTTGAATCCCAATGAATGGCTGAAATCCGTATGGTTTGCTTCCTTTTTGAAGGTTAACCGGAAGGGTGCGCTTTCAAAGTGTCGTTTGTATAAGTTTTACGGCCACCGTTTTGCATACGCAAAGGGTGGCCGCATGGGGATGAGAGGGACGGGAAACGTCAGTCCACGATCCGTTTTTGTGTCGTCCCGTCGGAATAGCGGATGATGTGAATGCCTTTTCCGGGGGCATCCAGTTTCCGTCCATTGAGGTCGTAATAACCGGTAATGTCCGGATTGTGTCCGTTTGTTTCCATCTTTTGGATGCTTGTTTCAGATGACGTGGAAAACAATCCTATATAATGGGATAGTACTTCTCCGTTTTTCGAGTAAGTTTTGAGACTGTAGTAATAATCATGTTGTTCTGTCAAATTTTTAAATACGGTAGAGATTGAATCGGAGGTACTTCGTGATAAGATATTTCCATTGGCGTCAAAACTTTGGCTTCCGACTACGATTGTCATTGCTGCGTCCTCGTATACGGTAAGTTTATACGACGCTGCGTCCGCTTCTTTTTCCCACGTAAAGCTGACTTTTGTGTTTTCCGGGGAAGCTTGTATCAGGTTGGAGTCGAGAGTAGGGACAAATACGGCTATCAGCTTTCGGTTGCTTTCTGCAACAAATGAACATAGCCTGTCGGTAGTCAGTATGTTTCCGTTTTCAGTCCAGGCGGAAAACGTATATCCACTATGGGCTATGGCTTCAAGTTCTACATTGTCGCCATATTGGTATTCCGTGAGCCCGAGTATTTCTCCAGCGTTCATTATGTTTTTCGTCACGTCTATCTTTATTGGCGCCTCTTCTTCTATGAAGTAAAAGTCTTTCCATCCAGTGGCTTTCTCGTAGTATTGTTTGCTTCCGTATGGTACATGTAAGGTGCAGGCGAACAAATTTACCCCCTCGAATGTCCCGGAGTAGGCAACGGGAGGCAGGGCGCGTTTTACGTATATGTCCGTCAGCCCTTCGCAGCCGTAGAATGCTTTTTCTTTAATGCCGTTCAGGGTGCTTGGCAATGTAGCTTTTCTAAGCATGGAGCAATTATAGAATGCTCCGTATGCCAATGTCTCGCTTCCGTCTGCAATCACGATTTCTTCCAATGCCTTAGGGATATAGTAGGTGTGGCTCTTTCCGTTTTCGGAGTATTGGGTGATGGGGAGGTATTCACCTTTTGTGTTGTCGCATGAACTGCCAAAGAACATGCCCAGGTTGTTTTGGGTAAATGGTATTTCCAAGTATTTGAGGGCAGGCAGGTTTGAGAATAGGCCGTTAGGTATTGTTTTTGCACTTCTGATATTGATACTGTCTAAACTTGTACATCCTGCAAGTCCGAAGTCGGCATTTCCCACGTTGGGTATCCACAGTTTGGTTAGTGAAGAGCAATTATTCAGTGCCCCCGGACCTATACTGTCCATTCCGACAGGGATTTCCGTATTCAACCGTTTGCAACCCGAAAAAGCAGAAGGAGCAAGCGTCTTTAAGCAGGGCGGCAGATTGATGGTAATCAACTGTTCGCAGTTATAAAAAGTACCTTCTTCTATCGAAAAAACAGAGTCCGGCAATACGACGGTACATAACTTCTTGCAGCCGCTGAAAGCGTAGGGGCCTATACGCTTGACGGCTTGTGGGATTTCAATGTCCGAGATGCCTGTGTTCGCAAAAGCGGTGCGTCCTATCGTTTGAAGGGAATCTGGCAGGGTGATGGAAGATAGTCTCTCAAAAGAGTAGAACAGTTGGGACGGGATTGTCGTGACATCCTTTCCTATGGTGACGTCGTATAGTGTGTTTTTGTTGTCTTTGGGGACATCATTGTAAAACGGAGGGTAGTATTGTGTTGAAGGCCATTCTTCGCTTTCGTTGTACTGCAAGTCTCTGCCAAGGTATAATTTATTTATTCTGCAATCGGCAAACACCCCCTCTCTGTAATATTTAAATCCGGTGGTTTTGGCATCCAGGAATAATGGTTGTTTACCGTCTTCGATGGTCAGTTCGGATAGTGAACTGCAACCGGCGAATGCTTCGCCATGGATATAAGTGACGGTGCTCGGGATTGTGATGGATGTCAATTTGGTACAGTTGATGAACGCATTTTCTGCAATCGTGTTAACGGTGTAGGTCGTTCCGTCGTATGTTATGTGGCTTGGGATTTTGACTTCTCGGAAATAGTAACCGTGGTTGTACTCCATACTAAAATAAGTTACGGAGGCTGTATTGTAATTTAGGTTATAGGCAATTCCGCCAACGGCACAGTCATAAGCAAAGGTCTTCTGTCCTATACAGAAGGTGGTTAATAATACAAGTAATATATTTTTCATATTGATGTTTGGGTTATGAAAAAGGCGTGCAACCATTCTTTAGATTGCCTTTTGTTGGGTTACCGCCAAGTGACCTTCTGCATACAAGCAACAGAATAGCTCACGCCTTATTGGCGTGAACTCCCAGTCTGCTTGTTCTTATGCAGTGAATGTTTGGCGGTATTCGACAAAAGAAGAACAAGAGCTAAAAGCTCAATATTTTATATGTTCATTTCAAGTTATGGAATGGAACGCTTTCTCGGTTTGTTAATATGCCGCGTATTCCAACGCGGTAGATTCTTACTCGGATTAATGAAATGCAGCCTTGTCGAGCATGCTGTCCTTTTTTTGCGTCTCATTCATTTTACTGTCTGTTTCTTCACCTCCTTTTTTGAACATTGTATTCCTATAGTATGCAAAGTTAATTTTTTGCAAGAGAATAAAGTAGTAAAATCCCTAAATTTTCATTGTATCATTATTTTATTCTTGTTTTTAAGAATGTCCGGTAGATAAAATCAATGACGTCCTGAAGAGATTTTCTTCTGGACGTCATTTTTTTGAATGTGAATTCTTCTGTCTGTCTCCATCGTTTCCGTTTATTTCTGCGTCTGGTAAAATGGATTGATAGCAGATAGCATGGCAGACGCAAGGGCGAATCGCTTCGGCCTTTGGAGGGGGTTAAATAAACGTTGTCGTGTGACAGGCATCTTCCAAGCGTCATGTTCTGAAAGGTGCCACATTCGTCCGTTATGTTGCGGACGAAATAAGCCGATCCTTGTGATAGAAAAGACGGTTCTTAGAATCTGAGTGGAATCATCGCCTAACCCTCGAAGCGAGATGCCGCAGTTTGAACAGGCAGGTTTTCTGACTTATTCCCGTATCAAAAACCTTCCCGACCCCGTGATGGATTTGAGGCAGTGGTATGAGTCTTCCTTTTGATACGCTTTCTGGAATTTACAGCAGCGGGACTGTCCGGGATTTCCACCCGATTCCCTTTTCATCCGGAATGCCGATCGGCAGACAGGACACCTGTTTCGGGGCAAAGATAGTGTTTTTGCGTGGGTTGGCCAAAGTTTTTCCTTTTTATTTGCAGAGTTTCAATACGCGTGTTTCTGATGTAATGATGTTCATCCGGTGAGTGACAAAAATCAAGGTCTTATCGCCATAATGGCTACAGATATTTTGCCATAGCCGTTTCTCGGTTGCGGTGTCGAGTGAGGAAGTGGCTTCGTCGAATAGTAATATACCGCCCGGACGCAGTAAAGCGCGGGCGATGGCAACACGTTGCGACTGTCCTTCGCTTAATCCCGTGCCTTGTTCGCCGCAACGGCTGTCCAGGCCTTCGGGTAGTTGGAATACGAAATC
Organism: Paraprevotella xylaniphila YIT 11841; assembly: GCF_000205165.1. Classification (GTDB taxonomy): domain Bacteria; phylum Bacteroidota; class Bacteroidia; order Bacteroidales; family Bacteroidaceae; genus Paraprevotella; species Paraprevotella xylaniphila. Next base: position 34,168 of record NZ_GL883841.1, on the reverse strand, counting down.
GGCGCAGGCGTGGGCAAGTGCGGCTTGCATCTCTTCATCTGTGGCGTGCGGGTTGCCGAGCAACAGGTTTTCCCGTATGGTACCGCTAAAGAGGGTGTTTCCCTGTGGGACGTATGTGAAGCAGGAGCGGGTACCTGCGTTGCATTCGGATTGCCTGCCATGGTTGTCGTATAATATGATTTTTCCCGCAGTGGGGTGGATTAAGGAAAGCATCAGGCGTATTAAAGTCGTTTTCCCTGCACCGGTTTCCCCTATCACGGCCGTATGGCTGCCTGGCGGGAAATCGTAGGTGAAATCTTGCAGCACGTGGCGGCCTCCCTTGTCGTATGCGTATGAGACCTGATGGAAGCGTATGCCGGAGGGCGAACCCATCCGGGTTCCTTCGGGATACTTTTCCAAGGGGATTTCTTCCAATTGCATGAGGCGTTCGCCGGCTGTAAAAGCGTTGACGAAAACAGGAATGAAACGGGTCATGTCCCGGAACGGTCCTTGTATTTGTCCTACAAGTTGGATAAAGGCTATCATCATGCCGTAGGTGATCGTCCCTTCGTGCAGCCGGGCGGCTCCCCAAAGAAAGGCTACGAGGTAACACCCCATGAATCCGGCACTGAGGAAAGACGAGGAGATGGACGAAAAGTGGGTGCGCGTCTTGATTTGGCCACGTAAATCCTGTTGTATGTTGTCCAACCGTTGTACCATAACGGGCTGTTGTTCCAAAGTCTGTACAACCATCTGGTGCTGTATCGTTTCTTGCAGTATGCTTTGGATACGGCTGTCCGTATTCCTGATTTCGCGGGTCAGTTTGCGCATACGTTTCATATATACTTTGCTCAATACCATGAAGAGCGGAATGATGGCCACAGTGAGACAAGCCAATGAAGCATCCATGGAATACAGGAATAAGAACGCGCCTGCCAACCGTATGCACACGGCGATAATGGAAGGAGCCGTTTCGGTGACGGCATTCACCACGTCGGTGACATCTCGCTCCAGCCTGTTCAGGAGGTCACCGCTGTGGCGTCGGTTCCGGTCTTTCCACTCGCTGTGGAGCAAACGGTCGAAATAGAACCGTTGCATGTGGTTTTGTGCCTTGACTCCCAAAATGGCCTTGACCCAACGTGAAGCGAAATGGATGCAGAGCTGTGACAACAGGATACCGATGAGTAGTGCGGCGGCTATGGATAAACTTCCGGGGGCTTTATAGGTCGCGATGTCGATGGTCCATTTGGTGGCAGCGATGAACATGAAATCCAACAATACGGTGGAACAGCCGAGCAGGGTGTTCAGTCCCGTTTGCAGTCGGTGGTGTCGCAGGATATTCCACAGCCATTGGAGCAAACGTAGGGTGGAATAGGTTGACGTAGAGGAGCGAAAGGCGTTCAACATGATTCTTCCCTTGGGTCGGCACCCCACATGAGTTTCTCACGTAAGGTGGAGTAAAACGAATGGTTCTTGCGTTGCAATACCTTTATATTATAAGGAGCTCGACGAAGGATGAGGCGTGTGGCTTCGGTGCAGGCTTCGCTGCGTCCGTCTATAGCCACGAGGAAATTATGGTTGCGGGATTCTACCGACAGGGTAAGTTCCACTTGGTCGCGGAGCGTGATGGGGCGTGCGTTCAGGCTGTGGGAGGCTACGGGTGTAATGCAGAATGTACCGGATTGGGGCACGATGATGGGGCCTCCTACGCTCAAGGCATAACCGGTGGAACCGGTGGGCGTGTTGATGATGAGGCCGTCAGCCTGATAAGTGGCCAGAAATTCGCCATTCACTTCCACCCGGATGGAAATCATGGAGGAATTGTCCCGTTTCAGGACGGCCACTTCGTTCAGGGCGTATGGGTATCCGGAGAGTTCCGGACCTTCGTATTTTACTTCGATGACGCTACGCTCGTCAATTTTGTATGTGTGGTTGTAGATGTCGTCGATGCATTCATTGATTTCTTCCGGAGACACGTCGGCTAAGAAGCCGAGCCGCCCCATGTTGATTCCTAATATAGGTATGTCTTTATTTCCCACCCGGCTGGCTGCGGCCAGAAAAGTACCGTCACCTCCCATGCTGACTGCGATGTCAGCCTGAAAGTCGCTGTCTGATATCAGTCCGGTAGGGATGACATCGAAATGAAGTTCCTGTTTAAGGTAAGTGTAGAAAGCCGTGTCAATATAGAGTTCGGCTCCACGGGCGGTCAACAAGGAAATGAGTTGTTTGACCGAAGCCGACTTTTTAGCTTGATAGATGTTGCCGAACAGGGCGAATTTGAGTCTTTCTGCCATTTTCCTAATATTAATTAAGACTTTTACTGCGGTTATAGAGCCGCAAATATAGTATTTTTTTCTAACTTTGCCCTATTGGTGACAAATTATAATTGAAAGAGAAATGACGAAATTAAGCGTGAACATTAATAAGGTGGCTACTCTGCGTAATGCGCGGGGAGGCAATAATCCGGACGTCGTGCAGGTGGCATTGGATTGTGAAAAGTTCGGGGCACAGGGCATCACGGTGCATCCCCGTCCCGATGAGCGCCACATCCGTTACCAGGACGTGTATGACCTAAAAGCTGTTTTGCGTACGGAGTTCAACATCGAAGGCAATCCGGTGGACAAGTTCAATGATTTGGTGTTGAAAGTACGACCCACACAGGTAACATTGGTGCCCGATGCCCCCGACCAGATTACGTCGAATACGGGTTGGGACACGAAAAAGAATCTTTCGTTTCTGACGGAGATCATAGGGGAATTTAAGGAAAAAGGGATTCGTACTTCCGTTTTTGTCAATGCCGAAGCGGAGATGGTGGAATATGCGGCAAAAGCGGGGGCGGACCGGGTGGAACTTTATACGGAGCCGTACGCTTCGGCTTATGCAGGAAGTCCGGAGGATGCTGTCCGTCCTTTCGTGGAGGCAGCACGGACGGCTCGCGGTTTGGGGTTAGGGCTGAATGCCGGTCATGACTTGAGCTTGGAGAACTTGAAATACATGCATGAACAGATAGGGTGGATTGATGAAGTAAGCATCGGTCACGCACTGATTTGTGACGCTTTGTATCTCGGGTTGGAAGAGACCGTCAAGCGCTATCTGGAGTGTTTGAAATAGAAAATCCGGACGTGTCGGAATGATGGAAATGGACTTGCAAGGATGGTTGACAAGCGTGTTGGCTTCGTGGGGATTGGTTTCGGTAGCTAGTGTCTTGACGCACGGAGTCATGTTGGTCTTGTTGGTAGGTGTAGCTTTTCTGGCTGATGCGGTTTGCCGTTGTTTCTTGCTGAAGGCTGTGGCTCGTTTGGTGAAGCATACCAAGGCTACGTGGGACGATGTGGTATTCGACCATAAGGTGATGGTACGGTTGAGCCGTATGGTGGTGCCGGTGGTGATATATTGCTTTGTACCCGTAGTTTTTGCCGATACGAATGGAAGTACGGTTGATTTTGTCCGACGAATCAGTTTTGTATTTATTGTTCTTTCTTTTTTGGGTTTTATTCATGCTTTTTTAAGGGCTGTTTATAGTGTCTATAGCGATAAGGAAGCCTTTCGGAACCGTCCTTTGAAGAGTTTGTTGCAGACACTTCAGGTGGTGGCATGGTTCGTGGGCGGTATAATCATGCTCAGCGAGCTGATAGATAAGGATCCCGTTTCGCTGTTGGCTGGATTAGGTGCTTCGGCTGCTGTTTTGATGTTGGTTTTTAAAGATACCATTATGGGGTTCGTCAGTGGGGTACAGTTGTCGGCCAATGATATGCTGAAAGTGGGAGATTGGATAAAAGTGCCCAAATATGATGCCGACGGGGTCGTGACGGAAGTGACGCTGAACACCGTGAAAGTCCGTAATTGGGACAACACCGTGACCACGGTACCGCCATACGTCTTAGTCAGTGAATCGTTTCAGAATTGGAATGCGATGCGCGAAAGCGGCGGACGTCGTATCAAACGGTCTGTCAATATAGATATGAGCAGTGTGAAGTTTTGTACGCCGGAGATGTTGGAGCGTTTTCGCAAGATAAGTTTGCTGAAAGACTATATAGAAAGGAAAGAACAGGATTTGCAGGATTATAATGCGGCTCATTCCATCGATGATACCGTAAAGGTCAATGGCCGCCGCCAGACCAATTTAGGGGTGTTCCGGGCTTATTTGACGGCATACTTGCGGAGCTTGCCTTATACCAATCAGGAACTGCATTGCATGGTCCGCCATTTGCAGCCGACGGACAGGGGAATTCCTGTGGAACTGTATTTCTTTTCGACGGTGAAAGACTGGATTCCTTATGAAGAAATCCAGGCCGATGTCTTCGACCATGTCCTGGCAGTGATTCCGGAGTTCGACTTGCGGGTTTTCCAATCACCTTCGGGAGCGGATGTGCAACGCATGGCGTGGCAAGAGAAGAATTGATTTAACTTATAAATATTCATTATTAAATACAGAAGGATGGAAACAGTATATTTGTTTTTTGCCGAAGGCTCGGAAGAAGTGGAAGCTTTGGCTGTGGTAGATATTTTGCGCCGTGCAGGAGTGGAAACCCGTATCGTTTCGGTGACGGGCGACAAGATGGTGACCGGGTCGCATGGCATCCGTGTTGAGGCCGATATGTTGATAGAAGATGTTGATTTTTCCAAGGCCGCCATGTTGGTATTGCCTGGCGGGCTGCCTGGTTCATACAATCTGGCCGGACACGAAGGTTTGGCCGAAGGTATCATGCAGCAGTATAAGGCAGGTAAACCGTTGGCGGCTATTTGTGCGGCCCCTTTGGTCTACGGCCGTATGGGATTGCTGGAAGGACTGAAGGCGACTTGCTATCCCGGATTTGAAGAGAACTTGGAAGGGGCTTCTTATACAGGCAGTCTTGTGGAGGAGGACGGCTTGTTCATTACCGGAAAAGGGCCGGCTGCCGTATTTGAATTCGGTTATGCCATCGTGGCCAAGCTGGCCGGTCAAGACAAGGCGGAAGCCGTGAGAAACGGAATGTTGTACAACGAAGTGGCTCGATGAAGAAATATGCGATCGTAGTGGCCGGAGGGAAAGGACTGCGTATGGGGGGCGAAATTCCCAAGCAGTTCATTCCGGTCCAAGGTCGACCGGTGTTGATGCGGACGTTGGATGCATTCCATGCCTATGACGAAAGTGTGGAACTGATTGTGGTATTGCCGGTTGCACAGCAGGGCTATTGGAATGAATTGTGTCGTGAATATGACTTCCGCATTCCTTATCATTTGGCCGACGGAGGAGAGACACGCTTTCATTCTGTGGCCAACGGTTTGGCAGAGGTGCCGGATGGGGAAACGGATGCTTTGGTGTCCGTGCACGATGGCGTACGTCCTTTTGTGTCTCGTGAAGTCATTGCGGCATGTTATGAATCTGCTTTCCGGGAACGTGCTGCCATACCTGTTGTCGAAGTCGTGGAGACACTGCGTTGTCTGGAATCCAACGGGGCGGAGGGAGACAGTATAACCGTAGACCGTGCACAATATCGTTTGGTGCAGACCCCGCAGGCTTTTCGGGCCGATGTGCTGAAAACCGCTTACCGGCAAGAATACCGTCCGTTTTTCACCGACGATGCTTCTGTGGTGGAAGCTATGGGGGTACAGGTGAAGTTGGTGCCGGGCAACCGTGAGAATATAAAGATAACCACACCTTTCGATTTAAAGGTAGCCGAAGCTCTTTTATCTGATTGACCGATGATAGACCTTGATCGCCAAGACATCAAGTTCCTGCCGGGAGTGGGGCCGCAGCGTGCCAAACTGCTCGGAGATGAGTTGCAAATCCGTACTTTGCATGATTTGTTGTACACCTTTCCTTATAAGCATATAGACCGTACGCGGCTTTATTATATCCATGAGTTGACGGCCGATATGCCTTACGTGCAGATTCGCGGTCAGATATTGAGCTTTGATACGGAGGGAGAGGGGCGGAAACGGCGTTTGGTGGCTCATTTTACCGATGGGCAGGGAGTTGTGGACTTGATTTGGTTCAATGGCATAAAATATATTTTGTCAGCCTATAAGACGCGGACGGATTATATCGTGTTCGGGCGGCCGAGTGTTTTCAACGGGCGAATCAACATCGCTCATCCTGATGTGGACAAGGCCGATGAATTGCGTTTGAACACAATGGGGCTTCAGCCTTATTACACGACTACGGACAAAATGAAACGGGCCGGACTGAATTCCCGTTCTATAGAACATTTCACGGCGACTTTGTTTGAACGTTTGGATGCCGAAATCCCGGAAACCTTGCCGCCTTATTTAGTAAGCGCGTTGAATCTGGTGTCTTTGGATGAAGCACTTCGCCATGTGCATTATCCGACTTCTGCGGAAGATTTGCGGAAGGCACAATTCCGTTTGAAGTTCGAAGAACTTTTCTATATTCAATTGAATATAATAAAGTATGCGCGTGAGCGTCGTCAGAAATATCGTGGTTATGTGTTTGCCCGTGTAGGCGAGTTGTTTCATACGTTTTATGAAAAGAATCTGCCGTTTGAGCTGACCGGGGCGCAAAAAAGAGTCATTCGTGAGATTCGTCAGGACATGGGGAGCGGCCGGCAAATGAACCGTCTGTTGCAAGGCGACGTAGGCAGCGGGAAGACACTGGTGGCCTTGATGAGTATCTTGATTGCTTTGGACAATGGTTTTCAGGCTTGTATCATGGCACCTACCGAGATTCTGGCGGAGCAGCATTATGTGACTTTCCAGAACTTGTTGTCCGGGATGCCCGTTAGGGTGGAACTGCTGACAGGGACGGTGAAAGGAAAGCGGCGACAGGCTGTTTTGGACGGATTGAAAGACGGTGAGGTACGGATTCTGGTCGGGACGCATGCCGTGTTGGAAGACACGGTGCTTTTTAAGTCTTTGGGCATGGTCGTGATAGACGAGCAGCATCGTTTCGGTGTGGCTCAGCGCGCCCGTTTGTGGGCTAAAAACAGCAATCCTCCTCATGTACTGGTGATGACGGCCACGCCAATACCCCGTACCTTGGCCATGACCTTGTATGGCGACCTCGACGTGTCGGTTATCGACGAGCTGCCTCCCGGGCGCAAGCCGATTCAGACGGTTCATCAGTTTGACAACCGGCGGGAGAGCCTGTACAGGGGGTTGCGTTCGCAGTTGAACGAAGGCCGGCAGGCATACGTGGTATACCCGTTGATTAAGGAAAGCGAGAAGATGGACATCAAGAACCTTGAAGAGGGGTATGAGCAGTTGTGCCGCGATTTGCCGGAATATAAGATAAGCCGGGTGCATGGTAAAATGAAAGCTGCAGAGAAGGAGGCCGAGATGCAAGATTTCATTTCAGGGAAGACCCAGATACTGGTGGCGACTACTGTGATTGAGGTCGGAGTGAACGTACCGAACGCTTCGGTCATGGTGATAGAGAATGCCGAACGTTTCGGACTGGCACAGTTACATCAGTTGCGTGGACGGGTGGGACGTGGAGCCGACCAGTCCTATTGCATTTTGGTCACCAAATATCAGCTTTCGGCGGATACACGCAAACGTATTCAAATCATGACGGAGACGAACGACGGGTTTGAAATAGCCGAGGCGGATTTGAAGTTGCGCGGTCCGGGCGATTTGGAAGGCACGCAGCAAAGCGGGGTTTCGTTTACGTTGAGGTTGGCCAATTTGGCACGTGACGGACAGGTGCTGCAGTTGGCGCGGGAGACGGCCGAAAAAGTGTTGGACGATGATCCGCATTGCGCAGCTTCAAAGAATGATATTCTATGGAGACAGTTAAATAAATTAAGGAATAAGACTGTGAATTGGGGGGTGATTTCTTGAAAAAATGATCTTTGGAGGAAAAATACTGTTAATTTTCTTGGGCTTTTGTTATGGAAAGATTATCTTTGTCGCCGTTAGTGTTTAGAATACGCTAATTAAATATGTTTAATTCAAAAAGTCTATATTCATGGAGAAAACCTTGGTCTTGTTAAAACCTTGTACATTACAGAGGGGGCTTGTAGGAGAAGTTATCAACCGTTTCGAGAAGAGAGGATTGAGGTTGGCCGGAATGAAAATGATGCAATTGACAGATGCGATATTGAACGAACATTATGCTCATTTGCGCGAGAAGTCATTCTTTCAGATTTTAAAGGATTCCATGATGTCGACTCCCGTGATTGCATGCTGCTTCGAAGGTATTGAGGCCGTAAACGTAGTACGGGCGATGGCAGGGGCTACAAATGGCAGGAATGCCCTTCCGGGCACTATTCGTGGTGACTATTGTATGAGTAACCAACAAAATATCGTCCACACGTCCGATTCATTGGAGAATGCGAAAATAGAATTGGCACGTTTCTTCAAGCCGGAGGAGATTTTTGAGTACGAATCTTCCAACTTGGGTTATTTGTATGCCTTAGATGAATTATAATAAGAGAAGATAAGCGAACTTTATAATATTAATAATTAAATGTTTTTCAATTTCAAAAGACTTAAGACAGGAGCTGTAGTGGTTTTGGCCGTGCTTAGTTTGCCGGTATCAGGGCAAGATTTGTTGGCTCGCCAGGCACCTATAGACAAAAAGATGAGAGCCATAGATTCTGTCGCTTTACAGCGTTTGGTAGGTGACGAACAGCTTGAAAATCCCGCGTTTGGTCTTTATCCCGATTGGAACAACCAATATGCCCATCGTTATGATGTAGAATTGCCGGAAGAATACAAGATAGACTTGCGGCATTTCTGCATGCCGACGCCGAGCACGAGAATTACTTCTAATTACGGTTATCGTGCAAGTTTCCGTCGTCAGCATAAAGGGTTGGACATCAAGGTGTACATCGGGGATACCATACGTTCGGCGTTTAGCGGAAAAGTGCGTATCGTGGATTACGAAAGAAGAGGATACGGGAATTATATTGTTATCCGCCACCCTAATGGTTTGGAAACGATATACGGCCATTTGTCCAAACAGCTTGTGAAGGAAAACCAAATTGTGAAAGCAGGAGAACCTATTGGCTTGGGAGGAAATACGGGACGTTCTACCGGTTCTCATTTGCATTTTGAAACACGTTTCTTGGGGCAAGCCATCAACCCGGCTGAAATGTTTGATTTCGTGGCTCAGGACGTGACGGGGGATTATTACATCTTCCGTTCCAATAAAGGAAAGTCTGAATTGGCAAAGAACGAGACAAATGTCCGGCCCAAACCTACTGCGAGGCCTCGTTCTAAAGTGCACCGTGTGAAATCGGGTGAGAACCTTTCGGTTATTGCTTCAAAATGTGGGACGACGGTTGCTAAGTTATGTAAGTTGAACGGAATAACCCGGACTACGGTACTCCGTCCGGGACAAATACTTAAGTATTCATAAGCATTAGATTTAATAAGCAAGGAAGAGGTGCTCCGTAAGGTCGGGACATCTCTCTTTTGCTGTTTATTTGGGGGTGAGGACGGTTGAAGTAAACGGGTTTTAATCTCCTGAGAACGATTTTTTGTTCTGCTGAGAATGATTTCATCCTGCGCCAAATGATTTTTTCGTCATGAGCTGCGTGAGGTGTCGAGGACTGTAGGGCGTTCGTTGTTTTCACTCTGCTTACAATATGAAAAATGCAGGGATAGGTTCGCATCCTTCAGACTTCTTCTGTTTCAGTTATTTATGGTGAACTTTCTTATCCGGTAACTTTCACCTTGTTTTCACCGTTAGCATTCTTGCTTTTTAGGAAATACTTGATGTACACTGTGTTATGGTGAAAGAACATGAAAAGGCCGTTCGCGTTTGCGTATTCTACGGTCTCTTTTTGTTTTATTCGATGATTTGTACTACCTTTGCACATTGCATGTTGTGGTATGCCTAAACGGTAAAATATGGATACACAAGGACAATTTGAGCAAATAATGAAGGAGTGTCGGGAGCTGTTCGCCAAAAAGTTGCATGATTACGGTGCGGCGTGGCGTATCATGCGTCCTGCTTCGGTGACGGATCAGATATTTATCAAGGCCAATCGTATCCGTAGTTTGGAAGTGAAAGGGGTCTCGTTGGTCGGTGAGGGCATCCGTCCGGAGTTCATGGCTATCGTGAATTACAGTATTGTCGGCCTGATACAGTTGGAGTTGGGCTATGCCGATGCGGAAGATATGGCAGCTGAATGTGCTTTGGAATATTATGACAAATATGCGGGGCTTTCACTCGCTTTGATGTTGAAGAAAAACCACGATTACGATGAGGCCTGGCGCGGCATGCGCATCAGTTCTTATACAGACCTTATCCTGATGAAGCTTTACCGGACCAAGCAGATTGAGGCTTTGGCGGGGCAGACTTTGGTGTCGGAGGGAGTGGATGCCAACTACATGGACATGATGAATTATGCCGTATTCGGGCTGATAAAATTGACGTTCGGTGAATAGGTTGGGATATAAATTACGTTGGGTTGCCGTGAATGTCAGCCGTTTGTTGTTGGCTGTGACTTTTGTCTTCTCTGGATTGGTGAAAGTGGTTGACCCGCGTGGTACCCAATATAAATTCGACGACTATTTTCAGGCATTGGGTTGGTCGGAATGGATTCCCGGTTTTTTGCCGCTCTGGTTGGCGGTCCTTTTGGCTGTATTTGAATTTTGTATAGGGATATATCTATTCTTTGGCATACGTCGACGTACGACTTCCTGGCTTTTTTTGTTGTTCATGAGTGTGATGACTCCTCTGACGCTTTATCTGGCTTTGGCCAATCCCGTGTCAGATTGCGGATGTTTCGGAGATGCCGTGTCGTTGACGAACTGGGAGACCTTCGGCAAGAATGTCGTGCTGTTGGGCTTATCCGTGCTCGTTTTTCGTTACCGTCGGTTGATGGTGCGCTTTGTTTCCGAACGCAACCAGTGGATGATTTCCCTCTATTCTATCTTTTTTGCCTTTGTTCTGGCGGTTTTCTGTATCTATTATCTTCCGGTTTTTGATTTCCGTCCTTATCATATCGGAGTAAACCTGCCCCAAGCGATGGTGGTTCCGGAAGGAGAGGAGGAGCCGGAGTATCTTACGACATTCGTACTTGAAAAGGATGGAGTAAAGAAAGAATTCACTACGGAAGATTATCCCGAGGACACGGCCTGGCATTTTGTGGATAGCCGGACGGTGTTGGTGAAAGAAGGATATGTGCCCCCCGTACATGATTTTTCGATTATGACGTGGCCTGATGGTGAGGATATCACGGAGCAGGTTTTGTCGGACAAAGGATATACTTTCTTATTAATCTCTCCTTATCTGGAGTTTGCGGACGACAGTGATATAGACCGTATCAATGAACTCTATGATTATTGCGGTGAACATGGTTATGCCTTTTATTGTCTGACGGCATCCGGTGATGGCATGATTGGGCGATGGCAGGATTTGACGGGGGCGGATTATCCTTTTGGCATGACGGATGAAATCACTTTGAAAACCATCGTGCGCTCCAATCCCGGGTTGGTGTTGTTGAAAGATGGTACGGTGTATAACAAATGGAGTTGTAACAATCTTCCGAAAGAAGAGGACCTGAATATGCCGTTGGAAGATAGTGAATTGGGGCGTTTGCAGTCGGCATCGCGGATGATGACGACGCTGCGTGTCGTCCTATGGTTCCTTGTCCCCCTGTTTGTGTTGGTGTTTGCCGACCGGATATGGATAGGAAGCAAGATGTATAGGCGAATGAAACATAAAAATAGAATTATCAACCTTTTAAAAAGAAAAGAAATGAGAAAGAAAATTGTAGCAGGTAACTGGAAGATGAACCTGAATTTGCAGGAAGGTGTAGCTTTGGCTACTGAGTTGAATGCGGCTTTGGCTGCCGACAAACCAAATTGTGACGTGGTCATCTGTACACCGTTTATTCACTTAGCTTCCGTAGCCGCAGTATTGGATGCCCAGACTATCGGCTTGGGTGCAGAGAATTGTGCAGACAAGGAAAAAGGTGCATACACTGGCGAAGTGTCTGCCGAGATGGTAAAATCTACCGGTGCGCAGTATGTCATCTTAGGCCATTCGGAGCGTCGTGCTTACTATGGCGAGACAGCTGAAATCCTGAAAGAGAAAGTAAACTTGGCTTTGGCCAATGGTTTGAAAGTCATTTTCTGTATCGGCGAGGTACTGGAAGAGCGCGAGGCAGACAAGCAGAACGAAGTGGTGAAGGCTCAGTTGGCCGGTTCTTTGTTCGATTTGACGGCAGAACAGTTCTCCAACATCATTTTGGCCTACGAACCGGTATGGGCTATCGGCACGGGAAAGACGGCTACGGCTGAACAGGCGGAAGAGATGCATGCTTTCATTCGTACGACTATTGCCGAGAAGTTCGGCGTTGAGGCTGCCGAGAATGTTTCTATCCTTTATGGTGGAAGCTGCAAGCCTTCGAACGCAAAAGAGATTTTTGCAAAGCCCGATGTGGACGGTGGTTTGATTGGTGGTGCTGCTTTGAAGTGTGCAGACTTCAAGGGTATCATTGATGCTTGGAAAGCTTAATCAGAGTAGAAAAACGGAGTCATTCCGAGGTCGCCTTTGTGTCTCGGAATGGCTCTCTTTTATGGTTTTATATTCAAAAGGCTATATGATGAAAAGATTCTTCCTATCGTTGTTTTGGTGTGCCGTAAGTTGGCTTCAGGTTTCAGCGCAACAGAAGTTTGTGGACAAGTTGGTGAAGCCTGTGGACGGGCAGGGGACGGTACGTGTGATTCAGGATGCCGAGATTACCCGGATGGTAAATGGCACAGGGGCGGGGAATGAAAATTCCACTTCACTTGCGGCTTCCGGACGTATATCCCAGTCGATAACGGAGAATGGTAATTCATCTGTAGGCCACAAGCCCGTACGGAAAATGAAAGCCAACGGCTACCGGATTCAGGTTTATGCGGGGGGGAACTCCAGAACAGCGCGCCAGGAGGCGCAACGGATGGCCGGAAAAGTGAAGAGTTACTTCAGCGACATGGCTACTTATACCCATTTCCAGAGTCCGCGTTGGATTTGCAGGGTGGGTGATTTCAGAACGTACGAGGAGGCCAATCAGGCTTTGCACGAATTGCGTGCAACCAAGCAATTCGATGAGGCATTGATTGTAAAATCTGTAATTCAAATACCTTATTGAACAGATGGAATGTCAGGTTTATAACGAAACGGTACAACGGGAATTAGAAACCCACTATAAGGCTGTTCTGGCTTTGTTGGGTGAAGATACCGAACGTGAAGGATTGCAAAAGACGCCTTATAGGGTGGCCAAGGCGATGCAGACGTTGACGCGGGGATATGCCGAAGATCCGAAAGAGATTCTGAATTCGGCCAAGTTCAAGGAAGACTACCGTCACATGGTGATAGTGAAAGACATAGATTTCTTCTCTTTGTGCGAACATCACATGCTGCCTTTTTACGGGAAAGCGCATGTGGCTTATATACCCAATGGATACATTACGGGGTTGAGCAAGATTGCCCGTGTGGTGGACAGCTTTTCCCATCGTCTTCAGGTACAGGAAAGGATGACGCTCCAGATTCGGGATTGCATACAAGAAGCGTTGAACCCGTTGGGCGTGATGGTCGTAGTGGAAGCTCGGCACATGTGTATGCAGATGCGTGGAGTGGAAAAGCAAAATTCGGTGACTACGACCAGTGATTTTACAGGAGCGTTTAATCAGGCTAAAACCCGGGAGGAGTTTCTCAACCTTATTCATCGTGATTCTCTATAACAATCCGTAAAATTAAGAATAAATAGCTGACATGATGATGAAATCGGGTGTTCTGGCACTGTAGTTGTAGTTTACTATAATAAAGTGAAGTTGTTTAATTTTTAATATATACGAATATGATTTCAGACAAATTGCAGAAAGCTATTAACGAACAAATCGTGGCCGAGATGTGGTCGGCTAACTTGTATTTATCCATGTCCTTCTATTTGCAGAGGGAAGGTTACGACGGTTGTGCCGCATGGATGAAGAAACAGTCTCAGGAAGAATTGGAGCATGCTTACGACATGGCGAATTACGTCATCAAACGTGGTGGAGTGGCCAAGGTAGATAAGATTGATGTGGTTCCACAGGAATGGGACGGTGTATTAGGCGTTTTTGAAAATGTGTACGAGCATGAATGTCAGGTATCCAAGTTAATTGAAAACGTGGTGAAAGTGGCTTCCGAAGAAAAGGATATGGCTTCTCAGGATTTCTTGTGGGGATACGTGCGCGAGCAGGTAGAAGAAGAAGCTACGGCGCAAGGTATTTTGGAAAAGATCCGTAAAGCCGACAAGGCCGCTTTGCTGTTCATTGACGATAAGTTAGGACAGCGGTTATGATTCGTGGGTAGTATTTATATGCCACATATAAGGAAATCGTTTCTCGATTGTGTCGGGGAACGATTTTTGTTTTCTTTTTGTTATAAAATGATAGCGGAGTGTTACGTCATTTCCCTTTTTTGCGTATCTTTGTCCGAGTAAAGACAAAGGGGTGCCCGGACAGGGGCTGAGATTATACCCTCGAACCTGATGCAGTTCGTACTGCCGTAGGGATTGGATTTCCATTATTTTTCCATATTGCCGTTTGTGGTGCTTCTTTGTACTTGCTTTTTCAGAAATCATTAAAAGTAGATGAAATGAAAATTTTGGTGAATAACAAAGAAGTGGAAACGGCTGCCGTTTCGATTTCTGTATTGATGGAAGAACTATCGCTTCCGTTTCAGGGGGTGGCTGTGGCCGTGGAGAACCGTTTGGTGCCCCGTACCCAGTGGGCCGATTATGTGTTGACCGAGGGGGTGAGCATTGTCGTTATCAAAGCGGCATGCGGAGGGTAGCGTCCGGTTGGTATTTGTAGGACACTGGTGTTTAAGAATTTTAATTTAATATCATAGCATAGGACAATGGAAAAATTAGTCATAGCAGGACGGGAGTTTGCTTCCCGTTTGTTTTTAGGTACAGGTAAGTTTGATTCCAACGACCTGATGGCCCGTTCCATCATGGCTTCCGGAACGGAAATGGTGACGGTAGCCATGAAGCGTATCGAACTGGAAGACAAGGAGGACGACATGCTGAAGCATATCGTGCGTCCCGAGATACAATTATTGCCGAACACGTCGGGTGTCCGGAATGCCGAAGAAGCCGTGTTCGCCGCCCAGATGGCACGCGAGGCATTCGGTACGAATTGGTTGAAGTTGGAAATTCATCCCGACCCGCGTTATTTGTTGCCCGATTCCACGGAGACCCTGAAGGCCACGGAGCAGTTGGTGAAGTTGGGCTTTGTCGTATTGCCTTATTGTCAGGCCGATCCTACGCTTTGCAAACATCTGGAAGAAGCCGGAGCGGCCACAGTCATGCCTTTGGGAGCACCCATCGGGACAAACAAGGGATTGCAGACCCGTGATTTCCTGCGTATCATCATAGAGCAGGCCAATGTGCCGGTTGTCGTGGATGCCGGTATCGGGGCACCCAGTCATGCCGCCGAGGCCATGGAGATGGGAGCTTCTGCCTGTTTGGTGAATACGGCCATAGCCGTGGCCGGCGACCCGGTGGCGATGGCCATGGCTTTCAAGCAGGCTGTGGAATCCGGACGTATGGCATACGAAGCCGGATTGGGATTGCAGGCAGACAGTTTCGTGGCAGAGGCGAGTTCGCCCCTGACGGCATTTTTGAACGACTAAACGGGAAGAAGATATGTTTTCGGACGAATTGGAAAAGATTTCATGGGAGGAAACCACGGCGCGGATCAATGCCAAGACGGAAGCCGACGTGCGCCGTGCCCTCTCGAAAGCACATTGTGACGTGGACGATTTCATGGCTTTGGTGTCTCCGGCAGCCGCTCCCTATTTGGAGACAATGGCGCGGTTGAGCCGTAAATATACCGAAGAGCGTTTCGGCAAGACCATGTCCATGTTCATACCTTTGTATATCACCAACTCCTGCACCAACTCCTGCGTGTATTGCGGTTTCCATATCAGCAACCCGATGCGCCGCACCATTCTGACGGAGGAGGAGATAGAGAACGAATACAAAGCCATCAAGAAGTTGGCACCTTTCGAGAACCTCTTGATCGTGACGGGAGAGAATCCGGCCAAGGCGGGCGTGCCTTATCTGGCGCGTGCCTTGGATTTGGCCAAACCCTACTTCAGTAACCTGAAGATAGAAGTGATGCCGCTCAAGGCCGAAGAGTATGAAGAACTGAAGGCACACGGGATGAACGGAGTCATTTGCTTCCAGGAAACGTATCACAAGGCAAACTATAACATCTACCATCCCCGGGGCATGAAGTCGAAATTCGAGTGGCGTGTCAACGGTTTCGACCGCATGGGGCAAGCCGGGGTGCATTCCATCGGGATGGGGGTACTCATCGGACTGGAGAAAGAATGGCGCACGGACATTACGATGATGGCTTACCATTTACGTTATTTGCAGAAGCATTATTGGCGGACGAAATACAGTGTGAACTTCCCCCGTATGCGGCCCTCCGAGAACGGGGGCTTCCAACCGAATGTCGTCATGAGCGACCGTGAACTGGCCCAGGTCACTTTTGCCATGCGTATTTTCGACCACGATGTGGACATATCCTATTCCACACGCGAACCGGCGGCCATCCGTGACCACATGGCCACGTTGGGCGTGACCACGATGAGTGCGGAAAGCAAGACGGAACCGGGAGGATATTATACCTATCCGCAGGCGTTGGAGCAGTTCCATGTGAGCGACGAACGCACGGCCGTGGAGGTGGAGAAGGCATTGAGAAAGGCCGGTCGTGAACCGGTATGGAAGGATTGGGATGCCAGTTTCGATTTGCAATCTTATGTAAAATGCTGACCATGTCCGGGATGGAGGATAAAAAGTTCGGGCGGTACGAGCGTCAGACCATGTTGCCGGAAATCCGTACCGGAGGGCAGGAACGCTTGCGTGCGGCGCGGGTGTTGGTTGTCGGGACGGGCGGGTTAGGCTCTCCCGTCTCGCTCTATCTGGCCGGTGCCGGAATAGGGCACATCGGGTTGGTGGATGATGACGAGGTGAGTACTACCAATTTGCACCGCCAGGTTCTTTATGCGGAGGCGGAAGTGGGGCTGCCCAAGGTGGTGTTGGCTGCCCGTCGGTTGCGTGCATTGAACAGCGATGTGGACGTGAAGCCGTACGCTTGTCGTCTGACACCGGATAATGCCGCCGGTATGATTCAAGGCTATGACATTGTGGTGGATGCCTGTGACAATTATCCGACCCGTTATCTTTTGAACGATATTTGCAGGGCGCAAGGCAAGCCATACGTTTACGGTGCCATCGAAGGGTTCTGTGGCCAGGTGTCCGTCTTCTGTCGTACTGCGGAAGCGAAGAGCTATCGGGATTTGTATCCGGACGAAGAGGCGGCGTACCGGTTGCCTCCGGCTTTTAAAGGCGTTGTGGGCATGACCCCGGCGATAGTAGGCAGTGTGCAGGCCCACGAAGTGATGAAGTTGGTTTGCGGTTACGGCGACGTGCTGGACGGCCGCTTGTGGACGATAGATTTGCGTACGATGCAGTCATACGTCATCGAACTTTAACCCCATAAATAGGTACGAAATGAAAAAGAGAGTGTTTTGCTGTTTGGCAAGTTTGCTTTGTTGGTCGGCGGTGGCTGTCCGTGCTGCGAAAGTGGATACGGTGGAGGTGCACAGCCGGAAGATGGGACGTGCGGTGCGTGTCATAGTGATTTCTCCCGAAAAGACAGAAGGCAGGGGAGCGGCTGTGGTTTATCTGTTGCATGGTTATGGCGGAAACGAAACCACATGGCCCGGCTTGAAACCGGAACTCAAAGATTATGCCGACCGTGAGAATCTGATTTTCGTGTGTCCGGATGGAGAAAACAGTTGGTATTGGGATAGTCCGCTCAATGAAGATTCCCAGTTTGAGACGTTCGTCAGCCGGGAGTTGGTGTCTTACGTGGACGGGCATTACCGTACGCTGCCTTCTCGCGAGAAGCGGGCCATTACCGGATTGAGCATGGGAGGCCATGGTGCCCTATGGTTGGCCATACGCCATCAGGACGTTTTCGGAGCGGCGGGCAGTACGAGCGGCGGGTTGGACATCCGGCCTTTTCCGGACAACTGGGACATGAAGGCACAAATCGGGGCAAAAGATGCCGGGGTGTGCGATTGGGACGATTATACCGTCATCAACCAAACAGGCAAACTCAAGGATGGTGCCCTACGGATTATTTTTGATTGCGGCTATGATGATTTCTTCTTTGAAGTCAACCAAGCCTTCCATCAAAAGTTGTTGGAACGAGGCGTCATGCACGACTTTATTGTGCGCCCCGGAGCGCATACGGGTGAATATTGGAACAATTCCATCGATTATCAAATCTTGTTTTTCTTGAAATTCTTCAGGGAAAGTCATTGACCGTTACGGGCCGTAGGGTGGTCATTTGGAGTTTTGCCGTGGGAGGGCGGATATCTTTTTCGCAGCTTGCCGGAGTTCCTCTAAGATGTGGCTACGGATGAAACCTTGTGACGACAAGGCATAGTGTGTACACAAGAGGGCAAGGAACGAGCTGAAGATGAACAGTGTGCCGGTAGAAAAGAGGATGTTCCCCAATCCTACCAAGGGAGACATGATGCCGCCTACGGCAAAACCGGCAGTGCCGAGAAGAGCCGAAGCCACGCCTGCATTTTCTCTTTCGCATTCCATGGCCAACGTGTTGGAGGCGGTAAAGGTGATGCCTGCCATGGAGAGGAGGGCGAAGACCAATGTCTCGTATATCCAAAAGCTACATCCTTGCGACAAAGCTGCCAACCATGCGAAAGACAGCCACAGCATGCCATTGCTGCCGATGTGCAACGCATCTTTCATCGTGGGCAATTTGACCGCGACGGTCGAGGCGATGGCCATGGCTATGGCATTTGCCCCGAAGCACAGGCTGAATTGCATGGCAGAAAGGCCGTAATGTTCCTGCATGATGAAAGGGGCCGATGCGATATTCACGAAAAGTACTCCCATCGTGAATCCGTATTGTAACGTGTAGGCCAAATATTGCCGGTTGCGTAATACGAGGCCGAAGTTGCGGAGGATGTCGTTCCACCGGACAGAGGCACGCAGTCCGGCCGGATGCGATTCCTCCATGCGGAAACTGCCTGCCAGTAGAATCGTTCCCAATAAAAAGAGACTCCAGAAGATGCCTTGCCATCCGCTTGCGTCGGCCAAGAAGCTTCCGGCTATGGGGGCTGCTACAGTGGCTACTCCGTTTATGCCTCCTATGACGGCCAATACACCGGCCAGTTCGCGGGCAGAATATTTGTCGGCCGCAATGGAACGGGAGAGGACGACACCGCCCGCCCCGGATACGCCTTGCAAGAAGCGTAAGGCGATGAATTGCAGGATATTTTCGGAAAAAATGCAACCGGCTGTGGATAGCAGGAAAAGCATGAGTGCGACTAACAATACGGGACGTCGGCCGTATTTGTCACTCAACGGGCCGAAAAACAGTTGGCCTGCGGCAAGTCCGGCCATGCTGGTCGTCAGTCCCAGTTGCACCATGGACGATGTGGTGCGGAAGTAGCCTGACATGGCAGGCAAAGTGGGCAGATACATGTCCATCACGAACGGTCCGAAGGCACTCAAGAGGCCCAAGAATAACAGGATGAATGTTTTTGAGTTCCGTTTGCTTCCCATTGTTTTCAAATGCTTTGTTTTTTCCGGTGCAAAAGTACTTCAATCGTAACTGTTTTCGTTTGTCGTAACGTGTACAAAACATTTCATTATCGGAATAATATACGGCAGAGGGAGTGATTTTTCGTATATTTGCGGTCTAAAAAGGAATAAAACCATGGCCGTATTCTTACCTTCCGACACTTCATCTATCCACTATGAGGAAACCAATCTGGCCTCTCTGCGCTCGAAACCAAGCCATTTCGTGTGCGGGGTTTATTTGATTTGCGTCCGTGGCACGGCTGTCGTGTCCACCGGCGTGCAGCAATATGCCTTGGGGGAGCAGACCGAGCTTATTTTTCTTGCAGGAAGCCTGATACAAGTGCTTTGTGCGTCGGATGATTTTATGGTACGTTTGCTGATGTTTCCCAAAGAAGTTTTTCTGAAAGCCGTCCTGCCCATAGATACCCCTTACCTGAACTACACGCACGAACATCCTTGTTACCGTCATACGGAGGATGAGCGGAGCCAGGCCACATGGGTGCAGATCAATTTGTGGATGGATATGGCTCGGATGCTTTTTTGCGGAAATGTGTCCCCGTTCAGGCTGCAGCAAGAGTATAATTTCCTGCAGGGGTTGCTGATGTGGCTGTTCAACACCATACAGGAAAAGCTGTCGGTCGCGAAGCAGTACAGCCGTAAGCAGGCGGTTTGCCACAGGTTCATGCAGTTGGTGCGCGACCATGGCGCACAGGAGCACCAAGTGGCTTTTTATTCAGAAAAGCTTTGCATCACTCCACGTTATCTGCATCAGATTACCGTCCGTTATATGGGTGGACGTTCGCCCAAGCAGTTGATAGACGAGCAGTTGGTGGCAGAGATTAAGGTATTGCTTAGCGAGCCGGACTTGTCCGTTACGGAAATCGCGGAGCGGCTTCATTTTACGGACCAGTCGTGCCTCACACGTTTTTTTAAAAAGAACACGGGAATGTCGCCCCGGGATTTCCGATTGAAAAATTTTGCGGGCGGGGAGCGTGAAATTTTTGTGCGCCAAACGGAAAATCGTTTGGCTTAGATTGAAAAATCAATTGCCGCAGAATGATTTGTGAATCTGCGGCAATTGATTTTTGGAATGGCTCTGCTTATTTACATCGTTAATTATGAGTGATTTATGAAAACGCCTGTTCCATAAGGCGATGTAAGCAGAAAAGCATACATTTTAGGTTGAGGCCTTTTACAGCGGGAAGTCTTCGAAGGCATACAGCACGGTGGACAGGTAGCGTTCGCCCGTGTCGGGAAGCAGCACGACAATCGTTTTGCCCTCGTTCTCCGGGCGGCGTGCGATTTGCAGGGCGGCGTGCAGGGCAGCGCCGGACGAGATGCCCGCGAGTACCCCCTCGTGGCTGGCCAGCATGCGGGAGGCACGGACGGCATCTTCGTCTGTGACCCGGATGATTTCGTCCACCTGTTGGCGGTCGAAATTCACCGGAGCGAAGCCGGCACCTATTCCTTGTATTTTATGAGGACCGGGGCTACCACCGGAGAGAACGGGCGAGGCGTCCGGTTCTACGGCTATGGCTTGCACGGACGGATTGTGCTTTTTCAATCCTTTAGCTGTTCCGCTGATGGTACCTCCCGTGCCTACGCCGGCTACGAAGAAGTCCACTTTACCGTCTGTGTCGTTCCATATTTCCTCTGCTGTGGTTTGTACGTGTGCTTCTGGATTGGCCGGATTGTCGAATTGTCCCGGAATGAAAGCACCGGGATTTGCAGCTTTCAGTTCTTCGGCCTTGCGGATGGCTCCCTTCATGCCCTCGCTGCCCGGAGTGAGTACCAGTGTGGCACCTAATGCTTTCAGAAGATTGCGGCGTTCGAGGCTCATAGTTTCAGGCATGGTGAGCGTGAGCCGGTAACCTTTGACTGAGGCAATCCAAGCCAGTCCGATGCCCGTGTTTCCGCTGGTAGGCTCTATGATGAGGCTACCGGGACGCAGCAGGCCTTCTTTTTCTGCCGCCTCTATCATATAGAAGGCTGCGCGGTCTTTCACGCTTCCTCCGGGATTGAAACTTTCCAGTTTGGCCAGAACTCTGGCTTTCAGTTGTTCTTTCTCTTCTATGTGGCTGATTTCCAATAAAGGTGTACGCCCGATAAGTTCGGTCAGCGAATGATAAATCTTTTCCATAATCTTTTCTTTTTTGCGTTTGTCGAATGTATATGTATTACGTGGTTCTTAGGTATTCAGACTTGGGCGAAGGCCTGCGTCAGGTCGGAGAGCAAGTCGTCGATATGTTCCGTGCCGATGGAGAGACGTATCGTGGCTTGCGTGATGCCTTGCTCGGCCAGTTCCGTTTCATTGAGTTGGGAGTGGGTGGTACTGGCCGGGTGGATGACCAGCGATTTGACATCGGCCACGTTGGCCAAAAGAGAGAATATCTCCAGGCTGTCGATGAAGCGGAACGCTTCTTCACGTCCTCCCTTGATTTCGAAGGTGAAGATGGAACCGGCTCCTTTCGGGAAGTACGTTTCATATAGTTTATGGTCGGGGTGTCCGGGCAATGCCGGATGGTTGACTTTCTTTACCTTAGGGTGTGTGGAGAGGAAATCCAGGATTTTCAGGGTGTTCTCCACGTGGCGTTCCACCCGTAAGGACAAGGTTTCCAACCCCTGAAGAAGGATGAAGGCATTGAACGGGCTGATGGTAGCTCCCGTGTCGCGCAACAGTGTGGCGCGGATACGGGTGATGTAGGCTGCCGCTCCTGCCGCGTCGGTGAAACAAATGCCGTGGTAGCTGGCATCCGGTTGGGTGAGTTGCGGGAATTTCCCGGAAGCTTTCCAGTCGAATTTTCCGGAGTCCACGATGACACCTCCTAATGAAGTGCCGTGGCCGCCGATGAACTTCGTGGCCGAATGTACGACGATGTCTGCCCCATGCTCTATCGGACGGATAAGGTAAGGCGTGCCGAACGTATTGTCTATGATGAGCGGAATCCGGTGGCGGTGTGCGATGTCGGCCACGGCATCAATGTCTATGATGTTGCAATTGGGGTTTCCCAATGTCTCGATGAATACGGCTTTGGTGTTTTCCTGTATGGCTTGTTCGAAATTGCCGGGGTTTTCAGGATCGACGAATGTAGTGGTGACGCCGTATGCCGGCAGGGTGTGGGCCAGGAGGTTGTAGCTGCCGCCGTAAATGGTCTTGGCGGCTACGATGTGGTCGCCTGCATGTGTGATGTTCTGGAAAGCGTAAGTGATGGCGGCCGCTCCCGAAGCTACGGCCAGTCCGGCTATTCCGCCTTCCAAGGCGGCCATGCGTTCCTCGAACACTCCTTGCGTGCTGTTGGTCAGCCGTCCGTAGATGTTGCCGGGGGCTTGCAGGCCGAAGCGTGCGGCTGCATCGTCCGCATTGTGGAACACGTATGAGGCGGTTTGGTAAATCGGTACGGCACGGGCATCCGTGGCCGGGTCCGCCTGCTCTTGTCCTACATGGAGTTGCAGGGTCTCGAAGTGTAGTTTTGTTCTGTCCATGATGTTTCTGTTATTAAGTTCTTGACTGTTTCTTGTTTCGATGATGGCAAAGTTATGGTTTTTGGAATAATCAAACAAGAAGTGAAAGAAATACGGAAAAAATATCTATTTTTGTATTCAAAAACAGAATATACAGCCTTGTTTAAGGGGGCTACAGCTCTGTTTATAGACGTTTTTTCTATGGAAAGTTTAGATCATATCGACTTGCAAATTCTGCGTACTTTGCAAGATAATGCCCGTTTGACGACAAAAGAACTGGCCGCGCGTGTACATCTTTCTACGACTCCTGTTTTTGAACGCCTGAAGAGACTGGAGGCGCAAGGATACATCAAGAAGTATATCGCGGTGTTGGATGCCGAAAAGCTCAATCGCGGTTTTTTAGTATTTTGCCGGGTGAAGCTGCGCCGGTTGAACAAAGAAATCGCAGAAGAGTTCACGGGCATTATCCGGGAAATACCGGAAGTGACGGAGTGTTATAACATTTCCGGTAGTTACGATTACCTGCTCAAGATTCATGCACCCGATATGAAGTATTATCAGGAGTTTCTTCTCAATGTGTTGGGGACAATCGAGAGTCTCGGTTCCATGGAGTCCACCTTCGTGATGGATGAGGTCAAGCAGGTGTATGGCATTCAGGTCTGACCCGGGCAGATAAAAATACGGATAAAACGGTTGTAAGGTAGTTATTAAATGTAAAAAGGGGCCGGAAGACGAATCTTATTCGTATATTTGACTTCAGACAAGGTTTTTTGTATCTACAGCAGCTTTATCTTGTATTTTTTACTATTAAATAATGATGAATATGAAATATAATACTTTATTGTTTCCGCGTAAAGCGAACCAAACGAACTTTTCCCTTTTCCTGTTGTCCATGCGTCTGCTATTCGGCTCTTTACTGATGACCCATGGTTATGCCAAACTGACAGGGTTTGCCGCCATGTCTGCTTCTTTCCCCGACCCGTTCGGAATCGGGAGCCGTTATTCCCTGATGCTGGCCATTTTCGGTGAACTGTTTTGTTCAGTAGCTTTCGTGTTCGGTTTCTTGTATCGTTTGAGTATGATTCCGATGATCGTAACGATGGCTGTGGCTTTTTTCTTTGCCCATGGCGGAAGCATGACGGGAGGTGAATTGGCTTTTGTCTATCTGGTTGTGTTCATTCTGATGTATATGGCCGGACCGGGTAAATATTCGGTGGACCATTGGATGACGAAAGGTGGAAAAAGAAGGCGGTAATTTAAATACACTATATTATGTTGATGACGACTACAGCCCTTGTGGAGGGCAAGCATATTACGAAGTATCACGGTGTGGTGACAGGTGAGGCTATCATCGGCGCGAACGCGGTGCGCGACCTTTTTGCCGGATTGCGGGATTTCTTCGGCGGGCGTTCGGGTTCGTATGAAGAGGTCTTGCGCAAGGCCAAAGACACGGCTTTGCGGGAGATGGGGGAGGAAGCGGCCCGGTTGGGTGCCAACGCGGTCATTGGAATCGACTTGGATTATGAAACGGTGGGGGCAAGCGGCAGCATGCTGATGGTGACATGCAGCGGTACGGCGGTGAGCATGGAATGAGATTCTTTGTTTTGGATTTTATTATAGAAGACCTCTCCCGTTCTTGCAGATGGGAGAGGTCTTCTGTATGTATAAGGCCATGACGGTTTGATAGTGCTTACAGCTTTCTTATTTTTATTCCGGCCAGATGGCATTTGCCTTTCAGGGTTTCGAAAAGCACATCGATTTTGTTTTCCTTGTTCTGAATGATATAACGTCGGCGGGAAGCTTGGCGGTAATGTCCGCCGTCGGCTGGTGAAAAGTCGGTTTCTACCCGACGACCGCAGATGGTGATGTTGAACCGGCTGTCGGCTATGGCCTGTCCGTCGTGTCCCCGTCCTAACAAGTTGGCCAATTGCGGCCGTGAACGGCTCACGTCTGCCATGAGCAGTTCCACCTCGTATGTGCCGGACGGTGCGTCGATTTGATAGGCACGTAGGTTTTCGCGCCATGTTTGGTACAAAGGTCCGTCTGTGGTATTCTCTATTTCGGAAGTCGTACTGCGTGCCTTTCCTTCTATGTATCCCCAACTGCCTTTGGAGTATGGTTGGTCTGGCAGCCATGTAAGTCCGCTGACATCCGAAGTAAAGGTACAGTCGCTCCCTACATTGATGGCTAGCTCATCTCCCTTTGCCAAGTCGGGCATCGCATTCAGGCGCAGGACCATGACGTCCTCCACCATCTGTCCGTTTTTGTCTCCCTGTGCTTTGAGGGTAGATATCCCGTAGGGCAATGTCACGTTGAAGACCGTATGGCAGTTGGCGGGACGCTGCTTTCCGATGGATTTTCCGTTAATGATGAGTTCCACTTCGTCCAGGTTCGTATAGATTTTGACGGGATGCTTTTCGTTTTTGTCTCCTGTCCGTACGGGCCAGTCCCGGCTGGCAATGTGCAATACGGGCGTGTCCTTACGCCACATGGCTTTAAAATAGTAAGACACGTCTTTGGGTGTACGGTCGTTGTAGAACAGTCCCTTGTTGTTTACCCTCGGCATGGATTCTTGTCGGGCAGCTACATTGAAGTCTATGAAATTCCAATAAGTGCATCCGCTGATATATTCTGTACCTTCGATGAAAGGCAAGTAGTGTTCTACGTATGTTTGTTGGTATTCTATGCTGAAGTCGAAGGCTTTCGGGTGCCTGGAATGAAGGCGGCGGTCGGAACCTGCTCCCCATTCGCTAATAATGGTGGGGCGTTTCGGGTAACGCGCGTGTTGGTTTTCCATCCATCGGTTAAAGTCGTTTAACTGTCCTACATACCAACCGTGGTAAAGGTTCCATCCGGATACGTCCACGAGGTCCAGGCCGATTTCATTATATAAGTTCGTCATGTTGAAAGCCATGACACTGGCCCGGTATGGGTCTTCTTGTTTTAATATCTTTTCGAGTCTTTGTGCCAGTTTTACCGTACGTTCCCTACAGGCAGGCCATTCCGGACGGTCGGGACCGGGAGCCGTGAGCAGGATTTCGTTCATGTAACCCCATGCGATGATGCTAGGATGGTTGTAATGCTGACGAATCATTTCGGTCAGATTGGTTTCACAGTTGTCGTCATATCCCGGTGTGTCGGGTACGATATTGATGATAGGGATTTCCTCCCAGGCCAGCAATCCCATTTCGTCACAAGCCTCCACTAACGCATCATCCTGCGGATAGTGGGCAATGCGAATGAAGTTACACCCCATTTCTTTGATGAGCCGTATGTCTCTCCGGTGTGCTTCATCGTCCAGTGCCACGCCTACCGGTGCTTGGTCTTGGTGGCGGTTGACTCCGCGTAATTTATAAGGTTTTCCGTTCAGGTTGAATCCTTTTTCACCATCGAAACTGAACCAGCGGAATCCTGTCTTATGCGTACTTCTGTCCAGTTCCATGCCCGTCTTAGGGTTGCGAAGTGTGGTGACGATTTCGTATAATCGCGGACTTTCCGGACTCCATAATTGGGGTTGCTCGATGGCGGAGGTTTTACGTACCGTTTGGGTTTCGCCGGCTTTGACGGAAAGTAGTTGTTTCAGGGTTTGCTGCAATTTGCCCTGCGGGTCATAGATTTGATGGATTACTTCGAGGGTAGCCTTTTCTGTGGCATCGTTCGTGATTTCACTACGTATTTCTATCGTAGCTTCCTTCTCGTCTACATGCGGGGTACTGATGAAGATACCATCGGAACCATGATTCAAAAGATTGAAATGTTGTTCGGAGGTAGTGATAAGCCATACATCACGGTATATGCCACCCCAGAATGTGAAGTCGGCCGATATGGGAGTAATATCTTTCCGGCTGTTGTCTACCGTGATTTCTATCGTGTTGTTCTTCTGGATATAGGGGGTGATATCGAATGTAAAAGCACTGTACCCGCCTGCATGGCTGCCTATCTTTTGTCCGTTCAGCGTAAGGTCTGCCGCTTTGCTGGCTGCATCTATTTTTAGAAAACAGCGTTTGCCTTGCGGAACTTCCGGTAAGACGAACGATTTCTGGTAAAATGCTTTCCCCATATAATAGTTCCTTTGCGAATAGGCATCCAGGTTATACGTATGGGGAACATTTACGGGTTGCCAGTTTTCTGTGGAAGCTTTTCTGAAAAACCAACCGTCGTTGATGGTTTTCATGTCGCGTTGTGCTTGGGCGCAAAGAAGCCCGATGAAGGGAAGAAGGGCGGATAACTTGGTCTTAAGTCGTGTCATGATTTTCATTGGTTTGAATTGATGTAGGTAATTTAAGTACAAAGGTAAAAGAAAAAAGGATATATTCGCGTTAATTTTGTTATTTTTTGCCTCAATTCTATACCGATATTGGGAATGAAACAGGCTAACTTTGCCATAAACTAATTTAATGTGGAAAGAACCATGAGAAAGCTTTTGATGAGCCTGAGTGTTTTTTGTTGTTTTGTTATGACGGGGATGGCTGCTCCCGTGGTATTGGATGTACCTGTGCCGGAGGGGGATGCGACACCGGTGTTGCGAAGAACCATAGAACAAGCTTCTTCTTATAAAGGACGGGCGGTATTGATTCGGTTGCAACAAGGAGATTACCATATTTATCGTACCTCTTCTTCTCCTTGCCTGTATTATATATCCAATACGGCTTCGGCGGAAGAGAATCCTGACCCAACAAAACATATAGGGATATGGCTCAAGGACATGAAAAATATTACGGTAGATGGAGGAGGCGCCCGTTTCGTAACCCATGGCGAAAT
Organism: Paraprevotella xylaniphila YIT 11841; assembly: GCF_000205165.1. Classification (GTDB taxonomy): domain Bacteria; phylum Bacteroidota; class Bacteroidia; order Bacteroidales; family Bacteroidaceae; genus Paraprevotella; species Paraprevotella xylaniphila. Next base: position 6,407 of record NZ_GL883841.1, on the reverse strand, counting down.
GACTCCTTTCGTGATTGACGGATGCGAGAATGTCACCATGAAGAATTTCTCATTGGTGGCTGCCGACCCGTCCGTACCTGAAATGACCGTGGTTTCAACCGATGTAAATTCCATCACTGCTCGGGTTACTGCCGGCTCGAATTATGAGATAGAGGACGGGACGTTTTATTGGAAAGGTGAGGGATGGCGTTTTGGCGGAGGCATTGCCCAGGTGTTCTATCCGCAAACCAACGTGACCAATCGGTGCGAGTCCCCATTGGCCGGTGTGACGAAAGCCATCGAACTGGACGAGGGGTTGGTGCGTTTTAATTACGACCGTGCTCCCGGATTCAAAACGGGAGAGGTTTACCAGATGCGTCATTCCTTTCGGACTGAAGCATGCGGTTTTATACATCAGAGCAAAGACGTGAAGCTCGAAAATATCAAATTCCATTTCTTGGGTAATTTCGGGATTGTAGGGCAGTATTCCGAGAACCTGATTTATGAGAAGTTATATTGTGCGCCGGAATGGGGCTCGGGACGTACTTGTGCCGGGTTTGCGGACTTTGTCCAGATGTCTGGGTGCAAAGGGAAAATACACATTCTTGATTCTTATTTTGAAGGGGCGCACGACGACCCGATCAATATACACGGCACGCATCTGAAAGTCATGGAATATGTTTCGGACAGGCAGGTGAAGGTGCGTTTCATGCACGGACAGTCATACGGTTTTGAGGCTTTTTATAAAGGGGATGAGGTGGAGTTCGTGGATGCCCATTCCCTGCGTTGCTTGCAACCGGCATGCGTGAAGGCTGTAGAACGGATAGACGATTATGAAATCCTGCTGACGTTGGACCGGGCTGTGAACGACAATGTGAAGACGGCGGAGAATGTGTCGGTGGAGAATGTGACATGGACGCCCGAAGTGGAAATACGAAATAATTATTTCTCCCGTATTCCTACCCGGGGGATTCTGGTGACGACACGCCGGAAGGTCGTGATAGAAGATAACGTATTCTATCGTATCCCGATGAGCGGGGTACTGGTTTCCGACGATGCGCGTGGGTGGTATGAATCCGGTCCTGTACGCGATGTCACGATACGCCGCAACTTGTTTATGGAATGCGGTTCGCCCGTCATTGCCGTGATGCCGGAAAATGACCGTTACGAAGGTGCCGTCCATCGCAATGTCCGTATAGAGGCTAATCGTTTTGTGATTCGCCAAGGGAGCGAGGCGGTATCTGCCCGGGCTACGGATGGCCTGATCATCCGGGATAATTATATCTCAGTGGCGGGAGACGGTCCTGTATCTCCGGATGCGTTCTTCCGTACGGAGGATTGCAAGGACGTGACGATAAGCGGAAACCGTTGCGGACGTTCGCTGCTGCGTTAATTGAAGATATAAATGTAGGCGTTCAGGTAAGTTGCCCATAACAGCCACAGGATATAGGGGATGAAACAGGCGGCCGCAAGCTTGTCCTTTTTGAATGTGATAAGGATATAGTCCAGTACCACCACATCGAGTATCAGAATGATGCCCATGCCCCATAAGGGTTCCCGCAAAAAGAAGAAGGCGATACTCCAACAGAAGTTCAGGGCTAACTGTATCCACCATTCACGTTGGGATACTTTCAGGCCTTTGCCCCAGATTCGTCCCAAGGAGGTTCCTATCAGGATGTAAAGGATGCCCCATACGATAGGGAACGCTCCATTGGGAGGGGTGAGTACGGGTTTATTCAGGAAAGGATACCATTCCGCGATGGCTTCCCGCTGAAATAGCGAGGCGGAAAAACCTACTGACATGCAGAGGGCAATGGGCCATAAATATCGGGTCAAATGTTTCATAAGAATGAATTTGAATGTGAATCTTTTGAAGAGTTTTATATAGAAGGCAGTTCTGTACCGGGAGTCAGGTTTTCTATGAAGTGGACGGGATATTTATCCCAGTATTTTCTATACACCCTGTCTTTTTCTTTGTCGAAGTTGAGTTGGTACATCCGAAAGGTTACCAAGAAGTTTTTGGGTTGCCACAATTCTTCGTATGAGTATTGGTATTTCATGCCGAGGGCCTGCATGACTTTGCCGCTTCGAGGATTGTTTACGTCATGGGTGGCCGTAATATAAGGAATTCCGGTTTGTTTCAGTTGCTCGATGACGGCTTGGCATGCCTCAGTACAGAACCCTTTGTGCCAGAATTCTTTCTTCAGCCCGTATCCTAAGTCATGGCTGTCATTTCCGCTTACGTGCACATAACCTATCGGAGCAGGAGCTTCTTTCCGGCAGATGGCGTAGTATAACAGGGTTTCTCCTGCATGTACTGCCGCATGCTTGTCCTTGATGTATGCTTTTGCTTCTTCCAGGTTCTTAAGCGGAAACATCGGCAGGAATGTGTTTACGTCTCTGTCGCTAAGTATGGCAAACAGAGCTTCCGCGTCTTGTTCCGTGAAAGGACGTAATATCAGTCGTGCTGTTTCTAAATGATTCATCGGGCGTGTCAATTGGATGTTTTTACAAAAATAGTGATTTATTGGATAAAGAGGGACAAAACCGGTTGGTCTTTTTCGAGAACCTCTTGATTATTTTCCCGAGAATAGGCCAAAGGTAATGGCCCAATTCTGAGTCTTCTTTTGGAGACAGGGAGGTGCTACCGCTTCTGATAAGTCCCATTTTTAATAAGTCAATGGATAAATAAGGATATTTGTACTTTTCCAAAAGTCTTTAGGCCAGGAGAGTTTTGTCACAGTGGGTTGCGTCTGTAATCAAGATGACCATAAGCTGTCTGTATTAAGTGATGACCCGGTCGCCCCGTTCCCGGGCCAGGGTTCGTTCTATGTCCTTCATCTCTTTGTAATGCTTCATGATTTCCATATATTCTTCCTTGCGTGAAAGAATATCGGGTTGGCGCAATTTCAAGAGGATTTGTTTCAGTTCTTCGTCTACAATGGCCAATTTGAAGTCGGAAATCAGGTGGGGAACCAATTCGGTCAACCTCTCTTCATCGTTGGCGATTTTCTGATGTTTGGAATGATATTTGCTCAGTTGATATTTGTCACCACTCAACTCAAAAGCCAGCATACTGATATGGTTGTCCGGATGGTTCAGGAAATAGCGTTCTGACGAGAAGCCGTCCTCGTGTATATGGTCGATGGCTTCTTGCAGGATATGCTTATGAAGGGCGTTGTGGAACAGCAAACCGTCTTCTTGCAACGCATAGTTGATGAACTCGGCCACACTGACCGGGACTTCTTCTCCTTGTTCGTTTTCGGCGTAACATATAATTTTCTCTCCATAACGAATGAGGACTTGTATCAACAACAGTTCTTTCCTGTAGAATAACATGGCCTCGGCTCCCTTACCGGGAATGTAGGAGAGGGTGGATGCATTCTCTGTTATAGCCGGATTATTGCTAGGCGGAGTATTGGGAACAGGGGGGGCTGCCGGCGTTCCGTCATCCGGAATAGGGGGAATGCCCTCTTCAGAGGGTGGGAATGGGGATGGGGGAGGAAGACTGTCTTGGTCTAAGGAAGAGAGTGTTTGTCCGGAGGATGGCAACTGTGTGTGTTTACGATTTCGTTCATTTTCACGCTGTTTTTGCTTTTCCTCTTTGGCTTTGGCCATCTCTTTTGAAATGGCTGCTACTAACATTCGTTCTTCCATGTTCAGCATGGTTGCTGTTTCCCGGGTGTATACGGAACGCGTGATTTCATCCGGAATGACGGAAATGGTATGTACGATACTGCTGATGAGACGGGAAAGTTTGATAGGATCCCCTTGTGCCTCATGCAGTAATAAATCGGTTTTATATTTAATGAAATCTACCTGATGTTCGTTCAGATAAGCTTGATATTCGGTGGCGTTGTGCTTACGGGCAAAACTGTCCGGGTCGTCTCCGTCCGGAAGAAGTAGTAATTTGACGTTCATTCCCTCGGCCAATAGCATGTCGATGCCTCGTTCGGAAGCTTTGATACCGGCGGCATCTCCGTCGTAAAGTACGGTGATGTTTTCCGTAAAACGATGAATCATACGGATTTGTTCGGTGGTGAGTGCCGTTCCGGAAGAAGAAACTACATTTTCCACTCCCATCTGATGCATGGAAATGACATCGGTGTAGCCTTCCACTAAAAAGCAAAGGTCTTGTTTGACGATAGATTGTTTGGCCAAAAACAATCCATACAACTCTTTTTTCTTGGAATAAATGGCAGATTCCGGAGAGTTTTGGTATTTGACATTGACTCCTTTGGTGGCTGCGTCTAATACACGTCCTCCGAAAGCTACTACTTTTCCGCTTAACGTATGTACTGGAAAAATGACGCGCCCGAAAAAGCGGTCTTGTAATTGTCCGTTGTCACGTTTGTAACATAAACCAGTAGAAAGCAGGAACTCTTCTTTGTAACCTTTGGCCTTGGCTTCACGGGCACAGGCGTCTCTTTGCGAAGGACTGTATCCTAACTGAAACTTTTTTATGATATCGTCCCGAAAACCTCGTGAACGGAAATAGGCCATTCCAATGGCTCGTCCGTCGACTGTATTGTAGAGTTGGTCTTGAAAAAACTGGCATGCCCATTCGTTGACGACGAACATGCTTTCTCGCTCATCTTGAGCCTGCTTTTCCTCTTCTGTCAGTTCCCGTTCTTTGATTTCTATATTATATTTACGGGCCAAATAACGTAGGGCATCGGGATAGGACAGTTGTTCGTGCTCCATGATGAAGTGCACGGCATTGCCGCCTTTTCCACATGCGAAACATTTGCAGAGACCTTTGGATGGGGATACCACGAACGAAGGGGTACGGTCGTCGTGGAAAGGACATAAGCCTTTGTAGTTGACCCCCGCTTTCCGTAAAGTCACAAAATCCGATACGACATCCACAATCTGGGCCGCATCCATAATCCGGTCTACCGTAGCTCTGTCTATCATCCGTTTATTCTCCTATGATGGTGGCTGTGAGTTTGCGCCTTCCACCGTAGTCGCGGAACTCACAAAAGTAGATTCCTTGCCATGTACCCAAATTCAATTTACCTTTGGATATGGGTATATTGAGGCTGACACCTGTCAGACTACATTTGGCATGGGCCGGCATGTCGTCCGCACCTTCGAGGACATGGTCGTAATAAGGCTCGTTTTCTTTGATGAGACGGTCGTATATTTTAGTCATGTCAGTACGCACGTCAGGGTCGGCGTTCTCGTTGATGGAGAGCGCACAACTCGTGTGCTTGATAAATAGGTTCAATAAACCGGTTTGAGGCAAGGACGGAAGCTGTTCCGAAATCTCCCGTGTGACGAGGTGAAAACCTCGCGGTCGTTCACGTAATATGATTTCTACTTGTTGAATCATTCCTGTTCTTATGTATTAAGCCTGATGGATAGTCATTTGCGGGAATGGGAAATCAATACCCTGTTTGTTGAATTCGTCGTAAATGTTTTTGTTCATTTCGAAATATACATTCCAATAGTCACCGTTTGCTACCCATACTCTTATCGTTACATTAACACTACTGGAGTCGAGTGCGTGTAAGGCAATGACGGGGGCTGGTTCTTTTAAGATACGGTTATCTTTTTGAATGAGTTCGTTTACTACACTTTTCACCTTGTCGATGTCTTCTCCGTAATCAACTCCCACAATCCATTCGACGCGTCTTGTGTCCAAACGGCTATAATTTGTAATAACGCCGCTACTCATGGCTCCATTAGGAATGTAGACAACTTTGTTATCGGCCGTAGTGACCAAAGTATGCATGATTTGTATGGCTGTAACACTTCCCGAAACGCTTTGTGCTTCAATCCAGTCTCCTACTTTATAAGGTTTGAAGAAAAGAATGATAAGACCTCCGGCAAAATTTTGCAAATTGCCAGAGAGTGCCATGCCGATAGCTACGCCGGCAGATGCCAACAATGCGGCGAATGAGGTCGTATTGATTCCTAATGCTCCTACAACAGAAACAATCAATAAGACATTGAGTAATATACTAACTAAACTTTTGAGGAATGTTTGGATACTGATTTCCACTTTCCGGCGTGATAGCATATTGCTCATCACGCGTTGGATAAGTGAGATAAGAAAACGTCCTACGATGTAGACGATAATGGCAATCAAAATGTTTTTTCCGGCGGAAATACACATATCTATCAATTTCTCGATAATGAGTTCTGTATGCCCGGATGCAATAGCTGAAACGACTTCTTTGGTTACATTGGTGGTATCTTTTGTTGCTTGTAAGATTTGTATCATAGTTTGTGGATTTATTGTATAATAACATATTGATTGTCGACTGCAAAGGTACTATATTCGATAGGAAATAAAAAAATTATGAGAATGTTTTTTGTTCTTATTATATTAAATAAGGTGTAAAATTCGTCAGTGGATATTTTTTCGGTTTTTATTGGCAAACGTTTGGCAGTTACGTTAAAAGGTTGTACCTTTGCACTCG
>NZ_GL883840.1 GCF_000205165.1 Paraprevotella xylaniphila YIT 11841 | reverse complement strand
CGAACCACGGGATGCCGTTGACTATCACCGTGCCCGTACTTTGGCCGAAACAGGTTGTTTCGGTATCTTGGACGGTCTGTGGGTCAATATACCGGATGTATTTGGACAACCGGGGCACTTTTTGGGACAAAGCCTTGGCGGCAATGGCCGCAAAGACTTTGCTCCCCCATATATTAAGATGGGTGTTGTCTACCTTGCCTTGCGGTAAGGAAGGATATCGTCCGGGCAGTATCCACATGAACAGTTTTTTAGATAGTTCCGGTCCCATTTCCGCGACCTGGTCGTGGGTCAGCTTGGCCATGTCCACGAACGGCACGTCCATTTCGTGGGCTATGCGGCGAGGCGACAAGAGGTATTCACCGTGTGTGTCTACCAGTGTGTTGCCCTCTTTTTCATAAATGTATTGGTGAGGTGTCTCCGGAGTAGGTGGGTAATTACGCCTTACGATGGAGTTCATCAGGACGGGATAAGCCCCTTTCTCACGGGTTTCACGCACGAACCGTCTCAAATTTTCATCGAAAGAACCTCCGGGCACAGTGTGTAATGCCGTATCGGTTTTCTCATCGTTGTGTCCGAATTGTATAATGACATAGTCTCCGGCTTGCAGTCGGTCGAGTACGGCCTGCCATCGTCCTTCACGGATGAAGCTTAAAGAACTGCGTCCGCATGCAGCATGGTTTTCTACACGGATGAGTCCGTTGAGGAAACAAGGTAACATTTGGCCCCATCCCCGTTCCGGACTTCCGGAAGCTGTGCTCCGGTCTGCCATGGTAGAGTCTCCAATCAAAAAAATGGTAACCGGTTTCTCTTTCAGGGTGAAGGCGGAAAAGAACAGGAATGCGAGGCATGAAAAGATAACTTTGTATTTCATATTGTGGGTTGATGTAAGATTCGTGTATGTATCCCCGAGAAAGTGGCGAAACTTTCTTCGGGGATATTGCAGGTAGGTTAATATTGGTCTTCTCCGAGGCCACCGGGACCGCAAATGCCGAGGGGCACCAACTCAATGTAATCGAGATGGAAGACTCCTCTTCCGGTCGGGGTGAACACCGAACGTATGCGCATGGTATGGGGGGTGTTTGCCTTTATGTTCACGTTGCAAATTTTGCGGCGCAGCGTAGCCCTCAGGTTATAAAGGAGAGTACATTTGGCGGCACTGTATTGGGGGCCGCTCGTACCGTCGTTGCCGGAATAGAGGCTCTTAGGGCCACAGTAGTAACCGTTGTTTTTCATGACCCTGGCATTTTCTTCCAGTTCTTCGGAGGTATATATTCCATTGGCATTCTCTTCAGAGTTCCGCCACCCGTTCCATCCGTTGTAAAGCCCTCCGATGATGGGGCTGTCCCCTTCTTCGCGCATATCCAACGGTAGTCCCTGGGGTACATTGTCCACGTACATCTGCACGATGCCCCGGTCGGGCATGCTGCCGTATCCCAAACGCAGTTCATACGTGCCCGGGGGGACGTTGGGAAGTTGGAACGTCAAGTCGTATGTTCCTAAGATGCTGACACAATCGTCGAATGCGGAAGTCATGCCTATTTTAGGGCGTTGGGCGAAAAATATGGCGTTCTCGTTCATTTTGAGTCCTTTGATGTAGTTGGAGGGAATGTAGTAGTTGTATCCTCCACCTTCTGTCCCGTTTTCCGTGTTGTCGTATGAGCCGTATGGCTGTGTCACGTTGCCGCATAACCTTATTTTATTGTTTGTCAGTTCCGGCCATACGGTGTAGAAATCGATTCTCATCCGCGTGTTCATGACATTGTTGCGCATGGTCTCGTCGTAGGCCAATACGTCGTCCACGTAATAATAGGCTACGTTGAGTGAAAAGTTGTCGGCATCGGGGAGGGACAAGTGTGCACCGCGTACCCGTTGGCCGGAGTTGTAAATGCTGGCCACGCTATGATTGATGTAGAAGTCCGTGGGATGTTCCACGGCAGGGTCTACGGTCGAATATACTTTTTCCAGTTTGATGGTGGAAAAGTCGAGCAAGGTGCTGATCCATTCGGTGGGATTGGCATATTGGGTGTGCACCCCCCAGCAGTTTACCAGTTTGGCCGTGCTCTCGAAGAGCCGGTCGAGGATATGGTAAGAAAGGAACATGTTGAGTGGGTTGTGCCGGTCGGTCAGGGAATGCTTGTTCCAGAACAGTTGTTTATAGGTCTTACCTTCGGGGTTTTCCGGCACCGGTTTGTTTAATCCGAATATTTCTGCGGCTGCATGGTCGTCGTACTTTTCTTCCGCCAACCGGTAAAGGGCATCGATTTTCTCCTCCATGGTCATGTCTTCGTTGAAGCGGTCGCTGTATTTTTCATAGAGGACTTCGTCCGGGACAATCAGCAAGGTGAAACCGCTATACCGGTGGTCGGGACGTTTGGCCGTAAAGATGTCCGTGTCGTGGCCACAGACGATATTGGGTTTGAATCGGGGATAGTCCTCCTTCCATATCTCGTAGCTTTCGTCCCGGTATCGAGCCAAAGAATCCAACAGTCCGGTACGCCGGAGGGCTTCATAGAAGATGGAAAACTGGCTATGGTTCTCATCCAATAAAGTGGCTCCCAGACTGGTATTGGGAATCAGCACTTTGTCCACAGGATGTACTACGCCATTTTCCACGGAATCGTTTTTAAGTTCGTTGATGATGGCCGCACGCCGGTTGATGATGCTGAGCACCATGTGGTTGGCATCCAATGTGTCGCCGTCGGTCTGTATAATCAAGGGCAGGTCTAACTGGTTGTTTTCCTGTTGGGTCTTTCCTAAATCATAAGTATAGATGATTCGTTCCACCAGACAGGCTTTCAGCAGGGTGTCGCAATAGGAGACGGGAATGTCTTCGACCGAAGCATACCCTTTTTCTTTCAAGAAGGCTTCCACACCGGAGTTTATGGGCGGGAATAGGGTACGTGCGCCCCGGGTATCCAGGAAGTCCAACTTTCCGGCACGCTCCACGATGCGCCTGAAGAGGCTGAAATCTTCCCTGTTTTTCAGGAAGTCGCTCATCATTTCTCCGGTGAAAGTGTAGTAGCTGTCGGCCGGCAGGTCGTCTTGGCAACCGGTGAATACGTTTATCTGTGCGGCCAGAAACAGGACTACGCAGCAAGATTTGAATGTTTTGAGCCAGTCTTTGTTCATCTTTTTGGAAGTTTTAAAGCCATTGGCAGAATTAAACAAATGGATGCCTAACGCCGCCAATGGCTTGTTCAACAAGCTTTTGTTATGGCATGGGTTAACGTACCATGACCTTTATGGCTTTCCGTGTCCCATCGTCCATCAGGTCTTGACGGATGTAGATGCCGCGTTGTCTTGGTTCCTTCACGCGCACGCCATCAAGGGTGTACCATCCTGAACTTACTATCTTGGCCTTGCCCTCGGCAGTGACACCGTCGATGGCTGACTCGAAGTCATCCGGCTTGTTGGCATCCCCGTCGCCATAATATAATAATGTAAAGTTGTCGAATACGGCCCAGTCGTTGGCTACAAGACTGTCTTTGCGCACTCCAATCGTGACTGGCTGTCCTGTCTCGGATACATAGAACGAGAAGTCACCGGCATACAAACCTTCTTGGAATGCAAGGTCAGCGCCCGATACGTTGTTTACTATGATGTGGTACAAGGCTTTTGATTCGGGGAAAAGGCTATCCGGCAGGACTTGGTCGCCCGTGGTATATTTGTATTCTCCCATGCCCTCGAAAATGGATGCCAAGGGTTCGTTCCATTTGCCTTCACCGGATTCCGCATATACCAGTGCGTTCTGCGGTTCCTTGCCTTCCCGTCGTGAAAGGGCGGCAGGGATGGCATCGCCTGCACGGTATAATCCGTCGAATGCCAAGCGGTAATATCCTTTAGGCAAGCCGTAAACGGTTTGATGGATGTCGGCCTCTTTCAAGTTGTAGAACTCATAGTTGTTGGCTGACATGGCATATTGGTTCCCGTTTGTAGTCCAACCCTGTATGGTACCTACGGTTTCTCCGTCCCCGTTCACTTCCGAAAAGCTTGGGGATTGCAGCATGGATGTCATGTCAGCCGGGCTGTCGAGTGTTGCTCCCGATACGTCGATGGAAGTCGCTACCATCTTGTTGTAAGCCTCGTTGATTTCAGCTGTCAATCTTTCAATCTCGTCCATGGATTGCAAGTTTTCCACAGCGGGTACCATTTTTTCGCTGATAAGGGCTTTAAAGGCATCGAACTCCGGGGTGCCGGCAAATTGCTCGTAACTGTAATCTCCGGTACTCATGAATTTGATGTCGTGATAGGTAACCAAGGCATCGAATCTGGTGGCGGCTTCAGTGGCATTCTGAGCTGCCGTGATAGCCTCGTTCAACGCTTTCACATGTTTGCCATAAGATTCTTGCGTCAAGCCCGCGGCTATTGCTTCCCGGGCAGAAGAAATGGCTTCAGTTAGGCTGTTGCGCGCCTCCTGGGTGGTCAGGTCTTCCTGATTGAGCATGCTTTCCGCACTTTCTATCAATGCGTTGATGGCTGAAGTGGCTCCGCTCATGTCGCCTGCACCAAGATATTCGATTTTGAAATTGTCGAAGAACACTCTCGATTCCCACCAACTGATGGCGGAACCTTTTATTTTTATTCCGATACGAAGCTTGCCATCCTGGCCTACATAACAAACCACGCTGTTGAGATAACAAGTTTCGTCGTTTTCAAACAAGTCTGCCGATGTGGTGGAATTGCTGGTCAGCCATTTGTTTTGGTAGGCAGGGTCGTCAGTCCATGTAATCTGTTCAAATCCATCGGTGCCGGGCAGCGCGCTTTCCTCTATCGGGTAGTCCATGATGTGGCAGAGTTTGGCTTGGGCATCGTTGCCCATCAGGAATGCCAGGATGTCGTTGCTCGTGTCTCCTTCTGTTCCCCAGTTCTCTTTCCAATTGTTTGCATTGGTGATACTGGGTGAATAATATCCTTGCATCGTGATTTTATATGAGCCTTCGGGCAGTCCGTTGATTTCTTGGTACACTTCGCAGTCGCTGTCTTTGGCGTTCCATACTTCTGCCATGCGGTTGAGCTTGCTTGAGAGTTGCCCGCTGCCCGATTTGGTCCATCCGTTGGTGCCGTTGCTGAAATTTGTGTTGGTAAATAGTCCGGTGGCATCGCGGATGCCATCCGGTGATTTCAAGGATTCTGCGACGGCTTCCTTCAATATGCGGTCGGCGCGCGGTTGGATGCTGTCCACTTCGTTGGGGTTGAATGTTTTTTGGCTGTAACCTTCCTGTAATTTGTCCAGATAGTCCTCATAAGCGGGTAATCCTGCTTCTGCGTATGGAGATTCATCGTACGCGGTTTCCAGTTCATTGCTTTTGGCTTGCAGGGTCTTGTAAGCTGCAATATCCAAAGCCAAGGAGTCCATGCGAAGTTGGACTGATTGGATGATTCCCATCAGGGTTTCGTTGTCCAGTTGCGGGTTATTGGCCGCTTCTTTGGCTGTCTTTATGGTCTCTTCATACTTTTGTTGCCCGTCTTTGCTGAATGTCTCGTTGGCATTTGTGTATTCGGCGTATTTTGTTTCTGCATCTGCAATGTTTTGCTTTAAGACGTCATGTAGGGTTTGTGCTCCTTCTTGGCCCAAGAATTGCAGGGAAAAGTTGTCCACGGCTGTCCATTGGGAATTAGCTCCTTCTACACGGAATCCGACAGTGGCCGTACCACCCACGACGGAGAAGTCCAACGTGGTCGGGGTGAACACTTGGCTTTGGGTGATTTCGGCTTTCTGACGTGATTCGCCCACCAAAGTGCGGGCATACAGGTAACGTCCTTCGGCTTGGGTGTCCCCTTCGTTGATTGGGCAGAATATATAGGCTTTCAGGCGGTATTTTCCATCAGGCAGATTGGTAAGGTTTTGTGTGATAGACCAATCCTTTTGAGGAGAGGAAGGATTCCAACGTTCGAAGAAATTAGAGATTTCCGTGCCGTCGGATGCCGTATGTGAACCGGTCTTACGGGAGAAATTATCTTGTTCATTGGCGGGTTCCCTCCATTTGTCCCATCCTTCGTCGTTGTCCGTAAATGAAGGATTTGCCATTAATTCTGTGATATCTATAGGATGGGCGGATGTGGCCGAACCATATTTGAAGTTCAATATGTCTGTTTTTAGGTCCTCTGTCGCTTTCTCCAGTTCTTCGACAGTTACTTTTTCACTTTTATAAGAGCCTGTTTAAATTTTATTCAATAAC
>NZ_GL883839.1 GCF_000205165.1 Paraprevotella xylaniphila YIT 11841 | reverse complement strand
GGCCGTCCCGAAGGGGATGCCCGGTTGGACAAGGCCGCACACGACTTTGCCGCCCTCCTGCAGGAAGGGGCCATCAAGGAAGACATCGACACGCTGTTCATGGGCCTGACCGAAGCCGAGGCCGTGAAACTCTTTGCCAACACCTACTTGGCCTTGCGGGTATCCTACTTCAACGAGTTGGACACGTACGCCGAAATGAAGGGGCTAGACACGAAGGCCATCATCAATGGCGTAAGCCTTGACCCACGCATCGGAAGCCATTACAACAACCCTTCGTTCGGTTACGGCGGCTACTGCCTGCCCAAGGACACCAAGCAACTGTTGGCCAATTATCAGGATGTTCCGGAAAACCTCATCCAAGCCATCGTGGAAAGCAACCGCACGCGTAAGGATTTCATTGCCGACCGCGTGCTGCACACGGCCGGTTACTATGACTATTACAACCGTGGCGACTTCAACCCGTCCGAAGAGCGGAAGTGTGTCATCGGCGTGTACCGCCTGACGATGAAGTCGAACTCGGACAACTTCCGCCAGTCGAGCATCCAGGGCGTGATGAAGCGCATCAAGGCCAAAGGTGCGGAGGTCATCATCTACGAACCCACGCTAGAAGACGGCAGCACGTTCTTCGGCAGCAAGGTGGTGAATGACTTAAATGCTTTCAAGAGCCAAAGCCAAGCGATTATTGCCAACCGGTATGATGCTTGTTTGGATGATGTGGAGGAGAAAGTCTATACACGAGATATTTTCAGGAGGGATTGAATATCCCGTAATTTAAGAATTGTTTCAAACAAGTTTACACTTAATCAATTATGGCAAATCGAAAAGGAACAAACAAATCTGCTGAAAAAACAAAACTTGTATTGGAAAAAGAACTTTTCCATTCAGAACTTTCAGAGAGGATAGAAATTGGCAAAAAGTTATCTTTGATGAAAGCCTCTGTTCCAAATATTCCTGATGTTTATAGAGGATATGGTTATACAATAAGGAAAGCGAGAACAGAACTGACAGAAGAACAAGAAAAATGGATTTCAGAATTCAAACAATGGACAGATTACAATAGCGAACTTTTAAAACAAGCGTTTGACATCCCCAACAATGAATACCAACGTGGTTACATCAACAGTGGCCAATGCCTGATTTTCACAGGAAACGAAAATCTCGTTCAAGCATATCAGGACGAACTTAAAAGTAAAATCGAATACTTGGAAACACTGGTTCTGAAAATCCCATTATTACCCTCTCTTACCGTACAAATAGAAAGGACTGAAAAGGAAAGTTTCCATCCCGATTCAAGACGCGTTTTCATTGTACATGGACATGACACGACCATAAGGTCACAAGTCGAATTGTTTATCAAAACCTTAGGATACGACCCCGTTGTCCTTTTCAAGCAGCCCAACGCAGGGTGTACCATCATTGAGAAAATCGAGCGTGAAGCCAATGATTTGGCCTTTGCCATAATCCTATACACTGCGTGTGATTTAGGAAATGACAAGCCACATGCCGACGAATATCTGAATCCCCGCGCCCGGCAAAATGTGGTTTTTGAACACGGTTATATGTGTGCCTTGTTGGGAAGACAGAACGTATGCGCCTTGGTGGATTCTGAGGTGGAAATCCCCAGTGACATGTCCGGTATCGTATATGTGCCGTTTGACGACAAGGGGGCATGGCAGATTGCTGTCGCCAAGGAAATGAAAGCAGCCGGGCTTGATGTGGATTTGAACGAGTTGGTATGACCGATAAACTTAGTTTCAAACCGTAAGCATCCCAATTTAGCGAATTCCAATATTTACTACTGTAACCAAGAGAGTTGAACCGCTTTTAGCCATGAACTTATCTAATTCACAAAAGAAAATCGTCTCAAATGTAGCATGGTCTTTAGGAGGCAAGGCCATCAATATGGCAAGTGCGCTTTTCGTTGGAATATTGGTCGCCAGATATCTCGGCCCGGAAAGTTATGGCCTCATGAACTATGTAATTAGTTATGTAGCCATTTTCTCCATTATTGCGACATTCGGCATGGACAACATCGAAATACGTGAGCTGTCCCAGCAGAATGACAAAAAGGATGCCATCATGGGGACATGTTTCAGCCTGAGAATGTTTTTTGCTACAACAGCTTATATCGTCATTGCCATATCTTTGTTTTACTTCCAAACAGACAAGTTTACCTCCCTGATGGTGTTAGCTTATGGACTGACCCTGTTCACCGGTACTGGGAATCTATTGCGTAACTATTTCACATCCATAGTCCAAAACAAATATATTGTAAAATCTGAAATGTACCGTACATTCGTCGGTGCAGGAATCAAAATCCTGTTGCTTTGGATTAAAGCGCCTTTGGAATACTTTATTTATGCACAAATATTTGATACGGCATTGGTTGCAAGCGGATATTACCTTAGTTATAAATCCACTGTTGGTTCCATCCGAAAATGGTATTTCGACAAGACTTTAGTGCCTTTTATCCTAAAAGAATCATTTCCCCTCGTCCTATCTGGGGCAGCTGTCATCATTTACCAACGCATAGACCAAGTCATGATTGGTGATATGATAAACAAAACAGAAGTTGGTTATTTCGCCACGGCTGGAAAGTTCGTAGATCTGATTGTATTCCTCCCTATGGTTTTGGTGCAGACTGTCACCCCGATGTTGATAAGGGAGAAAGAAAACAAACCGGAAACATACGAAGTTAAAAAGAAGACATTCGTAAGCATCACCACATGGACGGCTATCATCATGTCCGTAATGGTCTCATCGCTTTCTTATTGGCTCATCACATACACATACGGTATGCAATATACTCCAACTATTCCTGTTTTACAAATCATGGCGTTCAAGGCCGTAGGGATAGCTCTGTCTTCCGCCGGGGGGCAAATCATCATCATGGAACACATTCAAAAATGGGCTTTCATACGAAATATCTTAGGTTGCATCCTATGTGTATTGCTAAACTATTTCCTAATTCCACAATATGGAATCATCGGTTCTTCATACGTCACAATAATCACGGTTTTGTTCACCGGGTGTTTCGCAAACCTGTTGATTCCCGCCTACCACAACGTCATGAAGCTACAACTCTATGCTATATTATTAGGTTGGAAAGAATTACGCTATTTCAAAAGAATGATAAGAAAATGAAAAGTTATATCGGATATTCCACAAACCCCGACATCAGATATAAAGCCACGTCTGGAGGAATAGGAACAACCATTATCAAATGGTTATTCGACAACAAACTTATTGGTACATCCATATCTTTCGAGTTTGACCCTATTACACTAAGATATGTTCCTAAAATAATTCACTCATTTGATGAATACCAAATTTGTGGTTCAATTTATCAAGAAATAGATTTAATCGGATTTGTTAAATCGCACCAAAATGAAATAAAGGGAACACTTGCTTGTTTCGCTTTACCTTGCCAAACAAAGGCCATAAAATCAATTTGTGAAAGACATGGTCACAAAGTATTCATAATCGGGTTAACTTGCTCTTCGCAACAAACACTTGATGCAACCAAATATTTATTAAAACGAATCAATATAAAAGAACAAAATGTCTGCCATATCCAATATAGAGGAAACGGATGGCCAAGCGGAATCACAATAAAGACAAAAGTCAACAAAAAGACCTTCATAGCCAATAACGCTTCCATTTGGAATAGAATCTTCCATTCACGCCTATTTATTCGTCCAAAATGTTTCATGTGTAAAGACACATTAAACCAACATAGTGATATCGCACTCGCAGACCCATGGCTAAAAGAATATATATCATCAGAAAAAATCGGCATGACTTTAGCCACTTGCTTCTCTGAGACTGGAAATCACATCCTAACTCAAGCCCAAAATGATAACTATATTCATGCAAATGAAATCTCTTATCAGCAAGTTATATTATCCCAAAAATCCACATTGGACAGAAAAGAAAGTTATAGACACCACCCTGACAGAATAAAGCTCTTTCGTCAACTTTGTACAAAACCCTGGTATAGATTTTTAGTGCTTGACATAGGCTTATTATCGCTTCATTGCAAAATTAAAAATTGCTTTGAGAAAACAATGCTTTTAAAAGAAAAACGAAAATAAAACATTAAGAATATATCAACGACTAATAATAATCCTATGCAAACAAAGAAAACAAGGATAAGATGGATTGACAATGCCCGCGGAATTTGTGTTTTCAGTGTTTTATTGGCACACTGCAAATTAGAACACACTTATCTACAAATGATTTACACGCCATTCTTTTTAGCTCTATTTTTCTTCTTGTCTGGATATTTGTTCAATTGCCACAAGGACATCAAAACGGATATTTTGAAATTGGCAAGGAACTTAATCATTCCATATTTCCTCTTGTGTTTCCTGCTTGCCTTCATCGGACTCGATAACTGGAAGGCATTACTCAATGGCAATTACGATATCATCAGCAATCGAATACTCAGGATTGTATATGGTTATGACTTGTGGTTCGTTTCATGTATTATTATGGTGCAATTGTATTTCATTTTGCTCCACCATATTTACATGAAAAACTTAAAAAGCAAAATTGCAACAGCAATAATACTGCTGCCTTCAGTTTATCTGATAAGAAACACTGTATCATATACCTGCCCTTACTATTGCGACATAGCTCTTTTTGCATTGGCTTACTTTATCGTAGGAAATATAACGAAAGAATTCACTGATGGCAAAGCCATACAAATAAGCAGGAAAACAGGGATTTCCTTACTTATATTATATATCTGTGTAGATTTTGCCTTACAGCTAAACACAAACATGGAATTTCATTTTGCATACAATTATTACAACGCCCCCTTGCTATTCATCATTCTGTCACTTATTGGAATAATTGCCATTTGTGCTATTTCATGCTTATACCCTTGTTCTTTTTTTGAAAGGCAAGGAAAGAATTCATTAGCTTTTTTTGCCTTTAATGGAAAGGCTTTGGCTATAACAATGCTTCTGTTCAGGCATTTTGAATTTTTAAATGGAAGCCAATGGATTTATCCTATTCTATTATGTACTGTACAATCATTTATCTTACTCGGAATATCATCCCTCATCAACAAATACGCCCCTTTCCTAGTAGGTAAAAAGAAAATATAAAAAAATCATAACAACATAAACAATGAAAATATTACTTTTAAACCAACCTGTATACAACCGAGGTGACGAAGCTGCACACAGAAGCCTTATCCGCACACTCAATAAGAATGTACCCAATGCCTCTGTCATGATTTTGCTTGAGAACGTGAAAGAAGGAACTATCAAACAAATCAAAGTAGATAACCCACAAAACAAATATATCAACATTAACACCAATAAAGGATATCGCAAAAGCCGCATATTTTCTGCTTGTTCGGGCATGATGTTCTGGAGTCGTATTATTCCCAGTAACCGGAAACTAATACAATACATCCAAGAAGCAGACATAGTGCTTTGCGCCCCTGGGGGAATCTGCCTAGGCGGATTTTATAATTGGTCGCACTTGTATAACATGATGTTATGCAAGCATTACAATAAGCCCGTCATTTACTACTCACGCTCAATAGGACCATTTAACCCTCGAAACATATTACAACATATCTTCTGCACAAGAGCAAAAGAAATACTTAAAAAGATGGACTTCTTGTCATTGAGAGATGCCCGAAGCATGGATTTGGCAAACAAACTTGGCATAAAATACATAAAATCCATTGATTCCGCCTTTTTAGACACGCCCAATGCCACATTACCTGACAGTGTCAGGACAGACTTAGGCAAACAAAAATATATCGTGTTTGTACCCAACCAACTAACATGGCATCCGTCATTCACAAACATGCCACAGGACGTTATTGACAAATGTTACCTAAAAATGATTGACATCATAATCCAAAAGACCAACTATAACATCGTCATGCTCCCACAGCTTTATAATGCAGGAAAAAAGAACGATTACCTATACTTCAAGAGGTTAAAGAAAGAAACGGAAAATCCATCACGAATCATAGTATTTCCGGACACATACAGTTCTGACATCCAACAAAATATAATTAAGGATGCCCAAATGATAATAGGTACACGTTACCACTCTATCGTGTTCGGTATCAACAACCGTATTCCTGTAATCGCATTAAGTTACGAACATAAGATAGCAGGCATGTTGGAAATCTTAGGCATAAAAGGACGTTCATTTGAATTCAATACGGAAGCTTCCATACACAAGTTTGATTTCGCCAAATTTGAACAGGTAATCACCGGTAACCAACCTTCGAGAGAAAATTTGAAAGAATACGCAGACCATGCACATGCCATAGCCATGTCTTGTTTCTCAGAAGCGTCACAACTTTTACAATAATTATCAATATGCCTGTCGTTGTTGCTTTTTCTATATTTCATGTTATTCTTTTTATATTGGTTTCTTGCTACAGGAAAGATAAAGCATGCCTTCGTTATATAATGTTCATATGGATGCTTTCATCCATATTTTCCATTATATTCTATACAGCCTCGCAAGAATATAATAAGATTACAATAATTCCATACATCTTTTTCGCCACATGCCTTGCTATTTCAATCATTCCATTTGGATATATCGATGATAGATATTCCACGATTACGATAAGAAACAAGTTCTTTTTTGAAAGAATAATCTTATTTTTCTGTTTAATCTCCATCATACCTTTTTTTGAAAACGCCATCCATCTGGTAAAAACATTTAGTTTTGACAATTCGGACGCACTCGCGACATTGTATGCAGACAAAATGGAAGGCGATTTCAACAAGCAAAAAGTAGTGAACTGGTATTCCCCCGTTGGAAAAATTTGCAATTCATTGAATCTTAAGTTCCAATATTGCTCCCTTTTTTTATTATTCCTTTATCTCGGATATGGAAAAATCAACAAATATAAATTAGGGGGACTTTTAATGGGATGCGTCAACCCGGTATTATACACACTATCGCTCTCTGGACGATCTGCCGTAGTCTTCACCTCATTGAATGCCATATTTACATACCTGATGTTCCGGAATTATATTAAGAACAGGAATTACATAAAAAGAATAAAGGCAATAGCAATAGGCATCTTTTCCATTTTCATATTATTGTTCTCCATCATGACATTTGCCCGTTACAGCATGAGCGAAGGTGCACAAACCGTGTCCTTGTTAGGATGGATTTCCTTATATGCCGGAGAAGGCACGCTTAATTTTAACCAGAACATGTGGCATACGCAAGCTTTCACCGAAGGGGATAACTGCTTTGCTTTCATTAAATATATTTTAGGCATGGACACTTTTACGGACTTTTTGGAACGCCGAGATTACTGGGGACCTAAAATGGGAATATCTCCCAGTAGATTCTATACCTTTGTTGGTGACATGTACTCAGATTTTGGATATTTTATCATCCCGTTCCTGCTGACCCTCTCATTCATTCTGAAAAAAGCAATATTTAAAAAACATATTATCGCATCTAACAAGCTCTATATTCTCTACGTTTGGGGCATGCTATGCGTTACGGGATTTACATGCTTTACATACAAGACTTTTAGTAATAGCTTAGACTTGTTTACTGGGTTCCTCATTATCTGGCTAATCAATTCATCTATTGGGCTAAAGAACAAAAATGACATATTCATCACCCCACAATACTTTATCAAATAAAATTATGGCAAACAAAAAAGCAAGAGTCATAGCTTATTACTTACCCCAGTTTCATCCGACTCCTGAGAACGACAAATTTTGGGGTAAGGGTTTTACGGAATGGACAAACGTTGGAAGAGCCAGACCGCTTTTCCATGGACACTACCAGCCCCGTATTCCTGCCGATTTAGGATATTACGACTTACGAATGCCTGAAATCCGAGAACAACAAGCCGAGTTAGCACGCGAGGCCGGTATAGAAGGATTCTGTTATTGGCATTATTGGTTCGGGGGAGGAAAAGAATTGTTGGAACGCCCTTTTAACGAAGTCGTGGAAAGCGGCAAGCCTGATTTTCCTTTTTGCCTAGGATGGGCAAACCATACATGGTCCACCCGGACTTGGACCTCATCAAAAACGGGATACAAAGAAACCATCATTGTTGAAATGACCTACCCCGGAGACGAAGACCATATTTCACATTTCTATAAATATTTGAATGCCTTTAAAGACAAACGTTATATCAAAGTAGATGGCAAGCTTTTGTTTGTCGTATTTGCCCCTCGGGACTTTGTGGACTTCCCACATTTCAAAGATTTATGGAATAAGTTGGCTGAAAAAGAAGGACTGAAAGGTTTCCATTTCGTTGGACTGACAGAAAATTTCAGGCTACATACGTCAGACGGTAAAATAAGGAACGTGTTTTCCCCAAAAGATGCCTCTGGGGATTATTATAACCATATTTTATCGTTAGGCTTTGATGCGGTAAACTCACGTGGAGGAAATGGCGCACAAGCAAAATCCGACTCACCGTTGATTTATTATTTAAAACGGTTCATACAGACCAAGCTACACATTGACTATGTATTACATATTGATTATGCTAAAATCATAAGAAACTATTATGTAGAAAACGACAAAATGGAAAACATATATCCAACCATTATCCCGAATTTTGACCGTAGCCCACGTTCAGGAAAGAAGACAAATAACATCTGGCACGGTTCTACTCCGAAACTATTTGGGAAAATGGTCGAGCAAGCACTTGACTTAATAAAGGACAAACAAGACGAGCACAAGATTTTGTTCTTACAGAGTTGGAACGAATGGGGAGAAGGAAATTACATGGAACCGGATTTAAAATTCGGCCATGGTTACATTGATATTTTGGGAAAACTCGTAAAATAGAACCTATGGTGACCTTAAAAGAACTCAGGCAAGACTTTCAAGCTTGGTGCAAATGGAAAAATATTCCCTCCGGAACAACCTCATTCTTACTTCTGTTCTTCAAATATGCGGAATACAGAAGGCTCATTGATTTCAGATTAAAATCCGGGGGACTCGGATGGATGAGAATATTCACATACCCCACAGCCTACCATTTAAACTTATATATAGTTTGCAAAAAAAATAAAAACGGGGGGGGGTATTGGAGGGGGGTTGAGAATAATGCACGGTTTCAGCACTATGATTCTTGTGAAAGAAATGGGCATGAACTGCATGGTTAACCAACAAGTCACGATAGGATGGGCAAATGGAGGAATCCCTACTATCGGGAACAACGTATGGATTGCAGCCGGAGCAAAAGTACTCGGCCCCATAACAATTGGGGACGATGTCATAATCGGTGCAAATGCAGTAGTCGTAAAGGACGTGCCGAGCCATAGCATCGTTGCCGGTGTGCCTGCAAAAATAATCAAACGGAGGAATCACACAAACGAGCCTTGGGTATTAGTAGATTAAAAGCAATTTTACTCTTTTTATGCCCTTTAAAGATACAATATAACAGGAAACAAACAATGAACGGAATAATTATTATCGGTTGGATAAACAAAGGCAAACCTGCCGATTGTGGGGAGACAATGAAGAACCAACTGATGATACAAAAGTTGGAAGAACTGGGAGTGAAGTGCAGATGTGTAGACTTCAAGAACTGGAAAAGGCATCCTTGGGTGTTTTTACAGCTGATTTGGAATTTGGTAATACATAAAAAAGACACCATCATATTCTCGACCAGTACGGTAAACGTGTACCCGATGATGAAGTTGATGAAAAAAGTGAAATGGAAACAACCCACGATTCATTGGGTTATAGGCGGAACTCTCGGTGAAAAAGTCAAAAACGGCATATTTGATAAAGACATAATCGGTTATATGGACTGGACGATTGTTGAGAGTAATCTGATGGTACAGCAATTGACCGATTGTGGCGTAAAAAATGTTTTTCAACTTCCAAACTTTAAACCTATCACCTATTACCCCAACATAAAGGAACGCATAGATGAATGGAAAAAGGAAATAACACGCCCGATACGTTTCGTATTTCTTAGCAGAATCATGAAAGAAAAAGGTTGCGATTACATTATTGAAGCTGCCCGGCAACTCAATGCTACGGGATTTAAAGACAAATATACCATTGACTTTTATGGAAAAATCGCTGAAACCTATGAGACTGACTTTTTCCAAAAAATAGAACCCTTACAAAACGTAAATTACCGAGGTTTCCTTAACCTACAAAACGAGAAAGGTTACGACAAGTTATCCCAATACGACCTGATGCTATTCCCAACCTATTGGAAAGGTGAAGGTTTCGCAGGGGTGTTTATTGACGCGTTTATAAGCGGTGTCCCTATGATTGTCACAGATTGGGCACACAACAAACAGTTTATGACTGAGGGAGAAACCGCTCTTTTCATTCCGGTACATAACACCCCTGCATTATGCGACAAAATGAAAAAGTGTATTGAAGGATGCTATGACATAGGAAAGATGGCCTTGAAGTGCCAACAAAACGCAGAAACCTATGACGTAAATAAGGTAATAACAAAAGAACTGCTCAAAAAGCTCAATTTGGTATAAATGACGAACATTCCAAAACGATAATTATCCAAAATCATAAAAACAAACGTATATGATTAAGATTTCAAAAGCGGCTACAAATATTCAGCCATCCTTGACTAGGAAATTATTCAATATGGCCAAGGAATATGAAGATGTGATTGATTTCACCTTAGGAGACCCCGACATCCCGACCCCAACCCCAATCAAAGAAGCCGGATGTAAAGCTATTATGGAAAACAAGACGCGTTACTCACAAAACGCAGGCCTGATTGACTTACGCCAAGCCATCGCAAATTACATATTCAAGAAAGAACAACTGACATATTCTCCAGAAAATGAAATATTGGTAAGTGTTGGTGCTATGGAAGGCCTATACCTCTCATTGTTAGCTACTATCGACCCTGGAGATGAAGTTATAATACCTGCCCCTTACTATGTGAATTATAAACAGATGGTTGAGATGTGTGGCGGCGTACCGGTTATCGTGGAAGACTATGACCACATCAAAGAATTCAAATGTTCCGTGAATAAAATCAAGGAAGCAATAACACCCAAAACGGTAGCAATCATACTCAATACACCTTGCAACCCCACGGGCAAAATATTCAGCCAAGAATTCATCTCCCAAATTGCAGAAGTTTCAAAAGAAAAAAATCTTATGGTGATTACCGATGAAGTATATAAAAGCTTGGTATATAATGGGAATATGCGTCCCAAAAGCATAGCATCGCTCCCTGATATGAAAGAACGGACAATTTTTATTAACAGTCTTTCTAAAGAATTTTGTATGACAGGATGGCGTATAGGGTATGTGGCGGCCAACCGGGAAATAATCACCGCTATGACCAAATTGCAAGAAAACGTAGCTGCCTGTGCTCCACTGCCATCACAATATGCGGCAATAGAGGCATTGCGCACAGATATCGATTACTCCACGGAAATGGCTACCGTTTTCAAGAACAGGAGAGACGTTTTGATGGAAACGTTGAGCCGGACAAAGAAAATAAAACCTGCAACAGTCGATGCCACTTTCTACGCGATGATTGATATCAGCAAGACAGACATGAAATCAGAAGAATTCGCGTATGAATTACTCAAAAGAAAACAAGTGGCAGTGGTTCCGGGAATAGCATACGGAAAGATTTGTGATGACTTCATACGTATTGCATTTACATTAGATGAATCCAAAATACGTGAAGGCATGAATAGACTGGTTACGTTTGTTGAAGAATTAAATTAAACGAGACATGAAAAAGTGGTTCAAAACCTTATGTGAAGATGTGATAACATTTATATCACCATACATAAAAAACGATGAAACTTGGATTAGGTTTACTTATTTCCTAAGCCATCACAGAAGTGTTAATCTCAAAACTCCTAAAAGGTTCAACGACAAATTGCAATGGCTTTTGTTGAACTATCACGATTGGTCATACACCGACATGGTAGACAAATATAGAGTAAAACCAATCGTTGCAAAAATCATTGGGGAGAATCATATCATACCTACTTACGGGGCATGGGATAGTTTTGACAAGATTGATTTTGATTCCTTACCAGACCAGTTTGTACTCAAATGCAATCACGATTCGGGGGGTCTTGTGATATGTACAGACAAATCAAAATTAGACAAGTATGCCGCCAGAAAGAAAATCATGAAAAGCCTAAAGAAAAACTTCTATTATAGGACACGTGAATATGCTTACAAGAATGTCAAACCGGTTGTTCTTGCAGAGAAATACATGGTAGATGATACAGGATGGCAGTTAAAGGATTATAAAGTTTTCTGTTTCAATGGGGAACCAACCTACATAGAAGTGGACTATGACCGATTTGTGGGACATAAGCTCAATGTGTATGATTTGAATTGGAATTTTGTGGACTTCTACATGACTTCTAAAAATGACCCGAACGCAAACATTAAAAAGCCTGCAAAATTTGACAGCATGATAGAAATGGCTCGCAAATTGGCAAAGGGCACTCCTTTTGTTCGTGTCGACTTTTACATAGACCAGAATGATGAAATATTCTTTGGTGAAATGACATACACTCCCGGAACCGGACATATACACTTCACCCCAGACGATTGGGATTTTAAATTGGGGGAACTTCTTGTCTTGCCAGAAAAAAACGTATAAGCCAATGGAGGTATTTCCAACAAAAACTCCTTATTAGGCATGTTTTGTCCACATACTTTAATATGGATATACAACATTTTGCAAATGCTACAATTAACACAAAGACTAATGAAGAAAATCCTCGCCGTCGCCTCTATCGGAGGCCATTGGGTACAACTCCTCCGCATTGCCCGTCCTTTAGAAGAACGCTATGAAGTGGTGTACATGTCAACCCACCCTAAATGTAAATCCATGGTCGGCACTTGCCGGTTTCATACCATGATGGATTTCAGCCGTTGGAATGCTTGGAAAATGTTACCGGCTTCCTTCAATATTTTGGGGATTTTGCTCAAAGAACGCCCCACTGCCATCGTCACAACAGGTGCGGCTCCGGGACTGCTTACCATTATTTTAGGCAGAATGACCAGAACTAAGACCATCTGGATTGACTCTGTAGCCAATGTACAAACCATGAGTGCTTGTGGAAAATTAGCACGTAAATTCGCAACCCACGTGTACACCCAATGGCCGGGTCTTGCTTCTGCACAGGTGCATTATGCCGGAAACATCTTTGGTGATTAAAGGCAAAACCGCCCGTTGCTCCCCCGTTCTTTGACTTATTGTTACTTTAATATTTCCCGATTATGATATTTTGCACTATCGGTACTCAGGCCCCATTCGACCGTTTCGTGAAAATCATTGATGAAGTGGCCGCGCATTTGGATGAGGAAATCATCGCGCAAGTGTACAAAAGTGAATATGTGGCTCAAAACATCCGTACCATAGAATTTTTACCGCCCGATGAGTTTAACAAACTATTCAGCAAGGCACGCCTCATTGTGGCCCATGCCGGTATGGGTACTATTATTTCCGCCATGCGCCAACACAAGCCTATTATAATCTTTCCACGCATAGCCGCATGGGGTGAACATCGCAACGAGCATCAGTTGGCCACAGCCCAGAAGATGAAAGAACTCGGCTATGTGTACGTGGCAACCGACGCAAAAGAACTAAAAGAGTTGTTGACAACCCGGAATCTAAGACCCTTGCATGATTTGGGAGATATTGCAAGCAAAAGTCTGATAGATGAATTATGCAAGGTCATAGGATAGTATGACTCGCCCCCACAGTCATCTTCGCGATTATCAAAAGTACATCAAAACGCATGTACTTGAAGCTTGGAAATCGCACAAAAGCATCATGCTCCAGATGCCAACAGGTACGGGAAAAACCCATCTGTTGGCATCCATCATTTATGACAGCCTGAAAGAGGATGGGAAACGGTGTGTCTGGATTGTGGCACACCGCCGCGAACTGGTGGAGCAGATTGAGGAAACCATGGAACGATACGGCATCCCAAGCATCCCGAAGGAAGACGGAAGGGTAAGGGCCATGTCCATCCAATGGCTGTCGCGTCATCTCGCTGACTTTCACGAATCCCCAAACCTTATCGTCATTGACGAGGCTCACCATGCACTGGCTAAAACGTATAAGGAGTTGTGGCTACGTCATCCTGAGGCAAAAAAATTGGGCTTGACGGCTACCCCTTGCCGGATGAGCCGCAGGGGATTCACGGACTTGTTTGACGAACTGGTTACTTCGGACAGCATTGCCGATTTTATCCGACAAGGATGGCTGTCAGCTTTCGACTACGTATCCATCCGTCCGGGCAGCAAATCCCAACGATTGATAGAAAACTTGTCAAAACGTGGGGCGGATGGTGATTTCCAAACGAAAGAAATGAACGAGGTGCTGAACCGCAAACCCTGTATCGAACAGCTGTACGAAAGCGTACGGCAATATGCCGATGGAAAGAAAGGCATCGTGTATGCTATCTGCATCAGCCATGCACGGAGTATTGCCGGTTTCTACCGGCAGCGTGGAATAAACAGCGTGGCGATTGACAGTAAGACTCCTACACGGCAACGTAAACAACTTATAGAAAATTTCAAACGGGGCAAGATACAAGTATTGGTGAATGTGGATGTATTCAGCGAGGGTTTCGACTGCCCGGACGTGGAGTTCATACAGATGGCCCGCCCTACCCTTTCGTTGGCCAAATACTTACAACAAGTAGGGCGCGGACTGCGGAAAGCAACGGGTAAAGACACTTGCATGCTGATAGATAACGTGGGTCTGTACCGCCTGTTCGGACTGCCCACGGCCTACCGGGACTGGAAGGCCATGTTTGAAGGACGGTTGGCCGGAAAAGGCTACCGTACAACTTGTAAGAAAACGGAATACTTGGCTGCAAAGCAAGAAAAAGCCCCAACGGGATGCTCCAATGAGCCGCTCGAAATGGTCATGTCGCATGAAATATTATGGGATTACCTGAACAAAAGCAAGTCTCCCACGGACAATAATACTCCACTACAGGAAAAACTAAAACCGTTCAAAGACCGCCAAAACGGTCTCTGGGGATTAAAATGCGGGCAGACCATCACCGCAAAAGCACAATATTCCACTTTGTTCGACGTAAAAGATAATCTTGCTGCCGTACAGTTCGAGGACTGCCGCACAGCTATCGTAGACAAGAACGGAAGAATACGGATGAAAACCGACAGGTACAAGCGTATGAAATTCTTGCCGGACAACATCGTGGCCGTAACAGACCGGAATGACAAAACGTCCTACATAGATTTAAGGTGCAACCAATACTACCCGGACAAGCCGATTGTAATGAAATTCGGCCAAATAGAAATACTCCAAGTAGGCCGCATGTTCTACAGCCGTACGAAGCATGCCTATGTGAACCGTTCGGGCATCGACCGGCACGATTTTTTTTCAAGGGGCTTCTATCTGCTCATTTACGATCCTTTCATCACTCCCGAATTTAAATATGTAGAAAGCACGGAAGACTCCTTGAACAAGGACTATGTTTGCATATTGGAAAATGACGAGGATAGCTATTATCGGTTTTGTGGAAAACTGCCAGACGGAAGCATCGTGATTGCCGACGGAGAAGGAAGATACTACCATGCAGAAGCCGGTAAAGAAAAACGGTATATCGCCTGCATGACTCCCGAGACGCAAACGGAGAACTTCAAGGCTGCTGTATCAAAACTGATGTCCGAAGCAAGAGAATGTGCCGCCCAAAAGCAAGCGGACAAACAACGTACGCAAGAAAAGAAACAGAAAGAACGGTTGGCCACCTTACAAAACGCTGTGCCGTTCAAGTCCGGACTGAAATGGGGACTGAAATCGGGCGAGCGTATCATCGTACCACCCATCTACCGCCGTATCCAAAAGCCGATAGGCAACTATTGCGCAATGGAAGAAAACCCGAACCAGTGGGGTATCATCATGTTGGACGGGAAAGTCGTGGTAGAGGCCCGATATATAAACGTGGAAATAAAAGACAACGGAACGGCCAACCTGACAATCATACCGGGAAAGACAAAAACCATAAAATTATAGTATTTTCCTT
This sequence comes from Paraprevotella xylaniphila YIT 11841, assembly GCF_000205165.1. Taxonomy (GTDB): domain Bacteria; phylum Bacteroidota; class Bacteroidia; order Bacteroidales; family Bacteroidaceae; genus Paraprevotella; species Paraprevotella xylaniphila. The sequence goes on along the minus strand of NZ_GL883839.1, from coordinate 74 downwards.
TGGTATTACTTTGATTTCTTACGATAAATCCGTTCCTTTGTATTGGCATAAACCCTAAAACAAGATTCTTATGG
>NZ_GL883838.1 GCF_000205165.1 Paraprevotella xylaniphila YIT 11841 | reverse complement strand
TTTTTAGTTATTCCTTGTTTCTCCGCCTTTCGGCAAGCTGCCGGATGGCGGCTTCGATGTCGTCGCCCAGCTTCTCCGCCAGACGGTAAACCTCCACTTTTTCCGTTTCCTCGGTGGTGTACGCCAGATACTCTTCCGCGCTGACCTCCGTGGCATAGACCGCCGACTGCGTGCCGCCCAAGCCTATCCACACCTCCTTGTAGAGCCGTGAAGGGTTGTTCGCCATGTTGATGGAGAGTATCTGCGACTTCTCCTTTTCCGTCAGTCCGAGCAACGCCTGTATCTGGTCGAACTTGTTCATATATTTCCTTTGGTCAAGCAGGATTTTACAATCCGAGTTGTTGATAATGCTCTCTTTGACCACCGGAGAACTGATAATGTCGTCCACCTCCTGCGTCACCACGATTGCCTCGCCGTAATATTTTCTGACCGTCTTATACATATAGCGCAGATATTCAGCCATGTTCGCCGATGAGAGGGCCTTCCAAGCCTCTTCCACGATAAGCTGTTTCCGCACGCCTTTCAGCCGCCGCATCTTGTTGATGAAGGCTTCCATGATGATGATGGTCACGACGGGGAACAGTTCGCGGTTTTCCTTAATCGAATCTATCTCGAAGACGATGAACCGCTTGCCGAGCAGGTCGATGTTCTCCGTGGAGTTGAGCAGGAAATCGTAACGCCCGCCCCGGTAATACTGCCGCATGGTGGTGAGCATGTTGTCGATGTTGAAGTCGGACTTCTCCACCTTGATGTCACGCTGTGCCAGTTCCTTGCGGTAGTCGTCACGCATATACTCGTAGAAGGTGTTGAACGACGGCACGATGCTACGGTCGGATTGGATGCGCTCAATATAGGCACTCACGGCACTGCCCAGCTCGCCGCTCTCCGTCTTTGTCACCTTGTCGTCCTCCGACTTCCAGAGCGTCAGCAACAGGGTCTTGATGCTGTCCTTCTTCTCCACGTCGAAGATGTAATCGTCGGTGTAGAACGGGTTGAAGCTGATGGGCTTATCTTCCGTGTAGGTGAAATACACACCGTCCGCTCCGCCTGTCTTGCGTCGGATCATGCCGCACAAGCCCTGATAGGAGTTTCCCGTGTCCACCAATACCACATGTGCGCCTTGCTCATAATATTGGCGCACGAGGTGGTTCATGAAGAAAGACTTGCCGCTGCCCGAAGGACCCAGCACGAACTTGTTGCGGTTGGTCGTGATACCTCGCTTCATGGGCAGGTCGGAGATGTCAAGGTGCAGCGGTTTTCCCGTGAGCCTGTCCACCATCTTGATGCCGAAGGGCGAGAGCGAGCTGCGGTAGTTGGTTTCCTCTGTGAACAGGCACACCGCCTGTTCGATGAAGGTGTGGAAACTCTCTTCCGCCGGGAAGTCCGCCGCATTGCCGGGTATCGCCGCCCAGTAGAGTGTCGGGCAGTCGATGGTGTTGTGGCGCGGCACGCATTCCATGCTTGCCAACTGGCTGCCCACGTCGTTCTTGATATGCTTCAGTTCCTCCGCATCGTCGCTCCACGCCATGACGTTGAAGTGTGCCCGTACCGAGGTCAGTCCGTAGGAATGGGCTTCGTTCAGGTATTGGTCTATCCACTCGCGGTTGATGCTGTTGCTCCTTGAATAGCGAGATAGCGACTGCATGTTACGGGCGGACTTCTCGAACTTCTGCAAGGTTTCCTCACTGTTGTCTATCAGCACATACTGGTTGTAGATATGGTTGCAGGAGAGCAGAAGCCCCACCGGGGAGGCGAATGACAGTCGGCAGTCACTCCGGTCGGTGGAGAGCTTCTCGTAACGGGTGTCGGTAGCCACCTTGCCCGGCAGGTCTTCCGCGTCGGAGAGGGTGTGCAGACACAGGCGGTTGTCGCCGATGCGCATCTCCCTTGCCGAAAGCTCGATGTCCTGCAAGGTGGTGTCACCTTCCGGCATGAGCGAGAAGTAGCGTTCAATAAGTCCCGTCTTTCCCTCAGTACCCACAATCTCATCGGTGGAGAGGCGGCGCAGCCTGACAAGCCCGCTGTCGTTCATGATGCGCTCGAACTGTTCGCAGGCTTCCAAGAACTTGGTCGTGGTTTCCCTGTCCAGCTCCTTCGGGATGATATGTCCCCGGCACAGCGTGCTGAAATTGCTCTGCATCCGGTTACGCTCCTTTGTTGTCTTGGTCAGGTAGAGGTAGCAGGTGTGTTTCAGGTACGGACGCTCGTTGAAGTGACGCTCGAAAGAGCGGCTTAAAAAGCTCATGTCGTCCTTCTGAAGCTCCGGTTTGTAGCGTTCCTTGATGAACCAGTCCTGTTTGTGGACGACGGAGTAGTCCGGCAGCACCTTGATAGCCTTGCACCAGCAACTGTGTATCGCCTCGTACTCCGCACCCGTCACGGTGTAAAGTTCCGGTAGTTCCACCTCGAAAGCCACCGTGATGTCGGCGTCCTTTGAGATGATGCAGCCATGCTCCACCGCTAAAAGTGGGAACCTGTTTTCCAGTGTTGTCATTTTCGATGTATTCCTCATTGTCTTTCTTCCTTTCGTTGTCGTTTGAACAGACGGGTTATCCGCCGCCGGTTGATAAGGTATCGGGGATGGCTCCGTGCCGCTCCTAATTTCATCAGCCCGTGTTCACCGTACCGGGCGTTCAGCGCGAAGGTCTGCCATACAAGGAGGGAGGACGATGCCGCGCCGAAGCCGATACATATCCACTGGTCGATACCGACCATGTAGAGGATGACGAACAGGACGAAGAGAGCCAGCAGACCTCCGCAGAAGATGAAGAGGTACTGTGCCTTCAAGCCCTTGAACTCTACCGGACGGCCGATACCCTTGTTGATTGGGTATTCAGCCATACATTATTTATTAAAGGAAGAATGAGCGCAGGATGGTGGCGGCAACAATCAGGAAGATGCACGCGCCGAACCACGAGGCGGCTGTCTTGCTGGTGTCGGGGTCGCCCGATGAAAACTTGCCGTACACTTTTACGCCCCCGATAAGCCCGACGACTGCACCGATGGCGTATATCAGTTTAGTTCCGGGGTCGAAATAAGAACTCACCATAGAGGTGGCTTCGTTGATGCCCGCGATGCCGTTTCCCTGCGCGAAAGCGGAGGCGGTTGCGGCGATGACAAGTGCCGCGGAGAGGATTGCTTTTCTGTTTTTCAAGATGTTCTTGTTCATAAACTGTTCTTGTTTTTTGCCGTCAAAAGGGTGGATGGTCCTTTGTCGGGC
>NZ_GL883837.1:85081-284784 GCF_000205165.1 Paraprevotella xylaniphila YIT 11841 | reverse complement strand
ATTCCCGGGGGCTTCTGAATTGTCAGATTGGTATATGAAATAAGTTGTATGTTATTCTTGGCTTCTATGGGTATATGACTTTCTGGCCTTCAATAATGTAGATACCTTTTTTTACCTCTTTTACAGGGCATCCGGATAAATCGTATATAGATTTCATGGTTCTGTTCCCGTGAAGATGGACAGGTTTGACAGACAAGCCGCCTTCTCCGATAGAGAAATCTGTTACTCTGTTGCTCATCGTGTTCAAGGCTCTGACATCCGTTGCTTCCAAAGCCCGATTGTATAGGATAAGGTCATCCATCCTTACGTCTACGGAACCCCAAAAAGAGCCGTAGCCTAAATAGAAATTAGGGCATGATTGAATAAAGTCTATGACCCGATTATAATCAAAGTCTTTTGTGTCTGTAATATTGATGCCATTACAGTTTCCGATGTATTCAACGTCACGTATCTTACTTCCGTTGACGTATATGGTACACCCTTGGCTACGTGAAATGGTTATCGTGACGAGACACCATTTACCGACAGGAATACGTTCGGAGATAATACTACCAGGATGGTTGATGTCGAACCAGTCTTTGCCATTGTTAAAGCCTACGTAGGAATTACCTGTAAGATATAGCCTGGTGTTAACCGCAGGATTGTAGAAAGACCATATTGCGTCCCATGGAATGTCGTCAGTACGTTTCACCCATAAAGATACGGTCATACCTTCCAAACGCTCATTCCTTAGCGGATTGGGCATTTGTGTGTAGCTGCAATAGCCGCTTGCGCCGAAATATTGGTGCAGGATGCTGCCGTTGCGCAGACTGTCCTTTTCCAACGACGGTTTGTTGTTGCCGCCTTGCGACAAGCGCTTGGCTGTTTGTACGTGGTCGTATGCATTGACGAAAGGCTCTTGGTCGAAATCATAATATGCTTTTATGCCACCAAGCCAATTACCGTCGGGCAGAGATTCCTTGCGGGCTTTCACGTGGAACGTGTCAGTCCAAAAGTAGTCACCGCAGGACAGTTCGCAGGATAATTGCACGGGGATGTCTTCCGTCAGGCCGGCCGGGTTGTATCGTCCGGTATGGGAAACCACGTCCGGAGTGTCGGACTCCCATTTGGCGTTGACATTGATTTCCTTCTCCAGTCCATACAAGTCCATGTTGCGCGAGATGTATTGGTTGTCCTTGACCGGAATGGTGGTTGTATTGAGTGTATAAGCCAAGGCGTATGCATCTCCCATCCGGTATCCCCATAGATTTGTGCCATTGTCGCCACATGCAGTGAAACAGACGGCTTTGATAGTGGTCGGTTCCATTTGTTGCTCCGTTACGACTCCTTCGTAAACCGTACCGTCCAAGTTCAAGGTGATGTATGAATTGCCGTCATATATCTTCCAACTTCCGCTGTGTGCCCCTTCTACCTTCCCGTCTTCGCGGAGTTGGATTTCTGTGGGTACGGCCTCTTCGTAGGCGGCATGGTTTTGCCCGTAGGGATGGACGAGGACGTGGTAGCGGCCTGCCACCTCTTTAGCGTCGAACAGTTGGGAAGAGGCAATCTGACGGTCGCCTGTCGTTTCTCCGTGGAACTCGAACGGAGCGGCTACGGGCCAACCAGAACGGTTCAGGAACAGTTGGTGCACACGAACCTGATGTCCCGCCGTTCCGTCGTTGAATTTGGTATGGTAAACCAAGTAAGTGCGTCCCTCCTCTGCGGCAAGCACGGAATTATGTCCTTGTGCACGTTCACCGACATTCATAAATCCCCAATGGTTGTAGGCTCCCAATAGCTTTTCACCCCGGGTGTCTGCATTGGGACCGTAATTAAGTTTCCAACTTGTGAAGATGGCATCGGTCCCGTTCATGTCCTTGTACGGGCCGTCCGGACGAGACGAACGGAATACGCGCATCTCGTATCCGCCGTTAGGTTCAAGCCCGCCATAGCTCATGAACAAGTAATAGTGGTCGCCGATATGTTCGATATAAGAACCTTCGCCCGATACATAACGACCGCCTGCGATTTTCTTTCCGAAGTACGGGTCGGATGTCACGTTAGCCCCTTTCGTATCGAAGTCCCCCGTATAAGTGACGTTGTAGTCCCGCAGACCGGTATTCGGATCTAATTGCAGGATATAGATGCCACCCGACCAAGAGCCGTACGACATCCATAACGTCCCGTCTTCATCGTAGAACACGCAAGGGTCTATGGCGTGCGGCCAATAATCTCCCCATTTTTCCTGTTTATACCGTGCAGGGAGGCTCGATTGCTTTCCGATGACTAATTCCAGATCGGTCTTGTGGAAGGAGATGCGTTCGTCCGTGTCGCTGCGGAATCCGCTGAATACAACAGGACCTTGGTAGACGTAAGGCCCTTCTATGCGGTCGGCCGTGAGCAGGATGATACAAGAATTCCATTGCGGACCGTTCAGGCTGAGGTATTGGCACCATTTCCCCAACACGGGATTGTAAATAATGTCCGGAGCCCACATGTTGCCGTCTACGGTCCATGGCGTTTCTTCTCCATTGGTACCGGTACCGGGAAGGGCGCAGTTCCAGGCTGCGGCATCGAAATTACCGAAATCCACCGTTTCGCCGTGGATGGTGATTTTCCGCGTTTGGTGGGTGTGGAAAGCGTCTGCCGGAGCTACGTCGGACGTGATTGTCCCGTCTGTATTCACCATGCCCCAAGGAAAGGACACCCCGGTCCAGTTCTGCAAATCCCGGGTTTTGGCAGTGGCCATGTGTGAACCGAAGACGTAATACAGCCTGCTCCCCTCATCATAAGCGATGGAAGGGTCGTGCGCACTGGTGCGTTGCATGTTTATTGTGGAATATTTGTTTTTCGCATCTTCCGTAGTCACGGGAATCCGGAGAGGCTCCTCTTGCCCATGTGAAGGCAAGGAGTGGGATAGCGTAACAGTGAGCACCAAACTTTTCAATAGGGAGCAGAATACTTTTTTCATGACTTTAATCAGGCTAATGGTTATAGTTAAAATGGTTTTAAAACACAAAACGCAACTAACTTTCCTGAAGTTAATTGCGTTTGTATTAAGTTGCGGAGGCTCGACTCGAACGAACGACCTCCAGGTTATGAGCCTGGCGAGCTACCAACTGCTCCACTCCGCGATGTGTTTCTTGTTTCTGTGTGCAAAGGTAGTGCTTTTCCACAGAATGGCCAAACAAATCACGGATTATTTTTGTAAAAAGGCGAATGTAGCCGGTATTTCTTGTAGGGTATTCCTTGTCTTGCAGCGGTGGTAGGCTACCATTAGTCTTGTACAAGGATATAGTTTATTGGGCTTTCTTCGTTGGTGGCTTCCTGTTTGAAGATGGCCGGCCGGAGACCGTCGTTGCAACTGCAGATGGCAATGCCTGCTTTGCTTATCCAATCGCCGTAGTAGAACGGCTCTTTCGTTGCGCCGTGGGCCAACGCAAATACATATTGGTAAATCGCTTTCCAAGCCTCGTCGCAAAATCCGTCGGGTTTGGCATAGTCGGCATAAAATACCTGTCCTTTGCGGAGCATCGGGCATGGGGCAGTCCTGCTGCGCCGTATGCAAAATTACGGAAAAGCCGGTATGGCGGCAATAAAGTCTGTGTTAATTTGAGCCGGGCTTACCCGTTTCGGATAACAATGGCAGGCTTTTTTGCCGGACTGAAACGAAAATTAAGGGGGAAATATTGCCTGCTTGCCGGATTTCGCTTACATTTGTAACAGTTATGGCTGTTTCGAAGACAAGGACACGATTGGTGGATGTGGCGCGAGGGCTGTTTGCCAAGCAAGGGCTGGAGAATACGACGATGAACGATATTGCCGTAGCCTCGGGCAAAGGACGCCGTACGCTTTACACTTATTTCAAGAATAAGGAAGACATTTATTTTGCCGTGATAGAAACGGAGTTGGAGCATCTTTCGGCCCAGTTGTCGGAAGTGGCCAATAAAAGGACGGATTTGGAGGAAAAACTGGTGGAAATCATTTATGTCCATTTGCATTCCATTAAAGAGGTCGTGTTGCGCAACGGTAATTTGCGTGCCGAATTCTTCCGTAATATCTGGATGGTGGAGAAGGTGAGGAAACATTTCGACCAAAAGGAAACGGAGTTTTTCATCGGGGTGCTGAAGGAAGGAGTCGCCTCGGGTGAGTTTTCCATAGAGAATGTGGCGTTGGTGGCCGACGTGATGCACTATTGTGTGAAGGGGTTGGAGGTGCCTTACATCTACGGCCGCTTGGGAGAGGGACTGAACAAGGCGGAAACGCGCCGCATGGTGAAGACATTGATACACCGCGCATTGCGGGGTGAACGTTGACAGATAATATATTTAACCATTAAATAATAAAAAAGATTATGGGATTATTGACAGGAAAGACGGCTTTGGTGACGGGTGCCGCCCGCGGTATCGGTAAGGCCATAGCCCTGAAGTTTGCCGCCGAAGGCGCGAACGTGGCTTTTACGGATTTGGTAATTGATGAAAACGGGCAGGCTACCGAGGCAGAAATCGCCGCTTTCGGCGTGAAGGCCAAAGGCTACGCTTCCAATGCGGCTGATTTTGCACAGACGGAAGAAGTGGTGAAGCAGGTGAAAGAGGATTTCGGCTCGATAGATATTCTGGTAAACAATGCCGGTATCACCAAGGACGGCTTGATGTTGCGTATGACGGAGGCGCAGTGGGACGCAGTGATTGCCGTCAATCTGAAGTCGGCTTTCAACTTCATCCACGCTTGTACGCCTATTATGATGCGCCAAAAGGGCGGTTCCATCATCAATATGGCTTCCGTGGTGGGCGTGCACGGCAATGCCGGGCAGTGCAACTATTCGGCTTCCAAGGCCGGTATGATAGCTTTGGCCAAGTCCATAGCTCAGGAGATGGGAGCCAAAGGTATCCGTGCCAATGCCATAGCACCGGGCTTTATCGAGACGGCCATGACGGCAGCATTGCCGGACGACGTGCGTGCGGAATGGTGCAAGAAGATACCTTTGCGTCGTGGCGGCACGCCGGAAGACGTGGCCAACGTGGCACTTTTCTTGGCTTCCGACCTGTCTTCTTACGTGTCGGGACAGGTTATCCAGATTGACGGTGGCATGAACATGTAATCCGTATGGACGTAGTCTACGAAGACAACCACCTCATCATCGTCGACAAAAGCAGTTCGGAGATTGTGCAGGGCGACAAGACCGGCGACAAGCCTTTGGCGGAGATGGTGAAGGAATACATCAAACAGAAGTACCACAAGCCGGGGAACGTGTTCCTCGGCGTGGTGCACCGTTTGGACCGTCCCGTGAGCGGACTGGTGGTCTTTGCCCGTACCGGCAAGGCTTTGGCCCGACTCAACGAAATGTTCCGTACGAAAGAAGTGCACAAGACGTATTGGGCCATTGTGGGGAATTGTCCGCCTGCGGAAGAAGGGGAACTGGTGCATTGGTTGGTGCGTAACGAGAAGCAGAACAAGTCGTATGCTTACGACAAGGAAAAGCCCGGGGCGAAGAAAGCCATCCTCGACTATAAGCTTATCGGACGTTCGGAACGTTATTTCCTTTTGGAAATAGACCTCAAAACCGGTCGCCACCATCAAATCCGCTGCCAGTTGGCCAAGATGGGTTGCCCGATCAAGGGAGACCTGAAGTACGGTGCGCCGCGCAGCAACCCCGACGGGAGCATTTGCCTGCATGCCCGCCGTGTGCGTTTCGTCCACCCCGTATCCAAGCAAGAGATAGACGTGGAGGCACCCGTGCCCGAGGGCAATTTGTGGCATAGCTTCCAAAATGACAAATAGTCATTTCCGGGCCGAGGGGAATGGCGTATTTGCAGGCCGGGACGGGTGCGGTCGCGAATAATGGATTCTCGTGCGTTGGGAATCTGACAGAATGCTGCCTTTTGTTTTTGGAGCTTTCTTTTCGATAGAGGATATGCCATGTTTTCCGCATGGCTTTTTTATATGTCTTTCCGTCGGGCGTTTCCGCTGTCGTTTTGTTTTTCTTTTTTTGAGGCTGTCGGGCTTCCATTTACGTGGAAAAACAGGTTTTTCGGCATCTCTTCTCCACGGTAAGAAGTCGTTTTTCCGTCTTTTGGTACAGGTTGCTCGCAAGTTCTGCGGACATTGGAAAATCGCTTTCAGCCGAATGATTTTTCATTCGGCTGAAAGCGATTCCGGGAAATGCCGCATGGAAGCAAAAGATGTCCTTTTTACATGGCTTTTTGTTAACGTTTGGCTTCTCATGGCAGGAGTTTCCGTTTTTGGGGCTATGGTGTAAAAGAGGCGGTTGCTGTCTTTTTGCCGGCATTTTCATTTCTTTTCCTGACATCCTGTCCGCACGTAAGTGTTGGCTTGTGCGGCTGTCCGTAATGCCGGATTTTTCGTTTTTTTGGCCGGATTCAGGCTGTATGCCTTGAAAATGATACAAAAAACAAAATAAATGTAACATAGGCGAAAGAGAAATCTTGTTTTTATTCGTAATTTTGCGGCAGGAACAATCAAATAATTAATCAATAATCCATGAAGAAATACTTCTTGCTTGCATGTGCGTTTTGTGCGTTTGGGGTGGCAGATGCGGCCACCATACAGTTTTCAAGTCCTGATAAAAAGTTGCAGGTGACGGTGGCCGATGACGGTGGCCGCCCTACTTACCGTGTCGTTTGCGGTGAGACCGTGTTCTTGGAACAATCTCCTTTGGGATTGTTGACGAATATCGGTGATTTCTCACAAGGGATGACCTTGCAGGAATCTTCTTTTTCTTCCTCGCCGGTGTCCGGCCACTATGAATTGCCTACTATAAAACGCAGCAAGGTAGACGTACAGGCCACGAAAGCGGTTTGCCCTTTTTATAAGGACGGCAAGCACATTTTCGATGTCGTGTTCCATGTGTCCGACCATGATGTGGCCTTTAAATATAAGATGTATCCACAGGGGAATACCTTGTGCTGTGTGGTCAAGGAGGAGACGACGGGCTTCGTGCTTCCTCAGGGTACCACGACATTCCTCTGTCCGCAGGCCGGGCCGATGGGAGGATTTGCGCGAACCAGCCCGAGTTACGAGACATCGTACACCGCAGACGGTGAGATGGGAAAGAACGGTTGGGGTAACGGTTACACGTTTCCCTGCCTGTTCCGTACGGGGAATAAGGGCTGGGTGCTGATTTCCGAGACAGGAGTGGACAGCCGTTATTGCGCAAGCCGCTTGATGGGAAAGGACGGCGGCCTTTACACCATCGGTTTTCCTCAGGAGGGGGAATATAACGGTAACGGGACGGCCTGCCCCGGTATCGCCTTGCCGGGCGAAACGCCTTGGCGCACGGTTACCGTGGGGCAGACGTTGGCACCGATTGTGGAGACCACCATACCATACGACGTGGTAGAGCCTCTCTATGAGCCTTCGCGCCGGTATGTCTACGGTCGTGGCACGTGGAGTTGGATTATCGCAGGCGACAACAGCATGAACTATGACGAACAGAAGCGTTATGTGGATTTTGCGGCGGACATGGGTTACGAGAGCGTGCTCGTGGATGCATGGTGGGATTCGCGCGTGGGATACGAACGGACGGCAGAACTGGCCCGTTACGCGGCAGGCAAGGGGGTCGGCCTGTATTTGTGGTACAATTCCAACGGTTATTGGAACGATGCGCCCCAAGGGCCGCGTGGCCGCATGGACAACATGATAGTCCGCCGCCGGGAGATGAAATGGATGAAGGAAACCGGCATCCGGGGTATCAAGGTAGACTTTATCGGAAGCGACAAGCAACAGACCATGCAACTGTATGAGGATATCTTGGCAGATGCCAACGATTACGGTTTGATGGTGATTTACCACGGTTGCACCCTTCCGCGCGGTTGGGAGCGGATGTATCCCAATTTCGTGGCCAGTGAGGCTGTATTGGCCAGTGAGAACCTGAACTTCTCGCAGAAAAGTTGCGATGCCGAGGCTTTCAATGCCAGCCTGCATCCTTTCATCCGGAATACGGTGGGCAGTATGGATTTCGGTGGCAGTGCGCTGAACAAGTATTACAATGCGAAGAATGAACCGCGCGGCAGCCGCCGGGTGACGTCCGATGTCTATGCGTTGGCTACGGCCGTATTGTTCCAGTCGCCCGTGCAACATTTTGCCCTCGCCCCCAACAATCTGACGGACGCTCCGGCTTGGGCGATAGATTTCATGAAGCAAGTGCCTACGACGTGGGATGATGTCCGTTTCATCGATGGTTACCCCGGGAAATACGTCATTCTGGCGCGTCGTCACGGCGATAAATGGTATGTGGCGGGAGTGAACGCGCAGCAGGAAACGCTGAAGACGGAAATCAGCCTGCCGATGTGGGCTTCCGGTACGGAATTGCAGGTATATGCCGATGACAATAAGTTGCAGGGCGAAGTGAAGTCGGTGAAGTTAGGGAAGAAACAGACCGTGAAAGTAACGATTCCGTGCAACGGAGGTCTGATGATGGTAAATCGGTAGAAGAATGATGACGTTCTTGAGCATGATGGTTTTATGCTTCGCCTTAGGTTGGCCGGCCTTGGCGAGGGCACAAGGGAATCCGTGGAACAACCCGGTCGTGTCGCCCCGTGTGGGTACCGGAGGGGAAGTGACTTTTTCGGTCAGTGCCCCTTCTGCTTCACGGGTGGAGCTTTCGGGGCAGTTTATGGACGGTACATGCCCGATGCGGAAAGGAACTGACGGGGTGTGGAGCGTGACGGTAAAGATAGGCCGCCCCGACATTTATCCTTATTCGTTCCGCATCGACGGGGTGGAGGTTTCCGACCCGAGCAACCCCCTGGCCTTTCCCAACGAACGTTTCAAGGCCAGCTTGTTGGAGATGCCGGACACGGCAGCCCTCTATGCACGCCATAAAGATGTTCCGAGGGGACAGGTACGCTATTGCAGTTATTATTCCGAGGTCTTGCAGACCGACCGTACGATGTTGGTGTATACCCCTCCGGGCTATGACCGGGAGGCCGGTCGGCGTTATCCCGTGCTTTATCTCGTGAGCGGCACGACCGATACGGAGGAAACCTGGTACAAGGTGGGGCGCGTGGATGCCATTTTGGACAATCTCATCGCCAGGGGGGAGGCCGAGCCGATGCTCGTGGTCATGCCGTACGGTTATATGCCGTCCCACGGTACGCCTATGCCCTCATCGCCTGAGGCTGCCGAAATGTATGCCACCTTTGCCCGCGAACTGACGGAAGCCGTGATACCCTATGTGGAGTCGGAGTTCCGTACGGAACTTTCGCGTGAGTCCCGTGCGGTCGGCGGGTTCTCGCGTGGCGGCGGGCAGGCTCTGTTTGCAGCCTTTTCCCATCCTGAATTGTTCGCCCATGTGGCTTCTTATAGTGCCTATCTTACTCCGCAGGTGATGGACCGTAATTTCGGGCGGCTTATGGAGGATCCCGCACGTATGGATTCCCTCTACCGGGTGAAATGGTTCGGTGTCGGGCGCGGGGATTTCCTCTATGCCGATGTGATGAGGCACCTTGATTATTTTCGGGAGAAAGGTATTTCCTGCCGGACGCGTATCACGGACGGGGGACATACATGGATGAACGCCCGTGCCTACTTGGCTGAAACGTTGAGACTTTTCTTCCGGTCGCCCGAATCCTGAAGATGTTTTTTTGACTGTAAAATAATAACTTTTAAATAATAGATTGGTAAAATGAAACATTCACTTATGACTTCTGCCCTCGCCGCATTGTTGGCATGTGCAGGGCAAACTGTGCTTTACGCACAAGATCCCATTATCCAGACCAAGTACACGGCCGACCCCGCGCCAATGTTGCATAACGACACCGTATTTCTTTATACATCCCATGACGAGGACGATGCACAGGGATATGGATTCAAAATGTTGGACTGGCAGCTTTATACTTCTACCGACATGGTGAATTGGACAGATCATGGTGCCGTTGCTTCATTAAAGGACTTCACATGGCGTAAGCGTGACAATGGAGCATGGGCTTTGCAGGTCGTCGAACGTAACGGCAAGTTCTACATGTACTGTCCGCTTCACGGCAATGGCATCGGCGTGTTGGTATCTGACTCGCCTTACGGGCCTTTTAAAGACCCTATCGGCAAGCCGTTGGTATGGCAAAAGGAGCATTGGGACGACATCGACCCCACAGTATATATCGACGATGACGGTCAGGCTTACATGTATTGGGGTAACCCCAATCTTTATTACGTGAAGCTCAACGAAGATATGATTTCTACCTCGGGCGATATCGTGAAAATCGGCAAATTGAAGACTTACCAGGAAGGGCCATGGTTTTACAAGCGCGACGGCCATTATTACTTGGCCTTTGCTTCCACCTGCTGTCCCGAAGGAATCGGTTATGCCATGAGTGATTCGCCCACCGGTCCGTGGGACGTGAAAGGATACATCATGCGTCCTACCGAACGCACGCGCGGTAACCATCCGGGCATTGTGGACTACAAGGGGAAGACTTATGTGTTCGGACAGAATTACGACCTCTTGCGTCTGGAAATGGAGGAACATCACGAACGCCGTTCCGTATCTGTGGCTGAAATGCATTATAATGCAGACGGCACGATTCAGGAAGTGCCTTATTTCAAGGATGTGAAAGTGGAACAGGTTGAACTTTTCAACCCATACCGCCGTGTGGAAGCCGAGACGATGGCTTGGGGCTACGGCCTGAAGACGGAGAAGATGCCGGGCGGCGGCATTTATGTGACGGCGGTGGACGATGGCGACTCGTTGATTGTACGTGGGGTGGACTTCGGGAAGCGTGGTGCCAAACGTTTCCGTGCTTGCATCGCTTCGGAACAAGGTTGTACCGTCGAAATACATTTGGACAGTGTCGACGGGCCGTTGGTGGGAACGTTGGAGGTGAAAGCCACCGGAGGCATGCAGGCGTATAAAGAAATGGAATGCCGCGTGAAGGGAGCTAAAGGCGTACATGACTTGGTATTCCTCTTTAAGGGCGGTGCCGGAAAGAACCTTATGAATTGGGATTATTGGCGTTTCGGCTGAAGTCGTAAACGATAAAAAAGAAAGTAAATGCGCACGGGAGGCCGGATAGGTGAACTTTTCCAAAGTCGGTTTCCCGTGTGCTTTTTTTGTAAAAGACTATTTTTTCCCGTTGTTCGTTTGTTGCCATGTAACATAGGTTTTCCTGATGTAACATGTCGGTGAAGGATTCAACATGGTTATCATGAATTTCAACGGGAGGATGGCTTGGGAACATGGGTCGGAATATAATTTTGCATCGTGAAACTATAAAACAATAGACAAGATGAAAAGGACAGTTTTGCTTTTTTGCGGGCTATCTTGTGTGGCCTTCGTGACTGCGCAGGATTACCAACGTACTGATTACGGTATTAAAGCCACAGTGGATGCCGTGGATGTGGAGGTACAGTTTTTTACGCCCTCTATGGTGAGAGTGGTCAAGTCGCCCCATGGCGAGAGTTTCAAGAAAGAAAGCCTGTCGGTGGTGGCTTTGCCCGAAAAGGTGGGTTTCAAAGTCGGCACCAAGGACGGTGCCATCGTGATGGGTACCAAGGAACTCCAAGTGAGCTTGGACACGTCCACCGGTGCGCTTTCCTATGAGACAGCCGATGGCAGGCACTTGCTTGCCGAGAAGCCGGCGGAGAAACCCTTCACTCCTTTTGACGATGCCGGTGATGCGACTTATAATGTATACCAGGCTTTCAAATTGGAGACTGACGAGGCCATTTACGGCTTAGGACAGTTGCAGAACGGGAAGATGTCGCAAAGAGGGCAAGTGAAGAATCTTGTGCAGGGCAACGTGGAGGATGTCAGCCCTTTCATCCAGTCTACCAAAGGATACGGGCTTTTCTGGGACAATTATTCACCTACGCTCTTTACCGACAATGCCTCGGAAACATCTTTCCGTTCGGAGGTGGGTGATTGCATGGACTATTATTTCATGTACGGCGGGGATGCCGACGGCGTAGTGGCGCAGGTGCGGCATCTTACAGGTGAAGTGCCGATGCTCCCACTTTGGACTTATGGCTACTGGCAGAGCAAGGAGCGTTATAAGAGCCAAGGGGAAACCGTGGGAGTCGTGCGCAAATACCGTGAATTAGGCGTGCCTCTCGATGGCATCATACAAGACTGGCAATATTGGGGACACAACTATTTGTGGAATGCCATGGACTTTCAGAACCCTCAATTCAATAATCCCCGGAAAATGATAGATGACGTGCATGCGATGAACGCGCACATGGCGATTTCCATCTGGTCATCGTTCGGTCCGGCTACAAAGCCTTACCGGGAGTTGGCTGATAAAGGCTTGCTGTACGATTTCCGGACATGGCCTGCATCAGGGACGGAAAGTTGGCCGCCTAATATGGAATATCCTTCCGGTGTGCGGGTGTATGACGCTTATTCTCCCGAAGCCCGTGACATCTATTGGAAATACCTGAACGAGGGAATCTTCAAGCTTGGCATGGATGCATGGTGGATGGATTCTACCGAACCGGATCATCTGGATTTCAAGCCCGAAGATATGGACACGAAGACCTATATGGGGTCTTTCCGGAAAGTACGTAATGCCTATCCGCTCATGTCCGTTGGTGGAGTGTACGACCATCAGCGTGCCGTGTCGTCGGACAAACGCGTGTTCATCCTGACCCGTTCGGGCTTTTTGGGGCAGCAGCGTTACGGGGCTAATGTGTGGAGCGGCGACGTGGGCTCATCATGGGAGACCTTGCGTAAACAGGTGCCGGCCGGCTTGAATTTCTCGCTTTGCGGCATGCCCCATTGGAACAACGACATCGGTGGTTTCTTTGCCGGGCAATATAATAAGAGTTGGAACGACGGGACGGCTCCTAAGAATCCTCTTTATCAGGAGTTGTACGTGCGTTGGCTGCAATTTGGTGCCTTTACTCCGATGATGCGTTCCCACGGAGCGGATACACCCCGTGAAATATACCAGTTCGGAAAGAAGGGCGAACCCGTGTACGATGCCATTGAGAAGATGATTCGTTTGCGTTACTCGTTGTTGCCTTACATTTATTCTACGTCTTGGGAGGTCACGCACCGGCAATCTACGTTCATGCGCGCTTTGGTCATGGACTTCCCGAGAGACAAAAAGGTGTGGAATATGAATGATGAGTATATGTTCGGCAAGGCTTTCCTCGTGGCACCCGTACTTGAGGCTCAGTACACTCCCGAAAAAGTGGTGAAAGTGGACGAGGAAAGCGGTTGGAACCGCGACAATGCGGGGAAGGCTGATGAAAGGGTACACGTGGATTTCATGCAACAGAAGTCCGCAGAGGTCTATCTTCCGGCAGGGACTGCATGGTATGACTTTTGGACAAATGAGAAAATGGAGGGAGGGCGCACCGTGACACGTGCCACGACGCTCGACATCATACCTTTATATATTAAAGCAGGTAGTATCGTGCCTCTCGGACCCGACGTGCAATATGCCACGGAGAAGCCGTGGGATAACCTGACTCTCCGTGTTTACCCGGGTGCTGACGGCAGTTTTGTGCTTTACGAGGACGAGTTCGACAATTACAATTACGAGAAAGGAGCTTATACAGAGATTCCCATGGCCTGGGATGATTCCTCGCGTCGTCTGACTCTGGGAGCACGCAAAGGCGAATACAAAGGCATGTTGCAATCCCGTAAGTTTACGGTGTTGCTTCCCGACGGGCGGCAAAAGGCCGTGTCTTATAATGGAAAGAAAGTTTCGGTGAAATTTTGATAAGGTGTCCTTTGTCGTGTGGCAAAGGTGGAGTCCCCGCAAGAGGCTACGTTTGCAAGCCTTTTGCGGGGGCTTTTGTTCAGGTTTCATGCCTAAGGATAAGGCTTGTCTTTTGGTATGCCCATTTGCTTAGGCAGAAAACCGGATAGGAGGCTAATATTCCGGCAATGGCATCCACTAAGTAATGTGCCTGGATATAGACTGTGGCCAGTGTCAAAAGGAGGGCGAAAGGTGATAATATGAAGAGGAAACGTTTGCTTTGCGGACGGACCAGATAGAGCAGGATAAAAGTAATGCCGATATGTGAGGAAGGAAAAGCGGCTGTCGGGCGTTCGCCGGAATCCTGCGCCCATTCGACTAAATGACAGAAAAAACCGTCGGCATAGCCCGGTGATGGGAGCATGTCGGTACGATGGCTGAAGTAGGTACCTAAAGACGGGAATATCCCGCTTTCGGCACATTCCGGGGTTATGGCCTGAAAATAGAACTGGGGGCCGGCAACGGGGAGGAATATATAGATGAGGTAAAAGATGAAAAAGGAGCACATGACAGTGAATGAGGCTTTCTCGTAATGGTTATTGCGACAGAGAAAGAAGAAAACCATGACGGCCACAATCATGGGATAATAAGAGAAATAACCCATATTTACGGCTTCGGAAAACCAAGGCCATGGGCAAAGGCGGCTGAACTCCAATGAGGGTTGGCAACTGAAAAGCACTGCATCCCATCGGGCGAATATGTGGTCCAAATTGGGAAACGTCCGGTTGAACTCGTAAGTGTCCGGATACCAGTAGCTGAGCAAAGCCATCTGTGCTGTGATGCGGATGAAAGTCATAAGTCTGCGCGGCCAAAAGAGATAGATTCTCCACAATAAGATTGTACCGAGAAAGATGTACAGACGGTCGGCCAACATGTCCCGAGGGTGGTCCATGTCCGGCCAAAGCACGAACATGGCCAAGGTCGTGAGGATGCTGTAAGTTATGGCCAACCATTCAATCGGCCATAAGCCTTTGGGCTTATTGTCGTTTCCGGTAAGCCATTGGACGGAAATTCTCATAGCCATCCCTCCTTTTTATACCAGTCCATCGTTTCTTTGACTCCTCGTGCCAAAGGGTATTCGGGACGGAAATCCAACTCTTCCACGGCCGGTTGGATGTCGCATTGCCAGTTGCGTTGGCACAGAATGTGGAATTTGTCGCGGTTAAGGGTGGTGGTGCGGCCCCGCCATGTGCTGAAGCTGCCATTTATGGCACATACGAAACGAAGGAACCATACCGGAGCCTTGATGCGGAGCATG
This sequence comes from Paraprevotella xylaniphila YIT 11841, assembly GCF_000205165.1. GTDB lineage: Bacteria > Bacteroidota > Bacteroidia > Bacteroidales > Bacteroidaceae > Paraprevotella > Paraprevotella xylaniphila. The sequence goes on along the minus strand of NZ_GL883837.1, from coordinate 269,823 downwards.
AACGGATGTCCAAGCTCCGTGCGTATCAAGTCGCTGAATTCAGTACTGTGGTATACGTTTCCGTCGCTGATGAAAAATTCGCGCCCGATGACATCTTTTACCATGGCAGAGAAAACGGCTTGTACAAGGTCTTTCACGTAAACGAATGTGATTTCCTGCGGACGGTATCCTACGCTGAAGTCTACGTGCTGTTTGATACTTTGCGCCATGACGAAGTAGTCTTTTTCACGTGGCCCGTACACACCGGTGGGACGGAGAATGACGTAGGGAAAATCTTTCAAAGACTTGAGATAACGTTCGGCTTCCAGCTTGCTTTCCCCGTATGCCGTGTTGGGGCGTGGCGTATCATTTTCCCGTATCGGGGCATATATCCAGGGATTGTCCGAAGTGGCGTGACGTACTGCCTGTTCGCGTATGGCACCGAACACGCTGAGGGAACTGATGAAAATAAAACGCCCGGGCGCCATGTCCAGTTCGCGGAGCGCATCGACAAAATGACGTGTTCCCTCCGTATTGGTGCGGAAAAAGTCTTCACGTCGGATACATTTGGTGGCTCCGGCTGCATGTACGATGACATCCCAACCTCCGAATTCGGCTTTGCATGCCGCCAGTTGGGGGCGTAGGATTTCAGGATATTCCATGTCTAATTCGACGAAACGGATTCGGGAGTCCTGAAGATAGTTCCGGCTACTGGTGGCGCGCATGCCTGCCCATATCACGTGTCCTTCCGTCAGTCCCTTTTCAACGATAAAACTACCGATGAAGCCGCTTGCTCCTGTTACTAATATTTTCATACGCGTTTGTTCTATTTGTTTTATTTCCTGTAAGTTCCGTCGGCATCCTTCACAGGCTCCACATGGATACCCACATGGGTTTCATTTCCGTATTTCTCTTTCAATTTGTTTTCTATGACCGATGCCTTGGCGTGTGCTTCATACAAAGTCAAATGCCCGTCCATCCGGACGTGCATCTCTATGGCATAGTGGTTGCCGATGCGGCGTGTGCGCAAATTGTGTATGGCCGATACTCCCGGTGTGTTCTCCGCAATGAGGCAGATTTCCTTTTCTATTTCGTCCGGCAATGATTTTTCAGTCAGCTCGTCCACGCACGGTTTCAAGAGTTGGACGGACACCTTCATGATGAAGAAACTCACGATTACAGCAGCCATGGGGTCGAGCACGCTCCATGATTCGCCCAGGGCTATGGCCCCTCCGATGCCCATGGCTGTTCCAATGGAAGAGAAAGCATCGCTACGGTGATGCCAGGCGTTGGCTATGACTGCGCTGGAATTGATTTTGCGTCCCACGTGAATGGTGTAACGGTATATCAGTTCTTTGGAGACGATGGAGATGATGGCTCCTGCGAAAGCAAGCATGCCCGGGACAGGAAGACGGCCTCCTTGCCATACGGTTTGGATGGCTCGCAGTCCGTTCCAACAAATGCCTGCGCCTACGGCAAAAAGTACAATACCGATTATTGCCGTGGCTAACGTCTCATATTTGCCATGGCCGTAATCGTGATTTTTATCTTGCGGTTTATTGGAAATACGTGTGAAGATGAGCACGACGATGTCGGTTGCAAAATCAGATAAAGAATGTACGGCATCGGCTATCATGGCTGCGCTGTGCCCCAGAATTCCGGCTATGAACTTGAATACGACTAACAGAAAGTTGACAAAACTTCCTGCCCATGTAACTTGATAGATGGCTTTTTCCCGTTCGGTTAGTTTCATTGGTCTGTTGGCTTATGAAAAAGAAAGAACAAAGATAAGCATTTTCAGAAAAAATAAGAGATAAAAGAGGAGCGGAATGAATAAATATGCTTAACTTGCAGAAAGATTACAGATAACAAACCTCTAAAATATCAAATTTATGGGAAAAACAGGAAAGAAGGGCGGCAAGCGCCTGAAGAAAAAAGAACTGGCGAAAATGTTAATGGAACTTTTTCAAAATAATCCCGCCGAGGTTTACGACATTAAACGTATATTCAGAGACTTGAAACTGGACACGCATCCTGCCAAGTTGCTTTGTATGGACTTGTTGGAAGATTTGGCGATGGATGATTATATAAAAGAAACAGAGAAGCTGCATTTTCGCTTGAATACCACGGGGCAAGTGTTTGAAGCCATATTCAATCGCAAAGCGAACGGTAAAAACACCGTGACCCCGTTGGATGGAGGAGAGCCTGTCCTTGTGGCCGAACGGAACTCTTTGCACGCCATGGGAGGAGACAAGGTGAAAGTGACTTTGTTAGCCCGCAGGAAGCATCATGTACGCGAGGCACAAGTGGTCGAGATTCTCGAAAGGAACGACAAGTCGTTTGTCGGAAAGTTGGAAGTGCGTAAGGATTTTGCTTTCCTGCTCACCGAAGACCGTACGTTGGCCAACGACATATTTATTCCTAAAAAAGCGTTGAAAGGTGGTAAAAGCGGAGATAAGGCTGTGGTGAAGATTACCGAATGGCCCGAACATGCCAAGAATCCGATAGGTAAGGTCGTGGATATATTGGGGCAGAGTGGAGACAATACCACGGAAATGCACTCCATTTTGGCCGAATACGGCTTACCTTATGCTTATCCCAAGTCTGTGGAAGATGAGGCTGAGAAGATTGACCCGGGCATCACTGCCGAAGAAATCGGGCTGCGTGAGGACCTGCGTGAGGTGACGACTTTTACCATCGACCCGAGGGATGCCAAGGATTTCGACGATGCGATTTCCATTCGTAAAACGGACGACGGATTGTGGGAGGTAGGAGTACATATCGCAGATGTCTCGCATTATGTAAAAGAGGGGAGCGTTATAGACAAAGAAGCTGTGAAGCGTGCCACTAGCGTGTATTTGGTAGACCGGACGATTCCGATGCTGCCTGAACGTTTGTGCAATTTCATCTGTTCTTTACGTCCGAATGAAGAGAAGTTGACTTATAGCGTCGTGTTTAAATTGGACGACAAGGCTGTAGTCAAAGACTGGCATCTGGCTCATACTGTCATTAAGAGTGACCGCCGTTTTACGTATGAAGAAGTACAGAAGGTGTTGGAAGACCATAAAGAAGCTTCGCCTGAAGACTATAAGATGCCGGGCGACCATGAGGCAGATCCGAACTTTAACGGGCCGGATGTGTTGCCGGCCGAACATTTTGCCACGGAATTGATTACATTGAACCGCTTGGCCAAACAACTTCGTGCCCGGCGCTTTGAGCATGGCTCCATCAATTTCGACCGTAGTGAGGTACGTTTTGACATAGACGATAAGGGCAAGCCGATAGGAGTGTATTTCAAGGTGGCGAAAGATGCGAATAAATTGGTGGAAGAGTTTATGTTGTTGGCCAATCGTACAGTAGCCGAGAGCGTGGGGAAGCAGCCTAAAAATAAAAAGCCCAAGACGCTGCCCTACCGTGTACATGATTTGCCGGATCAGGACAAACTGATTAATCTGAGTGAGTTTATTGTGAAATTCGGCTATAAACTGAAACCGACAGGGTCTAAGGAAGAGGTGGCCAAAGGATTGAACAAGCTATTGACCGACATTCAGGGGAAGAAAGAGCAAAATCTGATAGAAACCGTTTCGTTGCGGGCCATGATGAAGGCACGTTATAGTACGCATAATATCGGGCATTATGGGTTGGCTTTTGATTACTATACGCATTTTACTTCCCCTATCCGCCGTTATCCTGACGTGATGGTGCATCGGTTGCTGACGCGGTATGCTGACGGAGGGCGCAGTGCCAGCCAGGACAAGTATGAAGAGTTGTGTGAACATTGCAGCGCGATGGAGCAGTTGGCAGCCAGTGCCGAGCGTGCCAGTATCAAGTATAAGCAGGTGGAATTCATGAGCGACAAGTTAGGGCAAGTGTTTGAAGGAACAGTCAGCGGTGTGACGGAGTTCGGCCTGTATGTGGAAATCAATGAGAATAAATGTGAAGGTATGGTACCCTTGCGTGATTTGGATGACGATTATTATGAATTCGACGAGCGTAACTACTGCTTGTGGGGACGCAAGCACCATCATCGTTATTCTCTGGGGGATACGGTACAAGTAAAAGTTGTGAAAGCCAATTTGGAAAAGAAGCAATTGGATTATGCTTTGGTCAGGGAATGAGAGGGCGGAATCCAATCATTTGTCTGAATATATTTGGCATTTTTCGGGTCATACGCTAACTTTGCAAAGGAAAACGTCTCATTAAACGTGTATATATATGTCACAGAAATTAGTTCAGTCTCAATCTATGCAGCAGGTCCAGACGCTGTCCCCGCAGCAGGTGCTGCAGGTGCGGTTGTTGGAAATGCCCGTTTCAGAACTGGAACAACGTGTGAAAAACGAATTGATAGATAACGGAGCGTTGGAAGAGAGTCTGGGGAGTTCCGAGGATGCCGATACTTCTTCGGAAGATGTCTATGACGGTACAGATGATACAGAGTCGGCCGGGGGCGAAGCTTCTGGGTTGGACGGTGGTTTGCCTTCCGATGAATATCGTCCGGCTGAGGTACGGCAGGCGATGGACGATTATCGCACACCGGACGATGTGCCGGACTATCTGTTGCAGGAACGAGGAGGGAAAGACCGTCCGGAAACGATGGATTATGGCGATACGACATCTTTTTACGAACAGATGACGGAGCAGATGAACGAATGTGACCTGACACCGCGTGAACGGGAATTGATGGCTTATCTTATCGGTTCGTTGGAAAATGACGGCCTGTTGAAAAAGAAACTTTCCACGTTGGCGGACGAATTGGAGATTTATGCAGGAATACAGACTACGGAGTCGGAACTGGAAGCAGTGTTGGCTCGGTTGCAGACTTTCGACCCTCCCGGAATCGGGGCACGCGATTTGAGAGAATGCCTTTTGTTGCAACTCCGTCGGGATGAACATCGCGGAAGCCGGCAAAAGCAGTTGGAATATGAAATTATCGACAAGCTGTTTGATGAATTTACCCATAAACGTTGGGACAGGATTGCCGCTCGCTTGCATTTGACAGAAGCAGAGTGCGAGCGTTTGCAGAGAGATTTAAAGAAACTCAATCCGCGTCCGGGGAGTGCCATGGGCGAGGTGGTAGGACATAATTACCAACAAATCGTGCCGGACTTTGCCGTAGAGACCGATGATGACGGGGGAATTACCCTTTCTTTCAATAAAGGCGATGTGCCGGAGTTACGTATCAGTCCTTCGTTCATGGAAATCCTTCATCAGGTAGACACCGGACGCGCAAAGTTAAGTCGGCCGGAACGGGAAGCTTTGCAATATACTCGTCAGAAGATAGAAAAAGCACAGGGATTCATCGAGGCTGTGAAACAGCGTCGGCGTACGCTGACCGCTGTCATGCAGGCTATTATTGATTTGCAGCGTCCTTTCTTTCTGGAAGGAGATGAGACTTTGTTGCGCCCGATGATATTGAAGGATGTGGCCGAGCGTACGGGATTGGATATCTCTACCGTATCCCGTGCTGCCAACAGTAAATATGTGGAGACCCATTACGGGACTTATCCGCTCAAATGGTTCTTTAGCGACGGTTATGTGACAGGTGACGGGCAGGAGATTGCCACCCGTAAGATTCAGGCCGCTTTGAAGGATTTGGTAGAGGCGGAAGACAAGAAGAAGCCGCTGAGCGATGAGGCGTTGACGGCGATGTTGAATGAAAAAGGCTTTCCCATTGCGCGGCGCACGGTGGCCAAATACCGGGAACAACTGGGGATACCTGTAGCACGGTTAAGGCGATGAGATATAGGAATCTTATTCTATCGGCTCGTTTATTGTCGGTCGTTTTTAGGCCGTATCATGCGCCTATTGTGGGATTTGTGTCTTTGTTCACGTTTACTTACTTGAGCCTGTTGCCGTTGTTTTATAAGCTGACCATTTTGTGTATGGTTTATGTTTTCACCATATTGTTGCCTCGCTTGTGTATTTACGTATATCGTAAACTGAACGGATGGGCACCGGTGCAACTGCGTTTGCGGGAGAACCGCGCCATACCTTATATATTGTTCATCCTGTCTTACGTGGCCTGTCTCCATTTGATGTTCCGTATGCACATGCCGCGTTATATGTGCGGTATTTTAGTGTCGGCTTTGCTGATACAGATGGTATGCGTCATAGTGAATGTGTGGTGGAAAATCAGTATGCATTCGGCCGGGGCAGGCGGCGTGATAGGCGCGTTGGTGGCTTATTCGGTACTGTTCATGTTCAATCCTGTTTGGTGGCTGTGTGTTACGGTACTGATTTCTGGAGCTGTGGGGACAGCACGCATGTTGCTCCGTCAGCATAGTCTGGCGCAAGTGGTGGCCGGCACTCTCGTGGGAGTGGTTTGCGGTTTTGCCGGTATAATTTTATTATAGGAAATGAGTTCAATTAAAAATTCAGATAAGTCATGAAACCAGTTGTAAGTATTATCATGGGCAGTACGTCCGACCTTCCGGTGATGGAAAAGGCTGCCAAGTTCTTCGACGAGATGGAAATCCCTTTTGAGATGAACGCTTTGTCGGCTCATCGGACACCGGTCGAGGTGGAAGCATTTGCCAAAGAGGCTGCCGGACGCGGCCTGAAAGTAATTATTGCGGGAGCGGGGATGGCGGCTGCTTTGCCTGGTGTGATAGCGGCCAACACGACGTTGCCCGTCATCGGGGTTCCTATCAAGGGGATGTTGGACGGCTTGGATGCCATGCTTTCCATTATCCAGATGCCTCCCGGCATACCGGTGGCTACGGTGGGTGTAAACGGAGCGCAGAATGCTGCCATTCTGGCTGCACAGATGCTGTCGTTGGCTGATGAAGGGTTGGCTTTGCGTTTGGCGGGTTATAAAGAAAACCTGAAGCAGAAGATTGTAAAGGCCAATACGGAATTGGCCGATGTGAAGTATAAGTTTAAGTGCAATTAAAGACAGACGGATGAACTTGTTCGATTACCGACGCAGGGAGACCGGTGAAGTGCAGATCGGCGGTACGCCGTTGGGCGGGAACCATCCGATTCGGGTGCAGAGCATGACGAACACTTCAACGATGGATACCGAGGCCTGTGTGGCTCAGACGTTACGCATTGCCGAAGCCGGAGGAGATTATGTACGTCTGACGACCCAAGGGGTGCGTGAGGCTGAGAACTTGCGGAACATCAACGCCGGTGTACGTGCGGCAGGCTGTGCGGTACCTTTGGTGGCCGACGTGCATTTCAATCCGAAAGTGGCCGACGTGGCAGCTTTGTATGCTGAGAAGGTACGTATTAATCCCGGAAACTATGTGGACGCAGCCCGTACGTTCAAGCATCTTGAATATACGGACGAAGAATATGCGCAGGAGTTGAAAAAGATTGAGGAACGTTTCGTACCTTTCCTACGCATTTGCCGTGAGAACCATACGGCTATCCGCATCGGGGTGAACCACGGTTCGCTGAGCGACCGCATCATGAGCCGCTATGGGGATACGCCGGAAGGTATTGTGGAGAGTTGCATGGAGTTCCTGCGCATTTGTGTGAAGGAAGGTTTTAAGGACGTGGTGGTGTCCATCAAAGCCAGCAACACGGTGGTGATGGTACGTAGTGTGCGTTTGTTGGTCGATGCCATGGAGCGTGAAGGAATGTGTTTTCCTTTGCATTTGGGTGTGACCGAAGCCGGTGACGGTGAGGACGGGCGTATCAAGAGCGCCGTGGGCATCGGGGCTTTGTTGGCGGACGGTATCGGTGACACAGTCCGTGTGTCATTGAGCGAAGCTCCGGAGGCTGAAATTCCGGTGGCACGTAAGTTGGTGGATTATGTGCTCCGTCGGGACGGTGCCATGATGATACCGGCAGCCGAAGCGGAGGATTTCGATTACTTAAATCCCGTACGGCGGAAAACGCGGGCCGTGCGTAATATCGGAGGAGATCATGTGCCGGTTGTCGTGGCCGACCGTATGGATTTGGCGGCTTCCGGCAGGTTGAAGGGCTTCAAAGCCCATCCCGATTTTCGTCCCGACTACATTTATTGCGGCCGTAACCTGCCTCCCGTGGAAGAGCGTGAGGGGGATTATATCGTGGATGCGGATGTCTGGACTGGTGAACCCGGTACGTATCCGGCTTTCCCTTATAACATGCTGCCTTTCATGAGCCAGTGTACAGCCGATTTGAAGTTTCTTTTCCTTTCATACGGGGCTTTGAATGAAGAGGTGCGTGCCTGCCTGAAATATCATCCGGAGGTGGTGGTGATTTCCCAAAGCAACCATCAGAACCGTTTGGGCGAGCATCGTGCTTTGGTGCACGAACTGACGCGCGAAGGTTTGCAGAACCCCGTGGTCATTTTCCAGCAGTACGCCCACGGGCTGGAGGAAAAGGAGGATTTCCAGATAGAGAGTGCGGCCGACATGGGAGCCTTGCTCTTCGACGGGCTTTGCGACGGCCTGTACCTATATAATAATGGTACGTTGGACCATCGCGATATAGACGCCACCGCATTCGGCATCCTTCAGGCTGCCCGTTTGCGGACGACCAAGACGGAATATATCTCTTGTCCCGGTTGTGGGCGTACGCTCTACGACCTGCAAGACACGATAGCGCGCATCAAGGCGGCCACCGGGCATCTGAAAGGCTTGAAGATTGGCATCATGGGCTGCATCGTGAACGGTCCCGGTGAGATGGCCGATGCTGATTACGGTTATGTAGGGGCTGCGCGCGGCAAGGTCAGCTTGTATAAGAAAAAAGAATGTGTGGAGCGGAACATTCCGGCGGAAGAAGCCGTAGAGAAGCTGCTCCGTCTGATCCGGGAAAACGGAGACGACCCGGAATATGCATCATAGACCATCAAATACATTGATTATGGAACAAAAATTGTTTATCTATAATACGCTTTCCCGTAAAAAGGAAGAGTTCAAACCCATCACGCCGGGGCGTGTCGGGATGTATGTCTGCGGACCGACGGTGTATGGGGATGCCCATTTGGGACATGCCCGTCCGGCCATTACGTTTGACCTGCTGTTCCGTTACTTGCAGCATATCGGCTATAAAGTACGTTATGTGCGTAATATTACGGATGTGGGGCATTTGGAGCACGATGCCGACGAAGGAGAAGACAAGATTGCCAAGAAGGCTCGTCTGGAGGAATTGGAGCCGATGGAGGTGGCACAATACTACACGAACCGCTTCCATGCGGCCATGGAGGCTCTGAATGTGTTGCCGCCCAGCATCGAACCGCATGCCACCGGGCATATCATCGAGCAGATAGAACTGGTGAAGGAAATCTTGGATAACGGTTATGCCTACGTCAGTGAGGGCAGCGTGTACTTCGACGTGGAGAAGTACAACAAGACGCACCATTACGGCAAGCTTTCCGGACGTAACTTAGAGGATGTCATCAACAACTCCCGGGCTTTGGACGGTGTGGGGGAGAAGCATAACCAAGTGGATTTCGCTTTATGGAAGTGCGCCCAACCGCAGCATATCATGCGTTGGCCCAGTCCGTGGAGCAACGGTTTCCCCGGTTGGCATTGCGAGTGTACGGCCATGGGCCGCAAGTACTTGGGTGACCATTTCGACATCCACGGTGGAGGAATGGATCTGATTTTCCCCCATCATGAGTGTGAAATCGCACAAGCCGTGGCTAGTCAGGGTAGCGACATGGTGAACTATTGGATGCACAACAACATGATTACCATCAATGGGCAGAAGATGGGCAAGAGCTTGGGTAACTTCATTACGTTGGCACAGTTCTTCAGCGGTGAGCACGAGAGCCTGACGCAGGCTTACAGCCCGATGACCATCCGCTTCTTCATCCTTCAGGCTCATTATCGCAGTACGGTGGATTTCAGCAATGAAGCCTTGCAGGCCAGTGAGAAAGGATTGTCCCGCCTGATGGAGGGCGTGGCCAATCTGAAGCGGATTACCCCGACAGCCGGTGGCAGCGTAGGGATGGCGTATGTGGACGAACTTCGCCGGAAGTGCTACGAGGCGATGGACGACGACCTGAATTCACCCATCGTCATCAGCCACTTGTTCGATGCCTGCCGTGTCATCAACACGGTGGTAGACCGGAAAGCCACGATGTCCGCTGACGTATTGGCCGCCTTGGCCGAAGTGTTCCATACCTTTGCATTCGACATTCTTGGCCTGAAAGAAGAGACGGGGGGCGGAAGCGGACGCGAGGAAGCTTTCGGCAAAGTGGTGGATATGCTTTTGGAACAGCGTATGATAGCCAAAGCCAATAAGGATTGGGCTACCAGTGATAAAATCCGCGACAATCTGGCCGCTTTGGGCTTTGAGGTGAAAGATACGAAAGACGGTTTTACTTGGAAGCTGAATAAGTAGGGGGCCGGGTCTTCTTTTCCGGTCATGCCGGATGGATAGGAATTGCGCACGTAAGGGGGATGCCTTTACGTGCGCAGTTTGTTTTGCAGGTTGGCAGTTTAGGGATTGTTTCGTTGTCGGGGCATTCCATCTTGCCGGAACGGCTTGGACATAGAAAGGGGCAGCCCTTCCTTGGACTGCCCCAAAACCAGGAACTCCTTGTAGTACCGTTCCTCTTCGGTCGGGAAACCTTAAAACTCGTTACCCCAGATGTCTGTGAACTTCTCCATGTTGGTCAACACCTCAATGTTCCCGTCAGCAGGGTCATCGAAACGGGAAGGGTTGCCGGTGCTGGTTGCCATCATCCGGTCAGTTTCCACATGGCATATTGAAATCTCCGGTTGGATATATTTGCTCTTTTCCATAATCTTTTTCATTGTTTTTGGTTTTTAAATCTTTGGTTTATTTTACGGCTTTCTTTGTGCCGTTCACGATGTAGATGCCTTTGGAGAGGCCTTCGAGGGCCTGGCCTAACTTCACGTTCTCGCGTACGAGTATGCCGTTGAGGTCGTACACGTTCACCAAGGCATCTTCTGCCACGATGCCATTGATGCCCGTTCCGATGCCCGGGAGGAGCAAGGCCACGATGTTGGCTTCGGCCACGTCTGCGTTGATGTAGGCACGGTAAGGCTTAATGGTCGGTTCGCTGCCTGCCATCACCTTGTAGAACCCTACTTTGCCCTCTTGGTTTTGGAGTACGTAAGTGTTGGCAACGGCTTTTTGCTGTGTGAACGTACCCGTCATCAGTCCGGTTGCATATTGGTCTTTCAGGGCCGTACCGTATTCGGAGAAGTCGTAGGTGTCTCCCTCCTTGCCTTTTACGATGTACGGTGTGTGGGCTTCGATACTTTCAGCTTTTTCCAATACCAATGCCGTGGATGTTCCTACCGGAACTTCTGTGCCTGTGCAACTGTACACTTCAAAACCTTGCGGGATTTCTGCGTCGAACGGCAGGATGAGCGTACACCAACCTGCGGCCGTGATGGACAAGGTCACATTGGCTTTTTCCGCTTTCACGAGAGATAGGTCGGAAAGGTTGTTCGTGGTGAAGAAGCCGTCATCGCTTGTACTTCCGATGTTGCTGCCATGGAGGGTATTTTTCAGTTTGTACACGCCTTCTCCGGCTAAGCTGATTTCAAACGGTAATGCTTTTTCGGCTTCTTTCGTTGCGCGGATGCGATCATGCCGTGTGCTCACGTTGCCCCCGTCCATATATCCGGCTAAGGCTTGTGTGCTAAAGTAGCGGGTGTTGCCCTCTTCGTCAATGAAGCTGATTGTGTATTGGTTCTTTTTTCCTTCCACCGGAGTGAATTTGAGAGCCTGTGCGTAGTTGGCATCCACGATGTGGTACCATTTCAGGTCATATTCTCCGTCCTCAACCTTGGCTTCGTTGTAAACCGGAGACACGGCGTTGTTCTTATATCCGAAACCTTCCGAAATGTTGGCGATGCAGAAGAGTTCATCTTCCTTCGGGGCGTTGAGTACCGGGTTTTGGAATGCTTTGATGGCTTCGTCCAAAGCTTTTGTGGCAGCTTCTATTTCGTCCACTTTCTGTGAGTTCGTATAGATGTCGTTAGCCTTGTCGAATGCTGCGTCGAAAGCCTCTACAGCCGTTTCCGGAATCTGGAAAGCTTCCGTGCCCACGTTGGTTTCGGTATCCATGTTGCCTGCCTCCTCTAATTTGGCATAGAGGGCTTCTTTGGCTTTGGCAGAGGCTTCAGCGTCTGTCAGTTGGGAGAGGTATTGCAACTGGATGTGGGTGATGCCGGTCCAGTTGGCATCAGATGTGTTCAAGCCGACAGTCAGTTTGCCCTCGTCCACGATGACATCTTCTATCGTAGGATTCGTGTACAAGGCAGTGCTGTTGTCCATTTTCACCTCCTTGCCGTTGGCCGTGAAACTGGTGTTTCCATTAACCGTAGTGAAAGCGTAGGCCGAAACCTTGTAGTGCCCGTTGGGAAGCTCGTTACGTGTATATGTGAGGGTCGCGGCATAAGGATTTGCGTCCCAAGCTTCCATGAATCCGGTCTTTTGCAATTCACCGTTGTTCTTTTCAGAAGATTCTTTGTAGTTAAAGTTTTGGATATTCCCTTGGCTTACGTTTTTGGTCCATCCGTTTCCTGAATTATTGGCTTCGTCCATGAGGAAAGTGTAGTCGAAAGGATACCCTTTCTCCGGTATGGCGTTCAGAATGTAAGTTTCACATGCCGTTTGCAAAGGTTGGATGGCTTCTTGGATGGCTTCAACCGTGGTAGCTGCGTCCAAGGCAGCCTGTGCGTCGGTCATGGCCTTTTGGAATGCCTGTTTTACGCTTTCTTCCGCGCTTGAGTGGTTGGCATAGCCTTGACACGTTGCCATGAGGGTTTTGAAAGCCTCTGTGGCCGGAGCGGCTTGCTCCGCCAAGGCGATGGCTTGCGTCAATGCCGTAATGGCTGCGTTCAGGCTTTCTTCCGTGTCTTGGGCATTATTGCCTTGGGTGATGGCTGCATTTACAATGGCTGCAATGCCTTTGGGGCAGTCTGCCACGCAAGCTTGGGCTTCCGTCATTTTTTCTTTTAGCGTGGCTTTCAACTGGTCTATGCTGGCAGCTCCCAAGTACTGTAATTTGAAGTTCTTGAAAGACACCCTGTTGAAATTGGCGTTGGCCACTTTTATGCCGAATGTCAGCACACCGTCTGTCCCTACCGTGCCCTTCACTGTGTATGTACCGTAAACACCGTTGGTGCAGGGCGTTCCGGCGCAGGCATCCGTGCTGCCTTCGTTGGCATAAAGTGTGGCTCCGGATGGAGTTGCACCTCCGGCTTCGTTCAATACACGAATCAAGCCGCTCACTTCGTAGATGCCGGGAACCAGATGGTTGGCTGTATGGCTGATGGTGGCGTTTGCTGCATTGGTGCCTTTTCCTACCCAGTCTTGTATGAAAGGTTTAGTCATGCCGCTACCGTCGGTGTCTCTTTCGGTGTTGATTTGGAATGTGTTTCCGCCTTCAATCTTCCACCCGCCAAGAGCGTAATAATTAGAAGTCGTAATCAGTCCGCTCACATCCATGGGTGAACTTTCGCTCACGTTCTCTATTTTGTAGAGGCGAAGGTTGTCCCAAGCGATGTCCGAGCGTCCGCTGTTTTTCATGTTCTGCACGAGAGAGATGGTTATGGTGGTCGGTTCCGTCACGGTGAACATCGTGCCTAATTCATTCCATGCAGCGTTGACCATGTAAGCATCGTTTCCGGGGTTGGAACCATTGTTTGCCATGGAGTAAGCCCGTCTTACGGCAGGATTCTCTCCTAATAGGTTCGAGGCTGCATCGTTTACTTTGATACCGATGGTCGTACCGTTATTGTTCGCATTGTTGTTATTGGAATAATCCGCCGCTTTATAGTCGATGACGGCATAATAAGTTCCGGCAGGCAGTTCTTTCGAAGTGGTGGTCTTCAATTCAGTATCCTTGTTGCTCCATCCTTGGCGGTTGAAGTAATAATAGGTACCTTCTGTCGGTTTGATTTTGCCTGAACCGTCGGCAGGGAAACCCGTGGAAGAACCGCTTTCTTCGCTTTCCACTTGGTAGTTGCTCATTGATGCCACTTCCCATCCTTGCAGACCCTTTTCAAGTGAGGTCTTTACCTTTACGTCGGTTGCTCCGTCCGCAGCTTTTAAAGTCTCAAAAGACGGATTGACGAGATACTCTTGGGTGACATCGATCTGGGCTTGTGCAATGCCCAATGCAGAGCAGAAAACCCATGCACTTAGTACTTGTTTTTTCATTTGGTTTAAGAAATTAGTTAATGTTTTATATGAAACTCTCTGGTATTCGTTAGTTGGTTGATGAGGCTGTTTTTCCGGCGTGTTTTTCAGTCGTTCTCTTAGGAAGAGATAAACCGATACTGGCAAGAATTTAAGTGTCACTGCTGCAAATGTATGGATTTACAACGACATAAACAATAAATCGGGACATTTTTTTTGTGTTTCTCCTTATATTTTTGTTTTCGTTTACGTACACAGTATTTTGTAATGCAATGCTGTTTTATCTATAACTTTCTGTATGTGAACTTATTGTATGTGATAATCCATCTCTTCCTAAGAGATAAACCGTTTTCATGTCCGCTTGAAAATATTTAGCCATGCGGGGGCGTATCCATAAAATGCAATGTCTTCTTTCGGGCATTGAAGGTAATTTTCTTGTCTTAGAGCGGTTGCATATAAACGAATCGTTCCCCTCGTTGTACCAAATAGGAGATATAACGAGGGAAACATAAGATGTCTTTATAAAAAAGAGAATTGAAATTATACTTCTTTGGCCAGAAACTCGTCAGGCGTATATACAGGAATATCCGCTTGCGTGAAATCTTTTACGTTGCGGGTAACAATCGCATCACAGCCGGTTTGCAAAGCAGCATAATGCTGCATGGCATCTTCTATATCCCGAAAACCAGATGTGGCAGATAGGCTTTTTCTCACTGTGCGTTCGTCTACGGAAGCAATCTCTACTATGGAAGCAAACTGCCGTAAAACAAGTGATAAGTCTTCATAGTTCAGCTTTCTTTCAAGAAGATAAGCTGTAGTTGAGAAGGAGAGGGCTGACACTACAATTGTACACTCTCCTCTATCAGCAAGAGAAAACAAGCGCATGGCGGCTTCGTAAAATGGAACACGATGGGCTAAAAGGTCTACCATCACATTGGTGTCGGCAAATACTTTCTGTTTCATCCGTATTTCTCCTCCAAATATTTACGATAAGCTTCCCGTTCATCAAAATCGGCAGGTAAATCCAAGTCAATCCCCAAACGACTGACGTATGGGGTTATTTTCGATTTGCCTTGCGGCTTAGCGGACCTTTCCACGAAATTCCTTATGAAGGATTCTACCATTTGGCTTAAATCTATATTCTTTTGTTTTGCCATTTTTAAGGCCTCATCCAACAAAACACTATCTATTTGCAATGTATTCATAATTATAGCCTTTTGCATTATTGGCAAAGATAGCATTAATTTCTGAAAACTTAGGGGCTATGTAATTTTTATATATCTTCTTAAAGATACTTTTTCGTTATTGTTCCAAGACATCAAAGAGCAATGTATTCTTTCGGGCATTGAAGGTCGTTGTTAGAGGGCAGACGATAAGCCGGGATTTACAAATTGACAGAATGTTAAAGAGGCAGGTGCGAGATTCGCGTATTTGTGGACAAGGTGAAGGGGAGTACGGAAAACTCGAGTATTTCGGAGGCGGGGTTTTGACATCCGGGACGGTTTCGGGCATAATGGCTTACAAGGCACGGGGCGGTATGCGGTACACGGTTTACAAAACGGACTCCCAAGTTAATGCAATGGGGAAAACGCTTACTTTTTGATTCCGGTTTTAACGTTTCGGGGACGGGGCAACGGGGAGTAAAAAGCCGTTCTCGGCAGGCCGGACAGACCCTTTCAGGGTGTTTTCAGGGCAAAAAACAGGGACTGAAAAATCGTTTGCCGCAGATTGAAATTTCTCTTTCAGCCGAACGGAAAATCATTCGGCTGAGAAAAATCGGAAAAATGGGGTAGAAATGTTTCCATATAGCAGTTCCGGCAATCCCTTTTTAAGGAATACCGTTCTAAATGCCCCGTTTCTTCTATCCTTTCCATACGGATAAAACGCCTGAAAACTATCATTTTGCACGGTGTTACGGGGGATAATGGCCAAAATGAAAGCTTAGGCGTTTCGTTGGGTAAGGGCAAAAAACGCACGGACGGCTGCCCTATGGTGCAGGGCAACCATCCGCGTGGAACGTCCGTTTGCGGGAAAATCCCGGACGGGGTTTAGCAATACATATTCACGATGGCTTCGTAGAGTTCCTGCTTACCACTGGTCTGGGCCGGTTCGCCTTGGGTCTTGGCGTATGCCACTACGTCTTCGAGCGAAAGCTTGCCTTCTTCGAACTCCTTGCCCTTGCCGGCATCGAAGCTGGCATAACGGTCGGCTACCATTTGTTTGATAGGTGATTTCTCCAACAGTTCGGCGGCGTTCTCCAAGGCACGTGCCATGGCATCCATACCGGCGATGTGGGCGATGAAGATGTCTTCCAAGTCGGTAGAGTTACGACGGGTCTTGGCGTCGAAGTTCGTACCGCCGTTGCCAAAGCCGCCGTTGCGGATGATTTGCATCATGGCTTGGATGAGTTCGTAGTTGTCGATGGGGAACTGGTCTGTATCCCATCCGTTCTGGTAGTCGCCACGGTTGGCGTCAATGGAGCCCAACATGCCTGCGTCTACGGCACAAGCCAGTTCGTGTTCGAACGTGTGTCCGGCCAGTGTGGCATGGTTCACCTCGATGTTCACCTTGAAGTCCTTCTCCAAGCCGTGCGCACGGAGGAAGCCGATGACGGTTTCCGTGTCCACGTCGTACTGGTGCTTGGTCGGTTCCATCGGTTTCGGCTCGATGAGGAACGTGCCTTTGAAGCCTTTGGCGCGGGCATAGTCGCGGGCTGCCTTCAGCATCTGTGCCAGATGTTCCTTTTCACGCTTCATGTCGGTGTTCAGCAGGCTCATGTAGCCTTCGCGCCCGCCCCAAAACACGTAGTTCGTGCCGCCCAGTTCGATGGTGGCATCGATGGCGTTCTTGATTTGCACGGCTGCGCGTGCCACCACGTTGAAATCCGGGTTGGTGGCCGCACCGTTCATATAGCGTTCGTGTCCGAATACGTTGGCCGTGCCCCAAAGGTTCTTGATACCCGTGGCCTGCATTTTTTCCTTGATATAAGACACGATGGCCTTCATGTTGGCTTCATATTCCTCGATGGAATTGCCTTCGGAGATGAGGTCCACGTCGTGGAAGCAGAAATATTCGATACCCAGTTTCTCCATGATTTCAAAACCGGCATCGGCCTTTTGCTTGGCGATGGCCAAGGCATCCGTGCCCTCGTTCCAGGGGAAGGTCTTCGTGCCGCCGCCGAACTGGTCGCCGCCTTCTGCGCAAAGGGTGTGCCACCAAGCCATGGCAAACTTCAACCAGTCTTTCATCTTCTTGCCCATGATGACCTTTTCGGCATCATAGTAGCGGTAAGCCAATGGGTTCTTGCTCTCTTTTCCTTCGAACTTAATCTTTCCGATGCCCGGAAAATACTCTTTCTGTGCCATAATTTTTTGGTTTTAAAAAAAGGTTTATGAAATTAATTTTGAGTTTGATGTATTTGTTACATGCTGCGTAGCACGCCTAACCAACGTTGGTAAGCCTCTTCGTAGACCGGCCCGAGGGCGGTGTCCGGTTCGATGACTTTCAGCCGCTCGAGCGAGGCGAACGCTTCGCGGTTGTCTTTGTAGATGCCGGCTCCGATGCCCGCTCCCTTGGCCGCGCCTACGGAACCGTCGGTCTCATACAGCTCGATGACGGCACCCGTCACTCCGGCCAACGTGTCGCGGAAGAGGGGGCTGAGGAACATGTTGGCCTGTCCGGCGTGTATCTTGTCCACCTCCATGCCCATGCCTTTCATCACGTCGATGCCGTAGCGGAAAGAGAAGACAATGCCTTCCTGGGCGGCGCGCACGATGTGGTTGCGGTTATGGATGTTGAAATTGATACCATGTATGGCGCAGCCTGTTTCCTTGTTTTGCATGACACGCTCGGCTCCGTTGCCGAAAGGAATGATGCTGAGTCCTTCGCTGCCCACGGGCACGCTCTCGGCCATGCGGTTCATCTCCTCGTAGCTGCATCCTTCGGGCACGATGTTGCGGCGCACCCATGAATTCAGGATGCCGGTGCCGTTGATGCAGAGCAATACGCCGAGGCGCGTCTGTTCCGTGGCGGGGAATGCCGTGCGGTTGTAAGTCCCTGCGGCGTGGTTGACGTGGGCGAAAGTGTTGACACGCGAGAGCGGGTCGTAATTCACCGTCCCGTTCACTCCATATACCACGCCCGAGGTGCCTGCCGTAGAGGCAATTTCACCGGGATTGAACACGTTGAGCGAAAGGGCGTTGTTCGGTTGGTCGCCCGCACGGTAGGTCACGGGTATGCCGGCCTTGATGCCTAATTCTCCGGCCACGGCCTCCGTCACCCGTCCCTGCTCGCTGAAGGTGGGGCGTATTTCGGGAATCAGGTCCATGCCGAAGCCGTAGTATTCCATCAGCTCCTTGCAGACGCAGTTGTTCTTGAAGTCCCAGAACATGCCTTCCGAGAGTCCGGATACCGTGGTGCAGGCCGTACCCGTCAGCCGCATGGCGATGTAGTCGCCGGGCAGCATGATTTTGTCTATATTCTCATATATTTCCGGTTCGTGTTCCTTCACCCATGCCAGTTTGCTGGCCGTGAAGTTGCCCGGCGAGTTCAGCAGGTGCCCGAGGCAGAAGTCCGTGCCTAACGTTTCCATGGCTTTTTGCCCGTAGGGGACAGCCCGGGAGTCGCACCAGATGATGGCCGGGCGCAGGGCTTTCTGTCCACGGTCCACGCATACCAGGCCGTGCATCTGGTAACTGATGCCGATGGCGGCCAGTCCTTCTTTCAGGACAGCGACCGGGCATCCGGCCTTTCCGGCGGCAGCGGCCATGGCTTCGGCCGTGGCACTTTTCAGGTAGTTCCACCATGATTCGGGTTCTTGTTCCGCCCATCCGGCCTTCAGGCTCAAGATGGGAGCTTCTTGCTTGGGGTAAAAGGCTGTGCCCAACGTCTTTCCGGTTTGTGCGTCCACCACACAAGCCTTGACCGAAGAACTGCCTATGTCATATCCTATCAAATACATAACAATAGATGTGTTTTTTGTTTTACGGTATTGTTGATAGGTGCAAATATAAGTGAGTTTTCCCGTCGGCGGTTCGTGCGGAGGTTAAAAAAATCTTGTGCCGTGGCGGGAAAAGCGGTTTTTCTGATTTATATCAGATTTATAGGCTTCGGGCGTTTTGTACTTGGATGAAAAAACGTATCTTCGTCATACGGATTATAAAGATGCAGAGTTGGATATGGAAAAGGGTTTGACCGCAGACAAGATACCGTCTTTTGCCACATTGTCCGACGAGGAACGCCGGGCGTTGTCGGATATTCTGGTCGAACGGAAGGTCCGGAAGAAGCAGATGGTGGTGGAAGACGGGCAGGTATGCCATTATATGGTGTATGTGTGCAAGGGATTGTTGCGCCAGTTCTATTTCAAGAACGGGCGTGAAATCACGGAGCATTTCACGTGCGAGGGCAACATCGCTTATTGCATCGAAAGCATTTTCAAGAACAAGCCGTCGCACCTGATGATGGAAGCATTGGAGAACAGCGAATTGTGCCTCATACCTTATACAGGACTGGTGGAGCTTTCCTTGTCATATAAAGGCATTGCCGAATGGTTGCGCCATTTCTTGGAAAACAATCTGATCCTGCATCAGGTGAAAGCCGATTCATGGCGTTTCGAGTCGGCCCGCGAACGTTACGAACGCTTTTTGCGGGAATTCCCCACGGTGGCAGGCAGGGCCTCGGTCAACGACATGGCGTCTTACCTGCTGATGACCCCCGAGTCGTTGAGCCGGGTACGTTCGGCGGTGTCGAATGTGGCAGGGAAGAAATTAGGTTATATTCAAAAAACAGAAGAAGAATGAAAAGTACATTTGAAGAGGCGTTGGAGCATCGCCGTAGTTATTACTCCATAGGAAGCAGTTCACCCGTGTCGGACGAAGAACTCATGCGTGTAGTCCGCCAGGCAGTGAAACACGTTCCGTCGGCATTCAACTCACAATCGACGAGAATCGTGTTGTTGTTGGGCGACGAGCACCAAAAACTTTGGGAAATCGTGAAAGATACCTTGAAAGCGCGTATTCCGGCCGAGGCTTTTGCCAAGACGGAGGCTAAGATTGACGGTTGTTTTGCCAGTGGCCATGGTACGGTGTTATATTTTGAAGACATGTCTGTGGTAAGAGGGTTGCAGGATGCTTTTCCTTCTTACAAGGATAATTTTCCGACGTGGGCCCAGCATACTTCTGCAATGCACCAGTTTGCCATTTGGGCGATGTTGGAAGAGCGGGGATTGGGAGCTTCCCTTCAGCATTATAATCCTTTGATAGACGAGGAAGTCCGTCATACATGGGAGTTGCCTGAAGATTGGATGCTGATAGCGGAAATGCCTTTCGGGGTCCCGACCGGCGAACCTGGAGATAAGGATTTTGGGGACGTGGACAAGCGCATGAAGGTTTTCCGTTGAGGATATATGAATTAAAAAAACCGATAAAATTCTATAGAATCTTATCGGCTTTTCTAATTTCCCTTTAAAGAGCCAACAAGGCAAAACGTTTTTTGGGTTGTTTACTTGATGATGGACGTTTGCGGGTTGCGTACCCCTTTGGCTTCCGTCAGGAAAGCTTTGGCACTTCCGAAACGCAGGTACATGTCCAGACGGACAGGCAAATGGTTCTTGTCGTCGGTGATGTAGAATGTGACGACCTCCTCTTCTTTTCCGTCCTCGTATTCCACGAATGAGAATACGAGGCAGCGGTATTTGGTCTTGCTTTCTTCCATCTTGAATGTTTTCTTGCCCCGGTAAATCAACGTTTGTCCTTCTATCTTTCCATTGTCCACCATCGGAAATTTGATTTTCTGGCCTACTTTGTAGTCGGAAGCATCGAAAGAGCGGGCATAGAGCATCATGCTCAGCATGTCATGCACGCATTCCTTATATTCCTCTTCTTTCCGTGTGATTTCATCCTTGTGGCTTTTGAAGCGGAGTTTCACGTGGCTTTGCCCGTCGGGGTAGCTGTACCAGGCTTCGTCCACCGTGTAGCGGTCGCCTTCCAAGGCTCCTTTACGGTAATAATAAGGTACGAGTTGGTCGTCGACAATGCTGACGAGCGTGTCGCGGAGCACGAAAAGCCGGTCTGCCATTTTGTTCCCGCGTGTGATGAGATGGCAGCGGTGCATGTCTTGTCCTTGGTGGGTCGTGTGTTTGATGTTCATGTTGGCACTGCCCACCGTCACCCAAATGAATTTCCAATTAAAGTAGAGCTTATAGGACAGGTCTTCTCCGTCTGTAAAGGCCACGTTTTCTCCCGGGCATTGGGCCTGGGAGGGGGTGAAAGATGCCGTCCATACATGGAGCAGGCATATCAGCATTATTATTTTCTTCATGGTTTCTTGTTTTTATCTGTTTCGTTCTCTTTCCGCATTGCGTTGTTTGATTTTCTTTTCCGCATCCGGCTTTTGTTTGGTGATGGCTTCCGGCTTTTGTTTGTTCAACGGAATGCCTCTCACGTCCCAGTCTTGTTCCACCTCCCAACGTGCCCTGAGGGTCAAAGACTTAGGGAAGTAGAAGACTTCCTCCGGTTGGCGGTTGGCGGCATAGTCTCCGGTGGTCCATTTCCCGTCGTTGTTCCGGTCTATGAAAAGGCGCAGGTAGTATTCGCCCGGTTTCAGATAGAAGAAGTCTGCGCGGTTGTTTACGGCTTTGGCGCTTCGTACCACCTTGTCGCTGTTGTCCATGAGTTGTACGTAGGCAGCCGTGTCCGGCAGGATGAGGCGGATGAACAGCGAACTGAATTCTTCTTCCGGAGTTACGGGGATTTCTTTTTTTATGGCCGTGCTCACTTTACCCAAGATGCTTTTTACGGCATTGCTGTCCGCTTCGAACTTGTATTTGTCTCCGGGATGCCATTCCGCGTACAGCATGTAGCTGCGCATGTCTCCCTCCACCGGAAGGAATAGGTAAGGCTCTTCAAGCCATAAGCTGTCTCTTTGTTTGTAGAAACGCAGTGCGGTGGTGTCTATTCCGGCAACAGGTTCGGCAAATGTGAACTTGATGTTTTGGGTAGGAGCGATACCGCCGCTCGGCTGCATTTTATAAGTGAGGTCTTCGCGTAGGAAAGGGTTGGGCTTGGCGACATACTTTTCCTTTTGTCGGCGTTTGGCCTTTTTTTGTTGGTCTTCCCACTCTTCGATTTTCTTTTGCCGTTCTTTTGCTTGGCGTGCATGGGTAATCTTGGGAATCAGGTCGAGCGTATCCGTACGGTAGGCCAACTGTCCCAATGTGTCGGTATCTAAGTAAGTCAGGCTGAAAGTGAGCGTGTCTTTATAGGCCACCGTGGTATCGGTAATCCAATAAGTCAGCGTGTCATTGTGCAGGGAACGTTCCAATACCATATTTTCCACTCCCTCGAAATTCAGTCCTTTCAAAGTCGGAATGGTATCTGACGGGCCTGTGAAATAGAGGGTGAACATTTCCGGGATAGGACGTTCGGTCTTTAGAAGATGCAAATCCTGATAGTCTTCCGTGAATCCCCGGAGAATGACATTGTCCGGATAGAAGTGGGTGTAAGGTATGGTCTTGACGGTGTCGATGTGCGTGCTGTCTATCCAAACCGTGTCCTGACGCGTATCGGGAGCACATGTAGGTTCGATGATGACGGAGTCGAAAGCAATCTTTTCGGCTTTTTGGCTGAAACGGAAATCTCCGTCCATATCCTGCAGGCCGTAGATACGATATTTTCCCGGTGCGACGCCTTTGATGGTGAATTGCCCGCGGCTGTTGGTGCGGGAGACGCGAGTGAAGGATTGTGTCGTAAAGGCACTATCGGCTAAATCGGCATACAGTCCCACTAGCATTCCTTTGATAGGCTCGAGGTTTTCGGCTTCCAACAATGTTCCGGAGACTTCCATCGTATCAATTTCTGAGCCGGTGGAGAAAGCGTATGTAAAGTTACCCATGGGGTTCCCCTCATTGTTGTCCACGATGGCATCGGAGAAGTCTACCGTATAGGTCGTGTTCTTTTTCAGGCTGTCGTTCAGGGTGATGTGTATCCTCTTCCCCGAAGTCCTGATTTCCGGCATTTCCTTCTGCGGTGGGGATACCACGACCTTTTCCGAAGCATTCTCAAGCACGATAAACTCGTCGAACGTGAGTGTCAGTTTCTTTTCCCGGTTGTTTACCGACATGTTGGCCGGTTGGCATTTGACCACTTTGGGAGGGGTTTCATCATAGGCACCTCCGTCCGGGCTTCCGATGCTGGCGCAAGCAGCTAAGACGAGAATGCAGAGGAGGGCGATGAGGGGGTATGGTGTGAGTCTTTTTTGCATATTATGCTTCTTTTTGGTTTTTAAAAATCTTCCGGTTTTGCGGGGGCATTTATGGATAACATTTCGTCGATGTATGTGCGCGTGTTGCTCAGGCGTGGAATCTTATGCTGCCCTCCCAACTTGCCTTTGGATTTCAGCCAGTCGTCGAAGAGGTTCTTACGCGCCGGGATAATTTCCAGATGCTGCAGGGTGATGTCCTTGTAACGTTTGGCCTCATAGTCGGAGTTGATTTCTTGCAGTTTCAAATCCAGGATGTGTGCGAAATCTGTGAGCGATTCCGGTTCTTTCGCAAATTCTATCAGCCACTGGTGGCGGCATTTGCCGTGGGCATCCATGTAGACGGGGGCTGCCGTATATTCCCGTATTTGCGCACCGGTGGCTTCACATGCCGCTTTCAATCCATTTTCGGCATTGTCTACGATTAACTCTTCTCCGAAAGCGTTGATAAAGAATTTCGTACGTCCGGTAATAATGAACTTATAAGGGTTCTTTTGCGTGAATTTTACGGTATCGCCAATCATGTACCTCCACAAACCGGCCGAGGTGCTGATGACCATGGCGTAGTTCTTGCCGGTTTCCACTCCCCAAAGTGGCACGATTTGGGGATTTTCTTTATCTATTTCGTCCATCGGGATGAATTCATAGAACACTCCGTAGTCTATCATCAGGAGCATGGACCGGTCTTGCAAATCGTTTTGTAGCCCGAAGAACCCTTCGCTGGCATTGTACGTTTCCATGTAATGCATGTCGGATGCAGTGACGAGTTGCCGGTATTGTTCGCGGTAGGGGGTAAAGGCTACGCCTCCGTGGAAGAAGACCTCGATGCCCGGCCATACGTCTTCCAGGTGGGTTTTGCCGGAAATGTCCATGACACGAGTCAATACGGACAACATCCACGACGGAACTCCGCTCAGGTTCGTCACGTTTTCTCTGATGGCAGCTTGGGCTATCCTTTCGCGTTTCTCTTCAAAATCGCCCAATAATGCGACTTTTTTGGAGGGAATGCGGAAATAGTTGACGAACGGACTGGCGTTTTCGATTAATATGGCACTCAAATCTCCTACCAGGCTATGGGGGAGGTTGTAATTGGGCGAATGGCTTCCTCCGAGTATCAATGCTTTGCCGTCGAACATCCTGCTCCGGGGATTCTGCCCCAGATATAAGGCTACGGCATCCGTCCCGCCACGGTAATGCGTGTCTTGCAGGCATTCTTTGCTGACGGGAATGAATTTGCTTTTGTCATTGGTTGTGCCGGATGATTTGGCATACCACCGGACCTGTCCGCTCCATAATACGTCTTTTTCCCCGTGCCGCATACGGTCGATGTAACTTTTGAGTTCCTCGTAAGTGTTTACCGGAGAGGTTTTCGTAAAGGAATCATAGTCTTTGACTTGTGCAAATCCATGTGTTTGTCCCCATTCCGTATGAATAGCTTGACAGATGAGTTTATGAAGAACGTTTAATTGCAGTTCTTCCGTTTGGTTTTCATATTTGGATATGCTTTTTCGTCTGCCTGAAAGAAAGCAGCTGACTAACTTCGTCTTATTCATGTCGTATTTCCGCAGGAATCATTTTATTCTCTTGCAAAAATAACTTAAAGTTATCAGAATAACGAACTTTATACAGATTTTAATGGACTATGTGTCGCTATCTATGTACTTATAGTTCGGCTTGCATTATCTTCGGCTAACCATTCTGAAATCGGGGGATTCTGTGACAGAGACCTGAAGCTTCGGTGGAGCAATTACCGTTATGGTTTGCTGTTCGTTGTCTTGTATGGTCATTTCAGACAAAGCCTCTTTTTGTTTTTTGTTGGAAAGGATTTTGTCAACCAGTTTGGGGGATTTCCTCAATAGTGCCAGAGTGTCTTTTGCAGCCAGTTGTTGGCTCTCTTTTTTAGAATAGCCTCTTCCTTTGCAACATGTCACTCCTTCGATTGTGATTTGGGTGGTAAAAACGGGCGTACTGTTTCCCTCCTGTGCCTGATCTATCAGGTCGAAGGTAATTTCAACTCGCCTCTTTTGTCCCCATTCAATTAATTTGCTTTTGAAATTGACTTCTTTATAGGCCAGTTTGTCGATATTGATTAACTGGGTCATGATGCGTTTGCCGATAAAACGCATGCAATAGGAATAGCCCCGGTCCAGATAAATCGCACCGACCATGGCTTCAAAAGCATTGCCACACATATAGCTGTTGTGGGTGGAGGAATGTGTGGATGAAATGATAAGTTTATCCAAACCGATTTCTACGGCCAATTTGTTCAATGTTTCACGTTGTACGATTTTGCTGCGGGTGTTGGTGAGGAAACCTTCATGTTTGCCTTTGAAGTGGCGGAAGACAATATCTCCTACGACGGCATCCAAAATGGCGTCGCCCAAAAATTCCAACCGTTCGTTATTAATCCAACTTCCTTGCTTTTTTATAGATGAGGACTTATGATGCAATGCCTGTTCGTAATATTGGATATGGTGCGGATAGAATCCTAATATCTTATAAAAAGAAGAATAAAGCTCCTTGTCTTTTCTGAAAGGGAGCCTTATTCTTTCTATGATATCTTTGGGATACACGACTTATTCAGCGTATTTCTTAAAGATTACACATGCATTGTGCCCACCAAAACCGAAAGTGTTGCTTAGAGCGGCACGCACGGTACGCTTCTGAGCAATATTAAAGGTGAAGTTCAGATCATAGTCGATTTCTTCATCTTTGTCATCTTCCTCATGGTTGATAGTGGGGGGTATGATATCTTCTTTTACTGCCATCACACTGGCCATTGCTTCCACAGCACCGGCGGCACCGAGCAGATGTCCTGTCATAGACTTAGTAGAACTAATATTCAATTCGTAAGCGTGTGGACCGAAAACATCTTTGATGGCTTTGGCTTCCGAAATGTCTCCGACATGAGTTGAAGTACCGTGTACATTGATATAATCAATATCTTCCGGTTTCATTTCAGCGTCTTCGAGAGCTCTTTCCATAACCAGTTTGGCACCTAACCCTTCCGGGTGGGAGGCCGTGATGTGGTGGGCATCAGCTGACATGCCTGCACCGGCCATTTCAGCGTAAATTTTAGCTCCACGTGCTTTGGCATGTTCCAATTCTTCCAAAATCAGACATCCGGCACCTTCACCCATAACGAAACCGTCGCGACTTGCGCTGAATGGGCGGGATGCGTGTTGTGGGTCATCATTCCGGGTAGAAAGAGCTTTCATGGCATTAAAACCACCTACGCCGGCTGGCCATATAGCCGCTTCTGCACCACCGCTGAGAATCATATCTGCCTTGCCCAAACGGATAAGGTTGAATGCGTCAGCCAAAGCGTTGGTAGAAGATGCGCATGCCGAAGTGGTCGTGTAGTTCGGGCCATGGAAACCATACATAATAGAAATATGACCGCTTGCAATGTCTGCAATCATTTTCGGGATGAAGAATGGGTTGTATTTGGGACCCAATTCTTTTCCTGTAAGTGCATACGCTCCGGCTTCTTCTTCAAAAGTGTGGATTCCACCGATTCCCACCCCGAAAACAACACCTATACGGTCTTTGTTCACAGCTTCCAAATCCATGCCAGAATCGTCTACGGCCATTTTGGCTGCAGCCAAGGCATATTGGGTGTACAAGTCCATTCTGCGTGCTTCTTTGCGGTCAATGTAGTCGCCTACATTGAAATCTTTTACTTCGCAAGCAAATTGAGTCTTGAACAAGGAAGCATCGAAATGTGTAATAGGTCCGGCACCACTTACTCCCTCAATCAAATTCTTCCAAGTTTCCTCGGTCGTATTTCCCAATGGAGTAACGGCACCCATACCTGTTACCACAACTCTTTTTAATTCCATTATCTTCGTTTAGAGAAAATATTATTTTGCGTTAGCTTCGATATAGCTAATAGCGTCACCTACAGTCGTGATCTTCTCAGCTTGATCATCGGGAATATTGATACCGAATTCCTTTTCAAATTCCATGATCAATTCTACTGTATCCAATGAATCAGCACCTAAATCGTTTGTGAAACTTGCTGTGGCTACTACTTCTGCTTCGTCAACACCCAACTTATCAACGATGATAGCTTTTACTTTTGATTCAATTTCAGACATAATTGTAATTTTTTGATTATTATTAATGTAATTCTGTAAATCCAAGTGCAAAGGAACTTTTTTTTTCCCACTTATGCAAGCAATTAAGTAAATAAATTGCTCTTTTTTGCACAAAAGTATATGTAGTGTGCAGTATTTGCTCCCTTTTACGAGACTTATTCTATGAATTCTCTTCTTAACGGGTAATTACCTCTCAATTCTTCGAACATGGTGGGATGGGACTTGAGTTTCAAACTATCCGTGTGTGGATTATATAAAGCCAATGCCCGTTCTTTTTCTGTGAGATTGGGACTCGGTAGCTCTTCCTCAGGAAGTTGAGGAACACGGATTTGGAAAGTGGCCTGAAGGTGGAAATGGTTGCACAATGCTGTGAGTGCCATACGGGTGGCATTGGCTTTTCCGTCGGCGGAGTAACCTGCGATATGCGGGGTTCCTATATATATAAGGTTGAGAAGTTCTTGATTGATATTCGGTTCATTCTCCCAAGTATCGATAATAGTATCTCGGATAATACCATCTTTTAAGGCTTGAAGTACGTCCGTATTATCCACGACAGCCCCTCGGCTTGTATTGATAATGATGGGGCGTTTTTTTAGTGCGTTGAAGAATGTTTTGTTCGCTAAATGGAAAGTCGGATAAGAACCTTTTGTGATTAATGGAGTATGGAACGAGATGATGTCGCACTTCTCTTGCAGCTCTTCCATGTTCAAAAAAAACTCATGAGGCTTTCCGGCTTTACACAAGGCTTCTTTTTGTGGTGGGTCATTGAGAAGGATTTGTACTCCCAAAGGGCGT
Source organism: Paraprevotella xylaniphila YIT 11841 (assembly GCF_000205165.1). Lineage (GTDB taxonomy): Bacteria > Bacteroidota > Bacteroidia > Bacteroidales > Bacteroidaceae > Paraprevotella > Paraprevotella xylaniphila. Next base: position 241,633 of record NZ_GL883837.1, on the reverse strand, counting down.
ATAGCTTCGATAACGGCATGGCCCACATGTCCTACTCCGACTAATCCGACCGTAGTCTTCGATAGGTCGTATCCTTTTTCTTTTTCCAAGAGCAAAAGGCATGAATGGATATATTGCCCTACGGAATTGGCATTGCAACCGGGACAGTTGGCCCATGTGATATGGGCGTGTTTCAGGTATTCAATGTCAAGGTGGTCATATCCGATAGTGGCGGTAGCGATAAAAGAAACTTTACTCCCTTTCAGAAGGGTTTCGTCGCAACGAGTGCGGGTTCTGACAATCAGGGCATCGGCATCATGTATATCGTCGGGGCTGATGGCTATCCCGGGTTTGTAAATCACATCGGTGGAGATTTGGGCGATAGCCTCTCGGATAAATGGGATTTTGTCGTCAACAACTATTTTCATGATGCAAAGTTAATGAGTTTTTATTATAGAATTATTGCCGATTCAAAAAAGTTTGTTTAGCTTTGCAATATTCTTTAAATAGAGGCACTTTTTTATTGTGTCATTAAAGTCGATACGGAATTTGTATGGAGAAACAAGACAAATGGACCAACTTGATGTATTACGTAGTGTTTGGCTTGAGCCATTTGCTATCCTTGCTTCCTTTTTGCGTTTTATATTTTCTGTCAGATGTCCTGTATTTGATAGTGTATCATTGCATCAAATATCGGCGTGATGTAGTAAGGGATAACCTATTGAAGTCTTTTCCCGAAAAGTCATCGGATGAGATTGTCCGGATAGAAAAGAAATTTTATCACTTTTTTTGCGATTATTTTGTAGAAACTTTGAAGCTGACTTCCATTTCGAAAAAGGAAATGAAGAAGCGGATGGTATTTCGTGGAGTGGAGCAGGTGGAACAGGCTGTGCGCGAAGAGGGGCATAATTTCATATTCCTTTATCTTGGGCATTATTGTAATTGGGAGTGGGTGGCATCATTACCCTATACTATATCTCCTTCTATCCATTGTGCACAAATTTACCATCCTTTGTATAATAAAGCCGTGGATAGGTTCTTTTTGAAATTGAGAAACCAGTTCGGTGGGGAATGTATTCCGATGAAAAATACATTGAGGCGTGTGATTGAACTGAAACGGGAAAAGCGCCCTGCGATGATTGGCTTTATATCCGACCAACTACCCAAGTGGAACAGCATGCATTTTTTTGTTCCGTTCCTGCACCGTGAAACCGCTGTTTTTACCGGAGCGGAGCAGATAGGGCGGCAGGTAAAAGCGGTTTATTTTTTTGCGGATATCATTCGTCCCCGTAGGGGTTATTATGAGTGTACGTTCAGACGGATGGAGATACCGGAGGTAAATCGTACGGAATATGATATGACAGCTATGTTCATGGAACAATTGGAGCAAATGATCAGGAAAGCTCCGCAATATTGGCTGTGGACGCATAAGAGATGGAAGCGTACCAAGGAAGAATGGCTGAGACGCCAACAAGATTCGACAATAAAATGATTAAATGTGACCATACATGGAAAGATATGATTATTTGATAGTAGGCGCGGGATTATTCGGTGCTGTATTTGCCCATGAAGCCAGATTGGCAGGGAAACGTTGTTTGGTGATAGACAAGCGTGCCCATCGTGGCGGGAATATATATTGTGAGGATGTAGAAGGCATTCGTGTACATAAGTATGGAGCCCATATCTTTCATACGGACAATAAAGATGTTTGGGATTATGTGAACCGTTTGGTGGAATTTAATCGTTATACCAATTCTCCATTGGCATATTATGAAGGTAAATTGTATAACCTGCCTTTCAATATGAATACCTTTTATCAGTTGTGGGGAGTGAAAACACCGGCTGAAGCCAAGGCTAAGGTAGCTGAACAGCGTAAGGCGTATGAATTTATCTCTGAACCGGCGAACCTGGAAGAGCAAGCTCTGAAATTGTGTGGAAAGGATATATATACCCGTCTAATCAAAGGGTATACTGAGAAGCAGTGGGGACGTCCGGCTACAGAACTTCCGTCCTTTATCATCAAGCGTGTACCTTTTCGTTTTATTTTCGACAACAACTATTTTAACGATGCTTATCAGGGAATACCGAAAGGTGGATATAACGTATTGATAGATGCTTTGTTGGAAGGTATAGAAGTCCGGTTGGACACGAACTATTTTGAAAACCGTGAGGCTTGGGATGCTATGGCCGATAAAATTCTTTTCACCGGTTGCATTGATGAATATTTCAATTATCAATGCGGACGTTTGGAATACCGTAGCCTGCGTTTTGACCATCGTCATTTGGAGGTAGAGGACTATCAAGGTAATGCTGTGGTGAATTATACGGCTGGGGATGTACCTTACACGCGTGTGATTGAACATAAACATTTTGAATACGGAACTCAGCCTACTACGGTGATTACATACGAATATCCTGATGCTTTTGCCCCGGGTAAAGAGCCTTATTATCCGGTGAATGATGCCCGTAACTCTGAAATATTCAAATCCTATCGTGAACTGGCGGTATCGCGTGGGAATGTTTTATTTGGCGGACGTTTGGCTCAGTACACTTATGCGGATATGGATGATACAGTAGCTGCGGCTTTGGCATTAGCCAAGCAGCAGTTTTGTCAATTACGGGAGACAATGATATGAAAAGTTTGCAGGTCATTACGCCGGTAAAGGATTCCATCGATTTCACGCTTGAGACGATAAGAGCCGTATTGTCTTCGGAGACCAGTGTTCCTTTTACATATACCGTTTATAATGATTTCAGCACAGCTGAGAATACGATGCGTTTGGAACAAGCATCCAAGGAACTTGGTTTTAAGTTGGTTAATTTGTGTGATTTGACAAATCATCCGTCTCCTAATTATTTATTGGTGTTGCAGACAGCCCGACGCGAAGCTTTAGCTGCGGATGCCGGTCTGTTGATTGTAGAGTCGGATGTCGTTGTGAAGAGGAATACTTTGCAGGACTTGTTCGACGGAGCTGTGCAACGTCCGGATTGTGCCATTGCCGCAGCGGTGACTACGGATGAGGACGGTTTGGTCAATTATCCCTATCTTCATGCACGGGGACGGGAAAACCAGGTTTATCCGGAGAAGAAACATTGTAGTTTTTGTTGCTCTTTGCTGACACCGAAGTTTTTGGGACAATTTGATTTTGGGACGCTTGACCCGACAAAGAATTGGTATGACGTGACCATTTCGCATGAGGCATTAAAAGCCGGTTTTCGCAATTACCTTTTTACGACCCTTCCGGTGTGGCATCGTCCTCACGGCAGTCGTCCATGGAAACAGTTAAAGTATAAGAATCCGTTGAAATATTATTGGTTGAAATTTACTAAAGGACTGGATAAAATTTGAATAGGATGAAATGGATTAAGCCAAGTCTTTGTCATTTATTGGCTCATCGGACGTTGGAACTCCGGCCGGATTATCAGGATTTGAAGGATTTTATGTATTCCATTCCCGAACGTTTTGCGGCCGGTGAAGGTTCGGTGGTTTATAAGGGACGCAATGAATTGAGGAAAATGACATATAGAGGGCTTGACTTGGTGGTGAAGTCCTTTCACCGTCCCAATTGGGTCAATCGTTTCGTCTATGGCATTTTCCGTCCTTCAAAGGCCAAACGTTCTTACGATCATGCGAGGATGTATCAAGAAATAGGGGTAGGGACTCCCGCTCCGGTCGGTTATCTTAATGTACGCAAAGGACTGCTTTTCGACCGTAGTTATTATGTGACGTTGGCGTCGGCTTGCCCATACGTCTATAATGATTTGTTCTATCAGCATTTTGATTATGCAGACGAGGTTGTTCGTACGGTAGGGAGAGTGACGGCCGTTTTGCATGAACATGGGTATGCGCATAAGGATTACGGGCGTGGGAACATTCTGTTCCAAAAGACAGACAAAGGGGTTCGGATTGAGATAGTGGACTTGAATCGGATGTATATCGGTCCGATTGATATGAGAAAAGGATGCAAGAATTTCGAGCGCCTTCCGGCTACGCCGCACATGCATCGTTTGTTGGCTGAAGAATATGCTGCCGTACGCGGATTCGATGCGGAGGAATGCTTTAAGTTGATGCAGGCTTTCCGGAGTACCCAACCTGGAAAAATAAACGACTTATATTAATATGTATCATGAATGTGGTTGCTGTTGTCGTAACTTATAATCGTCTGGAGCTTCTCAAACGGAATCTCTCTTGTTTGCGTCGGCAGACCGTACCGCTTACAACCCTTGTAGTGGTGGACAACGGTAGTACGGACGGGACGGGAGTGTGGTTGGACGAGCAGGAGGATGTGAAAACGATTCATCAGACCAATGTCGGGGGAGCCGGAGGTTTTTATACCGGAATGGAGTATGCTCGCCTTGCCGATGCCGATTGGATCTGGTGCATGGATGACGATGTTTTTCCGCGTCCGGATTGTCTGGAGCGGCTATTGGCGTACGCCGGATATGAAGGTGTAGGGATTTTGGCGCCGCGCCGCCTGTTGGAGGGCCGGATTTATACGAATGATTTTCTATCTTTCAACTTGACTCATCCGTTTTCATCCATGTATTCAGGACGATTGTCCAAGATGGAAGTGAATGCTCCTGTCGAGATTTGTGGAACGGCTTTCGAAGGTTTGTTCGTTCGCAGTGAGGTTGTGAAGTTGGTAGGGCTTCCCAATAAAGATTTGTTTATTTTTTGTGATGATACGGATTATTGCTTGCGCACGGTGATGGCCGGTTATAAGATTTTGTATGTTCCTACGGCCCTGATGGATAAAGAAAAGTTTTTCTCGGACGATTCGTGGGGGGAACGTAATAAGAAGAAAAAATGGAAACGCTTTTACCAGATACGTAATTCTTCTTATTTGAATCACCATTATGGGAAGAACTGGGCCGTGAAATATCTTCGCGGCTTTAACGGGGCCATCGGTTATATTTTAATAGCCTTTTTCTCGGCACCTTTCTCGGATGCTTATCGGTGGACTGATATTCCGATGTTTTGGAAAGCGTATACTGACGGCATAAGGGAAAGGTTGGGACGTTTGTAGGGATGTTTGTTGTTACATTCCCATCTTTCTGAATTTCCTGATATGCGCCCAACGGTACAAGGTAAGGGTTAGGTTGAGTACCTTACGGGTTTTCAGCTTCCGCCAAAGGCGGAAATACGGTTTGTTCAAGATTCGGTTTTGGATATGGTATCGGTCTACGGCATCGATAACGTTAAAAATTTCGGGGTAATCCTGCTCTGTGATTTTTCTTTGCCATCTGAGACTGATTACATAGATATTCAGAGCCTTGTCGATAAAGTGTATTTGGTTGGCCTGTATGGTTGGGTTTTGATGAAATTGCCTGTCCAAGTGATGAATCATGAAATTGATTACTTTGCAAATGTGCGATAAGTTCCCCTTTATAGACTGCACACTGGTAGATTGTTCTTCTCTTCCTATGAAATAATAATAGAGGTATAAATCGAATATAATGAAGCTCTTGATGCGGTCTATCGGCAGAAAACAGTATTGGAAGTCGGTATAACATATACCTTCTATATGGCGCAGGTTTACCTGTCTTAGGATTTCTGTTTTGTAGGTCATGCTATGCATGTTGAATTCATCGCCATAGGTATGTTCGCTTATGTTGAAAGACGAAATATCATAAATCTTATTGTATTCTACATTGCGGAAAGGGAAGTGTGTCACGATATGACGATTATTTTTATCGATCTTATATTCCGTACGGAGTGTAATAAACAAGTCCGTATCGCAATTCTTTAATACATTTAAAAGTTTGGATAAAACCTCCGTATCCATCCAGTCGTCTGCGTCCAAGGGCCTGAAATATTTCCCTTTTGCCATTTGTAACCCTGCATTGATGCACGAACCGTAGTGGCCGTTTTCTTTGTTGATGATGCGGATTATATCCGGTCTTTTTTGCTGAAAGGCTTTCATAATTTCCAGGGAACGGTCTTTGCTACCGTCATTTACAACAATGACTTCCAATGTCGGAGGTATACAAGGGGCGGTTACGGATTCTAAACATTTGGTGAGATACTTTTCCATGTTGTAGGTCGGGATCACCAATGTGAGGAGTTTATATGGCTCTTGTGACATTCTGTTGTATTTTGTATGCTTATAGAGGTAAATATTCTATTTCCGGGTAGAAAGTCAGTCCGTCATGGCATCCTTTCTTTACTGCAGCTAAGAACTCTTGTTTGTGTCCGTCTTTACGGCGGTTGATTCTTCGTTTCAGGATACGAAGCTTATTCCATATCGACAGCCTGAACAAAAGTTTGTTCGGTTGTTCGCGGTGCTTAAAGTAGCAGGTGTTGCGGGTTTGATAGTAAAAACGTTTGGCCATATTGACCGGTGCCTGTTCGATATTCGGGTCGTACACGTCCGGGGTCTTGTGTACGACAATGCTTTGTTCTGTATAGTAATTTTTGAATCCGGCTCTTGTGATTCTGAGGGTGTATTCGATATCGTCGAACCAGATAAAGAACTCTTTGATGGGCAAGCCAACTTTGTAGACCGCACGGCTGCTGACCAAGACAGAGACGAAAGTGCAGACTTCGCAGCGGCAGGCCGTGATACCGTTGTTTTCGATGGTGTCCTTTTTTAGTCCTCCGGGCATATTGCGGGGATGAATGGTATTGTCGGTCCAAAGTACTTTGCTGCAAACGAATCCGATGTCATTGGACTGTGAGGCTGTTTGCATGAGGGCTTCCAAAGCTTCCGGAGAGGGGATGGTGTCATCATCCATCATCCATGTGTAATCTCCGCCGCCTAATGCGGATGTTTTTACGCCTAAAGAGAAACCGCCGGCTCCTCCGATATTCTGTTCCGTGCGGATGACTTGGAATTGAGGGCGTACAGCGTATGCTTTCAGGAAATCCTCCGTACCGTCTGTAGAACAATTGTCTATCACGATTACCTTGTGTATCGGATAGGTTTGCTTCTCTATGGCAGCCAGGCATTCTCTAAGTAAGGCCAGGCGGTTATATGTGACTACTACGCAGTTGACTTTCATGTTTCTTGTTTTTAAGGTTGTGTAAGATAAGTTTCAAGAATATGTCCGTAATATGTTTTCTTGCCCTCGACTGTGGTTTTGCAGAGAGGTATCTTGTAAGTTACCTTGTGGAAATCATACCGGGTACAGAATTCGTTCCATTTTTCTTCCGAGAACTCTTCATTCAGGCACTTGCCCAACGGTCCCATTTCTGTGATGGGTACTTTTTCGATCATATCGTGTACGGCCGGAATGTATTTACGAGCCATGGCAAATGTATAATCTAAAAGTAGATAATCAATTAGCTTTTTATGTTTCTTCCAATAACAGAGATGCATGTCAGCGATAAATGAGGGTAAAATATTACCTTTCCCGCAGGCCAAGAAGAAGCTGACCCATCCGCCTTGCGAGATGTTGTAGTAACGGGTATGGTGGTGGCAGCTCCAGAATTTATCTTCTGGATGGATAAATGTGCCGAGGTGTTTGGACGGTATCAATAGCGTACTGTCCATCCAGATTCCTCCGTGTCGAGCCAACAGCATCATACGCAGGATATCCGAGAAGTGGGTAAGGTCGATTTCGCCCGATTGTTGTTTTCGGATAATATAGTCGGGCATGTTCACGTAATCCTTGTAATTCTTTTCCGTAATGAGAATGACCGGGTGTCCGTCGGAAAACCGGTGCATGGCGTTGTAGCAGGCTTTTACGATGTCTGGCATTGCGTCCTCGCCCTGCCACCAACATGTCCATATCGGTGAACTCCCTGTAATGGGTTCGTATGCGGGAAGGTAATCCCTTGTGTATCGGGCAATTAACTCCTTTCCTCCTGCGCGGTATAGCAGATGGTGCATGATGAGTTGCTGTTTACGCCTGACGAAGAACTTTTCGATATGTTTGAAAAATCTTTTTATTTTACCCATGATAATGGCCTTTTGGACGATGGTTTCTGTTTTACAGGGATTCTAACCGGATATACTTGGCTTTTCTCATTCCTATATAAAAAGGTAACAAGCGGAAAAAGCGTTTGAACCTGTTCTTCACGCTATGCCATGGGCGTTCTCCTTTCCACGGGGTCAGATCCAGATATTGGAAATAAACATCCCGTAAGGGGTGTTGGCTGTCGTAGTTCCACGGCTTCCGGTTGGTGTAATGCAGGACGACCGGATGCCTTAATGTTTCGGCATGGGCTTTGCGCCATTCCGGGCTTATGGCCGGATGGTTGCGGTAAAATCCGTCTTGCACGTTCCATTGCAGACCCACTAACGTTTTATGCCGGTGCAACACACAGTTCAGCAGGTCTTGGTCATTGAATATGATACGTTCCGGATATGCACGGTAATAATCGACGCAAGCTTGGGCGATATGGTGTTCTCGCCAATATGCGAGGTTGATAAGGAGGACACCGGAATTAAAGTACGAGTCCTCGGCCGGATATTGCAGGATTTCGTAACGCTGCAGTTCCTTGCACCCGGTGTCTTCCACTACGGCTACTCCCGTATGAGCGTCTAAAGGCGTACGCCATAGCGGAGTGATGTCTCCTAGTATTACAATATCACAGTCCAAGTACAGTACGCGGTCTATGCTTTCAGGCAATAGGGCAGACAGGAAGCACCTGTAATAGGCGGCCAACGACAGGCGGTTGTGGGTAGCCCGGATGGTGAATCCTTCCAACATTTGTGCGTCTGGTATATAATAACAGGCTTTATTTTTATATTTTTCGGCTAAAGCTGTTAAAATGTTCCGGTCTGTTTCCGATAATTCCCGTGCAATAATATGTACGGTGAAGGTCTCTTTCGGGTTGTTTTCAAATAAAGAGACCAAGGTAACGGCACAATGTCGCACATAATTGTGGTCTATATTGCAAGCTATGTGAATCATCATATCCTCATTTTTTATTGTTGTCCCGAAAGCCGGAAGTATTTGTCCAATACCATCAGCGAAATCAGGTTTTCCCGTTCCTTGTCTTGGAACTGCCTGATGTATTCATGGGCATGGCGGATAATGTCTTCCGCTTGCTCCGGATGTTCGATATAATATTGCAGCTTCTCCGGTAAGTCCGAGAAATCCTCCTTCACTTCTACATAATGGTATCCGGCAACGAGCGTTCCTTCCATGAACCAAGTCTCGCAAGTCGGACGTGTCATGACGGCCAGTGAGTTGGACGACATGACCCATTTCAGGTTGGAAGCTACGTCGTTTCCTTCCAGGGCTATAATGAATTTATAATCCAAATGTTCGCGGATGGTTTTCTTTTCCCTCATCCATTCGTCCGGACAGCCTTCATTCCGCCCTACTACGCCGCAGTCGAACATCGGATGGTGGAAGAACATTTCCAAGAATTTTGTACGTACCCGGCTTTGGCGGATTTTTCCCCGAAAGATTGCCATGTCTTTCTTCTGCCGGAAAGGTATGGTGTCATGCACGAACATGAAATGGCGTAGTTTGTCCAACTTTAGTATCACGGAGTTACTATTGTCGCCGGTCAACAACCGACTTTTGACGATTGTGGGTGTGTCCGGAGTGAAATATACATCTCCTGGGCAGAAATTCCAACGGAAATGTTTGGGAAACCAACGGGTCACGTCGTGTTGGTCGAAAAAGTAAGCTGTATGGAACATTTTGCGGGTATAATCCCCTATTCGTCCAGTATAATAAATCCAACTACGTTCACGAGTGAGCCTGTTTGTGTCTGAGACGTGGAATGGTTGGTCCGTTTTGATGTAATAGTCCACGCGTTTGCGAATATAGTCGTAATCGGGATGTTTGGGCACTTGGGCGAGAAGTCCGCGCAACCGCTGCCGGAAAAAGGCATCCGGAATGGCTAATCCGGCAAAACCGGAAAGGAAATTAAGGAATTTGTTGGGCTTCCCGCTTTTTAGTTTATAAATGATGCTGTCTCCCATACATTAAGTAGGCATTTGCTTGAATATGGTATAATTACGGTTTTATCTCTTTTGAAGAGATAAACCGAATATCGGCAAAATTACATAATTAATTGATAATTACAAAGAAGTAAATGGATAAAAAGTATGCGAGAGTGTCTTTTTTTGCCTTTTGTTGAGGATAAACATATTACTAAATGACACCAATCTTTTGATTAACAATGGATAACGATATTCGGTTTATCTCTTCAAAAGAGAGCGATTATTAGTATATGAAGTTTTAATAAAGGTGGTTATGAGGTTGATAAAAATGACAGGTGGTTTGGGTAACCAAATGTTCATTTATGCCATGTACTTGAAGATGAGGGCTGTATTTCCAGATACAAGGATAGACCTTTCGGATATGGTCCATTATCGGGTACATTATGGGTATGAGATGAACAAGGTGTTTAATCTTCCCCGTACGGAGTTCCGTATCAACCGGAGTTTAAAGAAAATCATAGAGTTTTTGTTGTTTAAGACCATATTGGAACGGAAGCAAGGTGGTTCGCTTGTGCCTTACATCCGGAAGTATCATTGGCCATGGATTTATTTTAAAGGCTTTTATCAGTCTGAGGAATATTTTGCCGGTGTGGAAAAGGAGGTGCGCGAGGCGTTTGTTTTCGATGTTCGCCGGGTAAACAGAAAGAGCCTTTGTGCGATGCAGGAGATTATGGCCGACCCGGATGCCGTGTCCATACATGTCAGGAGAGGGGATTATCTTCAGGGGAAGCATTGGAAGTCGTTGGGGTGCATTTGTCAACGTTCTTATTACCTCAATGCCCTGTCCGAGTTGGAGAAAAGAATAGTCCATCCCCATTATTATGTATTTTCGGAGGATTTGGATTGGGTACGCCAGTACCTGCCATTGGAAAATGCCGTATTCATTGATTGGAACAAAGGGGAGGACAGTTGGCAGGACATGATGTTGATGAGCCATTGCCGCCATCATATTATATGCAATAGTACTTTCAGTTGGTGGGGAGCGTGGTTAAATCCGTCGCCGGACAAAATAGTGATTGCCCCGGAACGTTGGACGCAGACGACAAATAGTGCGGACGTGGTGCCGGAAAGCTGGTTGAAAGTCTCGATCGGTTAAGTGAATTAAATGAAGCGTAAAGTGAACCGATATATTATTCATAAAATAATCCGTGCCGTCCGGGATTTGCCGAGAATGTTCCTGAAACTTCCTGATCCCCGGTTGATAATGACGCTTCTGGTGAAAAATGAAGAGGAGTTATTGGAACGGAACCTGTTGTTCCATAAAGCTATGGGAGTGGATGCTTTTATTGTAACGGATAACAATTCGACAGACGGGACCTGCGGGATTATCGAAAAGTATCGTCGGAAAGGATGGGTGGTAGACGTGATAAGGGAAGCAGCTACGGGCTATGAACAAAAAGAGTGGGTAGACCGGATGATATGGAAGGCCAAGACGTCTTTCGGGGCGGATTGGGTGATTAATGCAGACGCAGATGAATTCTGGTATGCTCCCTCCGGGTCGTTGAAAAAAGAGTTAAGCGAATCTCGTGCCAATGTGCAGACTTGCGAGGTGAGAAGCATGTATCCCGAAGAAGACAAACCTTTTTGGCAATGGTCTAAGGCCGTACGGCCTGTAACCGACATAGAGGCGTATGATTTGTCGTTATACTCCTTGTTCGAACGCCAGAACCGTAAGGTAATTCACCGGACCGACGGTTACTTGCAAATCTCCATGGGAAACCATAAGGTGAGGATGTTGCCTCAATATGCAAAGTCCTCGGCGATTCGTGTTTATCATTATAATGTGCGCGGCCGTCGTCAGTTTATGGATAAAATGGTGAATGGCGGTGTACAATTGGAAGAACATAAGGGCAGGCATGGCGGTCGTCATTGGAGGTATTTTTACCGACTTTATAAGGAAGGTTTGCTAGAAGAAGAGTACGACCGGGTGATAGGGAAGCTGCATTTTGAGGAATTGTGCAAATGTGGATATATTTATGCGGACGAGACGATTCGTGATGTTTTCAATTCGATAAACTGATTTTTAATATGATGCATATAGCATTTGCCATAGACAGCCGGTTCGTTCGTCCTTGTGCGGTAACGATGGTGTCGGTTTTGCGGAACAATGTCCCGTATGAAATAGTATTTCATATCGTAGGATTGAATCTACATCAAGAGGATGTGGCCTTTCTGTCTGCGTTGTGCGACTCTTATGGTGCGAAAGTGTTCTTTTATGAAGTGGCGGAAGAAAAGATGAAGGGCTATGAAGTGACATGGGAGAAGCAGCGCTTGTCGAAAGTCGTGTTTTTCCGTTGTCTGCTATCTTCCATATTGCCGTTGTCCGTGTCCAAGGTCTTGTATTTGGATTGTGATGTATTGGTTTTGTCTTCATTGTATGGTTTATGGGAGACAGACCTTACGGGAGTTGCTTTGGCCGGAGTGCCGGATAGCTTTACCGTCAATCCGGTGCATTGTCGTCGTTTGCATTATGCATCGTCTTATAACTATTTCAACGGAGGGGTCTTGTTGCTGAACCTGGAGTATTGGAGAGCACATGGGGTGGAACGTCTGTGTGCGGAACATTATCGTATGTATCCGGACAGGATTGTCTATAATGATCAGGACTTGCTGAACAGTCTGCTTCACGAACGTAAAAGGCTTTTGGATATGAAATGGAACGTCCAAGAGGGCGCCTACCGCAGGCCAAAGGGTAAGTCGGCCGGTTGGGTCCCTCCCCATATCGAAACGATTACCCGTCCGGCCATTTTGCATTATTCCGGGCGCAAGCCTTGGCAGTACCACTGCATGCATCCTTTGCGACGGTTATATTTCGAATACGAGAGCCTGCTTCCCGGTGTGGAGAAGAAAAATGACGGGTGGGCGGTGCGTTTGCATCGTTTCGTCCACTTCTTGCCTTATGCCTTAGGAATAAAAAGCGAGAAATATATAGATATACGTTACTACGGTTCGAGCAAAAAAACACTTGAGGGTCAGTCTGTTCCGTTAATCAGCATTGTCGTACCGGTTTACAATGTGGAACGATATGTGGAGAAATGTATCCGTTCTTTGCGAGGACAGACGTACGGCCACATAGAAGTTATCCTGGTGGACGATGCTTCTACGGACGGTTCCTATGACGTGTGTAAGGCTGCAATAGGAGGAGACCCGCGTTTCAAGCTGATTCGTCGTCCGGTCAATCAGGGTGTTGCCGGGGCACGTAATCTGGGATTGTCTGTGGCAACGGGAGAACTCTTGGGTTTTGTGGACCCGGACGATTGGATAGAGCAGGATATGTATGCGCTTTTGTACGATGCCTATGTTGTCTCTGGTGCGGATATTGTGCTGTGCGGCTATTATTTGCATTTACAGAATGGAAATATTCAGAAGTGTGCTGTGGGAAAGAATGAACGTTGGGGTACGCGGGAAGCTTTGGAACTTTTATTCCAAGACCGGCTCATCAAGAATTATTTATGGAACAAACTTTATAAGAGGAGGCTTTTCGACGGAGTTTCGTTTCCTGTGGGTAGGACGTTTGAGGATATTTTGACGTTGCCTGAAGTGTTCGGACGTGCGAAGACGGTTTATGTGGCCGGAGATATAACCTATCATTATGTAGAGCGCCACAAAAGTATTGTCACCAAAGCTTTCCGACAAAACCAATGGGACGATTATTTATATGCGTTGGATGTCAAACACAGCCGTGCCAAGGCTTTAGGGCTTTGGAAGGATTCCGACCGGTTTCTGGCTAACATGTATCTACGTATTCTTGACCGTTCTTTAAGCGAAGACGGGAGCGGCAAGAAACGAAAGGTTTTGATGGAGTATTTGAGAAAGAATGTAAGTGGCGTTCCGTTGTTGACGAAGTCTCCTTATTTGGCTTTTCGCCGCTTCCTTTGCTTGCATCTCTTTGATTTATACAAGGGTGCCACCTTATTTTTCGCGAAGTTTAAAAAGAAATAATCATTTATTGTTATTGGAATCAGGATGGAAAATACCCCTTCGTTTGCGGTCACGGAAGGGCCGTTGGTGACATTGGTTGTACCCATGTACAACGTAGCCCCTTATTTGGAGCGTTGTTTGCGTTCATTGGAAAAGCAGACTTACCGGAACATAGAGGTCATAATTATGGACGACTGTTCCACAGACGGGAGTTTGGATATAGCCGGTGAGATGGCAGCGTCAGACATGCGTTTTAAGGTTTTCAGCATGCCCCGGAACTCTGGAGCCGGCGATGCGCGGCAGGCGGCCATAGAAAAGTCCTCCGGTGAATTCATCGGTTTTGTAGATGCGGATGATTATGTGGATATGGATTTTGTAGCGGTGCTTTATGGCCTGATAACAAAGACGGGGGCGGATGTGGCATGTTGCCAACATTATTTTTATGATGAGGAGCATCAGCGTTTGACTACGCCATGGGCTTATGACGATAAAGTCGTGTGCCTTTCCCCTGATGAAGCCATGCGTAAGATGAAAGGTTATGACCAAATGGATGAAGGGTTGTGGAACAAGTTATGCCGGCGTGAGATTGTTGTAAGGCATAGGATGGAGACTTTTCCCTTCGAGGACGCTTTTGTGTTATACAAATACGTTCCGGAGGCGGCGAGCGTGGCTTTGTGTTGTGTCCCGCTGTATTATTACTACCAACGAGACGGGTCGCTCATGCACACTGGTTATACGCCTTATAAGGCTTTTGCACGATATAAGTTGGAAATATTGAAAGACAAGGCTATCAGGGGAACGGACAGGTTGGAAACCGGAGTTGCCCTCTATTATATCCGGAAAGGCCTGAAGCTTTTGCGGGAGTTTGGGCTGTTGGAGCGATCAGCCGACGTTTCGGAAGCTTGTCGGGGAGTGTTGGAGTGTTTGCATGGGTTCGACTATGTCTCGGACACGGAGTTGGGTGTTAAGGGTTTGATTGCACGGCATTTTGTTTATAAACGTTTGTGGAAGTACTTGGAATTGAACAGGAAGTTTGTAGCGACGTTTCGGAAACGTAAGATGGAGAAAGTGTGCCACAAGTATTCATTGCAGACGATGGAGGTATTTCAGAAAGGACTGTAAAGGATTTGATTAAAGCAAAAAAGATAGTGGAATGATAAAGATAGCTTTGTGTACGGATACTTATTATATGATGGCTTGCGGTCCTTGTGTGGTTTCGATTTTTGAACACCACCGGAAGGTTCCTTGCCACATTTATGTGATAACGAAGGCTTTGCCACAAGTAGATGTGGAAGGGTTGGAAGAGATTGCTACCAGATATGGTGGGCTGCTGACGGTCAAGGTCATTGAGCCGGAGATTGTGCAAGGTTTGAAAGTCAGCGACAGGTTCAGGGAATCCATTTATTACCGTTTTCTTTTGCCGGATTTGTTTCCGGACGAGGAGAAGATGCTTTATATGGATTGCGATATTCTGGTAAACGATTCGTTGCAGGAACTTTGGAAGACGGACATAGAAGGTTATGCGTGCGCGGTGGTGGAGGATCAGGAGGCTGATGACATAACCTTGCAAAACAGGATTGGGGTGTATGGCGCGCCTTATTTTAACTCGGGGGTGCTGTTGGTCAATATGGGCTATTGGCGGAAGCATAATGTGGCATGCCGGTTGGTGGAGTTCATCCGGGAACATCCTGAGAAGTGCCTTTTCCCGGACCAGGATGCTTTGAACGTGGTGCTGCACGGTGCAGTGAAATACCTCCCATACGGATATAATTTTCAGGATTTATGGTATACGCGGGATTATCAATGGGTCAGGTTGCATGCCTCTAAATTCAAGGAAGTGGAACGATGGAAGGAGCATCCGGTCGTGGTGCATTTTGCAGGTGGAGGCAAGCCGTGGAAAAAGGATTGCAACCATCCTTTCACGCCGTATTATTTGGAATGTCTGGCCAAGACGAAGTGGACTGTGGCACGTTATAAGAAAGTAAGGGAGGAAACTACTCCTTTGTATGGAGGAAGTTCCAAAACCTCTCATAAATATATCAGGAGATTCAACCGCCTTTTGGCCGTTTTTGTCATTGAAACAATAGCTTTTGTCGTGTATTGGTTTTGTTCGGCGAGGTGATGGTATTTATTGCGCGAAATGTAAGTCCTAAAGCTCCGGATAATATTTATGGGATTCCGAAATGTAGCAAAATGACAAAGAAAAGTAGCGAGGCCGGTATGAAAAGATGTGTTCTGTATGTTTCTGAGCTTCTTAAAATGACATATTTTAATCTTTGTTTATGCTTTTTCACGCAAGAATGGGCATAACAGCGGATTAATCTCATGAAAGAAAAAAATCACTTGGCGCAGAAAACACTTTTTTTCTCCTCATATCGGGGCGAAGATGTCTGCCGGTGGTGGAATATTCGGGCGTAAAACGGGAGTTCATGTACAGTCTGGAGCTGATTTTTATGCTAGTTGACAGGCGGTAGTGCTCCAAAAACGGGAAGCACGATGTAATCTTGTGCTGCATATTTCCTGACACGTAGTCGGGAGGCGTGCGGGCAAATGGTTGGAGGCGATGTCGCAAAGCGGTGTTTTCCTTCCGGAAGGCATCAAAAAGTCAAAAGCCGGACGCGTGAGACTGCGTTATTTGCCGTCAGGGCGGCCGGCGGGCGGAAATGAGCGATTCTCATGATAGCGGGATTGTCATTTTGACATTTTGCAAACTCGATGCACGGATTAGGTTGTCCGGCTGTGGGGCGGTGGTGGCGCATGGGCCATGCAGACCGGATGAATGTGAGTAAAATATGATAAAAAACAACGTCGTGGTTGGTCACTTGGAGAGAAATGCCTACCTTTGCACCAATCCATTCATTTGAAATATATATGATTAAAGAATTTTTCTCCTTGCTCAAGCGGTATATGAAACCTTATCGTAAATATCTGACTTGGGCTGTCATATTGAATTTTTTATCGCAATGGCTTAACGTGTTTTCGTTTGCAGCCTTGGTGCCGATTCTGAATATCTTGTTCAAGATTGATACGACAAAGTATGAATACATGCCGATGGATATCCATCATTTGGATAAGGATGTCTTGGTCAATAACGGATATTATTTCATCAATTATATTATTGAACAGAATGGGGCTTTTGTCACTTTGATATTCATGGGGCTTATCCTGATTGTGATGACTTTGTTGAAGACTACGGGATATTTCGCGTCAGCAGCGGTGATGGTGCCTCTTCGTACGGGTATTGTCCGTGATATACGTATTGAAGTATATAATAAAGTGCTGAAATTGCCATTGAGTTTTTTTTCGGAGGAGCGCAAAGGGGATATTATTGCAAGGATGAGTGCGGACGTGTCGGTAGTCGAGAATTCACTGACCAGTTCACTGGATATGTTGATTCGTAATCCGATAGCTCTGGTGGTTTGCTTTATTACTTTATTTACCGTTAGTTGGCAACTGACGTTGTTCGTGCTAGTCATTCTGCCTTTGGCCGGATGGGTCATGGGGTCGGTAAGCCGTAAATTGAAAAGTCAGTCGGTGGTGGCTCAGGGGCAATGGGGAGACATCATGTCTCAGTTGGATGAGACCTTAGGAGGCCTTCGGATTATCAAGGCCTTCATTGCAGAGCGCAAGATGTCTGAACGCTTTGCCAAAATCAATAACGGTTTCCGGGATGCCATGAATGCGATGGTTATCCGTCAGAGTTCCGCGCATCCTATGAGTGAGTTCTTGGGTACTTGCGTGATAGTGATCGTATTATGGTTTGGCGGCGCATTGATTTTGAATCAGTATTCCCCGATAGATGCCGCTATGTTTATTTTCTATCTGGTGATTCTTTACAGTATCATCAATCCTTTGAAAGAGTTCTCCAAGGCTTTCTATAATATTCCTTTGGGTTTGGCCAGCATGGAACGTATTGATATGATCTTGAAGGCTGAGAACCATATCAAGGAGCCGGAAAAACCCTTGCCTTTGACTGCTTTTGAGCATGAGTTGGAATTCCGTGACGTTTCCTTTAGTTATATTGAGGGGCGGCAGGTCTTGAAGCATGTAAACTTGAAGGTGCAGAAAGGGAAGACGGTGGCTTTGGTAGGGCAGTCCGGGTCTGGTAAATCCACGATGGTCGATTTGGTGCCCCGTTATCATGATGTGGGTGAAGGAGCCTTGCTTATAGACGGGAAGAACGTGAAGGACGTATCTATTCCGGCCTTGCGTTCTCTGATCGGTAATGTGAACCAAGAGGCCATCCTGTTCAATGATACCTTCTATAATAATATTACGTTCGGCGTGGAGAACGCGACGATGGAGCAGGTTGTCGAAGCTGCCAAAATAGCCAACGCGCACGATTTCATCATGGAATCCGAGAAAGGTTATGATACGATGATTGGCGACCGTGGAGGCCGTTTGTCGGGCGGGCAGCGGCAGCGTGTCAGCATAGCCCGTGCCATCCTGAAGAATCCGCCGATATTGATACTGGATGAGGCGACTTCCGCATTGGATACGGAGTCAGAGCGTTTGGTGCAGGAGGCGTTGGAACGCTTGATGAAATCGCGTACGACCATTGCGATTGCGCACCGGCTCAGTACAATCAAGAATGCAGATGAAATATGTGTGCTTTACGAA
Organism: Paraprevotella xylaniphila YIT 11841; assembly: GCF_000205165.1. Classification (GTDB taxonomy): domain Bacteria; phylum Bacteroidota; class Bacteroidia; order Bacteroidales; family Bacteroidaceae; genus Paraprevotella; species Paraprevotella xylaniphila. The sequence continues at coordinate 223,208 of NZ_GL883837.1, read as the reverse complement.
GGAGAGATTGTAGAGCGTGGGACGCATGAAGAGCTTATTGCCCTCAACGGGTATTACAAGAAACTAAACGATATGCAAAGCCTCTGACGCATCCGGCCCAACTCGTGAGAGCGGTGGCTTGTCGGGATAAAAAGAGGTTGTATTTTAATTTATTGTGAAAAATATGGTGAATGATAAGGTGGTTCAAAAGGCTGGGAGCGGGAAAATACTTTCCATAGTAATACCAACCTATAATATGGAAAAATATCTGCCTGCCTGTCTGGATTCTGTGACCGATGAGCTTGTCAGCGATAGGCTTGAAGTCATAGTGGTGAATGACGGCAGTACGGACGGGTCTTTGGACATTATTCGTCGATATGAACAGAAAAGGCCCGATTTGATTAAAGTCATAGACAAGGCCAACGGACATTATGGTTCTTGTGTGAATGCCGGATTAGGAATTGCAACCGGAAAGTATTTCAAGATATTGGATGCAGACGATTGGTTCGATACTTCGGCGTTAGTGGAGTTTTTGCAGAAGTTGGAGACTTGTGATACCGATTTGGTGATAACGTTAAGGGTGGATGAGATTTTTGACAAAGACAAGAAGGTGGATGAAATCAAGCATTCTTTCTGTTCCGTGTTTAAGGACCATGTCTATCGGACGGATGAATTTTATATCCGTACGCATTCCTATGAAGCTGAATTTGGCATGAATGGCATGGCTTATAAAACTTCCCTTCTTAAAGAAATGAATTTCCGTTTGTTGGAAGGGATAAATTATACGGATACGTTGTATTGCTTTCTGCCCTATTCACGTGTGAAAGACTTTATTGTGTATGACTTGTATCTTTACCATTACCGTATGGGAAGGGAAGGGCAGTCGGTGGATACGGAGAGCCAGAAAAAGAATCTGATGCAGATTGTCCACATGGTGGAGGCTATGTTTGAAAAGATGGACAAGGAAAACGTGGGCAAGCATGTAAGGAAGAACCAGGCTTATTTTGTTGATGGAGTCGTAAATTTCTGCCTCCTCAGTCTGAAGATGCAGTCGAGGATACGGCCTTCGGATTATTCTGAATTCGAAAGCCTGATAAAACATATAAAAAACTATCGTGTACGCCATAAATTATTTAAAAAATGGTATTTAAAGTTATGGTGGGTTACGGAAAAGGCTGTAGTGTTGGATTATGCACTTAGATTTCATTCTTTTGTAAGTGTAAAATAACTATTAGTATCAATGGCGCCATTAATATCTGTAATTGTTCCTGTATATAAGGCCGAGGATACTTTGAGAAACTGTGTGGATAGTATCTTGAAGCAGACGAACCGTGATTTTGAGCTGTTGCTCATAGATGACGGCAGTCCGGATAGTTGCAGGGATATTTGTGACACTTATGCCGCAAAGGATGCCCGTGTCCGGGTATGGCATAAAGAAAATGGTGGAGTGAGTACGGCACGTAATTTGGGGCTTGAAGTGGCGTGCGGAGAGTGGATTGCCTTTGTCGACGCGGATGACTCCGTGGACGAGGGCTTTTTCGACGTCTTGAAAGAGGGGCTCGGTTACGATTTGGTGATAGGAGGGTACAAGACTCTTCCGAAGGGGGAGATATATTATAATTTCGAGGGGGCTTTTAAGGGCGATACGATGGGTGACTTCGTCGCCCGGCATTTATGGAATGGTTATGTTTGGGGAAAATTCTATAAAACCTCGATTCTAAGGGAGCACCGCATTGTGTTCCGTACCGATTTGGTCGTGTATGAGGACTTATTGTTCAATTTGGATTATATTCTACAGTGCAACAGCATCAAGTTGGTGCCTTTGTGCTTGTATCTTTATATGGATCCTCCCGGAAAAATGATTCAGGAGAAATATGCGCTTTTGCCGGACGAGATTAGGAAGATTTATGCACTTGTCGATGACAGGTTGGAGCGGTTGGCTCATAAGTTCCATTGTTGGCGTCCTGCATTTATCTTTGACTTTATTGAGCATTATCCGTTGGAGCGTCTTTTAAGGCAGGGGAGTGACGACGAACTGTACCAGTTGTATGTAGAGGTAAAAGGAAATGTGGATCGTTCGGTCTTTTACAACGATCGTATTGCGAGTCCTATTTTGCGTTGTATTTCCTGTATTAAGAAAGAATATATTGTCAGAAGGCATAGGGTGAGGGGGCGATTGTTGGCTAAAGCCTTGTCTTCTTTGTATGGAAGGGAACTGCTTCGGGTCAAGTACTCTTCATTCAGTAAGAAATTTCAGGCCATATTGATTACCTATCGTTTGTTTGGTCTGTTGGATGTTTATTTTGCAATCCGTTCTTTGGTGAACCGGTTTCGGAAGGTTTGATTCGAAAGTTCTTGGCATGAAGAAGGAGGTATCGTCAAGGGGACCGAAGAATGAATTTTCAGTCTGCGGATTTTGAGAGTCCCTTTTCTTCATATCGTTTGCCGGATAAAAAATAATCTCTAAATTTGCAGCGGTTATGGCAAAATGTTTATCCTATTTGGTGTTTGCTCTGTGCCTTTTTCTGTGGGACTCTTCTTTTTCCACTGCGGAGGGAGATATGGCTTGCATGCCTTCTGCTACCATAATGGGGGCGGGAGACGGTGTAGGGGCAGATACGAAATGCTGCGGAGAGGATAAGGAGATACGTGCAGGGTTTGGATGGGGTGATATTGGCTATGCACTTCTTTCGTGTCCAACTGGACACTCGATTCAGGTTACGCGTTCTTTCAAAGGACATACAGTTTTTGCCGGATGGAAGAATGGTGTGTGGCAGGTTGCAGCCTTGTGGCTGCCGGAGAGAGGAGAGAAGCTCCCAGATACATCGTTTTCCGGCAATGCCAAATTATATTTTGTATATACGTTAAGGCGTATCCTTATTTAAGACTTTCCTGTAAGAGATTGCAGAGAAAGTCTTTTTTATGGCAGCTTTTCGGCTGTTGGTTTTCATTTTATTATAAATAAGGATATAAAGTAATGGATTTTATAATGGATTTTATCCTGCACATCGACCATTATATGGTGGAGATGGTGCAGCAGTATCATACGTGGACTTATGCCATATTGTTTGCTGTTATTTTTTGTGAGACGGGGTTGGTGGTCACGCCCTTTTTGCCGGGCGATTCCCTGCTTTTTGTGGGAGGGGCCATTGCCGCTGTTCCCTCTGTTCCGCTCGATGTCAATTTATTGTTCATGATATTGTTTGCGGCTGCAGTCTTAGGAGATTCCTGCAATTATATGATAGGGCGTTTTTTGGGAAAGCGACTGTTTCATAATCCGGATTCCAGAATATTCAAGCAGAGTTATTTGGACAAGACTCATGAATTTTATAAAAAATACGGTGGGAAAACAATCATCATAGCCCGTTTCGTTCCCATTGTCCGTACGTTTGCTCCTTTTGTGGCCGGAATGGGGCGTATGCATTATTATTATTTCATGATATATAATGTCGTCGGAGGAGGGCTTTGGGTGGCATCGTTTTGCTATGCGGGTTATTTTTTCGGAGACTTGCCTTTCGTACAAGGCAATCTGAAAATTCTCATTGTGGCCATTATTGTGATTTCGATTTTGCCGGCCGTAGTGGAGGTGTTGCGAGAGAAACTGAAAAAGACGAAATAGAATTTAAACACTTGATTTTATGAAAAATTCCTTTTTTAACAGCTTCGTACCGAAGCAACCTAATTTTTTCTGTTTGCTGAAACAGCTTGCGGATATCTTGTCTGAGGCAGCCGATGTGCTGTCGGAGAGTGTGGAACAGGGTAAACCGGAAGAACGGGAGACATATTACAGACGGGTGAAAGAAGTCGAACGTAAGGGGGACATGGTGACCCATCAGGTGCTTGACGAACTGGAAACGACATTTATTACTCCTCTTGACCGCGAGGACATCAATGCCCTGGCCTCTGGCATAGACGATGTGATAGACTGCGTGAACAGTTGTGCCAAGCGTATCAACATTTATAATCCCCGTGCTTTGGGCGATAGTGCAATAGAGTTGTGTCATTTCATACAGCAAGAGGCTGCCTGTATTTGCAAGGCGGTGGAAGAACTGGATGTGTTCCGGAAGAATCCGGCTCGTTTGCGGGGGCTTTGTGTCGAACTTCATGATTTGGAGAATCAGGCAGACGATGTCTATGAGTTTTTTATCCGAAGGCTTTTTGAAGAAGAGAAGGACAGTATAGAGTTAATAAAGATAAAAGAAATCATGCAGGAACTGGAGCGGACAACCGATGCGGCCGAGCATGTGGGAAAGATTCTGAAGAATCTGATTGTGAAGTATGTATAAATGAAAGGCGAGAACCATGGAGTTATTATTGATTATCATTGTACTGTCTCTCTTGTTCGACTATATCAATGGGTTTCATGATGCAGCCAATTCGATTGCTACCATTGTGTCTACTAAGGTGTTGACTCCTTTCCAGGCTGTGTTGTGGGCTGCCGCTTTCAATTTTGTGGCTTTCTTCATTGCCAAATATGTTATCGGTGGCTTCGGGATAGCCAATACCGTATCGAAGACGGTCATGGAGGAATATATCACTTTGCCGATCATCCTGTCTGGTGTGATTGCCGCTATTATATGGAATTTGTTTACGTGGTGGAAAGGTATTCCTTCTTCCTCTTCCCATACGTTGATTGGTGGTTTTGCCGGTGCAGCTATCATGGCTAGCGGCTTCGGCTCTATCCAGTTGGATATCATATTGAAGATTGCGGCTTTTATTTTTCTGGCTCCTTTGATTGGCATGATAGTGGCGTTGGGATTCACGATTCTCGTATTGCACGCATGCCGGAAAGCGCATCCGCATACGGCCGAGGTGTGGTTTAAGAAGTTGCAACTCGTATCTTCGGCCTTGTTCAGCATCGGACATGGGTTGAACGATTCCCAAAAGGTGATGGGTATTATTGCAGCCGCCATGATTGCCGGTCATTCCGAAGGTGTAGGAATGGGAATACGCAGCATAGAAGATTTGCCCGACTGGGTAGCCTTTTCTTGTTTCACGGCCATCTCGTTGGGCACTATGTCCGGGGGATGGAAAATCGTGCGGACTATGGGGACGCGTATCACCAAGGTGATACCTTTTGAAGGGGTTATTGCGGAAACAGCCGGTGCTTTTACGCTTTATCTGACTGAATATCTGAAAATTCCGGTAAGTACGACTCATACGATAACGGGAGCCATCATCGGTGTTGGAGCCACTAAGAGGCTTTCGGCTGTGCGATGGGGCGTGACAAGGAGTTTGATGACGGCTTGGGTGTTGACGATTCCCGTGAGTGCTTTGTTGGCTGCTGCTGTCTATTGGGGCGTGACTTTATGGTTATAAATGCGGGATTGCTAATTGGGGAAAACATGTCAGTTTTCCCCTAATTGGTCGTATGAGGTTTGCAGGATAGCCATACCTTTTTCTTCACGTGCGCCATCGGGAGCAGGTTCGTTGTAGACCGTTTTTCGGGCCGCATTGTCGAAAATGGTCACACCGGTACTGTCCTTGAACATGAATCCGTCGCTGAACGTGGAGTAAGCGAAGGGATAGGTGTAGGAGTTCGAAAAGATATTGCGGCTGTATTTGAAATCTTGATGTGGCAAACCAAGTTGTCCGAGCAATGTGGCGGGCATGTCGCTTTGGTTCATTAAAGTGTGGATGACGGCCGGTGCTTTTATGGCTCCGCCTAACCATAGCATGGGGATATGGTAGAAGGTGGGCGACGTGACATTGAAAGTGGGTGAGCTGCCGTGGTCGGGCAGGCAGATGACCAACAGGTTGTTCCATACCGGGAGTTGTTTCAGACGGTCGATGAATTCACCCAAGCAATGATCGGTATAGGCAAAAGAGTTTTGCCGTTTGTCTTTTAACCGGTCGTAGGGGACTTCGAACGGTTCGTGGCTGCTGAGAGTCAAGAATCCGGTATGCCACAGTCGGTCGGCCGGTCGGGATTCGAGCATTTCATACAGCCGGTCGAATGTGTATTCGTCATGCGCGCCCCAGGAACTTGAAGTGCGTTCCTGTAGGCTGAAGTCCGTGTCACTGGTCAGGTGTTGGTAGCCCGTAGTCGTGAAATAACTTCTCATGTTGGTAAAGTTGATGTCGCCGCCGTAGAGGAAATCCGTTTGGTATCCTGCCTGTTGCAACGTACGGGCTATACCGGGTAAAAGGCGTGACTTGGCCGGGAGTTTCATGATGGAGGTGGTGGGGTAGCTGATATGTCCGCTTAACGTGCTGACCAGTCCGCGGTCGGTGCGGAAACTGTTGGCATATACGTTGTCGAAGAAGATGCCCTCACGAATGAGCCGGCTCATATTCGGTGACACGTTTTTAGCTCCACCCAGTTCTTCTATATATTCTCCTCCGAATCCTTCAAGGATGATGATGAGTATGTTGGGGCGTGTGGCGCGTAGCAGTTGCCGGGTGCAGTCCTCTGTCGAGGCCGGATAAAGCGGTGCATAGCAGGCAGCCCGTTTATGTTCGTCTAAATAATTGTATTTCCCGGCGAAGTTTTCGGATTTGTTCCAAGAGTACATCAGGCTGAAAGCCGGGTTTACGGCGGCATGGTTCATGTAGGTGTTTTCACTGAAATAAGCGTTGCCGATGTTCATGGTAGAGCGTCCTACCCCTCCCCGTATGGCCAAAAAGATAAGGCCGCCTAATAGTACGTATGTGAAATTGTGAAGCAGCATTTTCAGGTTAATGGGCAAAACAGGAAATGTTTTGGGCGTAAGGCGGATGCAAGTCCATGACAAGAGAACGGAGAAGACCGTGATCCAAAACAGGCGCATGACGACATAGCCGGTGGAGACACTGGCCATAGCCTGTTTGGGAGCGTCCATGTAATTGAAGATCGTGGCGTCGAGCTTGAATTTCCAGAATGTGTAGAGTGATGTGTCTGCCACGCAAATCAGCGAGAGCAGAATGGCGATAAGGATGAAATAAGGGCGTAATACGACTTTGGCCTTCATGCGACGCATCCAAATGCTGAGCCATACGACGAGGAATGGGAAGATGAGCAAGTATCCCGTTGTAGAAGCGTCCAGGCCCAACCCGTGGACGATGACTTGGAACAGGTCGCCAACCGGCAAGGGGGCGTTCAAATAGACGAACACGATTTTCTGCAACACAAAGAACAGCAGGAAGGCTAAAAACAATTTAATAAGGTAAGAAATACGTTGTTTCATCATTTTTCTTTTTTAGGAGACATAGGTGGAGATGATTATTTTCTGCCGAAATCGGCCGGGACTTCACCCCATCGTTCCGTTTCCCATTTCAGGATGGGAATGTCTGTTTTGTGGGTTCTGAGCCAGATCTCAGCCCGTTCTATCATCTGATAGAGTGCTTCTGTACGGGGGGTGCGTTCCAATTTGGTCTTGCAACGCTTTTGCTTGACCCAACCAATGGCGTTCCGGCTGTCTGAGAAAACCGGCATCCGGATACTTTTCTGTTCCATCAGAGCCAAGGCATGTACAATGGCCAGAAATTCACCGATATTGTTAGTGCCGTACACCGGTCCGAAATGGAAGACGGTTTCGCCTGTACGGAGATAAACGCCTCGGTATTCCATTGGGCCAGGATTACCACTGCATGCTGCATCGACAGCCAAGGCTTCTGCCGGGACTTCGGGTGGAAGGGGTAATACGGTGTCGTGCCGATAAGACGGCACGTCTGTTGGTTTGTTTCCGGAAACTACCGGAGCGGTAGTCTTTTTTTTCTGGATATAAAGATAAGGAGAGGTGTTATAAGCTCTTTCGGCTTCCTCTTGGGTGTCGAAAGATTTATAAATGGCTCCTTCGAAGCCATTGATTTGCAGTTTGCAGTCAGTCCAGGACGTGTAAATGCCCGGACTGACTCCATGCCAAACTACATAGAATTTCTTTTTCCCCATCGCAAGAGGAGTTTTTTTACATGCGTTCAGGCACTTCTATGCCCAACAAGCCCATGCCCGTACGTATGATTCTGCTGATTTCGGCAGACAGTACCAGACGGAACGTTTTCTTGTTTTCGTCCTCTTCATGCAAGATGCTGAAATCGTGATAGAATTGGTTGTATTCTTTCACCAAGTCGTAGCAATAGTTGGCAATGCAGCTTGGATTATAGTCGGAACCTGCTTGTTTTACTACGTTCGGGAAGTCGGCCAACATTTGAATCAAGCTGATTTCTTTTTCGCTCAAGTCCGTTTGGGCTGACAACGTTTCAGGGATGGAGATGCCTGATTCGGAAGCTTTGCGCAGGATGGAACGGATACGTGCGTACGTATATTGGATGAATGGTCCGGTATTTCCGTTGAAATCGATGCTTTCAGCCGGATTGAACAACATGTTCTTTCGTGCGTCTACCTTTAATATAAAGTATTTCAAGGCTCCCAAACCGACAATCCGTGCAATCTCATTGGCTTCGTCCTCGCTCAAATCCGTAAGCTTGTTGATTTTGTCTTCCGACATCTTGCGTGCGCTGCCTATCATCTCTGCCACCAGGTCATCTGCATCCACGACCGTACCTTCGCGGCTTTTCATCTTGCCGTTAGGCAGTTCCACCATGCCGTATGAGAAATGTACAAGGTCTTTTCCCCATTCGAAACCGAGTTTGTCCAATAAAATGGAAAGCACTTGGAAGTGGTAGTTTTGTTCGTTACCTACCACGTAAATCATTTTGTCTATGGGGTAGTCGCGGAACCGCAGTTTGGCTGTACCGATATCTTGTGTCATGTAGACGGAAGTACCGTCGGAACGGAGCAGAAGTTTCTCGTCCAATCCTTCCGGAGTCAGGTCTGCCCATACGGAACCGTCTTCTTTGCGGAAAAACAGTCCTTTGTCAAGCCCTTCCAAAACTTTCTCTTTACCTTCGAGGTAAGTCTCCGATTCATAATATATCTTGTCGAAGCTTACGCCAAGGGCTTTATAGGTGACATCGAAACCGGCATAGACCCATTCGTTCATTTTACGCCAAAGGGCACGGGTTTCCGGGTCGTTGTTTTCCCATTTTACCAACATTTCACGGGCTTCCTTGATGAGCGGGGCTTCATTTTTGGCTTCTTCCTCGCTCATGCCCCCTTCCATAAGTTCCTTGATTTGTTCTTTGTAGTGTTTATCAAAAGCCACATAGTAGTCACCAATGAGGTGGTCGCCTTTGATGCCGGTACTTTCCGGAGTGGCACCGTTTCCGTATTTCAGCCAGGCCAACATGCTTTTACAGATATGTATGCCGCGGTCGTTTACGATATTGGTCTTCACCACGCGGTTACCATTGGCTGCCATGATGTTGGCCAAAGCGCATCCTAACAGGTTATTGCGGACGTGTCCCAAATGCAAAGGCTTGTTGGTGTTGGGTGAAGAGTATTCTATCATGACCAACGGTGAATGGTCGGTCGCTTCGGTCAGGCCGAACTGTGCATCTTGATGGATATCGGTGAGCAGACCAATCCAACTGGCCGGAGCAATTACAAGGTTCAGAAAGCCTTTGACGGCATTGAAATCGGCTACGACGGAAGGGATTTCCGTTTTCAAGAAATGGCCAAGCTCCTGGGCTGTGTCTTCCGGTTTTTTACGAGATATTTTCAAAAAGGGGAAAACGACTAATGTCAGGTGCCCTGCAAATTCTTTTTTTGTCTTTTGGAGTTGCACTGTTTCGGGAGCTATGTCCTGTCCGTATAAAGTCTTGATGCCGAGAACTACGGCTGATACGATTTTATTTTCTATCTCCATAACCTTGTTTTTACCTTATTATTCAGGCTGCAAAGATACATAATAAAAAGGGAGAAGCAAACGTTTGCTTCTCCCTTTTTTCCGCAGAATAGATTTATTCTGGTTACTGGAGTGCGTCAGCTAATTCCGCACCAGCTTTGAATTTAGCTATTTTCTTGGCTGCAATGGTGATTTGCTCTTTCGTTCTGGGGTTAATACCCGTGCGGGCCGGTCTTTCACTTACGGAGAATGTTCCGAAACCTACAAGTGCAATTTTGTCACCCTTCTTTAATGCTTCAGAGATAGCACTGATTGTTGCGTCTAAAGCTTTCTTGGCATCTGTCTTGTTCAAGCCTGCGTTCTCTGCAATGGCGTTGATAAGTTCTGTTTTGTTCATTTGATGAAATAATTTAGTAGATAATAATTCGCTTATTTTGTATCCTATCATGCAAATGTATGTAAATTAGCCGTTAAAACAAACTTTTTCATTGAAAAAATATTTCTTTTTATGAAAAAGCACAAGCTTGAAGGGATTATTTTAAATGAAATGGAATAAAATTAGTATTTTTGCGGTCTCAATGAATAATGAAAATAGAGTGTGAATATGATGAATATGCCTCCCGTAACGAAGAATCTGATTATAATCAATCTTTTGTTCTTTTTGGCTAAATTGGTAGCAGTGCGCTATGGTGTGGATTTGGATAATTTGCTAGGACTACACTTCTTTTTAGCTCCTGATTTCAGCTTCTACCAGTTCTTTACGTATATGTTCATGCACGGTGGTGTCACGCATATCCTTTTTAATATGTTCGCCGTGTGGATGTTCGGTCGGGTGATGGAGTCTTATTGGGGCAGTCGCCGCTTCCTGCTTTATTATGTCGTGTGCGGCTTGGGTGCCGGTTTGGTTCAGGAAGGAGTGCAATATGTACAATATCTGTGGCAAGGCTTGGGAGCGTACGATACGGTTAATATCGGTTATACCGTGATTTCCATGGGCGACTATTTGAATCGTTGGACCACTATCGGAGCCTCTGGTGCAGTCTATGGAATTTTGTTGGCGTTCGGCATGTCGTTTCCTAATGAACGCCTGTTTATTTTTCCGCTTCCCGTACCTATTAAGGCCAAGTTTTTTGTGATTGGTTATGCCGCCATAGAGTTGCTTTCCGCTTTGGGGAACTCCGGTGACGGAGTCGCTCATTTCGCACATCTCGGAGGAATGATATTCGGGTTGCTGCTCATCTTGTATTGGCGTAGAAACAGCGGTGGAGGATACTATGGCAATCGCTCGTCTACTACGGAACGTCTAAAGAAATGGTTTGTTGGAGGACGGGGCCGGTTTTCTTCTTATCGGAAGCCTAAAATGAATGTCTCTATGGGGGCGCGAAAGGATGATTATGAGTATAACGCCCGTAAAAAGGCAGAGGCGGAAGAGATAGACCATATTTTAGAGAAGGTACGTAAATCCGGATACACAAGTTTGACAGAGGAAGAAAAACGTAAGTTGTTTGATGCCAGTCAGCGTTGAAGATGAATACATTGAAACGTATATTGATACAGCTGTCAATCGGTGCAAACATAATGGCGGCTTTCATGTTGTGGGCCTGCGGACTGAGTTCCGGATTGAATCCGGCGGTTCATTCCCATGTAGCCCTATTCGGGTTGGGATTTCCCCTGCTGTTGTTGCTTAATATCGCTTTTATCTTTTTTTGGCTGGTTTTTTCCATTCGTTACGTTTGGTTGCCTTTTGTCGGAATGTTGCTGTCTGTTTCCTATATATATGACTATTGTCCGGTGAATTGGCCTGAGAAGCGTCCGGAAGACGCGCTTAAATTGCTTACTTATAATACAGAGTTCCTTGCCCGGGGAGAGAAGGATGCGGAAGGACGGTACCCGATTTTGGATTATCTTGTGGCTTCTGAGGCCGACATTATTTGTCTTCAGGAAGGGGTGGCGCCTAAGAATCTTAAATCTGAGTATGTGGATAGCATCATGGCAAAGGCTGGTTATCATATTCGTCGTCTGCATGATGGAAAGGCTGAGCCTCAATTCGTCTATAGTCGTTTGCCTGTATTGTCCGTACATCGGATAGCCTATGAAAGTACGACCAATGGCAGTCTTGCCGTAGAATTATTATACGGTCAGGATACTGTATTGTTGGTGAATAACCATTTGGAGTCTTATAAGCTGACACCAGAGGATAAGATGAAATATAAGGAAATCATTAAAGATCCGGAGAGTGGGCATGCGGAAAGTAACTCCAGAGAACTGGTTCGGAAGATGGCCGGGGCGAGTCGTTTGCGCGGACCGCAGGTCGATTCGGTTTTGAACTATGTCGAAAAATCAGGGAGGAAGGCTGTGATTGTCTGCGGTGATTTGAATGACTCTCCCATATCTTATTCTTGCCATCGCCTGTCTTCCCGGCTGAAAAGTGCATTCCGTCAATCGGGTAACGGGCTAGGCTTGTCTTATAATCAGAAAGGGTTCTATTTTCGTATCGATCATATCTTCGTTTCCGACTATTGGCAGACATACGAGACGCATGTGGACAAGACGGCTCCGTGGTCCGACCATTATCCGATGATTACTTACTTGAAAAAACACAAAAAAGAGAATTAGGGCATAAATAAATCTGTTAACTTGCGGCGTTAATGTGAAAAAAACGTTATATTTGCGCCTTTGTAGTCTGATTAGCTATTAAATAATAACATCATAATAATAAATTAAAATGCAAAACAAAGGATTTGTTAAAGTTTTCGCTTTACTGTTGACCCTTGTGTGCGTGTTTTATTTATCTTTTTCATTTGTAACTACTTACCAAATGAATAAGGTGGATGAGATTACGAAAACGCAAGGAGAGGAAGTCGGCGCACATTATCTGGATTCCGTGATGAACAATCCGGTGTGGTTGGGCGCTTATTCGCTGAAAGACTGTCGCGAAATGGAGATTAGTCTGGGCTTGGACCTGAAAGGTGGTATGAATGTCATTCTGGAGGTGTCCGTTCCCGAAGTGGTAAAAGCTTTGGCCGACCATAAGGAAGATCCGGCATTCAACAAGGCGGTAGCGAAGGCTGCGGAAGGGGCTAAGAATAGCCAGAGTGATTTTATTACCTTATTTGTGAAAGAGTACAAAACATTGGCGCCGGATGGAAATTTGGCGGAATTGTTTGCTACACAGCAGTTGAAAGGTAAAGTAACGACCAAGAGTTCCGACTCTGAAGTAGAGAAAGTGCTACGTGCCGAAGTGCAGTCTGCCATCGACAATTCTTATAATGTGCTCCGTACGCGTATCGACCGTTTCGGTGTGGTACAGCCCAATATCCAGACATTGGAAGGACAGATGGGGCGTATTATGGTGGAGATGCCGGGTGTGAAAGAACCGGAACGTGTGCGTAAATTGTTGCAAGGTAGTGCAAATCTGGAGTTTTGGGAAACCTATAATACGGAAGAGATTATCCCATTCCTGGCTACATTGGATACACGTTTGGCGGCAGAGCATGCTGCGATTGCAGAAAACGATACGGTTAAGGCAGACACTACGGCAATGGCTGAATTGACACCGGCTGAAAAAGTGGACGCTACGGATTCTACGAAGAAAGCTCCTGTGAAGGATTTGGCTGCGGCTCTGAAGGGAAATAGCGGAACTCCGGCAGAGAAGGCTGGGGCTGCTGTGGACGAACAGGCTATGAAGAACCATCCTTTGGCTTCTGTGCTGCAATTGGCTCAAGGCCCTATGGGATGTGTAGTGGGTTATGCCAGTTGGCGTGATACGGCTACCGTCAATCGCTATATCACTTCTGCCGTGGCAAAAGAAGTCTTGCCCAGTGACCTGAAACTTTATTGGGGAGTGAAGCCTGTAGGTAGCGGTAATATGGGAGACATTTTCGAATTATATGCGATTAAAATTACGGAACGCAATGGTCGTGCACCTTTGGAAGGCGATGTCGTGACAGAAGCCAAGGATGATTACGAACAGAACGGCCGTCCGTGCGTAAGCATGACGATGAATTCCGATGGTGCCCGTCGTTGGGCTGCGTTGACCAAGAAAAATGTGAAGCGCGCTATCGCCATTGTGCTTGATGGGTATGTATATAGTGCTCCCACGGTGCAGAATGAGATCACCGGTGGTGTTTCCTCTATTACGGGACATTTCACGCTCGAAGATACGCGTGACCTTGCCAACGTGCTGAACACGGGTAAGATGCCGGCTCCTGCACATATCGTTTCAGAACAATTCGTAGGTCCTACGTTAGGACAAGAGTCCATCAATCAAGGTATCACTTCATTTGTGATAGCCTTTATCCTGTTGATGATTTACATGTGCGGCATGTATGGCCTTGTCCCGGGCATGGTGGCCAATGGGGCTTTGATTCTGAATTTCTTCTTTACGTTAGGCGTTTTGACTTCATTCCAGGCAGCCTTGACCATGTCCGGTATTGCCGGTATGGTGCTCTCTTTGGGTATGGCTGTGGATGCTAACGTCTTGATATATGAGCGTACTAAGGAAGAATTGCGTGCGGGAAAAGCTGTGAAACAAGCATTGTCGGATGGTTATTCCAATGCTTTCTCGGCCATTTTCGACTCCAATTTGACTTCTATCATTACGGGTATCATCTTGTATAATTTCGGAACAGGTCCTATCCGTGGATTTGCCACGACATTGATTATCGGTATCTTGGTGTCTTTCTTTACGGCTGTTTTCTTGACTCGTATTGTATACGAGCACTTCCTGAACAAAGACAAATGGATGAACTTGACGTTTACAACGACTCTTTCCCGTAAGTTCCTTCGTGACACCCATTACAAGTTCATGAGTGCTTACAAGAAATCTTTCTCTGTATTTGGTGTCTTATTGCTCATAGGTATCGCGTCACTGTTTGTCCGCGGTTTGAGTAAAGGCATTGATTTTACGGGTGGACGTAACTTTGTTGTCGTGTTCGAGAAGCAAGTGGAGCCGGAAACCGTACGTACGTTGTTGCAAAACAAGTTCGGGGATGCCAATATCCAGGTCATTGCCTTGGGTACTGACCATCAGACAGTACGTATATCTACGAACTACCGGATTGATGAGGAAGGCACGGACGTGGATTCTGAGATAGAGTCGACTTTGTTCGAAACGCTCAAAGGCGGTGGTTTGTTGTCTTCGGATTTGGATTTGCAGACTTTCATCAATCGTGACGAGCGTGCCGGAGGTTCCATTATCAGTTCGGAGAAGGTCGGTCCTTCCGTGGCTGAGGATATTACTTATGGTGCCATTGTCTCTGTGGTATTGGCATTGATTGCCATCTTCCTTTACATTTTGTTGCGTTTCCGCAATGTGGCTTTCTCGGTTGGGGCAGTTGTGGCCTTGACGGTAGATACCTTGTTGATTATCGGGGCGTATTCGATTTGTTGGGGATGGATGCCGTTCTCTTTGGAAATCGACCAGACTTTCATTGGTGCGGTCCTGACGGCTATCGGTTATTCTATTAATGACAAAGTGGTGGTATTCGACCGTATCCGCGAGTTCCTCCATCTGTATCCGAACCGTGACCGTCAGCGTTTGTTCAATGATTCTTTGAATACGACATTGACGCGTACCATCAATACTTCGTTGACCACGTTAGTCGTATTGTTGTGTATCTTCTTCTTGGGAGGGGATAGTATCCGCAGTTTTGCTTTTGCCATGATTCTCGGAGTGGTAATCGGAACCTGTTCTTCCATTTTCATGGCGGCTCCGGTAGCTTTCCTGACTATGGGGCAGCGCATCAAGGAGAACGATTCGGAAATGAAATAAAGAATTCGTTTATAAGTTGTTTGGATGCAGGGCAGGCTTAGGCTTGCCCTGTATTGTTTTGCACCCGGGCTGTCTTCAGTATATGATACTGGAGCATATCCGTCTGTTTTTGGTGCAAAGCTTTTTGGTAATGTTCCAGAAGAGCGGTTTCTTTGTCTTCAAAATAAAAGATGTGATATGATGGGATTAAAGAGTGTTTTGTTTTCCGGTATCCTTTTGTCCGCTATGGCGGTTGGTGTGCAGGCCAAGCCTGAAACCGGAAGCGGGTTGGACAAGTCTTTGTTGCCCCAACCGGTTTATTCCCCCGAACCGGGTTTTGTGGATTTGTATTGGGCCGCTTGGGACTTGGCCTGGGGACGTGTGAAGCATCAGGACGGGATTCCCCAGTCACCCTATATGGATGAGAACCTGTGGGATGACACGATTTGGATTTGGGATACCGAGTTCATGGTGCTTTTCTGCCGCTATGCGCCTTCGCTTTTTCCTGGCATACAGAGCTTGGATAACTTCTATAAGACGATATTGGACGGGGATTCGGTCTCTTTGAAGATTTGGCATCCGGACAACCCTCCCTTTTTCGCGTGGGTGGAATATGAATACTATAAGATGACAGGCGACAAAAGGCGTTTGGAATATGTGCTGGAAGACAACCGGTACTTGCAACGGCATTACCGTTGGTTTGAGGAACTGAAGAGGGGGGGCAGCCGTTTTTCCAAGATGCCGGTCATGTTGGAACGGAGGGAGAAAGGTTATTTGTGGGGCGACGTGCAGAGCGGTATGGACAATACTCCGCGTGGCCGGGGATGCGATGGGGAAATGCTGTGGATGGATGCCTTGGCCCAACAGGCCTTGGCGGCACTTTATATCGAAAGGATTGCCGAGGTCTTGGACGACCCATCTACGGCCAAGGAGTTTGCCGGGGAGTATGCCGTGAAGAAGGACTTGCTCAATAAGTATTATTGGGATGCGGAGGATGGTTTTTATTATGACATAGAGGAGGCCACGGGCGACTTTGTGAAAGTGCGGACACCGGCTGTGTATTGGGCTATGTTGGCAGAAGTCCCGGGACGGAAACAAGCGGCGCGTTTGGTGGAATATGCGCAGGACGAGAATGAGTTCGGCGGCCAATACCCTTGGCCATCCGTGTCGCGGAGTGATAAGGATTACAATGGGAAGGTTGGAGATTATTGGAGAGGTGGAGTGTGGTTGCCCTTGGCCTACATGTCAACCAAGGCACTTGAGACTTACGGTTATCATGATGTGGCACATGAGAATGCGTGCCGTTTGTTGGCGCAGATGTCTGAAACCTATAAGACTTTTGCGCCCCACTCCATTTGGGAATGTTATTCTCCGTCGGCAGCCCGTCCCGGACAGCGGGTGGACGGTGAGAACTTGACGTTGGTGGCGCAAGATTTTTGCGGATGGTCTGCCTTGGGGCCTATTTCTTTGTTTATTGAGAACGTGTTGGGATTTTATAATATAGATGCCACGGCTCGGCTCGTGGAATGGCATAAGACAGGTTGGGGCGAGCAAGGTATCCGGAATCTGAGGTTCGGCGATGTGCAGACTGACATCGTGGCAGACGGGGATACCGTACGCGTGGTGTCTGATAAGGAATATGTATTGAAAGTGAATGGGAAGAAGTACAGAGTGAAAGCCGGAACACAAACTTTTACCTTGAAATAGACCGTGTACCCCCGCCGGGAATCGAACCCGGATTGGCGGTTTAGGAAACCGTAGTTCTATCCATTGAACTACAGGGGCTCTTTCTACATTGCAAAGTTAACAGTTTCTGCTTAAAAAGTCGAATACTTGGGACAAAACTTTCATAAGGTAGAGGGAAAGGTTTGACCTTTCTCTCTTTGCATATTTATGCATTTCCCTATGCTTTTGCGAACTTTATGCTTTTGAAAAGTGAGGGAAGCACGATGAAATGCTATATAAATAAGCTTTTAGATTACGATTTTATAGTATAATCTGTATTCCGGAATGCTTTTAACAGCAAAATATTTTGTTTTTAAACATATCTTTGCGATATTTGCATTCCTAAGGTAGAAAGAATATACAGTAATCATATAAATGCTACAAAAAGTATGGCTGATAGATTAGAAGTAAAAGAGCTGGACCAGGTAGTGGTTCGTTTCTCTGGTGATTCCGGCGACGGTATGCAGTTGGCCGGGAATATTTTCTCTACGGTCTCGGCGACGGTAGGAAATGACATTTGTACGTTTCCCGATTATCCGGCTGATATCCGGGCTCCGCAGGGGTCGTTGACAGGAGTTTCCGGTTTTCAGGTACACATCGGTGCGGGGCGTGTGTACACGCCGGGCGACAAGTGTGATGTGTTGGTGGCGATGAATGCGGCAGCATTGAAGACCCAGTACAGATATGCCAAATCTACAGCATGTATTATTATCGACACCGATTGTTTTCAGGCCAAAGATTTGCAGAAGGCCGCTTTCACGACGGATAACCCGATAGAAGAGTTGGGCATCAAAAACGATGTGATTGCTGCCCCTATCACCCAGATGGTCAAAGCCTGTCTGGCAGACTCTGGCATGGACAACAAGGGCATATTGAAATGCCGTAACATGTTTGCGCTCGGACTGGTGTGTTGGTTGTTCAACCGCGACCTGGAGATTGCGTTCAACATGTTGCGTGAGAAATTTGCCAAAAAGCCTGCCGTGGCAGAAGCCAATATAAAGGTTATCCAAGCCGGATATGATTACGGGGCCAATACGCATGCCTCCGTGGCCCATACCTATAAGGTGGAATCCAAGACGAAAAAGCCCGGCAAGTATATGGACATCATGGGCAACAAGGCTACTGCATACGGGTTTATCGCTGCGGCAGAGAAGGCTGGCAAGCGGCTTTTCTTGGGTTCATATCCCATTACGCCGGCTACGGACGTGCTGCATGAATTGTCCAAACATAAAAGTCTGGGCGTGACCACGGTGCAGTGCGAGGATGAGATTGCCGGTTGTGCCTCTTCCATTGGCGCTTCCTTTGCCGGTGCATTGGCAGTGACTTCTACTTCGGGGCCTGGTGTATGTTTGAAATCGGAAGCCATGAACTTGGCCGTGATTACGGAATTGCCTTTGGTGGTACTGAATGTGCAGCGCGGAGGGCCGTCCACGGGTTTGCCCACGAAGAGCGAACAGACGGATTTGTTGCAAGCCCTTTTCGGACGTAACGGTGAATCGCCGATGCCGGTAATAGCCGCCACTTCGCCTACGAATTGTTTCGATGCGGCCTATTATGCCTCGAAGATGGCTTTGGAGCACATGACACCTGTGGTGTTGCTCACCGATGCCTTTGTGGCCAACGGTTCCGGTGCTTTCAAGTTGCCCGATTTGAACGATTATCCCGATATTTGCCCCCCTTACGTCACTCCGGAAATGGCTGGGAGCTACACGCCGTACATGCGTAATCCCGACACGCAAGTGCGTTACTGGGCCATACCCGGACAAGAGGGGTATATGCATATTCTTGGCGGGTTGGAGAAGGATGGCCGGACAGGAGCCATCAGCACTGATCCCGAGAACCACGACAAGATGTGCCGTTTGCGTGCAGAGAAAGTGGCCAAAATCCCGGTGCCCGATGTGGAGGTGCAGGGATGCGTGGACGATGCCGAACTGCTGATAGTGGGCTTTGGCGGTACTTACGGCCATTTGCATTCGGCCATGGATGAAATGGCGGCTGCAGGCAAGAAAGTGGCTTTGGCTCATTTCTCTTACCTGAACCCGTTGCCTGCCAATACGGCGGAAGTGCTGAAGCGGTATAAGAAAGTCGTGGTAGCCGAGCAGAACTTAGGGCAATTTGCCGCATATCTGCGTATGAAAGTAGACGGCTTCGTGCCTTATCAGTTCAATCAGGTGAAAGGCCAGCCTTTTGTCGTGAGCGAGTTGGTGGCAGCCTTTACCGAGATTTACAACAAATAGTCAAACTTAGAAGAATAAAAGAAAATGAGCGAATATACAGCAAAAGATTATAAGAAGGGGCAGCCGCGTTGGTGTCCCGGGTGTGGAGACCATTTCTTTTTGGCTTCTTTGCACAAGGCCATGGCCGAGATTGGAGTGCCGCCTTATGAAACAGCCGTGATTTCAGGTATCGGTTGCTCCAGCCGTTTGCCATATTATATGAATACGTATGCCATGCAGACGATTCACGGGCGTGCCGCAGCCATTGCTACCGGTTTCAAGGTGGCCAATCCGGATATCACCGTGTGGCAGATTTCCGGTGACGGTGACGGGTTGGCCATTGGCGGCAACCACTTCATCCATGCCATCCGTCGCAATGTGGACATCAATATGATTCTGCTGAACAATCGGATATACGGCCTTACGAAAGGGCAGTATTCTCCGACGTCTCCGAGAGGCTTCGTCAGCAAATCCTCTCCTTACGGGACGGTGGAAGACCCGTTCAATCCGGCTGAGTTGTGTTTCGGGGCGCGCGGTCACTTCTTTGCCCGTGCCGTGGCTACGGATGCCGCCGGGACAGTGGAAATCCTGAAGGCGGCACACGCCCATAAGGGAGCCGCCGTGTGCGAGATATTGCAAAATTGCGTGATATTCAACGACGGGACGCATGATGCCGTTTCGACCAAGGAAGGGCGTGCCAAGCATGCCATTTATCTGGAACACGGCCGGCCGATGTTGTTCGGAGAAAATAAGGAATTCGGCTTGATGCAGGAAGGTTTCGGGTTGAAGGTCGTGAAGATAGGAGAGAACGGCGTGACGGAAAAAGACATCCTCGTGCATGATGCGCATTGCCAGGACAACACCTTGCACTTGAAGTTGGCTCTGATGGAAGGGCCTGATTTCCCGGTGGCATTGGGCGTGATTCGTGATGTGGAAGCTCCGACATACGACGAGGCGGTCAACCGGCAGATAGAAGAAGTGAAAGGAAAGAAACCCTACCACAATTTTACGGAGCTGCTCTATACGAATGATATTTGGGAGGTGAAGGAGTAGGTTCCTGTCTGCCTCGCAATATAGACGATAGCGGCTGTCCCGGACACGAGGCGGCCGCTTTTTTGTGAAGATTTCTGCTGAAGACCTTTTAAAAAAGGAAAGACTTGAAAACCAATATTCTAAAGGTCTGAAATTAATCTGCGCCAAACGAAAAATCAATCTCAGGAGAATGAAAAATCATTCGCCTGAGATTGATTTTTCATTCTCCTGAGATTGGAAAAACAAGCTTTGCAATCTGTGTAACGTTGTGTTTTTTGTGCGTTTAAAGTTTTCCGCCGTAGGCCAAATCGCCGGCATCGCCCAATCCCGGGACGATGTACATGTGGTCGTTCAGTTCCGGGTCGATGGCCCCGCACCATAAGGTGTAGTCCGTGTCTTTGAATGTTTCCGTCAGGTAGTCCACACCCTTCCGGCTGGCTATCGCGCTGCATAAGTGCACTTTTCCCGGTATGCCTTTGGTCTCGAATGCCTTCAGCCCCAGTTCCATGCTGCCGCCGGTAGCCAGCATGGGGTCGGCAATGATAAGTGTTTTGCCGTTCAGGTCCGGTGTGGCCAGATATTCGATATGTATGCCCACTTCATGGCATTCTTTGTCTTTGTAGAAACGGTAGGCCGACACGAATGCGTTGTCGGCCTCCTCGAACACATTCAGGAAGCCTTGATGGAAAGGAAGGCCGGCCCGGAAGATGGTGCCCAGTACAATCGGGTCGTTGTACAATTGCGTAGATGCCGTGCCCAATGGGGTTTGTATGTCTTTGGTGGAATAATCCAACGTCTTGCTGATTTCATACGCCATGACTTCCCCGATTCTTTCCAAGTTGCGGCGGAACCGTGCCCTGTCTTTCTGTATGCACACGTCCCGGAGTTCCGACATGTATCTGTTGACAACCGTTTGGTGTTCTGCAAAGTTAATCACTTTCATATTTGGATGGATTTAAATATACTTGAGAGCAAAAGTAACAAAAACTTCTTGAAAATGTAAACTCCGTGTAGCAAATATAGCTGTGCTTCTTAGGTTTTGGGAAATTTAACGGAAGAATGTTTTTGAATTAAGAAAAATAATAAGCCGAAAGTTTCAGATGCACGCATTTCTTTGTAATTTTGTCAGCGCAAAAAGGAAGCTTTTTTATAGTGAATTGATTTCTAACCAAATATTATTTTAGAAAATGGCAAATTTAGATTTGAGTAAGTACGGTATTACCGGTACTGTAGAGGTTCTCCACAATCCGTCATACGACGTGTTGTTCCAGGAAGAAACCAAAGCTGGTTTGGAAGGTTTTGAGAAAGGTCAGGTAACGGAATTGGGTGCTGTGAATGTGATGACGGGTATTTATACCGGTCGTTCTCCCAAGGACAAGTTTATCGTAAAAGATGCTACTTCTGAGAACACCGTATGGTGGACTTCTGAAGAATATAAGAATGACAACAAGCCTGTAACGACAGAGGCTTGGAATGTGTTGAAGGATTTGGCTGTGAAGGAGCTTTCAAATAAGAAATTGTTCGTTGTCGACGGCTTCTGCGGCGCTAACAAGGCTACTTGCCTGAAGGTGCGTTTCATCATGGAAGTGGCATGGCAGGCTCATTTCGTAACGAACATGTTCATCCGCGCCACGGAAGAAGATTTGAAGGATTTCGAACCAGACTTTGTGGTTTACAATGCTTCTAAGGCTAAGGTTGAAAACTACAAGGAATTGGGCTTGAACTCAGAAACAGCCGTGGTCTTCAACTTGACTTCAAAAGAGCAAGTCATCATCAACACTTGGTACGGTGGTGAAATGAAGAAGGGTATGTTCTCCATGATGAACTACTTCAATCCTTTGCGCGGTATCGCTTCTATGCACTGCTCTGCCAACACTAGCATGGACGGTACGAGCTCTGCTATCTTCTTCGGTTTGTCCGGTACCGGTAAGACGACTTTGTCTACCGACCCGAAACGTAAGCTGATTGGTGACGACGAGCACGGATGGGATGACGAGGGCGTATTCAACTACGAAGGCGGTTGCTATGCCAAAGTCATCAATTTGGACAAAGAATCCGAACCCGATATCTACAAGGCTATCAAACGTGACGCTTTGTTGGAGAATGTAACGGTAGATGCTAACGGCAAGATTGATTTTGCAGATAAGAGCGTAACGGAAAATACACGTGTATCTTATCCTATTTACCACATCGAAAATATCGTGAAGCCTATTTCCAAGGGTCCTCACGCAAAGCAGGTAATCTTCCTGTCGGCTGATGCCTTCGGTGTATTGCCTCCCGTTTCTATCTTGAACGACCAACAGGCTCAATACTACTTCTTGTCTGGTTTTACTGCCAAGTTGGCCGGTACGGAACGTGGTATCACTGAACCGACTCCGACGTTCTCTGCTTGTTTCGGAGCTGCTTTCTTGAGCTTGCATCCTACGAAATATGCTGAAGAGCTCGTGAAGAAGATGAACAAGGTGGGTGCTAAGGCATACCTGGTGAACACGGGTTGGAACGGTACGGGCAAGCGCATTTCCATCCGCGATACCCGTGGTATCATCGATGCCATCTTGGACGGTTCTATCGACAAGGCTCCCACGAAGACTATTCCTTACTTCGATTTCGTTGTTCCTACGGAGTTGCCGGGTGTTGATTCGAAGATCCTCGATCCTCGTGACACTTACGCTGACGCTGCAGAGTGGACGAAGAAGGCCGAGGATTTGGCAGCCCGCTTCATCAAGAACTTTGCGAAGTTCACGGGTAACGAAGCCGGCAAGGCTTTGGTTGTAGCAGGTCCGAAGTTGTAATTTTACAGTAACGCTTAACATAGAAAGTCTGCCTGAATATTCTGGGCAGACTTTTTTATTTTGCACGCGAGTGTTATAAGAACGGAAAAAATGTGAAAATTCGTACGGTTTTCCCAGGATGTTTTTTTTAACTCTTTCTACTTTTCCTATCTTTGCGCTTTAAACTTTATTTTTTATGGTGAAGAAAATAAGCTCATTGCTGTTATTATGGATCATGGTCTTGCCGCTTTGGGCACAGTTTCACGATCCGGTAAGTTTTTCTGTTTCCCAAAAGAAACTATCTGAATCTGAATTCGAGATTGTTTTTACCGGAAAGGCGGAAGCGGGTTGGCATGTTTATTCTACGGACATTCCGGATGGCGGCCCGACTCCGGCAACTATTAATTTCGATGAACAGAAAGGTGTGGAGCCGGCAGGTAAGCTGACGGCACGTGGAAAAGTGCATAAGGCATATGACAATCTTTTCGGGATGGAAGTCAGCTATATGGAGAATACGGCTGTTTTCGTGCAGAAAATGCGTATTACGGACGCTACTTATTCCGTGAAAGGGTATCTGAACTATGGGGCTTGTAACGATGAGAATTGCATGCCTCCGACTAATGTGGAGTTTGCTTTCTCCGGAAGCGGAAAGCCTGCGGCCGGAAATGCTGTGGCAGAGCCTCAGAAACAGAAAGAGAAAGTTGCGGACGCATCGGTGGTGGAGAAGGAGGAAAAAACAGATGCGCCTGTCATCGGTGGGATTGATACGGTTGCCACGGGCTTGTCCGTGGCGGACTCCGTGCCTTCTGCAGTGGCCGGTGGTAATGCCGTTGTGGCGGCAAGCGATTATTGGACACCTGTCATTGATGAGTTGGCTGCTTTCGGTGAAGACGCCTCCAATGCAGCCGACCAGGCTTGGTGGAAGATATTCCTGTTGGGATTCCTTGGTGGCTTGGTCGCTTTGCTTACCCCTTGTGTATGGCCGATTATCCCGATGACCGTGAGTTTCTTCCTGAAACGTTCGGGAGACAAACGCAAAGGTATCCGCGATGCGGCGACGTATGGCGTGAGCATAGTGGTCATTTATGTGCTTTTGGGCTTAGTGATTACCGGTATTTTCGGTGCCAGTGCCTTGAATGCCCTGTCCACGAATGCGGTATTCAACATCTTCTTCTGCCTGATGTTGTTGGTGTTTGCCGCCAGTTTCTTCGGTGCTTTTGAAATTACGTTGCCTTCTTCATGGAGTAATGCGGTAGACAGTAAGGCCGAATCTACAACAGGCTTGTTGAGCATTTTCCTGATGGCTTTTACCCTTGCTTTGGTTTCTTTTTCCTGTACGGGGCCGATTATCGGTTTCCTGTTGGTAGAAGTGTCCACGTCGGGCAGTATCCTTGCCCCGACCGTCGGCATGTTGGGTTTTGCCATTGCCTTGGCTTTGCCTTTCACGTTGTTTGCCATGTTCCCGGCCTGGCTGAAGACGATGCCGAAATCCGGTAATTGGATGAATTGTGTGAAGGTGACGCTCGGTTTCTTGGAATTGGCTTTTGCCTTGAAGTTCCTGTCGGTGGCCGATTTGGCCTACGGATGGCATATCCTCGACCGTGAGGCTTTCCTGAGTCTGTGGATAGTGATTTTTGCTTTGTTGGGTGCTTATCTTATAGGTTGGTTGCGTTTCCCGCATGATGAAGACGAATATGACGAGTCTGGTAATGTAGTGGTCAATCACCGTACTTCGGTCACCCGTTTCTTCATGGCTTTGGTTTCCTTCGCTTTTGCCATCTACATGGTGCCCGGTTTGTGGGGAGCACCGCTGAAGGCTATCAGTGCCTTTTCGCCTCCGATGAACACGCAAGACTTCAACCTTTATGAGAACGAGGTGAAAGCCCAGTTCATGGATTATGATGCCGGGATGGAATATGCGCGCCAGCAAGGTAAGCCCGTGATGATAGACTTTACCGGATATGGTTGCGTGAATTGCCGCAAGATGGAGTTGGCTGTGTGGGCCGACCAGAAGGTGGCGGATATCATGCAGAATGATTACGTGCTGATCACGCTGTATGTGGATGAAAAGACTAAGTTGCCGGAACCTATCAAGGTGACTGAGAACGGGCAGGAACGTACTTTGCGTACGGTAGGTGACAAATGGAGCTACCTGCAGCGCAGTAAGTTCGGGGCCAATGCCCAACCGTTCTATGTGTTGCTCGACAATGAAGGCAAACCGTTGAACAAGTCATATTCGTACGACGAGGATGTCAACAAATATATAGATTTCTTGCAGACTGGTTTGAGGAATTATAAGAACAAGTAATTCTTGTATTGGGAATATCAGGGGATGTATCAGATGAAAATGGTACATCCCTATTTTTTATGGTTGGTTTTTAACGTTATTTTTCATCGGAATGAGCAAGGATTTGGTCGGTTCGCAGTTTGATAAATAGAATGTCGGATTTTTAAATTGGATGAAAAATGAAGAAAGTACATGTCTTATGGTTGTTGGCCTTCCTGTTATTGGCTCCGGTTTTGTTTCAGTCTTGTTCGGATGACGATGGTGAGGTTTATGTATGGTATCCTTATCTCAGTCCGAATGCTTTGGTGACGGTCAAGGGCGGTACGGATTCCTGTTTCTTGCAGTTGGATGATGAGACAACGCTTTGGCCAGTCAACCTGTCTTCTTCCCCTTTCGGAGAAAAGGAGGTGCGGGCTTTGGTGCATTTTACGGACGTAGACGAAGACAGGCATTCCCGTGCGCGTGCAGTCTATGTAAACTGGATGGACAGCATCCTGACGAAAAAAACGGTTCCGGATGCTGCTTTGGTGAACGATTCGCTATACGGGAATGACCCTGTGGAGATAGTAGACGATTGGGTGACTGTGGCGGAAGACGGTTATCTGACTCTGCGTTTCTCTACTTTGTGGGGCAGCAGGGGGATTCCCCATAAGGTGAATTTATTGACCGGGGGCAATCCGGAGAATCCCTATGAGGTGGAGTTTCGTCACGATGCTTGCGGGGATGCGGGGAGTTGGCGGAGCGATGCGCTAGTGGCCTTTGATTTAGGGAAGCTTCCCGATACGGGAGGGCGCACGGTCAAGCTGACGTTGGTTTGGCGGTCGTTCCGGGGAAGGAGGACGGCAGAGTTTGATTATTGTACCCGTAAAAAGACAGGAAACGTGGCAAAACAAATAGAACAAATGCAAAGAGGAGGTGCGTTACGATAGTATTAGGGGACAGATAACCGTTCGTTCAGCATGACGCGTATCGGAGACGAAGGCGAACAGGATTTGGTTCGAGGTATACAGCGGGGCGACCGTGTAGCGATGAAATTATTATATTGTCGCTATGCAGGTTGCCTCACAGCCGTGTGTTCCCGTTATGTGGCTTGTATGGACGATGTGAGAGATGTCCTTCAGGATTGTTTCGTGAAGATATTCACTTCCATTCACGGTTTCGAGTGGAGGGGTGAAGGTTCTCTCCGGGGATGGATGGTACGTATTGTGGTGAACGAGTCATTGAAATTCTTGAAGCGCGACCGGCAGTTGGAATCCCTTGGCGACGGATGGGACGTACCGGACACGGTCGAGGATGAGCCGGATGCGGGGGACATTCCGTCTGAAGTTCTTCAGGAAATGATTTGCCGTTTACCGGCAGGGTATAGGGCTGTTTTCAATTTGTATGTGTTCGAAAGGAAGAGCCATAAGGAGATTGCCGCGATGCTGAATATAAAAGAGAGTACATCGGCTTCGCAACTGCATCGGGCAAAGGCGGTGTTGGCAAAGGAAGTTCAAAGATATAAAGCTCAGGTCAATGGAAGATAAATGGTTGAATGAATGGCAAAAGAAACTGGACGGTTACGAGGTCACCCCTCCCGACGGGCTGTGGGACGGGATAAACAAGGCTTTGGAAGAGCAACGCCTGTCCGTCTCCTCCTCTCGTGGGAGGAGTACCGTATGGCTGCGCTTGGCCGGGATTGCGGCAGCGTTGGCGATAGTTGTGCCTTTGGGAAGGAATGTGTGTCAGCCGGTTTTTATGTCTTTTGCAGACAATCGCATTCCAACCGAAGGCGTTCTTCTTGGGCCGACGGATGCCTTTTGGGCAAAAGTGCAGCGCGTGGAAAAGGAACCATGCCGTCGTAAACCGTCCGGGAAAGATATAGTGGCTTGCGACCGGCCTGCCGTATCGGAAGAAGGTTGGAAGGCTTTAGCTGAAGAGAGAAAAGAACTTTTGGCTGAAAGAGAAAAAACGATTCCTGAAGATAGCCATGGAAATTCGGGAAAGCCTTATCCAGATGGAATAGGCCGTTATCCTGAGTTGGTTCCAAACGTCGGAAAGGTCAAGAAAGAAAGGTCGCATTGGTTGGCTGTGAGTCTTTTTGCATCCAATACTCCAGGAAAATCGGTAATGAATTATGGGAACGGAGGAGTTGTCCTGATGGGAACTATCCCCTCTTGGGGACACCCCGAGGCGATGGAATGTGGAAAATTTCCGGTGACGGCCATAAGGTCTGCCCATCGGTATGTGGATGGCGTTGTCCCGATGAAACACAAGCAGCCCGTCAGGTTCGGCGTGTCTGCCTGTTATGCCGTAAACGAAAGGTTCGGTATAGAAAGCGGCCTTTCTTATACTTATCTTTCGTCAAGTCTTTCTTCTTCTGGAGAAGATTATAGTTATGAGGTCCGGCAATCCCTGCAATACGTAGGGATTCCCTTGAACTTTAAGGCCAGTTTGTGGAAGAAACGGTGGATGGATTTGTATCTGTCGGCCGGAGGAATGGCCGAGAAGTGCGTGGATGGAGATACGGAAACGGATTATACGTGGAAAGGTCGGATAAAGTCATCTACACATAAGGATGTACGGGAAAAACCTTGGCAATATTCTGTAAATGCAGCCGCCGGGATGCAGCTTAACTTGTCGTCAGTGGTAGGTTTGTATGTGGAGCCGGGAGTGAGCTACTATTTTGATAATGGAAGTTCTGTTTCCAATATCTATAAGGAGAAACCATTGAATTTTAATTTGGAATTCGGGCTTAGGTTTTCTTTCGGTTTGTGACATAAGGCTTGTCCTTTCCGAAGACCTGATTTGATCCTGTTGCATACATGTTTTTTATTTTGGGAAACTTTTGGCTTTTTCATTTTGGTAAATTGTATTTATAATCTAATGATTATAAGTATTTTAATTGTTTTGTGGATTGTAAAATCTGGAAACTTTAAAATAAAAACAGCGGGAACACTTGCACGAAAAAAGGAAAAGGTGTACCTTTGCCGTTGTTCAGGTGCCCTGTTTGCCAGTCGGCCGACAGGGTGAAAAGGGAACGGGGTGAGAGTCCCCGACAGACCCGCTGCTGTGAACTCTTTTATACGTTTCATGACATGCTGCATCCACTGTTTCGTCGGGCGAAGCGGGAAGGACATGAAACGCGAGTAAGTCAGAAGACCTGCCTGTGACATAGCCGTACGGACTCCGGGGACAAGGGGATGACGGTGGGAACGTAATAAGAAAGATACAAAATTTTAGATGCCGGAGAAACAGGGCTTCTTTTAGAAAAAGGAGGCCGGGACTTTTTCGGCCCGGAAAATAAATGCAATATGATACAGACAGTTGTTAAAAGGGACGGGCGCATCGTGGGTTTCAATGCCCGGAAAATCGGGGATGCCATACGCAAGGCCATGGTACACACCGAGGCCGGTGAGAATGAAGAGCTGATTCATTTGATATGCGAACACGTGACGAACCGTGGCAAGGCACAAATGACGGTGGAGGAGATTCAGGATGCCGTGGAAATGGAATTGATGAAAAGCCGCCGTAAGGATGTGGCGCAGAAATATATCGCTTACCGTAACCAACGCAGCATTGCCCGCAAGGCCAAGACACGTGACATATTTCAGGAAATCATCAATATCAAGTCTAACGACGTGACTCGCGAGAATGCCAACATGAATGCCGATACGCCGGCCGGCATGATGATGAAGTTTGCCAGCGAGACCACCAAGCCTTTCGTAGACGACTACCTGCTGAGTGAAGAGGTGAAAGAGGCGGTCAAGCACAACTATCTGCATATCCATGACAAGGATTATTATCCCACCAAAAGCTTGACGTGCGTGCAGCATCCGCTCGACCACATCTTGAAGCATGGTTTCTCTGCCGGACACGGGGAGTCCCGTCCGGCCAAACGTATCGAGACGGCCAGTATTTTGGCCTGTATTTCCATGGAAACGGCACAGAATGAGATGCACGGCGGCCAGGCTATTCCTGCGCTTGATTTTTATCTGGCTCCTTTCGTGCGTGCCAGTTTCGTCGAAGAAGTGAAGGTCTTGGAGGAGTTGAACGCCGAAGACTACTCTCTTTTATATCATAAGGAAGTGGACGACTTTGTCACTCGTCCTCTGGATGGCCTGACCGGCGACGCACGTATCCTCCAGCATGCGATGAACAAGACTGTGGCCCGGGTGCATCAGGCTATGGAAGCCTTTATCCACAATATGAATACCATCCATTCCCGTGGGGGGAATCAGGTGGTGTTCAGTTCCGTGAACTACGGTACGGATACCTCGGCCGAGGGGCGTTGCATCATCCGCGAAATCCTGCGTAGTACTTACGAAGGGGTGGGCAACGGCGAAACTGCCATCTTTCCGATTCAAATCTGGAAAAAGAAGCGGGGTGTGAGTTATTTGCCTACCGACCGCAATTACGACCTTTATCAATATGCCTGCAAGGTGACAGCCCGTCGTTTTTTCCCGAACTTTATTAATTTGGATGCCACGTTCAACCGGCATGAACTGTGGCGTGCCGACGACCCGAAACGTTACCTGTATGAAACGGCTACGATGGGTTGCCGTACCCGCGTCTTTGAAAACCGTTTCGGGCCGAAGACTTCTATCGGACGGGGAAATATTTCTTTTTCAACCATCAACATCGTGCGTCTGGCCATCGAGTGCATGGAGATTGTAGATGAAGAAGAACGTATCGCTCGTTTCTTTGCCAAGCTCGACCACATGTTGGAAATCACGGCCCGTCAGTTGCATGAGCGTATGGAGTTCCAGAAGACAGCCTTTGCCAAGCAATTCCCGTTGGTGATGAGTGCGCTTTGGTTGGGATGCGAGAAGCTGAAGCCCAACGATACGATAGCTCCGGTGATTAACCAGGGGACGTTAGGCATCGGTTTCATCGGTTTGGCCGAATGCTTGGTCGCTTTGACCGGCAAGCATCATGGAGAGTCGGAAGAGGCACAGCAGCTCGGCCTGAAGATCGTGACCTATATGCGCGACCGTGCTAACGAGTTCTCGGAACTCTACCAACATAATTACAGCGTGTTGGCCACTCCGGCTGAAGGATTGGCCGGAAGGTTCACCCGGGGCGACCGCAAGCAGTTCGGCGTTTTACCGGGTATTACCGACCGTGAGTATTATACCAATTCCAACCATGTGCCGGTGTATTACAAGTGCAGTGCCCGTCATAAGGCCGAAGTTGAGGCACCGTATCACGACCTGACGCGGGGCGGTCATATTTTCTACGTGGAAATCGACGGGGATGCCACCCATAATCCGGAAGCCATCATGCGCGTGGTGGACATGATGGACAAGTATAATATCGGCTACGGGTCGGTAAACCACAACCGTAACCGTTGCATGGCTTGCGGGTACGAGAATGCCGAACCGGAGATGAAAGTGTGTCCCAAATGCGGCAGTGGGCATATAGACCGCCTGCAACGCATTACCGGTTACTTGGTCGGGACGACCGACCGTTGGAACAAGGCCAAGTTGGCCGAACTGAATGACCGTGTGGTGCATGAAAACCGATAAACGACGATGATTTCAGTCATAAAGATTGTTGAGGACACAACGGTGGACGGACCGGGATTCCGTACGACGGTGTATGCCGCCGGGTGTCCCAATGCCTGTCCCGGCTGCCATAATCCGCAGTCGTGGGACATCGGGGCCGGAATCCTGATGACGACGGAGGAAATCATGCAGGTCATCCGGGCCGATGAGTTTGCGGACGTGACGTTCAGCGGTGGCGACCCGATGTTCCAACCGGAAGGATTTGCCGAACTGGCAGAAGCCGTGAAACGGGAGACCGGAAAAAACATCTGGTGTTATACCGGTTATAAGTTCGAACGGTTGCTGCACGACCGGCGGCAGGCTGAATTGCTGCAATACATTGATGTGTTGGTGGACGGGCCATACGTGGAATCCTTACGCGACCGTGACGCGTTGTTTCGCGGTAGCCGCAACCAACGGCTGATTGACGTGCAAGCTTCTTTGCGCGAGGGCGAAGTCGTTTTGTACGCGCAATGAGATGATAGGGCTGCATTCTAATACGCATCCCGCCACGTTCTTATCGGGGGCGTGGCGGGATGTAGCTGTTTGTGATTGGGTATGGAAAAGTCGTTTACTTCACCGGTTCACTGGTTGTTATTAAGAATTTCTGTCATATTATAAGCCTCTGTTCACGATGACTTTTTCGGAATTAACCAAATAGAAGCCTGGAGGCAAGGGTATGTCGATGCTTCTTGTTTGCAGGAATTTCGAGAAGATACATTTTCCCTCAATGTTAGTTACCGTGACTTTTTGTGGGCTTTGTACTTTCACATTCACGCCGTGTGCTATAGCTGTAACCTTAAGCTTGTCCGCAGAATTTGTTGTTCCTTTTATTGCGTTCGGGTCTTCAATGGTGAAAGTCTGTTCGGGAGCGAATTCCGAACCTTTGTAGCCAGCATCAATGGTTTGCACACTCCAAGCATACTTGCCAACGGGAAGACCTTGCAGCTTCCATCCGTGGTTTGTCCAAGCGTTGCCCATCCTGCTGACGCGACGTGTCCCTGTGGTAATGTCTGCATCGGGAGAGGTGAGGTATCGGCCTGTATTGAGGTCTCTGATGTAGAAGTTGTATGATAAAGAGTTTTGGGGGCTTTCTTTGTCTGAGCCTGTATTCCATTTTAGTTCTACTTTATCCTTGCTTATTGTGGCAGAGAGTCCGGATGGGGCTTTGGGGGCCGTGTTGGCGTTGTTTGTCGTGTTCTTGCACAACGTGGCTATGCGCCGGTCTGAAGTATGCCCGTTGAATCCGCCATTGCAATTGCCGCTGATAAGTATGTCGTTCTTTCCATTGCCGGTAAAGTCTGCTACTTCAATGGAACCTTCACTTACACCGGGCAGGTCGATGTCTGCCAATATAAAGTTTCCCTTGCCGTCATTCAGATAGATATCAGTCTGGGAAATGTTTCCCTGAGAGATATTCCAACCCGTAATGATGAGGTCTGAATGCCCGTCGTTGTCCCAATCGCAGAAACGTAAGGGCTGTGTGACGTTGTCTAACATGTACTCGCTGAATTCTTGATGCTTGGTAAATCCGCCTTGTTTGTCGTTCAGATATAAGGTCACCGTTTTTCCGCCTTGTTCAGCCGGAGTATCCCATTGTTCTCCAAGTGCCAATCCGCCTATGGCAATGTCTATGTATCCGTCGCCGTTGACATCGGCATAAGCCATGCTGCCACGTGTGCCTTTTTCCGTGAATCCGACGTTCCTTTCAGTGAAATTACCTTTTCCGTCGTTATACCATATTTTGGTGTACGCGCCTCCCGACTTGTCCGACAAAAGGCAGATATCTACATTTTGGTCATTGTTGAAGTCTGCATGAATCATGTTCGGGTCTGAGAAACCTCCGGGTAGGGTGAGTTTGGAAACCGGGTCTGCGAATGAACGGTCGGCCTCTTGTAAATAGAAGTCATTGTCTGCCTCGTTTCCTATGAAAAAGATGTCGTTTAAGCCGTCATTGTTTATGTCTGCGATACCACAGGCGGGCGAAGTGTTCTTTTCTTTTCGGAGTTCTGTTTCTTCCAGTCGCCCGGTTCCATCGTTAAACAGTATGGCATTGTAGCTGTTCCAAAAGTCCCATCCTGCTTGTATCAAATCTATGTAGTTGTCACCATTCAGGTCGCTGGCGGCTAGATTGTTCAGGTGCAGCCTCTTTAGTCCTTGGGTTGCAGCGAATCCATAGTTTCCTGTGTTTATGCGAACACCAGCCGTTTGCACTTGGAAACTTTCTCCTCCTCCGTACACAATGTCGGGCAAGTTGTCGTTGTTTAGATCAACGGCAATGGCAGTTCCAGTTTTGAATCCTTCATTTGGGGCAATGTAGTCGATGCGTTCTGCTTTGTTGGGTTCCGAAATGGAGTCCAATGGTGCATAATCGTATGTTTTTACTTTATCCCGTATATATGTGAATTTGTCCTCTAGGCCAGCTGTGAGTTTAATGCTTTCATCCACTTTGGGGCTGTTTTCTCCCCATGTGTTGTGGTTCCCGTTTTTGTTCTTTGAAATTTCACCACGGGAGCACCAGTTGTCTTTTACCGTAAAATAATCAGTTCCTTCATCGGTATAGATGTCGAATTGTGAATGGCGCATGTCCCACATGACAGGGTCGAATAGAGGGTCGCCAACTCTTTCTATCCTGTTTCTCTGGATGGATGAATTGGGTTGTGCAGATAGTGTGTAAATGGCACCGGCATCACGCATTTGGGTGGCAAACCCGTTGATATGGTTGGCGGTTATGTGGTTGCCATGCATGCAGCTGAGTGCCTTGTTCCATCCCCATCCCATGCTGATGGCCGAGTATGGTAGGTCACGGAGCTCGTTATGGCAGATATTTACATTGGCAGCGAAACCTACACAAATGCCAAGGCATCCCCAGTCTTCATTGGCTGTGTTCACGATATAGTTGTTGCTGATGTAGATAGAGTCGCATACCTCCCTGAAATCTTTGGGGTTGTAAGGTTGGTGGGCTTCAAACGTTTCACTTCCGAAGAAGCCGGCTTGTATGGCGGTTCCTCCAATATCGTTAAAGGCGCATCCTTCTACTTTCACTTGTTTGGTTCCGCTCTCAAAGTCTACGGCTGTAGATGCCATGTGTTGGAACAAACAGTCTTCGAAGTTAATGCCACGGGCGTTCTTTACGCTGATGCCGGCTGAGGGCCGACCTACGTATGCCACGTTGCCCGCCGCTGTGCTTGGGTCTGAATATGCGTCAATCAGGTATTGCCCAGCTTGCAGTGATATCTGTCCGGAAGTCGAAGGGCGCATCCATGTGGTATGTTCGAACGTGATGCCTTTAAACGTGATGTTGCTGACAAGGTTGTCAAGAGTTCCTTCAATATTCACTAAAGTTTCATGGATTGGGGCGATAGCCTTTATGGCGTCGACCTTTTCATTGAAGCGTGGCCAGTAATAAACTTTGCCATTGACGCGATCGTTGAACCATTCTTGTGGGCGGTTCAGCAGTTCCAAGGCGTTGGAGAAGTAGTAGCAGTGGTTCGAGAAACTGTTTTCTTCTGCCTTAAGTATCGGCCAGGGGCGTTTAAATTCAATTTCACTCTCGGGCTGTTTGAATGTCAGGGTGCTTTGGTAGTCATTATTGTGTTTGATGTTTTCTACCCTCATGTAGTTTATTACCCAGTCTTGAATAATAGTCATTTCCAGATTTTCGGGGATTTCATTGAACTCCGTAGGACGTGGAATTACAAGTTCACCGGCACTTTTGTCAACAGAAATGAGGCGTGCCATGGAGAGGTCGTCGAAAGTGCTTGCTTTTTTCATTTTGACACCGTTTACATAGAGTTGACGGAAATCCAATGGATTGCCGTTTATTCTTGGCGTAGAGGCCGTCCATATGTTTTGTTGTGCTATTTCAGGAAGCATGTCTACGATGCCTGCATTGTTCCATCCTTTGATTTCTGCGCCTCCGCTTATGACTGGACTTTCTCCTTCAGCCGCTTCAATAATAGTCGGAGAATATGGTTTCCCGGAATCCTCATGCGTCAAGGTTATGGTCTTATCCAGACTGTATGTACCTCCTTTTAGTATGATATGGATTTCGCCTACTGGAGAGTCTTTTTGTCTTAATTTTCTTGCGTGTGCAAGTGCATTCCCTATAGTGGCGAAAGGATTTAGTTCTGTGCCTTGTGAGGTGTCGTTGCCATCGGGGGCTACATAGAGATAAGTCGAAGGGGGGATGGTTATGGGGTTATATCGTAAGGTAAGTTCGTTTTCTCCCTCTTCCAATATTATTCTGTTGTTTCCATTTTCGCGGTCTAACTCGTAATAAACTCCGTTCGATACAAAAGAATCGTATTCTTTGCCTTGTGCGATGAATTCATGTCCAATCATAAGGTATTGTGAAGGTTCCATGGAAATCCAGTTTCCCATGATGGCCGTGTCGTTCTTGATAGTGTTGCCGTTGGTGTCTATGAAATGTATTTTCAAGGACGGCTCTTCTACTGTGTATAACTCATAATTGTCGATATAAGCTAAACCGTCAGCGTGGTTGCCGGTGAAGAATATATTGCCACCGGCATCAGAGGTCTTTAATGTGAAGTCTGCTTTTTGCCACTTTTCGTAGCCTGTATTGGAGTTGAAATAGATGTCTCCGTTTCCTAATCCATGGTTGAACCAACCAAATTGTGCAGTAACGTCTTTTGTTGCATAAACCTGGGCGATGAGTCTGTAAACCGTATTGGGTTGGAGGTTATGTATTTCCAGTGTCCCTTTAAAAGGGGCGCTTACGGCAATACTTGTTTTTCCGTTACGGATATATTTTAAGTTGGTGTTGATTGTTTTGGCTCCCCATCCGCCGAACTTGTTTAAGTCCCTGCAATAAGGGTCTTCGATGAGGTTTTTTCTGTCTGGATAGGTTTGCGTGAAAGAATCGTCAGTTGGTATGACTTTGTAGTTGATGATATACGTTTTTGAGGAAGTATCGTCTTCTGCCGTTACGACAATCTCTGATTGTCCCGTACCGGATGTCAGGTTTACGGTATCATCTCCTGTGATTTCCTGTTCAGGTTCTTGCTTCTCGCATATAGGTCGTATGGAGGTGTTTCCGGCCAGTAATACGTTATACTCTGTTATATCGTAAGAAAATTCAGGTTCCATTTGCCCGTCGGGAATGGTGATTGACATCAGATTGGCGTTGTTGCTCTGTCCGGTAGACTGTGTAAATTGCAATCTCAGGATGTTCTCACCTTCTTCAATGATAATGCGGTCTGAATTAGATGCAGTGTTATAATGGTACTTTATACCTTCTTTTATAATGACTTGTTTGTCTTTTTCTGCAATGAATTCTTGCCCGATTCGTAGGTATTTGGACGGGTCAGGTCCCCATTCTCCGGTAATTGTCCGTTCTTCTTTTAATGAATTGCCTTTTTCGTCCACGTATTGAATCCGGATAATGGGTTCTTTCACGATATAGGCTTCGTAATTGTCAATGTAAACATTACCGTTACCGGTGGCACCTACAAAATAAAGGCCGGTGGCATTAGTGTCGGATGTCTTAAATGTAATATCCACGGTTTCCCATTGGTTTGTTTTTTCTGAAATCCACAATTCAATGTCTTCATTGCCGTATGAATGGTTGAATGCGTTGATTATGGCAGATGTCCCGGTAGGAGCATACGTACGTGCCAAGAACCTGTAAACAGTGTTGCCTTTCAGGTTGTTTAGTTCGAGTGTTCCTCCCCACGGTGAAGCGACAGCGATACTTTTATCTCCGCAATATACATACTTCGGCTCTGTGTTGATAGTTTTTGTCCCCCAACCACCGAAGCCATTAAGGTTGTCGCATTCAGGATGCGGAACGAGGTTTTCTTTCTCTGCGTAAGTTGGTGTGAAACATGGAGATTCATCGGGAGTGTGTCCCGTGGTGATGCTTGTCATGGAGATTGTGGATATTGCTAATATAGATATACCCACGGTGGTCTTGATGTTAGCCATACATGAAAGATATTAAAATTAGGGTCGTATTTTCAAGACAAAGTTAGAGGTTTTATTTATGGGGCATTTGTATAAAACCGGCAAATAATAGGACTTTGTCGATATTTGTGGCTATTTGTTTGTTTCTGAATTATGCTAAATGAGAATTTCATAGCTTTTCGGGTGTAACTGACATAGGGAGAAAAGAAAGTTATGGCAACAGTCTATATAGGGTAAAAACAAATTCTGCCATGCCCTTTCATGGTACATGGCAGAATTTGTTTATGGGGTTGGTGCAGGAAATTTATCTCACTAATACTTTGTTTCCTTTGATGACGTACATGCCTTTTTTCAACCCGTTCAGGGCTTGTGATGCTTGTACGTTTTGTCGCACGAGCTGCCCGTTGATGGTGTACACGTCCACAAGGGAATCTTCCGTTGCTACTACTTCCTTGATGCCGCTGCCCGAGGTCGTGTTCACGTAAGTGCTACGGGTTGTTGCCCGTTGGTGTCGTAGCAGGCGAAACGGGGCGATGAAGCGTTGTATTGGATGGTGCGGCTCTTATAGGCGTTGTTTTGTATGGAAGCCAGTCCGCCGCTTACGGTGATGGTCCACTGTGCGTTTTTGCTGCCGGCTTCGTCTGAGTTGTGCAGCTTGTTTTTGTCTGAAGTCAGCGACAGGTAAGCTTTTGCGGTGGCATCATACAGGGTGTAGGCACCTTCCTGTCCGCCGAGGATGACTTGGAACGGCTGTCCGTTGCCGTTTACTTCCGTGCGGATTTGGCCTGTTTCGATGGTAACGTCCTCACAACTCCTGAAATCATTTTGAATGGCTCCCATGGCCTTGTTCTTGTCTTCGCACACTATCAGGTAACGTTTGCCTATTTCAAGTGCGTCTGTCGAATTTACTTTTTTGAACGTCTGTATGCCTTCGTCCGGAAGGGTGCTGACAATCGTGTAGGTCGCGCTTACCGTTTCGCTAATCTTGTCCTCTTTCATGGCATAAGCCTCGATGGTGGTCGGTTCCGTGATTTCCACATAGGCGGGCGATTCTTCCGTGCGCAGGCTTCCGCCATTGAGGGAATAGACTATGTAAGCAGCCGGAGTGGTGGTACTTATCGTAACCGTAGTGCCTTTGTCCACGCTGCCTGCAGACGGCGTGAAGGTGGGAGTGGCCACGTCATCAGGATTCGGAGGAGTCACTTCGCCTCCACCGTCGTAATTGTCGGGGTCGAAGGGAATGCCGGTTTTGCTGCCCCATACATATTGTTCCAGTCCGGGGAAGTCGATATAGGGGTTGCGGTTCTTCTGTATTTTATACACCGCATTGTTGCGGGCAATCTCTTTAGGGCTTACGGGGTCTTCGGTGGCCCAACGCAGCAGCATGTCGAGTGCCCATTTGGCATAGGCCGGATAGCTGTTGTGAGCCAACATGTCGCTGTTCCATGTGGCGATGCGGTCTTCATAACAGGTGGCCATATAGAAGTAGGAACGTGCGAAGTCGCCCTTATATTCATCGTCGGGTTCAAACACGGTGCCGCTGTAACCCGGAGACGTGCATTTGCCAAGCTTGCTGTATCCGCCATTGGATTTATATTGTTCTCCATTGGTCTCGCCGAAAGGGTAGTTGCCACGTCGGTTGTTCACATAGCCGTCTGTAGGATACAGATGGAACAAGTCGGTGTACATCGGACTGGCGTCGTTAAACCAACTTTTGGGGAATGAGTGTTCTCTGTTGTAACAATCTCCTTCATTCTTGTAAGTGCCGCATTGGTCACTGGTAAAAGTGAAATCTGTGGTAGAAGAGTACATGTCCCATACTTTTCCGTCTTCTCGCCGGTCGGTACTTTGCATGTCGGTCCACAGTTGCTTGTAGCTTCGCGCCGTATGGTCGGTGATAATCTGGTACAACGCCGTTTTCAGGGATTTCCCTTTACTGCCTGTGGCATCCGTGTAATAGCCGGACGGAGCTTGTGCCCATAATTGGATGAGGACGCATAGGAGCGTCCAGGAAGTAAATAGTCTTTTCATGACTTATGGTTTTTATGATTTAAATGTAAAAGTATGGAATAAAGTCATAGAAGAGTACGGCGTACAGCGTAATTTATGTTAAACTGCGTGCGGAAAGTTCCGAAATAACCTTTAGCTCGGACATTTTGTAAACCAATCGTATTTTCTGCAGGATGGAATAAGAAAGGCCGCCTTTTCGGGGCGGCCTTGGGTATGCGGATATTGCCGGATGAGGTCTCAGTCGCGGTTGGCGCGTTTGCGTTCCGTGTGGTCAAGGATAATCTTGCGCATGCGCATGCTCTTGGGCGTTACTTCCACGTATTCGTCTTCACGGATATATTCCAAAGCTTCTTCCAAAGAGAGGATGGTGGCCGGCACGATGCGGGCCTTTTCGTCGGAACCCGAAGCGCGCATGTTGGTCAGCTGCTTGCTTTTGGTCACATTCACCACCAAGTCTTTCTCGTGGATGTGTTCTCCTACGATTTGTCCTGCATAGACTGCGTCCTGCGGTTCGATGAAGAACTTGCCTCGGTCTTGCAGGTTGTTGATGGCGTAGGCGAAAGCCGTTCCGCTTTCGAGGGCAATCATAACCCCGTTGCTGCGACGGCTGATGTCGCCTTTATATGGTTGGTATTCTTTAAAACGGTGGGCCATAATAGCTTCGCCCTGACTGGCCGTGAGCACGTTGGTACGCAGCCCGATGATGCCGCGCGAGGGAATATCGAATTCGATGTCCACGCGGTCGCCCCGTGTTTCCATTGAGGTCATTTCACCTTTGCGGCGGGTCACCATGTCAATCATCTTGCTGGAGAACTCTTCGGGCACGTTGATGGTCAGTTCCTCGATAGGTTCGCAACGCTGTCCGTCGAATTCCTTGTAGATGACTTGGGGTTGCCCTACTTGCAATTCGTATCCTTCGCGTCGCATCGTTTCGATGAGCACAGAGAGATGGAGCACGCCGCGTCCGGCTACAATCCAACGGTCGGTGTACCCGTCCGGCATGGAAACGCGCAGGGCGAGGTTCTTCTCCAGTTCTTTTTCCAACCGTTCGTTGATGTGGCGGCTAGTGCAGAACTTGCCTTCTTTGCCGAAGAACGGCGAGTCGTTGATGGTGAAGAGCATGCTCATCGTCGGTTCGTCGATGGTGATGGTGGGTAGCGGTTCCGGGTTTTCGTAGTCACAGATGGTGTCACCGATTTCAAAATTCTCCAAACCTACGATGGCACAGATGTCGCCCGATGACACTTCGGTGGCTTTTTGCCGTCCCATGCCGGTAAACGTATGCAGTTCTTTGATTTTGGTCTTTTCACGGCTTCCGTCACGGTGGCAGATGGTGATGTTCATGCCCTCTTTCAGGGTGCCCCGGTGTACGCGTCCCACAGCGATACGCCCTGTATAGTTGGAATAGTCCAATGAAGTGATGAGCATCTGGGGCGTGCCTTCTAACTGTACGGGTGCCGGAATGTGTTCTACGATTTGGTCGAGCAGGTAGAAGATGTTGCCTGTCGGGGTTTTCCAGTCCTCGCCCATCCAGTTGTTTTTGGCAGAGCCGTAGATGACGGGGAAGTCAAGTTGGTCTTCCGTGGCGTTCAGGTCGCACATGAGGTCGAATACCATTTCGTATACTTCTTCGGGACGGCAGTTCGGCTTGTCTACTTTGTTGATGACCACGATGGGCTTCAGTCCGATTTCGAGTGCCTTTTGCAACACGAAACGTGTCTGAGGCATCGGGCCTTCAAAAGCGTCCACCAAGAGGATGCAGCCGTCGGCCATGTTTAACACGCGCTCTACCTCTCCGCCGAAATCGGAGTGTCCCGGAGTGTCGATTATATTGATTTTCGTACCTTTATAATTAATGGAAACATTCTTGGATAGAATGGTGATACCGCGTTCACGTTCCAGTTCGTTGTTATCCAACATCAATTCGCCTGTCTGTTGATTTTCGCGGAACAGGTTGCCCGCCAACAGCATCTTGTCCACCAACGTAGTCTTTCCGTGGTCTACGTGGGCAATAATAGCAATGTTTCTAATGTTCTGCATACTTTTTACCTAAAATAATGTGGCAAAGTTACTACAAATAATTGGAAAAGTGCGGAATAGGGGCAAAAAAATGAAAGAAACTTTTGGCGTAAAGGGAAAATGTAGTACCTTTGCAACCGCTAAGAGTATTAATGGTTTTAAAAACTTAATTTTATGTATTTAGACTCAGCTAAGAAGCAAGAAATCTTTGGACAGTACGGGAAGTCTAACACTGATACTGGTTCGGCAGAGAGCCAGATTGCATTGTTTTCATACCGTATTTCCCACTTGACGGAGCACATGAAGCAGAACCGTAAAGATTATAGTACTGAAAGAGCTTTGACTATCATGGTAGGTAAGCGTCGCGCTTTGTTGAACTACCTGAAGGCTCGTGATATCGAAAGATACCGCGCCATCGTCAAGGCTTTGGGCTTGCGTAAGTAATTCGCATGCCGCACTGAAGATTTTAACCGCTTTCCCTTGTGGAAGGCGGTTTTTTTTATTACTTTCGCACGCGAACCAGAAATTTAATTTTATATTATAATATAGGAAATGAATAAAATAAAGAATTATTTGCCGGACGCGTTGGCTGTGGTGTTGTTCATCGCGATAGGCTTTTTGTATTTTTTCCAACCCGTGACAGAGGGGTTGGTTCTTACAGGGCACGACCATAGTGGAGGTGTCGGTGCGGGAGTGGAAATGCAAGAGTATTATCAACGTACCGGGGAGCGGACACGTTGGACGAAT
The DNA here is from genome assembly GCF_000205165.1 of Paraprevotella xylaniphila YIT 11841. Classification (GTDB taxonomy): domain Bacteria; phylum Bacteroidota; class Bacteroidia; order Bacteroidales; family Bacteroidaceae; genus Paraprevotella; species Paraprevotella xylaniphila. The sequence goes on along the minus strand of NZ_GL883837.1, from coordinate 181,555 downwards.
GCCTTGTTTTCCGGAATGCCAACTTATCAAATGGCACCGAGTTATGATTCTACCGACACTTTGGTCGGTTTGCAGAAAGTCTACCAGTTAGGACTGACCGGTGTGGCCATGTATGTTTTCGTCATGTTGTTGGGCTTCTATATCCTGCTGCGCGCGTTTGACTTCAAGGTATGGATGGCTGCGTTGGGTGCCATACTGTGGGCCTTTTCTTCTTATTTCTTTATTATAATAGGTGCCGGACACATTTGGAAAGTAATGGCTTTGGCTTATATTCCGCCCACGATAGCTGGTTTGGTGTTATGTTACCGTGGTAAATATTTGTGGGGTGGGGTGGTAACGGCTTTCTTTTTGGCTTTGCAAATCATGTCCAACCATGTGCAGATGAGTTACTACTTTTTGCCGGTAATGGGATTGATGGCTTTGGCCTATCTGGTCCAGGCTGTGAAAGAAAAGAAAATGGCCGGTTGGTGCAAGGCTACCGGAATGTTGATTGTGGCCGGGCTCCTTGGAGTGGCTATCAATTCATCCAACTTGTACCATACCTACCAATATAGTAAGGAAAGCATGCGAGGAAAGAGTGAATTGGCATATAAAAACAAGCAGGACCCCGGCAACCAGACAAAAGACGGGTTGGAGCGTGATTATATTACGCAATGGAGTTATGGCATCGGGGAGACATGGTCGTTGCTTGTCCCTAACGTAAAAGGAGGTGCTTCTCTACCATTGACTGCCAGTGAGAAAGCCATGGAGAAAGCCAATCCGCAATATACACCTGTTTATCAAGCCCTGACACAATATTGGGGGGAACAGCCAGGTACGAGCGGGCCGGTGTATGTGGGTGCTTTCGTGATGATGCTGTTCGTCTTGTCCCTTTTCGTACTGAAAGGTCCCATGAAATGGTGCCTGTTGGCTTTGACGGTGCTTTCCGTGATGCTTTCATGGGGGCGTAATTTCATGGGGCTTACGAATCTCTTCCTTGATTATGTCCCGTTGTATGACAAGTTCCGTGCTGTGGCTTCCATTCTGGTTGTGGCTGAGTTCACCATCCCGTTGTTGGCTATGTTGGGGCTGAAGGCCTTGTTGGAACAGCCAGAATTGCTGAAGGCGAAACTTAAATATGTATATGCCAGTTTTGCCTTGACGGGAGGCTTTGCGCTCTTGTTCGCTTTGATGCCTGATGTATTTTTCGGCAATTATATTTCTACGGCAGAAATGTCCATGTTGCAGGATGCTACGGCCAAAGGGTATATTCCCGGCGACATGTTAGGCGGCATATTGGGTAATTTGCATGAGATGCGTAAGGCCGTAGTGGTAGCCGATGCCTGGCGTAGCTTCATTATCATAGCGATAGGTTTATTATTGCTTTTGGCTTATAATGCCAAAAAAGTCAGTGGCGGCGTGTTGGTCAGTGCCGTGTTCGTGTTGTGTTTGTTTGATTTGTGGCAGGTAGACAAGCGTTATTTGAATGACGGGATGTTCAGCGAGCCGGTGTCGGCTGCCACGAATGTGGTGCCTAAGACACCGGCGGATGAGTTTATCCTGCGCGATAAGGACAAGGATTACCGTGTGATGAACCTGGCCGGAAGTCCTTTCAATGAAAACAAGACTTCTTATTATCATAAAAGTATCGGTGGTTACCATGCGGCAAAACTTCGTCGTTATCAAGAAATGATAGAGGAGCATATCGCACCAGAGATGGGAAAATTCGCTCGTGCCGTGGCTGCTGTTCGTGGCGATTTGTCAAAAGTGGACGGGGATACGATATTTCCGGTGTTGAATATGCTTAACGTGAAGTATGCCATTATGGGGCAAGAAGGCGGGCAGACTTTCCCTGTGCCCAATCCTCATGCAAACGGCAACGGGTGGTTTGTGAAGGAGGTTCGTTACGTGACCAGTGCCGATGATGAAATTTTAGGTTTACATCGAGTAAATCCGAAAGGGATAGCGTTGGTTGCCGGTAAATATAAGGGTATATTGGGTGTGGCAGAAGGAAGCCAACCGGTGGATTCTGCAGCAACGGTGAGGCTAACCTCATACGATGCCAATGCTTTGGTGTATGAAGTCAATTCGTCGAAAGGAGGAGTCGTTGTCTTTTCTGAGATTTATTATCCCGGATGGCAAGCCACAGTGGACGGTGAACCGGTGGAAATCGCTTGTGCCGATTATATCCTACGTGCCATCAAGGTGGCTCCCGGAAAGCATACGGTGGCTTTCAAGTTTGACCCGAAGAGCCTGCACGTGACAGAGACGGTGGCCAATGTCTCTTTGGTTCTGTTGATGTTGGGTATGCTTTTTTTGTTGGGACGTGAGGTTTGGAAAAGGAGGAAAGAGACTCAAAAGTAAGTTTTGTGGTTTGAAGTTAAGAACTGAGAGAAGAAGCGGAGATGGTTTTGAGAAGGATAAGAAATCATTTCCGTTTTTCTTTTGGTGTAGGAGTTTAATGATGATTGACGGTGGTGGGGATTTGGGGAGGTTAAACGGGTGTTTTTTGGAAATTGATTTCATTCCGTAGATACCAAAAAGAAACTTGTAAATCGCTTCTAATTCGTCTTCTTCTTTAAAAATTTGTATTTTTATTGCATATTTATACTGTTAGTTTGTCTTTTGATAAATTTCTTTCCATTTTTCTTTTGTTTTAGTGTTTTTATATATAAATTTACAGCCATAAAGTTGAAAGTCTAAATATCGGGATTTAGAAAAAGGTTGTTGCGATATATCAATAAGAAGAGTATAATCTATAATTATTAATTAAAAATATCAGTATGAGGAAGATGTTTACTTTGGAAATGAAAGACTATCTGATGAGGATGGTTCTTTTTGTGGCAGTGTGTATGGTGGGTGTTGGAGGATTGAAAGCTGCCCCCGGATTGTCAGCTGATGATCCTTTGATCTTTGAAGGTGGAGAAGAATATGATGTTTCGGGAAGTTATTTTAAAGATTTGTATGCTACGTTTACGGCTCCTTCGGACGGAGTATTGACTTTGACATTTGATAGTACCGATCCTTTGGATTTATATACGGATAATACATATCAAACGATGGTGGAGCCACGTCTTGTTTACAATAATGGGGTTTGCGAATTGGAAGTAAAAGCCGGGATTACTTATTATTTTCACCGTTCTTTTATGTTGAGCGCACGAACCATTTCTGTGGAATTTGGAAAGGAAGCTGTTGCTTTGAAGTTACAACGAGTTTCTCCAACAGAGGGTGAGACATTGTTTGTTTCCAATGCTACAGTAAGTTTCACTTTCAATAGGGATGTTAAAATGGATGGGGCTACTCTTACAATTGGAGGAAAAGAAAAGTCTATTGATGCGGTTTCGACATCGTCTTCTGTACAATTTGACCTATCTGCCATTATGATGGAGGCATACAATGATGGAATCCTAAAGGAAGGAGATGATATGCTCTTAACTTTGAAGGGAGTACGGAATGCGAATAAAGAAAGTGATATTTATGGAGAAGACGGGACTTGCTCCTTGACTTTAAAAGCAGCAGCAAAACCTGTGGTTCTAAACAGTTCTGTAAATACGCCTGGAAATGGAATGGATATATTTCATTCTTATGTTATGTCTGGGGACGAGAATGTTGTACAGTTGAATTTTGATGGTGCTTTGGATACAGAGAAGAAACCGGTTGCAACATTAATATATGGGGATATAGAAGCGGAGAATGGTTTTTATCAAGAAACCTTAGATGCGCAATTCTTAGGTGAAAATACTGTAACTGTAGATTTGAGCGGAAAATCGCGTCGGCATAAAGATATGCTGCCGAACTATTCCGGCGCTGCCTTTGGAACTATTTCTTTGAAAATTGCAGGGGTGTATGCAGCTGACGGACAACCTGTTTATTCTGGTGCTCAATCCTCAGTAGGTTCTTGTACGTTTCAATATGCCTATGAGGAAGTAAAGGTGGATATAGCTGTGGCTTTTGATGACTTGGCAGGAAGTAATTCTATTGACGGATTAGACTCATTAACAATTTGGGTTCGTGGTGATGAATACTTGCATTACACTGGAGTGCAGTTTGATTTTATGGTAAATGGTCAAGTTAATTCTATTGTAGAGAAAGATATTAAGAAAAAAGCGGATTCTGAAGAAGAAGGTGCCTGTATATTAAGAGTATGTGTACCGAAAAGTGATGCCGATGCCAATTCGGAGGTAAAGGTCAGCTTTGTTGGCCTTGAAGCAGCTGACGGCGGGGATTACTCCGCAGATTTTTCTGCTGTTTTCACAACAGTAGGAAACTTGGTAAATGTACCGGATTTGATACTCACTCCAGTGAGCGGTTCTACAGTGGAAAATATTAAAGAGGTATTAGTTGGTTGTTCTGAGGGTATTCGCGTGAATGCAGACAACAAGGAGAAAATACAGATATGGGATAGAATGCGGAACGTAGTAGCTACAGCGGTAAGTATGGAGCCTGTTATTCCGGAAGATGAGAAGGAAAATCCGGATTACATACCGACAGAAATAAAGGTGGTTTTTGATAATGAAGTGAAGCTCCCCGGAGCTTATATGGTGAATCTTCCGGCAGAGGCATTCGTTTTAGGAAATCAGACATCTATTTTAAGTAAGGCAACCCTTGTGGATTATATGATTATAGGGGAAGTTGCGAAAGATTATGTTCCGAGCGAAGTTGTAGCCGAGACAGAAGGAAGTACAGTGATAGGTTTTACGATAAAGACACCAGAATGGGTGACTTTGGATGAGAATTTTGACACAGAGAAAATCAAGATTTATAATTCGAATACTCAGGAAGAAGTTGTGGGTGGAAAATCGGTAAGTTATGCAGCAGCTTTTGAAGATTTTAGTATCGCATTGGAGAATCCTCTCACAGAGAAAGGTACTTATACGTTGTTTATTCCGGCAGAATTGTTTGGAAATGGTTCTTGGATTCCCGGTTCTACAGAAGGGGCTTGTAATCCGGAATTAACTTATACGATAGTTATAGACGAGAATGGGGTGACAGTCGGAGTAAATTCAGTATTGGCTGAAATTGGGACAAAAGTAACGGTGTACAATCTTAATGGTGTACGTGTGCTTTATAATGCAGACCGTGATGCATTGAAGGCTTTAAGAAAAGGAATTTATGTCGTGAATGGAAAGAAGGTGGTGATTAAGTAATCACTTTCTATAATTAAGGATACGATGGGGAGTTTTGTCGAAAGGCAGAACTTCCCATTCTGTTTTCTGAAATCTATGTAGTAACTTCCTTATGTAGGAGGATTTTCTTATTTTTGCAAAGAAAAATAGGAATGTATTAATCATAATAATAACGAATGAATTTAAAAAGACTTTTGTATGCGGCTTTGTTTTGGGGCGCAATGGTAGGCGGGGTTCAGGCGGGACACCCGTTGGTAAGGAAAATCGGTGAGATGCCCGTGCGTACTGGATCTCCTAAGATTCCGGTGGTATTGGTACAGTTCAAGGACAAGCTCATGAGTGAAACGGATCCGAAAGCGAGTTATACGGCACGTCTTTCGAAACCTGCCACGATTGAAGAAGTAGAATCCGGGAGTGGTACAGCATTTCAGTATTTTGCAGACCAGAGTGACGGTAAGTTTACGCCGGAATTTGTCGTAATCGGTCCTGTCACGTTGGACGAGAAGGCTGCTTATTATGGTGCAGATGGAAAAACGATGAAGGATGAGCACGTTGGGGAGATGATTACGGAGGCCATCCAAAAGGCGATAGGAACCGGTGAAGTGGAAGACTGGGCTGAATTTGATAGTAATTCCGACGGTCTGGTAGATGCGCTTTATGTACTTTATGCAGGAGAAGGACAGCATGCCCTTCCTGCTCAGACAGATTTGGTATGGCCGCATACATCATCCCTCTCTGAGCGTGGTTATACGAGTCCGGAAGTTGCAGGCTTGAAGTTTAACTCTTATTCTTGTACTAACGAAATGTTGAATGGGCAGTTAGATGGAATAGGGACATTCTGTCATGAATTTAGCCACCAGTTAGGTCTGCCGGATTTTTACCGTACGGACGGAGTTGTGGTATCGGAGTTTGCTATGGGGTCATGGTCTTTGATGGACTATGGTAGTTATGCACTCGACGGACGCCGTCCTGTGGGCTATCGTGCATTGGAAAAGGCCCATATGGGATGGATTGATTTGCAGGAGTTGGATGAGGCTACGACTGTGAAGAGCATGCCTTCTACGGATTGGGGAGGAATGGCTTTTAAGGTTGTGAATTCTTCTCCTTCAGCTAAGGGAAATGAGTATTTGGTGTTGGAAACGATAGATGATCGTGGATGGAATAAAAGTTGTTTAGGAAAAGGTCTGTTGGTGACTTATGTTTGTTTGCCAGATCCTACGGTGTGGGAGAATAATACAGTAAATAACGTCTCTTCATCGGCCTTCCGGGTGAAAGTTATTCCGGCAGATAACGCCCGTCCTTTGTTGGTGAGTGGAAAGAATGAGGCAGAATATGAAGCCAGTTTGATAGGAGATACTTATCCGTGGAACGGTAACGATGAACTTACGGATACTTCTATTCCGGCTACGGAAATGTCTTTTGGGCTTGCCGGGACGTTAGGGAAGCCTATTACTGATATTGTATATGACGAGGTATCCCAGACTGTTTCTTTTGATTTTATGGGGGGAAGTGAGGAACATGTGATTACGATAATACCGAGTGTGCCTATGGATGAGAAAGTTGGTTATACTACATCGGGAGTTTGGTATCGGATGGATGGAGTACAAGTAGAAAAGCCCATGCGTAAAGGAGTATATCTTTATCGTGGGGCAGATGGTCGTATGATTAAGAGGTTACTTAAGTAACATTGTGAGTGGTAAAAAGCATGGCGTCCTGGAATCAGGACGCCATGCTTTTCATTGTCATTGAAAGGAGATTTATCGTTTCAATTGTAATTGACGGAAAGCTTCTACTGTCCCTTGTTTATTGCCGGCTTGGTCATAGGCTGTGACTACTACTCCGTCCATTTCTATTCCATCGGTGAAAGTGGAGTCCGCTGTAAAATTACATTCGTAACCCTCAGGAGTACATTTTAATGAACTTGTGTAGCTGATTTTACGCTTTTCCGTATCGAAGGAATAAATGGTTCCATCGGAACTGATACCGTTCAAGTAAATCTTGTAGCTATCCTGAAAGAAACCTAAATCTTCTCCCATTTTAAATGCAAAAGAATGTTCGTCGGTTTGTTGGGCTTTCAATACCAGATTCTCAGGCATGCCTGTTACGGAAATTGTTCCATTTGTATTCCTGTCTAGTGTCACATTGCATGTGGTAGGTTGGTTTCTACTGTTAATAAAATGGGCAGTCCACTCTCCCATCAGGTCGTCTACGCTGTATTGGTAAAGAGAGGTGGTGAACTGTTTGTTCATTTTCTCACAGTCGATGTTCACGGATGTATGACGTGGGAAGCCACTCAGGTTCTTTTTGAATGTGAATGTGATACCCTCTTCATTTTTTTCGTAACTAACCCAGTCTGAACTTATATTAACTGTGTACTCAAAAGCCGAAGTAACTGAAAGGGAAACGGCATTTATGGAATCTGTTGCATGGAGGCCTTCAGTTGCTTCTACACGAAAGAATCCCCCTTGTTGGTTGATAGGAATTTGCTTTTGTGTGCCGTCAGCGTATGTTATAGTTACGATTGCATTGCGTCCTTCGATATCCGTATTGTCTTCTACTGTCACGAAAATAGTATCGCCATCTTGTTTCAATCTGCACCAATTGTCTGAAGATACGGCTGTTGCATGTTGCCCATTCAGTAAAATATAACCTTCTGAGGCTGCAGCTTTGAAGTTGATGTCTACGACTGTTACTTGTGGCTTTACGGCTTCGTCGTCATCGCTGCAACCGGTAAAGAAACCGGTTGCAAGCGCACATAATATGATGCTTGTTTTTTTCATCTTCTTCTAATCTTTAATCTTTTTGTTTAAGTTTTATTTCGCTGTATGTGTTCAACACACCGAGTTGTTCGCTAGCTCGGTCTTCACCCTTGAATGCGTAGAACACAAAGCCATTGATAGATGATTCAGAGATACGGCCATTGTCCGTGAATTCAAGAATACGTGGTGTCATTTGGGTGGTGTAGCTGACGATACCGGCCTTAGGCATTAGGTACATGTTACCGGCATTTTCATCCCAAGGGCACAAATGAATGTACGCATCCATTTCACCCTCTTCTTCCGTCGACAATACGACCATGTCCAAATATTGCGTGCGAAACTCAATCATACCCGTAGTACGGTTATATACAGCCTTTACCTTAAATTTCAGGTTTAATGCGCTGATTTGGGTTTGGAGAGTGTCTGTATTTTCCAACCGGGTAAAACTTACGGTTTCAACAGTATCCTTTTGACCAAAGTTGTAAGTATATTCCAAAGTCCATTGGTGTTCAGTATAAAATTCTATAGGAACATAATCTGTTGGTCTCACATATTTCAGTTCGACAGAGTTGTCACTTGTGCTAGTGAAAGATTTGGTTTCATTGTCCCATACGAAATTATCGCATTCCACTCCATTGACGGTAGTAGGGCTGTACAGTCGAATACCTTTGTCTGTGTATGCAAAGGAAACTTTGCGTTTCGTTGTTTCTCCATTGCTTGCCGTTTCGCTGAATGTGATAACATTCTCTTGCGAGAAAGCAGATGGGGTGAAAGTTGTTTCCCCTTTAAAACCAACTAATGTGCCGTATTCTTCGCTTTCGGTACGTATTTTATTGCAAGCTGCGATATAAGCGTCCCAATCGACATCATTAGCCAATTTGGTCATGTGCATGATAGTGCCATGCTTCTTTCCTTTTAGTGTAACCTCATTTTCCCTAGCGTCAGTGATAACGAATTCAAAATCTCCGGCATATCCGTCTACGTCAAGGCCTCCTTTGGGTTCGCTCCAATAATGTATGAGCACGTTGTAGGTAGAGAAAGACAAAACGGGACCTTGGTCTGCAATGAGCGTGAATTTAGACGTGACCCGTTCTCCGGCCTGTGTTTCTGTTTTATCGTTGAAACCTTGTACCTTGGTGTCGGACATGATAGTCACGTCTTCGCCTTCAAATTTCATGAGCATCGTCACACCGCCGATGTCATGGCTTTTACCGCCTGGATAATATTCCAGTTTCCATCCGTTCGTGGCACTGGTGAGCAATGCCTGATAATTGTCCAGTGCCTGGTTGGTGCGGTTGGTGGATGAGTCTTCGAAGATGTCATCTTCGCTGAACAGGCAGGATTGCAGTGTGAATGCCGCCAAGCAAATCAAACTCAATATGCTAAATCTTTTCATTTTGTTTACTCATTATAGGTTTTCCAAATCAAGGTCTTTTATCTCTGAGGTTCTACGTAGTACGACACTTCTGAGTTCGTCGATGTCGATGTTCCAAGAGTTTTGCAAATAGCTCTTTACAATTTCAAACTTTTGGTTGATTAGCTTTGCGCCTTTTTCGCCGCTTTGTTGCAATAGGCTCTCCCAATATGTCTGGTCATTTGTAATATAAGTAGAGATGATTTCTGCAAAGTCTTCATCCGGTTGGTCCATGGCGTAAGGGGTCACGAACCCTTTCCGGTTAGCTGTACTGTCAGCCTGCTCGTTCCATTGGGCACCTACGTATTCGGATGGAGTAATCTTTTCAAAGTCCGTGCTGTAAGGCTTGGTCTGGTGCAAGATATGAGAGAATTCGTGGTGCATGGTGTGGAAGTAATATGCGTTCAGCACTTCCGGGTCGTCTATGTTGTTCTCTATCGTGTTGATGTTATAGAGGATTACCTTTAAGCCGCCTTCCGCTGTTCCCAAAGTACTGGTCTGTGTGTCTGCGTCGTATGCGGCAGAGCCGACGAAAAGGATTTGTTTGGGGACGTAAGTCCTCATGAAATTGATGCCTGCGATTTCATCGTATGCTTCCAACCATACATATTTGATGATTTGAGCCATTATTTTGGATTGGTTCAACCCGGCAGGTGCGAGGTCATAGCTCATATCGGTTTCTATGTCTTCCCATTTATATTTTATTTCTATATTATAGGGGGTTACATAGTTCTTCATCAACCATTTGTCAAACTCGTTGCGTGCGGGTGCTTCAGTATCGAATATGCTTTGGTCTTCTATCTTGTCATCATTACATGATATGGCAGTCAGGCTCAAAGCGAACACTAATAGATAACCTATATATTTTTTCATTTTTTCCTTATTTAAATATATGAATTATTTATTTCTCGGGTTAGGGGTTAGGCCGGCACCGATTACTGTATTCGGGATTTGTAAAGCGCGACGTGGGTCGTCAACTTTCATTTCATCGGTTACGGTAATGATTTGCTTCTCTACCGTTCTACGATAAATCGTAATGCCGTATCGTTTGATGTCCCCCCAACGCAAGCCTTCGTGAAGTGTCAGGATACGGCGGGCATGGAGGATGAAATGAAGCATGTTTTCTTGTGTGCCCGGTTCTATTGTAAAATCAGGATGCAATTCTTTTTTGACGGTAGGCTTCTGCGGAGTATAGTAATCCAGTTTACCGTAGAAGTCATTAATGCCTTGCTCTGTAAGCGCCACTTTAGACGTCGTATAGCTATTCTCCCAAATCTGCATGTCGGCAATAGCTTTGTCATACTCTTTTTTCATGGTATAGGCTTCAGCACGTATCAGCAAGGCTTCGTCTGTGGTGAAGGCTGCCTGTACAATGTTGTAGTAACCTGTGTTGGCACTCGGATCTACGACCTCGAAGTAGAAAAAAGGGTATTTACGGAATACCACTTTGGGGATAGAAGTATAGTTGGCTGCGATTTGTTTGAGTGTAGTGCTACAATCTCCCCAAATACCTGTGGATTCGCTTGTTTCGTTTTTAGAGATTGTCGGGTTGTGTGTGTACCGGTTGGTTGTGGTAAGAGGGCCGTTGTACAATCCCCAATAAGAACGGGCTGTATACAACAGCAAGTTTGCCCGGTTACTAGCATCTACATAGGCATCGGGTTGCAGGTCATCATTCAACGACAAACTTCCGAGGGTTCCCCAATCACGCATTACTAATGCAGGGTCGTTGCCTAAGACTTTGGTGGCATATTCTATCGCCTTGTCATATTGGCAATAGTACAAGTAAAAACGTGCGGCAAAGGCATAAGCTGCCTTGCTGTTGAAGTGGTACTTGGCTACCGAGTAGTTATTGTCATCAATCAATGGCAATCCGGCTTCAAGGTCAGCTGCAATATGCTCGTATGTCTTGCCGATGGTTTCGCGGTCATATTGCGGATTGACAGTTGTTTCCGGCAGTGTGCTGTAAGGGATACCTAAAGCGGTGTTTTTATTACTTTCGCTCCATGCTTCACAGAAGATATAACTGAGCATGAAATGTCCGTATGCTCGGCAAAGTAGGGCTTCGCCTCGCTGTGCAGACAACAAACTGGGGCTGATTCCTTCTGCCTGCAGCTTGTCGATAGCTTCTAAAGCTTGGTTGGCCGTGGCTATGGCTTTATAACAGGATGACCAATAAGTTACAGGCGAGTCGTTACCTGTTTCTTTGGTATCTTTCCATTCGTAGATTTCTCGGCTTAAACGGTCGAAGATTTGATATTTGGGACCATTGTCGTCCGTGTTGTCCGACGAAAATTCGGCCAATAAGTTCCAACTTGTGGTCGGATAGGCTGTAACTAACAGTTTGGTAATTTTTTCCGGGGTATCTAATTCCGTACGGTTATCGGGCATTTCGTCCAAAAAGTCGTTACAGGAAGATACGGTCAGCGATAATGCGGTAAAGGCAATTGCTGTATATTTGAAATTCATCATCATTCTTTTTAAGTTCGTATATGATTATAAACCTAATCTCAGTGTCATGGTAAACTGGCGGGGTACAGGAGAAGCTACACCGCCTGAGTTGACAAACTCAGGGTCTTGTCCGTTCAGTTTCTTGTCCGCATAGAGAAGGCAGAGGTTGGTAGCCTGTAACTTCAGAGAGAGGTTGGACAGTTTTAACGGTTCTATCCATTTCTTGGGAAAGTCATAGGACAAAGAAATCTCTTTCAGACGGATGAAACCGCCTTTTGCTACTCGTTCTGTGGAGTAATTATAAGCGTTATAAGCATATCTTAAATCCGTATTTTCGTAATACTGGCGATAGCTCAGGATGGCCGGTATATTGGTTTTGTGCTCGTCACCCGGCAAGGTCCAACGGTTTTTAAATTCACGCGTCGTGGCTGTCAAATCGCTATAGTTGGCACTGAATACCGGATCAAGACGGACCACGTTGCCACCGGAATAAGTCAGGAACACGTTCAGGCGGAAGCCTTTGTAATTGAAAGTATTGCCCAAGCTACCCATTACGGTCGGGTCGGTAGAGCCTTCATATTTTAGCCAAGAGAAGTCATCACTGTACTGGAAGCTGATGTCCGTGCTAGTAATTTCTCCGTTTTCGTTGTAGAATGTCGGTATACCGTTGCTGTCCAGACCGGCAAACGGAATAGAGAACAGGGAACGTACTGGATAACCGGGCATCGTGAAACCGGTACCACTCACATAGTCCATCATGGTGGCCAGTGCATCCAATTCAGTCACTTCGTTTTTGTAAGTCGAGAAAATGAAGTCGGTGTTCCAGGAGAAGTTTTTGTTTTTGATATTCACGGTCGAGATACTCATTTCGAAGCCATGGGATTTCATGGAAGCCACGTTGGCCCATTTTTTAGTTTCTCCACCCACGCCTTGTGTGTTGATAGAGCCAATCAAGTCGTGGTTGTCACGAGTGTACCAGTCCATGGCCAGATTAATGCGATTATCTAAGAAGCCCAAATCCAATCCTAAGTTCAACTCAGTTTTCTTTTCATACGTCAGTTCGCTGTTCTCTAATTGATAAAGTTGCATACCGCTTTCCTGTATAGACGTGAACGGGCGGAACGGGGTATAGCTTGAGATAATTGCTTTAGAGTTAGATATGCTTGAGGGACCTCGGTCGCCTGTCAGAGAGTATGAAACCTTGAACGCTGCATGAGATATTATGTCTTTGATAGGCTCGAAGAACTTTTCTTCGTCGAGGTTCCATCGCCCGGAGATGTTCCATGTAGGAAGCCAACGGGCGCTACGGCTCTTCCCTAATTTATTTGTACCTTCATAACGTACCGTTCCATTTACGGAATAGCGGGATTGGAATGCATAGTTGGCGTTCATGAAGAAGGCTGCACTGCGCAGACGGTTGTTTCCCATGCCGTAGTAGCTCGAACCTTGTTCGATGAGCTGTTTCAGGAATTGGTAAATATAGAATGGAGTTTCACCCATGGAATATTGCATACCCCATCCGTGGAAATAAGATTGGTTGTAATCCGTAGCGTTGGTTTCCATACCTGCGTAGATATTGGTTAGATGATCTTCTTTCCAAAGGCGGTTCCACGATGCGGAAGCTCGGAAATCGAATCCTTTCGTCTTGTAGTCGGTACGTTTATAGAAACCACCTTCTGGCAGGACTGACATCGGTAAAGAATAAGGGTTATCGGGGTCTGTGTACAGTTTGTCGTTTTGGTCGCGGATGATGGCATTGCCCATGGCTCGGTAAGCATTGGCTTGGTTGGCATCATCTTTGACGAACTGTTCGTTGGCAATGGTGCTGTATTTCATGGCACCGAGTGCACTGAATTCCAGTTCGGAAATCGGTTTCCATTTCAATTCTCCTTGGAATTTTAAATCTACGATGTTCAACTCGATATAGTTATTGTCCAATTCATGGAAGATATTGAAGTCTGCATAGTTACGCGTGTAATATTCATTCGGGTCGAGTGTGCGGGAAGTATTTAATGCGAATGAGTAAGGGTTGATGTCAAATTCGCGGCTCACTTCACCGTTGGCGATGTCCGTGCTTTGGCTAGATGTGCCCGGGGCACGTTGCTTACGGTAGGAGGCATTGGACAGCAAGTTCAGTGTGAGCTGTTTGCTGAGATTGAAGGAGGTGTTTAAGTTGGCTGTATAACGGTTCACTTTACTTTGTTTGTACCATCCCGGGTCGCTCATGACACTCAAAGAGGCATAATAGGAAGCCTTATCCGTACCGGAAGACACGCTTACGGAGTGGTTGTGCATGACATTGTTACTAAACAATTCGTCGAACCAGTCCGTATTACGCATTTCTGCAGCGCGTAGGTAAGCGTTACGCGCTTCCGGGGTATTAGACAATCCGAATTGTCCGGTAGCTGCGTCGTAAGAGTTGATTAGGTGCCACATTTTACCGTATACACCACTGTTTGGTGCGTTGTACATACCATTGTCTCCAGTGCCGGAGAAGTTTAACCACCCCTTGTCGGCCATTTCCTTGTATACTGACATCTGGTCTTGCGAATTCATGATGTTGAAGTTCTTGTAACTCGGCTTCATGCGCATGGTGATTTCACCAGTATAGTTGATCTTGCTTTGTCCGGCTTTTCCTTTTTTGGTGGTGACAACAATCACACCAGCCATGGCTCGTGCACCGTAAATGGAGGTTGCAGAACCATCTTTCAGAATTTGGAAACTTTCGATGTCATCGGCGTTCAAGCCTGCGATGGAAGAGCTGATCATGGTTTCCACGTCACCGGTGGCCAAAGCGTCCGCGCTTACTTCAATGGCATCTTCCATGATGACACCGTCCACAACCCATAACGGTTTGCTACTGCCATAAATGGAGGTGGCTCCACGGACACGGATTTTCGGCGCTGTACCGAATGTACCGCTGACATTTTGTACAGATACGCCGGCGGCTCGTCCTTCCAATGAACGGCTGATGTCGGCCATACCGTCTATTTTCATTTTATCGGCATCCAACTTTACGGTGGCACCGGAGAAGAGGCGCTTGTCCATTTTCTGTAATCCGGTCACTACCACTTCACCGAGCTCCTTATTGTCCGGTTGGAGGGTGATTTTAAGGTTCGTTTTAATGGGCACTGTCTGTTTCTTGAAACCGATACTGGAGATTTCAAGGAATTTGGCTGTGGCCGGGATGTTCTTGATGGTGAACTTTCCATCGAAGTCGGCCGATGCACCCATGGTCGTGCCTTGTACTTTCACGTTTGCGCCGATGAGCGGTAGGCCGTCTTCAGCAGAATAAACGATGCCCGATGCTGTTTGGGTTTGTGCATAAGACGCGCCCGCCATTATGCAGAACAGCATACAGAGCATGAGAAGTTTTTGTTTCATCATTTAAAGAGTTGTTATTAATAAATTATTGTCGTTCGTTCTGAAACACTAAAGTACCATGCCCAAAGGAACGGGCATGGTACAATGTGGAGGGTAAGGAAGCAGTTTACTTCACGATGACTTTTTTCACTAAAGTTTGATGTCCGGTAGTCACTTTCACCAAAGTAAGGCCACGGTATCCGTTTGTGCTTAATGAGACAAAGCCTTGGCTTTTGGCTGTTCCGATTAAAGTGCCGTTCAGGCTATACAAATTAATTTGTGCCGGGGCATCTGTGGTAATCTCTACGCCACCGTTTACAACTGCAATTTCGACATTCGGTTTTTCTGCTTGTATGTCAGCTATGGCATTAGCAAAATCCGATACATCCAATTTGGCGCGCGCCGAATTGATGACTTTGCCGCTGTTGGCGTCTATCATCATGGTTACGATCTTACAGTTTTTAGCTTTCAGGACTTTTGCAGGAAGCTTGAAAGTGGCTTCGGCCGTATATTCCTTACCGGCCTCGACATTCGGTTGGATATAACCGGCAGTGCCGTAGAATGTATCACCGACTACGCCTCTCACTACATCTACGAAAGGATAATTACGTACGGTGGCGGCAGAGTATTTACCTCCCTGGCCCCATTCGCCTAAAAGTGGGTCGCTGTTGGAACCATAAGAGTTTCTTTGCTTGCCAATCAGGCTATCTTCTAATATTACAGTAAAGAGGTTTACGTTTTGTCCTTTCACGTTTAGGGCATATTGGTATTTATAAGTCATGTTAATCGTACTGTCTGCCTCTACCTTAGCCTTTGCGATGTCGAAGTTTGCATCGGCGCTTATTTCCATTTCTGCAGCTACATAGTCTAACCAACAAGGATGTGCCGTAGAGGTGAAGGTGGCATTTCCATTCTCATCCGAAGTCATGGCTCCCACAGGGACTTGATTGGTACGATTGACGGTGCCCGAAGGGTATCCTGTGATGTTCAGGAATGCGGCATAGCTTTCAAAGCCAGTTCCATAAGGGTCACCGGAATAAGTATGAAGGCTTACAGGGATGAACAAGTCGCCGTAAACATCTTCCAGATTTTCAATGGCCAGAATGCCTTGCGGACAGTTCGGACAATCCTGTCCGGTACCTTCTTCCAATACAACCCGTTTAACGGTCTGGAAAGACAGGTTCTTTACTGAATAGTGAGGTTCACTTTGTTCTTCATCCAATTGGACAAGGATAGTATATTCGTTTTCTTGGCCGATAACCAAGGGTAATGGCTTGTCGAAGGAGAAGTCATACTTATCATTTTCTTTCAGTTCCAGGTTGCTTTCGCTAATTTGGTCTACCATGTTTCCCTGAGAATCTTTCAAGGTTAGTTCCAAGGTCGAGTAAGTGTGGTCTGGTGTCGTGATTCTGATTTGTCCACTGATTTTTATCTCTTTGGCTTTTACCACCGTTTGGTCTGTGGTCACGCTGATTTGGAACTGTTGGTCTTGTCTCACCAAAAGGTTGTCTACGAATACACAACTTTGGTTTTCATTGCTGTTGACAAAAGCGATGTAGATGTTTTTGCCGGCATAAGGTTGTAGGCTTGCCGTGTGTTCCGTCCAGTCTCCGGCAAGGAAGTCTTCATAGTCTCCCGGAGTTTCGATGCCGGCATATATGGTGTCGCATTCGGCTTTGAACTTGGCGATACGTTCGCTGTTCATTGAAGAAAACTCATCTTCAGTTACCCAAACCAATACATAAAGGCTATCTTTTTTATTCTCCCGGAAACTTTGGGCATCAAATTGCAAATAACATCTGTCGTCCGGGATATAGATATGCGCTGTGACCATCCAGTCGTCAGACCTCCCGACGGGGTCATACAACGAAGTGGAAGCAGCGGCATAGTTATTGGGATCATCTTCATCGCGTACCATGGTCCAAGGATAGTTATCGCTATCGTTGAAATCCATTTTTTGCATTTCCTCCGTGGGTTTATTATGGTCTCCTTCATACAACATGGTCTTAGTGAACCCGTTGTTGAAATCCTCTACGAAGAGTGTATCGTTGTCATAACTTACTTCGCGTTCGAATCCGCCGATGTAGTGCAAGGTGATGGAGTCATTACCATTATTGCCCATGATGTCATATACCGCGTTGCGAGGAACCGTCACTTTGTAGTTGTGTCCCTTAAACAAATTGCGGGCTGTGACAGGGAACACATATAATTTATTGTCTGTGACTCCTAAACGTAAGGTGCCGTCCGGGGTCGTTTCGTCGTCTTTGTAAAGGTAACCGATAGCGTCCTCATTGAGGGATAATTGGGTGTCGAACGTTATGGTTATAGGATTGTTGGTGTAATTCAGCTGTTTTACTTCCGTGTTTTCATACGGAGTGGCAGATACCATTTTTACCGGAACATTATCACGTCCTGTATAAGTGACGGAGAGCTCTTTGTTTTTACGTTCCGTGTCGCCTTTGATGGCGATAGTACCGGCAGAAAGGGTCAGGGTATATTTCACTCCTGCTTGCAGGTTTGTGCTGCGGAAGCTGATATTCAAATCCTTGTCATCCGTTTTAAGACTTAAGATCGTACCCGTTTTTTTCCCGTTTTCGTCCGTAAAGGTCACATTGCTTTTGTCTCCTAATAGTTCTATTTCATAGGGGAATGTAAACGTGACGGTTTTAAGAGACGAGAATTCACTTCCGGCCTTCGGATTGACGATGTAGTTACCTAATAAGTCAATATCTGTGGTTGCTGCATCCAAGGTCTCCGGTAATTCCAAAATATAATTTTCTTTTTGTGGAGCTACGAATACAACGATTTTTTTGCCATCCAGGCTAGTGGCTATCGGTGTTCCTGTATTAGAAAAATTAGTCTCCGTAGAGAAGTTGATGCCATAACGTTGAGAGAGAATCAAAGAAATGGGATACCAATATTCTCCCACGCGCACGCTCCAGTCACGATAAGGATTGGTCGGAGGGGTTGCACCCAACACGATTCCATTACTGCATGCTGTAAAACCGGGCATGTCATCTTGTGCATCGCTGTATAGGGTGAATTTATCCGTTTCTATGTCGTAAACGTAACCTTTGGCTGCATCATTTTCCATGTACGCTTCGCCTGTGATATATCGTCCGTTAGCACTGAGATTGGCTGAGTTGATAAAATAAAGTCCTTCGGCACGCGGTGTCCAAACCGTTTGAGGGCCTTCTTCTGTTGTTTCTGTTGTGGTATCGAAACCGATAGGCTGGCACTTCTTGGTTTGGCGGTCATATACAAAAAAGAAGATGCCGGCAGGGCTTACGTAGCTGTATGATATGCAGCCTAATACTTTATTTCCATCAGGGGTTACACCTATCAGACGGCGTTGGTTGTTATTTTCGCCTACCATGTCTTCAAATGGAATGCCGGATAAATCGAGAAGCAGGCCGTCCTGTTGTAAATCCCACATGACGACAGCTTCCATGTAAGTATCTGCGTATAGGCCCCTTCCCACGGCGTAATGGCCATCGGGGGTGATGGCTGTGACTTCTCCACCTACACAGCTGTCGGGTACGGCCAACATGCTCCAACGTTTTTGGGCTGTGATATAGATAGCCGGTTGGCCGTCATAGCTTCCTGCCACCATGCTACCGTCGTCTGTCACGTCATAGGCCGCGCTTGTCAAGTTGGAGTAGTCTTCGCCGGTAAGCAGTTCCGTGACTTGGTTAGAGCTTAAGTCGATAAGTTTGGGAAACATCGTTTTGCTTTCCTCTGTACCATGAGCGGTAGCCCATTTCCCGTTGTTTGAAATGTTAGTAAGGATGGATACATCTTCAAATACAAACGGATGAATGGAGGCTCCTGGAACCCCTTGCGCTTTCGCGCAAAGAAAAAACGCCGCTCCTAATACTGAGAGGGCAATTTTTAATAGACCTTTCTTCATGTTTGGTTATAGATAATTATTAAAATAAAAAATATTTTCGAAATAAAAAACTGATTTCCGGCTGCAAAGATATATAAAAAAACTATTTTTCTTAAAATTAGGAAAGTTTTTTTGCTAAAAGAATGCTTTTTTTGAGAAAAAATAGTATTTTTGCAATCAAAACTTGTATAGATGAAGATTTTAGTAAGATTCTTTAGCTTGTGCACCCTACTGCTTGTAGCGGCAGCGGTTCGTGCGCAGTTGCCTTCTGTCCAGTTAAAAGATTTGGAAGGCAAGACCGTGGATACTTCCAAGTTAAGTAATGACGGAAAACCTTTTGTGATTAGTTTTTTTGCTACATGGTGTAAGCCTTGTAATCGGGAGCTGAAAGCCATTAGCGAGCAGTATGCCGATTGGCAGGATGAGACTGGTATGAAGGTCATTGCTGTCTCTATCGATCAGGCCCAAAATATTAATAAGGTAAAACCATTGGTGGATGGCGAAGGATGGGAATACGAGGTGTTGCTTGATCCCAATAGCGAGTTTCGTCGTGCCATGGGGGTACAGATGATTCCCCACGTGTTCATCATTGATGGTAAGGGTAATATTGCCGAATCACGTAGCGGTTATACAGAAGGTGCCGAAAGTCATTTGATAGAAAAGATACGTGAGCTGATTGCCGGGAAATAATCTGTTATAATATATAATAAGGTATAATGAAAATAAGCTTAAAGCCAATGGCGCTGTGTGGAGCAGGGCTGTTGGCCTTTGTTGCGAATGCGCAGGAAAGTGGACGTAAGGTCGTTTTGCACGGAAGCGTGCAAAGCGACGTGTTGATTCCGGAAGAAGATGAAAAAATCGGGACCGGAACTTACAGTGATTGGGGGCTGACCAATACTTATGCCGACTTGAATCTGATGAGCAAGTATGTCGATGCGGGTGCCCGGTTGGAATTTACGGAATTTCCTCTTCCCGGTTTTGAGCCGGATTTCAAAGGATGGGGAGTGCCCCACATCTATGTGAAAGGAAAGTTGAAGGGGGTGGATATTACAGCCGGAGACTTTTATGACCAGTTCGGTAGTGGTTTTGTGTTCCGGACCTATGAGGAACGTAGCTTGGGTATCGACAATTCCCTGCGTGGTGCACGGGTCAATGTGACCGGTTTGAAGGGGGTATCGTTCAAAGTGTTGGGCGGTCTGCAACGTCGTTATTGGGATTGGAGCAAGGATTCATGGGTCGGCGGTGCCGATTTGGAATTGAACTTGGAACAATATTCGGCACGGATGCGCGACAAGAACATCACTTGGATGGTGGGCGGTTCTTACGTGCTGAAACATGAAAAGGACGAGGACATCGTCGTGCCGGGTACGAACTACCGTCTGAACCTGCCAGAGATGGTGAGTGCCTTTGATGTGCGTTCACGTTTCCAAAAAGGCGATTACAGTTTGTTGGCCGAATATGCCTGGAAAAGCCAGGACCCGTCTTTCGACAACGGGTATATCTATCATCGTGGCAATGCCCTCATGTTGTCGGGGTCTTATTCCCGGCGTGGCATGAGTGCCCTGTTGCAGGTGAAGCGTAGCGAGGACATGGCCTATCGCAGTCAACGTTCGATGAACGGCAATTCGGTGTTTATCAATAATATGCCTGCTTTTGCCTACCAACATACTTATGCTTTGGCAGCCCTTTATCCTTATGCCACGCAGGCTGCGGGAGGCGAATGGGCGTTTCAGGGAGAAGTGGGCTATAACTTTGCACGCCGTACCCCGTTGGGCGGTAAGTATGGCACGAAGCTGAAAGTGAATTTCAGCCATGTGCGTTCATTGGACAAGGAAGATGTGGATGCTGCCGTGGGTACTTCCCTTTACGGGACGAAGGGCTACAAGTCCAAGTTCTTCAAGGTGGGGGGAGAAACCTATTATCAAGACATCAACGTGCAGATGGAGAAGAAGCTGACCAAAGCCTTCAAGTTGAATTTGATGTACATGAACCAACGTTTCAATGATGCGGTCATCCGTCAGGAAGATAACGGCATGATTAAATCGCATATTGCGGTGGCGGAAGGTAAATACCAGTTCAACAATAAACTGACCTTGCGTGCCGAGGCCCAGTATCTGGCTACGAAGCAGGATGAAGGTGATTGGACCTACGGGCTGTTGGAACTTTCCGTTTTGCCGTATTTCATGTTTACCGTGAGCGACATGTGGAACAACGGAGAGAGCAACGTGCATTATTATATGGGTTCCGTGACCTTCAATTACAAGGCGCACCGCCTGATGGCCGGTTATGGCCGCACGCGTGCGGGCTACAACTGTTCCGGCGGTGTTTGCCGTTATGTACCGGCCACGCGCGGTTTCCAGATGTCTTACAACTTTAATTTTTAACGCATGAAGGTAAAAAACTATATATGGGGGGCTTTCGTAGCCTTGGCGACTTTGGCCGGTTGTGACGAAGTGGACGAGCAAGACCGCTTTATTTCCATGGGTGATGTGGAAGTGAAACGTAACGTTTTGTTGGAGGACTTCACCGGGCAGGACTGCTCCAATTGTCCTACGGCCCATGAAGTGGTAGCCAGTCTGAAGGAGCAATATGGAGATGCTGTCGTGGCTGTGGCTGTACATGCAACAAGTGTTTTTGGAATTCCGGAGGGGGATCCGAGAGGCGGGTTGATGTTACCGGATGGCAATGTCTATTTGTCGCAATGGGCCAATCCTGATAATGTATCATTACCAACGGGAGTTGTGAACCGTAGAGGGGGACTTTGTGATTATTCCAAATGGTCGACGACGGTACGTGATGCATTGGCTGAAGATACCCAGGTACAGCTCTCCATTGAGGCCGATTCTGTGGTAGGGAAGGATAGTATAGCCATCCGCGTCCATTTGGAGCCGGGTGTGACTGTGAATGCCAAACTTCAGCTTTGGGTGACGGAGAATGGTATTGTGGCTCGTCAGCGAAACGGGCGTCAGACCGATCGGAAGTATGTGCATAATCATGTTTACCGTGGTGCTGTGAATGGTGTAGGAGGAGAAGAAGTCTCCTTACAAAAAGACATGTTCTTGGATTTTGAGCGGGGCGTTCAGATTAAGTCTGAATGGAACGTCGAGAATCTTTCTGTCGTGGGTTTTGTATATACGGAAGCTGACGGGGTATTACAAGCAGTAGAGTGTGAAGTAAAGTGATTAAGTATTAATAGATAAAATGAAATGATTATGAAAAAAATTTCTACGATTTTATGTGCATCGCTGTTTGCCGTAATGGGAATAGAGGCGCAGACGCTGAAGCTCACTTACGGTGCGCAGGAGATAGGGAACGGGGCTACGGTCTATTTTGGTGACTATGATAAAGATTATTTGGAATACGATAATCAATATGCCTTTTTCCCACCAATATACTTGACTTCGGATGCTAATACAAATGTTGCTGTGGAAGTGAAATCTTTGGATGAGTCAACCATCGATTTTTGTGCTTTTGGGGGATGTATCAATACGAGTGCGGAAAACAATTATACGGTTTTGAAGAATGATGACCGTTGTAAGTTGTTTGCAGGAAAAGAGGAAGACTTGTTGATTGAATATTTTGGGAAAGTCGGTGAAACGGATATTACAATTACCAAACGCGTACAGGTTTCTGCATGGGTGCCCGGTAAAGAATCCGATAAAGTTTATTTTACTTTGGTGATGACCAACGATGATGAACTTCTTTCGGTAGACGGTGTGCAGGCAGATAAGAAAAAGGCTGTGAAAGTCAGTGGTAATGTCATTTCTTACAATTTCGCGTCACCGGCAGGTCGTACACTTTCCGTTTACGGTCTGGATGGTGGCAAGGTAATGTCGCAGGAATTGGAAAATGCCAAGGGGCAGATTTCATTAGAAAACCTTTCTGCCGGGTTGTGGCTTTATTGCATTGAAGGTGCGGACGGCAAGGTGAGCGGAAAGATTGTATTGAATCAGTAAAAAGCAAAAAGGTATGAATAATAAGATTTTAAAGGGGACATTTTCCGCAGCGTTGGCAGTTTGTGCTTTGTCGGTTGCAGCGCAATTACCAGTAGCGGGAGAGCATATTTCACACAAGCAGCACTTGTCTTCGTCCAGTCTGAAAGCATTGCGGGCTGCTTCGCCGGTGAATGCCATTAATCAGAAAGGTGCCAGATTGGCTGCGCCTCGTGTGATGCAAACGCAGGAGGCAGTGGATGTGTACAATGTAATGACGCGTGATACCCCCTCTAAGCCCGGTGCGTTTTATTCTGTAGATGCAGGCTATTATAATTTGGTGCCCGGATTTGCATTGACTATATTGGAGGATGACTCTGTTGTGTATGCGCGTAGGGGGATTTTGGGTTATCCCGACCGTGACCTCCATTTTGCCAACCGTTCCAAAGAAGGTACTTTTAGTGCTTTTGAGTGGGACTTCGATGGGGACAAGTTCTCGGAAGATACCGTATTGATGCATCCTTATTTTGCTAACAACGGGGTATATTTGAATACACCGAAACTGACGGCTACGATGAATGGTGTGGATTCTGTTTATCAAATGGGGTATAGTCAGGATTATGTAGACCAGACCAAGTTCCTTCCGGGTATGGTAGCTCTTTCGGGAATGGCTTACGTTTACAATGTGGATGTAGATGCTGAGCCGTTTGTGAATACCTTTTATTCTGCCCTTAGTCCTACGGATCCGTGGGGAAACGGTAATATGCTTTTTGGATGGGACACGGATACGCAACCGGCTTATGTGGAACTTTTTGATGCGCCTAAGGACGGGGCTGTGGTTTTGTGGGGAACTCATTTTTATGTGTTGACTCCGACAACTGTGGATTTAGGTAAGAAACGTTTTACTGTGAGTTGGGCCGAATACGATTCAAAAAAGGATGAATGGGTCTTGGTAAAAGAGTTCAAGGACGTGAAAGCTAAATTGGATCGTGACCTTTCCACCACTACCTTGCGGGTTTGGGAAGTTGCCGTGAATACCGAAACTCCGGAATGTTTGGTGAACAGCAGTTTCTATGTTATGATAGACGGGCCTCAGGACGGTACGAAGTGGGCTTTGCTTTCCCAGTTGGACCGTATGGACTTTACGGATTCTGAGCGCAATACGGCCTATTATGTGCCGAAGAAAGGGGAATATGCCGGTCAAATGTGCCAATATGTGTTGCAACTTCAGAATGGTAACGAAGTGGTGGATTTCAATTATGCTAGCTCTCTTGATATTCATCAGTATGTGGCTACTCCTTATATGATTATGTGCAAGGATAATGCGCGCCTCGATTTTGTGCAAGACACAAACTATGATTTTAGCATAGACGGTGAGACTCAGAAATATTTGATTTTAGATTGGTTGGGTGGAGCTTCAAATGATGTGACGGTATCGGCCACCGTGTCTAATTCTTCGGATGGCGATTGGTTCACAGTGACTCAGCCGGTGGAAGCTGAAGGCAAATCCAATTTGTTTGCTATCAGCATGACGGCACAGGCCAAGCCATGGAATGTGAAAGGCCGCCGTGCCACGCTGACGCTGACGGATAATAAGGGCTTTTCGCGTGACCTGACGATTTACCAAGGAGATCGCAGTGCTGCCGACGACGCTTTGTCCGTAGAGGCAGTCAATGCCTCCGGCCGGGTGGACGTAACGGCGGCGGGAGAAGGTTTCGACGTGATTTATCCGTCTTCGTACAACCGTTTGGACGTATATGCCACTTCTGGACAGCTCGTGGGTACTTACGCTTTGTCTGCCGGCGGTTCTGCCCATATTGCGGCAGCTTCATGGCAGAAAGGAATTTATGTGTTCCAATTTGCCGGAAACGAAGGCACGCAGGTCGTGAAAGTTTTGAAGAAGTAATTACGGTCCGGTTTCAGGCTTATCCTCATAAAGGCGGGGCATACCATCCAAGTATGTCCCGCCTTTGTGTTTGGAGGATTAAGACAGCGAACAGAAAAAGGGAACTAAAAACGGGACGGTGAAATCGAGGGCAAAACCGTGGAAAATGGAAAGCGGGACAAACTGGTTGCCGCAGCATCCGGCGATGATGGGGAGCGTCGTGTCGCCCGTGGTGGCACCGCCTTGGCTGATGGGAGCCAATGGCCCGAACATGCGATATAGCAGGGGGGCGCCGATGAGTGCGGCCAGTTCCCTGAAGATATTGTACATAAGGGCTATCGTGCCCAGTTCGGCTCCCCTCATTTCCGTGATAAGGATGCTCGAAAGTGAATAATAGCCGAATCCCGACCCCGCTGCCAACCAGTCAGCCGGGGTGTGCCGTTGGATGAGCAGGGCAGTGGAAATCGCCCCCAACCAGGTCCCGATGGCTGTTACGACCGGCAATAAGGCTTGCCGCTTGTCTATTTTCCGCAGGCCGTGGCGCATCTCGTCATTTTGCCCGATGCTGAATCCTACGCACCCCAACAGCAGGCAGAGGGCGTAGAATCCCGCTTCCGGTGGCAGGACGGGAATCCAGCCTAAGCGGGTGCCCGAAACTCCAAAGGCAAAGAACCCTACGATGACCATGCTTTCGCCCGTCTGTTGCCGGATGGAGGGCTTCGGGGAAATGGGAGAGGAACTTGCTTCTGACAGGGAATTTGAGAGACCCGTGTTTTTGTTTTTCGGATGTTTTTGGAGGTACTCCCAAAAAGCCCATGACAGTCCCATGCAGCCCGCGAAGGAAGCCACGGTAAGGATGAGGGCTTCCAAGCCCAAGGTGCCCAATTGGGAAATCAGGTCCGGATTGGCTCCGACTTCGCATCCCATCAGGAACAACAGCAACCATACGGACCAAGTGGTAAGCCGTCCTACGGCTCTGAACGGATGGCGGCGCAGCACGTAGCCTATCGCCGCGCTGCCCCATAAAATCAAAATGACGGTAAACATGGCGCAAAGTTCGCCTTTTTTTCGGAGAAATGAAACCGTATGTCCTTCCCTATACCCGGATTTTGCATCCTTTCGGGCGGATTTAACTCCTCTGGAATGACAGCGCATCCAAATTAGCCGTAACTTTGCACTCTCGAAGTATCTTTATTATATAATAGGAATGGAAAATCAGAATATCGGTAAAATCCAGGTGCGTCCGCTCCAGATAGAGGATTACGGGCAGTTGGCGCAGTCGTTCCGCCGTGTGTATTCGGACGGCAGCGATGTGTTTTGGACTCATGAACAGATAGAGACGTTGTTACGCATCTTTCCAGAAGGGCAGGTGGTGACGGTAGCCGATGACAAGATTGTCGGTTGCGCCCTTTCCATCATCGTGGATTACGATTTGGTGAAAGGAGACCATACGTATGCCAAAGTGACGGGAAACGAGACGTTCTGCACGCATAATCCCAAGGGGAATATCCTTTACGGCATCGAGGTGTTCATCCATCCCGACTACCGCGGCTTGCGCCTGGCACGCCGTATGTACGAGTACCGCAAGGAACTGTGCGAGAAGCTGAACCTGAAGGCCATCATGTTCGGCGGCCGTATCCCGAACTACCATAAATACGCGGATAGGATGCGTCCGAAGGAGTATATCGAGCAGGTGCGCAAACGGGAGATTTACGACCCGGTGCTGACCTTCCAGCTTTCCAACGACTTCCACGTCCGTAAGGTCATGACCAACTATTTGCCCAACGACGAGGAGTCCAAGCATTACGCTTGCCTCCTCCAGTGGGACAATATCTATTACCAACCGGAGACGGCTGAGCCGTTGCCTGCCAAGACGACGGTCAGGGTGGGGTTGGTGCAATGGCAGATGCGCGGTTACCGGACGATAGACGACCTGTTCGAGCAGATAGAGTTTTTCGTGGATGCCGTGTCGGGGTACAAAAGCGATTTCATCCTTTTTCCGGAGTATTTCAACGCCCCGTTGATGGCGGAATTCAACAACCTGAGCGAGTCGCAGGCCATCCGGGGACTGGCCGGTTACACCGACGAGATACGCGACCGTTTCTTGCAGTTGGCCATCAGCTACAACATCAACATCATCACCGGCAGCATGCCCTTGCAGCGCGACGGCAACCTTTATAACGTGGGCTTCCTGTGCCGCCGCGACGGCAGTTACGAGATGTACGAGAAGATACATGTCACGCCCGACGAGACCAAGAGTTGGGGGCTGTCCGGGGGCAGCATGCTGAAGACCTTCGACACGGATTGTGCCAAGATCGGCGTGCTGATTTGTTACGATGTGGAGTTCCCCGAACTGTCGCGCATCATGGCCGACCAAGGAATGCAAATCCTCTTCGTGCCTTACCTGACGGACACGCAGAACGCTTATTCCCGTGTGAGGGTATGTGCGCAGGCCCGTGCCATCGAGAACGAATGCTTTGTGGTGATAGCCGGTAGCGTGGGCAACCTGCCGCGCGTGCACAACATGGACATACAGTATGCGCAATCCGGCGTGTTCACTCCGTGCGATTTTGCTTTCCCCACTGACGGGCGCCGGGCGGAGGCCACGCCGAACACGGAAATGATTCTTGTGTCCGATGTCGATTTGGACCTTCTGAGCGAGCTGCATACTTATGGCGGTGTAAGGAATTTGAAAGACCGCCGGCGCGACCTTTATGAGGTGCGTTTCAAGAGGTAAGGAGTTTCGGAAAAAGATGTGCTGAGAACGGAAAATCAATCTCAGGAGATTGAAAAATCGTTTGGCGCAGAATGAATTTTCATTCTGCGCCAAACGATTCCGGTTTTGTAATATGTTGATAATAAGTTAGAAGCGAGTCATGAATTCAATGACTATCTTGTCTTGTTCGGACACTTTGGGGGTGACTCCGTCATTGTAGAAATATTTCTCATAATTGATACGGATGTCCGAGATGAATGGTTTGGCGATGCTTAGCGTGATGCCGCCGGTGATGCGCTTACGTTCGGCGTCGGTCAGTGTGAGGTGCCCGTTTTCGTCGGCCGTTCCGTCGCTGTGGTCGCCCATGTAATCGAAGCGTCCGAGGAATGAGATTTTGCTGAATATTTTTTTCAGTGGCAGGTCGTAACAAATGAACCCGTCGAAAGCGTTCACGTCCCGGAAGGCATCTTTGGTATAGTGTTTATACAAGTATTCCGCCTCTGCCGTCCATCTTCCGGACTTGTAAGTGATGCCGCCGTCGTACATGTTGACCGAGATATGTTCCGGCCTGATTTTCTGTGCGCTCAGCGTGACTGAAAAGCCTTTGGGCAGTTGCCATTGTGCCTTGGCGGAATAGTTGATGTTGTTGGTCCAGAAATCCTTCTGGTCGGTCAGTCCTGAGCCGTTGAATACTCCGGCCTGCAGGGTGAGGGGCAGCGAGCCGTCTATTTTATAGCCCAACGTGGCTCCCACGTCTCGCACGTTGCCCACTTGCTTGGCTATGAACGAACGGTTGGCGAAGTATTGTTGGTGGGGCGAGCGATGGGCGTCGATAGTGAACGGGACGCGCATCTGCCCGATGGTGAAATCGAAACCTTTCAGCGGGCTGAGCCGGGTGTAGGCATCCAGCATTTTGATTTTGCCTTCGTCGGACAAGTCGATTTCGGCTTTGTAAGCCACTACGGGGGCTACTTTACCTTCGATGCTGACCCGGGCGGTACGCACTTGGAAGCGTCCGGCCTTTTCTTCCGGTTGGTATTCGTATTTTCCGCGCAGTGTGCCGTGGACAACCGGGCGGTAATCCGTTTTGGCTTTTTCTTCTTTCCCTTCGTCGGCTGCGGCAGGGAGGGCGGGCAACAAGCCCAAGGCTAAAATGGCGATTTTCTTCATAATGTGTTGATTTGGGGGCAAAGGTAGGCATTTGATATGAACTCAAGATGTCATACGTATTACGATGATGTTACAAATATACCGTTATTTTTCCTCTCTTCTTCTATTTATGCCAATAAAAAAGGAGTTTGTACTCTAAGAAAAGGTACAAACTCCAGATTCAATGCGTTTCCTATCCGAAAAAGATCGCGGGTTCTACTCAGCAATGAGTTCCAACACGCAGCTGGCGTAGTCGCTTCCCAAAGGCATTTCGATGCCGGTGTTCATCAACAAAGCGCCGGAGAATACTTTGTCGTTCAAGAAACAGGGCTGTCCGCCGGTCTTGACATTCAACTCGCGTACGCGGTAGTTCTTGGCCGGGTCGAGGCCGCGCAGGCAGACGCGGGGTATAACCTGGTTCATGAAATGTTCCATTTTATAGGCGAAGAACACCGCCTTGTTTTTCGCATCGTCAGTGTACATCAGTGAGGCGATACCTTTGTCGTCGTAAGGCGATACCAGACGGTAGAGGTTGCCCAACTGGATGACTTCGCGCACTGACTTGTAGTCCTTCACGGCTTGCGATGCCTGCCGGTATTCCTCTTTGGTCATTTTGGAAGGCTGCAGCTCCAATCCTAAGCGTCCGCTCATGGCCACGTCGCAACGGAACTTGATGGGTACGATACGTCCTGTCTGGTGGTTGGGCGAGGCACTGATGTGCTGTGCCATGGCGTTGGAGGGGTAGAAATACGAGGTGCCCCACTGCATGTAAATACGTTGTAAGGCATCGGTGTTGTCGCTCACCCAGAACTCGTCGAAGTAGGGCATGACACCGTAACTGGCGCGTCCTCCGCCTCCTCCGCAGGCTTGAATCAGCACGTCGGGATACTTGGCGCGGATGCGTTCGAGCACTTTGTTCAAGCCGCGATGGTATTCAATGTATATGTGCGACTGTTTGTCCTTGGGCAGGTAGGTGGAACCATAGTTCTTCAGTTCCACGTTGGCATCCCATTTGATGTAAGCAATTTGAGGATGCCGGCTCAAAAGGTTGTCTACGATGCCGAACATGAAATCTTGCACTTTGGGGTTGCACACATCGAGAAGCATCTGTGTGCCGCCACGCCCGTATTGCAAGGGGCGTTCCTTGACTTGCAAGGCCCAATCAGGATGTTTCTCGAACAGTTCGCTCTTGCTGTTCACGGCTTCCGGCTCTATCCAGATGCCGAACTTGATGCCGTTCTTGTCGGCCTCCCGGATGAGCCCTTCGATACCGTGGGGCAGTTTCTTTTGGTCTACCACCCAATCACCGAGCGAAGAGTTGTCCTGCACGCGGCGGTACTTGTCGCCGAACCACCCGTCGTCCATGACGAACAGTTCGCCGCCCAACGTGGCAATGTCCTTCATCATTTCGGCCATGGCCGGTTCGTTGACATCGAGGTACACGCCTTCCCAACTGTTGAGCAGCACAGGGCGTACCTGATTACCGTGGTGCAGCATACCGGCGTGGCGTGCCCAACGGTGGAAGTTACGGCTGGCACCGCTCAGCCCCTCGCCGGAGTAAGTGAGGGCGAGCTTCGGGGTGGTGAATACCTCTTCCGGAGCCAGTTTGTATTCCGAGCTTTCGCTGTCGATGCCCGCAAAGACACGGTGTACGAAATTATTGTCCGTCACCATGCGGATGGCGTAATTTCCGCTCCAACAAAGGGCGGCGCCGATGACGCGTCCTTCGTTCTCGTGCGGTTTCCCGTCGAGCGAGAACATGACCTCAGGGTGATCCAGATGGCCGTTGCGCGCCCCGTCCACATTCTCTATCATCTTGATGCCCGGTGTGAGCGGT
Organism: Paraprevotella xylaniphila YIT 11841; assembly: GCF_000205165.1. Lineage (GTDB taxonomy): Bacteria > Bacteroidota > Bacteroidia > Bacteroidales > Bacteroidaceae > Paraprevotella > Paraprevotella xylaniphila. The sequence goes on along the minus strand of NZ_GL883837.1, from coordinate 151,055 downwards.
TCGGTCGTGACATGAGTTTCGGCAGCCCATGAGCCATGGAGGTGCGAAACCCATACGTCGCCGCGGCGTATCAGGAAATGTCCGGAGTCGAAGCGTTTCAGCACCACGGTTTTCTTTTCAGTGTGTGAAATCTCGCTCCACGTCTCAATCATGTCGATGTCGTTGTAAGCTTTGTAGTAGAGCTTCACTTGGAAAGGATAAACCTTGTCCTTCAGCGTGATGGCCGTGAGTTTGGCGTTGTCGAGGGTTGAGGTCTCCACGTTTTCCACGGTCAAGTCCGTGGTCCAGTTCCCGTCGGCATGTACGGCTTGCAAAGCAAAAATCTGGTGGGGCGGTTGGCCGAAAGTAGGGTATGCCGTGCGGTTCAGCCCGTCCCATGCGTCGTGAATCTGGTGTATCTGGCTCTCTTCGATGCGGTCGCCGAAGTAGGCGAAGCGCAGGTCTTGGCCTTCACCGGCATGGAGAAGCATGGATGTGTGCGGAGTGGATACCAGCACGTTGCCTTCCCATGCGAAACAATGCGAAAAAGGTAGCGCGCTGCATGTCGCAGCGGCTACCCCTATGATATAACTTCTGATTTCCATTTCTTTTTGATTGAATGTTTATTCGGCTGTGATTTCCACCACGCGGCTGTAAAGCTTGTTGCCGGTGAAAAGGTTCAGCCCGACTTTCATCAGGTAATCACCGGAGAATACGCGGTCATTACCTTCAAGCGAAGAGCCCTGGCCCGGCATCATGTTGATTTCCTTCACGCGGTACTGCTTGTTGGCATCCAAGCCTTGCAGGCGTACCGGGAGGAGCTTCTCGCCATAACCCGGATACACATCGAAGGCAAAGACCACGGCTTTGTCCTTGTCCTTGCATACGAATTGGTTGGCCGCATGGGTGCGCAGGCCTTCGTAGGGAGACACGAGACGGTAGAGGTCGCCTTCCATGATGGCCGGACGCAGTCGTTTGTAGTTCTTCACGGCACCTTGACAGTAGGTAAGGTCGTCACTGCTCATGTCGCTGAGCTTGATGTCGAAGCCGAGCTTGCCCATCATGGCCACGTCCGTGCGGAACTTGATGCTCGCGTTCTTGTTCCATGTGGTGACGTGGGCGCTCATGGACTTGGCCGGATAGAAGAACGAATAGCCGTATTGGATGAACAGGCGTTGGATGGGGTCGGTGTTGTCGCTGGCCCAGAACTCCGTGAAATACTTCAGAGCCTCGTAGTCGATACGGCCGCTACCACCTGAGCAAAGCATCATCGGCAACTTCGGATACTTGGCCTTGATGCGGTCGAGCACCTTGTACAGGCCGCGCACGTAGTCTACGTAGAGATGAGTCTGCTTGTCTTTCAGATACGGAGAGTAGATGTTGGTAATCGGGCTGTTGCAGTCCCACTTGAAATAAGCGATGCCCGGATATTTGGTCATCAGGCCGTCTACTACGCCGAAGACGAAGTCCTGCACCTCGGGGTTGCTCAGGTCGAGAACCATTTGGTTGCGGAAGTAATATTCGTCGCGGTTGGGCAAGTGAATCACCCAATCCTTATGCTTCTCGTAAAGTTCGCTCTTGGGGCTGACCATTTCCGGTTCAATCCAGATGCCGAACTTGATGTTGCGTTTGGCAGCTTCGTCCACCAACTTCTGGATGCCGTGGGGGAGCTTGTGTTTCGTTTCGTCCCAGTCACCCAAGCCTTGTGTGTCGCTGTGGCGTTCGTATTTGTTGCCGAACCATCCGTCGTCGAGCAGGAACATGTCCACGCCCAATTTCACGGCATCGCCCATGAGTTCCACCAACTTATCCTCGTCGAAATCGAAGTAAGTGGCCTCCCAGTTGTTCAGCAGGGTCAGGCGGTCTTCTTGTCCGTCTTTAAGTTGGTATTTGCGTGCCCAGTCGTGGAAATTGCGGCTGGCCTGTCCGCGTCCGCAGTCGCTGTAAGTGAAATAAAAGTCCGGTGTGCGGAACGTTTCGCCTTTGGGCAAAGAGTATTCCGAGAAATACGGGTTGATACCGGCAATGACGCGAAGGTCTTTCTTGTTGTCCACCTCGAATGTGAAACGGAAGTTACCCGTCCAGCCCAACGTGCCGAGTATGACTTCGCCTTCGGTTTCGTTTGATTCCTTGTCCAACGAGAGGATGAACATGGGAGGCGTGAACATGTTGGCACGTGCGCCCAGTTTCGTGTCGAGCACTTTCTTGCCGAAGTTCAGCGGTGTGGTGCTCATCGTGGCCTCATAAATCCAGTCGCCGGAAAACTCCGTGAGGTAATAGGCCGGGCGGCTGAAGTGCAGCATGGCGGAAGCATAGCGTTCCAGTTGGATAGGCTTCTTCTCCTGATGGCTGATTTCAGTAAAAGTCTTGATGATGTTTTCTTTGGCATAGGACACATAGTGGAGCTTCACTGTGACGGGATACTTGTCGTCTTGCATCGTGATGACCGTCTCGTCCACACCCGGCTGTATGTTCTTTTGCTCGTGCGACACGTGCTTGAGTAGCAGCGACGGGTTGGCATCGTTGTGGTGTACTTCGATGGCCGGTTCAAAGTAATCTTCCATGCCGTGGGTGAGGTATACCTCGTTGCCTTGCGGAAGGTGTTGCAAGTCGTTGTCGTTGGCCAACCGTTTGCCCAAGTACGACTGGTAGAGGCGGCCGTTGTCTTTGACGCGCAACACCATGCCGATCTGGTCGGTGTTGATTTTGATGAACTCGTCTGCCGCGACGGTAGATGCCGTTGCGAGCAGGCATAGTGATAAGAATGATTTGATTTTCATAAATGATCAAATGGTTTATGTTTTGAATAAAATTGTTTTTACCAATTATCGGTACGGAAAGGAGCCACGGGGAAATTGCCGGGTGTGCGCAATGTGCACTCCGGATTATCGGCCCATCCGTAACGGACGGCTACCGGCACTTTGACATAGTGCGAGTAGACCACCACATCGTCGCCGTCCGTATAGGCCTCGGCGGGGTAGAACACATGGTCGGGGCCGGCAATGGTGAAGCCCTTGATGTCTTTGTTCTGCTCAAAGCGTTCGCCGATGGCGGGGATTGTGAACGAAATACGGACCTTGCCGTCGCTTCCCACCGTGTAGTTGTCGTAAACCGGTGCTTGCGCGGGTATTTTCTGCCCGTAGGTGTCGGCCAAGGAGATGGCGGCTAAACGGCGGGCCACTTCTTGTTTGTTTTTGGGATGGATGTCATGCGCCTCGCCGATGTCGATATTGCCTGCCATTCCGGTGTGGGCCAGATGCTGCGCTTTGGATTGTGCTTCACGAAGGGCGGCCCATGGCGAGTCTGCCTGTACCAACTTGCGGTCCAAGTAGTTGGCCAGTTGCACAAAATAGAATGGCATGTCGGGTTGTCCGAACTGCTTGCGCCAGTCTGTAATCAGCGTTTGGAAGAGGCTTTCATATTCTTCTGCACGTCCCACGTTGTTGCAACCCTGATACCAGATGACGCCTTTGATGGGATATTCCAGACAGGGATGTACCATTCCGTTGAAAAGTACGGAAGGGAAAGAGGAATGCTCAGGATAAATCGGAGCGGGAGGCATGTCGGCCAAGGAACAGCCTACGCGGTATTTCCAGTTCCCGGCCAGAGAGAGCATGTCCTTGTCCGACAGTTTGAGGTTCATGTCCTCTGCTTTTCCGGCTATGCCGCCTTCACCGCCGTTGTCGTTGACTTTGATGGCCAATGTGTTCTTGCCTGCCTTGACCAGACGGCCCGGTACGGTGTAATGGCGCTGTACGTTGTAGCCTGCGCCGTTGGCGATTTGCTCGCCGTTCCAATAGATGATGTCTTCATCGTCGATGATGCCGGGATTCAGTTGCAAGTCTTTACCTGTCCATTCGGATGGAATGTCGATTTGCTTGCGGAACCACACCACTCCGTCGAAATTGGGGAGTCCTTTGCCTTCCCAATATCCCGGGAGTTCCATTTGTTGCCAGTCGTTGTCATCCAAGTCACTGCCAATCCAGCACTCCTTTCCATTTTGGAAGCCTTTGTCCACTTTGCTGAGTTCGGCTTTCCATTGTGCCTGTTCTTTTCCGTATTCGGCCATGATCTTGTCGCGGTCGAAGCCCAATGCTTCCAGTTGTCCGACTTTCTTTTGATAACCCATGACTTGTTTGAGCGATTCGGACGAGGTCCATGCTTCGGCAGGTGTCCCTCCCCAAGTGCAGTCGATGACCCCGACCGGTACGTTCAGTTTTCGGTGCAGTTCGCGGGCATAAAGGTAAGCCACGGCAGAAAACTCCGGAACCGTGGACGGTGAGCATTCTTTCCAACCGCCCATGGTGGATTCTACCTGATAGGCGTCGAGCGGTGCCACCGAGGTGTGTTTCTTGACTTGGAAGAGGCGGATGCCGGGGTAATCGGCCGTTGCGATTTCTTGTTCGTAGTTTTTGATTTTTCCCCATCCGGCTAAAGGCATTTCCATGTTGGATTGTCCGGAACAGAACCAGACTTCGCCCGCCATAACATTGTCCAATACGGTCTTTTTACCGTCGGACAGGGTGATGCGGTAAGGGCCTCCGGCTGCCGGAGTTGCGATCTCGATACGCCAGTTGCCTTTTGCGTCCGCTTGGGCTTCATAGTGTTGGTTGTTCCAACTGGTTTCCACGCTTACTTTCTTGTTCGCCTTGGCTTTTCCGAACAAAGTCATGGTGGTTTTCTGTTGGATGATCATGTTGCTCGTGAAGAAAGCGGGCAATGTGACTTTTGCCATAACCGGCGTTTGCAGACTCGCACAAGCTAACACGGCACAGAAGCCCATGTCACGTGTAATGTTTTTGATTTTCATGTCTTAAAGCATTTAAAAACATCCGGTCGGGGGAGGCGTGCGGAAACACCTCCTCCGGCCGGATAAAGTTTATAGGTTTTGGTTGTATGGTGCAACGATAAGCTTGTAAGAGCCTCCCTGTAGGAGCGACTCGTCAAAAGTGATTTGGATGTTCTTCTTTTCTCCCGGAACCAAGGTGAAGTAGTTGTCGTTCATCAAGGCCGGGAGCAAGCGTTCGCCGTCGGAGGTGCGGACGGCTTGCACGCGCACGCCGAAAGCTACGGCATCGGCTGATTTAGGCAGTCCGATGGTGGCTTGTATTGTGGCTTCTCCGTTTTTGCGGGTCAGTTTCGATGACACGTTCAGTTTCACGCCCGGAAGTTGGTTGAGGGCATTGAAATTGGTACGTTCATTACCTCTCCAGTAATTGTTCTCGGAAACCACCTTTCCTTCTTTGTCTTTCAGGGTCAGGCGGAGGAAATGCACGTCGCTCAGCCCTTCAGAAGGTTTCGTGCCGCTCAATACGTCCATGCTCCACAAAGAGTAACCGAACCACCAACCCAGTTCTATGCCTAGCATACGTACATAGCGGGCTTTGATTTCTTCAGGGAAGAACACCTCGTTGATGCCTTCGCGCCCTTCTTCTGTCTTGTAGACTTCTGTCCAACTTTTGGCATCGTTGGAAACTTGTATCTTATAAGACTTTCCGTATGCGGCTTCCCAGTTCAACCGTACGCCGCCTACCATCTTTTCGCTGCCGAGGTCTACATAAATCCATTCGTTATCGGCACGGACGGCAGCCCAACGGGTGTCGGCTTTGCCGTCGGTCACGAAAGCCGGTTCGCCTTGGTTGGTTGAAGAGGCGTATGCCGGGCAATTCAGTGACAAAATGTCGCGGTCTGTATTGAATTTGAGCTTGAAGCATTGGGCTACGGCGTTGGAAGTCGAGTTGACGGTAGCTTTTTCACTGTAACGGGCCACAGGTTTACCGTCCATGTTGTACACGGTTGCCTCGGCTGTCAGCCCTTCATAGTCTTTGGTCGTGGTATTGGCTACCTTTACTTCCTCCGTCACGGGATTCCAGTAGATATGCACCGGTTCGCAAGCCTGTTTACAGCCGAAATAGGCTCCCGTCAGGTCATAATAGTAGTCATAAGTCTGCCAAACCATGCTGGGATAAGACGCGCCGCTCATCCAGAGCATGACTCCTGTGGCATCGTTCCACATGTGGTCGAGCCAACCTTCATAGAGGGCTTTGTTGCTTTCGTAACTCACCCATTGCGATTTCGTACAGAATTCCTTTGCATCCTTCGCGCCGCCGTAGCTGTTCTCGATGACCGCCGTATGGCGCTCCGGCCCGGCATTGAAAGCCATCTGGCCGAAGTAGTGGAGGTTCCACATGTCGTTGATGGGCCACAAGTCTTTTTCGGGCATGAATTTCACGAGGCTTTCATAGTTGGGTACTGCAGCTGTACCGATTTCCGTGCGGAAGCCCCATCCGCGTGTGAAGCCGCTACCCGATTTGCAGTCCGGATAAGCTGTGAAGTACCAACGTTGGTCTTTTGCGTCCCAAGGGCCGCTGCCGCTCAGGCCACCGTTGTTGGAACAAGGTTGGAAATGACGGTCTCCGCCGTCGAACGTGCGTATGTTTTCCGCCATCCATCCCGTAAGGGGCGGTTCGGGCGTGCCTTCGTTGTCACCGCACCATACCGCGATGGAGGGGTGGTTGCGGAAACGTTTGATTTTCTCCATCATGTTGTTGTTGAAGGCATTCAGGTCGTAGGGCAGGTTCGGATTGGAGTTAATCCAGAAATCGTCCCAAATCATGATGCCGAGTTCGTCGCAGCTTTCATAGAATTGTTTCTCGGTCACAGAACCCAACCAGTTGCGAATCATGTTGAAGTTCATTTCCTTGTTCAATTTTACCCAAGTGCGGATATGTTCAGGGTTGCTTCTCAACATGTATTCGCTCATTCCCCAGTCAGAGCCTTTGACGAAAACAGGTACGCCATTGATGTAAAGATGGAAGACTCCGCCTTTCTTGTCGTATGAATATTGACGGATACCGAAACGGAATTCCTCGGTTTCCGAGGTCTTACCGTCATTGACCACTTCCAAACGGCAGGTATAGAGATGAGGTTCTCCGTAACCGTTGGGCCACCAAAGTTTAGGGTTGTTCACTACCATTTGCGGGAAATAGCGCTTGTCGAATTTGACGGTTTTGGTCTCTCCGGCTTGCAAATCTACTTCCTGACTGAAGGTGATGTTACCCGGAGTGATGGTACCTTTTACCGTAGTTTTGCTTTGTGAGCCGCCATTATTGGTGACTTCGGCCTGAAGGGTAAGCTCTGCGAGGGAACGGGAGACGAGTTTCGACCTCATCCAAGGGTCGGTAATCGTGCTTTTGCCCGTATTTTCCAACCAAACCTTGTCGGTGATACCGGAATTAAGTCCTGGAACGTAAGGCATCCAGTCCCATCCGCCGCTGGAAAGGTAATTGGGGCTTCCCTGATTGGCCAAAGGAGTACGGGGAATATCCACCAGTACGGCCAATGTGTTGGAACCGTTGCGGTCTACTAATTGGGTTACGTTGAAATGTCCGCGGTGCATGAAACCGTCTAAGTTTCCTAAATGGTTTCCATTCAGGTAAATTTGACCTTTGCGGTTAATTCCGTCGAAGTTTAACCAGATGATTTCTTTGTCGAAATCGGATGGAATCTTAAATTCCGTACGGTACCAGAAGCTGCGGTCGTATTTCTTTCGGTCGACTTTCTGTATGTTGTCTCCGAAATTAGGGTCTTTTTCTTGGCCGGCAGTCACGTATGACGTAAAAACCGTGCCCGGCACGACTGCTTTGACGGCCTTGGGATTTTGGTAGCCGTTCTGCGTAAGGCGCAACATGTCTTTTCCTACTTCTTCTTCGGGCATTACGGTCCAGGCAGCATTCTGAGTATCGCTATGCAGATAGCTTACTTGTGCGAAAGCTTGCAACGAGCCGAACGTGCTCCACAGCAACAGGCCGAATAGTTCTTTTGTTCTCATAATAGATCAGTGAATATTTTATTTAGTGACTACTTATAAAAAAGTCGGATTATTTTCCATCGATTGCATCGTAACTATTAAGTTAACCATGCAAATGTAAAGGATGAAAAATAATCCGACCAAAAGTAGTACTTCATAAAATACTACGTTTGACGCATTCCACTTTCTTTTATGAATTTGCCCTATTATTTTGAATTAAATCTTCTATATTTATTTCTTGTACGTTCCGGACTTTGCTGCGCGTGCTCGCGATTTGTTGCTCGAAATCTTTGGGTGTCATGCCGAACTGTTTGAAGAAAAGTTTGCTGAAATAGGAATGTGAACCGAATCCTACCATGTAACTGATTTCTCCTACCCGGTATTTCCCGTCCTGAATAAGCTCGGCTGCTTTCTTAAGGCGAATCAGCCGGATGAAGTCTATCGGAGACATGTTGAACAATGTCTTGATTTTACGTAGCAGGCTTGAACGGCTCAGGCACAATGCTTCAGCCATACGTTCTACGTTGAACGTTTCGTCTTCCATGTTGGCATTGATGACTTCGATGACCTTGTTCATGAATACTTCGTCTTCTTTGCTCATTTGCATGTTCTGTACGGGGAAGAACGGCCGTTTGGAGAATGCCTCGCGTTCTTTCTGCCGGTTATTGAGGAGGGACAGGATCTGTGCCTTTAAATAATCGTATGAGAACGGTTTCTCAATGTAGGCTTCAGCCCCGACCTTCAGCCCCTTGACTTTGCTGTCTATATCATTCTTGGCCGTAAGGAATATAATAGGGATATGGCATAGGTTGATGTCCGACTTGATGGCGGTACAGAGTTCATAACCGTTCATTTCCGGCATCATGACATCGCTGATGACGAGGTCTATGTGTTCTTTCCGTATGGTGTCGAGCGCGTCCTTTCCATTAGATGCCGTTTCCACGATGAAGAGCGGCGAAAGCCTTTCTTTCATGAAATTGCGGATGCTGTCTTCGTCTTCGACGATGAGGATGACGTTTCCCTTTGTGTTTTCGTCGGCCGAAGTGGTTTCGTTGAGCGGAAGGTCGGCTTGGCTGAACGGTTTGTTTCCGTTGGCCATCATATCCTCCATATTGAGGGGAATGGTCAATACGAAGGTATTGGCGGGTTGACGCGTGTCGAGCATGAGCGTCCCCTTATGCAGCAAAGCCAAAGAGCGTGCCAAGGCCAGGCCGATGCCGACACCTTGTTTTTCTTTCTTTTTCTCTTCCCCTTGGAAGAACGGTTCGAATATCTGCTCTGCTTTCTCTTCGGGTATTTTGGCTCCGTCGCTGCATACGCTGACCGAGAAGTTGCCATCATATTTGCTCAAATTGACCGAAATATGCTCATTGCCGTATTTCAAGGCGTTATTAAGCAGGTTGCTCAGTATCTTGGTGATGGCTTCTTTGTCGATATAAGCGATGATGTCGTTTTCGAAATTCTCTACTTTCAGCTCTTTATGTTGATGGGTGAAAGTCGGCTCGAAACGGTTGACTGTCTCTTGCAGTAATTCGGATATGTTCACGACTTCGTAATTCAAGGTCAGTTTATTGGCACCCATCTTTTGGAAGTCGAGCAACTGCGAAGCCAAGTTAAGCAACCGTTTGGTATTGGTGGCAATGACATTCAGGTTCTTGTTCAGTTTCTCGTCCTGAATGTGCATTTCCTGTATGATTTCCAACGGCCCGTTGATTAGGGTCAACGGGGTGCGGATTTCATGTGCTATTTCCGTGAAGAACTCTACCTTGTTCTGATTGAGTTCTTTCTCCTTTTCTATTTCAAACAGTTTCTGTTGTTCGGAGAATTGTTCGTTCTTGTGTTTCCGGTACCAGTAGAACCAACCGCCGAACGCACAAATTCCCAATAAGGCATAAATGATGTATGCCCATGTGGAAGCATACCAAGGCGGTAAGATGACTATGGTCAGCGAACGGGTCGCATATTGGGTGGTTTCCGGTGTGCCTCCGTTCGTGGTGGCACGTAGGTGCAGGATATACTTGCCCGGTGACAGATTGGCGTAGGATATACTGTTTTCTGTTCTCGTACGTATCCATTGTTTGTCGACAGGTTCCAGTTTATAGAAGTATTCATTGGTCTGCGAAGTCGAATAGGACAGCAAAGCTATGTCAAGGCTGATATTGGCCTGATTGTAAGGCAATACTATCTTATCCGTCCCGATGATGCTCTGTTTGAGAGGAGAACCGGGCGTGTGCACCGTCACTTCTTCATTGAAGATGGAGAAGCGCGTGATGTAAATGGGAGGTACGGGGGCTGTCTGTTCCTTGATATTAGGATTAAAGGAAATCAAGCCTTCTATACTGCCGAAATAGAAATTGCCGTCACTGCCTTTTACCGCTGACTTATAATTGAATTGATTACCGCACAGGCCGTCGTGTACGGTGAAGACGCGGATTTCTTTCGTTTCGGGTTTAAAGCGGACCAATCCCCTGTTGGTTCCGAACCATAGATACCCGTAGTCGTCTTCCAATACTTTGTAGGCTACGTTGTCCGGCATGCCTTCTTCCACAGAAAACCTTGTGAAGTTGTCTTCCTTCGGATTGTAACGGCAAAGGCCACCCCGGTCGGTGGATAACCAGACATTCCCTTTACTGTCCTGCATCAGCGAACTGATGGAATTGGAACTGATAGATTGGGATGGGGTCTTGTCGGAAGTCCCGTCCTTATTCGTATAATGTTTGAATGTATTGTCCTGGGGATTGTACTTCCATGCGCCTTTTCCCATCGTGGCAAACCAGAACGTTCCGTTCTTTTCCTGCAAGATGTCGAACACCCATTGGTCTTTCAGTTCCGGGAGGGCTATGAATTTAAAGGTTCCTTTGGGAGCATAGAATACACCGAAGTCAGAACCGGCCCAAAGCGTTCCTTCACGGTCCATATAAAGCGCGTAAATGCTGCATCCGCCAGAGCCTACGTGAAGTTCATTGTAGTTATAGAATGTCGATTTGCCTTTGTCATCGATGACCACCAACCCGTCTTTGTAAAGACTGCAATATATGTTGTCGCCGTAAGCACTGACTACGATCGTTATGTGGGTGTTGAAGTTGGCCTGGGGGAGGGGATAACGCCAAATTTTGTGGTCGCTGAGTGACATGACATTAATGCCTGCGTCTTCTGTCCCTATCCAAAGGTTCCCACGCCCGTCCTCGGCCAGTTCACGGATTCTCTTGCTGGACAGGGAACTTTCCTGATAACCGGGCAGGTACTTCCGGAAAGCGAAGGTATTGTTGGGCAAATAGTTGACTCCGCCGTACATCGTACCGATCCACAACCCTCCTTCGCGGTCGCGGTAGGCGGAATACACGATATTGTCGGCCAGGCCGGAAGGGTTGAGCAGGTCTTGGCTGAAGTGCTTGACGGAGCGTGCCTTTTCATTGATGACATATAAGCCGTCGTACGTGCCGGCATAAATCTCATCTCCATATACGGTGGCGAACCGTGTGAAGGTATGTCGCAGGCTTTGTAATGTAATGTCTTCCAAAATGCTTTTCCGGATATTGTATTTTTTTAGGTCGCCGTTTTGTATGCTCATAATCAAGAAATCTCCTTGTTGGCTCAGCGTGTTGATTTCCATGTTCAGCAACGAGCGTCCCTTTGCGTCTTCTTTTATTTGGACGAAGTTCTGGTTGTGGGCATCATATTTAAGAAGTCCGGTATACCATGACACGGCATAAATGTCCCCATTGTCGCAGATGCAGATATTATGGGGATAAGACCCGTTGGGAAAATCGGAGTAGCGGTAAAGTTTCTTTTCGTCGTAACGGAACACGCCTTGGCTTGGGGCACATATCCAGATGTTTCCTTTCTCATCTTTTAATATGGTGGAAATCCAGGTGGTGATGGTCTCCCCTTTATCGGTTTGAGCATCCAGGAACGTAAATACGTCGGCCGCCGGATCGTACCGGAAGACTCCTTCGTCGGTACCTATCCATAGGATGTGCCGGTCGTCTTCGAATAGGGTTGAAATATTCTGGTTGCTACGCTGACGGGCATAGTCGTTGCAGTCGAATTGAACGACCCGCTGCCCGTCGTAACGGTTCAGGCCGTTTTTAGTTCCAAACCATATAAAGCCATAGCTGTCTTGTATGATGGCTTTTACATTGCTTTGCGACAATCCGGTCTCGCTGTTGATGTGCATGAAAGAATACCCTTGCGGGTCTTGCGAATACGCAGGTGTTATGCAAAACAAGCAAAGGGCGTATAATAAAAATAGGGTCCTTTTCATGATATATGTGATTAGACTTTTTGCAAAATTAGTAAAAATATGGATTAAACCTGATAAAAATAGCAGATTTTGTGGCTTTATTTCTATCGGAGCCTGTTGTGTGGGCAAACAAGGGCTGTAGGAAGAGCGAGAGAAAACGGATGCCGGAGGACGTGGCAAAAAGTGATGAAGATTGAAATAAATGCTTCAAACATTGTAAATCATGCTTTATTCTATGTTTTTGGAGCTATTTCTATTAAAATAAGAAATACAGGTGCGACTTATGTTAAGAGGAAGTGCGTATTTTTGTGAATACTAAACAATCCGATGATATGAAAAAGAAACTGAGATTTATTTTGGGTTTCCTGTCGTGTGTGCCTGTATTGCAGTTGCCCGCCCAGGAAACAAGTTTATGGTACGATGCTCCTGCGGATGAATGGATGAAGTCCCTGCCCGTCGGTAACGGCCGGGTGGGAGCCATGGTCTTTGGCGGTGTGGACGAGGAGACGGTGGCACTGAACGAGTCCAGCATGTGGGCCGGGGAATATGACCCGAATCAGGAGAAGCCTTTCGGGCGGGCACGGTTGGACAGTCTGAGGGAGTTGTTTTTTGCGGGCAAACTGATAGAAGGGAACGGGATTGCCGGCCGCGAACTGGTGGGAACGCCGCATTCTTTCGGCACCCATTTGCCGATTGGCGATTTGAAAATCAAGTTTGATTATGCCGGAAAAGAGGGAGGCGTGGAGGACTATCGCCGTGAGTTGGACTTGACGAATGCGGTGGCGACGGTTTCTTTTAAGAAAGGAGGTACGAAGTACAAACGTGAGTATATTTCTTCCAACCCCCAAGATGCCGTAGTGATGCACTTTACTGCGGACAAGAAACAGTCCGTTTCTTTTGATATGAGGATGAAGATGATTACGGCGGCCCAGGTGCGCACGGAAGGAAACCTGTTGGTGTTCGACGGGCAGGCTTTGTTTCCTAAATTGGGGACGGGAGGTGTGAAATTCCAGGGACGTGTCGTGGTGAAGGTAGACAACGGCGAGGTGGAAGCTGCGGGAGAGACGGTGCGCGTGAAGCATGCGGATGCCGTGACCATCGTGGCCGATGTGCGTACCGATTACAAGAACGGGCAATATGCGTCATTGTGCGAGAAGACTGTAGGGGAAGCCATTGCCCGTCCGTTCGAAACGATGAAGGAGGAACATGTGGCGGATTATGCACCGTTGTTTGCCCGCGTGTCGTTGAAGTTGGCCGACGATTCCAAAAAATCCGTTCCGGTGGACCGCAGATGGAAGGCCCTTTGCGAAGGAAACAAAGATGCCGGCTTGCAGGCCCTGTTCTTCCAATACGGTCGTTACCTGACCATTGCTTCTTCGCGTGAAAACTCGCCGTTGCCCATTGCCTTGCAAGGTTTCTTCAATGATAATCTGGCTTGCAACATGTGTTGGACAAGCGATTACCATTTGGATATCAATACGGAACAAAACTATTGGCTGGCCAACGTCGGCAACTTGGCCGAGTGCAATGCCCCGCTGTTCACCTACATCGCCGACTTGGCCCGCCACGGTGCCAAGACCGTCCGCACGGTTTACGGCTGCAAGGGTTGGACGGCACATACCGTGGCGAACGTTTGGGGGTTCACGGCTCCCTCAGAAGGAATGGGCTGGGGACTGTTCCCGTTGGCCGGTTCTTGGATGGCGACCCATTTATGGACGCAATATGAGTACACGTTGGATAAGGATTACTTGCGCCGCACGGCCTATCCTTTGTTGAAAGGCAATGCCGAGTTCCTGTTGGATTACATGGTGGAAGACCCCAACACGGGCTATATGGTGACAGGCCCCTGCGTGTCTCCCGAAAATTCTTTCCGCTATCAGGGGTGGGAGCTTGGAGCGTCCATGATGACGACCTGCGACCGAGTGTTGGCCCATGAAATCATGTCGGCCTGCGTGCAGGCTTCCGACATTTTGGGCGTGGACAAGGATTTTGCCGACTCCCTGCGCCTGGCTTTGGCCAAATTCCCTCCGTTCCGTGTCAACAGTTACGGAGGTTTGTGCGAATGGTATGAGGACTATGAAGAGGCGCATCCCAACCACCGCCATACCTCACACCTGTTGGCTTATTATCCTTACTCCCAGATTACAAACGGGAAAGACCCGGAGTTGACGGAAGCCGTGCGCACCACCATAGAACACCGGTTGGCTGCCGAGGGGTGGGAGGACACGGAATGGAGCCGGGCCAACATGGTATGCTTCTATGCCCGCCTGAAAGATGCGGCCAAGGCAGAAGAGAGCCTGAACATCTTGCTGACCGATTTTGCGCGTGAAAACTTGCTGACCATATCTCCGGAAGGCATTGCCGGTGCGCCTTTTGACGTGTTCATCTTCGACGGGAACGCTGCCGGTGCCGCCGGACTGGCCGAAATGCTGGTGCAGGCGCACGAAGGTTATGTGGAGATATTGCCCTGTTTGCCAACAGAATGGAAGGACGGCAGCTTCTCCGGACTTTGCGTGAAAGGCGGTGCCGAAGTGTCGGCAGAATGGAAAGATAGCCGGGTGGTGAAAGCCTCGTTGAAGGCCACGGCGGACAACCTGTTCCGCCTGCAAGTGCCCGAGGGAAAGGATTATGCAATCCGCCTGAATGGGAAAAAGTGGGTGTCCAACTTGGACGGGGACCGTTGCGTGGTGGCTTATTTGAAAAAAGGTGATGTGATAGAACTTAAATAATGGAAATCATGAAGAAACAATATTTGTGGGCTTTGGCCCTCTGCGGATTGGGGCATGCCGTTTCGGCGCAAGATGTGGCCCGTTATGTGGATCCTTTTATCGGAACGGGCGCGGTGGCGCAGAGCCTGAGTGGAAACAATTATCCGGGTGCCACCGTACCTTTCGGGATGGTGCAGCTCTCGCCGGATACCCGCGAAGCGCCGGACTGGGGGCAGGCTTCGGGATATGACTATAACGACAAGACGATTTTCGGCTTCTCGCATACGCGGTTGAGCGGGACGGGTGCTTCGGATTTCATCGACATCCTCATGCTCCCCATGAACGAGAACCGCAAGGAGTCGAGGTTCACGCACGAGAAGGAGGATGCCGTGCCGGGCTATTACCGTGTGCTGTTGCAGGACGACAGCATCAATGCCGAGCTGACGGCCACCGGACGTGTAGGCGTACACCGCTATACCTATTATAATAAGGAGAAAGCCTCCAAGGTATTTCTCGACTTGGACCACTCGGCCAACAAAGGCAGTTGGGGACGGCGCGTCATCAATGCGCAGATACGGCAGGTAGGACCGTCGGCCATCGAGGGTTACCGCATCATCACCGGTTGGGGTAAATTGCGTAAAATCTACTTCTATGCGGAATTCTCCCAACCCATCGTGGCTTCGGAGATGATGAACGACAACCGGACGCACCGGGACATCGCGGTGGTGAACGGCACGAACCTTAAGGCTGTCTTCGATTTCGGACGGCAGGACGTGGTGGAATGCAAACTGGCCATCTCGCCGGTCTCGATAGAGAATGCCCGTCTGAACCTGCGTACGGAGGCCGACGGAAAATCTTTCGATGCCATCAAGTCGCAGGCATACGAAGCTTGGAACAAGGAGCTTGGGAAAATGCAGGTAGAGAGCGGGGAGCATGAGAAGGAGATATTCTATACGGCACTCTACCATACTATGATTCAGCCGAATGTGATGTCCGACGCGAATGGGGAGTATATGGCTGCGGATTATTCCGTGCGCCGTCTGCCCGTGGGACAGGTACATTACAGCACTTTTTCTTTGTGGGATACTTTCCGTGCCGCCCATCCGCTTTATACGATGTTGGAACCGGAACGCTCCACGGATTTTGTGAACAGCATGATACGCCAATATGACTATTACGGGTATCTGCCGGTTTGGCAGTTGTGGGGGCAGGACAATTATTGCATGATTGGCAACCATGCCGTGCCCGTTGTGGCAGATGCCATCTTGAAAGGGCTGCCGGGCATCGACGTGGACAAAGCGTATGAAGCCGTGAAAATGAGTCTGACGACTCCCCATCTCAATTCCCCTTTCGAGATTTGGGATCAATACGGTTACATGCCGGAGGACTTGCAGACGCAATCGGTGTCTATCACCTTGGAACAGAGCTTCGACGACTGGTGTGCGGCGCAGTTGGCCAAGCATTTGAATAAGGCCAAGGACTATGAGTTCTTTATGAAGCGTTCGGCCTACTACCGCAACCTGCATCATCCCGAGACGAAATTCTTCCAACCCAAGAACAGTAAGGGCGAATGGATATTGCCTTTCGACCCCTATAAATATGGGGCAAACGGGGGATATCCTTTTACGGAAGGGAACGGATGGCAATATTATTGGTATGTGCCGCAAAACATTCCGGATTTGATTGGACTGACGGGTGGTGAAGACGCTTTCTGCAAGCGGTTGGACGAGTTCTTTACTTCCGACCAGACGAGTGGAGAGAAAAACGATAATGCTTCCGGTTTCGTAGGCCTGTATGCCCATGGCAATGAACCTAGCCATCACGTGGCCTATCTTTATGCCATGGCCGGCCAACCGGCCAAGACCCAACAGTTGGTGGACCATATCAAACGTACCTTGTACAACACTTCTTCTTCCGGTTATGCGGGCAACGACGACTGCGGCGAGATGTCGGCCTGGTATGTCTTCTCTGCCCTCGGTTTCTATCCGGTAAACCCGGCATCGGGAGAGTATGTGATAGGAAGCCCCACGGTGGACCATGCGGAAATCATGCTGCCCGGTGGAAAGAAGTTCGCCATCGTTGTGAAGCGTAAGGGCGGGGTTGGCGCGGTCTATGTGAAGTCCATAAGGTTGAACGGGCGTAAACTGGACGGTTATGTGCTGAAGCATGCAGACATCATGAAGGGGGGCACGTTGGAGTTTGAGTTGACGGCCAAGCCCAAAGGCAAGATTTTGGATTTGCGGTAATGCCGTGATGTCGGCTGTTTCCGTGTAGGGTGCAGCCAAGGTGGTAAAAAGCCGTATCCTGTCTTTTTGCAACAGGATGCGGCTTTTCTATGCCGGAAAGTTAGCAGAAAGGTCTTTCTAATCTTTTTGGAGACGCTGATTTAGGCGGAAATATATTGGCCTGATACGGAAATCAGTGGTGAAAAATCCCGTTTTTCCTTCCTTTTCCTCATTTTAAGTGTTTTTCTTGCGGCAAGCGATTTTTCATTTGGAGCAAAGCGAAAAATCATTTGCCGCACAATTTGGGGATGTCTGCCGCAAGAGATGATGTTTTTGTGAAGGAAAAGGAGATTCTGGTTGGGGTATCCTTGCTTTTTTCTTCTATTTGGCCAAAAAAATCCTTGAAAAACGGAGTGCAAAATGTTCGTGGAAGCGATAGAATGCTTTCATTGTTTTTTTCGTGTACGGACAAACAGGATTTTGTCCATTGCGGAATGTCGCCGCTTCTTCCTTCTCCTTTTCAAAATGATAAAATCCCGATGCGTGAGAATCCGATATTTCCGTCTGGCCTTGGTGTCGGGCGGAAATATCGGATTCTCGATGGGGCAGAAGTTACATTTTGATTTTATGTCTGGAGGCGACGGCCAAGGTCGTGTCCTGTGGTTGTGTGGTTGGCGTTAATCCGGTGCTTCCTTGTGAGTGTTAAGAATACAGAAATCTCGGTTTGGAGGTGTTATAAAGTGTTGAGAAAACACTTAACGTTAATGCTTGGGGAAGTTAACAGTCTTTGTTGCGTGAGAAAATGGTAAAAACGTGCGTTATTGTGTTTTTCAGCCTATTTTGAAGCATGAATTTCGTTTTTTGACGCATTTTTGTCTTCTGTATGGCTTCTTTGTGCTTACTTTTGTATCAGGATAAAAAGGAAAAGGTACGTGCTGTGGCATTGTCGGACTGTTAAAAATAATATCATGGAACTCCTTGACATCTTTATTGTGTCTGAGTGCTAAATGCAATACCATGTGGGTCGTACGCTATATGTCAGAAGGCCTATTTATGGCAATCCAGACTTTCCTTAAATGAGCAGTTTATTAATTAATAAGATATGAGAAAACATAAGATGAATAACCTGAACGCTTGCCTTTGTGCTGCGGTGTGCTTGTCTTTGTTCAGTTCGTGCAAGGATGACTACATCTATGATGACGAGGCTCCTGCTTGGTTGGGTGAGAATATCTACGAGTATTTGGAGAAAAGCGGTCAGTACACGAGCTATTTGGCACTCGTGAAAGACTTGGGTTATGAAGAGACATTGCGCCGCACGGGTAGCAAGACTCTGTTTCCTGCTACCGATGAGGCTTTTGCCGATTATTTCCGTGAAAATGGAATGCATGGCGGCGGGGCAGATTTCGTACATAATCTTCCGGCTTCGCAGAAACGCTATTTGTTCAATTCCACAATGCTTAACATGGCATATTTGAGCAATATGTTGGCAAACATCACCTCTGATGCAGATGGTTTGAGCGAAGGTACTGCTGTGCGTAGGACTTCATCTGCGACTCTACTGGACACGGTTCCTTATGTTTCTTATGCGGATATGCCAAAGACAAGTTTTTGGAAGCGTTTTGAAAGAAAAGGAGGTACTTTTTTGGCAGATAATGGAAACCGAATGTCGGTATTCTTTACGCCTCAGTATTTTTCTCGAATCAACCTTACGGAGTCCGATTGGAATGTAATTTCCAAAGGGTGGGGAATGCCTTGGGACGCAAGCGGTTTCTATGTGAATGGTATTCACGTGCAGGCACAGAACAAGGATGTGACTTGCAAGAACGGTTATTTGCATTTGGCCGACGGTGTGGTGACACCTTTGCCGAACATGGCAGAAGTTATCACTTCTACTCCTGAGGTTTCTCAGTTTGCTGAATTGTTGGACATGTTCTCTTTCCCATATTATGACGGGGCGATTCAGTCCAATTTGGCGGCTGCATATGGTGGTATTTTTAACGAAGATTCTACCGTGTTTGTCAAACGTTATTTCAACCAAACGGATTTTAATGCTGACCCGGAAGGCAAAGTGGATATCAATGGTTATGGTACGTTACTTTACGACCCTGCCTCACATGCCTATGGCGGTAATGGCGATATGGGAGTGATGATTGTACCTACGAATGAGGCCATGCAGGAATATTGGACATCTGAAGAAGGTAAGTTCCTTTCTGACAAATTTCCACAGTGGGACAGTGTGTACACGACTGTGGTTTCTGCTTTTTTGCAGAATCATCAACAGCGTTCGTTCAACGGTGCATTGCCGCATAATTGGGACATTATGTCTGATAATGCAGGTTTCGAGTTGGGGATTACGGAAAACGATGTAGTGAAAACTATTCCGGCAAACAACGGATTGATTTATGTGACCAACAAAGTGTTCGCGCCTGTGGATTACCAAAGCGTGTATGCTCCGGTGTTGATTTCTGACTCCACGACAATCATGTCGCCGGCCATTAAGAACGATGTGGACAATGATTACAACTTGAAATACCATTTCTATCTCCGTTCGCTTGATAGCCGTTACAATTTGTTAGTGCCCACAGATAAAGCTTTGGCTGATTATCGCGATCCCATTACATGGGCCATTTGGGCGAATGAACAGATCGACAATCGTGAAATATGGTCGTTCCGGGTGTACATGGGGCGTGTCGTAGCCGATGTGTATGCCGTGGATGAAAATGGAAACAAAGGAGAACTCCTTCGTACGTTGGATGATGAAACGGGGGATGAGCGGAATCAAGTAAACGATCGGTTACAAGATTTGTTGGACATGCACATTGTTGTGGCCAATGATGAAACAGAGCCTCTTTCCGGTTATATGGATGAAGGCACTCAGCCTTATTTCCTGACTAAAGGCGGTGCCGTGTTGCAGGCAGAAGGCGTTGGCAGCGCGTTGTCGGTCAAAGGGCTCGGTGATGTAGAAATGGGATGGCCTTCGGCTCATGTGGTTGCGTTGGAAGATGGTAATCCCGCACGTTATGAAATGACCAACGGGCATACGTTCTTTATCGACCGTATTTTGCAGGATTCTTATAAGTCGGTGTATTACACGATGGCTGATGCTGAGACACACGAGGCCTATGCGGCTTTCTATCAATTGCTGCAGGGCGACGAACGTGTATGGGCTTATTTTGAAGAGGATGAGGACGTGGAGCCTATTTTTGATTTGGATGTAACGACTTCTTCATCTGGGCTTGGTCCTATTGTTACTTCGTTCAACAACTTCCGTTATACGGTATTGGTTCCCACTAAAGAAGCCTTGGACAAGGCTTTTGCCGAAGACCCGGAATTATGGACTTGGGAGCGGATTGCGGCTGAAACCGATCCGGCCAAGAAAAAAGCAAAGACGCTTTACTTGCTGAACTTCCTGCGTTACCATTTCGTGGACGGTATCCTTCCCATGGGGGACGGCATTTCTTATAATGGTTCGTATGCCACGGCTGCCCGTGATGAAAACAACCATTTTGTGTACTTGAATGTATCGGGAAATGGCAACCAGTTGACGTTTACTTCCGAGAACACGGGAACACAGGCTCATGTGGTGACGGGGGACGAGAATAATTATAATGTATTTACGCGTGATTATATCGTAAATAATAGCGACTATAAGGCGGCTACGCAAATTACGGCTTCTTCTCACGCAGTCATCCACTTGGTGGATCATGTAGTAGACTATCGTTAATAAAAAAATAATCAGATAGGTTATGGAAAATAAGATAAAATCAGTGGTATTGTGGTTGGCTTTCTTCCTTTTAGGGGGAGCTGCCTATGCCCAAAGCGGTGGCGTAATTGTCACCGGTAAGGTTTATGCCGATGATGAACCTGATGGTTTCATCGGAGCCACCGTCGTGGAGCAGGACAAGAACGGACGTATATATTCATCTGCCCTGACGGATTTTAACGGAAACTTTTCATTAAAGGTGAAAGACCCGTCCCATTCTTTGAACTTTTCGTTTGTGGGTTATAAACGTAAGACCTTGCCTATTGGGGCGACACGGAAGTTTGATGTGAAATTAGAGACACAGAATGTGCTGAAAGAAGTGCAGGTCAAAGCATCTAAGTTGGTGACAGGTGGCGGTGCGTTGGCTATTCCCGAGCGGGAATATTCCGGTGCGATGCAGAAGTTTAATACGAAAGCCATCGAAGGGGTGTCCGTGCCTTCCATTGACGATGCCTTGCAAGGACGTATCGCGGGCTTGGATATTGTGGCCAATTCGGGTGACTTGGGTAGTGGCACGGTGATGCGTATCCGTGGTATCACTTCTATCAATTCCAATTCACAGCCGCTTATCTTGCTGAACGGTATTCCTTTTGAAAGTAATATCGACGATTCGTTCGACTTCGCTTCGGCCGACCAGGAAGAGTTTGCCTCCTTGTTGTGTATCAGTCCGGATGACATCGAAGAAATCACAGTCTTGAAAGACGGTGCGGCGGCGGCCATTTGGGGAAGCCGCGGTGCCAATGGTGTGATTGACATCCGGACAAAGAAGGGTGCGACAGGACCTACACGTGTAAGCTATTCCTATCGTTTTTCAGGTTATACCCAGCCGAAGGGTACGGAATTGCTCAATGGCGATGATTACACGATGCTCATGAAACAGGCTTATTTCAATCGTGCCCAACAAGATTGCAATATCCCAGAGTTTAGCTATGACCGTTCACAGTTCATTTCTGCATACGGAACGGCTCAGGATTTTGAGAACTTTAACAACAATACGGATTGGATGGATGAGGTCATCAAGCATGGTTTTACCCACGACCACAACCTTTCGGTGAGCGGTGGTGGTGATAAGGCCAAATTCCGTGCTTCGTTCGGTTATTATAACCAGACGGGTACCATTATCGGCCAGGAAATGACCCGTTTCTCCAACCGTATGAATTTGGACTACAACGTAAGTTCGCGGATGATGTTTTCAGCGGATTTTTCCATCACTTATACGGATAATGACAAGAACTATACGGATGACCCTTACGGTGAGGACAATCTTTTGAACATTGCCCGCAAGCGCATGCCGAATGCTTCGATTTTCCGGCAGGATGCCAATGGAAATAACACGGATGTTTATTTCAATATAGCGCAAAATTCGCAGTTGGATGATGCCCAAAAGAATTTGCGTAATCCCGTGGCTATCGGTAATTTGGCTTCTTATCAACAGACAAGCATGCGTATCATGCCCACCTTGCGTTTGCAATATGACTTTTTGGATCCCGCAGGCGAAGCCAAACTCCGTTACTCGGGTTATATCAAATTCGACTCTGAAAATGTCAAGGATACCAAGTTCTTGCCGCGTGAGACGACATCCAAGAATTGGAACGACGGGAGCGTGAACAAGGCATACGGAAAGGAGAGCGAAGCTTTTTCTATCTACACGGCTCATGATTTGACATGGCAGCCCAAGCTTCCAGAGGCACATTCCCTGATGCTTTACGGGAAATGGGAAATGGACATGGCCAATTCCAGGAACCAAGAGTTTGAACGTTACGGGCTAGCTTCCACTTCGGCTACGGACGTGACCAACTTGGGGCATCTGAATACGTTCAAGAGCGAGCGGAGCGAGGGGCGCAATATGGCTTTCCTTTTGCAGGGCCATTATTTCCTGCTTGACCGTTACGTGTTCGATGTGACTGCACGTTGGGATGGCAGTACGCGTTTCGGACCAGGTAACCGTTGGGGCTTCTTCCCTTCTGCATCGGTGAAATGGCTTATCTCAGAAGAGAAATTCTTTGATTTTGCGGATGACTGGATGGATGAGTTTGCCTTGCGTTTGAGTTATGGTGTGACTGGTAACCGTCCGGACTACGAGTACTTGCATTATGCCCGTTACAATAGTTTCGGGACGAGCTACATTGACATTCCGGCTATCAAACCTGCCTCTTTGCAGTTGACAGACTTGAAATGGGAGCGTTCTACTTCTTATAACTTGGGTGTGGACTTGAGCCTTTTCGACTGGCGTTACCGTTTGGTGGCGAACGTATACCACCGTCGTACGGATGACTTGTTGTTCAAGGACCAGTCCATCCCGTCTTCAACGGGATTCGGCTCCATATCCTATATCAATGGCGGTACGATGGACAATGATGGTTGGGAAATAGAGTTCAGCACGAACAACATGGTGAAGCGTGGCGATTGGTCTGTAGATTTAAGTTTGAACTTTTCGAACTATGTGAACACCATTATTGACTTGGATGAGAATGTGTTGCATAACTATAATGCGGACTTCAACTACTCGAACGGGTCTTACTTGAACCGTTTCCAAGTGAATAACTCTTTCGGTTCCATTTATGGCTTCCGGTATAAGGGCGTGTACCAATACGATACTTACCAACCGGATAAGCCGGATGCCACGGCACCGGTGGTGCGTGATGCCAATGGCAATGTGGTGTTGGATGGTTCCGGTGACCCCATCCCGATGTATTTCGCATACGGAACGACGAATGAATACCGTTTCCGTGGGGGAGATGCAATTTATGAAGATATTAACCATGATGGTACGATAGACGAATTGGACATCGTGTATTTGGGTAACTCCAACCCGAAATTCGATGGTGGTTTCGGTACGACCATCCGTTGGAAACGCCTTTCCTTGAATGTGTTCTTCAACTATCGCGTGGGGGGTAAGATTATTAATTACGGACGGATGTATTCCGAGAGCATGTACAACACGGAGAATCAGTCCGTGTCCACGAACTGGCGTTGGCGCAAGGATGGGGATATGACGGAAATCCCGCGTGCTCTTTTCCAGAGTGGATATAACTGGTTGGGTAGTGATCGCTTTGTAGAAGATGGTTCTTTTCTACGTTTGAAGCAATTGACATTGAATTACTCTTTCGATCCGAAGTTGTTGAAAAAGGCACATCTGAATACTCTCAATCTTTCCTTGACATTGAACAACATGTTTACAATAACTAAATATACCGGTGCAGATCCTGAAATTTCACCGAACAATATCGGGGTGAGCGAGGACAAGAATCGTACACCGCGTTCACGCTACTTTACATTTGGCCTGACCGTAGGTATTTAACCTTTAAAAATAAATGTGAGATGAAAAAGTATATATATAAAATAGGTGTCTTCTTCCTAAGTTTGCCTTTCTTGGGTGTCACGGCTTCCTGTGATGACTGGTTTGGCATTATGCCGCAGTCCGAGATGGTGGCCGAGGACTTTTGGAAAGATGAGCAAGACGTGAAAAGTGCCGTGGGGGCCTGTTATAGGGCTATGTTGGAAGACGGCTTCATGCGCCGTTTGGTTGTATGGGGTGAATTACGTTCTGATAATGTGATAAATGGTTTGGGGACGGATACGGAAATCGGTTATATCCTGAATGCTAACCTGAACGAGGCCAACAGCTATTGCAAGTGGAATGATTTTTATACGGTCATTAACTATTGTAATACGGTGATTCAAAACGCACCAATGGTGAGGGAACGCGATGCGGACTTTACGGAGGAAGACTTGAACCAATATTTGGCAGAAGCCAAGGGAATCCGAGCATTCTGTTATTTTACGTTGGCACGCACGTTTAAGGACATACCTTATATGGAAACGCCTTATGTGGACGACACGCAAAGATTTCAAGTCGGACAAACTCCGTTTGAGAATGTCTTGGATACTTTGATTCGTGACTTAAAGACTGTAGAAAATGTGGCCGTGACAGAATATGGTGAAAACACGGCCTATACCCGTGGGCGAGTAACGCAGAAGGCTATTTGGGCTTTGATTGCTGATATGAGTTTGTGGAGGGGGAATTATCGTCAATGTGTAGACTATTGCAATAAGATTCTGACCACGGCGACAAATCCGTTGGCTCTTTTACCTGCTGATACCTATTTTAATACGGTGTTTGGCCCGGCAACTGGAAATTCCGATGAAAGTATTTGGGAATTGCAGTTCGATCCCAATACGACCAATGGGGCGGTCAACACGTTTTATGGAAGTTCCAATAACTCTTCCCCGTTGCTGTCTTCGCTTGATTTCGACGGACAGAATGGAGAGGATTGGTGGGACGGCTTGGATATGCGCCGTGCCCAGTCTTATGTAGAGGACGGGTTATATATGATTAAGAAATATACGTCTTATTGTTATGCTACGGATTTTGAAGAGGTAAAGTCCAATAATTTCCAATACGGGAATAATGAGTCCAATTGGATTGTTTACCGTTTGGCCGACGTGTACTTGATGAAGGCCGAGGCTTTGGTCGAGTTGGGGGACATTGCCGGTGCCGTGGACATGGTTTCTTATACTTATGACAGGGCGCACCCTGATTTGGAATCTGGAAGTTTAAAAGTGCAATATCCCGCCTCTACTCCGCAATCAGCGGTTCGCGATTTGGTTTTCGATGAACGTCAGCGTGAATTCCTTTTTGAAGGCAAGCGTTATTTTGACATTGTGCGTCGGGCACGTCGTGAAGGTAATGTGACGGCTTTGGTTAACACATACTTGCTACGTAAATATGTGGCTATGAGTTTAAACCAAAGTACAGTACTCAGTAAGATTAACGACAAAGAAGCCATTTATATGCCTATTCATCAGGATGAATTACGTTTGAACTCCTTGCTGGAACAAAACGCATTTTATAAAACTTCGGACGATATTTCTAAAAATTGACGATTATGAACAATATACATAAATTATTTAAGTGGGGGCTGTGGTCGGTAGCGGTCTTATGCCTCTCAGGCGTACAGGTGTCTTGCGATAGCGATGATATTGATGCTGATGCCATGTACACGTTTACGGGAGAGACGGTAGCTTCATTTTGCCAGAACGACCCCGAATTGTCGGATTTTTACCAATTGATAACCAAGTGTGGGGCGGATGCCTTATTGGAGGTTTATGGCCATTATACTTGTTTTGTGCCCAATAATGACGCCATTGCTGCTTATTTGTCGGCAAACAATAAGTCTTTGGACGACATTCCGGCAGAGGAGGCGCAAAAGATTGTGTACAACTGTGTGATTAGAGGTACTGCGGAATATACTTCACAGGAGTTTGTTGCCGGTTCTTTGTCTTCTATGACTTTATCTGAGCGTCATTTGATTCTTTCGTTTACAACTTCGGCAGATAACAGACGGGAGATTTGGGTAAACGGGCAGGCTCGTGTGGAACGTTTGGATCAGGAAGTGCATAACGGAGTAATCCATGTGGTGGACAAGGTTATCCAACCTTCAGAAATGACCCTTTTGGAGGTGATGCAAAATAACGAGAACCTGACTATATGGGCTATGGCTTATGAGGCTTCCGGTTTGAACGAAGGAATGGAGAAACTTTATGATGAAAGTTATGTGAATACTTATGGGTCGGATATGTATCAATATGGCGACTATAAGTTGCATGTGCCGACGAGCCGCCGTTATGGTTGGACTGCTTTTTGCGAGCCGGATGAATTGTTGAAGCAGGCAGGAATTACGGGTAATACTCGCGAAGAGATTTTGGTAAGTTTGGAGAACTATGCCCGTACGTATTACGGTTCTGAGGATTTGGGTAATTATAGGAGCGAGAAGAATCCGTTACATCGTTTCGTCGCTTATCACTTGCTGAACCGTCAGATGGCCACGAATGACATGGTGTTTGATACGCCGGCGGCGTTGATTAATCCGACGTATGCGGATAAACTGGTGGAATATTATGAAACCATGTACACTTATCGCATCATGGAAATCAAGGCCGGTAATAAGATTAACCAACAATCCAATGGAGATTACGTGGGCATAGACGAGGCGAATAGCAACATCGAAGCATTGAATGGTTACATCCATACGCTGAAGAATATATTGGTGTATGACGACGCGGTAATGCGTAATGATGTATTGCACAAACGTATTCGTTTCGATGCCATGTCACTACCTCCGCAGTTGACTAACAATAATATTCGTTGGCATAATGTGGATATTTCCGATGCAAATGGTTATACGGTCACTCCGGATTATTGTGGGGAGTATTTTACATTTAACGATGCTTGCTCATGCCTGATGTGGGGAAGCCAAGGATGGGCGGCTTTCCAAGGTGACGAGATCAATATGAAGGACAATTATGACTTCACTTTGCGCTTGTTGCCTATTCCGCCTGGAAATTGGGAGTTCCGTATCGGCTATAATGCCGAAGGATGGCGTGGAATGGGACAAATCTATTTTGATGGGATTATCACAGGGACGCCTGTCGATTTAAAAATCGGAGACGTGCAAGGCGATGCCCGTACGGGATGGGTGGCTGATGAATCGACTGCGGACGATGGAGTGGAAAATGATAAGATGATGCGTAATTTGGGGTACATGAAGGCACCTGAATCTTGTTGGTATGCACATGATAACATTCCGCTTAGGGATTGGTATAAGGCTTTGCGTTATATTGTGAACCAGTATAGTTTCCAAGATTATGGGGCACATAAGTTGCGTATGCGTAGTGTGGATTTCGCAGGTCGTGAGTTTTCCATCGACTATTTCGAGTTTATTCCAGTGGATATGATTCGTGATGAGGATCGCTTGTAATAACTATTAAGAAAGTAAGAACAAATGAAACAAATAAATAAAGGAATCATCTGTTTGTTATCGGGGGCGGCGTTGTTTGTTTCCTGTAACGACGAGTGGGATGCGCATTACGACTTGAATGGTAGTGTGCCTCAGGTCAGCCTGATGGCTTTGCTCCGTAATGACGCATCGTTGAGTACTTTCGCCCAAATAGTGGAAAAGACGGGGGCGGATAGCTTGCTTGCATCTAACCAGACTTATACTGTGTGGGCGCCGGTAAACGAGGCCTTGGCGAATGTAGACATGACAGACCGAGCTGCATTGGAACGCCTGGTAAGTAATCATATCGCCCGTTACAGCAACCCTACTTCCACTCAGCCGGGGAAGTACATCTATATGTTAAACGGTAAACGTATGGCGTATGACGGGACGGGTTCTTTCAATGGGACGGCTTTGGAGGAAGGTAATGAGCGGGCGGTTAATGGTATTCTGCACAAACTGAGCGACACCATTCCTTACCGTTATAATTTCTATGAATATATGTCCGTTTATCCTGAATATTCCAAGGTGTATGAGTTCATCAACCGTTTTATAGAAAAGAGGTATGATGCATCAGCCAGCGTCGGAACGGATTCGGTGTTTGTGGATTACAATCCGATGCTTTATAATTATTATTATGGTATTGGCCATATTGATGATGAAGACTCGCTTTATACCATGATTCTGCCGGACAACGAAGCTTGGGACAAAGCCTATGCTCATATCAGTCCTTATTTTACGACGTATAATGCGGACGAGGCTGTGGCTGATTCGATTCGTGATGTACAGACGGGGCAGGCTATCCTGAACGGTTTGACATTCAGGGGAAGGGTTGATGACCCGGCATCAAAGGATTCTTTGGTGACAGTTACGGGAAATGTGATTTATCAGACAGGCCGTTATTTTGCGCCTTATACGAAACTGGATGGTTCCAACGGGTTGATGTACTTGGCGAAAGGAGATTTGGTTTTAGATGACACTTGTACATGGAATAAAGAAATTTTAGTGGAAGCCGAGTATTTGAACGGTCGTACTACGAGTACCAGTACAAGTGCCTATGTGCGCAATACGGATGCCAACAGTGCCGTGCAGGGTGTGAGCAACAATAGTTATCTGGAGGTGACCAATGCTACGGGAACAGCGGAAGTTACTTTTGAGATACCTCAGATTTTGGCCGGTAAATACGACGTATATGTGGATTTTGTTCCCCCCGTCATTGACGGAGTCGCTTTGGCCGAGGAAAAAACGCGGTTGGAGTTCCGATTGGTCTATCCGCGCGCTGACAAGAATGGTACTGCCAATATCTCGCGTGACGATGATGACGATCCGGATTTGATTATCGGAGGAGACAGTGTAGGCGACAACAAAGTGAAGACTTTGAAAGTTTGGGAAGCATTGGAACTGCCCGCAGCCAATTATTATGATGGTATGTGGTTCATGGATGAGGATAATTCCACGGACGATGTGAAAGTACGTACGACATTCCGTATCCGTACCAATGTGAAAGCTTCGGAAGTGAATGTGAAGTATCGTCGCCGTTTCCGTGTCGACCGGATTCGTTTCGTGCCTGTACCTTGATTTGTTAATCCTTAAAGCATGATGAGTTATGTATTCTATATTTAATTCTTATTTGTTGAAACTTACGGGAACGATGGCCGGATTGGCTTTCTTCTCTTTTGCATTGCAGGCCCAGGAGCCGGTTCCCGCAGATTCGGTAAAGGCCGGGCAGGCAGAAAAGGTCCGGATGCCTTACCATGTGAAAGGCCGGGTTGTGGATGCCGTGACTGGGCAAGGTTTTGCCGGTGCCCGTATCACGACCCCGAATGTGAATGTGTCGGCCATGACCGATGAAAAAGGTGAGTACGAGATTGGTTTGCCCGATTTGCGGGTGCCTCTCTATGTGGATGCGCCGGGGTATTCCCGTCAAGTGGTGGCTGTCAAGGGGCGGACGGAGGTAAACGTGTCGCTCTATACCGTACCGGGGCATTCTTATTATGACGACGAAATGTCCGTGTCAGACGGACGGGTTGCGGTAGATGGCTTTACTTCCGGTGCGTTAAGCATGACGGAAGATATGAATTCCTTATTGGCCGGCCAGATGCGTACTTCTGCCCGTTCGGGTGAACCCGGGGCGAGTGCTTCCTATTTTGTACGTGGTTATAATTCTTTGAATCTGTCTTCCCAACCATTGTTCGTGGTCGATGGTGTGGTATGGCAGTCTCATGAGGAGGGCATTTCTACCGTGGACGGATATTACAATAACCCGCTGACTTTGCTTGACCCGTCGGATATAGACAAGGTAACGGTGTTGAAGAACGGTTCGGCTATTTGGGGGGCACGAGGGGCGAATGGTGTGGTGTTGATTCAAACCAAGCGTGCCGGAGAGATGGCAACGAAGATAGATGCTAATATTTCTTTTGGATTCCAAACACCTTTTGAGACTATGCCTGTGATGGGAGCTGATGCTTACCGTCGCTATGCCACTGATGTCATGTCTGGTATGGATAGGCATGAAGTGGAAGATTTCCAGTTTACGAACGATGACCCTTCGCGGTCTTTTTACCGTGCGGTGCATAATAATACCGACTGGATGGATGAAATCAACAAAACGGCTTTTATCCAAAATTATGGTATATCTGTGTCGGGTGGTGATGACATAGCTCTTTACCGTTTCTCCTTGGGATATGCCCAAAATAATGGAAACATAGATGGAACAAAGTTCGATCGCCTGAATGTGCGCTTCAATTCAGACATCAAGTTGACAGACGAATTCAAGATATTGTTCGACATTGCTTATACGCAAACTGGACATAAGGTGACTTTTGACGGATTGGACCGGATGCGTTCACCGTATTACCTTGCATTGGTAAAGTCGCCGCTTTATTCTCCTTATCAATATAATGAAAGTGGTTCTTTGAGCGGCCGTTTGACGGATGTGGATGAGTTGAATTATGGTAATCCGTTGGCTCTGTTGGAGAAAGATAATATGCCGACGCTTGATAAATACCGTTTTACATTGAACTTGCGTCCGACTTACCAGATTACCGACCGTTTGGAGGCTGCCGCGCTTTTCGGTTTTTCTTATGATAAGGAAAATGAAGACTTGTTTATTCCCGATGCAGGCATAGCGAACGAACCGCTTTACAATAGTTTGGGTGAAGTGTACGCTACGGCGTTGAATGAAGTTCGCAGCTCTATGGCCCGGCAGACTTCCCTTTCGCTTGATGCCTATTTAAAATGGGACATCCTGAAAGGGTACCGGCATAATCTGTCCGCAGCCTTGGGCTATCGTTTTTATAACGACTATTTCAAGTATACATACGGCCAAGGGTACAATACGGGCTCCGACTATATGACAGCTTTGTCCAATACGACAAGTGATTTGCGTTATCTTTTCGGGACGGAATACATGGACCGTAACATGTCTTGGTATTTGAATGCGGATTATGGTTTTATGAACAAGTATTTCCTGAACTTGGGTATGTCGATGGAGACTTCTTCTCGTTTTGGTAACGAAGCCGGAGGTATAGACTTATGCGGTGTGTCGTGGGGATATTTCCCGTCGGTCAGCGGAGCCTGGCTTATTTCTTCCGAGAAGTTTATGCGCAACGTGGACTTCATTGACAATCTGAAGTTGCGTGTGGCTTATACGATGGCCGGTAACGGTAATTTGCCTGTTTATGCCAACCGTACTTATTTCACATCTTCTTTGGTGGCTAATGATGCGACGGGAATTGTTTTGAGCAATATCGGGAATGAAAAGTTGAAGTGGGAAACTACAGGTCGGGCTAACGTAGGATTGGACTTTAGTATCCTGTCCAATCGTTTGAGCATGAACATCGACTATTTCTATTCCAAAACGAAAGATCTGGTGACGCTCCGTTCCTTGAACGAAGAGGCTGGTTTGCAGTATTATTATGACAATAATGGCGAAATGGAAAATCAGGGATTTGAAATTGCGGCTAATGCCCGTATCGTGGATACGAAAGATTTCAAGTTCAATATAGGGTTGACCGTAGGCCATTATAAGAATAAAATTACATCCTTGCCCAATGGCAGTTTCACTACGGAATTGGCCGGAGGAACGGTATTGACTACAGAAGGACAGCCGGTGGGCGTGTTCTATGGTTACCAGACCGACGGGGTGTATGCCACAGCACAAGAGGCGGCAGATGCCGGGCTTGCCATTCTTTCTTCTTCGGGGCAGCGTATTCCTTTCTCGGCCGGTGACATGCGTTTCGTGGATCATTCTAAGGACGGTATCATCGGGGAAGATGATCGTGTGATCATCGGTGACCCGAATCCGGACATCTATGGTAACTTCAATTTGAACTTCCGTTGGCGTGATTTGGAGTTGGGGGCACTCTTTACTTATTCTTTGGGTAATGATGCCTATAATGCTTTGCGTGCCAACTTGGAGTCGGGCAGCAGTTTGTCCAACCAAAGCATAGCTATGGAGAACCGTTGGATGGCAGATGGCCAAGTGACAGATATTCCTCGTGCCACTTTTGATGACCCGATGGGGAATGCCCGTTTCTCAGACCGTTGGATTGAGGACGCGTCCTATTTGAAATTTAAACGCCTGATGTTGTCTTACCGTGTTCCCGTACGTTCTACCTCATTCTTGCAAGGAATATCGGTATGGGCGGCAGTGAACAATCTTTGCACGCTGACGAAGTATTTGGGTACGGATCCTGAATTTTCATACAGTCAGTCCGTGCTTTACCAAGGTGTGGATGCAGGGTTGGTGCCACAGTCGCGTTCGTTCCAGATTGGGGTGAAATTGAATTTGTAATGCAAAATAAGAAAGTGAATATGAAGACATTTATCAAAAACTATATGAAAGCTGTGGGTGTCGTTTGTGCTTGCATGGCAGCTTTCCCCGCCTGTACGGATATGATGGAGACAGATTCTACTACGGTAGGTTTTGAGGAGGACAACCGTTTGGATTCTCCTAATGACTCTCTCTATTCCGTGTTGGGTATTCTTTCGCAGGTGCAACGTTTGGGCGACCGCTATGTGCTGTTGGGCGAGTTGCGCGGCGACCTGATGGAAGCGACCGAGGATGCAAAAGTGGATATTCAGGAGATTTCCAATTTCAAGGTCTCGTCGGATAACGAGTATGCTTCGTTCTATGATTATTACAATATTATTAACAACTGTAATTATGCCATAGCGAAGATGGACACGAATATCGTGTTTTACGAAGACAAGGTTATGATTCCCGAATATGCGCAAATCAAAGTGATACGGGCTTGGACCTATTGGCAACTGGCCTTGGCGGCCGGGAAAGTCAGTTGGATTGAAGAACCCGTGTTGAGCTTGGAGGCCGCACTCAAGGAGTATCCGCAGAAGGGGCTTGAAGATTTGGCACAGCTGCTGATTGATGATTTGACACCATATATAGGTGTACGTGCCTTGGATTATGGGACGATAGACAATTTCGATTCGCGCAAGATGTTCCTCCCCGTAGATATGGTATTGGGCGACTTGTATCTTTTCTTGGGACGTTATGCGGAAGCTGCTACGGCATATTACCGTCTGATAGACAAACGTAAGCTGACATTGACAAGTTCTTATGGTAACTATTGGACGAATACGGCTCGTACGGGTGGGTCTGCAGCTTGGATATCAGCTTATGTGAATACAGGTTCCAATGAATTACTTTCTTCTTTGGTGTACAGTTCCCGTCCCGATGCCTACCACCCACAGTTGGTACGTTGGTCATACAATGAAGTGCCTTCGATTGTACCTACAACTTCTTTTGTGGATTGGATGTCACGTGTGTCACATTACTATGCCGCCGAAAATACCACCCGTATACAGGGATTCTTTACTGGGGATTTACGTGGGCTGTTTGAGTTCTCGAATGGTACAACTTCTTCTGTGTCTTATACTACCGATGGTTTGGGGGATTATAAGGGTACGCTTATTGATAAATTCTATTCCTTGTCCACATCTGGCGGAGTGGAGGATCCGGAAAATGAAGCGTTGGGAGGATTGCGTTATGTACGTAATCTGCCGGTATACCGTACTTCACAGGTTTACTTGCGTTTGGCTGAGGCCATCAACCGTTACGGGCGTCCGGCTACGGCTTTTGCTGTCTTGGCATACGGCTTGAACAAGACAAATTTGGCCAATACGACGAGGATTCCGGCATCTGAACGCACGGGGGAAATGTTTTTGGACTTTACGTCCGATTCCTACGATAATAATGTAGGTACGGCAACCCGTGGGCGTGGGCGGGCCATAGGCTTTCCTACCTCGGATTATCTCATCCCGGATTATACACCGTATGATACCATCAAGGTGGTAGACGGTGAGACGGGAGAGGAAAAAGATACGGTGGTGGTTTCCAAAGACCCCATCCGTTTGGCTGCCGCCAAGGCTGATTCTATCGAATATGTAGAAGACCGTATCATTGATGAAATGGCCGCAGAGACCGCTTTCGAAGGCAGCCGTTTCTTCGATTTGATGCGTATTGCACGCCACCGTGGGCGTTGGCCGGCTTATGCAGCAGAGAAAGTGGCAGCCCGTTTTGGAAATGGGGGCGAGGCCGTCAAAGCCCGTCTGATGGATGAAAGTGAATGGTTTTTAAAGTAATAAATGATTTTAGCAAATATGAGAAAACTAGTAGTTAAAATGATGTTGGGAGCTGCGGCCTTGACTGGTGTCCAAGGGTTGCAGGCACAAGACCCTCTGACGTTTGAGGCAGACTTCACGTTGGGTGATATGGGCGGATGGCCGAGTCATCGGAGCCGGGCTTTTGTGGCCGACTTCAACAATGACGGATGGATGGACATGTACTTGAACGGAACTTCCGAGAACAAAGGTTGGCAGTCGCGTGGCGTGTTGGTCAAGAACTTGGGCGACGGTCAGTTTGAAGGGGTTACGGATGCCATCTTTGACTATGAGACAACGTACGAAAAAGTCTATTCTTTGATACGATATGGCACGAAGACGGTTCGTATGAGTTGCAGGATTCCATATTGGACGGTAAGGTCGTGATGGATACTATTGTGACCGAGAAGTTTGTAGGCATGAAGAACGGACTGCCGCGCACGGCGTTCGGGCAAGGTAGCCAGCCCATTGATTTCAATAATGACGGTTTGGTGGACTTCATTATTCTTAATACCGGTGGAAATGATACCGGCACATCGCAAGGTTATGTATTGGTCATCAATAAGGGAGATTGGCAGTTTGAGGTGTTGGAGGATCCGGTTCTTTCTAGTATAGGTGGATTGTCTTCTAATACCAATGGTGACAAATTTAATGAGAATAGCCCTTACGGTTCATTGGTGACGGGGGATTATGATAAGGATGGTTTCACGGATGTGTTGCTTTGCGGTAATGGGCCTGCAGGACGTTATACGATGTTATTGCGTAATGTGAACGGTGACCATTTCGAGGAAGCGCGGGTTTTCCATCCGCTGCCATTCGATGAGGAACTGACTA
Source organism: Paraprevotella xylaniphila YIT 11841 (assembly GCF_000205165.1). Taxonomy (GTDB): domain Bacteria; phylum Bacteroidota; class Bacteroidia; order Bacteroidales; family Bacteroidaceae; genus Paraprevotella; species Paraprevotella xylaniphila. The sequence continues at coordinate 116,093 of NZ_GL883837.1, read as the reverse complement.
AAAAAGGAATCTATGAACAACTCGAAGATACAACAGATCCTGAGACCGGTGCGGATGTTCCGGGAGCATATATAGACAAGCCTACGCTGAAACCTATGCAAATGTCCCACGGTTCTGTCGTGTTCATTGATTTGGATGGTGATAGTTGGTTGGACGTGGTTGTGACAGGATATGCAGAGGCGCGTGAGAATATGGGGGAAATCACCGGTAACCAGATCCGTTTCTACAAGAACCTACAGAATGGCGAGTTTCAGGATGTGACAAATTCTCCTTCGCTTATTGAAGCGGCCAGTACGGTGTTGAATACTTATGGTATGACCGTGGATGGTACAATGGCTGATGTGTTCCGTGCCTGGGGATGCGAAGAAGGCATTACCCTCGCGTTGGACTTTGATCAGGACGGACGTACCGACCTGATGCAGTTAGGCACACAGGGATGCTCTTGGGGTTGGGGTGGTACCCGTACGTTAAAGCAATCTAACCAACTGAGAAACATATCGGATGAAAACGGTTTCCGGTTTGAAGAAATCCCCACCGATATTACTCCGGCCGCCATGGCATCCTGCTATCGTTTCATTTGTGTGGATTTGAATGGGGATGATTATCCGGACTATATGACCAACGGATGGACTTCCAAGGTCAATCCTGCCACAGGAGAAGCCGCAGGATGGGGGCGTTTTGTGGATTTAAGCGATAATAGTACGGTTTATAATACCTATTTCTTCAATGATGAAAGCAATGAGGTGTTTGGCGGTTATCTGGCCAAAAGCGAGCCGAGCGTGAACAACTTCGGAGATTTTGATAACGATTATAATATGGAGCTTCTCACTTCAGATTATACAGGAAGTCCGGACAATGGGCGTAACGACCAACAGGTTATCAGTTGGAATAAGACCGGAGTGGAATTTTATGCTCCGGAGGAAGTGGGTGAAGTGAATGTTACTCCGGAGAAAGGACGTGTAACTGTGGAATGGGAAGCTTCGGATATGAACAATGGCAATCCGGCCATGTTCAACCTTTATATACAGGACAAGCAAAGCGGTGCGCTGCGCATGGTGGTTCCGGCTAACCTTGAGACTGGAAAGCAGTTGGCTTATGCTATGTTTGGTTGTTATGTGAATACAGGTAATGAGGATGGGGCAGCTTCTTATGTCTTTGACAAGCTTCCTGTGGGTGATTACATCGTGGGGGTGCAGGCTGTGAATTATGCTTATCAGGCTACGGCATGGACCACGACCGAGGTGTCTGTGACGGAGAGTGATTATGTGGGTGTGTCTTCGCAGTCTGTGGCACGGGGTATGCAGGTCATTGTCAATGGTGATGCTATTGTTGTGACGAGTGCTAGTGATATCTCGGTGAATGTCTATAACATGCAAGGTGCCGAGGTAGCTTCGGGAATGACGAATGAACCCATTACCGTAAATGGCAAGGGCGTATTCGTGGTAAAGGCCGGAAATGAGGCCGTCAAGGTCGTGAAATAAGTAAAACGGTTATAGTGATTGAATGTGAATGAAGGCCCGGGCGGCCTTAGAAGGCAGTCCGGGTCTTTCGAAAATAACTTTAAACGAATAAAAATACAGAAGACATGAAAAATGCTACTTTTAAAACAGTGTTGACTTGTTGTGCGGCTTTAGCCTTGTGTCAGGCAGCCGAGGCACAGCGTGTAACGTTTGAACAGAATCGGGACTTCCGCGACCAAGTGGGATGGCCCGTGCATCGTGGATGCCCTATTGTGGCCGACTTCGATAATGACGGTTTCATGGACGTGTATTACGGAGGTACATCCTGTGAAAACGGTTGGGCATGTCGCGGCGTGTTGGCCCGTTCCAATGGGGATGGTGCTTTTTCTGCTAATTTGGAAGCCATCTTTGACTATGAGACAACGTACGAAAAAGTCTATTCTTTGATACGATATGGCACGAAGACGGTTCGTATGAGTTGCAGGATTCCATATTGGACGGCAAGGTCGTGATGGATACCATTGTGACCGAGAAGTTTGTAGGTATGAAGAACGGACTGCCTGTTTCTCTTCGTGGCTTCGGAAGCCAACCTTTTGATTTTAATTCCGACGGGTTGGTGGATTTTATAACCTTAAATCAAGGTGGAAACATGTCAGGATTGAATCCCCGTTACACATTGGTGAAAAATTTAGGCGGAGGACAGTTCGAGACTGTGGAAGATGCGGCGTTGGCTGCATTTAATTATACCGGCGATGATAATTTCCTCTTTAATGAAGGTTCACAGTATGCGTCTTTAGTGACCGGGGATTATGACCGTGACGGTTATACAGATTTGTTGATTACAGGACAGGCTCCTACGGAGGGGCGTTTTGTCAAGTTGTTCCGTAACGTGAACGGGGAGCGTTTTGAGAATGTGAACGTGTTCCATCCTCTGCCATTTGACAAAGAACCCAACCGGAAGGGGTTATATAAATTGGGAGAAAGCATATATGACCCGGAAACCGGTACGACGGTAGAAGGCGAATATACCGAGGAACCGACAATGCAGGCTAAGCCTTTGTCTCATGGTTCGGTGGCATTTATAGATTTCGACAACGACGGTTGGTTGGATATTGTGTCTACAGGTTGGGCTGACGGTACAGAGGGTAAGTTGGTCGGAGTAGAGATTGGAGGAGATGAAATCCGTTTTTATCGTAACCTGCAAAATGGAGAGTTCCAAGATGTGACAGACAGATTTGTCGGGGCTGCTCAGGGTATTTTGGATATGTTGGGTATTGCGCGAGATGCGAATTATGAGGTAAGGGATGTCTTCTCGGCCTGGGGAATGGATTCCGGTTTGATGTTGGCTACCGACTTTGACCAGGACGGTAAGATGGATTTGTGGATTCATGGGGCTGTTGCGGGAGGCAGGCCACGTTTCTCGAGTTATTTGACGTTCGGCATGGGTGAAGATTATGCGTCTGTGGAAGAATGGCCTACAGGTATTCTTCCTGCACATACGGTGGCGAAATTGGGCGTTATGTTTGCCGATTTCAATGGGGACGACATTCCCGATTTCTATCAACGTGGTTGTTGTGACGAAATTTGCCAAGACGAGTCCGTGCCTGAGAAATTCGGTCAGGCTTATTCATGGAGCCGTTTGTTCAGTATTAGCGAAGGGCAGGTTGGTGCTTATGGCTATCCGCAATATGCCGATTATTGGACGGCAGAATGCTATGGGGCACGAATTCCTCAAAGCGATGGTGATGGACAGACCATGGATGCGACTTTTGGGGATGTGAACGGAGATGGTTTGTTGGATATCATGTGTACGGATTGGACGGATAAGGCTGATGATGCGATTCCCAGTTATAACGTGACGGAGGGTGCGGAAGTCATTATGCCCGATGAGCCGGAAATCATAGAAGCGGAAACCGGAAAAGGTTACATTACCCTGAAATGGGACCGCTCGGAAATGGGGAATGGAAATAAAGCCATGTACAATGTGTATGCACGGAGTAAGGACGGGAGCATGTTCCGTATTTTGGTCCCGGCTAACATAGAGACGGGCAAACAGTTGTCTTATCAGATGTTTGGGACGTATGCGACTACTTATGCGGAAGATTATCAATATTACACTTTCGACAAATTACCGGCAGGTGATTATACAGTGGGTGTGCAAGCCGTGAACTACGCTTATGCTGCCACTCCGTTCGTTACGACGGATGTTACGGTGGCGGAAGGGGCTGATGGCGTAAAACCGATGTCAACTTCTGCGGCTTTGAAAGTGGTTGTGGATGGTGACGTGCTGACGGTAGTAACTGACGAAGATGTACAAGTGAATATTTACAATATGCAAGGCTCTGAAGTCGGTTCAGGCAGAACCAATGAAGCCATTACGGTGAACGGTAAGGGCGTATTCGTGGTGGAAGCCGGTGACAAAGTGGCCAAGATTGTAAAATAAAGAAGCACAGTTTAAGTGATTAACTGTGAATTAGGTTAGGTTGTTGGGCTCGGATGGCCTGTGAAGGTCGTCCGGGCCTTTTTCTTGGAACGTAAGGACGAATGCTCCGGGATGCCGGGGTAGTCCCGTTTGGCTTGCGCCAAAACCGTTGCTTTTTGGAGCAAACTTATTTCATCAGACGACCGAAAGAATGTTATTTTTGCATGTTTATGATTTATTTACTCAATAAGTTGGACGATAAAAAATGAAAAAAAAGTTCTTATTTGCCGCGTTGTTGATTTGCGGCACCTTACCATCTGTGGCTGAAGAGAAGCCACGCTACCAAGATGCCTCATTGCCCGTGGAAGAACGGGTGGAAGATTTGCTGAGGCGCATGACTTTGCATGAGAAGGTCTTGCAACTGCAAAACAATTCCAACAGTGACATTAATGCCGTGGAAAGCCATTATAAGGAGAGTACAGGTACGATGCATGAGATGAGCAAGACGGCGAAAGAAGCAGCCGAACTGTTTAAAAAACTCCAACATCATCTCCGTACACGGACACTGTGGGGGATTCCGGCCTTGATTACCGTGGAAGGCATCAATGGGGTATTGCAGGATGGGTGCACGATATTTCCACAGGCTATTGCGCAAGGGTCCACTTTCAACCCTGATTTGGTGGAGGATATGGCCGAAGCCATCGGCCGGGAAGCTCATGTGATAGGTATCCGGCAGTTGCAATGTCCTGTGCTCGACATTGCGCGTGAACTCCGTTGGGGGCGTGTGGAAGAGACTTTCGGTGAAGACCCGTTCCTGATTGGCGAGATGGGCACTTCCTTCGTGCGTGGTTCGCAAACGGAAGGCGTAGGCGCAATGCCCAAACATTTTGTGGCTCATGGTACACCGACGGGAGGTCTGAATTGTGCTTATGTGGCCGGGGGGGAGCGAGAGTTGCGTAACTTGTATGCTTATCCTTTTGCGAAAGTCATCCGCAATGCCGATCCCGTGTCGGTCATGAGTTGTTATAGTGCTTATGATGGTGTGCCGATGACGCATTCGGCTTATTATATGACAGACTTCCTGCGCGGGGAGTTAGGCTTTAAAGGGTATGTGTATTCCGACTGGGGAGCTGTAGACCGTTTGAAAGTGTTCCATCAGGCCGTGGCCACTTCCGAAGAAGCGGCCCGTAAGGCCATTATCGCCGGTATCGATATGGATGTATGGGATTGGGCTTATCAGACACTGGAGGAGCAGGTGAAGAAAGGGCAGTTGGATGAGTACTATATCGACCGGGCTTGTCGGCGGATACTGGAAGCCAAGTTCAAACTCGGCCTTTTCGATGAAGGCGAGGATGCCATTGATCCGGCCAAGGTGGACAAAGTGGTACGTAGCAAAGAGCATGTGGCTTTAGCCAAGGCTGTGGCGGACGAAAGTATCGTCTTGTTGGAGAATAAGAACAATATCCTTCCTTTGGATTTGTCGCGTTACAAATCTATCGCTTTGTTGGGCCCGAACAGCAATTACGGTGTGGCCGGTGATTATGGATGGGTCAATGCCGACCATCATGAGTGTGTCACGTTGTTCGACGGCTTGAAGAATGCGTTGGGACAGAAGGTACAGGTGAACCAGTTGGACGGTTGTGATTGGTGGAGCCAGAAAGAAGACGGTATCGCTGCCGCCGTGGAGTTGGCCCGTAAAAGTGATATTGCCATCGTGGCTGTGGGTACGCGTAGTCTTTGGTTAGGGCGGAATGCCAAGGCCAACAAAGTGACTTCGGGAGAAGGGTTCGACCTTTCTTCGTTAGAGTTGCCTGGCAAGCAGTTGGATTTGTTGAAAGCGGTGAAAGCGACAGGCAAGCCAGTAGTGGTGGTGCTGATAACCGGTAAGCCTTTGGTCATGACTTGGGCCAAGGAGAATGCCGATGCCGTAGTGTTGCAGTTTTATGGCGGCGAGCAGCAGGGGAATGCCATGGCCGATGTATTGTTGGGCAAGGTGAATCCTTCCGGTCGTTTGAATGTCTCTTTCCCGCGCAGTACCGGTAATACGCCGTGTTATTATAATTATTATCGGACTGACCGCGAAACGGTGTTCGACAAGGGTGGAAGTCTGGATGAGCCTAACGGCCATTACGTGTTCGACAAACCTTATGCCTTGTGGAATTTCGGGTACGGATTGAGTTATACGAATTTTGAGTATAGTGATTTCAGCCTGAACGATACCGTGTTCTCGGCAAATGGAAAATTGAAAGCCAAGGTCAAAGTGAAGAATACGGGTAAACGTGACGGGAAGGAGGTCGTACAACTGTATGTGCATGACCTCGTCGCTTCCGTTTCACAGCCGGTGCAGCAGCTCAAGGCTTTTAAGAAAGTGGAGGTACCGGCAGGCAAAGAAGTGGAAGTGGAGTTGGAAATGCCCATTGAAGAGTTGTCTTTCTGTAACGAATATCTGAAACGCGTCGTGGAACCCGGTGATGTGGAAATTCAGATAGGGCGGGCATCCGACAATATTGTGTTCCGGAAAACCATTGTGGTGAAATAAATTCCTTTTCAGGCCGCTTTTTTCTTTGGAAGAAGCGGCCTGAAGCATTTTTTCTATTTTTTGCGCCGTAATTCTTGCGGCTTCTCTGTTTTTTTTAGTCTCTTTGTGGCCGTGAATGTAATGTTTGGGAAAATTAAATCTTAGATAAAATAGCAATGAAAAAAAGATTGGATATTACACTTATCAAAAAAATGTTCCTCTTGTCCTTGTGGACCGTGCCGGCTGTTTCGCAGGCCGATGATATCGTCGTGGCGGACGGGATGTGGAAAATCACTTATATGGAAAGCGAGAAGGCTTTCCGTATCAACGTACTGGACGAAGGGGGGGCTGCGCGGAAGTGTGTCGTGAACCATTCGGCTTCGGTCGCCCGTTATGATAATGCCGAAGGGGTGGCACGTGAAGTGACAACGGCTTCGTTTGCCGACGTGGCCCGTGCGGAAGAGGCGGTGGATAATGAATTCGGTACGGGCAAATGCTATACGTTTACGTTCAGCCGTCCGGACAATGGTGATGAAGTGACGATGAAGCAACGTTTTTATATTTATCCCGGCTTGGATTACATGCTGACGGACCTTTCTGTGGAGGGGAATGCCGCTATCCGAAGCAACTATTTGGCTCCTGTCTCTGTGGACGCAAATTATACGCTTTACATGTCCGATGATGGTAACCGCATGTTGAAAGTGCCGTTCGACAATGATGCTTTCGGGCGTTACGGAAAATACAAGATGAGTGGTGAAGTCATTTCGTACGAGGTTTCTGCGCTTTACGAGGGGAAGAGCCGGGAAGGGTTGGTTTTAGGGTCTGTGGATCATGATTTATGGAAGAGTGCCGTCAGTGCCAACTTGTCGAATAACGGGAGCGTGAACGAACTTCGTGTATATTCCGGTGTGTCGACTTCAGAAACGCGTGATGCCATTCCTCATGGCAAGGTGAAAGGGCCGGTCGTGACCTCTGCCCGTATGTTCGTGGGATATTTCGATGATTGGCGCGTGGGGATGGAGACATTTGCCGATGCCAACAACCTTGTGGCACCGCGTACCGAGACCTGGACATACGGCACGCCCTTCGGATGGCAGAGTTGGGGGGTGTTGGAAAGCAAGAACTCTTATGCCACGGATGTGGAAATTTCAGATTATTACCATGACGTGCTGACTCCGGCGGGCTTTTGCAACAGCCAAGGGAATATTATTTTTAGCCTTGACGCAGGCGATGGAATGAGCAATGTGGAGCATTTGAACTTTATCAACCAATGTAAGAAGAAAAACCAAATGGTAGGGTGTTACAGTACGCCGTTCTCCATGTGGAGTGGGGAGAACCCCAATTGGGACGATGTGTTAGGTACGGCTTCCGACGGGACGAAGTGGACGCGTTGGGATGTCGTGCTCAAGGCTAATGGCAAACCGATTTGGTATGACGGTGCGTATTGTATGGATCCTACGCATCCTTATACGAAAAGTGCCATGGCGAATTTCATACGTACGCAATATTCGTATGGGTTCAAGTATATCAAAATGGACTTTGTGAATTGCGGCATCATACAAGCTGATTCTTATTATAACCCGGGGGTGACTACGGCGGTGGCCGCTTATAGCGAGGGAATGGATTACATCCACCGTCAAATGGATAAGTATGGCATGTTTGCCGCTTTTTCCATCGCTCCGCTCTTTCCTTACCAATATGCGAACTCCCGGCGCATCGCGTGTGACACATGGGGGTCTATCGAACAGACGGAATTCAGTATGAACGCCATCTCAGGCGGATGGTGGACCGACCGTCTTTTCCAATATAACGACCCCGACCATTTGGTGTTGGTGGGGAACAAGGACCAGTTGAACAATACTATTGGCGAGAACCGCGCCCGCTATACCAACGGGGCTGTGACGGGCATGATGCTCGTGGCGGACAACTTCAGCCTGAACGACCGTTCGGGGCAAGGTTGGGCGGAACGGTCGCGTGAAGTGGCGCAGACCGTGATGCTGAACAAGGACATCAATGAGATGGCAGACATGGGACGTTCTTTCCGTCCGGTATATGGTTACAAGGAGTATAACGGAAATGCGGACGGAGCGGAAAATTTCTTCATGTTCGATAACGATAAATATCTGTACGTAGCGGTGTTCAATTATCAGAAAAATGAGCTTTCGGGTAATATTCCATTGGATTTACTGGATATTTCTTCCGATGCTTTTTCCGAAGTGCGTGAGCTTTGGACGAATGAATTGATAAAAGTGGACGGGAACTTACCGTATAGTGTTCCAGAGAAAGATGTACGTGTGTACCGCTTTAAGAAAACGGGAGGCAGTGGAGTGAAAGACATGGAAAATGAAGCAATGGTTCGAACGAAAGTCGTACCCCTCGGAGGAAAGCGTTTGATGGTTTATTCCGGTAAAGATATGAATCGCATAGAGGTCTATGATATGCAGGGACGTCTGAACGGTACGAGAGACTTGTCAGGTCGTACCCAAATGGAATTGGACTTGCCACATTTCAACGGTATGGCTCTGGTGAGGATTCACTATGCTGATGGAACGAAAGAAGTCTGCAAAACTTTGGTATATTAAAAGATTGTGAAATAATTATATGAAAATGAGAAAGAAAGGAGTGATTTGTACGATGTGGTGTGCATGCCTGTTCCCGGCCATGGCGGCTATGGCAGAAGATGTGGTCATCAAGGCGGGAGATTTGCGCATCACGTACGTGGAGAATGGGAAACAATTCAATGTGGAGTATAACGGCGGGAAGGCTTACCGGCCCGTGTTCATGGGTTCTGTGCCGGAGGCTACGTACGACATCCATGGCAAGGACGGTTTCCGTATCAGTTCGGCTTCGTGTGCGGAGGCCGACTACCAGAAGCGTACGGTGAACGATGCCTTTGGAAAGGGGACGTGCCATGCGTTTGTCTTCTCATCGCCTGCCAGTGGCGATGACGTGACCCTTACACAAGAGTTTTACGTGTATGAAGGACGGGATTACGTGTTGACGGACGTGGTGCTGAAAGGGGATGCCTCCCTTCGTTCCAACTACCTTGCGCCCGTGGCGGTGGCTACGCCTTACGACCTGTATGCTCCGGCGCAGACGAACCGCATGTTGAAGATTCCTTTCGACAATGACGGTTTCGTACGTTACCATAAGAACCGTCTGGCAGGCGACATGACCTCTTACGAGGTTTCCGCGCTTTATGCGGGAGAGAGCCGCCGGGGCATCGTGTTGGGTTCGGTGGAGCATAACCGTTGGAAGAGTGCCGTGGAGGTGAAAGCTTCGGGCGACAGCCGCGTGGAAGCGTTGAAGGTGTTCTCCGGGGTTTCAAATAAGGAGACGCGCGACGAGCTGCCGCATGGAAAGGTAAAAGGGCCGGAAGTGCGTTCGGCATTGATGTTCATCGGGGCTTTTTCCGATTGGCGCAATGGAATGGAGGAATATGCCCGGGCTAATACTTTGGTGCAGCCCATGCGTAAGACATGGAAGCGCGGCACGCCTTTCGGTTGGCAGAGCTGGGGCGTGATGTCGGACAAGAACAGCTATGATGTGGACGTGGCCGTATCCGAATACTTCAAAGAGACATTGAAACCGAATGGATTTTGCAACAGCCAAGGCATCAACGTGATGAGCATTGATGCATGGGATGGCATGAACAGCGAACAACGTACCCGGTTCTCGGAAGTGGTGAAGAAGAACGGGCAGGTGCCCGGTTCGTACGTCACGCCTTTCTGCCTGTGGTGGAACGAAGACATGTTGTACAGGAAGATTTGCGAAGGCAGCCAGTATACGGGGTATGAATGTGTGATTAAGGTGAACGGCAAACCGGCCAAGTTGGACGGCGCGTATTGCCTCGACCCCACGCATCCCGGAACGAAGGAATTTATCAGCCGTGAAGTGCAGAACAAGAAAAAAGAGGGATTTGAATACCTGAAAGTGGACTTTACCAGCAACGGTATGGTGCAGGCCGACTCCTATTATAATAAGGACGTGACCACGGCCGTGGAGGCTTATAACGAAGGTTTCTCCCACTTCATCAGCGAGGTGGACAAAGGCGAACCGATGTTCATCGCCCTTTCCATCGCTCCGATATTCCCTTATCAGTACGGGAACTCACGCCGCATCGCTTGCGACACTTGGGGCAAGATCGGACAGTCGGAATACAGCCTGAACGCCGTGTCGGGCGGTTGGTGGACGAATGAGTTTTACCAATATAACGACCCGGACCATCTCGTGCTGGTAGGAAACGATGCGGAGAAGGAAACGGAAGGCGAGAACCGTGCCCGTATCACCAACGGGGCCGTGTCGGGGATGGTATTGGTGTCGGACAATTACAGCTTGGAGGACAAGTCCGGACGTGGGGATGCCAAACTTTCCCGCGAACGCGCCCAAAAGATTTTGATGAACAAGGACGTGAACGAAATGGCGGATTTCGGACGTTCGGCCCGTCCGGTGTATGGCTATCGCGAATACAACGACAAGGGCGACGGAGCGGAGAACTGTTTCGTCTTGGATACGGAAAAGTATTTGTATGTGTCTGTCGTGAACTATAAAGACAACCAGATTGCCGGTAAGGTGGCTTTGGAGCGTTTGGGGCTTTCCCCGTCTTCTTTCTCCTCGGTAAAGGAGTTGTGGAGCGGTGCTGACGTGAAAGTCGGCAAGGACGGTCTGTCCTACGACGTGCCGGGCAAGGATGCCAAGATTTACCGTTTCTTGAAAAAATAAGGAATACCGGTCATGAAAGCATTGTTTTCGATAATTTTAAGTGGCCTTATGTGTTTCTGCGTTCCCGCCGGGGCACAGGAACATATTGCCCGCGAATACATCGAATGGTCCGATGTCTGGTTGACGGGTGCCAACCAGACGGACAAGCCTCACGTCCTGTTGCTCGGCAACTCCATCACGAGAGGGTATCACCCCAAAGTCGAAAAGTTGTTGGAAGGCAAAGCCTACGTGGGGCGGCTTTCCGGTTCGAAGAGTGTGGGCGACCCTGCCTTGCTCGACGAGGTGGAGGCCATACTGAAGCACAACCACTTCGACGTGATTCATTTCAACAACGGCCTGCACGGTTTTGATTATACGGAGGAAGAGTATGCAAAAGCTTTTCCCGAGTATGTGGCGTTGCTCAGGAAGTATGCGCCCGATGCCAAACTGATTTGGGCCACGATCACGCCGGTACGCCAAGGTGAAGGGATGAAGGAGTTTGCCCCTATCACGGAGCGTATGAAGGCCCGTAATGCCATCGCGACGGAATATGTGAAGTCGCAGGGCATCGAGGTCAACGACTTGTGGAGCGTTGTGGCAGACCATCCCGAATATTATGCCGGGGGAGACGGAACGCATCCCGTGGATGCCGGATTCGATGCCTTGGCCCGGCAAGTGGCCAAAGTCGTGGAGGAGGCTTTGCCGAAGACGAAGTAGAGCGGTAGTAAAGGTTATTTTTATAAGCGTCCGGTTCTCATGTCCTTTTTGGGGCATGGGAACCGGATTTTCATTTTGTCAGAATGTCAATGTCAGGGGGGCGAGATTGCTGTATCCGTCCCCTCGGCCGGAGTCTTCTGGAAATATTCGATTCTCGTGCAAGGAGGTGGAAGCGTATGGTCAGCGATATGCGGCTTTGGCTTGTCACGGAGTCTTCCGGATGCCTGATTTTACCGCGTGTGAATGGTTGAGGTGTAAACGTATGGCGGTGTTTTTCCGTCATCTTGATATTTGTTTTTTGTTGACGGAAATGTCCCAAATAGAGGAAAAACGCCCCGGAAGCGTACGTTTGTGTCCCGTTTTCAGGCCGTTTTTCAGCCGGTGTGCAGAGGTTGCCGGAATGACGTGCGGAGAAAAAAAGTGTTTTTTCAGCCAAACGGTTTTTCGTTTGGCTGAGATTGATTCGCAATTTTGCTTAACAAAATAAAAAATAGATCCTGAATTGTAAAAATCTGTATTCAAGAATGTGCAGGAAAACGTATGGAACAGCTTTATGCCGTGCTTTTCTTTATTCCAATAAGTCCTGTTCTCCTTTCATTTTGTCTGCCGGAACTCGAAAAGGATGACGTTGTGATATTTGGCAGATGATAAGGAGACGGCGCGTGTATTTGCCGGAGCAGAAGAAAATGAAAAACGATGGAACCGTTAAAAGAGCTAAACGATTCGCGCTCTTTTGTTGTAAAGTGTAAATGACACACTCATGAGAGCTAAAAGAGAAACATTTAATTCTCATACGGTATTATTTGCGTTATGACGGGGCCGATACGGGTGTTTGTTGCTGCTATGAACTGTATTTTTTAAATTTTGATGCATCTGTCTATTTCCAAATGACCTAATATCCGCTAAATTTGTATTGCCGAAAGGAAGAAAAGTAGGCGGTGTGAAATATTAAAAAGTATAAATCTCTAATACTAAACAGATGCATGCGGAAAGAAATGTAAAGCAGGTCATGAGGTGGTGCCTATACATCGTGTTAGGCTTTCCTTTGTTGAATTCATGCAAGGATGACTATATTTACGATAATGAGGAGCCGAGTTGGTTAGGTGCCAATATTTATGAATATTTGGAGTCGAGCGGACAGTTTGACTGCTATTTGGCGTTAGTGAACGATTTGGGATATAAGGAGACCTTGAGGCTTACAGGGAGTAAGACCATGTTTCCGGCTAATGACGAGGCTTTTTCCCGTTATTTCCTTTCAAAGGGACTTACAGGCGACGGGCCGGCACTGATTCACAAGATGTCGGCTTCGGAAAAGCGTTATTTGTTCAATTCCTCTATGCTGAATATGACTTACTTGAGTCACATGTTGGCCAATGTTTCTTCAAACGACCAGGGGATTGGGGAAGGCATCGCTTTGAGGCGTGCAACGTCTGCCTCTTATTTAGACAGTATTTCTTTTGTGAAGCCGGACGCGTTGCCGAAGACTGCTTTTTGGAATCGTTTCCGCGAACGTAAGGGAGCTTATTTGGCTGACAACGGTTCTAAAATGGCATTATATTGGACACCGGAATTCTTTTCGACTTCCGGCCTGACAGAAGCCGATTGGGCGGTAATCATGAAAGGTGAGGAAGGCAAGCCCTATGACACTCAAGGGTTTTATGTGAATGACGCGCATGTGGAATCCAATCGGAAGGACGTGACCTGCAAGAACGGTTATTTGCATATTGCGGACGACGTAGTGGCTCCCGCCCCCAATATGTCGGAAGTCATCAATTCGACGGCGGGGATGCACACTTTTGCGGGTCTGATGGAAAAGTTTGCTTATCCTTATTATGACGGGAGCGTGGACGATGCCGTGAAGGCTTATTACGGGGCGGGGAATATCAGTGATTCCGTGTTTGTGAAGCGTTACTTTAACCTGACGGATTTTTCTTCCGACCCGGAGGGCAAGGTGGATATTACGGGGTACGGGACATTGGCTTTCGACCCGTCGAATAATGTGTATGGCGGGAATACGGACATGGGGGTCATGTTCGTCCCTTCCGACGCGGCCATGAAAGATTATTGGGAATCGCCGCGCGGACAGTTCTTACGGGATTCTTACGCCGGATGGGACGAGGTGCCTACGAATGTCATTTCGGTTTTCCTGCAAAACCATCAGCGTTTGTCTTTCTTGACCTCCTTGCCTCATAATTGGGATATCATGACGGATAATGCCGGTTTTGAGATGTCTGTGAAGGAAGAGGATGTACAAAAGGCATACATCGCATGCAACGGTATCGTGTATATGACGGATAAGGTTTATCCGCCCGTGGATTATCAGGCCGTGTACGGTCCGGTGTTGACGGCCGACACGACAACCACCATGTCTGCGGCCATTAAAAATGATGACATGGATGACGTGAATAACCTGAAATACCACCTTTACCTGCGCTCCATGGATAACCAATACAACTTGCTTGTCCCGACAGACGATGCCATGGCGAACTACCGGGATCCCATCACGTGGGCGCTTTGGGCGAATGAAGGAGTAGACAAGCGGGAAATCTGGTCTTTTTATGTGAAGATGGGAAAGGTCGTTGCGGACGTGTACGACACGAACGAAGACGGCTCGAAAGGAACTCTTTTGCGGACAGTCGGGGCTGATGCCTTGGATACGGAAGGGGCAGAAGAGGTCGCCAACCGCTTGCAAGACATATTGGACATGCACATCGTGGTGGCCGATAATGAAGACGAACCGCTTTCCGGTTTCATCGATGAGGGCACTTTGCCGTATGTGCTGACAAAGGGCGGCTCCGTGCTCGCGCTTTCCGGAACAGGCGAGCAGGTGAAAGTCCAAGGAGGCGGTGACATGGAATTAGGGTTACCTGAGGCAGAGGTTGTTACTTTGGAGAAAGACCACAGGAAAGCACGGTATGAGATGGACAATGGCCGTACATTCTTTATCGACCGGATATTGCAGGACCCTTTCAAGTCGGTCTATTATACGATGACTGCCAATGAAGATTATCGTGCATTTTTTGATTTGTTGGTCGGGAATGACGATGTCTTTTTGTCTTTGGCCGATAACGAAGACTATAAAGACATAGAGCCGATTTTTGAGACTTCCGAGGGGGAGAACAGCAAGATGTCCGGCATAGGACCGGTAGTGACTTCCTTTAATAATTTCCGCTATACCGTCCTGGTGCCTACGCGTGCTGCCTTGGAAGAGGCTTTCCGTGACGACCCCGACCTGCATACATGGGACGAAATCAGTGCCCAGGCGGATTTGGATGTAAAAGCAGATTGGACACGCTACTTGTTGAACTTCCTGCGCTTCCATTTTATAGACGGCATGTTGCCGGTGAGCGGAGTTTCTTACCAAGGCAAGGCTTATCCGACCGCCGCGCGGGATGATAAGGGAATCTTTGTGTATGTCAAAGCGAGCAGTGACGGTAGCGGCATCACTTTCGAGCCGGAAAACGGGAACGGAGAAAAACAACAAGCCAAGGTCATCACATCGAATCAAGAGGATTATAATGTATTGACCCGTGACTATATCGTGAACGACAACGACTATACGTTGGCCACTCAAATCTTATCTTCGTCAAAAGCTGTATTGCATTTGGTGGACCATGCGATTAATTATCAAAAATAGACTTTAAATAAAAGATTATGAATAAGGTATATGCTATATTATTGTGGTTTGCATTGCTTTTCTTTCACAATGGGCTGTTTGCCCAAAACGGAGGCGTGATAGTGACCGGAAAGGTGTATGCGGAAGACGAACCTGAAGGCTTTATCGGGGCTACCGTGATAGAACAAGACAAGAATGGCCGTATTTACTCTTCGGCTTTGACCGATTTCAACGGGAACTTTTCTTTGAAGATCAAGAACCCCAACAACTCCTTGAATTTTTCTTTTGTCGGGTATAAGAAATTGACCTTGCCCATAGGGAACAAACGCAGGTTCGATGTGAAACTGGAATCGCAGAACGTGATGAAGGAAGTCACTGTGAAAGCCTCCAAATTAGTGGGAGGAGGCGGTTTGGCCATACCGGAACGGGAATATTCCGGAGCCATGCAGAAGTTTAACACGAAAGCTATCGAAGGGGTGTCTGTGGCTTCCATCGACGATGCCTTGCAGGGGCGTATTGCCGGACTGGACATTGTGGCGAACTCGGGAGACTTGGGCAGTGGTTCCGTGATGCGTATCCGTGGTATCACTTCCATCAATTCCAATTCGCAACCTTTGATTCTGTTGAATGGTATCCCCTTTGAAAGCAATATCGACGCTTCTTTCGACTTTGCTTCGGCCGACCAGGAACAATTTGCTTCCTTACTGTGCATCAGTCCGGACGATATAGAAGAGATTACGGTGTTGAAGGACGGTGCGGCAGCAGCTATCTGGGGGTCTCGCGGAGCCAATGGTGTGATTGATATTACGACGAAAAAAGGTGTGACGGGACCTACACGGGTGAGTTATTCTTACCGTTTCTCGGGGTCGGAGCAGCCTGAAGGCACCAAATTGCTGAATGGCGACGATTATACGATGCTGATGAAGCAGGCTTACTTCAACCGGAACCAGGAAGATTGCAATATCCCGGAATATAGTTACGACAAGGCGCAGTTTGTGAATGCGTACGGGACAGCCCAGGACTTTGAGAACTTCAACAACAATACAGATTGGGTGGACGAAGTTTCCAAATACGGCTTTACGCACGACCATAACCTTTCGGTCAGCGGAGGAGGTGAAAAGGCGAAGTTCAGGGCTTCTTTCGGATACTACAAGCAGACGGGTACCATCATCGGGCAGGAGCTGCACCGCTTTTCCAACCGGATGAACTTGGAGTATGCCGTGTCCTCCCGTCTGAAGTTCTTTACGGAATTTGCCATCACTTACACGGACAATGACAAGAACAATGAGGAGGGCGGAAACCTGTTGGACGTCGCCCGTAAGAAGATGCCAAACGCTTCTGTCTTCCGGCAAGACAAGAACGGGAACAATACGGATGTCTATTTTAATATCGCGCAAAATACCCAGTTGAATGACGACCAAAGGGATTTGAAGAACCCTGTAGCGATGGGATACTTGGCTTCGTACCAACAGACGAACATGCGTATCATGCCGACATTACGTTTGCAGTATGATTTCCTGGATCCGGCGGGCACCGCCAAGTTGCGTTATGCCGGTTATGTCAAGTTCGATTCGGAGAACGTGAAGGATACGAAGTTCCTGCCACGTGAAACCACGTCCAAGAACTGGAACGATGGAAGCGTGAACAAGTCTTATAGTAAGGAGTCTGAGGCCGTATCCATTTATACAGACCATAATATCACTTGGCAACCGGACCTCGGGGAGCGGCAGTCTTTGATGTTGTATGCCGGTTGGCAGATGGATATATCAAACTCCCAGTACCAGGAGTTTGAACGGTACGGTTTGGCTTCTACTGTGGGGACGGATGTGACTTCCGAGGGACACTTGAATACGTTTAACAGTGGGAAGAGCGAAGGGCGCAACATGGCCTTCCTGTTCCGTGGGCATTATTTCCTGTTGGACCGTTATATTCTGGACTTGACCGCCCGTTGGGACGGCAGTTCCCGCTTCGGCCCCGGCAATCGGTGGGGATTTTTCCCGGCTGTTTCCGGAAAGTGGCTTATTTCCGAAGAGAAATTCATGGACTTTGCCGACAACTGGATGTCTGAGTTTGCCTTACGTTTGGGTTGGGGCGTGACGGGTAACCGGCCGGATTATGAATATTTGTATTTAAGCCGCTACAACAGTTACGGTTCGAATTATATCGACTTGCCCGCCATCAAGCCCTCTTCATTGCAACTGACGAACTTGAAATGGGAGCGTTCTACTTCTTATAACTTGGGCGTGGACCTGACCTTGTTCGACTGGCGTTACAAACTGGTGGCCAATGTCTACCATCGCCGTACGGAAGATTTGTTGTTTAAGGACCAGAAGATTCCTTCTTCCACCGGATTCGGGTCGGTGTCGTATGTCAATGCGGGAACGATGGACAACGACGGTTGGGAGTTGGAGTTCAGTACCAATAACATGGTGAAGCGTGGAGACTGGGCTTTGGACTTGAGCCTTAACTTCTCCAATTATGTGAATACCATCATTGAGTTGGACGAGAATGTGCTGAATAATTACAATCCGGATTTCAACTATACCAATGGAGGATACTTGACCCGCTTGCAGATTAACAACTCTTTCGGTTCCATATATGGTTTCAGGTATAAAGGCGTATACCAATATGATAAATATCAGCCCGATAATCCAAACGCTACGGCTCCGGTCGTACGCGACGAGAATGGAAATGTGGTCTTGGACGGAAAAGGGGAAACCATCCCCATGTATTTTGCCTACGGGACTTCAAATGCTTACCGTTTCCGTGGAGGAGATGCCATTTATGAAGATGTCAACCATGACGGTACCATAGACGAACTGGATATCGTGTATCTGGGTAATTCCAATCCGAAGTTTGACGGGGGATTTGGAGCGACGTTGCGTTGGAAGCGACTGACATTGAACATGTTCTTCAATTACCGTGTAGGTGGAAAAATCATCAATTACGGGCGCATGGATGCAGAAAACATGTACTCCACCAATAACCAGTCCATCGCAACGAACTGGCGTTGGCGCAAGGATGGCGACATGACGGAAATTCCCCGTGCGCTTTATCAGTACGGTTATAACTATCTGGGCAGTGACCGTTTTGTGGAAGATGGTTCGTTCCTGCGTTTCAAACAGTTGACGTTGAGCTATTCTTTCGATCCGAAGATGTTGAAAAAGGCTCATCTGAATACGTTGAACTTGTCTTTGACCTTGAATAACCTCTTGACCGTGACCAAATATACGGGGGCAGATCCGGAAATATCACCTAATAATATAGGAGTGAGCGAGGATAAGAACAGGACTCCGCGTTCCCGTTACTTTACTTTCGGTTTAACGGTGGGCATTTAACTTAAAAAATGGTAGAAATGAAAAAGTTTTTTTTGAAAATACGTGCTTTATTCTTGCTTCCTGTTTTGGGAATGACAGTGGCTTGTGACGATTGGTTTACTTTGCTGCCCCAGTCGGAAATGGTGGCAGAGGATTTTTGGAAAGATGAGCAGGACGTGCTGAGTGGAGTCGGGGCTTGTTACAGGGCGATGAACGAAGACGGCTTTATGAGGCGGCTTATCGTGTGGGGAGAAGTCCGTTCGGACAATGTAGTGCCGGGGACGGGTTCGGATACCGATTTGGGGTATATCTTAAATGCCAATATCAACGCCGCTAACGGATACGTAAAATGGGGCGAGGTATATACCGTGATAAATATCTGCAATACCTTAATCAAGAATGCTCCTGTGGTACGTGAGTATGATTCTGATTTCACGGAGGCTCATCTGAAGCAATATTTGGCAGAAGCCAAGACCATACGTGCCTTTTGTTATTTCACTTTGGTGCGGGCGTTTAATAATGTCCCATACGTGGAGGAGCCTTACCTTGATGATACGCGTGCTTATGAGGTGGCACAATCTTCTTGTGAAAGTATTTTGGATACTTTGATTACCGATTTGAAGTCCATAGAAGACTTTGCGGTGAAAGAATATCCGGACAATGAAGGTTATAATAAAGGTAGGGTTACACAAAAGGCGGTTTGGGCTTTACTGGCCGACATGTATTTATGGTTGAATGATTATGAGAACTGCGTGGCTTACTGTGATAAGATATTGGCATCGAGGGATAATCCCCTGACTTTGTTGCCTTCGTCCAATTTCTCTAATGCTTTGTTTTACAGTGGAAACTCGGATGAAAGTATTTGGGAATTGCAGTTCGATAATAATACGCAGAACGGGGCGGTCCGGACTTTTTACGGAGGAACGGACGTGAATGCCTTGTTGTCGGCCTACGATTTGAGTGCCGGTTCGGATTTCTTCGGAGGACTGGATTTAAGGCACGTACAAGGATATGCTGGCGATGGCTTGTATTCCATAAAAAAATATGTGGCATATTGCAGTGCACAGGATTATGAAAACCCGCTGTTCAGCTTTGGAGACGGGTCGAACAACTGGATTTTTTACAGGCTTCCGGATGTCTACCTGATGAAGGCCGAAGCATTGGCTGAAATCGGTGGTGCTGCCAATCTGGAAGAGGCCGTGGACTTGGTTTCATATACCTATGACCGTGCCCATCCGGACTTGGAGGAAGGCAGTTTGAAAGGGAAATACACGAACCAGTCGGAAGTCCGTAACCTGGTCTTCGACGAACGTCAGCGTGAGTTCCTTTTTGAAGGGAAGCGCTATTTCGACCTTGTGCGGCGTATGCGCAGGGAAGGGTCTCCCACGAATATCGTAAATACTTATTTGATGCGCAAATATACGTCTATGAGTTTGGACGAGACAACTGTGAGAAGTAAACTTGACGATAAGGATGCCATTTACCTTCCTATTCACGAAGAGGAGCTTCGGGTGAATCCATTGTTGGTACAGAATAGGTTTTATATGGCTTCTGAAGATATTTCTAAAAACTGAAAATTATGGATATGGATAAAAGATATTTGTCAGCCATTAAAGCATGGGCAGTGGGTTTGCTGTTTGCTTGTGTCGGCGGTCTGTCATCCTGCAACAGCGATGATATCAAGGAAGATGCGATGTACACTTTTACGGGAGAGACTGTGGCTTCGTTCTGTGAGAAGACTCCGGAGTTGTCCCTCTTCTATAAACTAATGGATGAGTGTGGGGAAACGGCTTTGTTGGAAGTGTACGGGCATTTTACCTGTTTTGCGCCTACGAATGATGCGATTAATAAATATCTGACAGAAAAGGGCCTGTCATGGGACGGCCTGAGTTCGGAACAGAAGCAGAAGATTGTCTATAACAGTGTCATACGTAATGCGACCAAAGAAATCTTAGTGGATGAATTTGAAGAAGGCGCATTGTCTGAACCCACGTTGTCAGACCGGTATTTACTTATATCCTTCGGTAAGGAAGGGGAAGAACGGCGTATTTACGTCAATGAAAAGTCTACGCTTATCAGTGGGGACCACGAAGTGCATAACGGGGTTGTCCATATTGTAGATGAAGTTATCGAACCTTCCGAGAAGACTTTGTTGGAGACGCTGAAGGCACACGGAGGGTTTGAACTTTGGGCCGAAGCCTACGAGGCTTCCGGTTGGGCGGATGAAATGACGGAGCTTTATGACCCTGATTATGTGAATAGTTTTAATACGGATCGGTACCAGATAATCGGGTTGGTATTGGCTGTGCCGGAAAAACTGAAGTTAGGTTATACGTTGTTTTGTGAGCCGGATGAACTGCTGAAACAAAATGGGATAACGGACCTTTCCAGCATGGAGAATTATGCCAGGACGTATTATGGTTCGGAAGATTTGGGAAACTATAAAAGCAAAAACAATCCTTTGAACCGTTTTATAGCCTATCACATGCTGAACCGCCAAATGGCCACCAACTCGTTTTTATACACGGGTGAAACGACTAATCCCGATTATGCCAATGAACGGACGGAGTATTATGAGACGATGTACACTTATCGTTTGATAAAAATCAAGGCCGGCAACAGGCTCAATGCCAAAAACAGCGATAATACTTCGTTAAGGGTGATTGAGAAGGAAAGCAACGTAGATGCGATCAACGGTTTCATACATACTTTGGACGGCATATTGGTATATGACGAAGAAGTCATGGAGAAGGATGTGCTGCATGAAAGAATCCGTTTCGACTTCTTTGCTTGCATACCTCATCTGACGAACAACAATATACGTTGGAAGTGTTATAGCAGTACGCGCCCGGAGGGTACAAGCGGATATACGGTGACGCCTGAATTCTGTGGAGAGTATTTCACTTATAATGATGCGGGAGTTTGTGTGTTTCAGGCAGAAGATTCTTGGGCCGATTATCAAGGGGACGAATTGGTGATGCAGGAAAGCTATGATTTTACGTTGCGTATGATTCCGTTGCCTCCCGGTGACTATGAAATGCGTATCGGTTATAACTCCGGCGGTACGCGTGGAATGGGGCAGATGTATGTGGACGGGAATATTGCAGGTACTCCTGTGGATTTGAGAATCAACGGTGATGACCCTCGCGTGGGTTGGGTAAAGGACAGCGAAACCAATGACGACGGGGTAGAGAATGACAAGATGATGCGTAACCGGGGATACATGAAAGCACCGGAAGCTCTATGGTATTGGCATGGAGGATGGGATAATGTGCCCATGCGCGATGTAAGCTTTGCTTTGCGTTACATCGTGGGACAGTATCACTTTGAGGAATATGGAGCGCATACGTTCCGTGCAAGGAGTGTGGACTTTAAGGGGCGTGGTTTTCAATTAGACTATATTGAATTTATTCCTACGGATATGATTAGGGATGAAGGACGTGATTAAATAAGGAAATGGACGTATGAGATATAAAGGTATAATTTGCCTGATATTAGGCATCGGAGGTTCAATCGTTTCTTGTAACGATGATTGGGATGAACATTACAGCCGTAACGGAAGCATCCCTGAGGTAAGTTTAATGGATATGATTCTTAATGATAGCCAGTTGACCAAGTTCAGTCAAATCCTGATGAAGACGGGTGCGGACTCTTTGTTGGGCTCGACACAGACTTACACGGTTTGGGCACCTGTCGATGAAGCACTGTCTTCTGTGGACATGGATGACGAGGCGGCGTTGCAACGGATGGTAAAGAATCATATAGCCCGTTATTCCAATTCGACTGCGACAGAAGCCGGGAAGTCCATATACATGTTGGATGGAAAGGTCATGTCGTACGAGTCGGCAGATGTATTCAACGGCATATCCATTGTGCAGAAGGATATATTGGCACAAAACGGAGTCTTGCACAAGTTGAACGACACGATCCCTTATCGTTATAACTTTTGGGAGTATATTTCCACTCAAGAGAATTATTCAAAGATATATGACTTTATAAACCAGTTCTCGGAGAAAATCTATGTTTCGGGAGAGAGCAGTCAGAAGGACTCTGTTTTTAGGGACTATAACCGGCTGTTGCAGAATTATTATTATGGGATAGGATGGATTCACGATGAAGATTCCGTCTACACCATGATCTTGCCGGACAATGAGGCTTGGGATAAGGCGTATGAGCAAGTCAGTCCTTATTTCAAAGTTTATAATGTCGATGAGGCTGTGGCGGATTCTATCACGAGAGTGCAGACTGGGCAGGCCATTGTGTATGGATTGACCTTCGGCGGTCGGATAACAGATCCCGGAAGTGCTGATTCGTTGGTCACTGTAACCGGAAGCGTCATACGGAATACGAAAGATTATTTTGCCGGGTATCGGCAAGAACCGGCTTCCAACGGCTTGATGTTTTTGGCTGACGGGAATCTCCATCTGGATGATACGTGTGTGTGGAACCAGCCTATAATAGTGGAAGGTGAAGATCTTGACCGACGTTTGGTTACGGCTTCAGGTACTTCAGCCTATGTACGGGATGTTGACGGAACCAGTGTGGTAAAGGGGATTAGTGAAAACAGTTACCTGGAAGTGTCCGGGTCTTCCTTGAATCCGGGCGTGACATTCGATATTCCCAATGTATTGGCTACCCAATATGATATTTATGTCGATTTCGTTCCTCCTGCGATTGACGGCAACAGCCGTGCGACGGAAAAGACTTGTCTGTCTTATAGGATGAAGGTGGAACAGGAAAACGGTAGGACTAAATATGAAAGCCGTCAGGGGAAAAATGACGAGGAACTGATTGTTGGAGGAGACAGCGTGGGAGATGTCTATATGAAGACGGTGAAAGTGTGGAGCGCATATCAATTCCCGACCTCCGATTTTTACGATGCAATGTGGTATTTGGATGAAGACAACGCCGACAAGGTGAATGAGATATCCCCGAAGACAACATTGGAGATTAAGACTAACGTGTCACCATCGGAGTTGAATGTAAAGTATGTACGGCGGTTTAGGATAGACCGTATCAGGTTCGTTCCTGCAAAAAATAATTAGAAACTCATTAAAGCGTAAGTATGATGACTAATATATCAAAATACCATTCAGTAAAAGTGATAAGTGCCGTGATGGGACTTGTCGTGTTGTCGGAGCTTGCCGTAGCACAGGATTTGGGAAAAAATGATAGTGTTTCGGTGAGGACGGAGAAAACGGACATGCCCTATAAAGTGAAAGGACGGATAATAGATGCTGTGACGAAAAAGGGATTTGCCGGCGCACGTGTGACGACCCCTAACCTGAATGTTTCTGCCATGACGGATGAGAACGGAAATTATGAGATTGGAGTGCCGGACTTGTCGGTAGCACTTTATGTAGAGGCACCCGGATATTCAAGGCAAGTCGTGCCGGTGAAAGGGCGCAATGAAGTCGATGTGTCATTGTTTACGGTATCCGGACATGCGTACTATGACGACGGAATGTCGGTGTCGGACGGTGAAGCCGTGGTGGATGGGTTTACATCCGGAACTTTGAGCATGACCGATGACATGACATCGTTGTTAAACGGCCAGTTGCGTGCTATTTCCCACTCGGGGGATCCCGGTAGCAGCTCCTCATTCTTTATCAGGGGATATAATTCCGTGAACCTTTCTGCCCAACCCCTATTCGTGGTGGATGGCGTGATATGGCAGATGCAGGATCAAGTAGCCAGTGCTGTGGACAATTATTATAATAACCCTTTGACCTTGCTTGACCCTTCGGATATTGAGAAAGTCACGATTTTAAAGAACGGTTCTGCGGTCTGGGGAGCCAAGGGGGCAAACGGCGTAGTACTGATAGACACGAAACGTGCACGTGAAATGGCCACCCAGATAGAAGCAAATATTTCAATGGGATTTCAGACACCTTTTGAAAGTCTGCCTCTGATGGGGGCGGCAGCCTATCGGCGTTATGCGACAGATATCATGTCCGGCATGAAACGTGATGAGGTTGAGGGATTCCAGTTTACCAATGACGACCCGACCCGTTCGTTTTACCGTGCGGTACACAACGATACGAAATGGACGAATGAAATCAACAAGACATCTTTTATCCAAAACTATGGCGTTTCGGTGGCCGGTGGAGATGATATAGCATTGTATCGTTTTTCCTTGGGATATGCCAAGAACGACGGGAACATAGACGGAACGAGTTTCAACCGTTTGAACGTACGTTTTAATTCAGATATCAAATTGACGGAGGATTTTAAAATCCAGACCGACATTTCTTATGCGCAAACAGGGCATAAGGTTGTCTTTGAAGGATTGGACGGCATGCGTTCGCCTTATTTCCTGTCATTGGTGAAATCCCCGTTGTATGCTCCGTGGCAGTACAACGACAATGGGACGTTCAGCGGGCGTTTGACGGATGTCGACGAACTGAATGTCGGCAACCCCTTGGCGTTGACAGGCGAAGATGTTCCCGAGTTGGATAAATATCGTTTTAATTTGAACTTAAGACCGAGCTATCAGATAACGGACCGTTTGGAAGTTGCCGCTTTGTTCGGGATTTCTTATGATAAAGAAAATGAAAACCTCTTTATCCCGGATGCCGGTGTTTCCAATGAGCCGTTGTATAATGATAGGGGAGAGATTTACGCCACGGCATTGAATGAAGTGCGTAACCTTATGGCCCGGCAGACTTCTATGTCGGTGGACGGTTATTTGGCATGGCAGATTCTGAAAGACTGGCGGCATGATTTGAATGCGCGTATAGGAGGCCGTTTCTACAATACTTATTATCGTTATACCATGGGGCAAGGGTATAATACGGGAAACGACTATATGACCGCGCTTTCCAATACAAACAGCGACCTTCGCACGTTGACCGGTCATGAATATACGGACCGGAACACGGCTTGGTATTTTAATGCGGATTATGCTTACCGGCACCGTTACTTTTTCAATGTAGGCATGTCTTTGGAAACGTCTTCGCGTTTTGGCCGCGAAGCCGGAGGATTGGATTTATTTGGTGTTTCCTGGGGCTATTTCCCGTCTGTCTCTGGGGCTTGGTTGGTTTCATCGGAAAAGTTCATGCGGAATGTGGATTTCGTCAATAATCTTAAAGTTCGTGTGGCTTATACCATGTCGGGCAACGACAACCTTCCGCTTTTCGCCAATAGGAGTTATTTTACGTCTACGTCTTTTGTTAAAGATGCCACGGGGTTGGTTTTGGCTAATATCGGCAATGAGAAATTGAAATGGGAAACAACGGCAAGAACCAATATCGGTCTGGATTTTAGTATGTTTTCGAATCGTTTGGCTGTGAATGCCGATGTCTTTTTCTCTCGCACTAAAGACTTGGTGACACGCAGGCCGTTGAACGATGAAGCGGGGTTGGAATACTTTTGGGACAATAACGGGGAATTGAAGAATAATGGTTTGGAAGTCGCCGTGAAAGTCCGGGCGTTGGATATGCGTGACTTTAAATTAAACATCGGGGCGACAGTCGGACATTATAAAAACGAGGTGACATCCTTGGAAAATGGAAGTTTCATTACCGAAGTATGTGACGGACAAGTGCTGACAGAAGTCGGTCGTCCGGTTGGTGTATTTTATGGTTATCTTACGGACGGGGTCTACTCTACTTCGCAGGAAGCGGCAGAAGCCGGTCTGGCCATTCTTTCTTCTTCTGGACAGCGCGTGCCCTTCCAAGCCGGCGATATACGCTTCGTAGATGTGAAAAAGGATGGAATCATCAATGAGGAGGACCGGGTGGTAATAGGTGATCCGAATCCGGACATTTACGGAAACTTCGACCTGAATTTCCAATGGAAGAACCTGGAGTTGGGAGCATTGTTTACTTATTCGTTGGGGAATGACGCTTATAATGCCTTGCGTGCCAGTTTGGAGTCGGGAAAGAGTTTGTATAACCAGTCTGTCTCCATGGAAAACAGATGGATGGCCAATGGGCAGCAAACGGATATTCCTCGTGCTACTTATGATGACCCTATGGGGAACTCACGCTTTTCGGATCGTTGGATAGAAGATGCGTCGTATTTGAAGTTCAAACGTTTGATGCTTACTTACCATGTCCCGATGCGGCAGAATTTTATTCAAAGCCTTTCCGTGTGGGCAGCCGTGAACAACGTTTGTACGTTGACGAAATATTTGGGTGTAGATCCGGAGTTTTCTTATAGTACATCTGTATTGGAACAGGGCATTGACGGAGGATTGACCCCTCAGTCCAGGTCTTTCCAATTAGGTGTGAATATCAATTTATAATGTAAAAATGTCGGTTATGAAGATGAATATAAAGAACATGAAGACGGTTTGGGGAGCATGGATTTGCTTGGGGTTATTTGTACCTACGGCTTGTTCCGACATGTTTGAGACAGATTCGACTTCGGTCGTTTTTGAGTCGGGGAACCGGTTGGATTCTCCCAATGATTCGCTGTATTCCATCATGGGGATATTGGCCCAAATTCAGAGGTTAGGAGATAGGTATGTACTGATGGGGGAATTACGTGGCGATTTGATGGAGGCCACGGCCAATGCGGATGTGGACCTTCAGGAAATATCCCGGTTTGAGGTTTCTGCTTCCAACCCATATAAGATGATGAATGATTATTATCAGGTCATCAATAATTGCAATTATGCCATAGCCCACATGGATACGACTTTGGTCGATTACGAGGACAAGGTCATGATACCTGAATTCGCGCAAATCAAGGTGATACGGGCATGGACCTATTGGCAGTTGGCGTTGCTTTGCGGTGAGGTCAGTTGGATTGAAACTCCGGTTTTGGATTTGGAAGCCAGTTTGAAAGATTATCCACAGAAGAACCAAGAGCAGTTGGCAGAGCTTCTGATAGAAGACTTGAAACCCTATATCGGGGTCAGGGATTTGAACTACGGTTCTGTGGACGGTTTGAATCTTGACAAGGTATTTATTCCGGTGGATATGCTCTTAGGTGATTTATACCTGTTCTTGAACCAATATGCGGATGCGGCCACTGCGTATTACAGGCTGATAAAGGAACGGGAACTGACGGTGACGGCGATGTATCGTAATGCATGGCTTGACATATCCCGTAAGGGCTTTTCGTATTTTATGCATACATCTGGATTGAGTTATGCAACCAATGAAGTTGTATCTTCATTGGTTTACAGTTCAAATCCGAAAGACTATCATCCGTTGTTGTTGCGTTGGTCTTACAATGACAAGGCTTTTATAGCTCCGGCGCAATCTTTTGTGGAAGACATGGCGGAAGCTTTATATGTAGTAGGAGTGGAAGGAAAGCCTACCGTGTCAGGATACTGTGACGGAGACCTGCGTGGACAGGCGGTCCTTTCCGGTGGTTCGGTAATTGCTTCAGCCTATGGTTCAATGACATTAAACAATGTCGCTGCTACATATATATGCAAATTTAGCAATATGGACAAAACTATTGTGACAGGTGGAAGCGACCCCGAAAATGAGGCTTTGGGGGGATTATACCTGCAGCGGACTTTGCCTTTATACCGTGTTTCCCATGTTTACCTCCGTTTGGCTGAAGCCTTGAACCGTTTGGGGAAACCGACAATGGCTTTTGCGGTTTTGAAATATGGATTGAATGCCACGACGATTGAGAATCCCAACCGGGTGAAACAGAGTGAACGCAAAGGGGAAATATACACGGATTTTACGGAAGACATCTTTGCTGACAACGTAGGTACGGCCACTCGTGGGAGGGGAAACGGGATTCCGTACGATAATGAATTTTATATCATCCCGGATTTCAATACGGAAACTTCGGCCGGAACGTTGGAAGATTCCATCTTGTTTGTGGAAGACCGTATCGTGGACGAGATGGCGGCAGAGACATGCTTTGAAGGCAATAGGTTCTTTGATCTGTTGAGGGTGGCCCGCCATCGTAACCAATATCCGGCTTATATGGCTAAAAAGGTTTCCGAACGTTTCGGAGAAAATGCGGAAAGAATGGAGCAAGCCTTGATGGAAGAGGAGCGTTGGTACTTGAAATGAAGCATATAGGTACAAGCAGTGTTTAACCCAAAGATATAATTATGAAAAAGAGGACTTTTAAAGGAATGTTGTTTAGCGCGGCATTGTTGACTTCAGTTGGTGAAGTGCAGGCTCAGGACAACCCGATCACGTTCACGCGTGATATGACGTTTAGGGAAGAATATGGGTGGGCAAATAGTAATGCTACTCCCAAGGTTGGTGATTTCGACAATGATGGAATCAACGACTTGTGGTTGGATGGCCGTCGGCAATCGCAAGGATGGCAGACCAGGCCCGTTTTTGCGAAAGGATTGGGCGGAAGAGAATTTCTTGCTGATTATGAACCGATAATGGAGATTACTTACGACTCTACGATCGTACAGAAAATAGATACGATATGGATGAAAGACAATCAGGGGGATTTTGTATTGGACGGTGAAGGGAATAAAATCATAGAAGAACTGGCACCGGTGTTGGACGATGAAGGAAATCCCGTGAATGATACCATAGTGACAGAACATGAAAATTATATGGGGACGAAAAACGGATTGCCCGAGACAGCTTGGAGTGCCGGTTCGCAACCCATTGATTTCAATGCAGACGGCTTGGTGGATTATTTGGTCCTTCATCCGGGAGAGGTCGGGGATGTCCAAGGGTATAAGTTGGTAAAGAACTTAGGGAACGGACGGTTTGAAGAAGTAGAGGACGAAACCCTCGGTTCCATGAAGTTCTCGGAGAATCCAAAAAGAGGAGATTTCAATAAGTTTAATGAAGAGAATGCCTTTACTTCCGTGGTGACCGGTGATTATGACAAGGATGGTTTTGTAGACCTTTTGATAACGGGCATGGATGTGAATGGCCGTTTCATGAGATTGCTTCGGAATGTGGAAGGTAAACGTTTTGAAGTGCAAAATGTATTTGAGGCCTTGCCTTTTGACAAAGAAGTGAACCGGCGTGGCTTATGGGAAGAAACTGGTGTGAGTGACAATCCGGAAACCGGTGAATCCATCAAGAGCGTGTACTTGCAAGACCAACCTACCATGAAGGCTAAGCCTTTAAGCCACGGGTCTGTGGCTTTTCTTGACATGGACAATGACGGTTGGTTGGATATTGTAGTTACCGGATATGCTGACGGTACAGACATGGGAGATGTCGGTGCCGAACCCGGAGGGGACGAAATCCGCTTTTACCATAACCAAAAGGACGGCACGTTCAAAGATGTGACAGACCAGTTGATTCCAGCTGCTCAGGAGATATTGGCAGGATTGGGACTCGAAACCAAAGGTACGTTGGAAGATGTTTTCACAGCTTGGGCTACGGAGAATTTAGTAATGATGGCTACGGACTATAACCAAGATGGTTTGATGGATCTTATGATTTGCGGTAAATCACGGACGGGTGTACCTGAAACCCTCTGTCTGATTAACACGCCGGTTGAAGGCTCTGTGTTCAGCTTTTATGAGGAGAAGGTGAATATTGTGGGTATGACCGGTTGTGGGAACAGTGGTTTCTTCTATGGGGACTTCAATGGTGATGATGTGCCGGATGTATACCATCGCGGACGTTCGGATGCGTTGAAGCCTGATGGAAACCGATGGGACTATTGCAGGGTTTTTGATGTAAGCGAAGGAGGTAGTGTCGGGCTTTATACTTCTTATGGTTTTGATTATTGGAGCAACGACATATTTGGAGGATTTATGTGGCAATGGGATGACGACCATCCGGTCGCAGGTAACTTCGGGGATGTGGACAATGATGGCAAGTTGGATCTCATTTCAAGCGGTTACGAAGCCGGTACGGACAACTTTATCATCAGCTACAATGAAACCGATTATGAGCCGGTTTATCCTGATGCGCCTGCTGAAGTGACGGCCGAGGCTGCCGAAAAAGGTCAGGTAATGGTGAAATGGCCTGCTGCTTATTTGAGCAATGGCAATGTGGCAGTCCACAATGTGTATATCCGCAACAATGAGACCGGTGTCGTCCGTATGTTGGTCCCGGCCAATACGGAAACCGGCAAGCAGTTGGCTTATAGCATGTTCGGTGCGTATGCCGTAAACTATTCCATGGATGAGGGTTCGTGCTTCTATATGTTCGAGAAATTGCCGGCCGGCAGCTATACCGTGGGTGTGCAGGCGGTGAACTATGCCTATTTGGCCAGTGGTTTCACGACGGCGGAAGTCACCGTGACAGACGGGTATGAGGCCGGCATCCAAGTTCCGGAGAAGCTGGCAGGCGTGAAGGTTGCCATCGAAGGCAATGCCATCACGGTGAACAGTTCGGAGTCTGCTGC
>NZ_GL883837.1:0-84931 GCF_000205165.1 Paraprevotella xylaniphila YIT 11841 | reverse complement strand
TCCTATTACGGTAAATGGCAGAGGCGTGTTTATCGTAAAGGCAAACCAAAAAGTTGTCAAGATAGTGAAGTAATATGATGTTTAATTTCTAAAAATAATAATTATGAGAAAAATGACTTTGAAAACAACGTTGTTCAGTGCGGCTTTGTTGGCTTCTGTTTTAGAAGTGCAGGCCCAGAATAATCCGATTACGTTCACGCGTGATATGACGTTTAGGGAAACCTATGGTTGGGCAAACAGTATGTGTACTCCCAAAATAGGTGATTTCGACAATGACGGAATCAATGATTTATGGTTGGACGGCCAGCGTCAATCGTATAGTTGGCAAACCCGTACCGTGTTTGCCAAGGGATTGGGGGAACGGACGTTTCAGGCCGATTTTGAACCCATAATGGAAATTCAGTTGGATTCGACCATCGTACAGAAGACCGATACGATATGGAAAACGGATGAAAACGGTGATTTCGTATTGGACGGCGAAGGCAATAAGATTATAGATGAAATCATACCGGTGGTAGATGAGGAAGGGAAGCCGGTGAATGATACGATTGTGACGAAAAATGAGATTTATGTCGGCACACAGAACGGTTTGCCCCAGACGGCTTGGAGTGTCGGGTCGCAACCCATTGATTTCAATGCCGACGGTTTGGTGGACTATCTGATTCTCCATCCCGGAAAAGTAGGTGACCTTCAGGGGTATATATTGGTAAAGAATTTAGGGAACGGTAAATTTGAAGTGGTGGAAGACGAAGCGCTTAGCTCCATTAAATTCTCTGAGAATCCGAAGAAAGGCGATTACAACCGCTTTAATGAAGACAACGCTTATACTTCGGTCGTAACGGGCGATTATGACAAAGACGGCTATGTGGACCTTTTGATAACCGGCAATGCATACGACGGACGTTTTGTGAAGTTGCTCCGTAACGTAAACGGCGAACGTTTTGAAGAAATGAACGTGTTCGAAGCATTGCCTTTCGATGTGGAAGTAAACCGTCACGGGCTGTGGGAAGAAAGCGGTGCCGGCGAAGACCCGGAGACGGGTGACCCTGTTAAGAGCGTGTATTTCAAGGATCAGCCCACCATGAAAGCCAAGCCTTTGAGCCATGGTTCCGTGGTCTTTTTCGATATGGACAATGACGGGTGGTTGGACATCGTGGTTTCCGGATATGCGGATGGTACAGACATGGGAGATGTCGGAACAGAACCCGGGGAAGATGAAATTCGTTTCTACCATAACCAAAAAGATGGTACGTTCAAGGATGTGACAGATCAGTTGATTCCGGTTGCCCAAGACGTTTTGGCTAATTTGGGATTCGAGGCTACCGGGACATTAGTAGATGTATTTAAGGTTTGGGGGTCGGTTAATACGGTGATGATGGCCACGGACTACAATCAGGACGGTTTGATGGATCTTTGGATTAGCGGAAAGAAGAGAGGCGACATTCATGAGACTTTCTGCCTTATCAACACTCCGACTGAGGGCAGCGTGTTCAGTTTCGTTGAAGAGACAGTGCCTATGGTGGGCATGACGGATGCCGGGAACCGTGGATTCTTCTATGCCGATTTCAATGGTGACGATGTTCCTGATTTATATCATCGTGGATATTCGGATGCGTTGAAACCCGATGGCAACAAATGGGATTGGTGTCGAGTCTTTGAAGTGAGTGAAGGTGGAAGCGTAGGCCTTTATACTTCTTACGACTTGGGTTATTGGAGTAACGACATTTTCGGAGGCTTCACGTGGATATGGGATGATTCAGATCCGATCCCGGGCAATTTCGGCGATGTGGACAACGATGGCAAGTTGGACATCATGGCCGGAGGTTATGAAGGCGGTACGGATAACTTTATCATCAGTTACAATGAAACCGATTATGAGCCGGTTTGTCCTGATGCGCCTGCTGAAGTGACGGCTGAGGCTGCCGAAAAAGGTCAGGTAATGGTAAAATGGCCTGCTGCTTATTTGAGCAATGGCAATGTGGCAGTCCACAATGTGTATATCCGCAACAATGAGACCGGTGTCGTCCGTATGTTGGTCCCGGCCAATACGGAAACCGGCAAGCAGTTGGCTTATAGCATGTTCGGTGCGTATGCCGTAAACTATTCCATGGATGAGGGTTCGTGCTTCTATATGTTCGAGAAATTGCCGGCCGGCAGCTATACCGTGGGTGTGCAGGCGGTGAACTATGCTTATTTGGCCAGTGGTTTCACGACGACGGAAGTGACCGTGACAGATGGGTATGAGGCCAGTATCCAAGCTCCGGAGAAGCAGGCCGGCGTGAAGGTTGCCGTCGAAGGCGATGTCATCACGGTGAACAGTTCGGAGTCTGCTGCGGTAGCCATCTACAACATGCAAGGCGCCGAGGTGGCTACGGGCATGACCAATGCTCCTATTACGGTAAATGGCAGAGGCGTGTTCGTCGTTAAGGTAAACCATAAAGCGGTGAAGATCGTGAAGTAATAAAAATAGTTTCTTTTGATTAACATTAGATTAGTTTAGATTGTGCGTTCCGGTCGTTTGTGAAAATAGCCGGGACGTTTTTTCTCTCTATTCCGATTAAAATCGAAGAGACCGGTTGAACGCAATTAATAAACTTTATAGATATGAGAAATACTTTATTAAAGCCTATTCTTAGCTTGTCTGTACTGATGGGTGCAGGTGGATGTTTCACGCAAGGGCATGCGGAGGATATTGTGATTGTGGACGGTTTGTGGAAAATATCCTATATCGAAAACGACCACGCTTTCCGTGTGAATGTTTTAAACGAGGACGGTTCGGCCCGGAAATGTCTTTTCACACGTTCCGCTTCAGAGGCGGTCTACGACAATGTGGCGGGGGAGTCGCGCACCGTGACGCCTGCATCTTTTGCCGATATAAGACAGACCGAGGAGCAAGTGAATGACGAGTTCGGGGCAGGGACTTGCTACACCTTTACTTTTACCCGTCCGGAGAACGGGGACGACGTGCAGATGGTGCAGCGGTTTTGTGTATATGAAGAAAACGACTTTTTAATTACAGACTTGTCCATAGAGGGGGACGAGGCTATACGTTCCAATTATCTGGCTCCGGTGTCGGTCAACCAGATGTATGTCCTCTTCTCCGAAAGTGAAGACAACCGTATGCTTAAAGTGCCCTTCGACAATGACGGGTGGACACGTTACAATAAGTATAAGATGGACACTTCGATGACTTCCTACGAAGTGGCGGCCTGGTTCAATGGAGAAACCAAGGAGGGGATGGTAATCGGTGCGGTAGACCATGACCATTGGAAGAATGCCATATCGGTGGAAGCTTCGGACAATGGCCGGGTCAATGTCCTGAAAGTCTATTCCGGTGCTTCTACGTCGGAGACGCGGGACGTCTTGCCTCACGGTAAGCTGAAAGGGCCTAAAATATCATCAGCCCGTATGTTTGTCGGTTTTGCAGACGATTGGCGGGCGGGCATGGAGACTTTTGCCCGTGCCAATACGATGGTCCGGCCGATGCGTGATACGTGGGACAAGGGCACGCCTTTCGGTTGGCAAAGTTGGGGCGTACTGGAAAAAAAGAATTCTTTCGATGCGGATGTGGAGATTGCGGATTATTATCATGAGGTCTTGAAGCCTAATGGTTTCGTGAACAGCCAAGGCATGCAGATAATCGGCATAGACTCTTGGGACAATCTGTCAACCGATGAGAGGATAAAGTTGTGCAAGGAAGGCGGAGAAAACGGCCAGACGGTAGGGTTGTATTTCACCCCGTTCTCCTGGTGGTGGGGATGGGGCGACAAGATGGGAAGCACCCAGTACACGGCAGAGGACTGTTTCCTGAAAGTGAACGGTGAGCCTTACAGTCTGGGAGGAGCCATGTGCCTGGATCCGACCCATCCAGGTACGAAAGCATGGATTTCTACCCGTCTTCAGGAAATGAAGAAACAAGGATTCCGGTTCCTGAAACTGGATTTCACCAGTCATGGCATGGTGCAGGCCGATTCTTATTATGCCAAAGGCGTGACGACGGCTATGGAAGCCTATAATAACGGGTTGAGCTACCTGACGAAAGTAGTCGATGAGGGAGACGAGCCGATGTTCCTTTCTTTCTCCATTTCTCCCCTTTTCCCTTATCATTATGGAAATTCCCGTCGCGTGGGGTGTGACACATGGGCTGATATCGGCCAAACGGAATATTGCATGAATGCCATTTCCGGCGGTTGGTGGACCGACTTGCTTTATCAGTATAATGACCCGGATCACTTGGTCATGGTCGGCAGCGGGGGCTGGGGAAGTCCTAAAAACTGCACGTTGGGAGAGAACCGCGCCCGTTTCACGAGCGGGGCGGTAACCGGAATGATGATGGTGGCCGACAATTTCGCCTTGAACGATGATTCGGGAAATGGGGATGCGCCTTTGTCGCGTGCCCGTGCGCAAGAAATCATGATGAACAAGGACGTTAATGAGATGGCCGATTTAGGACGCTCGTTCATGCCTGTGTATGGCCATAAAGAGCATAACGGGAATGCTGATGCGGCAGAAACCTGCTTTATGCATCATACGGAGGAATACCTGTATGTGGCGGTCTTTAATTACACCGACAAGGAGTCTGCCGGTAGCATCCCGTTGTCCGACCTCGAAATCGCCGGGGGCGATTTTGATGCGGTGAAGGAACTGTGGAGCGGAGAAACGGTGCTTGTGGACGGTGAGGAACTTTCTTACAAGGTGCCGGCCAAGGATGTGAAAGTGTTCCGTTTCCATAAGAAGCCCGGTTCAGGGATTGCGGATGCCACGTCGGAGGAAGGTAAAGATGTCCGGTTGGACGTGCACGTCCTTTCCGGGAGCAACGGTGGACTGGAAGTGAATATAGATGCTTCGGCTCCGTTGAGGAAAATAGATGTTTTCGACCTTCAGGGGCGGTTGCTGAAATCCCAGAATGTACGGGGGGTGTATAATGCTTGCGTGGCATTATCTCCGGTGAAAGGCCTGCTGCTGTTGCGTGCCTGCCTTCAAGAAGGGCAGGTGTTGTTAGCAAAAGCTATGGTTCATTGAGGGATGAGAGGGGATTGATTTAGGTTTTAAATACATCAGCTAAATGTTTAATTTACATCATCTTATGCTAAAATGCGTATTTTTTCTATTTTTTGCATCATTTTTTCTATGTAATCTCCTAAATCTTTCCTTTCTTTGCAGTGCAGTTAGTTAATATTGAGATTAGGTTAATGATTGGTTTAATAGGTATTTGGTTTAAGGAGAAGATTGTTTTCAGGATTTTATAAACAATGTTTTCGTAAAAACTCTATTGGACAACATTGAAAGGATTAAAAAAAGGAGATGTAGCGCGATGTTACATCTCCTTTGATTTTCTTATGGACAGGATGCTTTATCCTACAAGGTATTTTCCGAAAGGAAGCTTGGACAGCAGCCATGTAATGAGGTTGCTCAGCGTGAAGGTGCAGATGGTAAGCGTCAGGATGAAGACCGGGGTGCTTAGTTCCCATCCCTTGAGCAGGTCGAAGAAGACGGAGTAGAGTACGATGATGTGCAGCAGGTAAACGCCGTAGCTTAGGCGCGACAAACGGTTGACGAGGCCGTAATACGGGGCTTTCTGTTGGGGGATGGCTTTGCACATCATAAAAACACCGAAAGTCATCAGGATGACGTTGGGAGTACAATACAGCCAAGTCAGTTCCACTTCCCGTACCATTTCATGGGTGAACGAGCGGTAGTAGAACGGAATGGCAGTGACGGCATAACCCACAAGGAAACAAATCAGGCCGGCGCTGAGGCTTCGCGAGGCATTCCAGTGCAGGTGGTGGCGGATGTAATGTGCCAAGACCAGATAGCCGATGAAACCGGAAAAATACCAGAAACTGTGGAACTCGTTCCAATAGCATTCACCGAACAAGTCACCTGCCCCGATTTCTTTTAAATAAGGAAAGAGAGACGATACGAACCATACGGTGAGGAAAGCCAATTCTGCTTTTTGGCTAGTTTGTTTGAGCCAAGGAGAGAGGACGGGCATGAACAGGTACAGGCCGATGAGCATGTAAATGTACCACAGGTGTCCGCTGTCGCCGTTGAAGTTCCAGATGGGATGGAGCAGGCGCATGGGAAGTTCCGACGCGGCCATCTGTCCCATCAGGACAGGCCAGAAGGCGTAGATGCACGACCATACGGCAAAGGGGACGAACACCCTGACGAAACGCCGTTTGAAGAAAGTCGTGTTGTCATCCTTCAGGGGGAGCAGCAGGTAGGATGAAGTCATGATGAACAACGGCACGGCCCCTCTCATGGCACTGTCGATGAGGCTGACCCATATACGGTCGTTTTCCGAAGCGCATTGCCAGATGCCGTCTGCTCCGATGTAGAACGGTTCGCAACAATGCGTGGCGATGACCATCAGGCAGGCCAGGACACGCAGGTAATCGAGGAATACGATGCGGGTGGTTCCCGCTCTTGTAGCATTGTGGTCCATAATGTTTGTTTCTTAGAATAAGACTTTTTCTTTGTACGTCCCTGCCGAAACCAGAAAAGTGCCGTGTGCCGGAAGAACTATTGTCTCGTTTGTGGTTCCGTGCGCGACGAGGCATCCGTCCGTGCCGTAGATTTTCACTTGTTCGTGTAACGGGCTTTTCACTTCTATGTTGTGTCCGTTCTTGATAGTTTTGAACTGCCCGGAAAGGGATGCGGACGCTATCCCGGTGCTGACTTCCAAGGTGCATGTCCGGAAAGTGCTTCCGGCATACGACTGGTCCAGGGTCTGTACGCCTACGGTATATTTCCCGTCTCCGAACGGTTTGATGCGGTAGGTTTTGACCCGGGAGGACAGTGAGGTTTGCAAGTCCGTGCCTGTTTTGAGCTTTCCGGTTTTCCGGTTTGCGGGGATGAGGCAGTACGTTTCTCCGGTCGTTTCGTTCCGGACGAACAAGTTATAACGCAAGGCCGAGGCAGGCGATTCGTTGTCCGAACCGTCTTCCCAACGGATGACCAGTTCGACACCTTGCATTTCTGCCGATACGTCGCCCGGGGCATCCGGGAAAGTGTTGCCTTTCAACCCGTTCTTTTCCGGTTTGTTCTCGTAGACGCGCAACGGAGAGGAGTAGCAGGTCGGTGCGTCGGCGTCGCGTGTCCCGATGTAGCCGCCCACGATGATGTCCATGTTGCCGTCCCCGTTCCAGTCCCCCATGTTGATGCCTCCATCCTGGTTCACGGGAACGATGGGGTAGGAGGTGTCCATGGTGAACTTTCCTTCCTCGTTCTGGTAATAAATCCGGTTACGGAATCCGCTGCCGTCGCTCGGTTCACCATTGATAATCATGTCCATCCGTCCGTCTGCATTGAAATCCGCCACGAGAGGATTGGCACGGCTTACGCCGAGAATGCCGCTTTCCGTTTCCGGGACATGGCGGAAAGACAGATGTCCGGAACCGTCTGTCGTATTATAATAGATAGGAGCCAGACAGACCCAGTTGTCACCGTTTCCGGTGCTGATGATGTCCAATGTCCCGTCTCCGTTGATGTCTGCCAAGGTGGATTGTCCTTGGAATGCTCCGGTGAGGTTGTCGGGCGTGAGGTCGGCAAAGCTTCCGTTTTGTTGGTTGATGTAGGTTTTCAAGGCCGTGGAAGTCTTGTCACTGTAGCCGGAGTACTCGATATCCAGCCAGCCGTCGTTGTTCAAGTCTCCGAACATGACCGAACCGTTGGTGGCGGCTTCAAAGTCGATTTCCTGACGGATGAAGCGTCCCGTGCCCTTGTCGTTGAGGTACAAATCGATGTGCCGTCCGTTTTGGTAGCTCATGATGACGACATCTGTGTAGCCGTCATGGTTGAAATCCCCCGTGGAAACCGGATTGTAGAAACCTTCGTCGCGGCGTTGCAGGAAACCGGCATCCGGTACGCGTTCAAAACGGAAGTCTTCATCGGCACCCAAGTTGCGGTAGAGCGTGACGAACTTGGTGTCTCCGCTGATGTTCCAGTCTCCTCCCTGTCCCATGATGAGCAAGTCGAGGTTCTCGTCATTGTCGAAATCGAGAAACACGGCATTCGTGTAAGTGGTGGGTTGCAGGAAGCTGTATTTTTCCAACGTGAATGTGCCTTTGTCGTTAGGGCGTGCCAGGATGGCCAGTTCATCCCATACGTGCGCTGTGGCGGGCATCCAAGCCAATAAGGCCAGGATGCCGGTAAATAGTTTCTTTTGCATGTCTTTTTATTTTGAAGTGTGGGACGCAAGCCCGCCGGGACCGTCGAACAAATAGGTGAATTCGTCGAAATAAGCTGTGCCGGAGGTCTCCTGCGTGTTGTAGCTGTACAGGCCGATGCGGCTGCCTTTCCAGTCGCCGGAACCGGATTCGAACGTGTCGCCGAATTCAATGAAGGTTTCGTTGTCCACGCTGTAATAGAATTTATGCTTGTTGTTCACTGCGTCGATTTCCAACCGGATATAGATGCCTTTGTCCATGACCGAAGATATGTTGAAGGAGGTCGTTTGGGCCGTCCCGTCCTTTTCCATGTAAAGCCGGGGAGTGGCTGTTCCGTCCTTGTCTTCCATGATGACACCGCCGCCCACGAATTTGTTGCCGATGCATTCTATGCCGGCCCGTCCGCCGGGCGTCAGTTGCGCGAAGTCTATTTTTACGGTGACCACGCCTTTGTATCCCATGGTCTTTTGCGTAAACTGGTTGAAGGCCGTGCGCAGCTTCTCCGCCTTTTGCGATTTGATGGCCAGCCAGCCCGGTTTTTCCGTCAGCGACCAGTATCCGTCGTGCGGGTTATGGTTGAACTGCCATTGCAACCCCAACTCCGTAGCTTCGAAGTCGTCGCTGGATTGTGGGGCATAGGCTTTTGTTTCCACGCCGGTGGAGGGCTTGCGGCAGATTTTCATGGGTTCGCCGATGCCGTTCTTGTCGTAGTCCGTACCCATTTCAGGGAATCCGTCCTTCCAGACGACGGGTTGGAGGTGTACCACGCGTCCCTGCGGCTCGGTGGACTGGAAGTGGTAGAACCACCATTCCCCCTCGGGCGTGTCGACCAAGGCACCCTGATGCGGGCCGTTCACTTTGGTCGAACCCATTTCCAGTACGCGCTTCTGTTCGTAAGGGCCGTAGATGTTTTTGGAGCGCATCACGGTCTGCCATCCTGTGCTGACACCGCCTTCCGGGATGCTGATATAGTAATATCCGTCTTTTTTGAACAGTTTCGTGCCTTCTGCCACAGGACCCTCGTACACTTTCCGTCCCTCATCGAGCAATGTCTTGCCGTCCGCGCTCATCTTATGGATGATGATGGGGCCTCCGCCCAACTGGCTCCGTCCGATGTAGGCTTGCCCGTCCTCGTCCCACAACGGGCACGGGTCTTCCCATCCTGACACTTTCTTCACTTGGTAGAGCGGAGTCCATGGCCCTGCCGGATTGGTGGCCGTGCTCATGAACAGTCCTTCGTTCGGCGTGCATACGTACATCCAGAATTTGCCGTCGTGGTAGCGCAAGGCCGGTGCCCAACTGCCATTGCCGTATTTGTCCATGCCCGAGTAGCCGTCCAAATCCATCCGGTCGTAGATGCGGCCTATGATTTTCCAGTTTACCATGTCGTCGGACTCCAATATGTTCATGCCCATGAAGTGGAACTCCGAGCACGTCATGTAGTATTTGTGTCCCACGCGGATGACATCAGGGTCTGAGTAGTCACCGTTCAATACGGGATTGGCAAACGTCCCGTCTCCCAAGTCGCCCCAACGTGTGTCCGTGTACCATCCCGAGGAGCCGCCCAAATCCTGCCCTCCCGAAAACAGTCCCATGCGTTCGCTGTCCGTGTAAGCTCCCATGACAGGGCGAGCCCGGTGTTCTCCCGGGAAAAACTCCTGTACGGATTCTTCCCCTTGTCCTACTTTCTCAAACGCTGTCATTTGCTGTGCTGTGAGCGGCATGAAAGCCAAGTTGCAGCACAATAAAGAAAATGCGATTGTATTTTTCATGCGTTGATGATAATTTATGAATGAATGCACAAAAATACAATCAAGAGCCGGGGCGTACTATTACAAATACGTCATAAAATGTAAGGTTGGCATCTATCCTTATCTTTTCAGGGCGGCCCGGATAACGAACCGACCGTGTTGGATGAGGGTAGTCGTCCAAC
Organism: Paraprevotella xylaniphila YIT 11841; assembly: GCF_000205165.1. GTDB lineage: Bacteria > Bacteroidota > Bacteroidia > Bacteroidales > Bacteroidaceae > Paraprevotella > Paraprevotella xylaniphila. The sequence continues at coordinate 74,827 of NZ_GL883837.1, read as the reverse complement.
CGAAGTGTGAGGCCATGATGCGGAAACGTTCCCGCAGTGATTCCTGATGGTGCTGTGTGGTCAGTCCTTCACTCAGGTAATCGGTAAGGATAAGCCTTGTGTTATATATCGGTTGTTTGAGACGTTCCGCCCGTTTCAACAAACGTATGCACCAGTCGTAGTCGGCAGAAAAGCGAAAGCTCAGGTCGTAAAGTTCCTGCCGGGCCAAATCCGTTCGTACATAAAACGATTGGTGGCAAACCAACATGCCGTGTCGGAACTTTTTCCAGGTCAGTTGTTTCGGTGCTTGCAGGCGGCGGTGGCGGATGAAGCGTCCTTGCCCGTCTACCCAATCCGTTTCGCCGTAGAGGATGGCGGGGCGGGAAGTGTTCCGGCCTATATGGCCGAAAACCTGTTGTAAGGTGTCGGGGCCGTGCAACCGGTCTCCGGCGTTCAGGAAGACGATATAGTCGCCGGTGGCATGTTCCAGGGCCTTGTTCATCGCGTCGTAAAGTCCCTTGTCCGGTTCGCGGATCACCCGGATGTCATGCGGGCACGTCTTACCCGTATTGGCATCCACGTATCGGTGGATCAGTGCCATGGTCTGGTCTTTGGAACATCCGTCGATAATCAGGTGCTCGATGTGGGGGTAAGTCTGGGCGGCCACGCTTTCCAAGGTGCATGGCAGCGTCTTTTCCGCATTATAGGTGACAGTGGCAATGGTTACGGTGGGGAAAGGGGTTTTGTTCATGTTTTTTTGTGTGGGGTGGGTTTTATCTTTTCTCGGATGCGCGTTTGTAAATGGCTATATATTTGGAAGCCACGTTGGTTTCGCCGTAGTGGGCCAAGGCCGAGTGTACGGCGTGGGCGGACAGTTCCTCCCACGGGGCGGTTTCCAGTGTGAAATGTATGCCTTCGGCCAGGTCTTCGGCGTTCCGTGCTTCGGCCAGGTAACCGTTTCTACGGTGGTCTATCATTTCCGGTATGCCTCCGACGTTGAATCCTACGCAAGGTATCCCGCAGGACAGGGCCTCCACGATGGTATTGGGCAGGTTGTCTTCCAACGAAGGCGTGACGTATGCGTCCACTGCATTATACAGGCGTGCCATTTGTTTTTCGTCGCTTACGTAGTCGATGGCATAGACCGGGAACGGGAAGAGCGCACGGATTTGGTCGGCACGGTTGCCGACCACCACGATGCCGACGCGTGCGGCCAATTCGGGATGCTTTTCTTTCAATATGCGGCAGGCTTCCATCAGGTAATCTATGCCCTTGCGCGGGTCGGTGGCCTTGAGCGAACCGAAAAGCAGCAGCTTCTTGTCGATGGGCAGGTTGCATTGCAGGCGCACCTTGACCTGTTCCATCGGATGGAAGATGTTGGCATTGATGGTATTGGGGATGGAGGCGACCTCTTGCCCGACCAGGAGTGCGCTTTGGCGTGCCAGTCCTTCCAACCACCGGCTGCAAGCCACGAAAATGATATGTGCCCCGCGCAGCATCTGTCGCTTCCGCCGGAACACCTTGGCCGAGAGGTCGTGCGTGCCGCCCCCGTGCAGGAGCAGGGGACAGTGGTGGCATTCGGTCTGGTATTTCGTGCACTCCCCGCTGTAATGGCAGATGCCGGTAAACGGCCATTGGTCGTGCATCGTCCACACGATGGGTTTGCCGCTGTCTATGATGCGGCGTATGTCTTTCAGGGAAAGGAAGCCTTGGTTGATCCAATGCAGGTGGATGACATCGGCTTCCTTGAATTCCGGCAATGCGGTGATGTCCGTACCGGTGTTGGCCAAGTCCACTTGGAACAGGTTGTGCTTCTTGAACCGGTTGGCTTTCCAGATGCAGACGCGTTCCCATACGAATTTGGCTTTCAGCAGGGGGGACTGGGGCAGGCTAGCCACCGTAATCTGGTCCGTCCGTTTGTCGCGCACTAGCATTTTGGCTTTTACCCCGTTGTTTTTCAGGGCTTCCATGAGGCGGTTGGCTGCGATGGCCGCCCCTCCTATGTTTTCGGATGTGTTGATAATGAGTACTCTCATACGCTTTTCATTCGTTTCTTCTGGAGGCATGGCCTTATGCGCCGAAATCCCCCTTTAATGTCCGTTTGAGCCGTCTTATGGCTTTGGCCGTAAATGAATTGGTCTTGGCATAATAACGCGAGTAGGCTTTCCTTGCCTCGGCGCATTCCTCTATCGGTTCTATCTTTACCACCGGCAATGGCTCCATGTAAAGTCCGGACTGGTATAGGTTTCCGCCACCGCAATTCGTCCCGCTACCGTCGAACCCGGTGTTTTGTACAAGTGATTTTCCCACATTGAGCGACAGGATGCCATTGAGGAATAAAGAGGCATTCCATCTGATGGCCCAAGAGTTATTCTTTCCTTCGGTTTGTCGGCGGAGCATGCGGGTATATCCGTATTTTCCGTTAAAGTCGAATGTGTAGGTCAGTTTCTTCCGTTCGAGTTCTTCCAATAAGGCTTTCCCGTCGGGATTAAAGAACTGCCAGGCGCGTTTCCAAGTGGCCCACCCCCAACTTCCGGTCCATTTGATAAGGAACGTGTCAGGCAAACTCGGGTCATTGGTAAAGTCGCAGGCTTGTATGTGTCCTACTTGGGGGACATCGGCGTAAACGTCCAGTGCGTCGTTCATGAATTGGAGGAAATGCGGAGCCACGACCAAGTCATCTTCCAATACGATGACCCGCCCGTACCGGTTGACCATTGTGGTGACACCGTTTATGATGTTCCTTGCCAGCCCCCAGTTCTGTTCCCGTTCCGTGACGTGTACTTGCCGGAAGCCTTTGGCTTCCCTTACGATGTGCCTCACTTCTTCCACGGCTGCGCGGTCGGCCTCCGAACGTGCGGCATCGGAGTAGATGAACAGGTCGCTGTCCGCAGACAGCGTGTTGCGCGACAATGCCTCTAAGGCTTGCCGGGTGTGTGCGGGGCGGTTGTAGACGAATAATAATATCGGTGCTGTGTCCATGTCTTATTGGATTTGCTGCGTTTCGATAGCCCAGTCGCCCAATGTCTTCCGTTCGAGGTCGAAGTTGATGCCGACCTTGACCACGGGCAGCCCGCATAAGGCGAAGCGTTCGGGATAGTTTTTGAGGTTGATTTGCTGCATGGCTGCTTTTGCCGTCCGGTTGAGTTTGGCCTCGATGAGGTAGAGCGTGGTTGGGGTGCGCAACACGACATCCACCCTGCCTTTGGGAGTGCGCACTTCCACATCCGCATAGTAACCGAGGAGGCTGAAGATGATGTAGAGCACTTGTTGGTAATGCCCCTCGGTGTCAGTCCGTTCGCAGTAGGGTATGGTGGAGAGGAACGTTTGGAGGAGTTGCAGCATGCAGTCCATGTCGTCGCGCGCCATTGTCCTAGCCATGCGAATCACCATGGAATTGGTGGACAGGCTGTCGGGGGTGATGTAATAAGGGATGAGGCTTCTCATCAGTCCGATCCGGACTTCCTTATTGGGAATGTCGAGGGTGTAAGCGTCGAAGTTTGTGTCATAGTCTTTGATGGTGATGTATCCGCTTTGGTAAAGGAGCGGGACGATACTTGTCATCCTTTCGGTGGGCGCGTCGAAATCGGATGCCATGGCTTCGGTGCCCCCGATTTTGGAAGGGGGCACGTTGAACTTGTTGAGCATTTCGATGAGGTAGGTGGGCGTGCCGCTCCCGAACCAGTAAGAACCTAACTTGCCTTGGGAGAAAGCCATGAGCAGACTGAAAGGATTATAAATGTCGGGCGAGGGCCATGTGAAATGGTATCCGTCGTAATTCTCTTTGAGTTGCCGCATGGCCTCTTCGGGGGTAGTGCCGAGCTTTCCGGCCAGTATTTCAAGGTCGGCTGCCATCTGCGTCCGTATTTCTTCCTCGCTGATGCCGCATACGGTGGCGTATTCCGGCAGCATGCTGATATTCTCAATATTGTTAAGCTCGCTAAAGATGCTCAGTTGGGAGAATTTGGTGATGCCGGTGAGGAAGACGAACCGCAGGTAGGGGTCGCAGGCCTTTAGCGGACTGTAGAAGTTCCGCATGACGTTGCGCAGTATGGGCAGGTCTTCTTCCTCATGCACCACGTCGAGCAGGGGAGCGTCGTATTCGTCGATGAGTACCGCCACTTGCCGGCCCGTCTGTTCGCAGGCCCGGCGGATAAGGTCTGTAAGGCGTGTGTTCGTGTCAGGGATGTCAGATTCGATGCCGAAATTCCTTTCCAATGTCTTCAGTTGCCACAACAGGTAGCGTTCCAGTCCTTCCTTGTCCAAATGCTTGCCCATGCTCATGTCGAAGTGCAGTACGGGATATTCCGTCCATTCCGTTTCCCACTTTTCGATGGCCAGTCCTTTGAACAGTTCTTTCCTGCCTTCGAAATAGGCCTGCAGGGTACTGGTGAGCAATGACTTGCCGAAACGGCGCGGACGGCTGAGGAATACGTATTTGGAGTCGGAATGCGTGATGCGGTACACGTGTTCCGTCTTGTCGATGTATAAGTATGGTTTGTTCCTTAGTTCGGAAAACGTTTGTATCCCGATGGGGTAAAACCTGCGTTGTTGTTCCATGACTTTTCCTCCTTCTGTTAGTCTGAAAGCAAAGATAAGGCTTTATTTTCGATTTCATGCCGTGCGGAGGCCGGATTTTTACCGGTCGTGCGCCTTCGTTCTTGCCATATCTTTTAATATTACGGATAATTCATAAGTATAGTGTTCTAAATTAAATTCCCGTTCAGCCAAATTACGGCCGTTACGTCCCATCTGTCGGGCTTCTTCCGGGTGGGTATATAGGTATGCAATGGCTTGTTTCCATCCTTCCACATCATTGTAGTCCACGTAGATTCCCGCCCTTTCTTTCTCTATGTCCATTTCAAATTTGGGATTACGGGTACAGATTACGGGGAGCCCTAACGCGAAAGCCTCGACCAGAGTGGTCAGTCCGACGGTGTAAGGAAAGTCCTGGCAACAAATTACAACGAATCTTGAACGGCAAACTTCCGTGGCCAGCATGTGGGGGAGGATGCCTACCGTGAAATGTACCCGTATATTGGAATATGCCTCGTATGCTTTCAGCAGGGCTTGGTATTCCGGATCCGGAGTGGTGAAGATTTCGACGGGAAGTCCTGTCCCGGCAAATGCCTTGAGTAATGTGGCGAAGTCACGATGCTCTTTGCCAGTGGTGATGAATGCCCTTTCCTGCTTCCCGTTGCCTGTGGCAGGAAAATGCTGGCGCAGGTAGTCATAGAAATCAATGTCGGCTCCCCAATGTATCAGGTGCAGCCGGTCGGCAGTGACCTTGCCCGATTGCAGTGAATCGTTTATCAAGGTTTGGCTGAAAAAGAACATTTGGTCGATGCCTTTGTAATAGAAGCGCGAAATCATGTCCTTTATTGGGTTGGGGTTGCGGACTACGGCTTGGTGATGCCAAATGGCGATGGGCTTGCGGAACAATCCCAAGGCGCGGCAAAATATGATAAGCTCTAAACCATAAAAAGAAGTTCCATATAACAAATCATACGTTTCCTTGCATCGTATAATCTCGAAGAAATTGTAGAATGATAATTTGAGGCGGGATGAAAAACGGCGGAAAGGGTGGAGTATCGGCGTGATGCCATATTTGTTAAAATGAGTTAGTCCGTACAGGATATGTCCGGGGTGCAGATGCTTTTCCCATTCCCCCAATGCTTCCTCTATGGGACGTGTGTGGTAATAATAGATTTTCATGTTCCGAAATTCCCTTTTTTATGTGCGTTTGATTCTACGTATGGCTCTTGCCATAAACGGTAATATAAAAATCATTTGTTACGGCAAGTTTCGGCTTGTCGGCATTAACATTCTTTGTGCTTTGCGTGTGGCGAACAACAGTCTTGACGGATTAGGAAGAGAATCTGCCTGCCTCTTGCGGTTGTTTGCGAATGGCAGGCAGAAAATAATGGAGACTATCATTGGGGAGTTTTATGCTTCCGGTAAGGACAGCAGGTATTCGGGAGCGAAATCCGCCCCATTCTCCCATTCTATGGTGTTATACTTTACGGTGAACCGCTTGAAGAAGTTCAAGTCCTTCAGAGGCTCGAACACCTTGCCTTTTAACGAGGTGCGCAAGTCCACCACTTTTGTCACTTGGTTGTTGAACCATAGCCGAATGCGGTAGCCGTCCACATATTCGGCTTTCACTACTTCTGTAAACATATCCGTATCCTATTTTAAAGGTTCTATTTTTTTCAAAGGGTCGCCTTTTTGCGCTTTCTCCCAGTTGTCCATCAGTTCTTCTTTGTGCTGTTCCAACCATTCAAGAATCATCTTCAGTGCCCTGCCCGGCATTTAGTTTACAAAAATAGCATAAATATCCGAGAAATAGGCAATTACTCCCCCAAAAAATATGATAGTCCATATTTATTTTTACATTTTTCCCTATACGTATGCTCTCCTATATTACGTGGACTAATAGGATGGACTCTTTTTGTTTCCACGGCGTGGAGGAGCTGATGAGTTTGCTGTTTCAAAATAGGTTATGGAGTTTTTCTTGGGCAATGTAGTCTTAACATAAATTATGTGTTCGTCTTCCGCTTTTATGCTTGGAGCATTGGATATTTCTTTATTTTTGTGAAAGTTAAAACATGACTTTCAAGGCTCGTAAGTCTGTGTTCGAGAAGTTGGAGCAGATAGTGGACATCGCGTCTTTGTCGAAAGAAGAGCGAATGAAGTACGACGAAAGCATCAAGGTGTACCGTGACCAGTTGGCCACGTTGGATTTCGCAGAACAGAAAGGACGTGCAGAAGAACGGTTGGACATAGCCCGGAAGATGAAGGCTTCATCTGTTCCGGCAGGGACAATAAGCCTTTACACAGGCTTGTCATTAGAAGAGATTGCCAAACTATGACAGGATGAGCTTGTTCCGTTTTCATGACGTGAATGTGTTTGTCCGATTGATGGGTAAGCCGTTTAAAATAGGTTATGCCCATTTTTTTTGCACAAAATCAACAGGTTTCACCTTAATAAATTGTTCTACAGGTTGTTTTGTTGTGCACAAGCCTCTTCTGTGTGAAAGGGAGGTGAAGCCTTGGTGAAGGATGTTACAGGAGAGATTTCACCATATTACGCTGATATACAGAAAGTATGAAGGATGCGAACCCTTTTTTGCAAAAACTTCTTGAATGTGGTGTATAGGAGGGCGTAATCCGGCTGACTTTTGTTCTTTTTTCGTTTGCCGCAAGGTGACAAATAGTTTACAGCCGAATCGAAAACCGTTCGGCTGTGATTGGCATGGCGTTTTGGGGTTTTCGTTGGGCCATGTATGGCTTAATATGGTTTATGCTTTTGATTATTCATGTTTTTATAGAGGGGGTTCTTTGTTTTTAATGATAAAATACATCTTGAATAGCTTCTTTTAGTGCTTTGAGATATCCTTTGCCAAATTTTAAGTCGGGCTCCATATAATTGCCTTCAGCCCATTCATTCCAGGATTTGAGGAAAACAATGCGGTCTTCCATAGCTTTATGTGATATGTTGTTGAAAGATGCCTGGGCATGTTTTTTAAATTTCTCGGGGGTAGAGCGGATGAGAATGTGTCCGGCTCTGCCTGAGCGGGGAGAGTGATCCCAATTGGGAATGAGAGTGGGATAACAGTCATTGGCTTGTTCCTCAGGACCTTGAAAGTATTGTGAAGCACGGCTATACTCAATATGCCGTCCTCTTTTTAATGCAATACGTTGAAACTTGGCATTTATGCGCTCCCACAAAGAAAAATCCTTTTTGAATACATCGAATAGCCTTATTAAAACATTGGCATTAAATCCCCATTGGCGAAAAAGAACCAAATCTTCTATTTTATAAGTATGTCCTACAAAGTGAATGCGGAAACCGTGTTGGGAGGCAAGCTTTTGCCACAGTTCGATAAAGTGGGGAGGATTGGGGATTTCTTTAGGAGAGTAGACTACAAATATGGGATTTCCGTGTATGCGAATGTATCTTGGGTCTTGGAAAGCGGGTAGCACGGCATTGAAATGTGCAATGTAGTCTTCATCCCCGGGATAGAGTTGTTCCATTAACATTTTATGTCCTCCGTCTTTGTTGAACTGTTTGTCTTCCCAACTATGGTTTGCCCATGCCAGACAAAAGGGGAAATCCGGTTTCCCACTGTTTAGCACTTCGTTGAATGGCCTTTGTAGTAGTTGCTTGCCATTTCCAAACCAATAATGCCAGTAACAGAAACCTTCTATGCCATATTCACGTGCCATGTCGGCTTGGGCTTGACGTGTTTCCGGCAAACGAAGGTCATAATAGCCTAAATCAGCTGGTACACGTGGTTGGTAATGTCCTTTGAATAAAGGTTTTGCTTTGCCCACGTTGGTCCATTCCGTAAATCCCTTGCCCCACCATCTGTCGTTTTCCGGGGTGGGATGGAACTGCGGTAAATAAAAGGCGATGACCCTTACTTTTGGATTATTGTTGGGTTCCATGTTGAATTAATTTTATGATATGTAATGCGTCTTCTTTTGTCTTTAGCGGACGGTACAACTCATCTATAAGCGTGGTTATTTGCGTTGAAGACAATTTATTTAAACAGACATTTTTGATAATTGGAATTATTTCTTCAGCTACTCGGTAACGGATGAGCCGAGCCGGGTTGCCTCCAACAATTGCATAAGGAGGAATATCGTGTGTCACAACTGCTCCGGCTGCTATGATGCTTCCTTTGCCAATCGTAACGCCGGATAGTATTGTAGCTCCGTAACCAATCCAAACTTCATCTTCAACTATGATAGGACCTTTGCTACGGCTGTCTGTTTGGCAGTGTTTGCCTTCAAGGGTTGAGCGTATGGGATAAGTAAATAACGTTTCAGTCTGATGATTGCCGCTTAAGATGAAATGTACGTTTGAGGCTAATGCTACATAGTTCCCTATTGTTAATTTTTCTATTGGGGGAAAATAGCTCAAGATATGTAACTCTCCGTATGTGCCGTTGCCTACTTCGACACATTCCATTGGAAAGATATTCATTGGTACGGTTTGGTTTTGCTTGTTGCGTTTGCGCCATTCTTTTTTGAATTTAGTAAGTGCATAAGCTCGGACAAAACTTCGTAATATGGGGATTTTTGAGGAGAAATTCATCTGTTGGTTATTCTTTTATAAGTTTTTCGTAAGAATCGTTTCAGGCTATATCGCTTAGTTCGCATCAATAAATTCTGAGGTAACGATATGAGGTATAATGCCATTCCTCCCGGGGTAGCTTTCATAGCTTTTATCCAATCATTCCGTCGGATGAGCCGGAAACAATTCCATGGTTTGTCGAAACCTGCATAATGAATTTGTACGGGATGTGCCAATCCTTCATTAAACTTAGCGAGTGCAATGACTTTGTCTCCTGCAAATTCGGTATTGCCTTGGTAAAAATCTCTTTGGTTCATGTTTAACCGATAGAAAGAGATAGGCAGGCTATAATCTATCGGTAAATATTTGATGTGGGGCCAACAGGTTAAAATAATGCAGTCTTGTTCCGGTAAACGTAGTCGTGGATAGTTGTTGACATAAAAATTGATAATTTCTTCTTGTTTATGGTCGTTGCGCAATTCTTTGAGGTTGATAAGTAAGAATCCTGCAGCAATTTCATGTTCAAGTATTTCCATTTCAGCCGTACTGAAGTCTTGCCGGTAGTAAGGCATACGGCTATTTTCTATTGGTCCTACGCCGGCATAATAAAACTTTTCATTTGGGAACATAAAAAACACAGGAGAGAAATCACCAGTAAAAACTACGTCCACGTCCGAACATATAATTCTGTCATATTGGGGAAGGACATCAGTTGCAATAAGTTTATAGAAAATTTCTTTGGAGTAATGTGCTTTAGTGCCGAAATTTTTAATTTTTTCATCGTATTGTGTGACATTAATGAAATGTAATTCGGCATATGCAAATTCTTTTAGACTGTTCTGTAAAGATTGTTGGGCTTTGGTGGACAAGGTCGTATGGAATACATATAATTCATACCAATATTGCGGTGAGGCATGTTTCATCATGGAGTGGATGGCAACCTTTGCTGCTAGCAAGTAATTAGCGTCAAAAGTAAAGAATACAGGTATTTTTTGCATATTGTCCATATTGTGGGGCTCTTAGGAAAAACGGATAATGCTTTGTCTCAATTTCTGTTTTATCCTTTTGTTATTATTCATTTTTTTGCAAAAATATGGAAACTTTTTTGTCCACCCAAGTCTTTAAGGCATCTTTTTTAGATGGTATGTGCTTTTACGAAATTTAGTTTAAACTCTTGTTTCCGCTTTTAGTCAAACTATAAATCTTGTTCAGTCACCGTATTGTAGAATTGTATATTATAATAAGTGCAGATGAATGGGGAGAAAAAACCACGAATCATGAAAATCAATCCTTTATCCTTATGGGGAAGAGGATATATTTGTTTGCGATGTTTCATGCAAGTGAAACAAAGCTGTAAAAGATTCAATGGGTTACGGCTATAGAACAGTTCGGTTATCTTGTGTAAGACGGGGTGGCGTGTTGAAGATGTTTGTTCATGAATGTTGTTATAGAAACATTTAAAACTTTCTGTATTTCTAAGTTTGAAGAAGTTGTATGTTCCATATACATAAGGAGCTATAGGGGAATGTGGCTTATACTGGGACAACTTTTTTCCTACGGTAGTTATCACAGATGCTGGGTGTACTCTATGCCACGATAGTGGTTCTTCGCATTTTATGATGCTATCGGTTAGGGCTGCGTTCATGGCTAGCCACCAATCATAATAGAATGTCATACCGTCCCAGGGCTTCAGGTTTTCGATAAAAGTCCTTTTTATAAGCATGGCGTGCCCCGGTATATTGTCTCTAAAAAACAAAGACTCTGCGGTGAAAGGCAATGGGAGGTAGTCTTTGGTTTGCTGATGAGAGCAGGTTGGGGAAGATATAATGTCAGAGAAGCACAGGTCGTATCCTTTTTTCTTTTCTATTGATTGTACTAATTTTTCTACTTTCTCTGGAAACCAAATATCGTCTTGGTCGGAAATTGCTATATAGTCTGTTTCTTTGGATACGAATTTGAATGTGTCATGAAAGTTTTGGTTGCATCCTTTATTTCGTGCATTTTGGTGTATTTTGATAAAAGTGTGTTTTGCAGCATATTCTCGTAGTATATCTATCGTGCCGTCTGTGGAACAGTCGTCACTGATGATAATTTCGTGGATAGGATAAGTTTGCGCGAGTATGGAATCCATTTGTTCACGTAGAAACCGTTCTCCGTTGTAGGTACACATTACGACAGATACTGTTTTTTTCTCCATAAGGCTTGTTTGTTTGTAGCAAAAGTATGAAATATTTTGTTTTCATAGTGATTTTGAATGCCTTTTATTTAATGAGCGTGTTTTTTTATACCCATTTAATAAAAAATATATCCTAATATTTGGATGCTAATATTTTCTTTCCTATATTTATGCCATGTTAATTTTAAAAAGTGTGCTTATGAGAAAGTTAATTACCTTGGTAAGTGTTGTTTTTGCTTTTACCAATATGTCTGCACAGTTAAAAGTGCATTCCAATGGGAATGTAAGTATTAAAACTACAGAAACGCCTAATGCGGCTTTGGCAATAGGTGGGGCGGGAGACGCAACCCAGTCTTTGTTTGTGAAATCTAATAATTTGCCTGCGTATATTGAAAGAGATGGGGTATGTACGGAAAGTGGTGTATGGAATAGGGCTATTCTAATTAGAAATTTTGCATCAGATACTCGAATGTTAATGGGAGTGAGTAGTGCTGTTGGAACGAAGAATAGTCTTCTTTTAAATAAAGGCCGTGCTTTTGGTGTTTATGGTCAGGCTGGTTTTACGACATCGGGATATAATTATGCTGTATATGGAAATTTGACTAGTACTCAGAATGGAGCGGCTGTAGTTGGGGCATTAGATAATTTGGATGTCAAAGTTCCTGGACGTTATGCCGGTTACTTCCAAGGCGATGTCCGTACTACAGGGAATTTCTACGGTACGGTGCTGACCCCTTCGGCTTCCCGGTCTGCCTTGATGGGGCGTTCGGCAGTGATGCCCCTGTCGGCTGAAAGTGACGGGGAGAACAGCATGTCGGTGGGCGAGAAACTTTCGCGGTTGACCGCCGTGCAGTATAACCTGTCCGAACCGCAGGCGGCACAGGCTTTTGCGGCATCGGGGGATACCGTGGCAGCAGCTCCCCGTTCCGTGACAGACGTGCAGGCATTGGAGAAAACACATTACGGCTTGGATGCCGCAGTGCTGAAGGAAGTCTATCCGGACTTGATCTATGAAAGTCAGGAAGGAGACCTTTGTATCAACTACACAGAGATGATTCCACTTTTGGTGCAGTCCGTCAATGAACTCCGTGCACAAGTGGTATCGTTGCAAGGGGCGCAGACCTATAATGTGCGCGCCCGGAACGGAAATGAAACGGGCATCGGCGGCAACGCATTGGATGTCACGGCATTGGAGCAAAACGACCCGAACCCGTTCACGCAAACGACAGTGGTGCGCTATACGTTGCCGGAAAGCGTGAAGTCTGCATTCCTATACATTTATGATTTGAACGGCACGCAGGTAGATCAAAAGACGTTACAGAGCCGTGGCAAGTCTTCCGTGACGCTTGAAGCCGGAAGCCTCGCCCCGGGGATGTACCTTTATGCCTTGGTGGCCGACGGCAAGGTGATCGACACCAAGCGTATGATCATTACCCAATAAGGAAGGAGGCACTTATGAAACGTTGGATGAACCTGTTCTTTTTGTTATGGGGGACGGCTTGTACCATTATGGCTGCTACCGAGGACGGCACTTGTTTCTCGTCCGTGGAAAACGTGTCGGCGGCTGCTTTGGAAAAAGTCCCGCAGAGCAGCTCTGTTTCGGTGGACAAGCATGATTATAAGCCCTACGTGGCTCGTGTGCAAGACGACGGGGTGGTTTATGTACAAAACCAGACGTTTACTTCCACGCATACCGTTACGGGGGAAAATATCGTGGCCGGGGAGAAGGTGACGACGGCGCAGCCGCAGGGAAAGGTCGTGGTGAAGTCCGGGGCAAACGTGACGATGAAAGCCTCCGGCACCACCACATTGGAAGCCGGCTTTGAATGCGAGAAAGGAGGCGTGTTGGAAATAGCTCCATTATAACCATGTTTGGCAAATCGGGAAACCGGATGAAATAGACGGGGTATTTTGCGTTTTTAGCGGAATATCCCGTATTTTTTGTGAATTAGATATAAGGGAAATAAAATCATTTGTTTTATCTTTGTATTTGACTTATTTAATTAAGCTGTTCATGGACGCAGGGGATAATGAGTTAATCAAGTACATTAAAGAGGGTGATTTAAAGGCTTTTGAGAGAGTCTTTAAGGATTATTATGCTTTGATGTGCAGTGTGGCCATGGATTATGTGAATGATTCTGCCGTATGTCAGACTTTGACGGAGGATGTTTTGTTGAACCTTTGGGAAAAGAAACGCGAAGTGGTGATTACGACTTCCTTGCGTGCTTATCTTTTACGTGCCGTGCGCAACAAATGTATCGACCATCTCAGGACACATCGTCAGGTCTCGGGCTTTTTAGGTTACTATGATTCCTTGGACGGGATGTTCGGAGGGGCAATGGCAGACGAAAAGGACTTGTTCGAGCAATTGATTTCGGATGAATTGGCGGAGTTGCTGGACCGGGCGATTGATGAGATGCCGGAGGAACGTAGGCGGGTTTTTATACTGGTGCGCATGGAGAATAAGACTTACCAGGAAGCAGCCGATATGTTACATATTTCGGTGAATACCGTGAAATATCATCTGAAGAGGGCGCATGCGGAGTTGCAGGATAAGTTGGGGTCTTACATTTTGCTACAAATATTGTCTTTTATGTTACTTTCAAAGATGCTACATTCTTTGAATTGAGAAATGCTCGTGTCAGGATAACATGCCTTGTGGTTTTAATTCATAATTTCTATAGGCTTTCTTGTGAAAGGTTTGGCGGTTTATGCTGTTTTTTGAAGCATAAATAAATTATTTCTGTTTTTATACTACCCATTCTGTCTATTTGTTTCGTCTTAGAAGAAAAAAGCATCAAAGTGGAAACAAATAGCAATATAGATTCATTGATAGAGAAGCAATGGTCGGAGGGGCTGTCTCTGGAGTCGGAAGACGTGTTGCGTGAATGGGTTTCGGCAGATGAAGGGCACCGTAAGTATTACGAGCGCCGCATACTTTTGTATCGGTGGATGGGCATTCGGAAGCGTATGCCCGTATTCGAAAAAGAAAGGAAGAAAGCATACGGGCGTTTCCTGAGAAGTATAAAGGGAGAGAATATGCCGGTTCCTTTCGTTCACAAGGTTTTCAGTCGGAAGTTTGTGGCCTGTGCGGCAATGGTGGTCGTCCTTTTGGGAGGCGGACTGGCTGTATGGCAACAGCAAGGTAAAGCGGCGGGGGAACAAGTTGTGCAAGGATGTGCGCGAGAAATCAAAGTGCCGAAGGGGATGAAAGAACGGATCATATTGGCCGATGGAACCAAAGTTTGGCTGAACTCCGGAAGTTGTCTGACATTGGGTCCGGGATTCGGGCAGACCGACCGCGAACTTCAGTTGGAAGGAGAAGGAATGTTTGACGTGGCTAAGGATAAGCAGAAACCTTTTATTATTCGTTCCGGTGATATCCGTGTCCGGGTGACGGGGACTGTATTTAATTTCAAGTCCTATCCGGAGGAACGTTTTGCCAAGGTCACTTTGGTACGCGGCAGTCTGGATGTGTCGAGTGTGACGGGACGTGTGCCCCATACCGTGACGTTGAAGCCGTGCGAACAGGTCGTGTTGGACCGCAGTAGGGATGTGATGGAGAAGAAGGTGGTGGAAACGGCACCGGATGTAGCTTGGACTTGTGTGGGACAAAGGGGTGAATCCATGTCCGAGGACACGTCGGAAACAGAAATGACAGGGCATGCGGGAGGTGAGGAAGCCTTGTTTTTCGATGAGATGTCTATGGAACAGATTGTGCAGGAGTTGGAACGGGTTTTTCATGTGAATATAGTGGTGAAGAATCCCGGAATATTGCAGGAAAAATATTATGGCGATTTCCGGAACCGGAAAGACATTTTTGCCATATTGGACGTGATGTTGAGGGGCGAACAGGTTTCCTATCAGATCAAAGGCGACACGGTCTTTATCGGAGAATAATCATTTAATAATCATAGTAAATAGAGAAATGTTTAACGCAAAACGTAAAAAACTACTTGAAAGGTTTCTGATTTTAAGCCTGTTTTGCAGTTCGGGAGCGGTTTGGGCGCAGCAGGGCACTGTGACACTGAATCTGAATAACGTGACCGTCAAAGAGGCTTTGGAGCAATTGAATACCCAGACGTCTTATTCCTTGTGGCTGAACGTGGGCGATGTGGATTTATCGTGAAGAATCAGCCTGAACGTGACGAACGGGAGTGTCAATGACGTGTTGGCTAAAATCTTGGCCGGCCAACCGTTGTCATACGAGGTGAAGGATAGGACAATAAATATATACCCTGCGAAGAAAGACGGTGAGGAGGCGAAGAAAAGGGTGGAAGGCGTAGTGTTGGACGACCTGGGAGAACCGCTTCCGGGAGTGGCCGTGCGTTGCAAAGAACATCCGGATGCCATGTGTGCTACAGGCATGGACGGTAAGTTCACACTGAATGTACCAACGGACGGCAAGACGCTACAATTTACTTTCATCGGTATGGCTCCGCAGGAATTGGCAGTGGCAGATGCACCGATGAAAGTCGTGATGAGTGACAAGGAAAAGAAACTGGACGAGGTCGTGGTGACCGGTTATCAGAAAATCGACCGCAAGTTGTTTACCGGTGCGGCCAGTCGTATTTCCGGTGAAGAAGCGAAAGTGGACGGTGTGGGCGATGTGAGCCAGATGTTGCAAGGCAAGGCGGCCGGTGTGGGCGTACAGTCCGTGTCCGGTACGTTCGGTGCTGCGCCGAAGATCCGTGTGCGTGGTGCTTCTTCCATCTATGGAAACCAGACGCCGCTTTGGGTTGTGGACGGTGTCGTGTTGGAGGATGTGGTGGAGATTTCCGCCGATGACCTTTCTTCCGGTAATGCCGCCACGCTGATCAGTTCCGCTGTGGCTGGGTTGAATCCCGATGACATCGACAATTTCCAGATATTGAAAGACGCTTCGGCCACGGCATTGTATGGTGCGCGTGCCATGAACGGGGTGATTGTGGTGAATACCAAGAAAGGAAAGAATGGGCATGCCAGTATCAGTTACACGGGTGAGTTCACCGTGCGTACCCGTCCCTCTTACCGCCAGTATAATATCATGAATTCCAAAGACCAGATGTCTGTCCTGATGGAGTTGGAAGATAAAGGGTGGTTCAACCATTCCAAGATGGCGCGTACGGAGAACGGCGGGGTGTTCTATCTGATGAACGACCTGATATACAGGGGAGAACTGATGAATACGGAGTCGGCTCGCTTGGCTTATTTGCAGAAGGCCGAGATGCGGAATACCAATTGGTTCAAGGAGCTGTTCCGGCCCACCATCCAAAGCAATAACTCGGTGAGCATCTCCTCGGGTACCGACCGCAGCCGTTATTACGTGTCGATGAGTTTTTTGGATGATCCGGGATGGAGCGTGTCGGACAAGGTTCGCCGTTACACGGCCAACGTGAATGCCTCGTACGACATCAGCAAGTGGCTCACGTTTGGCGTGAGTGTAAATGGGTCGGTGCGCAACCAGCGTGCGCCGGGTACATTGGACCGTACGGCAGATCCGGTGAGCGGTGAGTATTCGCGCGACTTTGATATCAATCCTTTCAGTTATGCGTTGAATACCAGCCGGACGATGAGCCCTGACGAGACGTATATCATGAATTATGCCCCGTTCAACATCCTGAACGAAGCCAGGAACAATTATATAGATTTGGACATGACCGACATGAAGTATCAGATGGAACTGACTTACAAGCCGGTCAAGGGCTTGGACTTGAGTGCCATTGGTGCTTTCCGTTATGTGAAGTCAACTCAGGAGCATAAGATTACGGGGAATTCCAATTTGGCCATGGCTTACCGTGCGGCGGGAGATGCGACCATCCGTGAAAAGAACAAGTTCCTCTATCGTGACCCGGATAACCCGGATGCCGTGCCTGAAGTCGTGATGCCAAAAGGTGGTTTTTATAACACGACGAACAATATCCTGAAAAGTTACTATTTCCGGGTATCAGGCAATTATAACCGACTCATAGCCAATGAACATCCATTCAACATCATGGCCGGTTCCGAAGTGAAATCAGCCGACCGCCAGTCCGGTTTCAACAACGGTTACGGGTTCCAATGGGACCGTGGCGGTACGCCTTTCGTAGACTACCGTATCATACAACAGTTGCTGTTGGGCGGTGATAATTATTACGGCTTGTCGCAATATTATGACCGCTTTGTGGCGTTCTTTGCCACCGGAAGCTTTTCTTATAAGGGACGCTACACGTTCAACCTGACGGGGCGTATGGATGGTTCCAACCGCTTGGGACGTTCGCGTGATGCTCGTTGGTTGCCTACGTGGAACGTGTCGGGGTCGTGGAATATGTTGGAAGAAGAGTTTATGAAACATCAGGATGTGGTTTCCACCCTCTCTTTGCGTGCCACATACGGATTGACAGCTACAATGGGGCCTGCAGACAACGCTTTGGCCGTGTTCCGTAACTCGACCACTTACCGTGGCGATGACGGTTACAAGGAATCGCAGATTTATATCGAGTCTTTGCAGAACAAGGATTTGACGTGGGAGAAACAATATGAGTTCAACTTCGGGTTCGATTTCGGAGTGTTGCGTAACCGCATCAGTTTGAGTTCCGACATCTACAGCCGTCGCGGATTCGACCTCATCGGTTTGATACGTACCAGCGGCATGGGCGGACAGAAGTGGAAATATGCCAACTATGCCGACATGAAATCATGGGGTGTGGAGTTCACGCTGAATACAAAGAATATCCAACGCAAGGATTTCTCGTGGACTTCGAACTTGACGTTCGCTTACAATCATAACGAGATTACCAATCTGGAATCTACTTCCAGCATTTTCGATTTGATGGTGGCCGAAGGTGCCCCGTTGGAAGGCTATCCCGTACGGGGATTGTTCTCTTTGCAGTATAAAGGTTTGAACGGGCAAGGGATTCCACAGTTCATCAACGAGAAAGGCGAACTGACCTCTACGGGTATCAACTTCCAAAGTACGGATCCCACGTATTTGAAATATGAAGGTTCGGTGGATCCAACCGTGACCGGAGGATTCGACAACCAGTTCAAATATAAGGCTTGGACGTTGGGGTTGTATTTCACCTTCCAGGCCGGCAATAAGTTGCGCCTGGATCCGGACTTCTCGGCTTCATACGGTGATTACAGTGCCATGCCGAAGGATTTGAAAAACCGTTGGATGAAGCCGGGCGATGAGCGTTACACGAATATTCCGGCCATACCTTCATCTTATCAGTATGCGAATATCGAGAATCTGGACGTGGCCTATAATGCCTATAACTATTCGGACATCCGTGTGGCCAACGGTGGTTTCCTGAGGTTGAAAGAACTCACTCTTTCTTATGATTTCAACGGGGAGTGGATGAAAGCCATCGGCATGAACCGTTTGCAGTTGCGTTTGGTGGCTTCCAATTTGTGGCTCATCTATGCCGACAAGAAACTGAACGGGCAGGACCCGGAATTCTTCCAGAGCGGAGGGGTTTCCATGCCTTTGCCGCGCCAGTTGACTTTATCTATACGAACCAGTTTTTAATGATTTGCAAGACAGAAGAAAATGAGAAATAAATATATATCGTGCTATGTAGCTGCGTTTTGTGCCGGTTTGCTTTCTACGGCCTGCAACGACTTTTTGGACGAGGTGCCCGACAACCGTACGGTCATCGACACGCCCGAGGCTGTATCGGAGTTGTTGGTTTCTGCCTATCCCGATGCCAACTGTGTCTTTTTCACCGAGTCCATGTCGGACAATGTGACTGACCGGGGCAATACGCTTGATCCTTATGTGCAACCCGAATGGAATCGGGCCAATCGTCAGGCGTTCTATTGGGAGGACATCGACATGACATATCAGGACAGCCCGAATTATTTCTGGATGGCCAGTTACCAGGCTATTGCGGCGGCCAACCATGCACTTGAAGCTATTGCAGAATTGGAGGCCAAAGGCGTGGATTGTTCCGTACAGAAAGGAGAGGCGTTGTTATGCCGGGCCTACAATCATTTTATGTTGGTGAATGTGTTTGCGCAACATTATAATCCTGCGTTTGCCGCTACCGATATGGGAGTGGCTTACGTGACGGAACCGGAAAAAGAAGTGTTCGGGCATTACGAGCGTGTGTCGGTGAAAGATACATACGACAGAATCCGCAAGGATTTGGAAGAAGGCTTGCCCCTGATTTCCAATAAGGCATACGGCGACACGCCGAAATACCATTTCACTCGTGAGGCGGCCCAGGCTTTTGCCTGCCGTTTCTATCTGTATGTCGGAGAATGGCAGAAAGCTATCGAAGCGGCAGACGAGGCTTTGGGAGATAACCCGACGTTGCGCAATTGGAACGAGTATATCCAGATGTCTACAGCCAACCGGGAGAAAAACTATACTTCGGTGCAGGAGAGTGCGAACTTGCTGTTGGCATCCACCGTATCTCAGTTTGCCGTGGATCAGTCGTTCTATCGTTACGGGTATTCTACGGCCGTCAACAATTCCCTGTTCCAGCAAAATGACAATGTGGTGAACGGAGTGTGGGCTTATCGTGCCGAAGCTTATAATGTGTCTAGCGAGGCTTTGACCATGATGAAGTGGAAACCCTATTTGAAGAGCGACGGCGTGAACTCCAACAGTGGTGTGTATTACGTGATGGAACCCCTTTTCACGACCGACGAGGTAGTGTGCGACCGCATCGAGGCTTTGGCCATGGCCGGACGTTACGATGAGGCTTGCGAGGACATCGAACTGTTTTTGACGAATAAGATAAAGAACTACGATTCGATAGCCCAACCCGTTACCCCCTCGATGGTGGAGACTTATTACAAGAAGTTTGCCCCGTTGCATCCTTATTATGAGAACCAGATGAGTGGGAAGCAGATGGCTTTTGTCAACTGTGCGGTAGATTTCCGTCGCAGGGAACTGTTGATGGAGGGCGGACGTTGGTTCGACATCAAGCGTTTCGACATTGAAATTACCCACGAAGCTTATCAGACAGGGGCAACCGATGTGTTGGTACGTCGCGACCTTCGCCGTGCCGTGCAGATTCCGGAAGAAGTCATTTCGTACGGGGTAGCTCCTAATCCCCGGTAAGGAACTTTGGTAGTAACTATAATTAAAAAAAGCGAACAGATGAAAAAGATTATCATATTTGCAGCATTGTGCCTGTCCTTCCTGACGGCTTGCGACAAGGAGGACCTCGGTGGGTCGAATATACATGTACCGGAGTTCGATTATAATGCGCTGAGCGAGACGGACAAGTATATTTATGACCATTATACGGTGCCATACAATGTAGAGGTCGTGTATCGTTGGAACCAAGGCGACGTGTCGTCCGATGACATGCGGAAAAATTTGGTGCCGCCGCGTGAATCCCAGGTGGAACCGTTTTTGGAGATGATAGAGAAAGTGTGGATGGATACCTACACGGCGGAAGTCGGACAACAGACTTTACGTTCTTACATACCCAAGCAGCTCCTTTTGGTGGGGAGTGCCAGTTATAACGATGACGGAAGTACGACGGAAGGTACGGCCGAAGGCGGACGGCAGATTGTATTGTATTCGGTGAATGATTTCAACTTCGAGTTGGAGCAGATTCAGTCGTATGCCCATGTGATGCACCACGAGTTTGCCCATATTTTGCACCAGAATGTAGAATATGATGCAGAGTTCGAGAAAATCACTCCCTCTTATTCTTCTTCATGGATGCAGATGAACGACGAGACGGCGAGGAGCAAAGGGTTCATCACGGCCTATGCTTCTTCGAGTGCGGACGAGGACTTTGCGGAGATGGTGTCTATCATGTTGACAAATTCTCCGGAGGACTGGAACAATATGATAGAGAGTGCGGGGAATGCGGCGGCTGTGGAGGCCTTGCGTAAGAAAGAGGCCATCGTGGTGGCTTATATGAAAAATAACTGGGGGGTCAATATGAAGGATTTCCAGAAAGAGGTGGTGGCCGCAATCAAGGCTGCGGTACGTAATTAAATAAGGACTTGAACGATGAAGAAAATGAGAAAACATGGATGGGCCATGATGGTGGCGGTCGTTTGGGCGGCCTGTGTGCTCGGCAGTTGCAAGAATGAGGTGGATGACGTATTCGACCGGGATGCGACATCGCGTATCGAGGCGGCCATCACGGAGTGCGACAATATGTTGCAGAGTTCGGAGTACGGTTGGCGTTTCGATTATACGCCGACTAACAGTGCGATGGTGAATTACGTGATGCGTTTTAAGGACGGACGTGTAACGATGGAAAATGCCGAAGGGGAGACTTCCGAATCGACTTATAAAATAGCCAATGCCGAAGGTCCGGTACTTTCATTCGATACTTATTCCATACTGCATGACTTGGCTGACCCTTCGGAGTACCCGTTGGGGACAGGCAAGGGCGGAGAGTTCGAGTTCGTGGTGTGCCAGGTGACGGAAGATACGATTTACGTGCGGGGACGCAAATCGGGAAATGACTTCAAGCTTTCGCGGGCGGCCGAAGGAGAAATCCAGCATGTCCGTTTGGAAACAGCCTTGGATATCGACGGAGGGAAGGATATCACTTTCTTCCACACCTTGCAGGTGGGCGGACAGGATGCCGCTACGTTGTTCTTGGGTAACGACAAGCGCAGTCTGGATGTGATGACGGCAGACGAGCAAACCCGCAATGTGCCGGTGGATTTTACGGCAGACGGTTTTCGCTTTGCTTCGCCGGTTGTGGCTGCCGGGGTGACTGTTTCGGAAATGAAATGGGATAACACGCGGAAGACCTTTGTCACGTCGGATGGTAATGTGGTACTGGCAGAAGCGGCTTCCAGCCCCTTCAATCTGGGGCAGACGGTAGAACAGTTGTTGGCAGCTCCTTACTGCCTTATGAAAGGGGCGAGTGCAGCGGCCACTTTACAGTTGCTGCAATTCTCGAAAGATTTTCCGGAGTGGCAGCGTACGGAGTTTTTCTTCAATGCCGAGGCTACGGTGGATACGTTGAAATATCAGGTGGACACGCAAGAGAATGTGACGGAAGTTGGTCGTACGCAAGGGCAGGCCGTACTCAATTCCATGAGTTTTGTGGTGAACAACCAATACGGTTTGCCCGAGTGGGGGAATTTTACCGTGAAACGGAATGAGGTGAAGGATGCTGATGAAGTGAAGTTCGTGGAAGGTATCCGCAACGGTGCTCCGGCCAATACATTGAACAAGAACATGTATTGTAAGAAAATCAAGGGCATTTTGTTCGATTCCAAAGGCGTGACGGTGGCATCCCGGAATGGGATGTTCTATGTCGTGTCGGCTTCGGATGCGAAAATGTGGTTGGTGCTCGAACCTCAGGGCTTGCCCTCACCGGCAATGGTGATTCCTACCTTAATCAAGCAATAATCAATTTAATTTATCAGTAAAAATATGAAGAAACAAACATTTGTATTATGGGCTTTGACTGGAATGCTGGCTGTTCCGGCTTCGGCTCAAGTGGATTATAAGACCCGTGCCATCGTGGCAGAACCGGAAAATGCCCCGGTGGCAAAGCGTGCTTTGGCGCGGGATGCCGAGGGGGCTGAGTATAGCTATCCGGTCGGTTTGCGTAATCTGGGGATGATTGGTCAGGATGACAATGCCTGTTGTAACTTCCTGTCCTTTAATAAGGTCATTAACCGGGATGCTTATATGTGGGCACCGATGGGGGAAACCGTGTCTTATATCGACAATTCTTCCGTGCAGGCTGTAGACTATCATTGGTTTATTCCCGGTGCGGATGCCACGGAGTTGGAAACACAGGATGCCGATGCGGTTTACAATACGTCCGGTATCTACGATTTCCCGACCATGACGGTGAAGGACGGAGCAGGGCAGACCTATACTTATACGGCACCCGGTAAACTTAAAGTCGGAGGAAAGGGAGAAATTTGTACTTCCAATATGTTGCGATTGGGTACGGATGCCAAAGATCCGGCCACGACGGCTGTAATCGGCCAACGTCCGTTCGGACAAGAAGGAACAGGATATTTAGGAGGAACCAACAGCTTGAATCTGGTGGGGTATGGTAATTTGTTCATGATTGCCCATCCTGAAGCTTCCATTACCAGCGTACGGGCTTATCTGCCGGAAGTGCCCAAACATGAGGAGGGGGCGGAATTGCTGATGCAAATCTGGTATCCATTGACGGGAGAAAACAGCATTCAGTTGATGGGCTTGCCTTTGGAGGCCGTTACGTTATCTATGGATGATATCAAAGAGACAACGGATACGAAACTGAAAAAGGCCGCCGTGGCTGAATTTAAATTGTCCGAACCGTTGAAGATTTCCGATAAGCCTTTCTTCTTGGTGACGATAGAAGGGTTCGGAACGGATCCGTCCAAAGAAAATTTCCGCTTGTACATTGATGTGAAGCCGGTGGAGATGGATGAGTCTATGGCCGGTAACCTGTTGGCACACAATTCATACTGCCGCTTGAAAGGTGAGGATGATTACCTTCGTCCGATTAATTATTACGGCGGTCAGCTTGGCGAGTCTTTCATGATTTGTCCGGTGATAGACACCCATACGGAAGAAGGTGTGGGCATTCAAGGCGTGGAAGCTTTGCAACCGGCACACGCCCAATATAAGGACGGTGTCTTGTCGCTCAGTTCGGAAGGTGCGGAACAAGCCGTGGTGTACAATGTAGGAGGCGAGAAAGTCGTGAACGCTGCGTTGGACGGCGGACAAGCCGATGTGCGTGCCCATTTGGCCAAAGGTATCTATCTGGTACGTTTTATGAAAGGCGGTAAAGTATCCGGCGCAGCCAAATTGTTGTGTAACGAGTAATGTTTATGTTTAATATTAAATTGGAGAGAAAATGAAAAAGTTTACTAAAATGTGGGCGATTGCCGCTTGTGCATTGTTCGCCGGAACGGCGGCGGTAAATGCCGAGGATTATACGTGGAAGTTTGTAACGGCAGGTGATGCGACGACATACGCTATCCGTTCCGACGGGTCGTTATGGTCCTGGGGATGGAACGAGAAGGGGCAGGGCGGAAATGGCGTATCGGAACGTACGGCCACTCCGACGTTGGCAGATGGAAACCGCGTATGGAAAAAGGCCGTTGGCGGGAAAGCATACGGCTTCTTTTTGGCTGAAGATGGTTCTTTGTGGGCGGCTGGAACTCATGAGAGCGGCGTGCAGGGGACAAACGATGGTATCGACCATAAAGTCTTGACACGTATCGGCACGGATAACGATTGGGCCGATATGGCTTGTTCTCGTTTTTGGGGGTATAGTGGTTTTGCTATCAAAACGAATGGTACGTTATGGGCGTGGGGTGAAAATTCGGCCGGGCAACTGGGCATTGGCAATATACAGGCACAGACGGCACCGGTGCAAGTGGGGGCTGATATGGACTGGAAACAGGTTGCTGCCGGTTGTTCATCCGTATTGGCTTTGAAGACCGATGGCTCATTGTGGGGCTGGGGATTCAATATGTATAGTGAATTATTCGGTCATGAAGGTAAACAACTGTCACCGGTCCGTTTGGGTAGCGAGACAGACTGGGAGCAAGTTGTTGTGATAGATTTCCGTGCCTATGCCGTAAAGAAAGATGGTACGTTGTGGGCTTGGGGAGATAATGCCAATAATTTATTAGGATTCAATACTCCGACGGAAGAAGAGACTACAGCGGAAGGTAATCCGGTGGAGGTGGTGACGGTGCCGCAGATAACGGCACCTACGCATGTAACGTCCATTGAAGGTAAGGTTCTTACCATATCCGGTTGTGAGAATACGTTGAGCGTGGCCACAGGAACGGACGGTGTTATCGAGAAAGTCTGGATGTTGGGTTCAAATACAGACGGCGCATTGGGTGATGGAAAAGGTTTGGGCAACGGAAACAAGGACATTCCTTTCGCAAAAGTTCCGGTTCATCCTTCTTTGAAATCCAGTCTGAAATTTGCGGGAATGTCAAGTGGACAGAATTATACGGTAATGCTGACGACGGACGGAGATATTTGGGGTTGGGGATGCAACCGTGGAGGACAATTGGGCGATGAAACCCCGAATGACCAGTTGCAAGTGGCCTATAAACTGAAGCCCATCGTCATCAACTGTCCGCAGGACGAAATCGAAATGTCTGTAGCTGATGTGAAAGCCAAAGCTGACGCAGTTGTGGCTTTTGACGGGGAGTTTCTGACCTTACGGACTTCGGGTCGTCTGACTTCTGCTACGGTATATGACATGAACGGTACTGCAGTGATGATTCTTCCGGCTTCGTCTTCTTCTTGGAACGTGTCTGCCTTGTCAGCCGGAGTCCATGTGGCACGTTTTATGATAGACGGGGCAACTGTGACTTACAAATTCATGGTGAAATAAAATCTTAGGAAGTCTTTGACTTTAAAATGAAAAGGCCATGAAAAGATTATATAGGGGAATATTTTCCTTTATGCTGATGGTATCTTGTGCGCTGCAACTTGGCGCACAAGATACCCGTATTGTACCGGCTGACGAAATTCCCTCTTCGTTAAGGGATGCGGAGGCTGTGAAATTGACGGGTACGTGGGAAACTTCGAATTTTTCGGAATTGAAGATGGCTTTGGGCACGAACGGTATCGGTGCCTCCAATACCGTATTGGCCAAGGTTGACCTCAGTGAAGCGTTTATTGCGGACTGGACCTCATTGTATGTGAGTGCCGGTTTTACTTCCAATGGCGTGTTCAGCGGTTGCAAGGCTTTGAAAGAGGTGGTGATGCCTGTGGCTGAAGAAGCCGCTCATTTTACGTCTTTCGAGAAAGCTTTTGCGAACTGCGGCGCGTTGGAAAAAGTGGACCTTACGGGCTGTGTGAATGTGGAGACGTTCAATAATGCTTTTTATGGTTGTGAACATCTGGCTACGGTGGATTTCGGCACGAATACGGCAGCGGTGGAAAGTAGTGCCTGGAGTTCGGCTTTTGAAAATTGTACGGCATTGACTCACGTGACGTTGCCTGCCGTGTTCGTCCCTGCTTCCAAGGTCTTTTCCGGATGTACGGCTTTACAGGAGATAGATTGGACGGCTTGCCAGGCTGTGGAAGTGCCGGTTTTTTATGCCGATATGTGGGACGGGGTGGAGCTTTCGGGCGTGACGTTAAAACTGGACCATCCGCAGTATGTGCTGTTTAAGGCAGACGCTTCTTGGAGCCAGTTGAACTTAGAGGATTTGAATCCGGAGCCTTCCACGGAGTTCACGGTGGATGCTTCGGACATACCCTCTTCATTGAAGAAGGCTACTGTGATTACGTTGACCGGTACATGGGACAGCAGTGCTTTCAACCTGTTGTGTATGGCCCTGATGGACAACCCTGCGTTCGGGACTAGTGAGAATACTGTGTTACAGAAAATAGACATGAGTGCGGTAAAGGTGGTTGAAGGCACGTCGCTTTGTTGGCAAGGGCTTTCCAGATACGGCATATTCAGAAATTTCAAGGTGTTGGCAGAGGTCGTGATGCCCGCAGCGGAAGAGGCTGCCCATTTTACGGATTTCACGATGGCATTCCAAAACTGTACCGCTTTGAAGACCATAGATTTGGGCGGTTGTTCGGGATTGACTTCGTTGGAGATGGCCTTCCAAGGATGTACGTCATTGGAGGAGGCAGACCTGTCTTCTTCTTCCGCTTTGGTGTCGGTGGACAATGCTTTCGAATCTTGCGAGGCATTGGCTTCCGTGGTGTTGCCGGTGCAATTCCCCATGGGGAAAAATACCTTTGCCTATTGTAACGCGCTGAAGGCCATCGACTGGACGGCTTTCGAGGGGACGGAAGTACCTGAGATGAGCAAGACTTTCTTTATGGGTATCGATGACTTGAAGGCGGTGACCCTGTCTTTGAAATATGAGTCCTATAAGTTGTTCTCGGCCGACGAGGATTGGAGCGAACTGAATCTCTACAACACGGAACCGGAGAAGGTGACGGACTTCGTAGTGGACGCTTCGGATATCCCGTCGAGCTTGAAGAAAGCCGTGACGGTCACGTTGACTGGAGAATGGGATAGCGATGCATTCAATCTGCTTTCTATGGCATTGGGGAATAACGGAGGACTTTTTGTCACGACGAATGCCACATTGGTTACCTTGGATATGAGCCGGATTAAGGTTGCGGAGAATACTCCACTTTGGAGACAGGGACTTAAGGAATATGGTATCTTTAATAACTGTACGGCATTGGAGAAAGTGATAATGCCAACAGCAGAAGAGGCGGGACATTTCACGAAACTGAATAAGGCTTTCGAGGGCTGTACAGCATTGAGGGATATCGACCTGAGCCTCTTGACTGGGGCAACAGACGTCGAGGCGGCTTTCAAGGGAACAGCCATAGAGAAAGCAGACCTGAGCGGCTGTACGTCGTTGGGCAGCACGGTCGGTGCGTTCGAAGGTTGTGCGGCTTTGCAGGAGGTGATACTTCCGGCATGTTTCGTAGCCGACAATTACACGTTTGCCGACTGTACTGGACTGAAGCTCATTGATTATACGGCTTATACCGATACGCAAGATGCACCGGCTGTTAAAAACAATACGTTTAGCGGTATTGATGATTTGAAGGCGGTGACGTTGAAGGTGAGCGGCCTGAATCATGAACTGTTCGAGGCCCATAAGATATGGTCGGACTTCGATATAGAATATGATGCCAGTGGCATTTCTGGGATGAAGTCCGACGGGAAGGGCAAACCGATTACGGTTTATACCATGGACGGGCGTTACGTGGGTACTTATGCTCCCGGGACGGACTGGCGGTCGTATTTGCCGCAACGTGGTGTGTACATCGTGGACGGTAAGAAGATGATAAGGAAATAAGAAGATATTTCGTATGTAGAAAGAGCCGGATTTATCTGGCTCTTTTTTTATTCAATAAGTAGCTCATACATTCCTTGAACGTGACCGAACCGCTAAGCCACATCAGTCCTCCATAAAGCAAGGCGGCTGTGAAGACTTTTGTTCCTAACAGCAAGTAGGCGTTTTCTATCGGTGAAGTGATAAAGGCGGTCACGGCCATTGCCAACGCGGCCATTGCGGCGTATGGAAACAGGTCGAGGACGGCTTCCCACAGGCGCAGGCCGATTTCGCGCCGGACGAAATAGAACCATACGGTGAGCCAGGCGATATTGATGGCAGTGTACACGCACACCATGGTTTGGATGCCGTAAGGGTAAGAAAAGAATATGGCTCCAATCTGCGCGATGCCTGTGCCGATGGTGTTCCATAGCACCAAGTCCGAACGTTCTTTGGTGATGACCAGGTTGGCGCACAAGTATTGTATCGGTCCAGTGAATGCCCCGATGCACAGAATCTGCATGATGGGGACGCAGTCCAACCATTTCTCTGTGACGGTAATCAGGATTAGTTCGCGCGAAATCAATGCCATTCCAAAGAGGGACGGGAAAATCAAAAAAGCGTTGAAACGTAGCATTTTGCGGAATACCCGCTTATGGCGTTCGCGTTCCGTTTCCACATCGCGCAATACGGGTTGGGCTACGTCTTTTAGGGTGCCGATTACCATGGAACTCACCATGCCCGTCCATTTGTTGGCTTGGTTATAAAGTCCGACATCGTGTACGGCATAGAAACGTCCTAACATGACGGACAGGATGTTGCCGTTGATATTGCTGCAAATGTCGTTGGCCAACAGCTTGCTGCTGAAACCGAACATTTCTTTTAAGGGACGGAAAGATACCGGCAGGGTGGGGCGCCATTTCGAGAAATACCAGAAAAGAATGGTGTTGCAGGTGGTGAAAGCTATGCCTTGGGCGGCCAATCCCCAATAGGCGTATCCTTTTAAAGCCATCGTAAGGCCGATGGCGCCGGATGTGGTGAGGCTAATCACGGTGATGATGGCCTTTTGCTTGACCTGCAACGTGCGGAACAGGTAGGCGTAGTGCGCCGTGCCCAAGCTGGCCATCACGAAACCTAAAAAGGAGAAACGTGCCAACGGGGTCAGTTCGGACAAGTCCTGATGGGCAGCAGCATCCGATTGTTGGTAAAATTCCGTAATCAGCGGGGCCAGAAAGAAGAGCAACAAGTACATGGCGCAACCGGTTGCCACGTTGAACCAGAATACGGCGTTGTAGTCTTCGTGTACGATTTGCCTGCGGTTGGCTAAAGCGGTTCGGAAACCGCTGTCTTGCAATATGGAGGCGATTTGTGAGAAAACGGTCAGCAAACCCACCATGCCATAATCCGATGGTGAGAGGATGCGGGCAAGGAAGATGCCGAACAAGGTGCCCAGCACCAATTGTACCCCACTGCTGATGGTGCCCCACATCAGGCCTTTTGCAGTCTTTTCTTTTAGTGTCTTTTCTGCCATGACGGTTGGTCGGAGGTTATCTGGGTTTATATACGGATTCGTGGAATTTGAGACAGCTAAGATAAGGCTTTATTTGCATAATCTTTCAAAAAAGGTAGAGAATATTTAACGCCATTGTCTTTTTTCTCTGTATTTTTATGCTATTCAGCATGTTTTCCTTAAATAGATGAAAATGTTCTTTCTTTGGGCTTTGCCATACGGGAAAATATGCCTACTTTTAGTGCACAAAATGAAAAATGGCGAATAGATAAACCGAAAATACAATGGAAAAGATTCAAGAATTGACCGATAAGCTTTATCGCGAAGGGGTGGAAAAAGGGAATGCCGAGGGCATGCGCTTAGTGGAAAAAGCAAAGGCGGAAGCCGATAAGTTGGTGGCGGACGCACGAAAGGAGGCGGATGAAATCGTGGATAAGGCGCGTAAGCAGGCTCAGGAACTGGAGGCCAATACGAAATCAGAATTGAAACTGTATGCGGGACAGGCTTTGAGTGCATTGAAATCGGAGATTGTGAATGTCGTTTCCGACAAATTGGTAAAAGATGCGGTGAGGGAACTTACCGGCAATAAGGATTTCATGGGGAATTTCATGGTGGCTGTAGCCAAAAGTTGGGCCGCAGGCGGAGACATGGTGGTTTCAGCTTCGGATGCCGACGGGCTTACCGCTTATTTCCGTGCCCACGCGAAAGACTTGTTGGATAAAGGGGTGAAGATAGAGAAAGTGAACGGAAAGGCGGCCGCGTTTTCGGTTTCTCCGTCCGACGGTTCTTATAAGGTGAATTTCGGCGAAGAGGAATTTGCAGCTTATTTCAAGGATTTCCTCCGTCCGAAATTGATAGAAATGCTCTTCTAAATCCATCTGCATGAAGAATTATTATGGTTTAGTGGCAAGTATGCCCGACGTGTCCCCCGATGATGCCAAACTGAATTTTACGGTGGCAGACTTCAAAGAGGACTATTGGCCGCAACTTTCCGAGACAGATAAGAAGCTAGTGGCTTTGTTTTTCTTGCGTTACGACCATCGCAACTTGTTGGCATGGTTGGCCGAAGGAGACGGGGCGGCGTTTGATGAACGGGCGATGTTTCCGCGTGAAGCGTGGCCCGAAGCCATGGAGAAGGTGAAGGCCGGCGATGAGCAAGGCCGTGTGTTGCCTGCTTATTTTTACGAGTTTATGGCAGAGTATGCTACCTTGAAAGAAGTGCAGGAACGCTTGCCGGAAGATGTCCTTTCGGCGGCATATTACCGTTATGCGGGCACGTTCAAGAATCGTTTTACAAAAGATTGGTTCGCATTCAACCGGAATGTGAACAATATCTTGATAGCCCTTACGGCCCGGAAGTACGGATTCAATCCGGTTTCCTATCTGGTGGGCGACGATGCGGTGACGAAGGCTTTGGCTGTTTCGGGAGCACGGGATTTCGGGTTGGGTACGGAACTGGATTATATGGACGACGTGATACGTATCCATGAGATGTCCGACCCGGTGGAGAAGGAACGTAAATTGGATTTGTTGAAATGGGAATGGTTGGAAAACCGTACTTTCTTCTGTTATTTTTCAGTGGAACGCCTCTTTGCCTTTCTCATCAAGTTGGACATCATAGAGCGATGGACACATATCGATAAGGAACGCGGCGGGAAAGTGTTCCGCAGTTTAGTGGAACAGCTGAAGGACGAAGTCGAGATTCCCCAAGAATTTAAGAAATAAAAAACGAAAATAATGATATGGCAACAAGAGGTACAGTGATTGGAGTCATCTCCAATATCGTGACCATTCAAGTGGACGGCCCGGTGGCACAGAATGAGATCTGCTACATCACGACAGGCGGAGACCGCCTGATGGCCGAAGTGATTAAGGTGGTCGGTCGGAATGCATACGTGCAGGTGTTTGAAAGCACCCGGGGCATGAAAGTCGGGGCTGAGGCTGAATTTACCGGGCACATGCTCGAAGTGACGTTGGGGCCGGGGATGCTTTCCAAGAACTACGACGGTTTGCAGAACGACTTGGACAAGATGGAAGGTGTGTTCTTGCGTCGCGGGCAGTACACTTATCCGTTGGATAAAGACAAAAAGTGGCATTTCAAGCCCATTGCGAAACCCGGCGACAAAGTAGAGGCTTCAGCCTGGTTGGGAGAGGTGGAGGAAAACTACCAACCCCTGAAAATCATGGCACCGATAGCCATGGAGGGCGCGGCTACGGTGAAAAGCATTGTTCCGGAGGGCGACTATTTGTGCGAAGACACGATAGCCGTGTTGACGGGAGAGGACGGTGAGGACATTGCCGTGACCATGGTGCAGAAATGGCCGGTGAAAGTGGCCATGACCAATTATAAGGAAAAGCCGCGTCCGTTTAAATTATTGGAGACGGGCGTACGTACCATTGATACGATGAATCCGATTGTAGAGGGGGGCACGGGATTTATTCCGGGGCCGTTCGGTACGGGAAAGACGGTGCTCCAACACGCCATCTCCAAGCAGGCCGAGGCCGATATCGTTATCATTGCCGCCTGTGGGGAGCGTGCCAACGAGGTGGTGGAAATCTTTACGGAGTTTCCCGAACTGGTGGATCCGCACACGGGACGCAAGTTGATGGAGCGTACCATCATTATCGCCAACACGTCCAACATGCCTGTGGCTGCCCGTGAGGCATCGGTATACACGGCCATGACGATTGCCGAGTTCTATCGTTCCATGGGATTGCGCGTCCTCTTGATGGCCGATTCCACTTCACGTTGGGCGCAGGCTTTGCGCGAGATGTCCAACCGTATGGAGGAACTGCCGGGTCCGGATGCTTTCCCGATGGATTTGTCCGCCATCATTTCCAACTTCTACGGTCGTGCAGGTTATGTGTACTTGAACAACGGCGAAGTGGGTTCCATTACGTTCATCGGTACGGTTTCACCGGCCGGCGGTAACTTGAAGGAACCCGTGACGGAAAACACAAAGAAGGTGGCGCGTTGCTTCTATGCGTTGGAGCAGGACCGTGCGGACAAGAAACGTTATCCGGCCGTGAACCCGATAGATTCTTATTCCAAGTATATCGAATATCCCGAGTTTGAAGAATATATATCGAAGCGCATTAACGGTGAATGGACAGCGAAAGTGAACGAACTCAAGACACGCCTTTTGAGAGGAAAGGAGATTGCCGAGCAGATTAATATCTTGGGTGACGACGGCGTACCTGTGGAGTATCACGTGATATTCTGGAAGTCGGAAGTCATCGACTATGTTATCCTACAGCAGGACGCTTTCGACGAGGTGGATGCCGTGACACCGATGGAACGCCAGGAAGACATCCTGAATCTGGTGGTGGACATTTGCCGCGCCGAGTACAAGTTCGACGGTTTCCTTGAAGTCATGGATTATTTCAAGAAGCTCATCAACCTGTGCAAGCAGATGAACTACGCGGAATTCAAGAGTGAGAAGTTCGAAGACTATAAACGCCAGATTCGTGAGATGGTGGCGGAAAGGCAATAATTAATCAGGAAAGTTATGGCAACAAAAGCATTTCAAAAGATATATACGAAGATAAGCCAGATTACGAAGGCCACTTGTACCCTGAAGGCTACGGGCGTGGGGGCCGACGAATTGGCTATGGTGGACGGCAAGTTGGCCCAGGTGGTGAAGATTGCCGGTGACGAAGTGACGCTGCAGGTGTTCGAGGGTACGGGCGGTATCCCTACGGATGCGGAAGTCGTGTTCATGGGCAAGGCTCCGACCCTGAAAGTGAGCGAACAACTGGCCGGTCGCTTTTTCAATGCTTACGGTAATCCCATTGACGGGGGGCCGGAAGTGGAAGGCGTGGAAGTGGAAATCGGCGGTCCGTCGGTGAATCCGGTGCGCCGCAAGCAGCCGTCCGAACTGATTGCGACGGGTATTGCCGGTATCGACCTGAACAACACGTTGGTGTCCGGCCAGAAGATACCGTTCTTTGCCGACCCGGACCAACCTTTCAATCAGGTGATGGCCATGGTGGCCCTGCGTGCGCAGACCGATAAAATCATTTTAGGCGGCATGGGTATGACGAACGACGACTATCTTTATTTCAAAAACGTGTTCTCGAATGCCGGTGCGCTCGACCGTATCGTCAGTTTCATGAACACGACCGAGGACCCTGCGGTGGAACGTCTGTTGGTGCCCGACATGGCCTTGACGGCAGCCGAGTATTTCGCTGTGGAAAAGAATGAGAAGGTATTGGTGCTGCTCACCGACATGACCTCATACGCCGACTCGTTGGCCATAGTGTCCAACCGTATGGACCAGATTCCGTCGAAGGACTCCATGCCCGGTTCGTTGTACTCGGACTTGGCCAAGATTTACGAGAAAGCCGTGCAATTCCCCTCAGGCGGTTCCATTACCATTATCGCCGTGACGACGTTGAGCGGGGGCGACATCACGCATGCCGTGCCGGACAACACGGGATATATCACCGAAGGGCAGCTTTTCTTGCGTCGCGACAGCGATATCGGCAAGGTCATCGTGGACCCGTTCCGTTCGTTGTCCCGTCTGAAACAGTTGGTGGCCGGTAAGAAAACCCGTAAAGACCATCCGCAGGTGATGAATGCGGCCGTACGTTTGTATGCGGATGCCGCCAACGCCAAGACCAAGATGGAAA
Organism: Paraprevotella xylaniphila YIT 11841; assembly: GCF_000205165.1. GTDB lineage: Bacteria > Bacteroidota > Bacteroidia > Bacteroidales > Bacteroidaceae > Paraprevotella > Paraprevotella xylaniphila. The sequence goes on along the minus strand of NZ_GL883837.1, from coordinate 40,756 downwards.
ACGGATTTGACCTGACGGACTACGATAACCGTACGCTTTCTTTTGCCAAGGATTATGCAGACAAGCTGTTGGCCATCGACGTGAACCTGAATACCACGGAGATGCTCGATGTGACTTGGGGGCTGTTTGCCAAGTACTTCAAACCCGAGGAGGTGAACATCAAGAAGGAACTGGTGGATGAGTTCTGGACGAAATAAATCGGAAGGATATGGCCATTAAATTTCAATATAACAAGACCTCGTTGCAGCAGCTTGAAAAACAACTCAAGATGCGTGTACGCACGCTGCCTATCATCAAGAACAAGGAGAGTGCGTTGCGCATGGAGGTGAAGAAGTGCAAGGCGGAAGCGGCGGAACTGGCACGCAACCTGGAGGCGCAGATTCAGGCTTACGAGGCGATGTTTGCATTATGGAGCGAATTTGACCCGACGATAGTCGGAGTCAAGGACGTGGATTTAGGCGTAAAAAAGATAGCCGGGGTGCGGGTGCCGGTGCTGAACAGTGTGGAACTGGAGGTGCGTCCGTTCAGTATGTTCAGCAGTCCCAAGTGGTATTATGACGGGATTTCTTTGTTGCGCGGCCTGGCGCGGACGGCCATAGAAAAGGAATTCGTGCAGGCCAAGCTCGACCTGTTGGAGTATTCGCGCAAGAAGACGACCCAGAAGGTGAACCTTTTCGAGAAGGTGCAGATACCCGGTTATGAGGATGCGTTACGGAAAATCAAACGTTTCATGGAGGATGAGGAAAACTTGTCCAAGTCTTCCCAGAAAATATTAAAAACCCTTCAGGAGAAGAGAAAGGAGGCCGAGGCATGATTACGAAGATGAAGAAACTTACTTTCCTTATTTATTATAAGGAGTACGAAGCTTTCTTGAAACGGATGCAGGAACTGGGGGTATTGCATGTACAGACGGCACAGGAAGGTGTGGTGGAACCTACGTCAGAATTGGAAGCCAAACTCAGGCGGACGGAGCATGTGAAAGAGTGGATAAACCGCCTGGAGGCTATGCCGGTGCCGGACAATCCATTGGCCGACAACCGTGGCGTGGCGGATATCTTGTCGCATTTGGATAGGATGGAAGAAACCCGGCATAAGGCAGAGGCGGAACTCCAACGTTTGCGGAAGGATGAGGCTGCGCTGTTGCCTTGGGGCGACTTCGACCCGGCGCGTGTCGAAGGTTTGTCGGACATCGGTTATGCCATGGGCTTCTTTGTCTGCCCCGAACGTTCGTTCAATGAAGAGTGGGCGGCATTGTATTATGCTACTGAAGTAACCCGTGAAAAGGGCAAGGTCTATTTCGTGACCCTTACGCCGGTGGGCGAGGAGGTGGTGCTCGATGCCGAACGGTTGCGCCTGCCCTGTGTCTCGTTGATGGATTTGCGGAAGCAGATACGTGAAAAAGAAGAAGGAATAGCCGCTATAGAACATGAAATGGGGAGGTTGGCGCAAGGTTATGTAGCCCGGCTTCGTGGTTATGAAGATGAATTGCGCACCTCCATAGCTTTCGACCGCGTGGTGTTGGGCACGGAACAAGTGGCCGACAACCGTTTGATGGTGTTGCAAGGATGGATTCCGGAAGACAAGGAAGCCGAAGTGAAATCTTTCCTTTCCACTCAGGAGGTCTATTATGAGATACGTGCGGCGCGCAGGGAAGACAATGCTCCGATTAAATTGAAGAACAATGCATTCGTACGGATGTACGAGGTGCTGACGAAGATGTACGGCATGCCCGACTATGCGGAGTTTGACCCCACGCCGTTGGTCGCCCCGTTCTTCACGTTGTTCTTTGCCTTCTGCATGGGCGATGCAGGTTACGGATTGGTGCTGATTGCTTTGGGATTTTTCCTGAAACACAAGCTTTCTTCCTCTTTGAAGGGTATCATGAACTTGGTGATTACGTTGGGAGCAGCCACCACCGTGTTCGGTGCCGTTTTGGGTACGTTCTTTGGGGTGAGCCTCTTCGACGTAGATGTGCCCGGGTGGATGAAGCAATTCATGATCGTGGGTAAGATAGGCGACACGAGCTATGACAAACAAATGCTGTTAGCCTTGATTATCGGCGTAGTGCACATCTGCATCGCCATGACGGTGAAGGCCATCGGTGCTACGGTACGTTACGGTTTCAAGGAGTCGCTCTCTGATTGGGGATGGCTGCTGCTTGTCGTCGGTTTCATCTGTACGGGCGGCCTTTCTTTTATGAAAGTGATCTCGGAGAATGTATCCAATACGGCTTTCCTTGTGATCGGCGGCGTGGCGGCCATCGGCATTTATTTGCTGAACAACCTCCACCGCAATGTTTTTGCCAATATCGGAGCCGGATTGTGGGACACGTATAACATGGCTACGGGGCTGATGGGCGACGTGCTTTCCTATATCCGTCTGTATGCCCTCGGGTTGGCCGGCGGTATGTTGGGCGGTGTGTTCAATCAGTTGGCCTTTATGGTACGTGACGGTGCGGGAGACGCATTGTACGGAGTTCCTGGATGGTTGGGTTGCGGGCTGATTTTAGCGTTCGGCCATACGTTGAACATCGCCATGTCTTGCCTGAGTGCTTTCGTGCACCCGCTTCGTCTGACCTTTGTGGAATATTTCAAGAACTCCGGCTACGACGGAAAAGGAGAGGCATACGAGCCTTTCAGCATAGTAAAAAACAAATAATCAATTAATCACAAATAAAATTTAGAACATTATGAATGAAATTTTAGGTTACATCGGTTTGGGCTTGATGTTTGCCTTGGCCGGTATCGGCAGTTGTTACGGTACGACTATTGCGGGAAATGCTGCCGAAGGGGCGTTGAAGAAGAATCCTTCCAAATCTTCCAGTTACATGATTTTGTCTGCCCTTCCGGCCACACAGGGGTTGTATGGTTTTGTGGCTTTCCTGATGTCCATGGGGCGTGATTTCACGACGGAGGGACCGTTGATGTTAGGCATCGGTTTGGGAGTCGGTCTGGTATGTATGATTTCCGGTATCCGTCAGGGGCAGATTTGTGCGAACGGTATCGTGGGCATTGCCCAGGGACACGACGTGCAGACCAATACGATGATTTATGCAGCCCTTCCGGAATTCTATGCCATCTTGGCTTTGGTGGCCGCATTGATGGTGTAAGGATTAAACAAGTATTTGATAAAAACAGTCAGGCCGCGCTCTCCCACGAGCGCGGCCTGATTGTTTTGGGAAGCATCGAAGATAGTGGGACGGTTCCGGAGCCATGCTTGGGACATGATGCGTGTCTGCTTTGGGTTTGAAATGTATAAAACCTGACAGGAATGGAAGGCAGAGGATGTCGGTTCTGCAATCTGCTGCCAACGAAAAATCATTCTCCTGAGATTGATTTTTCATTCTCAGCCGAATGATTTTTCGTTTGGCGCACAAATTTTATCCATTCTCAACATGTTGGTTTCAAGTGGTTTAGAGCGCCATTCTTTCCGCCATTCCTCTACCGTATGGAATCGGTTTGAATTTTGACAGTCATGTCCGGGTCAGTCTGTTCATAGCCGTAGGGCGAGAGGGCTATGCCTCCGTCTCCGATTCCCGATGTGCCGCTGTTGGTGCGTATACGCCCGTCGGCAATGGCGATGTCCCAGTCTGTGCGGGCTGCGTAGGCCTGTTGGGCGAGGGTGTCGGTCATGGCACAAGTGCCTACCACGGTATGCGTCTTGAGCGAGAAGTAAGTCCATTGTCCCTTGGCATTGGGGATGACGGCCGTGTGGTCTGCCGTACTTCCGCCGGTGGTAAGAGGTTGCTCGGCGGAGCAGGCTGCTGCGAGAAAGGAGAAGAATATCAATCGTGCGAGTTGTTTTTTCATTCGTTCTGTCTTTTTAAGTTATTCCGGTTATTCCGTCGTCCGGTAGCGCAGGGTGATGGTCTGGCTGCCGGTGTCGGGGTTGGCGAAGCGTATCTTGGCCTGCCGGCCTTCGGCTGTGCGCAGGAGGAAGGTACGGTCGGTCACGTTGCCTGCCTCGTCGGTGTAACGGAAGGCCGAGGCAGAGACGGGAGCGTCTTCTGCGGCCCGGATGCTGAAAGGATTGCTGCCGTCGCGCAGCTCCACTGGTAGGGTGCCACGGTAGGGGTATTCCACGGGCTGCGTCCCACGGTAGTCCACGATGGAGAGGGCCGTGACGCGCCCCGTGCCCTTCACCTTGCCCCTGAAACCACGCAGGATATTGAGGTAGAATGTTTCGCCGCCGCGCCCTTCTTCCGTCATGTATTCGGTCAGGTCCAGGGCTATTTCGATATTTCCGGGCATGTATTGTCCCTGCATGGGGTAGTCTCCCCCTTGGTTGTAGAAAGCCCGGCAGGTGTGGTAGCCGATGATGCCCCGTTCGTCTACGTCGCTTTCCGTGGCCAGACCGAAAGAGAGGTCGTTGCGTGAAGAGAAGTCGAGCGCGAGGCGGAAGACTACGAGGGGGCGGTGGATGCGCACGCGGATGGCTTCCACCGTGCTGCCCAGTTGCTGTTCGGGCACGCGGGCATCACGGAAAAAGTCGTAGGGGAGATAGAAGCGTCCGCGGTCGTGGCTATGGGTGCCCCAGGAGTTGACCACGATGAAGGCTCCCGTGTGCGGTGTCCCCTGCGCGTCGGTGTAGACGACCGTGTCGTCGTATCCGGCTATGGTGAGAGCGTGTGCCCCGTCTGTGGCAAGGCTTTTGAGCAAGGAGCGGTAGCCGGTGAGCGAGGGACCCTGGTAGTCGTCGTCGATATCCCATCTGCGGCTCATGGCCGAGAAGGTGAGCACACCGCCCACCGCGCTGCCGTCGCCGGCATCGTAGAGCCAGCGTTTCATCAGGGGGATGCTGTCGGCAAACGTCAGCACCTCCTGCGTGCGGTATTGCAGGGCCTTGTAGTATTTGTCATATCCCGTGGCCCATTTGAATTGGTAGGTGCCGGAGATGCCGTAGTCCTGTTCGGTCATGATGCCGTAACGCTCAGACAGGTAGAGGCCCTGGTCTACAAAGTCGCCCTGGTCCTGTCCGTCATTGAGCAGGTTCCACGAAAACTGATAGCTGAAGCGATGGTCGGCAGAAGCATGTGCGTCGCGGTCGAGCAGGCGGTTGATTTCGTAAGTGAACATGTAACCGATGCCGGAAGCCTGGGCGCAGGAACCGCCCATCTGGTCCAATATGGGTGGAAAGAATTTCCGTGTGGAATTGTCCACCGCAGGCGGTAACTGTACCTCTGCCCGGCTTTGCAGGCGGAAAGGTGTGCGCGGCAGGTGCATGTCGCTTCCGTCGGGGACTTGCGCCCATGCGCCTTGGGCGCATAGGTGCAAGGTTATGTATAAAAGAGGTATGAGTTTACTTTTCATGGATGCGGCGGTAGGTTTTCAGGGCTTCCTGTCGGACGGCATCGGGGAGCGATGCGTCTTCGCTCATTTTCAAGGCTGTCGCCGCGATGTCGGCGGCATGGCAGGAAACGGTGTGCCATCCTAAGGCTTCGAGCAGCAAGATTTGAGTGTTCCCGTCTCCGCAGTCCTGCAGATAAACCAACAACTCCGGAACTTTGTGGTGCGGCAAGGTGTTGCGTAGGGCACGGATGGTGAAGGTCCGGTCTTTTTCTGAGGCTTCGCCCTTCACCACCTTGTCGATGTCGGTGGTCAGACGGTCGGCACTGTGGGCTATGGTATTTCTGATTTTACCGCGGAGGTTGTTCTTGTCGAGGTATTGTACGGATGGCGCATCGAACTGCCGGTCGAATTCGGCGAGTAGGTCTTCTTTGGGGAAGCAGGCGAGAGCCGTCATGACATTAAAGTTGCAACGGTCGCTGGTGTTATTGGCGATAGACAGCCGGATGAGGGCCGGAATAAGGCGTCGGTCGCCGTTTTTGGCGATGAAGCGTATCGCTTGGCGCTGTACCAGTTCGTAGGCATCCTGCGAGGCTTCCGTCACGGCTGTGATGAAATGGTCGTCGGGGGTGGCAGAGAGGGCCATCAGCGCTTCTAAGCGGACTACGCCGTAAGGGGATTCACGATAGATGCGGAGCAGGTCGGCTGACGAGAGCGCACCGGCTCTTCTCAACTGTTCGATGGCCAATGACTGCACGTCCGGCAAAGGGCTTTTCAACAGCCTTTTCCAAGAAGAGACCTTATTTCGCAACAGCAGGCCGTCCACATCCACACTTCCGGGCACGGGGGCAAAGCGGAACGTGGGATCACCGATGACATGGGACTCCAGGAGATTGGAAAAGCGTACAACGTCTCCTACGCAACCGCCTTGGGCTGTCAGTCCGATGAAACGGTCGTACCATTTGTCTTGCAAGGCATTGACCGTATTGGCTATGACAGCCACCGTAGAGCCCGGCTGGAAGATGTATTCGTTCGCTATGCAGTCATCCTGGTGGAAGGAGCCGCAGAAACAGGCATCAATCACTACGACGGGTACATTGGGGCGGTAGCCGAATATCTTGAAATCCTCCAGATGCAGGTCTTCGTTAGCTACGAGGGTAGAGTCGGCGATGCGCAGGCTGTCGGCTAGAGGGTTGTCGCCGAGCCAGGTGGACGGCAGGTCGAAACGTTTCTCCAGTACCACGCGCAGGGAGTCGTAATTACGTCCTCTTTCGCGGGCTTCCTCCACGTGCATCCTCACGTTGCGGATGATAAACTCCTTAGCCTCGCGCACCGTGCGGATGGGAGCCGTACCGTTCAGGTATTCCGTATCGAAATAGCCGTGGTGGTGCAAGATGGCCAGATCCAGGTCGGTACGCATCATTTCGTTCATCAGATGTTCTTTTACCGGATTGTGGTCGGTGTGGTCCATATAGCTAATGCGGTTGGTGCGTCCGGCCAATGAGGGAAAATGTTCGAAATAAGCCGCTTTCTCGTCCATGCGGGCGGTTTTGGATTCGGAGATATACCCGTGGCCGCCGAAGAAAAACAGTTGTCCGAGCGTCCGTTGTCTTTCTTTCTCCCTTACAGCCTTGGTCAGATATTCCCTGAGCTTCTGGTAGCGGGAGCTTTCGGGCGTGTCGGTAGGCCGGATACGTCCGCTGTACAAGTCCGGATAGACTTTCTGGCTGCTTTGGGGGGTGAGGGAATAATAAAAATAAGGTTTCTCCTCATCCTTCCCCTGAAACTCGAATTGCAGGCCGAAGTCGTCGTAGAACCGGTCTGAAGGGACAGACGATTCGCGGCGGTCATTCTTTTGGTTCATCTTGAAGGCACTGGTCAGGTGCTGTGCGTCGCGAACCATGACGATGGGGATGTCTCCCACGAAAACAGTCCCTACGATAGGATCGGATTTCTGTTCGTGCAAATGTTTCAGGGTGGCACGGATGGAGTCGGGCATCTGCCACCGGTCGATGACCGTGTACACTTTAAGGCCATGTAGGCGTTCTATGGCGCGGGCATAAGCGTCCACTTCAGGCCGTGCTTCCTGATAACTTACCGAGTCTATGACGATGGCAAATCCGTTACGTGCCGCAGTTTGAGCCGTAAAAGCCAGGCAAGTAAGGACGGATAATAATAATTTTTTCATGATGTTCCTTGTTCTATGAGGGTTATTTTAATCGTTTGTAGGTTTTCAGAGCTTCTTGGCGCACTTGTTCCGAGTGGGAAGGGTCTTTCATGAGTTTTTCCACTACGGGGAGTACCTGTGCCGAAGTATAGGCCTGGCGGTGCCATCCCAAAGCCTCGAGTAACGGTAACAGCAGTTCGTCGTCTTTTAGCGTGGCGGCATAATCGGCAACTTGGGGCAAGAGGTAAGGCGGGCAATAGATTCGCATGAAGTTGATTTGTGCCAAAGCACGTTTGCGGGACATTTCCCCTTTACACAGCTTTTCAATCTCTTCGTCCCATCTTCCGGCATAGTTTCCGGCGTTTTTCAATACTTTTTCGGCATAAGTTCCGGGGTGGACCACGTAGGGAGCCATTTGCCGGAGCTTGTCTTCTACGGCGGGGAGCAGGTCCTGTCGGGAAAAGAACTGTGCGCCTTGCAGGGCATTGAATGCCACTCGCGCCGATGTATTTACGTCGCAGAGTTTCCCGGCCAGCGTATTTGCCAGACGAGGGTCACCGTTTTTGATAAGCGCATTGACTGCAAAACGCTGCAGCAATTCGAAATTGTCGTATGCCGCGTTTTCAATGGCAGAGACAAAGTCGTCGGAATGCTGTTGTTGGAGGAGCAAGAACGCTTCCAGGCGGACACTTCCGTAGGGTGACGTTTTCAGATATTCCAACAGGTGTGGGTCGGAAACTTCCTTGCTTTCTTGCAATTGGTGCAAGGCCAATGCCTGTATATCCGGATGGAGACTGTGGCGGAGCAACCTTTTCCAATCTTTCGGCTTGCCGGAACTGATGAGGTCATTAAGAGAGTGATCTTGTTCCGGAAGGAATGCAAAAGTGGGGTCGCCTACCACGTGCATTTCCAAATCGGGATTGAGTTGGTTCAGGAATCCGATCATAACACCCTGTTCCAACAGGCCGGCAAAGCGGTCCGGCCACTTGTCCTGAAGTACGTTGACAGAGCCTCCCAGTCCGCAGATTGTCTTTCCCGGTTGGAATATGTATTCGTTGGCAATGCAGCTCTCACGATGCCAGGAACCGTTGTAACAGGCGTCCCAGAAGGCTACTCTGCAATTCGGCCGGAAAGCGTAGCGGGCGAAATCAGACAACACAATGTGGGTCATGGCGCTTTCCAAAGAGTCGTCCTTTGCCAAAGTGCTGTCATCCAACTCTGCCATCCAAGCGTCGGGTAACTGGTCCCGGCTTTGTAAGTTTCGTCTGATACTGTCCGTATCATATCCGAAATGCCGGGCACGGCTCAGGGAGGCGCGGTAACAATGCAGCAAGTACTCGCGTGCTTCTTCCGCAGTTGAGGGTTGGGGCCAAGCACTGAGGTACTGTGTGTCGTAATCGCCATGATGGTGCATGAAAGCCACGCTCAGGTCCGGCGACATGAGCGCGTTCATCAATTTTTGTTTGATGAGTTTCTCGTCGGAATAGTCCATGTAGCGGTAGGCATTGGGACGGTGTGCGAGCGAAGGGAAGTGGGCATGCATGGAAGCCATTTCGTCGATATGGGCCGTTTTGGATTCTGACAGGCTGCCGCTGCCTGTATAGACAAAGACGGACATCATACGTTCGGGATGCAATTTTGCTTCCGTTGCTTTCTGCAAGTAAGCTTTGAGCTTGGTGTAACGTGAACCGGGTATATCGCCGTCGGTGGGACGGATGCGTCCGGAAAACAAATCGGGGTGTACTTGCTGACTTCCCCGTGCCGATAATGAATAGTAATAATATGGGGCTATACTGTCGCGTTTCAGAAAGTCGAATTGCAACGAGAAGTCGTCATAATAACGGTCTGACGGGACAGAGGATTCTTGCCAAGGCATTTTCTGGCTCATCTTGAACGCACTGCAAAGATGCTGTGCGTCGCGAATCATAGGAATGGGGATGTCACCGATAAAAACGGTGCCTATGATGGCTTCGTGAGGCCGGGCGTGCAGACCTTTGAGAGTAGCACGGATAGAATCCGGTATTCCCCACCGGTCGATTACGGTATAGACTTTGAAATGTTGTTTGGATTCCAATGCCTGGATGTATTCAGCCAGTTCGTGTTGAGCCTGTTGGTAGCTGATGGAGTCGATGACGACGGCAAAGCCTTTTCGTTCGGCGTGCAGTGTAGGGCAAAAGAATAGCACGCACCACAGGCTGATAATAGAGTAGATGTTTCTTTTTCTCATAAAACTAATCCTTAAAATTGCAAATATACTCCTGCGGTAGAAAGCGAACGGTTCGTACCGTCGAAAGTATCATCATATTCGTTCTTGTCCCTATAGAACTTGAAATCCGTGGATATATAAATGCCTAAAGTTATTTTCTTAGGAAGGGGGATTGCTACTTGTGCCAAAGCCCCTATCAAGGCGTGTCCGGAAGTGGCATACTCGAATTGTGGACGGGTGTATACGGCAGAAATGTCTTCATCGGCCGTTCTGGTGTTTCCATTTCCGTAAGTGCGGTTCAACGGTATACGGTAACCGCCATGGACAGACAAGTCCAAACCTGCAGATTTGATTTTCAGGAACTTGCCTGCAGAAAGTTGTGTGGTTAGTAAGGTGGATGTTTGTTTGGCTTTTCCGGTGGACAACTGGTGATTATAGGCAGATGACGTGAATGCGGCCAAAGCGTCTACGAAGAAATCCTGCTTGTCGTCTTTCAATCGTTCGAAGCGATATTCCAGTCCGGCGGTCATTCGCTGGTCATCCTGAATTTTATATTTGCTGAGCGTCTCGTAATATACCAGGTTCCCGTGTTCGGTGTCTGTCATCATTTTCTGGTCCCGCCATATACCTTTTCCGGAATGGTAGGAAGCCGTCAATACCAGATGGTGACGTGTCAGACGGTGAGGGGAGAGGAGGAAACGGTTCTGTAGCATCCATTCATCCGAAGTGTAGTCTCCTCCGTAAAATTTATAGGAAGAACCTCCGTCTGTAGCTTCTTCCGAAACATGCGTATAACGGACTTCCGTGAAATTCCCGTATTTTTTGTGTTCCGGTTCCCATACAAGTTGCAAGGCACCGGTATAATTCAGTCCCTTATAGGCACGTTGGTAGCCTGATACGTCACCCGACGAGATACGGTAATAGTCCCCCATACCTTTCATCAGGAAATAACGGTGGCTGTTGAGTGTGTTGACCAACGTATAGGCGATGTCCGAATTATAAAAGGAAATGCCGGCCGTAGCACCTAGTGCCCATTGGGAGTTCAACCGGTGTTCCGCTCCTACGTAAATAGGCAGGACGGTGGTATTGGTTTTGGGGCGAGGGTCTGTCTGGTCGGACAGGCTTCCTAATGTCAATCCGATAGAGATTCCCCCTTTCCAGGATTCATTCCATGCATAAGAGGCCGTCATGCCCATTTCAAAAGATTCCGTGGTAGCGTCGCTTGCCACTGAATCGCAAAGCACAAATGGGTTATCGGGGTTGAGGAAAAGGGTGGAGTTCCACTTCTTGTCTTTCTCTTGTAAATTACGGTAACTGATGAAGCCCGACACGTCTACCTTGCCCAGGTTTTTAATTCCACCCATATAAAACTTGAGATTATCCGACTGTCTACCTTCATCCACCGCCCGGTAACTTCCACGTCCAATCGTATAGTCCAGTTTGGCCACACCCTTGTTTTTGTAGGAATTAGAAGAGATGCGCGAGGGGTTCAGGCTAGTATACCGGATATTGTCCGACACATTAGCCGAACTTTCATTCCATTCGCTTCGGTACTCTTCTAAAGATTGCGCGTGCATTGGGACGAGTGGACCCAAACTCAACGACAGTAACAGGAAGTAACGTTTCATTTTCTTTTCGGATTAAAACAGGGATGGGATTTGATCCCGTCCCTGTCAGTTCTCATAATTATTCATCAACACTTGTAGGAGTTTCTCCCGGGGTCAACGGTTGGTCGCGCAAGAAATCGGCGGCAGAATCGTTGGTATCTTTGTAGACGGGTCGCCCGTTCTTCATTTCGACGACCTTGCGGCGGATACATTTGGCCGAATACATAGGGTTGCCTTTCACGCCGGTAGCATCATCTTGCGGCAAGAAGGTGGGGTAATGGGTTTCGCTGTCCGCATCGTAGATGTCTACTGCGTCAAGCACATATTTGCTAGGGATGACCAGATAGGTCATAGTAGTGGATGAGGTTCCCGGTTCGTACATCACGCTCGACTCCAAAGCCGCGTAAGCCTCCGGTGTCATGCCTTCCGGCAATTTTGCCAACACATAGGAACGTCCTGAGGTTCCCAGTCCGAAAGCAAACATGTATTTGTTGTTGTAGAAGATGGTTTTCAAGTTGGGAGCTGCATAGTCCACATCGTTGGCGTTGTAGTCCAAATAGATTTCCCAATCGGCGTTGCTCAGGTCCGGGCAGTTGGCGTAGTCTGCCGCTTGCGACGCATCTTCGCCGTATGCCAGTTTGTGGTTTGTGGCATCGTTGGCAATCAGGACACTCTCACCCGGTTGGAGGGGATAGTCGTGCCCGTTTCCGGGGAATGCCACCACGGAACCCTGTCCGCAGGCGTAAAGGTCTTCGTAGCCATTGGCCTGCCATGCATTTGCCGTTTGTTGGTTCCCGGCAGGAGCAGTCAGAATCAGGTTGTCCAAGTATTGCACTTCGTCCGAGTTGTTGACAATCTCAAAATAGCTCTCGTGCATGTAATACTGTTTGCTTCCTGCGTTGTGGATGGTTTTGAATATCAGGGTCGATTGCATGATTTTTTGTAGGTTGACCGTAACCGGAGTATGGGCATAAAGGTCCACTGACGTGCTGCCGCTGAGGGAAGCCTTGGCTTCATCGGCCACCTTGCCGGTGACCGTCACTTTGTACTGTCCCTGCGGAAGTTCTATCTCTTTCGGGTTAGCGTCCAAGGACAACGTGTCGTTTTTAGTAGTCGAACCCAAAATGAGCTTAAGCTCTTCCACGTTAGACGCTTCCACGTCCGATGGAAGGGAATAGCTGACCGTCAGTTTGTAACTCTTCATACCCTCGTCGTTATCTTCGCTACAAGACACGAAGGAGAGGCCGCATACGGCCATCATGGCTATGACACCACTTTTAAGAAACTTCTTTCTCATGTTTTCTGTTTGTTAAATGTTTATATATAGGTGTGCTCTCAAAGTTTCAGCTTCAGTTCCGCTCCGAAGTACATGTCCGGGTATAGTTGCGTTTTGGCCAGGCTGTGCGGGTTGGTGTGCCACTTCTTGGTATTGGTGAAGTTGTTGGCGATGACGGACAGTTCGGCTACACGGCCTATTTCTTTGGTAAAACGGAAGCTCAGCAATGCCCATGGCTTGATGACATCCTTTTCGTACAAGTAAGGTTGTGTGCGGTACATGATGCGCGACTTGTCCGCGTCGTCGGCATCGGCCGGGCTCCATGCCGTGTAACGGCCCTGCTTGTCGTAGTATCCCACAGGGTCGACTACCAGGTAATCCTTGTCTTCGTAAGACTTGAGATAGTAGCGGCTGTTTCCGTTCTCGTCTTCGTAGATGGTTTGGGTGCTTTCGTACCATACGACCTGTACCGATGTGGTGAATACCATTTTGATGGCCGGGATGTGGGTGATGAGCCGGAACGTGGAATTGAACCGGTCTCGCAGGTTCCCTCCGCCCGAAGGGAGCACGCCTACGTAGTCGAACGAAGAATTGATATAGTTCAGGGGCATGTTCTCATTTTTGCGCTTGATATGGAACCATGCCCCGCTGATGTTCAGCGAGGTGTGCAAGGGCTTGATTTCACCGAAGTCCAACCCGTACTCGATGCCATGCTTGTGCGTGGTCGTACCGTTGGCTGCCCGGCTCCAGGTATACATCTCGGTGGTCTTCGTCCGCAGGGCTGTATGCTCCGTCCCGTCCGTGCGGTAGGTCACGTCGCCGCTTGCGGCATCGAATACGGGGTCGGTAGCCGTGGCCGGCACGGTGTACTTGTCATAGTTTTGCCAGATGAGTTGCGACGTAAAGCCCAGTTCGTGCCGGTGGGATTCATGGAAAAAAGTGGCAAAACCCTTTATCCTGTTGATGCGGAAAGACAGGCCCGCTTCCCATTTCGTGGAGCGTGCCGGACGCAGGTCGGGATTAGCCGTATTCTTTACTACGTCCGTCGTGATCAATCCCAAACGGTCCTTTGTTTCCGTCCCGTATTTAGACAGGCTGGCATTGTCGAAATAGGCATAGTCGGGATAGAGGTACATCAGTGTGGGCATCTTGTTGGAGATGCCGAAACCTCCGGTCAGGGCTAGCAGGTCGAAGACAGGATTGTTCCGGCTGTCCAACAGGTTTAGCGTGGCGTTGACACGAGGCTCGGCTACGAGGAAGTGGCTGATACCTCCGCTTTGTTTCCGGTCTACAAACATGTTGCTGACGCGTACTCCGGCTTCCAGCATAAGCCCCATGGAGCCCAACCCCTTACGCAGACGGCTGCTGGCAAAACCCGACAAGGTGCTTTGGGCAGGTATGTCCTTGTAGCTCCGTGGACGGAGAGTCTGTGCCCCTTGAGCTTGCGGCGGGTTATTTTCGTCGTAAGTGAATCCTTCACCCCGGTTGGCATCGTAAGTGTATTCTGCGCCGAGTTTCAGGTTGGCATAGTCGTTTTCCGAGATTTGCAAGTATTTGTTTGCCACAGCCTGGGCATACAGGTTGACGGGGATGCCCTCAATGCGGTAAGCCGATGTGTAGCCCACATTACGTATCTGAGCTACGTGTACACCCGGTTCGCGGGCTGTCGTGACCAGTCCGTCGGGATTGTTCACCCAATTGTCGTGGCTGTCTACCGTGCGTGACATTTGAGCTGAGAGATTATAGTCCAACGAAGAGAGAAAGCCTCCGGCAGGCTTGTAACGTCCGCTTACGGAAAGCCGTCCGCCCACGTTGGTGTTTTTGTAATGTATTTGTTGTTCCTCGAACTGGGGATCGTCCTTACGGTTGTTCACGTTAGAGTAAAAGGCTCCTTTCACGTTAAGGGAAAGCGGCCCGAATTGGGCGGAGTATCCGGCCGAGGCCGTGATGCGGTCGTATCCCATGTAGTGCTTGCGCGTATCGGCCCACGACTGCGACCAGTCTACGCTGAAGTTTGCAGCTCCGCCCCTTTTGAGGTTGAATCCCTTGCCGGCGAAGACTTGTTTGGAGTTTGGGTCCGTTTGGAACTTGGCTTCCCAAGGCGTGTGTCCCGCCTTGGTCTTGACCACCACTACGCCCGACGTCAGATTACCGTATTCCACGGAGGGGATACCGCGTATCACCTCCATCGATTCTATATTTCCGGCACTGACGGTGCGTAGGTCCACGCCTCTTCCGGCTGTGGTCTGTTCGCTCATCCCGTCGCTTTGCATGCCGGAATTGGCACCGAATTTGCTGGGCGATACCACTTGCAGGTTCGATTCGTTGCTTAAAGGGGTGCCGTCTACTACCACCAAGGTGCCTAAGGCATTGTTGTCGTCATCTTCTATTTCGCGTATGTGTGCCTGCCCTAAGTTGTTCAAGTTCGGATTTTCAATCAGGTTGCCCGGTACGAGCTGCAACAAATCGTTCAGGCTTTTGGGTTGTACGTGGCGTATGGCATCCTCTCCGATAAGCGATTTAGAGCCCATTTGTTCTTGCCGTGCTGTCACTGTTACATTCTTAAGGTTGAGGCTCAGCTCTTTGAGTGTGACATCCAGTCTTGTTTTTGAGGATTGGATATGCACCGTGCCCGTCACCGTTTCATAACCTACAAAAGAAACACGGTACTGGTAGGTACCTTCTTTCAGCCGGGTCAGCTTATAGTGTCCGTTCCTGTCGGTATGGGAACCTATGACGTTGTTCAGGCTTACCGTAGCTAACTCTATAGGTTTTCCCTTTATGTCGCGCACGGTTCCTTCCAATATATTTGAAGCATTTTGAGCAAAAGACGGGAGAGAGAAGAAAAAGAGTAGGATGATGCCGAGAATGGGATTTTTTCCTTGTAACATGACGTTTAATTTTTGAGGTTACAAAATTATCCCATTCGAGAATGTTCGTCAATACTTAAATATCGGTATATTTTGTTGTGTATCGGGTGTATTGTTCGGATATAAGTCATTCCCTTACGCAGGAATAACTTATAATAAGTATATTTACTAAATATCTTTAAACGGGAATCCGTTAAGGCCGAAGGAAATCTTCTGCCAAAGATACGGCATGTCGGAAAGCTGTATCCTGCCCCGGTACGGTGATGAACAGATGGACGGTGCCTGGCAATACTTCACGGTGCGCTGTCACGCCGAGGCGTTTCACGTGGTCGGTGAAAGCCTTTCCTTGGTCGCATAAGATGTCGCGTTCGGCAGCCACGAGAAGCAGTCGGGGCAGACGTGAGAGCAGGCTGTCCGGGCAAAGGGAGGGAGAGATGAAAGGATGTTGAGCCTGACCGCACGTGTAGGCTTGGTTGAAGGCTTCCATCAAAGGGCCGTCTAAAGCAGCTCCTTTCTGATAGGTATTCCAAGAGGGAGAGGCATCGTTCCATGCGGAGACCACCGGATAGAACAGCAAAAGGGAGCGTATGGGAGATGTGCTTTCCTGTAAGAAACTGAGCGTGGCGGACAAGGCCAAGTTACCTCCGGCACTGTCTCCTCCTATGGAAACAAGTTCCGGTGAGCTGCCCCATTCCAAAGCTTTTTTGCGAGCCAATTTTACGGCACGTATACAGTCCTCCAGTCCGTCCGGAAACGGATGTTCGGGAGCCAGACGATAGTCTACTGCCAACACGATGACATTGCCCGTGGCGGCCAATGTCTGGCAAAACCGGGCGCAACTGTTAATGCTTCCGAATGTCCATCCTCCTCCATGCAGGTAAATGAGGAGAGGCAGAGGACTTTGATTCTTTTTTACGGGAGTGTACAGGCGCAGGGACGGAGTGATTTGGAGGGCATTCACGTCGGTTGGTAAAGGTATAGGAATATTACGTGATACCCGGATACGAGTGAGGGGTACGGTGTCTCCTTGTATGGCTTGCAGTATGGCTTGGGTCTGTTGTTCCTGTAACCCGTCGGGCATGGCCGACAAGAACCGGTCGGCTTCGCGACGGAACGTATCACGGTCTTTCTCTATGGAGTTTTGGCCGTAAACAGTAGGTAAAGTACCTAACAGACTAATGCATATCAGAAGTATAGTTCTCATTTTTTTGTTTTGAACGACTTGTTACTATTTATCGTATAAAATAAAAATCGCAACCATTCCTTTGCCGGATGATTGCGATTTTTTTCGTACTCGAAGCGGGACTTGAACCCGCACAGCCGTAATGGCCAAGGGATTTTAAGTCCCTCGTGTCTACCGATTCCACCATTCGAGCAACCTTGGAGCGGAAAACGAGACTCGAACTCGCGACCCCGACCTTGGCAAGGTCGTGCTCTACCAACTGAGCTATTTCCGCAGGGGACTTTTGTATTACGGCTGCAAAGATAGCGTATTTCGGAGTTTACACCAAATTTTTCTTTTATTTTTTACCGGTTGTTGATGACCATCGTGTTGCCGGAATACGTGATACGGTAACGGAACAGGCTTACCCCTTCCTCACCGATACTGATTTGTCCCTGATTGTTCAGGTTGTACGTCCGGCCACAGGATACGCATGCGGCATAACCGCCTTCTTTCAGTTGCAGGGCACGGGATATGTTGTAAGCGGAATAACAGTTGGGGCAGGCCAAATCGTAGCAGACGGGCAAAGAAACCGTGTTGCCCAATTCCGGGATGTTGGGCAGGCCGGCAATAAAACCGGCGATACCCATTTGAATGGAAGAGTTACCGGCAATGGCCGTGGCATTGACCGGGGTGGTGTGTCCGCTTTCGTCCGTGAACAGGAAACGGTCGCGGTCGCGGCAGATGGTCGTATAGACCCCTAAGCTGTTCAGGGCCGCGTTGAGCTGCGGTACGGTGTTGACGTTTTTGTACACGAAATAGGCCGGATAGTTGGAGTAGGTGTTTTGTACGTCCTCCTTGCAGGCCGTGAGGCATAGCAATGCCGTGAAGATAAAAAAACTCCGTATTCTTTTCATATCAAAGAAACGGAGTTTTTTACCTTTTATTGTGGTGCTTCTTATTTTCCGAGCAGGCGGTTTTCCGCTTCACGGGTGCGGGCGAAGTTGAAACCGTTCCACACTTGTTCCATCAGCCCATGTATCTTGTCGTTGCATAAGTTGCCGATACTTCCTTCGTGGGTGTGGTGCACGCGTTTGTCGGGGGTAAAGTTCCCGGCTTCGATGTCCAGTCCCACTTTCTTGTAAGCATCGCGGAACGGCATGCCGCCCGTGGCCAACCGGTTCACCTCTTCCACGCTGAACATGTTGTCGTATTTCGGGTCGTCAAGGATATGCTCGTTCACTTGTATCTTATTGATAATGTAGGCCGCCATGCGCAGGCAATCCTTCAATTCCTCGAATGCCGGGAGGAATACTTCCTTGATGATTTGCAGGTCGCGGAAGTAGCCGCACGGCAGATTGTTCATGATGAGTATGATCTGTTGGGGCAGTGCCTGGATTTTATTGCACTTGGCACGCGTCAGCTCGAACACGTCCGGGTTTTTCTTGTGCGGCATGATGCTCGACCCCGTGGTACAGTTGTCCGGCAACTTGACGAAACCGAAGTTTTGCGAGTTGAACAGGCAGGCATCGAAGGCCAGTTTGCTCAGCGTCCCGGCGATGCCTGCGAGGGCGAAGGCCACGTTGCGTTCCATCTTCCCGCGTCCCATTTGGGCATAGACCACGTTGTAGTTCATCGAATCGAATCCGAGAAGTTCGGTGGTCAGCGTACGGTTGAGGGGAAATGATGAACCGTAACCAGCGGCAGAACCGAGCGGGTTGCGGTTGGTCATCTTGTAGGCAGCCTGAAGGAAAAGCAGGTCGTCCACCAGGCTTTCCGCGTAGGCTCCGAACCATAATCCGAAACTGGAGGGCATGGCCACCTGAAGGTGGGTATAGCCCGGCATGAGCACCCTTTTGTAGCGTTCGCTCTGGGCTTGCAGTTCTTCGAACAGCACCCGGACTTCTTCGGCTATTTCCTGGAGTTGTGCGCGGGTGAACAGTTTCAGATCCACCAATACCTGGTCGTTGCGCGACCGTCCGCTATGGATTTTCTTCCCCATGTCGCCCAGTTTACGGGTGAGCAGCAGTTCCACTTGCGAGTGCACGTCTTCCACACCTTCTTCGATGGTGAAGCGCCCGGCTTCGATGTCGGCATGGATGCGGCGCAGTTCCTTCAACAGCACCGGCAGTTCGTCCTTGCCGAGCAGTCCGATGGATTCCAACATGGTGATGTGCGCCATCGAACCCAGTACGTCGTACCGCGCCAGATACAAATCAAGTTCACGGTCGCGGCCGACCGTGAACTTTTCTATTTCTTGATTGACTTCCGTGTTTTTTTCCCAAAGTTTGCTTGCCATATTGTCTTTGATGTGATTAAGCTCCGTATGGAATCATGGCCAACATGTCTGCCAGTTTCTCTACCCCCTCTTTCAGCGGTTTGGCCACCATGCCTTTGATGAACGGGTTGAGTTCAGCCCCTACCGTCAGTTTCATCTTGCATGCCGTTTCGGAAGTGGGCAACAGTTGAATCCACAGGTTGAGATGGATAGGGGAATTGACCGTTTCGAACTTGATGCACTTCGGCTCTTCGCGCTCGATGATTCGCAGGGAGACTTCCCCTAAAGGGGAAATCTTGCAACTCACGGAGTCCGTGTCGAACGTCATTTCCTGGATACGTTCGTTCAGTTGGTTCAACTTGTCTTCCGGCACCTGGCCCGACATCATGGTGCGTACCGACGGGTCGTTGAACCGTTCCTTGATGACGGACAGGTTGTTCAAGTCGGCCAGTTTGGCATAGACGCACGACTGCGCGTAGGGAATTGGCTTGATGTTGCTTTCAAATTGTTGTTTTGACATTTTTCCGTTTTCCTGTTGATGAGACGATTAACCGTTCCAATGGGCCGGGTCTTTTCTCCACTCGTTGAGCACCTCCACGTCGCAGGGGTCGATATAGCCGATGCGTACGGCTTCTGCCACTACGGCTTCATAATTAGTCAGGGTGACCAGTTTTACATTAGCCGCCTTGAAAGCCTGGGCGGCCACGTCGAACCCGTAAGTGTAGGCTGCCACCATGCCGCTCACCTCGCAACCGTTGTTGCGGATGGCTTCCACGGCTTTCAGGCTGCTTCCGCCGGTAGAAATCAGGTCTTCTACGACAACGACTTTCATGCCCGGACGAAGTTCGCCTTCAATCAGGTTTTCCAAGCCATGGTCTTTGGGTTTGGAACGCACGTAGACGAAGGGCAGGTTCAACAAGTCGGCAACCAATGCACCTTGCGGGATGGCTCCGGTAGCCACGCCGGCAATAGCGTCGGCTTCAGGGAAACGCTCGGCGATGAGGCGTCCTATCTCGATTTTTACGAAATTGCGCAGTTCCGGGTAAGACAATGTCTTACGGTTGTCGCAATAGAACGGGGATTTCCATCCGGAAGCCCATGTGAAAGGGTTGGTCGGCTGAAGTTTGATGGCTTTGACTTTAAGTAACTTAGCTGCGAAGATCTTCTCTAATGTTTCCATAACTGTCCTAAGTTTATGATTCGTGCTGCAAAGATAGTGAAAGGTGAGCGCAGGGGCAAATGAAAACGGAGTTTTTTAATTGGGCTGTGCCGGACTGTACCCTGTCTTCGTATTTGCAAAGGTAGTGGAAGAGGATGACCTTTCGGGGAAAAAGAACTTTTTTCAATGTATAGATTCATGTCTGGCTCAGACCGTTCTATGGCTCTTGAGCACTCATGTGGAGACGCTTGCTTCTCCGTGAAGGGCAGGTGAAGGCTGTGAGAAAGAGAGTTCACCGTAACGAGTTGAAGCACAGTTTATATGAAGGACGTGAACCCTTTTTTCGTTCAATCTCATTGTATGGGTGGCCGAGGTGGCATACGGCATGAAACTGTTTGCGGCAGCACGCAAAATCATTCTGCGCCAAACGAAAAATCGTTCGGCTGAGAATGATTTTGCGTTTGGCGCAGAAAATTCGGGCGCTTTTATGTCATACAAAAACCCCTTGCCAACCCGGGTACGAGGCTGCGGGAGGCAAGGGAGATGAGTGGGCACGCTATCATTTCTTAATGAACTTGCGCGTTACGGTTTGTCCGTTGGTGATTACCTTTAACAGGTAAATGCCAGGAGGATAACTGTGGCATGGGATGCGGATGTCCGTTTCCCATGTTTGTTCCGTATGCTTGCACCGTCCGTCCAATCCGATGACGTGAATCTGTTTTTCACTGTTGTCCGGCATGTGGCAGACATGAAGGTTTTCGGTCACGATGGTCGGATAGACGTGGATGGTGTTTTCGCGGGAAGAGCGGATGTCGCTTCCGGGGAATCCCACGGCGTGGAATGCACGGGTATCCCGTATCTCGGGATAGGCCAGTGATTTTACCTCAATCGTGCCCTTGCCGTTTTGGGTGGCATGGAGGTACGTGTGTCCGGAAGCATCCTCTTCGATATAAGCGAATTCACTGCCTTCGATAATGTTCCAGGCGACTTGCGGGTTCGTGGCTTCTTCCGGGTAAACCTGTGCTGCCAGTTCTATGCGTTGCACTCCGGTGCTATTGTCGATATAGAGTTCCTCTTCGGGGTAGATGCGGATGCTTTCTACCGGGACGGGGAAGGATGCTTTTTCTACCGTCAAGTCCTGATGCAGTTGTGAGCCGTCGATGGTCGTGGCGCGTACGATAATCTGCCCGGCCTGAGTTCCATGGGCGACCAATAGTCCTTGTGGGGTGACATAGGCCAGTTCTTCCCCCTGTATAATCGTCCAGTTCACATTCTTGCACGAGGCGTTCGCAGGATAGATGTGGGCATACAGGTGCAGGCTGGCTTGTTGCTCGTTCAATACGGCCTCTTTCTCCAAATGCGTGACGGCCAGTTCTTCGGCCAACCGCAAGTTTTGGGCTTGCGCTGCACTGGCTGTGTTCGATTGGGCAGAAGCCATGGCGAGATTGCGCTTCATCGGTTGCCATTCATCTTCGTAATAAGCACTATAAGCTATGGCATAATAAACCACGCCTTCGGGAGCTGTGAGGTCGGTGTATGACTGGGTGCTGCCCGGAACGGTAGCTATTTCGGTTAAGGTTTCAGGCGAGGTGCCTCTCAGGATGCGGTAATGGTCTATGTCGCGTCCGGAGTAAGCATTCCACATCAGGTTCCAACTGCCGTTCATGCCTTTGTTGATGGTCAGGTGGACGCTTTGGTGGGGCGTACCGCTTTCCGTCGGTATACCGAAACTGGTGTTCAGGCAGATACGGTAGCGTGAAGTGGTGACGGCCGGGTTGGAGGCCATGTCGGTGAACCCCTCGTCTGACGGTTGTGCTTCGCCAATCAGGTCGAATTGGTTGTAGTGGCTGCCCTCTTTGTAGATGCAGACCGTGGAAATGTAATCCGGAAGGTTTTTGAATTTCCAGTTAATCCGGTTTTTCCCGGTCGTGGGGTCTACCGTGACCAAGGCGATCTGCGGGGCTTCCATACCTTCGAGCACGTCGATGTCGCGTTCTTGGTAGATGTTTCCGCAGCCATCGTCTTCCACGTTCATGCGCACGGTATAATGTCCGGTATGCGTGAATGTGGCCCGTACCTCTTTCGTGTTTTCTTTCCGTTCAAAACTGATACCATAGTGCTCGGGAGTATAAAAGTCATTGTCGTCTTGTGACTTGACGGTGAAACTTACGCTCCGGTTGGCCATGAAGATGTCGTCCGATATTTCAAAGTTGGTTTTCGTGTGGGCCAACGTGATTCCGGGCAGGGTGAATGTGGCGTCCAACGGGGGATTGACATAGGTGGACACTTTGCTGCTGATGCCGTCCACGGTTACGGTAAGGGTCTTTTGTCCGGCTGTGCTCCACACCACTTCGTACGTGTGGCCGTCGCTACTGTCCAATACGGTGGCATCGGCTCCGAAATCCACCTTTATGTTCTTTCCTCCTGTGCCGACATACCGTATGGTGGCCGATTTGTCACGACAGATGCGTGGCGGCAAGGACAATAACGGTTTAGGGAGGATTTCCACCGCCAAGGGGGTGGTGAAATCCGAAGTGGCGAACCATCTGTCTATGCTTTGCATCTGAATCTCATATTTGCCTACCGGCAGTGCAGATACAGGTATGCGTATCTGTGTCCCCGTCAGTTCTTGCAATGGGGAGGGCAGAGGGGCGGCCTCATTGCTTAGCCCGTTCAACGGGGAGATGATGAATGCCCCTTCTCCGGAAGCCCCTTGTTTTTTCACGCTCAGGTTATAACGCATCTGGCAGGCCGGGGTTTCGGCATCTTCGGCAGCGTTCCATGATATGGTGAGATACCCGTCTTCGTCTTGCGTGGCGCGCAAGCCTTGCGGAGTGTGCGGTGGCGTATTGGAAATGCGGCTGTTGGCCGTGTTCATGTCGTCTCCGGCGTTGTTCAGGAACAAGGGCTTTCCGTTGGCATCTTTTCCAAATAGCATATAGGAACCGTTGTCGTCATCGGTGGTTTGCAACTCAAACTTTCCTCCTCCGTAATTGTACAGCCAACTGTTCAAATGCGTACCGACCAAATCAAGGTATCCGTTGTTGTCCAGGTCGTAGAAGATGAGGTCTTGGGTTGTTCCCACGGGACCTTCCACTTTTATGGGAGAGTCATAGTTAATTTGTCCGCCTCGGCTGAGGTAAATATGATAGATGCGGTTTTCGACATTGGCTTCCTCTTCTATGATGATGTCTTTGATGCCATCGTTGTTCAAGTCGGCAAACGCCGGATAGCTCCATTGCCAATGGTCATCGTCGATGATGTCGGTATCTATCCTTTGGAACTTGAAGCCGCCTTGGTTGATGAACAGCACCAGTCTGTCATGGGAATAATGGCCGTATTCGTCCCACTGTTTGCCCCAACCGGCCATGTCCATCAGGTTGTCCCCGTTGATGTCGGCATACACGAAGTCGTACTGGAATTCATTACTGGTACCTGAATAGGCGATGCAGTCGATGGGATGAGCCACGAACGTGCGCCAGTCTCCTGTATTCTCATAGATGGTATCGTTTTGGCCGGAATATCCGGACGAGTTGCGCCAATGGTAGTCGGGCAAGCCGTCGTTGTTGAAATCATAGATGGGGTATTCCCAAAAATCACTAATGCCTATTTTAGGTACGAATGCATCGCCTATGGCATTAGTTACGGTGAAACGCCTGTTGCCTTGGTTGAGCATCAGGTTGTCTTTGAATGTCCCATTCTCAGCATTCATACCGCCAATGAAGTCCATTAGCCCGTCCCGGTTGTAATCCCATGCAAAGTTCAGGCTGACATTCAGGTTCGTGTTGTAAATGCCCGGTGCTTTTTCAAAGTCTTGCCCTTCCGTGGTTTGGTACACGCCGTCTGAAGCGAGCAGTTCGGGTTGCCCGTCTATGTCGATGTCGGCAATCTGTTGTATGCTATAGATGGGGTTGCCTAACGTCCTTTTGTCAAACCGGACGGCACTGACATGAAGGTCGTCTGTCCGGGGAGTACTGGTGTTGCCTTCCGCGTCGATCACACTCAGCGTGATGTGTTTCTGTCCTGGTTGGTCGAACACGACTTTTAGGATGCTTCCTGAAGCCTCGGAAGAGATGATGGTGCCGCCGTCCAAATCCCAGTCGTAGCTGAGCGAGGGGTCGGCTGGGCCGTCATAACCTATGATGGCCGTGTCGGCAGTCGTGATGTCCTTGTCCGCGATGTAGAACGGGGCATGCGCCACTTCGTGCCGGTAGATGGCGGCATCCGACCACGCGCTGCCTTTCCCCATGGCATCGATGGTCTGCACGGCGATGTAATAATCCCCTTTTCGCCAACCGGACACGTTGAGCGTCTTGTCCAAGTTGTACTCCATATTGCCCGGCATGAGGTTCAGGCGGTGTCCCTGTTCGTCGGCGCAGGCGTAAAGGATGTCCCCTTTGCCTGGGGCGGTACCGATGCGCAGGGCGTAGGTCAGGTCGGTGGTTGGAGTCAGGTCGTCCTTTCCCGGTTGCCAGTTGATTTGCAGCATCCCGGATGCGGCATCGGACACGAGGGTCGGCATGTCCGGTTTCTCCGGGGCTTGGTTGGCGGCTGTGGCTTCCTGTTTGAAAGAATAAAGGAAGCTGTTTGAGGCTGTAGGCAGCTTGTCCGAAAGGCGTTCAAAGTACATGCTATGGACCAGGATGTCGCAGAAACCGTCATTGTCGAAATCGCCGACGTAAGCTTCGGCGTCGCCCTCCAATCCTCCCGAAGATTCATATTGCACGATTTGGGTGGGTATCAATGCGTCCGGCATTTCCTTGAAAAGCATGTCCTTGCTTCCTTTCAGCCAATAAAGGTCGCATTCCCATCCATTCCAGACTTTGCGGTCTGCGTTCTTTTCCAAAGCCAGTATGTCGTAACATCCGTCGTTGTCTACATCGGCGCATCCGATGAAAAACAGTTGGCGGTGGAAGGTGTTGTCTTCGTTGATGGCGAAATTTCCTTTTCCGTCGTTGATGGCCATTACCAGATAGCAGTATTCCCCCGTGGCTGACGAATGGCTGAAAGGCAAAAGTACGTCCACATAGCCGTCGGCGTTGAAGTCGCAGAAGTAAATGCGTTTGTCCATGGCCAGGTTGCTCATCAACGTTTGCCTTTTGATGCTCCCGTCTTTTTGGAACACCATGCTTTCCACCGTCTGGGTTTCCTCATCATAACAGATGTAGTCCATGATGAAGTCGCCGTTCAAGTCGCGTGGATATAGCCTGCCGCTTTGTGGGGCTACAAGGAAACGGTTGTTGCCCCGGTTGAGCAATAAAGTGCCGGTGGATTCGTCAATCAAGTCTGCGTGTCCGTCTTTGTTGAAGTCCATGCTATAGAATTCCCGGTTACTGGAGAAGGTGGCGACGTGGGCTGACGGGGAGCCACCGATGGCTACGCCCACATCGCCGCCCAAGTTGCCCAGTCCTATGCCTGAGGAGGAGGGTTGTGATTCCCAACGGTTATATACCAATGTGTCTTCTTCTGATGAGATTGGTATGATTTCGATGGAGTTGAAACTGCCGTCGGCAGCTTGGCGGTATATTTTACGGTTGTCGTGCATCAGGTCGATGCGCCCGTCGTTGTTGTAGTCGCAGGGATAGGGGGCCTCGCTGACATTTTCTGGAATTTGCCATGAAGCGTCTTGTCCGGAGAGGGCGATGGTTCCGCCCTCCAAATAGCGGATGTCCGGGAATGCATCGTTGTTCAGGTTGCACAGTCGGGCATGTTCCCCTTTTTCGGGTATGGAGTATTGTTCCATAGGCATTAGTCCCGGATATTGGTAAGAATGGAAACGGAAATCCGTTCCTAAAAATTCCATCTTGCCGTCTCCGTTGATGTCATAGATGTTGCTCATGGCTTCGACGGGGTGGGTCGTGTTTGTCGGCAGGACAATGTGGCTGATTTGTACATTGGCGGTGGTACCTTCCACATGTTGGGCTGTCAGATACACATCATTCCAACCTTCTTGGATTAGTTCTCTGTGTTGGGTGTCGCTTCCTGTGCCATCTTGTTTAATCGGATAGAACAGTGAAATATTGTCCTTTTGGCTATCGATGCCACTGGCATGGAAATACACGGTGGCATCTGCGTGGTCATCCGAGGCATAGAACGAACCGACTTTAATGGTGGCTATTTCGCCTTTTTGGGCTGTGCCGGTCAGGGTGTATACGCCGTTCTGCTCCGTCCAACGGTAGCTGTCATCTTGTGCTTGGGCTGCCATTGCTCCCCATAGGCTGCAGAGCACAAGGAATAAGGCACGGGATAGCAGAAGGAGAGTGCCATTGGATGTGAGAGGGGGTGCGCCGGAGAAGGCATCATGATAATGTTTTTCCATATTTATACTTTTTGTGCCTTATGCAACCCCGGAGCGGCGTTTAATCAAGGAATCATCGGCCATATACAAAAAAGCGTGGGTCGCTGTACCTGTCGCTCGTCCCACTCTTCAAGGCGTCTCGCATTGCCTCCCCGTCAAGGACGAGCAACGCAGAAGCCCACGCAGAATATGCGTACACCCCCTCTGTTTGCATCCGTGCTGACGAACGGACACAACAAGGGCTGTATGAATACATATCCCAATGGGCATCTATCGTTGCTTTGTCATTTGACAGGGATTCAAGTTTGCGAGACTTTGAAGAGTCAAAAGAACAAAGCGTCTGATAAACGCCTTTTCCTATATGTCGTCCCACCCCTCCGCTTCTGCTTGTCAGACTGCTTCAAGGTGAGGATGTGGCAAATTTACAATTTATCTCTGAATAAGGAAAACGGTTGGGTGTTTTTCTTTAAGAACATGAGCGGATTCCTGCTTTTTACGAATGCCCGGCCCATGCGAGGCTGAGCACACTGAAGCGGACGCGGCAGGCACGGGCAATGGTCTCGGCACAGGACAGCATGGTGGCTCCGGTGGTGATGACGTCGTCCACCAATAAGATATGGCGGCCTTCCAAACTCTCGGGGTGCCGGACAGCAAAGATGTCCCGGACGTTCTCGCGCCGTTGCCGGTGGTCCAAGGTGGTTTGGCTCGGATTGGATTTGGTGCGCACCACGCTTGTCGTATCGGTGGGGATGCCGGTGGCTTCGGATATGCCCCATGCTATCCAATCGCTTTGGTTGTAGCCCCGTTGCCGTTCCTTTTTCCGGGACAAGGGAATGGGCACGATGAGGTCTATCCCGTCGAAAAAGCTTGTGGCTTTCAGTTCCTCGGCCATCATACGCCCCATGGTTTTCCCTACTTCGGGATGGTTATGGTATTTCAGTTCGAACAAAATGCGGCTGTAAGGAGAGTGTGGGGCGTAATGGAAAAAAGAAATTCCCTTTTCGATGGGAACCAGTCCCCAGAATATGCGGGCGATGTCGTTTTCTTCAAACGAGACGGTCCGGACACGTGGAAGGTCGGCCTGGCATCGTACACAAATTACCTCTTCGCCCGGCGACATGCGCCTGCGGCAACAAAGGCAATACCGGGGGAAGAAAAAGTCCAAAAGGGCTTGGAGGTACGGCGAGAGGCTATGTAAAATCTTCTTTTTCCACATGCAGGCAACGCGTAATGGTATTCATTTCAAATCCGCGGCTGAGGCCGAAGCGGATGAGCTTCCCGTTGCGCTCATAGTCGGAAGCAGCCTTCACGCTCCGGGCTTTGCTTTGCAGAAGCTTACGGAGGACACACTGGTATTCCTCCTCTTCGATTTCTTCCAGTGCCTCCCGGCAACAACCGTCAGGGATGTTCTTCAACCGGAGGGCTTGCATGATTTTGATGCGCCCCCATTGGTTATACCTGAATTTGTCGCGCACGAAGCACCGGCTGAACCGGGCTTCGTCGATGAATTTTTCCGTTTGGAGGCGTGCGAGCACTTCCTTCTGCTGCGCAGCCCCGACTCCCCATTTGTCCAGCTTCTTTTGGATGTCGGAAAGGCAGTATTCCGCGCCGGAACAGCAGGCTGCCGCCTTGTTGAAGGCTTCTTGTGTGGTCAGTTCTTTCATTTTCTGCATCTTACCATCCGTTCATTGCCATATAAGTCTTTTCTCACGATGATGTCCCGTAAGCCGAGGTGTTGGAAGAGCCGGGCGGTTTCCCGTCCGTATGCCCTGTTGATTTCCATGTAAAGCCGTCCGCCTTCTTTCAACATCTTTACGGCATATTCCCCTATTGCCCGATAGAAGAGCAACGGGTCATGGTCTGGGACAAAGAGTGCTTGCGAAGGTTCGTAGCGCAGCACATTCTCTTCCATGTCCTCCCGTTCATGCTCGCAGATGTAGGGGGGATTGCTGACGATGATGTCCCAAAGCGGGGAATCCTGCTCTTTGGACGGAGAGTCCAGAATGTCCTGACACCGGAAATTCACGGCGACCCCTAAACACTCTGCATTCTCTCGGGCGATGGCAAGGGCTTGCGGGCTGATGTCGATGGCTGACACTTGTGCCTGCGGCAGTTCTTGGGACAGCGTGATGGCTATGCAGCCGCTACCCGTCCCGATGTCCAATATGTGGGGCGATGAAAATTCAGATGCTTTTTCGTCTCGTATGATCCACTCCGCCAATTCTTCCGTCTCGGGACGCGGCACAAGGACACCCGGAGCCACGGAGAAAGTGCGGCCACAGAAATCCGCCTGCCCTAAAACATATTGTACAGGTTCTTTTTGCGACAGGCGTTTCACAATATTTTCAAGGTCCCGGCGTTCTTCTAAAGAGAAAGTCCGCTCCCGTCCCATGCAGATGTCGACTTGCGTGAGGCCGAAACGGGTTTCCAATACCAGACGTGCGATGGCGCGTGCTTCCCTTTCGGGATAGGCTGTGGAAAGCTTGTCGAAGATATATTTGAAAGAAGCATTCATCTCTGTGATGGGTTTGTCGGACAAAAATAGGCATTTTTATCGGATTGGATATGACAACAGACGAAAAATACATGTCCCGTTGCATACAACTGGCACGCAACGGGTTTTATGGCGCAGCACCGAATCCTATGGTGGGGGCTGTCATTGTACACGACGGGAAGATTATCGGCGAGGGGTATCATGTGCGTTGCGGCGGACCGCATGCCGAGGTGAACGCGATCCGTTCTGTGGGTAATCCGGAACTGTTGAAAGAGAGTACGATATACGTAAGTCTGGAGCCATGTTCGCATTATGGAAAGACGCCTCCTTGTGCCGATTTGATTGTGGAAAAAGGGATTCCCCGTGTAGTGGTCGGGTGCATGGACCCGTTTGCCAAAGTGGCGGGCCGGGGCATACGGAAATTACAGGAGGCCGGCATTGAAGTCACGGTCGGTGTGTTGGAGGCCGAATGCCTGGCGTTGAACCGCAGGTTCATGACTTTCCATACGCACCGTCGTCCTTATATTACGTTGAAGTGGGCTGAATCGGCCGATGGCTTTATGGATGGCCTGCGCACGGACTATGAAAAGGAAAAACCTTACGCATTCTCCACGCCGTACACCCGGATGTTGGTACATCGTTGCCGGGCGGGTCATCAGGCTATTTTGGTCGGGCGGCAGACCGCTCTGGCCGACAATCCTTTGCTGAATTTGAGGCTTTGGCCGGGTAAATCTCCTTTACGCTTGGTGGTAGACCGGAATGGCAGTCTTCCAAAGCATCTGGCTCTTTTTAACGATGGAGCGGAAACACGCGTGTATCTGGATGCTTTGTCGGTTCATCCTCTGTACGGGGAACAGGCGGGAGTTACTTGCGTGCGTTTGGATTTCAGTCGGGATATTTTGCCGCAGGTTTTGGATGATTTATACCATTTGTCAGTCCAGTCCCTTTTGGTGGAAGGAGGACGTCGGTTGCTGGAAAGTTTCATTTCAGCCGGACTTTGGGATGAAATCAGGGTGGAGCAGTCCCCGGTATGGTTAAAAGAGGGCGTTCCGTCTCCGTCATGGCCTCACGGACGGATACGGACTACAGAGGTGGAAAGACATTTGTTGGTTCATATACTCTCGTCGCGAGGCAGTTCGGCCGTATAATCGTGTGGATGAACGCAAAAATACTTCGATTTATCGAAATTTTGCATAATTCAACGCTCTATGTTTCGTAAAAGTAAAAAATGTGCGTACTTTTGTACCTTGATAAATAATATTGTATTGATAGATTTATGAAAAAATCCATATTGTCATTGTCTTTAGCCGTGCTTTCCGTGTTATTGATATGCTCGTGTAAGGACGACGACGAGGTTGTGTTGAGTTCTGATTGTTATATTAGCAGTTTTACGTTGGGGAATGTGAAGAGGCAGATTACGACGGTGAACTCTGCCGGTCGGGATACTACTTATACCATTTCTTATAGTGCTTCTTACTTTCCTATGACGGTCAATCAGTTAGACGGGACGATAGCCAACAAAGACTCTCTTCCTGTAAACAGTGATGTGAAAGCTGTATTGGCCACTGTGGAATCTTCCGGAACCGTAGTGTACAAGAAGGTATCCGAGGGAGAGGACGCGTGGAAGGCTTATTCTACTTCGGACTCGATTGATTTTACGTCGCCTTTGACTTTCCGGGTATATTCGCCCGACTATTCGGCAAGCCGCGATTATACTTTGCAGGTGAATGTACACCAACAAGACGGAGAAGTGTTTTCCTGGGAAAAAGTGGCGGAACCGGCAGCATGGTCGACTGCGGAAGCGGTAAAGACGGTGGTGTGGAAAGGATACGTATGGCTGTTCAGCCGGGAGAATGGCGGTGTGCGTGCGTTTACGACAGCTTTGGCAGACGGAAAAAGTTGGACCGAACGGACCTTGTCGGGATGTGCGGCGGCCGATGTGTCGACTTTGGTGGTATTTGGCAATGAATTGTATGTGAGCGGGGTGGACGGTACGTTGATGCGCTCGGAAGACGGACTGAATTGGAGCGTATGTGCGGCAGACCGCAGCGTACGTTTGTTGGTGGCCGACAGGACGCATCTTTATGCGCTTTCGGACGGACGTGTTTGGCGTTCGGCGGATGGCGCGTTATGGCTTGAAGAAGCTTTGGACGAAACGCCGGCTTTCTTGCCGGTACAGGATTTTGCAGCCGTCTCTTATACGCAAGAGAATGGCTTGGAGCGGACGTTGTGGATTGGCAACCGCAGCATGGACGATTATCCATCAGACGAGGCGGCCACGGTGTGGAGCCATAGTCTGGCCGCAGGGCAGGAAACGGCTGTTTGGGCTTATTTCAATGCCGCGCCGGACAACCGTTATACTTGTCCCCGTTTGCAATCCCTGAATCTCATGCGTTACGATGATGTGTTGTTGGCTTTGGGCGGTAAGTCACTGGACGGGACGGCCCATAAGGCTTTCGACAATATGTATGTGAGCCGGGATAATGGTGTGACTTGGAAAACCGACGGGGTATACGTCCTGCCCGGTGGTTTGGAAGGAAAAGATGTGTTGATGTCCGCCGCAGTGGATGCCGAATACCATGTGTGGCTTGTTGCAGGCAGCGAGGTTTGGCGCGGACGGTTGAACCAGTTGGGGTTTGAAGACCGTTGATTCAAGCGGGCAGGCTTAAATATAGATACAACGGGGATGAAGAAGGTTCTGGTAACATTGTTTTGCTTGTGGTTGGGGCTTCCTTGGGGGGGCAAGGCGCAGGACGACATTTACCGGATGGAGTTGGGCGGCGGCGTAGGCGGATGCTTTTATTTGGGCGATGCCAACAGCAAGCCGTTTGCTCATTTGGGAGCCATGGGAAGCGTTGTGGCGCGCTACATCTTCAATCCTCGTATGGCGATAAAAGGGAACCTGGCTTTGGGGCATATATCGGGTGAGACGGGGAAAGACTTCTTTCCCGAGAATGCTGGAAGCGGCGATGCTGACGGGGGGAGGCCCGGCGTGGCGCATTTCAAGCGCAATGTGATAGATTTCGGTGCCCAGTTCGAATTTAACTTCTGGGGATACGGTATCGGGCGCGGCTACGAAGGATACAGCCGTATCACTCCTTATATGTTAATCGGAGCCGGACTGACATTGGCCCCCAAGCCGGTACAGGCCGATGCGGGATTTAATATCCCGGTGGGAGTCGGAGTCAAGTTTAAGGTAAGGCCCCGGTTGAATATCGGGTTCGAATGGAGCATGCGTTTTACGACAACAGACCGTTTGGATGTATCCAATATGGATGGGGTGATACTTCACGATCCGTACGGTGTGAAGAGTGGCGGTTTTAAGAACAAGGACTGCTATTCGTTTACGATGTTGTCGGTCACTTACGATCTGTTCCCTAAGTGTGTAAATTGTAATAATATAAAATATGTCTTTTAACAACGAAATAGACGCTGCGCGTGTTCCTCGCCACGTGGCCATTATTATGGATGGTAACGGGCGTTGGGCGAAAGCCAAAGGGTTGCCGCGCACGGCCGGGCACCAGGAGGGGGTGGAAACCGTGAAGAAGATTACGGAGGAAGCTGTCAGGTTAGGTGTCAAGTACTTGACTTTATATACGTTTTCCACAGAAAACTGGAATCGTCCGGTGCCCGAGATAGCGGCACTCATGGGATTGATTCTCGACCATCTTGAAGATGAGATTTTCATGAAAAACAATGTCCGTTTCCGTGTAATCGGCGATATGTCCCGTATTCCGGAAGCCGTGCGTGTGCGTTTGGAAGAATGTATGCAGCATACGGCCGCTAACGGGAAGATGACGATGGTCATCGCATTGAGCTATTCTTCCCGTTGGGAATTGGCGCAGGCCATGCGGCAAATAGCTGAAGAGGTGCAAACAGGTGTTTTGTCGCCGTCCCGGATTACGGAAGAGACCATCGAAGCCCATTTGGTTACCCGTTTTATGCCGGATCCGGATTTGCTGATTCGTACAGGCGGTGAATACCGTATCAGCAATTACCTGTTATGGCAATGTGCCTATACGGAATTTTATTTCTGTGATACCTATTGGCCGGATTTTGATGAGAAAGAGTTCCGCAAGGCGATTGCGGATTACCAGTCGCGGGAACGCCGATTTGGCAAGACCAGTGAACAAGTGGCTACAAAATAAGCAACACCGACGTATGAAAACAGTAAAGAGCATCTGCCTTACATTATTAATATTGGGTACGGGTATTTCATCCGTGCAAGCTCAAACGGGAGAAAAACAAATCAAGCCAACCGTAGAATATTCCCGTGTGCCCCGTTCCTACACTATCGGAGGAATTTCCGTGGAGGGAGCAAAGAACTATGACGATTATATGCTTATCGGGTTGTCTGGGCTTACGGTCGGCCAGAAAGTCGATATTCCGGGGGAAGAAATAACTGATGCTGTCAAGCGTTTCTGGCGTAACGGTTTGTTCTCGAATGTTTCGATAGAAGCGGATAGCGTGGTGGAAGACAAGATTTTCCTTTGCATCAAGCTGACACAGCGTCCGCGTGTGTCGCAGATCAATTACAGCGGTGTGAAAAAGGGAGAGCGTGAAGATTTGGAAAACCGTATCGGTCTGTTGAAAGACAACCAGCTCACTCCGAACATGATAGACCGTGCGAAGTTCTTGATTAAAAAGTATTTCGATGAAAAGGGATACAAGAATGCCGAAATCGAGATTTTGCAGCGGGATGATGTGGCCGCACCGGACAAGACCATCGTGGACATCCGCATCGACAAGAAAGAGAAGGTGAAGATACACTCCATTACGATCGAGGGGAACCATGCTTTGAGCACGAAGAAGATAAAAGGAACGATGTTCGTTCCGGGCGTTTTCAAGAAGACCAACGAGAAAGGACGTCCCGGCAGTTGGTTCCGTACGAAGAAATTTATTGAGGAAAAGTACAAGGAAGACAAGGAAAACCTGATTAAGAAGTATAACGAACTGGGATATCGGGATGCCGTGATTTTGGAAGACAGCGTGGTGCCTCATAATGAGAAGACGGTGGACGTGTATGTGAAGGTGGAAGAAGGCCAAAGGTACTATCTGCGCAATATTGAATGGGTCGGCAATACGATTTATCCCACGACAACATTGAACAATTTGTTGCGGATGAAGAAAGGAGACGTATACAACCAGACGAAACTGGAGGAGCGCACGTCGACCGACGAGGATGCCGTGGGTAATCTTTATTACAATAACGGATATGTGTTCTACCGGTTGGATCCGGTGGAAGTGAATATCGACGGCGACTCGATAGATTTGGAACTCCGTATCTTCGAGGGGCCGCAGGCCACGATACGCCACATCGCCATCAGTGGTAACGACCGTGTGTACGAGAGCGTGGTTCGCCGTGAGTTGCGTACCAAACCCGGTGACTTGTTCAGCAAGGAGGCTTTGGAACGTTCCTATCGTGAAATCGCTTCGATGGGGCATTTCGACCCGGAACAGATTGACCCGAAGGTCGTTCCTTCGCAGTCGGACGGTACGGTGGACATCGATTGGGGATTGGTGTCGAAGTCGAACGACCAGATAGAGTTCTCTTTAGGTTACGGGCAGACGGGTGTGATTGGAAAAATCGGCTTGAAGTTCTCGAATTTCTGTTTGGCCAATTTGTTTTCAAAAGGTGGGCTCCGCCGGGGGGTACTGCCACAGGGGAACGGCGAGACGTTTAGTATCAGCGGACAGACGAACGGGCAGTATTACCAGTCGTACAGTGTCAACTATATGAATCCGTGGTTCGGAGGCAAGCGTCCTAATGCCTTGTCGTTCTCGGCTTTCTTCTCTAAACAGACAGACGTGAGCGACAACTATTACAACTCCTCTTACTATAACAGTTACTATAATTACCTGTATGGTTATGGTACGAATGGGTATAACTATTATGAGAATTTCCTCGACCCCGATTCGTACGTGAAACTGTTCGGCTTGTCGTTGGGATGGGGTAAGCGTTTACGTTGGCCGGACGATTATTTCCAACTGTCGGCCGATCTCTCTTACCAACGGTATATTTTGAAAGATTGGAATTATTTCCTCATCGCAAATGGTTCTTGCAATAACATTGCGTTGAATCTGGCATTGTCCCGTAATTCTACGGACAATCCGATTTATCCGCGTCGAGGTTCTGAGTTTACATTATCCGTAGGATTGACGCCCCCGTATTCTTTGTTTGACAACAAGGATTACAAGAATCTCGCGAACAACTACCAAAGCGCAAGTTACGACCGTGAGATGCAGGAGAAGTACAAATGGATCGAGTATCACAAATGGAAATTCAAACTCCGCACCTACACGGCTTTGAGCAGTGCGGTGAAATGCCCGGTGTTGATGACCCGTGTGGAATTCGGGTTGTTGGGAGCTTATAACAAGTATAAGAAGTCGCCGTTTGAAACCTATTATGTCGGGGGAGACGGAATGTCCGGTTACTCTACGACGTATGCTACCGAAACTATCGGTTTGCGCGGTTACGACAACGGTTCTTTGACTCCAAGCGGATATACGGGTTATGCCTACGACCGTTTCACGTTGGAGTTGCGCTATCCGCTCATGCTGCAAGGTTCAACGAACATCTATGCGCTGACCTTCATCGAAGGCGGTAATGCGTGGTCGAGCGTGAAAGATTTCAATCCGTTCGACATGAAACGTTCAGCCGGAGTCGGTGTGCGTATATTCTTGCCGATGGTAGGTCTGTTGGGAATCGACTGGGCATACGGTTTCGATGATGTCTTCGGTTCCAAACAATATGGCGGAAGCCAGTTCCATTTCATTTTGGGACAAGAATTCTAATTTAAAAACAGAAGAAAGATGAAAAAGTTATTCACTTTGTTGTGTTTGCTCATGATAGTGGGCGCACAATCAATGGCACAGAAGTTCGCGTTGGTCGACATGGAGTATATCCTGAAGAATATCCCGGCATACGAGCGTGCCAGCGAGCAGTTGAACCAAGTCTCCAAAAAATGGCAGGCCGAGGTGGACGCATTGACGGAAGAGGCACAGGTTTTATATAAGAATTACCAAAGTGAGGCCGTCTTCCTGAGTACGGAACAGAAAACCAAGAAAGAAGAGGAAATCGTAGCCAAGGAAAAGGAGGCAGCCGAGTTGAAGAAGAAATATTTCGGTCCGGAAGGTGAGTTGTTCAAGAAACGTGAAAGCCTGATGGCTCCCATCCAGGATGAGATATACAATGCCGTAAAGGACCTTTCGGACAGTAAGGGGTATTCGTTGATTTTGGACCGTGCGTCCGATACGGGTATCATTTTTGCCTCTCCGAAGATAGATATAAGCAATGAAGTACTGGCGAAATTAGGATATTCCAACTAACATTCGTACATTTGCATGCTATATGAAAAATAATAATATAAAAAATAGACATTAAGATGAAAAAAGTGATTTTAATGGCATTGTTGCTCGTACCGATGAGCATCTTTGCACAGAAGTTTGGCCATTTCGATTCAAGTGCCATTATCCAACTCATGCCGGAATATACTACGGCGCAGACCGAAATCCAACAGCTCCAGGCTCAGTATGAGAACGACCTGAAACGTATGCAGGACGAACTGAAGAAAAAGTCTGAGGAGTACGACAAGGAGAAGGCAAACCTGTTGGACAATGTGCGTCAGCGTCGTGAGGCTGAGTTGCAGGATTTGTACAACCGCATTCAACAAAGCTATCAGGACAACCAAAAGTCTTTGCAAG
Organism: Paraprevotella xylaniphila YIT 11841; assembly: GCF_000205165.1. Classification (GTDB taxonomy): domain Bacteria; phylum Bacteroidota; class Bacteroidia; order Bacteroidales; family Bacteroidaceae; genus Paraprevotella; species Paraprevotella xylaniphila. The sequence continues at coordinate 4,250 of NZ_GL883837.1, read as the reverse complement.
AGACTTCGCAGCAGAAGATGCAGGCTATTTCCGACAAGATGTTGGGAGTTATCAAGCAGATTGGGACAGAGGGCGGCTATGTTTATATCATGGACGTTTCGGCGGGTATCCCTTATATCAGCACGACGTTGAGTACGGATGTGACGGCTGACATCAAGCAAAAGTTGGGCTTGAAATAAGCGGGATATTTTTCGTGCTTTTCGCATACAGGCTTCCCCGGTGGCATTTGCTGCCGGGGAAGTCTTTTATTTGCAAATGTGTTTTTCCGAGAAAAAAAGGCTGTTTTTTATCGGTATGAACATAAAAATGAATACCTTTGTTACGGTATAATAATATACGGTTCATGATGCGAAAAATGAATAAGTTAGTCTTGTGTCTCTCTTTTTTGTTATTGCCTTTCGCGGTCAAGGCGCAGGCTACGCAGGGCAAATTCGGTTATCTGAGTTACAATGCCATATTTCAGGCTATGCCCGAATATGAGGTTTCCCGGCAAAAGTTGGCAGGCTTGAAGTCTAAATATGATAAGGAAGCCCAACGGAGTGAGGAAGAATTCCAACGGAAGTTTGCGGAATTCCTTCAAGGACAGAAAGAATTTCCGGAGAACATCTTGTTGAAACGTCAGCATGAACTGCAAGACCTGTTGACCAAGAGTATCCGTTTCAAGGAAGAGTCACAGAAGTTGCTCGTGCAGGCGGAAAAGGATTTGCAGGCCGACATGCTTTACTTGTTGAACGAAGCCATTCGTGCCGTAGGTGTGGAAAGAGGGTATGCCTATATTATCAATACGGACGGTAATACCTGTCCTTTTATCAATCCCGCAATGGCCGACGATGTGACGAACTATGTGAAAGAAAAGCTTCAGTTGCCCATTAGTGTCGAACCATGAAAGTTGCTTTAACTGAAAAGCCGGGGCCTATCGGAGTGTTCGACTCCGGTTACGGCGGATTGACCATCCTGCATGAGATCCGCCAGTTGATGCCGCAGTATGATTATCTTTATTTGGGGGATAATGCCCGCACACCCTACGGGACCCGTTCGTTCGAGGTCGTATATGAGTTTACGCGTGAAGCCGTGCAGAAACTCTTCGACTTAGGTTGCCATCTGGTGATATTGGCTTGCAACACGGCTTCGGCCAAAGCTTTGAAAACCATTCAGCAGAACGACCTCCCCAAAATGGAGGGGGAGACGCGTCGTGTGTTGGGTGTCATCCGTCCTACGGCAGAATGTATCGGGCAGATAACCCATAGCCGTCACGTAGGAATTTTAGCCACATCAGGTACCATCAGTTCCGGTTCCTACCCGTTGGAAATCCGGAAACTTTATCCCGACATTGCCGTGAGCGGGGAAGCTTGTCCCATGTGGGTGCCATTAGTGGAAAATTACGAATACGATTCACCCGGAGCCGATTATTTTGTGGAAAAGCGCATCGGCAACCTGCTCCGGAAAGACCCTGCGATAGATACCATTATTTTGGGGTGTACGCATTATCCCTTGTTGCTGAACAAGATTCTGAAATACACTCCTCGTAATGTGCGTATCGTCCCCCAGGGAGAGTACGTGGCTTATAGCCTGAAGGATTACCTGCAACGCCATACGGAAATAGAAACGTTGTGTACGCAAAGCGGCACGTGCCGTTTCCTGACCACGGAAAGCCCTGACAAATTTACGGAATCAGCTTCCATTTTCCTTCGTCAACATGTGGAAGCCGAGCGCGTGGTGTTGGAATAAAAAATAGTGATGATAAGATAGATATGGGAGTTTGGTATGTTATTTAATTCGATTGAGTTTTTGTTCTTCCTCCCTCTTGTATTTACAGTGTATTGGCTTATTTTAGGGGGGGGGGTAAGTGTAAGAATATTTTTATAGTTGCGGCCAGTTATGTTTTCTATGGATGGTGGGACTGGCGGTTTCTGTTCCTAATGGCGTTGACTACATTCTGTAGTTATTTCAGCGGCATTTTATTGGCAAAGTATGATACGTATCCGTTGAGGCGGAAATGGATATGTGGAGGAAATATCCTATTGAACCTTCTTATTCTGGGATATTTTAAATATTATAACTTTTTTGGAGAGAACTTTGCAGCTTTTTTCCGAATGTTGGGTTGGGAAGTAGACTGGGTGACCCGGGACATCCTTTTGCCGGTGGGCATCAGTTTCTATACGTTCCAGGCTTTGAGTTATACGATTGACGTGTATCGCCGTAAAATGTTTCCTACCCACGATGTGGTGGCCTTTTTTGCATTTATCAGTTTTTTTCCGCAGTTGGTGGCCGGTCCGATAGAAAGGGCGACCCACCTCCTTCCGCAGTTTTTAAAGCCCAGGGTATTCTCTTATGCGGCGGCAGTAGACGGGATGCGGCAGATTCTTTGGGGGCTGTTCAAGAAGATGGTCGTGGCAGATAATTGTGCCGATGCCGTGAATGAGATTTTTGCCAATTACCAGACCGCCGACGGCATGCAACTGTTCTTGGGTGCATTGTTTTTCACGTTTCAGATTTATGGCGACTTTTCGGGATATTCCGATATAGCTATCGGTACGGCACGCCTTTTCGGGGTGGATTTGATGCGTAATTTCAGCTATCCTTATTTCTCACGCGACATTGCCGAATTTTGGAGGCGTTGGCATATCTCCTTGACCACATGGTTTCGTGATTATATTTACATACCTTTGGGAGGAAGTCGTTGTGCGAGGTGGAAAGTCATGCGCAATACGGCTGTGATTTTTCTGGTCAGTGGATTCTGGCACGGGGCTAACTGGACATACGTGTGTTGGGGGGCGTACCATGCCATGCTATTCTTCCCCTTGCTTTATTTCGGGAAGAACCGTAAACATGTGGACGGTGTGGCCGAGGGGCGCATATTGCCTACGGTAAAAGAGGCCTTACAGATGCTGATGACATTCTTGCTTGTCGTTCTCGGTTGGGTGATATTCAGGGCCGAGACGATAGGGCAGGCATGGGAATATATTGCCAGGATGTTTACACATTTCACGTTCAGGCTTCCGGCCCATGGGAATGATCCGTTGATTTATATAGGCATCCTCTTATGTGTCGAGTGGTTGCAGAGGGGTAAGCAGCACGGGTTGCAAATCGGTGCCGGTGGTTGGTTTAAGTACAGGGCTGTACGTTGGTTGCTTTATTACGTGGTTTTCATTGCGACGTTCTTGTTGTCCGGGCAACAGGAAGAGTTCATTTATTTCCAATTTTAAATAATAAGAAGTCATGAAACGGTTCATTGTGAATGTATTGTTCTTTTCTTCTTTCTTATTGGCTTTGGCCATAGGCATGGAGTGCATGCTGCGCCGTGTACCGAATACTTATGCTTTCAAACGGAGTTTGATGGAAGAACAAGGGAGGCATATCAAGACCTTGGTCTTGGGCAGTTCCGTGGCAGAGTGCGGGATTGCTCCTTCTTGTTTCCCGTCCGGGACTTATAATCTGGCTGTTTCGGGTCAATGGTTGCGTTTTAACCTCCAAATGTTCGGGCAATATCAGGAATATATGCCGGAGCTTGAAAACGTGATATTGGGAGTGTGTTACCATACGTTGTGGAGTGACGATGACGTGGAGACGGATGAATGGAGTATTGTGGAGCATGGCATCTATTTGGATATCCATTTGGAAGATGATTTTTTGCCGCATAGTGAATTGTTGTCCCTCGGTGCCCGTTCATTGAGAAAATGGTCGAAGTTCTATCTGTTGCACGGGCAGACTATGCTGTGCGACTCATTGGGGCTTGACCACAGCTTCGATTTGTCGGAACGGGCTGCTGATTGGCGGGAGAAGATTGCTTCTGTGGTTGCCGGGCACAATGGCTTGGTACAGTCGGACAAGGACGGGGTGCGCTATGGCCGCAATATGGAACGGATATGCCGTTTGGCAGAGATGTGCAGGGAAAAGGGAATAAAGTTGTGGATAGTGGTGCCGCCTGTGCATGAAGATTATTATGCGAGGTTGGATTCCTGTGCGTTGAGCCGACTCCGTAACGGATTGTCCGAACTGTCTTCTGAATATCCTAATGTCCGTTGGTTGGATTATTTAGGTGACACGCGTTTTTCAGATGATGATTTTTATGACGGGAATCATTTGAGTGCCGATGTCGGGGCGCGGAATTTCTCCCAAATCCTTCGGGAGGATATGGGGGTATAAGCCAAAGTTACGATTCCGCCACGCGGTACCGGTTTCCATAATGTGTATGTATCTTCTGTACCCCTGCGGCTACTAGGGCTTGCGCCAGTTTGGGCAGCGTCACG
>NZ_GL883836.1:68380-131765 GCF_000205165.1 Paraprevotella xylaniphila YIT 11841 | reverse complement strand
GAGGTTGCACATTTGTGCGCGTTTCCGCTCGTTTGCGCACATTTCTGCACATTAGTGCACGTTTCTGCGCTCTCCGTGTCGTCCTTCCTCAAAGAAACCGGATAGCCGTCGGACTCGATACTCCCCATGCCTTTTCTCCTCCTCCATACTTTTTCGGAAAATACCTTTCATCTTTCAGGATACACTGTAACTACCTCAATACAAATCGGATACACCCTGAACTTTCAACCTGTAGTCTTTCAGCCCATGTCAGCTACGAGCTGAGCCGAATGCCGCTTTCCGTTTGGCGCACATCCGAAAATCGTTCGGCTTAGATCGAAAAATCGTTCGGCTTAGATTGATTTTTGGTTTGGCGCACAACGGTAGCAGTCCGTCACCTGAAGAACGGCTGAAAGATGGCACTTCCATCCTTCAGGATACTAATATGCTTAAAGCAAGATATTTACAGCGTATCCTGAAAGATGAAAGGCTTTTTTCTAAAATTTCCGGAGAAGAAAAAACAAAAAAACAGCCGGATTATTGTCCGGAAACACTTTATTCTGTATATTTGCTTACAAATAACAAATTACATAAACTTAAATCTCAGGGAACATGAGTAAATTAGTAATTAATTCTTTCGAAGATTTTGAAAAATATGTAGGGCAGCCTTTGGGCGAATCGGAATATTTGCAGGTGGATCAAGAACGTATCAACCTCTTTGCCGATGCCACTTTGGATCATCAATGGATTCACACGGATGTGGAGCGTGCCCAAAAGGAAAGCCCGTTCAAGAGCACCATCGTACACGGCTATCTGACCCTCTCCCTCCTACCCTACTTATGGAACCAAATCATTGAGGTGAACAATCTGAAGATGATGATTAATTACGGTATCGACAAGATGAAATTCGGCCAAGCCGTCCTCAGCGGACAAAGCGTGCGTTTGAGTACAAAACTCCAGTCTTTAGCCAATCTGCGCGGTGCCGTCAAGGCCGAAATCAGATTCACGATGGACATCAAAGAAACCGGAAAAAAAGCATTGGAGGGTACGGCTATCTTCATTTATTATTTCAACTGATACGACAAAGATAGCCAGACGCTTTTTAGCGGATACATTACCGGCACACATTCTAAAAACTGCGGCACTCGTCTTTTTAAATAGACTACCGCAGTTTTTTTTATTTCCTTTGTTGCAAAAACGCTTCCCTTGCGTCTTCTTTATAAAAACATAGCCCTCGCATGAACAAAGAAACCTTCAAACAGACCTATTTACCGTTGTCTGCCTCCATGTATCGCACCGCCTACCGGATATTGGGAAATCCGGAAGACGCAGAAGACATGGTGCAGGAAGCCTATATGAAATTATGGAAACAACGGGATACACTGGACGGAATCCTTGATGCCAGGGCGTACGCCGTAACAAGCGTCAAGAACCTGTGTCTCGACACCATACGGAAACGACACCTCTCATACGAAAACTACGAAAAAACAGAACGTACCATAGCTGCGGCATCCACTCCTTATTCAGAGACCATCCACTCGGAAGAAGCCGCACTGCTGCACCGATATATTGATAGTTTGGAAGAGCCCCAACACACAGTCATCGTCATGAGGGACATTGGCGGATACAGTTTTGAAGAAATTGCAGCCGCCGTACAGTTGAAAGAAGCCCACATCCGGATGATACTCTCCCGCGCCCGTCGAAAATTACGAGAACTATATATAAAAACAAAGCACCACCATGAACAGAAAAAATACAGTTGATTACCAGGAACTCTTGAAGCGGTATTACGAAGGAAAAACCACTTTGGAAGAAGAGAACCTGCTCCGGACCCACTTCCTTTCCCATACGGAAGAGAGCCATGCCGACGCTACCCTCTTCCGCATCTTGGCGGAAGAAAGCCAAGCCCTCCCGCCTGACGGAATGGAACAACGTCTGGAAGCTTGGATAGACCGGCAATCTGTCGTCCCCTCCCGTAAAAGGCGCTTTCTTTTTTGGGGACCAGTGGCCGTGGCAGCCGCCTTGCTTTGCTACGTGGGTATCACGCATGTCCTGCAACAGCATAACGAACTCACTCCCCAAGAAACCCTCATTGCCAAAAAAGCACTGGGAAGTACGCTCAAATGTATAGAAACGGGCGAACAAAGCGTCCTGCGCACCCACGAAAGATTAAAATACATCAAAAGAGACATCCATAAGAATATTCACGAACTTAAAGACATTGCCTTATGAAAAGACGACTTATAGTACTATTGGCCGGACTGGCATACATCATGCCGGCCGTAGCCCAACAAACGCTTTTCGACCGTTATGCCGAAAAGCAAGGAGTGACTTACGTCAACATAAACGGCGAAATCATCAAAACCTTATTGCCAGACATGTCGAACATATCCATTAAGGAAATCAACATACTGGACATAGACAACCGAGAACTCCTCCAGTCCATCGACAGAGACTTGCAGCAATGCATCAAGGACGAAAAGTACAAACAACTCATCAAAACGGTAGACTCCGATGAAAAGGTCTGTATCTTAAAGAAAGAAAAATCCTCTGACAGCCCAAGCGCATTTCTAATCACCGTCCAAAGCAAAGATGACACGCAGTTGATTTGGATTATAGGAAACATGCGGAAAGAAGAACTGGAAAAACTATTAAAAAACCTCTAAAAAACAAATATCATGAAACATTTCATCCTTATCCTTGCATGCCTTTGCGCCATGTCGTGCAGCAGGCAGACCACCGGAATAGACGCATTCGTCAACCAATACGACCAAGCATCCGTACGTATGCCGGGCATACTCATGCCTTTGGTGAAAAAGAAACTCCACAAGGCGGGCATCAACGTGAGAAGCATAAAAGTACTCACGCCCGAGAAACTGCAAAACGACTCTGCTCTTCTCAAACGTTACCTCGCTGATTTGGAAATGTTGGACTTTAAGGACTATTCCAAAATGGTAGAAGTAAAGGAGGACGATGAACACATCCGGGTATTTTTCAAAAAAGACAAGGAAGTCATTCGCCAAATCGTAGTCGTCATTCGTTCCACGGAAGACTCGGAAGAAGACGGCATACTCGTACTCCTCAAAGGTGAATTCAATATAAAAGACATACATAAAATCATCAAACACGACGCCTTTAAATAGGGGACGTTCCTTCTCCCCACCCATCCGTTTACCCCAAACGGCAAAGGTTTGTGCCCGATTCGCCACTTTCCTCTGCCGTTTTTATCGCTTAAAAGATTTCCATTAAGACAGCATGCCGAAAAAATATCCCGAAATTGTTGCCATCACAATGACAAGACCCACGTAAACGACTGTCTTTTTTGTTCCCAACACGCCCCGAATGACGAGCATGTTGGGCAGGGACAGGGAAGGTCCCGCAAGCAGCAAGGCCAATGCCGGACCTTCGCCCATTCCCGAAGCCAACAAACCTTGAACAATCGGTACTTCCGTAAGCGTGGCAAAATACATGAATGCACCGACGAAGCTGGCGAGGAAGTTGGAAAGAATCGAATTGCCCCCGACCGCCCACTCAATCCAACTGTTCGGAATGATTCCGGCAATGGCTGTGCCATCGTGCGTGGATCCCAACAGGAAGCCCGCTACCACCACACCGATTGCCAAAAGCGGCAATATCTGTTTGGCAAATCCCCATGAGGACAAAGCCCACTCCCGATTTTCATCACTCCGAGTATCGGTAAGCAAAATGAGCGATAACGCCGCTATTGCCACAATCATAGGAACGGGCGGAACTAATTTCGCATTGGCAATAAAGAGGTTTGAGAGGATTGCGGCCATTCCCGTCAAGACCGCCGCCAATAGGACTTTCCATACGGGAAGCTTGAGAACGCCAACTAATGCCCCACACAGAAGTATGCCCAATCCGCCCGTGATGTACCATTTGTAACTGAACAAGTAGAACCACAATCCTTTGTCGGAAGCAGCAGGTGCACCCCAGTTGGCGAAAACAAGGATAAGCACCAGTGTAAAGAAGTGGAATGCGGTCTGCCACACCGGGCGTTTCTCCGCCGGTAGTACAATATTCATCTGTTCCTCTTTCTTGGCTTTCTCTTCTTTGCGGAAGATGAAGGACATGGCAAGCCCAATGATTACGGAAAAACTTACCGCACCGACAACACGTGCAATTCCCATTTCAATACCCAAGATGCGTGCTGTCAGAATGATAGACAAGATACTGATAGCCGGACCGGAATACAGGAATGCGATGGCCGGCCCCAATCCGGCTCCGCGTTTGTATATGCCGGTGAACAACGGCAGGATGGTGCACGAACATACAGCCAAAATACTTCCCGAAACGGCGGCAGCCGTGTAGGATAACCATTTCTTTGCGTTTGCTCCGAAATACTTGATAACGGAACCTTGACTGACAAAGACTGCAATTACTCCGGCTATAAAGAAAGCGGGCAATAGGCATAGGATGACATGTTCCCGGGCATACCATTGAGACAGGTCGAGTGTCGCACCAATGGCTGTAAGAAACCGCTCGTTTCCAAGTGGCATAAAGAATATGGCTACGAAAACAACCACAATCCAACCTAATATTTTCAATTCTTTTTGCATGTCCATTGCGACAGGAGTTTACAGCCCTAATATTTTCTTCACTTCATTTTCCGTGGGAACGTGTCCTTTCAGCTTTACCTCCCCATCGATGACCACTGCGGGAGTAGCCATGATATTATAATTCAGCAATTCCATGATGTCCTCCACCTTGATGAGGGTAGCATCAAGCCCCTGTTCTTTCACTACTTTTTCAATGACAGCGTAGGTCGCCTTGCATTTGGCGCAACCTACTCCTAAAACTTTAATTTCCATAAATACGATAGTTGAAGTTTGAATTATTTTATTCGTTATATCACGAACATTGACCATAAAAAAATTACAGATACACGGTTATGGCATAATACCCACCGATGGCTATAAACAACCCGCCGACGATGAAGTTCAACCACACCCGAACGGTCTGCATCTTCCCGTAGAAACCGCTTATGTGCTGTACGCTGAATGCCAGTATCCATGCAACGATTAAAACCGGGAGCGCCGTTGCCACCGCAAACAATACGGGCAGCAGATAGCCTGCCGGTGATGTGGCGGACATGGGAATTAACATGCCAAAATAGAAAATACCGCTTGTCGGGCAAAATGCCATCGCAAACAACATACCGAGCCATAAAGCACCCCAGTTGCCATGCTTCGCCAGTCCTTCTCTGTTTCCCTTAAATCCGAACTGAGGCAGATTGAGATTGTTTCCGAACAACATAAACAATCCGATGACCAATAAAACCGGAGGCAACAACATTTCCCCATATTTCCCTATTACCTTTTGAATGCCAAACAAGCTCGCCCCCTCTTCGAGAACCATAATCAACACGCATCCCAATGCCGTATAAGCGACAATGCGCCCAAGCGTATATAGCAAACCTTTCCTGAAAACGGTTTTCCGGTCTTCCACCTCTTTCCCTATATAACCGATAGCAGCGATATTCGTAGCCAACGGACAAGGAGAAATGGCAGTCAGCAATCCCAACAGAAAAGCAATCAAAGCCGGTGCCGTGCTATTGTCTAATAATGATTGCAGCCATTCCATGACTTTCCGAATTAGTCGAGCAATCCGTTTATTTTCTCTGTCAGGCCTTGTTTGAATGTATCGGGAGCTGTACGGGCATTGGCAAAGGCATACTTCGTCAAGTCCTCCGCACTCTCTTTACCGCTTTGGTAACGGACAAGAAAGAGTGAAGACCACGTCACCTCGTACTTGTCTGCGATTGCCTCGTTTTCTTCTTTTGAGATATCAATAGTCTTGAAAACGAGTGCCCCGTTCTTTAATTGTGCCTCAAATTGTGCCTCTACTGCTTCTTTAGCGTTTTTCTCTATCGCCATACAAGTGGCACACCGTTGCTTACCATGAAAATAGAGAACTTCCACACGGTCTTGTTTCTCACTCTGTGCTGTTTGCTGCTCTGTGCCACTACTGTTTTTCGCTGTATTGTTTCCACAGGCTGTCATACCAAACACTAAAGCCAACGTTAAAACGATTTTATTCATACAAGTTATTTTTAATTGGTTATAAGACATGTTTGTATTTCGTAGAATTACGAACAATAAGAATAAAAAAAGTGCCACTTTTTACAGTAACTTTCTTTTTTTGCAGGCACATTGTCCGAAGAACTTGGCAAAAAGTTCATGGGCTATATTCCAGTTTTCCCGATTGATGCAATACTTTACTTTAGGAGGTTCTATCTCCCCCTGTATCAGTCCGGCATCTTTCAACTCTTTCAAGTGCTGTGACACCGTTGCTTTGGCTATCGGGAGTTCCTCATGGATGTCCCCGAAGAAACAGCACTCTTGTTTTGCCAGAAATTCAAGTATGGCAATCCTTGCAGGGTGTCCCATCGCCTTGGCGAAACGGGCTATTTGTTCCTGCGCCAGTGTATAGTTCTTATCCTTCATGCTTTACTACAGCCTTAATGTTCGCAAAGATACGAACAATTCCATTTTTCGCAAAAAAACCGATGAAAAATATTCTTCTTTCATCAGTTTTTATCTTATCAATCCTTCAACTTCTCTTTGGATTGCCTTTGACTAAGCCTCTTTCATTTTGATATCTTCTAACTTCCACGCAGGATTTCCGTCAGGATGGGGCGCGCCCCACTTACGAAACATTCCACTGCAATCACCATCAGGATCAACCCCATCAGACGCATCATCACATTATTTCCTGTCTCACCGATGAACTTCACTAAAACCCCTGCCCAACGTAAAAGAACGAACGTAATCAGATAAACCAAAATAATGGCTACTATCACCGCCGTCTTCATCTCAAAGGAATAGGCTTCCTGCATCAGCACGATAGCATTGGCTATTGCCCCCGGCCCGCATAACAAAGGAATTCCCAAAGGAGCCACGGATACATCGTTGGCATACTCCTTGATTTCTTCCTTCCGCAAGTTCATCGGAGTGTACTTGGCTTGCAACATGTCGAAACCGATACGAAAAATAATAATTCCACCCACAATGCGGAAACCGTTGGTGGAAATACCAAAAAACTTGAATAAGAACTGACCTGCCAATACAAACAGCAACAATGCACAACAAGCCACCAAAGTGGCGCGTACGGCCACTGCACGCCGTTCTTTCTCATCCAAAGACTGTGTCATCGTCAAAAACACCGGCATCGTGCTCAAAGGACTGGTGATGGTAAACAATGAAGTGAAACACAACAACGCAAAAGGAATTACCGTATCCATCATACTCATATCATTTAACGGTTAAAACAGAATCCATCCCGCCAACCCGCAAAAGCAAATCAACTTGATAGGATTCATCTTATACACCAGACTGCCGATAAAAGCAAAGGCAAAAAGGAAAATACTGATATAGAACTGCCACGGATTGTCCGGTGTACTGAAATTCTCCGGTGTGAGCAACAGCAAGGCTGCCGCCGCCAACAACCCGACCACAGCCGGACGCAAACCCTGGAACACATGTTCCACCACAGGATGATTCTTGAACTTCATCAGGAACTTACTGATAAGCAACATCAGGATAAACGACGGAAGCACCACGGCAAAAGTTGCCGTCACACTGCCCAATACCGCCCAACCATGCCCGTAACCGGCATTGACCACACTGGTATAGCCCACATACGTAGCCGAATTGATGCCTATCGGCCCCGGTGTCATCTGGCTGATAGCCACGATATCCGTAAACTGCCCGCTCGTCAACCAATGATAACGGTTGACCACTTCCCCTTGAATCAAGGAAATCATGGCATAGCCTCCCCCAAAACCGAACAAGCCGATTTTGAAGAAGCTATAGAAAAGCTTTATATATAACCACCACATATCTTTATCATTTACTTTCCGACGGTTTGACATAACGGCCGTACAGGTAACCTCCCAAACCGGCCATTATAATAATGTATATAGGAGAAACACCCAACAGCCAAATCAACAAGGCACTCACCACCGGTATCCACACATTGGTCATCCCGATTTTGGCACTCTTCCCCATTTTAAACGTAGGGGCGGCTATCAGTGCCACCACTGCCGGACGGATACCCTTGAAAATGCTCTGCACGGTCTCATTATCCCGAAACTGTTGGAAAAACAAGGCTATGCCGAGAATAATCAAGAAAGAGGGCAAGATGGTACCCAAAGCACAAACCACGCTACCGGGTACGCCCTTCAGCTTATAGCCGATAAAAATGCTCATGTTGACCGCAAAAATCCCGGGGCAACTTTGGGCTATGGCCATCAAGTCCAGAAAGTCTTCACGGCTCACCCATCTGTTTTTGTCCACCACATCCGCTTCAATCAACGGTATCATGGCATATCCCCCGCCTATGGTAAACAAACCTATGCGGAAAAACGTACGGAAACTGTTCCAATAAATATTCATATTCCAACTCTTACACGGGATGCACAGACAGCACACGGGGCTGCGCCATGACATAGGCACAGCCCCTTTGCATGCCGTCCGGACATGATTATTTCTTATGAGCCTCCACCCACTTACGGGCATTGACAAAAGCTTCCATCCAAGGCGTGACCTCATCCGCACGGCGGTCTGCCGGATACCAGGCGTTCTGCCACGGGAAGATGGCACGCTCCAAGTGGGGCATCATGGCCAAATGGCGCCCGTCGGCACTGCATATACCGGCCACACTGTAATCCGACCCGTTCGGATTACCGGGATACTCATCATAGCTGTATTTGGCAATCACATTATACTTATCTTCAGGATAAGGCAACGAGAACTTGCCTTCGCCATGAGCTACCCAGATGCCCAACTTGTTCCCGCTCAGCGAACCGAACATCACGCTCCGGTTCATCGGGATGGTCAACCCTACGAACTCCGATTCAAACTTATGAGAGTCATTGTGCAACATGTGCGCCTTCTTCGTAAATTCCGGATTAATCAAATCCAGTTCCACCATCAACTGGCAACCGTTGCAAATACCCAAAGACAGCGTGTCTTCACGGGCATAGAAATTGTCGAGTGCCGCCTTGGCCTTCGGATTATACAAGAAAGCACCGGCCCAACCTTTGGCAGAACCCAACACATCCGAATTGGAGAACCCACCACAGAAGACAATCATATTGATATCTTCCAACGTCTCCCGTCCGCTTATCAGGTCGGTCATCATGACATCCTTCACGTCGAATCCCGCCAAATAGAGCGAATAAGCCATTTCGCGCTCACCGTTCGTTCCCTTTTCACGGATAATGGCGGCCTTGATGCCCGACGGGGTACGACGGTCAGGGTTCAACCCGTACTGCGCCAACTTGCCCGTGAAATCCTTATTAAACACCATTTCGAGCGGCTGCATCTTATAATTCTCAAAACGAGCCTTGGCGCGTCCGTTCATACTCTGCTTCCGGTCGAGCAAGTAGGAAGTGCTATACCATACGTCACGCAGATAATCTATGCCGAACTGGTACTCCGCACCGTCCTTTGTCACTTGAACAAGGCGTTCGTCCGTAGGATGTCCCAACTTGAGATAACCCACACCGGCATCGTCCATGATTTTCTTGAATTCCGCCTTATGTTTGTCGGCAATTTGCACCACCACACCCGGATTCTCAGCCAAGAGAATCTTCACGATGTCATGATGTCCGAATTTGTCCAAAGAGATTTCCATACCGCCTTCCATATTCGCGAAACACATTTCAAGCAAAGTGGTAATCAAACCTCCGGCCGAAATGTCATGACCGGCCAAAACCAAGCCTTTGTTTACCAACGTCTGCACGGCATTGAAAGCATCACGGAAATATTCAGGATTCTTGCAGGTCGGCACATCCGAACCCACCTTATTTAAAGATTGGGCAAAAGCCGAACCACCCAAACGCAAATCGTCGAAGCTGAAATCGATATGATAGAAAGTGGTCTTTTCCTTATTGACCATCACCGGCGAAACTACCTTTTTCACGTCGCTTACCTCACCACCGGCACTCACGATGACCGTACCCGGCGAGATGATTTTCTCGCCGCCGGGATACTGCTGGCTCATGGACAAGGAATCTTTTCCGGTAGGCACGTTGATTTCCAAAGCACAACAGAAATCGGACAAAGCCTGTACACCTTGGTACAAACGGGCATCTTCGCCTTCCTGAGAGCGGCACGGCCACATCCAGTTGGCAGAGAGAGACACGCTGTCCAACCCTTCGGCCAGCGGTGCCCATACGATATTAGTCAACGATTCGGCCACCGAAAGCACGGAACCTGCGGCCGGGTCTGCCAAACCGGCTTGGGGCGCATGCCCGATAGCGGTAGCGATACCGGCCTTTCCACGGTAATCCAAAGCCACGACACCGCAGTCGCTCAACGGCAACTGGATTTCACCTTGGCATTGCTGTCGCGCCACTTTGCCCGTCACGGAACGGTCTACTTTATTGGTCAGCCAATCCTTACAAGCCACGGCCTCCAAACGCAACACACGAGCCACGTATTCATTCAACTTGGCTTCATCATACGTCACGTCCTCATACTTACGCTCCACCGTATTGTCGCGCATGTACGTCTTAGGACTGTGACCGAACATCTGCGACACATCCAAATCAAACGGACGCACGCCATCGGCCTGCTGGAAAGCAAAGTGCGCGTCGCCGGTCGTTTCACCGACCACGTACATCGGTGCACGCTCGCGTTCGGCTATCTTACGCACGTGTTCGATATGTTCTTCCTGAATCAACAATCCCATGCGTTCCTGCGATTCGTTGGCTATGATTTCCTTAGAAGACAAAGTCTTGTCACCAATCGGCAATTTGGACATATCTATCAATCCACCGCACTCCTCCACCAACTCGGAAAGACAGTTCACATGTCCGGCCGAACCGTGGTCGTGTATGGAAACCACCGGATTCACGTCCTCTTCGCACAATGCACGCACCAAATTGTTGGCACGCTTCTGCATCTCGGGATTCGCACGCTGCACGGCATTCAGTTCGATGCCGGAAGAATAGCGTCCCGTATCCACCGACGAAACAGAACCGCCGCCCAAACCGATACGGTAGTTGTCACCGCCGACCACTACGACCTTGTTGCCTTTCTGCGGCGTTCCTTTCAAACAGTCGCGCTTTGTGCCGTATCCCACGCCTCCGGCCAACATAATCACCTTGTCATAACCGTAACGTTCGCCGTTCTCCTGATGTTCAAATGTCAGTACGGAACCGGTAATCAGCGGTTGCCCGAACTTGTTACCGAAGTCGGAAGCCCCGTTCGATGCCTTGATCAAAATCTGTTCCGGAGTCTGGTATAACCAACGGCGTACCGGCAGGATGTCCTCCCAATCACGACCCTCATCTGTACGCGGATAAGAGGTCATGTAGACCGCCGTCCCGGCTATCGGCCATGAACCGACACCTCCGCCCATACGGTCGCGTATCTCACCGCCCGTTCCCGTGGAAGCTCCATTGAAAGGTTCCACCGTGGTCGGGAAGTTGTGTGTCTCCGCCTTGATGGAAATCACAGACTCGATATCCTTGATCACAAAATAGTCGGACGTGGAATGGTCTTTCGGCGCAAACTGTTCCACCACCGGCCCTTGTGCAAAAGCCACATTGTCCTTGTATGCCGAAATGATTTTATGCGGATTTTCCTGTGTAGTTTTCTTAATCATCTGGAACAAAGAAGACTCCATTTCCTTCCCGTCGATGATGAACGTACCGCCGAAAATCTTATGACGGCAATGCTCGGAATTGATTTGTGCGAAACCGAACACCTCCGAATCCGTCAGCTTACGCCCCAACTGGCCTTCCACCTGATGCAGGTATTCGATTTCCTCTGGCGAAAGAGCCAATCCTTCCTGTTCGTTATATTCTTCCAGATTCTCTATATACACGATGGGAGCCGGTTGGATATCAACCGTAAAAATATCCTGGTCCAAACCCTTATACATACGTTGCAGCATCGGATCGTGCCCGGCATGTTCATCTTCCACTGGGAAATACTCTTCTATACGAGAAATACCGCTGAGGCTCATGTTTTGAGTAATCTCAACGGCATTCGTACTCCACGGAGTAATCATCTCACGACGCGGACCTACGAAACAACCTTTCAGTCCGTCTTCGGTTTCCACGGTGGCACCACCGTAAAGCCAACATAATTTTTCGATTTCCTCCGCATTGAGACGATGGTCCGCCTCTGTAGCGATGACGCTCCCGCCGGGAGTTCTAAAAAATGAAATAGACATAACTACTATTTGTAACAGATTAGAATAAATACTTGTGCTGCAAAGTTAAGCAAAAAAGCCCGATTGCACGTCCTGACATCTTAGAAAAGTAATCTTGATAATATAAAATAAAGAATCTCTGCCTATAAAAATAAAACTTCTTCCAAAATATTTCATGAAATATACTTATATTATGTTTATTTTAAATATCTTTGTGGTCGATTAAGCTAAACAAATGGTCAAAAAGACGTATTGGCATTATTTAGATTCAGAAATAACTTCAAAACATTATTAATTATGAACAAACGAAGACTCATCAAGGCATCGTTATGGACAACCGCCTTATCTCCGTTCTTCTTCGCATCTTGCGTGGATGACAGTTATGACCTCACCAAGGACATTGACATGACTATCACCGTGGGCGGAGACCTCAGCATTCCGGGTAGCGGAACGGAAGAATTCACGTTGGAAGAAATTATGGATTTGGAAGACAACAGTGTCGTAAAAGCTGACGCACAAGGGAATTATGCCCTGAACAAAGCCGATACCACAGAAACCGACGTGGAAATAGACCCCGTACATATCAACGCCCCGGAAAGTAACCCGACGACGACAACACTGTACTTCAACACACCGGCAGCCACAAGCGAAGAAGTGGAGGCCCAAGTAAACGATGTGACCACGGACTTCCTTTTCTCGAAAGACGACGTAACAACGGACATCGTGTCGCTCACTTCCACCGATGTGGATTTCACGGCCTATCTGACCCTTAGTTTCAGCCAGACAAGCCAAAACGTGGAGGTCATCACCCTGAAAAAGGGATTCTCCATAGAAATGGAATTGGAAGGCCAGACACAACCCAACGGTTTCGTTTTTGAATTGGACAATACGGGAAATTATGGTATCAAAGAAGGAGAAGACCAGACCATAGAATTCCTGCAGGATCAAGAAATCCGCAAAGGTATGACACTGAAAATTCCTGTATATTTCAAGCGCATCCAGAATTTCCCCGACGGCCAAGGAATATACGAACCGGGACATTTCAAACTGCAAACGCATGTCATAGCTAACGGTACGGCCACAACCCCCGGAGTTCCGGCCGGAAACATCCAAGTAGACCTGATTACCGACACGGAAGTGCCCGACATCACGTTGCAGAGTGTAACGGGTATCGTTGACCCGAAAATTGACATCAACGTAGACCCGATCACCGTAGAAGGTGTACCTGATTTCTTGAAGGATGACGTAAACTTAGACCTGACGAACCCGTACATCAAACTGAGGCTTGAGAACGGAAGCCCGGCTGACGTAAATTTGAAGGCACGCATGACATGGACCAAAGACGGTGTCTTCAACGAAGGTTTCCAAATCGGTACGGACTTGGGCAGTACACCTACGGACCAAACCATCACACTTGCAGGAAGTGCAACTTCGGAATATTATCTCTCACGTATCAATATGGAGAATTTGCCCGCAGGCGCCAAGAATATTGTATTAGGTGACAACCTGTATGAACTGATACGCACCATTCCTGATGAAATCAAACTTACGGACGTAGAAGCCAAGGCACTGCAACACGACACGGAAGTGGAACTCGGCAACGATGGTGCCTATTACGAAGTAAACACCATTTACGAACTGAATGCCCCGCTGCAATTCGGAAACGAACTGAACATAGTTTATAAAGATACCATTAACGATTGGGGCGGTGACCTGGAAGACATCACCATCAAAAAAGCCATCGTAGAAATGGATGCCTTGAACGGTATTCCACTCAACTTCAAGCTTAATGCACAAGCCATAGACCGGAACGGCAACGTATATCCCAACGTAACGGTTAATCCGGTCAAAAACACGATTGCCCCGGGTCTGAAACTGACAGGCGAAAATGGTGAAACAGCTACCGAGAGTCCCATACAATTGGAGATCGTATGCGAAAGCGGAGACATGAAAGACCTTGACGGACTGATTGTCAATTTCACGGCCGACATGGAAGGTGTCAACCAAAATGCCACGCTGAACAAAGGCATGACCCTGAAGCTTTCCAATATCCGCATCCGCATCAAAGACGGAGTAACGGTAGACTTGAACTAATATCTCATTTTTATAACGGAATAAATTTATGAAAAGAAGAAATAAAATCGCAGCAGCCCTGCTTTTTGCGGTGTCCTTACCCACGGTATCTACTTTGGCACAAAACAGTTTGCGTTCGGCCTATTTCCTTGAAGGCTACACCTACCGCCACCAGATGAACCCGGCATTCGCCAATGAACGTAACTACATAAGTATGCCCCTCATCCCATTAGGTAATTTCAACGTAGGTCTACAATCCACTGTCGGAGTGAAGGATTTCATCCATAAACTCCCCGACGGAAGCCTCACCACGTTCCTCAACGACCACGTGGATGCCGGAGAGTTCTTAGATGGATTGAAAAACCGCAACCGCCTGAACTTAGACCTCGATATGACCATTCTGTCTTTCGGTTTCCATAAATGGGGAGGATTCAACACATTCGACCTTTCCGTAAAGAGCGGTACGCGTATGAACCTTCCCAAGGATTTATTCGAATTCGCTAAGGTAGGCATGGCTAATGGGAACAGCGAATATACTCTCGAAGACATGGGTATCTATTCTAACAACTATGCGGAAATCGCTTTCGGACACTCACGTAAAATCATGGACAAACTGACAGTGGGAGCCAAAGTAAAATTCCTTTTGGGCATATATAACGCAGACTTCCACGTCAACGACATGAAACTGACCTTGACCGATGACAAATGGGCCGTGTCTGGAAATGGTGAATTTTCTTCCGTCGGCATCGTGGACATTCCGACCAAAACTAAACTCAAGGATGTAGTAGACGAGAACACGGGAGCCGTAGTAGGACAGAAAGAGGAAGAAGAACTCGACTTTGACAACATCGAAACGGGCAACGCCATCGGTGGTTTCGGCATGGCATTCGACTTCGGTGCCACATACCAATTACGCGAAGATTTGGAATTGTCCATGGCCGTACTCGACTTAGGATGGATAAGTTACAAGAATGCCACACAGGCTACCATGGCCGCCGAGCCTTGGGAGTTCGACGGTTTCCATGACATTCCGTTCGATTCGGACAAAGCGGCTCCGGGTATGTCTATCGAAGACCAAATAGACAATCTGACAGATGATTTGGAAGACTTGTTCCAAATGAAGGCGCAAGGTACAAAAAAGCATACGCGTGCTTTGGGAGCCACACTGAACATAGGTGCACTTTACACTTTCCCATACTATGATAAGCTGAAATTCGGCTTTTTGGAATCGACTCGTATCAATGGACGTTATTCTTGGTCCGAAGGCCGTTTCTCGGCCAACGTGGCTCCGGTGAAGTGCTTCGATGCCTCCATCAGCTACGCCATTTCATCTTTCGGTTCGTCTTTCGGATGGGTGGCCAACTACCACGGAAAAGGATTCAGTCTCTTCTTGGGTAGCAACCACCAGTTCTTCAAGGTGACTCCGCAATTCATTCCGGTGGGAAATGCCAACATGAACATCAGTATCGGTATCAACTTCCCGTTCGGAGACATCAAGTCCTTGTAACTTTCGATAAAAATCCTTTATAAAAGCCTGCCCGTGCCTTTCGTTACCGGCACGGGCAGGCTTTCTTCTCTTCTCCGCAACCTCAAGAGCTAAGTTCTGGACAACAGTCCCACAAACAATACTATTCAAAAGATATATTCCTCAACTCTTCCCGCTTTGTTTCCTCAGGCCTCATTTGGAGTAACCGAAGCAATTCACCGCTACTTACAGCGGTCTTCGGATTGAAATCACCGGATGCCATATAATCCAACATGCTGCGATACAACTGACGTACTTCAGGCTTGTCATCCACCGCCTCAAGATCCGACATGCACACCAGCAATTTCCCTTTCCCTACCGCCAGTTCGAATATCAGCCCCAACTTATGGTTCCGCTCGATATTGTCGATAACCTGTACGATGGGACGGTAGCCCTTCGGAAAAAGATCCAGAATCAAGGGATAACTCTGCTTCACAATAGGGAACCATTGCCAATTCGTATGGAAATCCGTAGGAAAGGAACGGAACAACGGATGGCTAGGGTCGGTCAGTAGCCCCATCGTCCCAGGAGAGACCGGTTTCCGGTTGTTGCGGCTGATGGTCTCAAACATCCTGTAATTCCAATAGTCGGTCTGGAACAACCCGCCTACCGTTTGGGAGGCATAGCGGTCCCGTTCGGGAAACCATAATACCTTCCCGCCGTTTTCCAATGCCGAAAGCACATGGCCGTCCAACCGTTTGACCACCGTGATGCCCGGATGGCTTTCTTCTGCGCTCCGGTTTTCGGGATAGAACCAAAGCGGATAAGTATTTTTATAGTCCGTACCTTCTATGGCCAGTTCCAGATCCAACCTCCTCGCCTTGCCGGCCACAGGAATCGGCTGCCGGATATCTCCGACCTCCAGCAATCCCCGTCCGGAAGAAACTATGGGGCACACGCCCTTCCCGGCAACGTGCCCTTGTTCGTCCCTCAACGTCCATGCCAATTCGGTTCCCTGCAAAGAACGTGCGCCATAATGGGCGACCTTCACCCGGGCCGTCAACGTCTCCCCCTCCGTCCAACAGAATTTTTCCGTCAGCAACAAGGGAACCACTTCATTGCAAAATCCCCTCCAACGCTCAGGTGAAACCAGTCCCTTGCTGTCCATAAAAGCATCCAAGATACCGACATAAGCCGAACCCTGCCCCGGATAATCCTGCAAATCCAACAACTGGAAGCCGGCCAGTCCCTCCGTGCGTAAGTCCATTTCGATGTCGGCCTTGTAAAGTTCGGCTGCCCACCGCCCGGAAGCGAGAAAGAAATCTTCCGCCTGTTCCGACATCCCGGCACGAGCTAGCCTGTCCCTGAAGACTTCCATATTATAAGGGTACAAGACACCCGTGTACTTGGCTATCTCGCGATAATCGGGATACACCTGAAACTGTCCCGTCTCATGGCTCACCACCGGAACGCCCGCCCGCGCCACGGCTTCGGAAAAGTCCATCGCCGTATTGGGATAGGTATGGTTGAGATACCCTCCGTCGTACGCATCGGCAAATGAAAACGAGCCACGGACATGCGTGTCGAGGCTCTGCGGCTTTTCACCTCCGATACGGCACGTCACCAAATAGTCCTCACCCGGAAGCTGCCCTTTGAAACCCAAGTAATTATTGGAACCGTAAGCATACAAATGCCGGTGGTCTGCCTGCCGGAAAGTATCGACCAAAGATTGCATGACTTCAAAATCTCCGGACAGTTCGTTGCCCAACGCAAACATGACGAAAGAAGCATGATGGCCGTATTCCTGCTGAATGCGCAAACCCTCTTCGCGCAGATACGAAATCAAACGGGTGTTGTCCTTCCCCATCCATCCCCAGAACGGCAGTTCGGCCTGCAAATATATTCCTTCGATGTCGGCGGCTTCAAAGCAGGCTTCGGGCGGACACCAGGAATGGAAACGATAGTGGTTGATACCATAGGATTTGGCCACCCGGAAATAATGCCGCCACGTCTCCACATCCATGGCCGTATGTCCTGTCAAAGGAAACACACAGGCGTCATGCTTTCCGCGCAGGAAAGTGGTCATACCGTTAATCGCGAAATGCTTTCCCTCCGCACAGAAGTCCCGTAAACCGAAATCGACGGATAGCCGGTCATACCCGGGCAGTTCGACCTCCAACCGGTACAGCGCAGGGTCGTACTCGCTCCACAACAAAGCTTCTTCGCCCAACGGGAAATCGAAGTCGTACTCTGCCTGCCCCTTCTCCAAACCAAACTCAAGCGGACGGACGCGATGCTCTTTCTCCGTGTTCCATGCCGTAGCGCGCACTTCCAACTGCATACGGTTCCGAATGTCTTCGGGCGAGGCCAGCCTCACTTTCAGCCGGACCGACTTTTTCTCCGCATCGGGATAAACCTGCACACCGGCCAAATGCAACGGTTCTTTCGCTTCCAGGAAAATGTCGCCGATGATACCGTTCCAATTCGTTTGTGTGGATTCCGTATAGGCATGGGAAGACCCGAGCAATTCCGGCGGCACGGACTCGCCATTGTCCACCCTGACGGCTATTTCATGCCGGCCGGGCGTGAGAAAACGGCAGAGGTCGTACACTTGGCGCACGGAAATGCCGTCCCGGCTTCCGGCTTCCTTGCCGTCCACCCACACGCGAGTGGGCTTCGTGCGTTCCAAAGTCAGTGTCACGACTTTATTTTTCCAACTTTCCGGTATGTCCACCACTTTCTTATACCAAGCCCTGCCCACATAAGTGTGCAACCGTGTGAGATAAGTGGTTTCGTCCGTCCTTGTGGGCCGGAATCCTTTTCGATTCGTGTCTGTCGTACCCGGAAGCATCACTTCCTCAGCAAACGGTGCTGTGGCAAAACCGCTTTCTTCCCCGTTTCCCCTGACATCCAACTTGAATGCCCATTTGCCTTGCAAGTCCATCCGTTGGCGTTGGGGAAACATCGCGCACGAAAAAAGCACGGCCCATACCCATGCACACATCCTTTTCTTCATCATGTCTTTTTAATGGTTTAGGTTTATCGTAAGGCAAAGGTAAGAAAATCCAAATTGTCCAGTTATATCCCACCCTGCACTTTTTACCGAAAACTCGGGATGTCGGATACGTAATCCTTAGGTAAGGCTTCCGAAGTCAGCTCTACCCACACAGGTTCATCCCATCCTTCCACGTCGAAGCGTAAACGGATTGTCCCTACCTTCCGGGTAGACTGCACAATGGCCATGGCACGCCCGAAATACGTCTTGTCTTCATGGGAAGTGAAAGGAGTCTTACGCCGCAAGTCACTGCTGATGAATCCCACTAAACGGCCCTCGCCCTCAATGGAGGCTTTCACCCGGCGGTCTGCATGCTGCACGAGCGTTCCGTCTTGGTCCAACAACTCCACCTGCACATAACTCAAATCTTGCCCGTCGGCCATCAATTTTCCACGGTCGACTATGGCTTTCAACCTCACGGCATCACCTGCCGTACGTATTTCATGCACAGCCACCGTATCCGTCCCGTTAATGCCTTTAGCCACAAGCGTCCCACGCCGGTAAGGCAGGCACCACGTTATCGTATGGTTCGGGTAATCCGTCGTCCGGCGTACGCCCATCTCGTTGCCGTTGTGGAACAGAGCCACACGCTCGCAGTTGGTCGTGGTGTTTACTTCGATGACCAAACCCTCGTAAGCTCGGGGGAAATTCCATATCGCCGCCATGTTCGGCCATTGCCAAAGGTCACGCCCGTGGTCGATGTCGAGCGCATTGTCTCGTACGGCGATACGCACCATCGGTTCGTCGTTCCACATCGCCCGATGGAAAGCCGCACGCGGCTTTTCCACCATGCAAATATCGAAAAGTCCCGCAGGCCAACCGTGGCTCGGCCAACCGGCTTCACCGATGTAGTCCGTACCGGTCCAAAGGAAACCGCCCGCGATAAAATCGTTCTCGGCAATGATGTTCCACGGATTGTTCGTGTCGTAACTACGGATATTCCCTTCCGCCCCGCAGTAATAAGGCAACTCCTCCGTCACTAAAAAGCGACGCTCGGGAAACTTCTTATGGTCGGAAAGCATACGTGCCTCCAGATAATTGTAGCCCACGACGTCGGTCACTCCGGAAAACTTCTCGTTATGGCGGTTCTGTGCCGCAAGGCAAACCTGCCGCGACGGTTCGAACCCGTGCACGAAGTCCTGCAACATAGCCGCCCGTCGGCATCCCGTATCTGACCCGTCCCATGCTTCCTGCAATTCATTGCCGATGCTCCATAATACGACACAGGGATGGTTGCGGTCGCGCACCAGCATGTTCTTCAAGTCCTCCTGCCACCACGCATCGAAATACTGCGCATAATAGCCGGACTTCCACTTGTCGAACGCCTCGTCAATAACCACAAACCCCATGCGGTCGCAAAGGTCAAGGAACTCCGGCGACGGTTGGTTGTGGCTGCACCGGATGGCATTCACTCCGTACTCCTTGCAAATCTCCAATTTGCGTTCCATGGAACGCAAAGGCAGAGCCGTACCTAAAGAGGCATCGTCTTGGTGCAAACAGAAACCTTTCAACTTCAACGGCTTCCCGTTGAGCAGGAAACCACGGTCGGAAGTGAACTCGCACGTACGCACGCCGAATACCGTTTCGTAAGTATCGACCAGTTTGCGCCCGTCATATACCGAGGTATGCAAAGTATAAAGATAAGGATGTTCCGTGTCCCACAACTGCGGACGGGGGATTTCGAGCGTATGCTCTGTGTCAGCCGTCTGCCCGGCAGCCACTTGCAAGGCTTGCTTGCCGGATTGCACGACTGTGCGCCCCTCTCCGTCCGTAATCTGTTGGCGGACGGACAAAGTCTTGGTACGCTCCGCCTCGTTCGCCACCGACGTGCGGACACGAACCTCCGCCCGTTCCACCGTCACCACCGGAGTCGTGACGTAAGTCCCGTAGGAGGGCACATGCACCTCGGCTGTTTTCACCAACCAAGCATGGCGGTAAATCCCCGCACCGGTGTACCAACGTGCCACGCTGTCGTGTTCCAACGGATTGTTTACCCGGACAGCCAACACGTTTTCGGCTCCATAATTTAAATAAGGTGTGAGATCGTACTCCTGATAACAGAAACCGTAGGGGCGGAATCCCAAATGCTGCCCGTTCACATACACGTCGCTACGGCTGTATATGCCGTCGAACAACACGGCGATACGCCTTCCTTTGTCCTTTTTGTCCACCCGGAACGTCTTCCGGTACCAACCGATACCGCCGGGCAAATGCCCGTTGCTTCCGCTCAACTTCGGATCGAAATTCAGCGAAATGCTCCAGTCGTGCGGCAACTGTACGTCCTGCCATCCGGCTTCCGACACTTGCATACCGGCGTTTGCCCGGTCGTCGGCATTCAGGATGAACTTCCAATCGAAATCAAAATTCTCTTTTTCCCTCACACGATCGCGGGCTACGGCCATGCATGGCCAAACCACCGCTAACGCCAGTATCCACCGGCTCCACGCTTTCTTCTTCATCATACGTTTTCAAGTTTTTCATGATTCTCGCAGCAAAGTTAGGAAAATCCCAAGCAAGGGGCTTTATCGCATGTTACCAATCTTTGCCCTGAAAAAGTTTTTTCAAGGTCTATGTTACATACGCAAAAATATATGTTATACAAAAGAAAAGGATGTTACTTGTACGAAAGTATCCGCTATTGGAGCGAAAATGCGACAGGCTGAAAATACGTAACTTTGCTTGTCATCAAGAAAAACAGATGAACCATGGGACTTACCCTGCAAACTTTAAAACCAAAAACACATGAAAAGAACGATTACCCTCTTGTATGCAACGGCCCTCACGGGATGCATACCGCTTTGCGCACAGCGTACGGCCAACGTAAACCTCGACTCCGAAACGAGATACCAAAAAATAGACGGATTCGGAGGCTGCGGAATGAACGGACAATGGGCTGACGTCTACACCCAAGAACAAGTGGACCGGTTGTGGGGACCGGACGGAATGGGCTATAACATCATGCGTATCCGTATCAACCCCGACGAAAGTAACTGGAAGAGTTACGTGAACGCTGTCAAATGGGCCAAGGCACACGGTGCCATCGTTTTTGCCAGCCCG
Organism: Paraprevotella xylaniphila YIT 11841; assembly: GCF_000205165.1. GTDB lineage: Bacteria > Bacteroidota > Bacteroidia > Bacteroidales > Bacteroidaceae > Paraprevotella > Paraprevotella xylaniphila. The sequence continues at coordinate 109,947 of NZ_GL883836.1, read as the reverse complement.
TGGACACCTCCCTTCTGTTTCAAGGTCGGTGCCGAACAGACGTGGGGAGAATCCTCTAACCACGGACATATCAATACGGACAGCATCGACTCATACGCCCGATGGTTGGAACGCTACCGCCAGTTCATGGAAGACCAGGGAGCGGCCATAGACATCCTATCCGTCCAAAACGAAAGCGACTACGACCCGGAAGGATACGAAGGCTGCCTCTACACCGTCGACGAAATGACCCGCATGGTAACCGCCCTGCACCAACACCTTTCCCCGGAATGCAAGGTCATGGCACCGGAATGCTTCGGATGGGACAGCCACAAATACAACCAGGAATTGGTAAAATCGGCTGCCATGCGCAACAGTATCGACATCTGGGGCAACCATATTTACGGCGTAAACGACATGACCTACGTGGACTACGTGCGCAGCCTGACGAAGCGCCCCATGTGGATGACCGAATATATTTTCGACGAAGACAAGGTGGGCACATGGGAAAGTGCCTGCGATTTCCAGGAACAGATAGACAGTTGCATGCGGGCCGGTTTCAGTGCCTATGTTTACTACAATATGATAAACCACATGTTCGGCGACGGGAAAGGAGGTGGCAACGCTTCGGAATTAAGTACTTTCGCCTACGTGCTAGGGCATTATGCCCGATATGCAACCGGAATGACGCGCATCAAATCCTCATTCTCCGACAAAGGAAAAACTCCGGTCAACGGTTCGGCATACGTCAGTGAGAACGGCGACACCCTCAGTCTGTTCGTCCTCAACCGCTCTTCCGAACCAGTAAAGTTGAAAGCAAACCTCCCGTTTGAAAGCCGGCAGGTATACGCCGTTCTGACGAACGCCACGCGCAACCGCTTCGTGCAAGACGTAAGCACACAATATGCGGGAACGGCCTCACCGGAAATCGACCTACTCGGAAACGCTTTCTATACCCTGCAATTTATCCGGACGGAAGCAGAGACACCCGAACCGAGTGAACCTACCGTCATGGAAGCCTACAAGAAAACAACCGAGGTGAACCCGCTCAACCCCTACCGTTTCTGTGCCGACCCGACATCCGTCGAATATGAAGGGCGCCTCTATGTGTACGGAACGAACGACCAACAGGAATTCGACGCGACAGGAGGCCTGACCTCCAACACTTACGGAAAGATCCGTTCCTTGGTCATGATGTCTACGGAGGATTTGGTCAACTGGACTTACCACGGCACCATAGATATGACGACCGTCTGCGGGCAATGGCTGAACGCTTCGTGGGCACCTTCAATCGTCTCCCGTGAAGAAGCCGACGGGAAAACCCATTTCTATCTATATTTCTCCAATAGCGGAGGAGGCGTAGGCGTCATTACCTCCACTTCTCCTCTGGGGCCATGGACCGACCCGCTCGGCAAAAACCTCATTTCCGGCAGCACACCCGGACTCGGCCTTTGCAGTACACCTTTCGACCCGGGTGTCGTCATCGACAACGACGGTACGGGGTGGTTGGCCTTCGGCGGCGGAAACCCGAACGCGGAAGGAACGGAACTCATGCCGGGCAATGCCCGTATCGTACGCCTCGGTAAGGACATGATTTCGCTTGACAGTGACATCATGCCGATTCCTGCGCCTTATCATTTCGAAGCCAACGAACTGAACGTGATGGGCGGAAAACTGGTCTATTCCTATTGTACCAGTTGGCGCGAACGTACGAACTGGCCTTCATACGGCGGTATCTCTGAAGCTCCTTCGGCATGCAGTATATGTTACATGACGACCGACACGCCCCTTGCCCCGGACAGTTGGACCTACAAAGGAGAATACTTCGCCAACCCCGGCACATTCGGCTACCCGTACGGTAACAACCATTCACACCTGCAAAAATTCAGTAATGCTTATTACCTTCTTTACCACACGCAAGGATTGGAACAACAAATGGCCATCAACGGAGGTTACCGTAGCATAGCCATGAACAGATTACCCGTAGTGGAACGCTCGCAACGCATCAATGCCGTGACGGCTTCTCCGACCGGCGTTATGCAACTCACGGCCAAACGTGTAGACCCGTTCATCCTCCAACAAGCGGAAAACTTGTGCACGGCAGCCGGAGTGAGTGCCGAAAGCTACGAGAAAACAGGCAATACCCGTATCACTATCCCACAATCCGGAGGTTGGACCATGGTAAAAGGTGTCATGTTCGGCACAGAGGGCATCAAAAAGTTCACGGCAAACCTGCAAGGGGAAGGCACGTTGGAAATCCGTCTAAACGACATAGAAGCCGAACCCGTGGTCACCCTCGACTTCTCCACACCGGAGGCCACAGAAGTATCCGTCGACTGTCCCACACCTATTACCGGATCGCATGACGTGTATTTCCTTTTCACGGAAACACGGGGCGAAGTGAAGTTCGACACATGGCAGTTTGCCGGGAAAGGTTCCGATGCCATCACAAATACCGAAATGGAAGACAGAACTCCCGTACGGTATGAATATTACCACCCCAACGGTATGCGTCTTACAGAACAACCCGCCACAGGCATGTATATCCGTAAGACGTATTACAGTGACGGAAGCGTGAAAACCGACAAGAAACTCTCCGAACATTAAAAAAGGAATGCAGATGCAAAAATAACGGGTGCGTTTGTAACGCACCCGTTATTTTTACAACCCAAAAACCGGAAACAGTATCTGGAAACAAGTTTCTTATTTACTCCCCATTACCACAAAAGAACGGGAGAATACCACCTTGTAGGTCTTGACCAGTCCCTGATAGTCGAACGTCACCACAGCAGTCTCTGCATCCGGACGAGCCTGCTTGACTTCTACTTTCACGTCCTTATTATCGGAAGATGCCGACACCTTAGGCAAACGGGCAGTCTCGGAAGGAAGCACGTATACCACTTCATACGTCCCGTAGCCGGTTATGCCATTGGCATTGGTGGAACGTACCGGAGTCTTAGGCAATTCAATAGCCTTCCCGTCCACCGATATGCTGACAGAAGGTACGACCGGACGGGCTATCTTCTTCCCGACCGAACTGAATCCCAACCCTGTCAAGTCGAAAAGTTCCTCTCCACTGCCTCCTTCTGCCACCAAATAAATAGCATGCTTCCGACCCAGTCCGTCCACATGGGCCGAGACATCCACAGTAAACTGTGTGACTTCCTGCGCCGAACCGGCTGGTACCTGGATTTCTCCTATCTTCTTGCCTTTCCACGTAGCGTTGTCCCAAGGACCATCCATCCATACGTTTACTTTGAAAGCTTTGGACGTTCTTGGGGTCAGGAAAAGATTGAAAGCCGTCTGGTTTCCTTTCTTCGTCCCCTCAAAGGCTTTCAAACCCAACTGGTCCTTTTTCAAACCTCCGAAACCAAAATATTTATATCCGATGATATTTCCGTTTTTCACACCGGCAATCGGGGCATGGTTGTCCCAAATGTCCCAAGCATCTTGCTGAAGACGTATATCCGACAAGTAACAGGCGATACCGGCAGAATAGTATTGGTAAGGGTCAAGCCCGAAAATGTGGAAACCTTCCGACGTGACTTCCGCCCCTTTGTATTCGTTACCTTGTTTGTCCTTGGCCGTCCACACATGGTTCTTGGCATACGGGTCGTAAGCCCGGATGGAGACTTTGCCTCCCTTGGCTACCGGCTTCTCATCCCATTCCACCTGAATGGGGGCTACCATGGCCTGACGCGCAAAACCGAATCCACGCGGCGGACGGTGGTAGAACACGTACCATTGTCCGTTAATTTGCTCAATACTCCCATGCGTATTGTGCCCGGCATTGGTGGTCTGCAAACGTGAACCGTCTTCGTTCAGCACCGGAGCACGGGAATCCACCAAGACCCCACCGCTCTTCCAAGGTCCCAACGGGCTATCCCCATAAGCATAACGCAAAGTGGAATTGGAATTTCCTATGCCGTAATCAGGGCCGGAATATCCGCTATATATCGTCACATATTTGTTTCCCACCTTACGAATGGAAGAAGCCTCGAAGAAGTTGAAAGCCTTGGGATCCTGCCCTTCAAAAAGGCAAGGATATTCAGTACCTTCCGGATCACGGACACCTCCCTGCGGAGTACCGGCAGGCATGAAATACGGAATCACCTCCGTACCCGGCCGCACGGAATACATCGTATTTGGGTCAAGCTGTGCTGCCGACGAACGTTGGAAGCCCCAATAACCGTATGCACGAAAGCCGATTTCGTAGTCGGGGTCTTTCGGGTCGGTGATTTGCTCCACATAAATAGACGGGTCGAAACCCAAGATGCTGCCCGGTAAAGTCTTGGTGCCGTCGGCATTCAAATTTATAGGTTTGAAAGGCCCGTCGGGACGGTCGCTCTTAGTCACCATCGCTTCCCGGTTACGCCCACGGCTGTGCGGATACAGGTAGTATTCTTTCTTTCCATCCCGGCGGCGTACTTCCACCAAGTCAGGCGCATACATCACGTCCCACTGTCCTTCAATGGGATAAGTAAAGATAGGGCCTTCGTCACGCCAACTGGACAAATCCTCTACCGGTGCCGACCACATCCGGATGTCCGGCCCGCAATAACTGTTCATCCGCAAATCGTGGGAACCAATGATGTAAGCGCGGTATTTCCCGGGATTGTCCGGATCTTCAAACACGCGCGGCTCACCATCGGGCAAATGTTCCCACAACGGCAAATAAGGGTTTCCCGCCCCATGAAACACATACTCCTGTGCATCCGGTTGCCCGAACGCATCCACACCTACGGTCAAAGAACAGCATGCGGCAGCACACCACAATGCCACCCAATGGCCTCTTCCCAAAATCATTTTCTTTTTTTCCATTGATTTTATCTTGTTTAATATCTGGAAAGAAAACGGCTAAACATTCTGTTTAGTACCGTTTCTTTCCAGAAAAATTCATCGTTTCAATATCTTATCCACCTTGACTGTGCCATCCGACAGGTAACTGCGGCGAATGATTACTCCTGTCATGCTATCGCCCGGAAGTATCCTACGGCCAGACAAGTCGAAGAACTCTTCGCGCTCCACCGTTGCCGTAGTTTCCTCGGCCGAGTAAATTCCGTTCTCCACACCCTCGTCATACGTAATTCCCTCGAACGATATGTCATCTATGAGGAAATTACCTTGGGATGCGGCCAAGCCCCATACATATTGTGTGGCTCCCTGTTGGAATTCACCACCTTCATCCGTGGTGGAAGTCCCCAGATGCCAGGTTTCCCCGTCGGTAGAGTACTCTATTTTCAAAGTGACCTTGGAAGAACCCGAAACCGAAGCACGGTACCAAATACTTTTGCCCAAAGCCGCCTGCAAGGATACGCTCGCGCTGTTGAACATGTTCAATTGCTTGGAAGACGTGGACTTGTAAATGCGGAAATCGGTAACCGTACCGTGGTTGTACACATTCATATAATAACCGGCCATGATACCCAGAGTATAACCTTGGTTGGCGTTCCCTATCGTGAGCGTATCACCGCGAAGAACCACTCCGTTCTTGTAATCGCCAGATGAAGTCACGACCTGCCGCCACGTCACGCTGTAATCCGTACTTTTGCGTGTAAACCGCTCCAAATCCAACACTCCGGTGCCGTTCGCACTCGGTGCCGTGTAGACCCGTAACATCTTGCTCGTACGGTTCTCCGAATCTGTATAGTTCGACACGCCTGCCGTACAAAGGTTGCCCACGCCACGGGTAATCCCCTCTGCCGGTGGGTTGGAAGCCCCGGAAGAAACGGCATCATCCTCGAAATCATAATACGTGGCATAATTGGCAGGGGTCACGCTCCCTTTCAGGTTCACCTTTCGTTCTTCCATATAAGAAGTAGCGATGGTCATCACATCCTCGTAGTCATCCACAGCCATCTCCGGTTTCAGACGGACGAATACACGCACGGCACCTTGCTCATTGGTCAAGCGGTTGGACTCAACAACCAGTGCGCCGGTATATTCACCCAAGGAGTCGAGCGAAAGCCCAAAGGCATTGCCTGCCAAAGAAATCTTCACATCACCCAACAAATCCGTTCCGCTGATTTCCAAACTGCGGATGACCGCATTCGTTCCACCATAAGTCATGTTTATGTCCTCCAAATCCGTCTGTGACATCGTAAGCCCGGTATTATGGAAACGGATGTCGTCTACCGTCATGGCTGCTTCCCAACAAAGACGTGTTTCACCGCATGAGAACGTGGCATCCTCCGCTGACAGCATATTCTGCCATTGTACCCCGTCTACAGAACCGTCAAAGTATAATTTCCCATCAAGCAGCGTGGCACGGTAGTATGCCATCCCCTCGGCCTTGTCTCCCTCGGCTAAAGTTTTGCCCACACGCAAAGTCCCGTCTTCGTCTTCTTCCATCACAACGAGCGATACTTTACCACCTTGCACGCGGAACAGATAACCGCCACGGAGCAACATGCCTGCATCGCCTTCCAACTGGTGCCATGACACGCTATAATCCACGGCATCACGTGGGAACAAATCCAACAAGGCCTGCCCCATTCCGTCCGTACCGGCAGCATAGGCATGCAATGCCTGATTGTCTTCGATGGCGACCACGCCGGCTTCGCCTCCCATCAGGGTCATCATTTCAGCCGCCGGGTCTGTAGCAGACGTGCCCGGTTTGTCATCTTCAAAATCGTAAACATAAGCATTAGCACGATTTATCTTGATACAATCCACCAATACGTTTACAGGCGTTGAAACAAACTTCAATTCCACTTCGTTCTCCCCGGCCTCCAACTCTGCCTCGACAGATGTCTCTGCCCAAACACCATTGGTGGCACGCATCGTCAGAGATTTTCGTTTTCCATTTACAATCAAATACATACGTGCACTACCATTCGGAACCTGATAACGGACGCTTATGGTATAAGTTCCATTCCGAAGCACTCTTACCGTGTCACGGATGGAAGCCGAACGGTTCGTGCCCATTTCCACGAACCCTTGGCCTTGGTAGCCCGGATAGCCATTATAATAACCGTTAGTATGGCAAGCCCCGATATTCTTGTAATCGAAAAATTCGGCTTCATACTGCAACGTGCCGGTATATACGGACGGACGCTCGGGTACTTCTACCCGTGCCGGTGTCCATTCCGTCAGACGTCCGGTGGCTTTTCCCTTACACTCGATGCTCAGTTCCACCGGACCATTATGGCCTACTACCAATGTCAGCACACCGTCTTCCCATGTCTGTTTCACTTCGCTGGCACGATGGTCGGCACGGTCATACCACTTCACAACTGGTTCCTCCGTGGCACCATAGATGCGTACCGTGTCCTCCACGTTTTCAGCTTCTACCAGATTGTTATCATCGCTCAGGCGGTAATTGCTCATGTAGAGCGCCACACTATCCGGATATTCTTTCATCACAGCCATGGCGTATGGCGAAAAGTCCAAAGAGATGCTGTCTGCCGTATTATACAAGAAAGGAATGACTCCTGAAGCACGACGTTTGGAAATATAACGCGTACGCACTCCGTTCGTCGTTTGGTCCTCATATTGATAGGGGTTGTAGGTCATCCAAGTATTTTCCGCATGGGCTGCATAAATGTCACCTGTGTATTCCTGTGGGAAAAGTCGGTTGAGTTCTTCCACCTTGGCAGCTATGTCCGGCCAACGAGTATCATATTCCGAAACCTTCACCACTTGAAGTTTCTTAGCCGTATCGTCCAACAAATCATATACCTGCGGTATCGTAGGGTAGCGACCAGAAGTTTTCATCCACCATTTGTTCTCCAACCATGAATTACCGTCCATACGGTCACGGTCGCAATCCGGACGGTACAGCCCGTCAAACAGAGTGGCCGGAGTCAGGTAACTGTCAAAAGTCCCGTCGTTCACATCATTTTGCAGACAGATTTTCGTCCGGTCGATGACTTCTTCACGGGTAAGGATGCGTACCGTACCGTCCAGAATCTTACGGAACTCGTCCATCTGGATATTGACAAACTGCGGGAACCAATCCCAATTACGGCGGGTATAACCATCGGGGGTCACAGAAGTACTCACTTCACGGGACACATCCGTCCAAATCAATTCAGGGCCGTCGATGACCGTCTGCCCCGTCAGCATCACGTGCTCCATGATAGGAATTGCACCTGCCGCTTTCACGAAAGGATACAAGTCCCCATCGTTTTCCGTTGCCGGATTACCATCATCGGGCGACCATCCGCAATCATCGAAACGGATGCCATAATTCCCGGCATAACCTCCTAAGAAAGCTCCAAGGCAATTACTCTCTATTTCATAGAACCCATGTTGCATCGTGTATTTCTCACAACAGATAAAGTGTTCGGGATGTTCCGTCAACAAACGGTTCACTTCCGGATTTCGTTTCATATAGGCAATGGGCAACATGTCGGCCGAATAGTAGGCCTGCGTGAAGCTCACCACCAAATAGCCGCCATAGCGATGGCAAATCTTCAAGATGTCGCCGAACAACGAAAGACGCTCCAAGAAAGAAGGAGTCCCGTCTTCACCGAATCCCCAAAACTGCTCGGCGAAGTTCCAACCGAGGAAGTTGGGATATTGGCGGAAATAATCCTCGTATACAGAAAGGTCATGATCGGAAAAACGGCTATGGCCTCCACTGGCACATTGCACCATGGCCCACGCACGCTTCTGTGCACATGCCTTCAGCCAAGAACCGGCCACGGCATAACCGTCCGCGCAGACGTTGTCGGAAGCCGACAAGGATATATTGAACACCACGTAAGGAAGAATGTCTTCCGGTACCATCTCGATGATACGCTCGGGGTCGGGATAGTTCCACGTGTCGATATGCACCAACAACATGGGCCGCTCCGGCGAGATAGGCCGTCGCAAGGGTGCATCGGCCTTGGCTTCCACCAAGCCTGCCCCAACCATCAAGACAAACGAAACGCCCGCCAAGAACGCCCGTTTGCATTTCAAATAAAATTGTTTCATAAAAGTAATTGTTTGATTTTTAATTATAATGATTTACCAATTATCCGTACGGAAAGGAGAAGCCAAAAGCCCGTCCTTGTTACATAAGTTCGCCTCTTCGGGGTTGTTGCTCCAAGCATAACGCACGGCCACGGGATGTTCTACCTCCGGACTGCTCACCACCACCTTGCCGCCTTTGATTACGGCATCTGCCCATACGAACTTACGGTCTTCACCCGCAATGGCAAAATGCTTCAGCCTTCCGCCCCGGCACGACAATCCCCGTCCGGCATCGTCGAATGAAAGGATAATGCGGTTGCCTTTCGTCTCCAGACCTTTATATATAGGCCCCGAGGCCGCCACCTTTTCGCCATACACGATTTTGCGTGCCCCAAGGAACAACCGCCGGGCCACCGTTTTCTTGTCCAAAGGATGGATGTCGTTCCATTCCCCGGCATCGTATGTCACGGCCAAAGCCGTATGGGGAACGTTTCGGGATACTTGGAACTGTGCCTCGCGCAGGCGTGCCCACCCGCTGTCGGAAGGCTTGTCTTGCTTTGCCATATAGTTAGGCAACTGCACCAAGAGGAAAGGCATCTCCGGCCACCCCCATGTCTCGCGCCAGTCCGCTATCAGGGAAGTCAGCAACGGGGCATACTCTCCTGCCCGTCCCGCATTATTCTCTCCTTGGTACCATATCGCTGCCTTCACTTTCCAGTTACGCACAGGGTAAATCATGCCATTGTACAATCCGGAACCGGCATGCCTCAGGTTGGCCAGACGTTGCTCGTAAGGTTCTGCCTCGGCACGGTCGAATCCGACCTTGTATTTCCACACCCCGGACAATTCCACTTCGTCGTCATCCCCCTTCAACTTATACACCTTGTCACGCACGATTTCTCCATTGCCGTTCAATGCCGTCAGCTTCAGGGTCACGTTGTTCACACCTTCCACCAATACGCCTGCCGGAACATCATACTTGCGCGGCGGTCCGAAATACGCCGTCGTACCTACGAAAGTGCCGTTCACGAACACCGAGTCACAATCGGACATGCGCCCCATATAGAGTTTCGCATGCCGTCCCACCATGGAAGACGGAAGACGGAAGTTCTTCCTGTACCATACGCTTCCCTTTACCCGGATACCCGTCTCGCGCCAAGTGCCCGGCACGTCCACTGAGTCCCAAGCGGAATCGTCGAAATCCCTCCGGTTCCATTTCCCGGTACCCTTGTCGCGCTTGGCTTCGGCTGCGGCCTCTAATGCCTCGCGGTCTACCCGCAGCTTGGGGAAGTCCTTCAGATATTCCTGGCTGATCCAAGATTCTATGTCCGTCCCCCCCTTGCTGGAAACTAACATGCCCACCGGCACTTTATAGCGGTTGTACACTTCCGTGGCAAAGAAATAAGCCAAAGAAGTCCAGTTCATCACTTCGGAAGCCGTAGCCGAATGCCATACCCCACTTCCGGCCAGATTCTCCTTCACGCCTCTCACGTCGTCCTGATAAGGCACTTTGAAATGGCGGATCATGTGATTGTTCGACACCGGTATTTCAGGAAATTTCTCCACCAACCGTTCTATCGGATTCTCTTGGTTCGATTGTCCCCCGCACAAGAAAACGTCTCCCACGAGCACGTCACGTATCACTTTCTCGTTCACCTCCATGAGGAAAGGACCTCCCGGCTGTTGCGGAGGCAGCAGCACGTGCCATCGCCCTTGGCCGTCAGCCTCGGTATAATAATGCGCCCCCCGGAAACGTACTGTCACCTTCTCGCCCGGATCGGCCCATCCCCATATTTTCAAATCCGTCCCGCGCTGGAGTACCATGCGGTCACCTACCAGACTGGGCAGTTTTATTACAGCCCCGGCTTCATTGCCGACACAGGACATCCCCCCAAAAAGCAAGCCGAGACATAGCCGCCTTGCCACTTTTCCCATCTCCATTTTTATTTTATCTATAATTGTTATTCCATTCATTCTCCACGAACCAAAGACAAGGCCGGCCCCACATACGTATCTTGCAGTCCGCCCCAATCCACCACGACCCGTTGTACCATTACACCCGGATCGCCACATACCACGGCCAGTTTGTGCCGCCTCCGTTTGGCATCTATGGGAAAACGGAATGTAGCCACAGCACCGTTACGCAACACCTGGTCTTTCCACGCCTTGGAAAACTCCTTGGGTAGGTTTTGAGCCACCTGGACGGGATGGCCGTCCACGGAAATCCCGAAACGTGTTCCCTTTCCTTTATATATAGGAAAAAACGGTAAAGTATATACATGCACGGTCACGCTATCGGCAGCCATGTCCGGAAGTGCATATTCCACATGCGGACACCTTGGGTCTTCAGGATTGACAGAGGCCTCCACAGCCTCGCCCAACTGCAAAACGCACCCGTCGTAACCGATGCCTTCCACCACTTTCAGACTATGAGTCCCCTCACCGTCCATCCGGGTATATCCGGCCAAATCCACCACGGTACAACCTTCCAAACGCCCTTGTTCCTCACAAGGCATAATATCCACTTCTTTTTCCCCCACTTCATCCGACAAGGCCAAGCGAGGCATGTTTTGGTATTTGGCCACCCACCCCGGTGCCAACATCATCATGTGGTTCCACTTTCCATCCAACAACCGATTGTAACGGTCGTTCAAGCGGTTTATGCTGTCGTAAGCCTCCCGGGACTGTCGGGCAGCCCAATTAGCCTCTTCCATCCGCCCCTGTTCAGCACGTTCGTGGTTAAGTTGCGCCATCAGAAACTTCCGGTTCATCTGGTAAGAGGCCATGGCTGGATAGCCCAACATCTCAAAAAAGGACGCACGGTAGGATTCCGGCAATCCGGCCATGGTTTTCTCCGCCCAATCGGAAATACGCCGGTAATCGGCCAACCGCTGACGTGCGTCATTATACACCTCAAAAGAATATTCCGTGTCTGCCAACTCCTTATATTCAGGGGCATCCCATTCACGTTCCCACCCCATGAACTCCGGCTTACGGCTCCAAGCCAGCCGATAGTAAGTATCGAGTGCGTCCTGGAACTCGTCCTGATAACGGTTGCCGAACATCCCGGCCATGAATTCGGCCTGATGCCGGTGAACCCGCCCATAGTCATACGCGTCCAAGTCCCAAGCCAAATCGAAAAAAGTCTTGATGCCCAATTCCATCGGTTTGATGTCGCCCACATTCAGCAACCAATACCGGTCGGCTCCCGTATCATACGCTTTTTTCAATTCCTCATACATCAACACCGGCGGCGTGGTACACAGCCACAGGTAATCATGAGGGCCACCTAAATAAGAAAGGTGGTAATACACACCGGAACCGCCCGTGCGCTTCTGCTCCTCAGGATTACTGAGCCGCTTCAAGTAACCATAGTTATCGTCCGGCCACACCAATGTCACATCCTCCGGCACTTCCAACCCTTTCTCATAGAGTTCCAACGCTTCTTTATAAGGAACGAATATCTGGGGAATCTCCTCTAACGGTTTCCTCACGTACTTCGACAGGATGCCACGTTGGTCGGTAATGGCCTCATGCAGCAAAGCCACCTTGCCTTCTTCCGTCAGATCACCCTGCATCCCGGCATCGTGCAAACCGCGCATGGCCAACGTATATACATTCTCATAAGGGGCAGCCTCACATACCCGTTTGTCCAACTTTCCTAAAATGGTCTCCTTGTTTCGCGTATAATCCCATGCCCCGTCTTTCTTCGTGTCCCACTCTTTATTGGAAGCGTTGTTGAACAGAAGCGGCTCACAATGCGAAGTGTTCACCATGATGCCGTATTCATCTGCCACGCGTTTGTTCTCCGGATGAAAATAAAAAGGGTCGGAACAACCATGCATGGCCGGGGCGAGCATGTTCCCTTTCAAGCGCAAGACAAGTTCGCACACCCGCGCATAGGTTTTCGGACCGATATTGCCCAAATCTTTCTCGAATGTCTTTGCCGCCCAAGGATTCAGCCCCCATCCCTCATCGTTCAGGAAAATGCCGCGATAACAGACGGATGGTTTGTCCGAAACATAATCTGCCTTGACCCACAAACGCGCACGGCGTTCCACTGGTACGTCGGCCCACCAGTAGAAAGGTGAAACGCCCATGGCCTCGCTGAGCGTAAAGGCACCGTAAGCCACCCCACGACGGTCGCTGCCCACGATAACCAAAGCATCTTTCACTCCGGGCAATGGATTTTCCACCCGCCGGATAATGAATTGCTCGCATCCGCCTTCAAGCGATGAAACATCCAACCGTCCCTCTTCCACCATACGGCTTATAAGTCCGTTACCCTTCCCATGTATACCAAGAATCACCGGATGCCCCCCGGCTACCTCCGTACGTATGCCGACTTTTTTCCCCGTGACCCTGAAGATGTCTTCCGACAATAGCCCGGTCACTTTCTCTACAGTCTTCCCATCTTCGAGGGCATATACCAAATAAGCTTCGGATATAGGAAAACTTCCTTTCCGGGGTTCTCCAAAGACACGTAACGTATTCGCTTTCGCATACACGGCAAAGGACATCGCCCATGCCATGATTCCCATACACAACATCCTTATTCTTCTTCTCATCACCTTCATATATACTATCTTGTTCTTTACACGCAAAGATACGGCATTCTGCATGTAACCCATTTTTGCCTATGTAACATATTTATTCTCCTATGTTTCATTTACCAAAAAAAATTCCATCACGTTTCATAAAACAAAATATATGCTACTTATTCAAAAATGAAAAAGGAAATATAACCTTATCTTTGCACTATAAGGATAAAGGCAAAGCAAAATAGGTTTCATAATATAATGATTAGGTTAATGTTGGTTTTTCAGGTGGTTTTGCCTCAAGGTAAAGATTGCACAGGATGGTTTTTCATAATTGGAAATTAGGTTAATGATTGGTTCTTAGGTGTTGGTATTGTTTAAGGAAGGAAGATTGTTATCATGGAAACACAAACAGCTGGAAAAACAACCGGCTATGTATCAAAAACCGCTGGAAGAGTTCCTCCTCCAGCGGTTTTGCATTTTACTTGCAGGACAAGCCCTGACACTCTTGTTTTACTCGTCAGCCACCAACAATCTTATTTCATAGACACGCGGTGTCGAACTTTTCCCGGAAGGGGCAAACCGCACGGTCAACACGTCTTTCCCGGACACACCTTCCGGCAAATCAAGGAAAACCGTCTGCATACCCTTGCCATCCGGCTGTCCCAATATGCCTGCCGCCTGCCCGTCCACCGAGACTGTAGCAGCCACGTCTTTACCTCCTGCCGCATAAGTCACCCGCAAACGGGCCACTTCGCGCCCATTCGTTTTCATACGGTACGAAAACCAACCTGCCCCGTCCGCAGCACGCCAATGGCGATTGCCCTGGCTTCCCGTACGCGACTGCTCCGACTGGATGAAATGGTCGCTCTCCGGCTGCTGTTCCCCACAGATGACCTTATCTGCCGTCGCAGCCTCCAAAGCATTCCGTTCACGCTCCACACGTGCCAGTTCCTCCTGTTGGGCTTTCAGTTTTTCGGGAGAAATCACCGGCCAGTACACCATATAACGGCATTCATACAAGCGATTGAACGGTTCCAACACCATCCCTTCATAACGTTCGGGACGCACACCGCGAAGCTTGAATTCCAATGGTTTCCCTTCCACCTTTTCGATATGTGACAGAAGTTCGTCCTTGTCGCCCACAATCACCGGCATGTCCTGCAAAGGCCACTGCGGCCCGCCCGCGATATGGCCGCCCCGGCTGTCATCGGCGAACAATCCGACCTGCTCCTGTTTACCCATACGGGAAGCCAAGACCACCGGACCATACATGAACGAATAGTTGTCCGACCCGTCAGGCAAAACCACAGCCCGGAGCGACATCGGCAAAGTCAACCGCACCTCGTCCCCGTCCGTCCATTTACGGCTGACCGCCACATAACCGCCGGAAACCGAAACAGGTTGGGCCGTCCCGTTCACCGTCAACTCCATCCGGGAAGCGTCCGTCCACTCCGGCACACGGAATTTCACCGTAAACGTCTTGGCCTTGCTACACGACAGGCGAAGGGTGGTCGCTTCTTCATAAGGAAAAGACGTACGTTGCTCTACACGCACCTTTCCCCACTGCAACACCGAGGGTATGAACAGGTTCACATACAAATCATCCCCGCCATGGGCATAAATCATCTCCCCGTATTTCGCATGGTTCTCCATTCCGGAACCTACGCAACACCAAAAGCTCGTCTGTGGTTGGGAATACACCCGGTAATGCCCCGAACGCATCGGCGTGAAATATACGAAGCCTCCTTGCACAGGATCGATGGTAGACAAAATGTGATTGTACAACGCCCGTTCGTAATAGTCCATGTAATGTGCGTCCGCACTGGTCTGGTACAACATCTTGGTCAACCGCAGCATATTATAGGTATTGCAGGTCTCCGGTCCCTGTTCGCTCGTCAGCATGCTGGAAAAGTCTTCCGAGGGATGGAAATGCTCGCGCACGCTGTTGCCACCTATGGAGATACTGCGCTGATCCACCACCGTCTTCCAGAAGAAACGTGCCGCATCGTCCCAACTTTCGTCCCCTTCCAAGTCCGCAATACGCTTGTAACCGATGACTTTCGGGATTTGGGTATTGGCATGCTTGCCCGTCAGTTGGTCTTCCTGCTTCAACAAAGGGTCGAGAATCTCACGGTGCGAGAAACGGCGGGCCAGTTGCATATAGCCGTCCTTTCCCGTCAGGTCGGCCACATCGGCAAACACTTCGTTCAATCCCCCGTGTTCGCTACGCAACATATCTTGTATTTGTTCATCGCTCAGGTCTTTCGTCAGGTTCATCATCCAATCGGTCAACTTCACCAACATGTCCTTGGCTTGCGCACAGCCTGCCACCACGTAGGCGTCACGCAAACCGGCATACGTCTTATGGATATTGTACAAAGGCACCCACCCTCCGTTCAGTCCGAAAGAAGAAGCCTGTATGTCCCCCTTAGACACGGCATCCCATATCTTGCGCCCGTTCGGCGCACCACAAAGGTATCCGTCACCGGCAGCGTCCTGCGCCCTTTTCCATTCGGACAACATGTAGTCTAACCGTTGTTTGATTTCCTCGTTCCCGGTGGCAGCGTACATATAGGCAAGTGCCGAAACGTAATGCCCCCCGATATGGCCGTCCAGACCGGTATTTTCCCAGTTGGTATAATTGTCGGCTTTCGGTTCCAAGCCCGCACCTTTCAGATAAGGTGCCAACAGGCGGTCGGGATCCAACCCGAGCAGATAACGGATATCCAAATCCTCCGCATGCTTAAACGGACCCTGCGTCAGTCTCACGTCGTTCAATGGGAAAGTCTCCACTTTCACCGGAATCCGGGCATCTGCCGAAGCCATCACCACCAGCAATGATGCCGAACATAATGTTTTCAATACATTCATATCTCCTATATCATTTTTTAATTTTAATTTGACCTCACCCACTTTCTCACGAATGGGTGTCTTTCTTACACGCACAAATATACGAATTTACTCCAACCGGCGCAACCATAACCGTCCACATCTTACTTATTTTCCCGGAATGCCATCCCTTTTGTCCATGCGACTCCCAGACACCGATTCGCACCGGGATAAATATCCATGACATGTACCCTTTCGTAACGCCTTGATTACCACAAGTATTACACATTCTATTTCAACAACTTACATTGTTCCGCAGATTGGAAAATCATTCTCAGGAGAATGATTTTCCAATCTGTGCCAAACAAATCCGTAATCTCAGCCGAATCAATTCGGAATGAATAAATATTTACTTTCCAAAGATTTCCACTTACGGCACACCCCTGCATATCCCGCCCATTCAACGGGCACCCACTTTGCCATGTACTTCTATCTCGGCCACGGCCGACCGCTGTCCGTTCCCTTCTGACGGGAAAGAGAAACGTACAAAACGGGCTTTTTGCGGATGCGCCAACGTCTTCTCCCATGATGTTCCTTCTGTCACAACTCCATCCGAAACCAGGACCCATTCCACATTGTCCACAGAAAACTCTACTTTGAAACTCTGACAGGTTTCCAGAGGAAACTGGGCTTTCACGGCATGCACCTCCAATGTCCGCTCCACATCGAGCGTCAGATAAGAAGACGCGTCGCTTTCAGCAGGCTTCCAATAAGTCTTCCGGTCGCCATCTGCCGCAAAACCGGGAGAATGGCCCTCAGACGAGCTACTGGCAAAGGTGGGACTGTCCGGACCGTAAACCTGAAGCACGGACTCCACATGGCCGGGAGTGAAACGCACGTAAGGGCGCGAAAGCACTTGGACCGACTTGCCTTCCTCATATTCCGGCGCACCCGTAAATTCAAGCTGCACCCGGGCGGATTCCAATCCGGACGAAGAGGCCTCCACCACCGTACGGCCTGCATAATAAGACCTCAGTGCCATGGCAGCCTTGCCGTCCGCAATCCGTATGTCGCTGTCGGCCGAGAACGTGATGGAACGCCCGGTCGGGAACTCTCCCGGACCGGAAATGACGGAAAGCGTCACATCCGGACTATTGCTTAACTCGCGGCCTTCCTTATCCAATACCGTAAGCACCAACTGTACATCGTCCGTACCGTCGGCCAAGATGCCTCCTGTCTTCGAAGCTTCCAGACGTAGACGCGCAGACACGCCTTCTTGCGGCCACGACGGAGGCAACCGGTGCCCGTATTCGTTACGATACCAATACCACGAACGCTTGGGCAGGCGGAAATAGTCCACAATGCCCAACCGCGCCATGCTCTCTCCGAAAATGCTGCCATGGTCGAATCCGCACCAAATAGCCTGTCCGCTCCGCCATTCGCGTCCTTTCCAACCTTCGTCGCGGCCCAAATCGCCCCATCCGGCCATGTATTTTCCGGGACGCTCGGCCAACGTGCTGCCATATTCCGTCACGACACTGGGAATGCCGGGCTGCTGGAAGTCGGCAATGTTGGCCCCGTCGCCATTATACCCGGCCACATCGCCTATCTTGTCTATACGGTCGTCTCCTAACGGGCGTTGTGCTCCTCCGACGGCCGCCATGCGCGTAGGGTCGAGGCGGTGCGCCGTGTCCACCATCTTTTTCAACAGAGCCTTCACAGCCGGAATCGTCTTCCCGTCGGTAAAGAACGGTTCGTTGCTCACGCTCCACACAAATACGGAAGGATGGTTACGGTGGATACGTATCATTTCTTCCAATTGCGCAAGCACGTTGCTCTCGAATCCCGCAACGTCACTCTCCTTCACGGGATAGGCACTGGCGGTCCAACTTCCGTCCTTTTTCGGCCCCGCCGTACCCCAAAACGGGGTTTCGGACCAGAAGAGCATCCCCTCCCGGTCACATGCCTCTGCAAAAGCCGGAGCATGGGGATAGTGGCTGCCACGAATCATGTCGAAGCCGGCTTCCTTCATCATCCGCACGTCTCGCCGCATGGCCTCTTCGGTCACGGCATCGCCCCAACCAGCCTGGTCCTGGTGGACATTCGCCCCCCGGAAGAAGAAATGTTCCCCGTTAAGGAAAAAACCTTTGTCGGCTGTCCACTCGAACCACCGGAAGCCGAACGCCACTTCTTCGCTGTCCAATAACTTGCGCCCTTTGTACAGGCTGCACACCACCGAATACAAATGAGGATGCGACGGATGCCACAAGGCCACGCCCTCTATTTCATCAGTAGACAAATCGAACCGAGCCATACTTTGCGCTTCCACGCGCCGGACAGCCCTTTGTCCGGACACGACACGCCGGTTTTCATCCAATACCTGTATCTGCAATTCATACGTTCCCACTTGGTCCGTCAGGTTGCGCACGTCGGTTTGTACACGGACGGAGGACGAACGTCCCTTATGCGCAGCCAAGGTCGGCGTGGTCACAAACGTGCCATACCAATCGATGTGCACGGGGTTCTTCTTCACCAGACGCACATTACGGTAGATACCTCCACTAAACACATGTTCACCTCCACGCGGAGCCACGTCGCCCCGCCACGAGTTGTCCACCCGTACGGCGATTTGGTTCTCTCCCTTTCTCATGTATGGCGTGAGACGGACGTTGAAACCGGTGTAGCCCCCTTTATGCGTCGCGGCCAAACGGCCATTCATATATACTTCTGCCACTTGGAACACTCCGTCGAACTCCAAAAAGATTTCCCGCTTCAGGTCAGCCTTGTCCAACACTATTGTCTTGCGATACCAACCGTAACCGGTATAAAAGTCCTTCCACATGAAATAGGGAATGCTGAACGAATGGGGCAAGCCGACGTGCTCCCATCCTGAATCGTCATAATCTGCCTGTTCGGCTCCCGGATAATCGCCACGCTGATAAGTCCACTCACGGTTCAAATTCACCACCTCGCGGTTATCCGTCTTCTTGGCCTGTACCCCCAACGTGATACAGCTAAGCCAACACCAACATATCCATACAACCTGTTTCATCCTTATGTGATTATTTTTTTAGGGGAAACCTACAAATTCCCTATGCGGAATTTATAAGTCTTCCCGGGTTGGGTTTGCACATCATATTCATACACTTCGGGAACGGAAACCGACGGACGTGCCTTCAGTTCGGACGAGTACAAAGGTTCCTTGATTGTGGCTGGAGCCAACAAGCTATTGGGACACACGCCCGAAGCTTTCTTCAAGCCCTTGCCTTTCAACGGTACGTAAGAACGCAAACGCAACGTACCCCCTACGGTGGAACGCACGGTGGCAGACGACAGACGGCCATCGGCCCACTCCATGTCCACTTCGTACCCCCCGCGTGCCCGCAAACCTTTCACACGGCCTTCTCTCCACACATCGGGCAAGGCAGGCAACAGATGCACCGCCCCGTCGTGGCTTTGCAACAGCATCTCTGCAATACCGGCCGCTGCCCCGAAGTTGCCGTCAATCTGGAAAGGCGGATGGGCATCGAACATATTAGGATATGTACGGCCTTCTGGGTATTCCCCCGCCACGGCATCACTGGGCAGTAACTGAAGCATGTTGCTGATCAAACGATAAGCATGGTTGCCATCCAACATGCGCGCCCAGAAGTTTATCTTCCACCCGATGCTCCACCCCGTAGCCTTGTCGCCACGCTGCTCCAACGTAGTACGGGCAGCCCGGAAAAGTCCGGGGTGCGAAAACGGGGAAACCTGGTTACTCGGATAAAGGCCATAAAGGTGGGAAATATGGCGGTGCTCGTCCTTAGGATCGTCCACGTCTTGCAACCACTCCTGCAACTGGCCGTGCCGTCCGACTTGCATGGGCGGCAACCGGTCGAGCATCTGCGCCAAAGAATCGCGGAAAGCGGCATCATCGCCCACAATCTCAGAAGCCTGCAAAGTATTGTACAAGGCATCAAACACTATTTGGTTGTCCATCGTACAACCTGCCGTTACCGGACCGTGCTCGGGCGACACCGACGGAGCCACCACCCACCATTTGTAAGAAGGATGCTCGGTCAGGAAATCCAAAAAGAAACGGGCCGTGCCTTTCAATACCGGATAATAAGCTTTCAGGAACTTTTTGTCGGCAGTGAACAGGTAGTGCTGCCACAGATGCTGGGCCAACCATGCCCCTCCACTCGGCCACATGCCGGCCGCTGCAAAATCCACCACGCCGCTGATGCGCCACAAGTCGGTATTGTGATGGGCCACCCATCCTCCGCAATTGTACATGTCACGAGCTGTCTTCGCCCCCGTCACGGACAAGTCTTCCAACATGGAGAACAAGGGTTGGTGCATCTCACTCAAGTTGGCCACCTCGGCCAACCAATAATTCATCTCAGTGTTGATATTGATGGTGTATTTGCTGTCCCAAGGAGCATTCGTACTGCGGTTCCAAATGCCTTGCAAATTAGCCGGTTGCCCGCCGGGTTGGGAAGAGGAAATCAACAAATAACGGCCATACTGGAACAAAAGCGCAGCCA
Organism: Paraprevotella xylaniphila YIT 11841; assembly: GCF_000205165.1. GTDB lineage: Bacteria > Bacteroidota > Bacteroidia > Bacteroidales > Bacteroidaceae > Paraprevotella > Paraprevotella xylaniphila. The sequence goes on along the minus strand of NZ_GL883836.1, from coordinate 89,168 downwards.
ACGACGGATCTCCACCTTGACTGAAATCGCGGATACGTAAAGGGGTCTCACGCGCCGCAGCCTCTGTCTCACCCAAATCCAACTCCACCCGTCCGAACAAATTCCGATAATAAGCCACATGTTTTTCCAAAGCTTTCTTATAAGGAATCTGGACAGCACGTTGCAGGCAACGGTCGGCACGGGCAGCCGCATCACCGCTCACATCGTGGTAGTCCACGTAATTCGTAGCCGCCGACAGGTAAAGCGTAGCTTTCGTTGCACCGACCACCTCCAGTTTTTTTCCATCGGCGGTTGTCTTGCCGTCGCTCACCACTTTCACGCGACACTCGGCACACAAGGCTGCTTTTACACCTTCCTGGTCTTTGCCCTCACAAGCGATGGAAAGCATGTCTCCATCGGCACTGACTTCGTGCTTTAAAGGAGCGTCGTAGCCCACCGTGAAAGCCAAAGCCCCGGCCTTGTCGGCCTGCAGGCGCACTACAATCACGCTATCCGTGAAAGAGGCAAACACAGTGCGGGCATAAGCCACGCCGTCCACCTTATAGCGGGTAGTGGCCGTAGCATTCCCGATATCCAAGTCACGATAAAAATCCGTTGCCTTGTCATGCCCTGGGAAATCCAGAAAAAGGCTTCCCATCGTCAAATAGCTCATGCCATCCTTGCGCGTAAAAAAATTGGCATCGACCAACCGTTGGGCTTCACGTGTCTTACCCTGAAATATCAGATTCCGGACTACCGGCAGGACGTACAACGCATTCGGATTGTTATTGTCGTAAGGACCGCCGGCCCAGAATGTCTCTTCATTCAACTGTAGTTCCTCACGCCCGGTGCCGCCATAAACCATGGCACCCAACTTGGAATTGCCCACAGGCAAAGCTTCCGTCCAATCCTTGGCCGGCTTGCCATACCAAAGTTTCAAATCCCCCGCCCATGCCATGCTGCTACAAAGCAGAAGCAAGGCTCCTAATAACTTCTTTTTCATCGTACTCGATTTTTTCAATATTTCCTAACCTCTTACAAAGATATACAAATAAAAAGTCTTCGCCTTTACAAAGAAGAAAAAACATTCAACCTTTTTTGCACACGGACACTGCCGTCACGGTAAAGTTCACGCACCACCGTCACGCCCCGGCAACCGGGCTTTATCCTACGGCCACTCAAATCATAATGCTCCACACTTACAGGACGCCCCGACACCGTCACGCCGTCCACCGTCAAGGCTTCCTCCCGCAACTTCTGCACATAGCCGGACAAACTTTCCGCCGCATCCCGCATCCGCAAGTTGTCTGTCATGTCCACCTGCCCGAATGCGCAGTCCCGCACGGCCTCCTTCAAATCCAAATAAGCCTGTGCTGTCAAGTCAAACCCGTCCTTCTCCCATCCGGATAAAGCTTCCTGTGCCGTTTCCAAAGCATTCACATACACGTCTACGCTTTCTTTCCGGTCAGCCAAAGGTAGCCATACAGCCTCTACCGCTTCCATCGCTTCTTCATACTCCGAAGGAGCTGTGGAAACGAAACCTTCATATTGATCCAACACGATTTTCAAAGCTGTGCGTAAATCTTCCGAAGCGGCATAACAATCCGATGCCGTTGCCTCGTATCCCCGCGCCGCTTCCTTCATCAATCTCAGGAAGCCACCTTTGTACACGTCGGCCACAGAAGGCTGAGTCGTCATCCTTATCCCACCGAGAATGATGGAATTCCACCCCTGCGACATCGTAAAATGCAATTCATAATTACCTTCGGATGTTATGGAAAACACATATTCATGCGCTTTGGAACCTTTTACTTTTTCCGTGGAGACCTCGTCCATACATCCAGAAGAAAGCAGCCCGACCTGCGACCACACGCCCTTGCCTGTCCCATCGGTCACTTGCACATCAAAGGTGGCCTTTCCTTCTTCCGACCCCGCACTCCAATATACGGAATTGAATGACAATACGTATTGTCCGGGCAACAAGTGCAGACGATACCCATCGTAACTCCCAAAATAAAAGTCACATACATCGTAATCACGGGCACTCAAATAGAACCCCGCATCGAAATCACCTCCTTCAGGGAAGTATTTCAGCCGGGCACCGCCTGTATTGGCGGCCCCCGATCCTTTCTCATCCTTCGTGCCGTCCTTACGGCTGTTCACACGCTTCCAACCGGTAGGTATGCCTTCGCCCACCACCGCTTGCTCTTCTCTCCAAACAGGTGAAAGCAACGTCTCTATGGCAAGTTCATCGCCGACCTCAACCACTCCTATCGTATAAGTGAACACGCACGACTGCAAAACACCTCCCGCTTCGTTCTCCAAATGTTCCACTCTCAGCGTATAATCCCCATCAGGCAACTGTACCCCGTCCGGCAAACGGAATGTCAAGCGTTTGCTAAAACCACTCTCAGACAACACAAGCGGATATTCCATGCCTTCGCCGGAAAGAATAGCCTTGGCTTCTCCACCATCTACCGCTTCATCGAAGGTGTAAACAAAAGCCAAATCCTGCGAAGGCAAGTCAAAAGAATGGTTTTCCGGCTCAGCCGACACCAAAGCAGGAGGTTCCGGTTCCTCTGGTCCCAACGAATATCGCTTGCAAAAATTCCAGATTTCTTCCGTCGTCATGACACTGGCCGGATCATTGGAGTGCCAATGTCCTTTGCCCTCTATTGAAATGAGCACGACTTCCACTCCGTCCTTTCCTCCGGAATACCGGGTATATGTAGCCGATGACCCCGGTTTACCGGCAGGATAGGGTTTGATGACTTCGGGATTCATGTCGCAACCGTCGAACGCAGCCCACTTCTTCACATATTCCGGTATACTTCCATACCCTCCGGCCGGATGGTTGGCATCCCCGTTGTAGTATACGACGTTGTCAGCTGTGCCGTGCGTATGGATGATGGGCACTGCACGTCTGCCTGAAGGATTACGGTAGTCCACCGAAATACCGCTCACCGGGCCGAAGGCCGCAATTTTATCACTCATCCGCGCCATGGCATGGTACGTCATCATACCGCCCATGGAAAAACCGGAGAGATATACCCGGTTACGGTTGATGTGGTAACGGTTGTACATCGTGTCGATAACCGTCTCCAGAAACTTTATATCCGTATCACCGGATATATCCCAAGCCTTATTGATGCCATTGGGGTAAACCACCACAAACTTGGCCGTATCGGCCACGGCTTCCCAATTCGCCTGTCCTTTTTGGTAATTGGCATCCTGATTCATTCCATGTAACGAAATGACCAAAGGCGGATTATAAGGCAATCCCTCGGGGGCGTATGTAATCATGTTACGGGTTGTATTACCCACTTTGATGCTCTCTTGCGCGTTTGCCTGCGTTCCCCATACCCAAGCGCAGAGCAGACAAGTTCCTATAAGTTTATTCATTTGCATATAGATTCAGGTTTTCAACGACTGTTCTTTCCTAAAAGGTATAACATTTTTTCAGCATAACGCCGTCCCAACTCACGGTAACCGGCCGCATCGAAATGTAACGAGTCCGTAGCGCACGTGCATCCGGCGGAAGATACCACAGCAGCTGTCGGAACGACTTGCGGAAGAGTACGGATGATATTATTCATCGAAGCGCATACGCCACCTTGGTCGGCATTGACCACTTCCCCCGCCAAGAGGGGCACGTCCTTGGCTTTTAGCCCAAGGTCTTTCAACAGGCTTTCATAGACTGTTTTCACCTTTTTCGGCCATGCCTTGTCGCCCGTGTTGGATTCGCCCTGATGAACCAGGATACCTTTTATCACGCCATCCTTCTGGGCCAAACGGGCCATCTCCACCAAACGGGCATAAGGGTCATTGCCGTAATCCTTCAACATGCCTTTCATCCAACCCGGAGCACGGTGGGCCACATACGTTGCAATACTATCCTCCATGAACGTCTCGATATGACAGCCTCCGATAGCCACGTTGATAACACCGACCTTGACATTCTCCGGAAGCGTGGCCACCAATGTCCGACCAAAGTAATCCACCGGAGTAAGTCCATCCCCCGGCCGGCAAAGCGGAGGCACCGCCGTGTACCATTTCCCTTTTTCACGTTTCCGCCCCGAATCATCCACTGCCGCCATCATCCGGAACCGCTCATCCACGTCTCGCAAATCCCGGTTCTCGACACGGGCATTGCCCGCCATGTTCGACTGTCCGAAACAGAGGAACACGTAAAAGTCCGGATCGGGTTTTCCCCCATCCTTTTGCGCCCATCCTCCCACGGATGCGCACAACATACATACACTTAATATAATCTTCTTCATCATTCAGTTTCCCTTTCTGCCATTTTATTCTTCAATCCCACGTACTTTTTGCATAAATCGCTCCCACTCGGCAGAGGCAAGCAAGCTTTCCTCTGCCGAGCTTAATCGCGATTTTCACTTTTCAACCTTTTCATACCGGAAATAGTCTACATCCACGTAACCTCCACCCGTCTTCGTGGCATAATTGAATATGCCGAACTTCGTGCCCATGAAGAGCTTACGGAAGTCAAAACGCATCTTGAAATCAGAACCTATTTTCGTCCATTCCTCACCGTCCAGACTGTAATAGAACACGGCTATATCCCGTTTCAAACGGAAATCCGCATCTATACGCAGGTAAACATTCTTGGTACGAGGAAGCTTGACACGGGCGCATTCTTTCCGTTCCACCCCTGTGACTTTCTTCTCCTTGTCGGTCAATGACACAACCTCCTCAGTCATCACCAAGAACAAGTCCTTCCCGTCTTTCTCCACGGTCAGGATACCGGAATGGCCGTTAAAGGCGGCGAATCCGGCACGGTCACCATCCTTCATTCCCTTGACATCCAGACCTATGCGTCCGCTGCATTCCGGCCCTTCCATCCGTTGGGTAAGCGTGTTACGGGCTTCATACAGATTCTGTACTATCTTATTGGTTTTCAAACGTAGGAATCCTTTGTGTTCCTTCAGTGTCCAAGCCTCATCCACAGGGTTATGGTTCCACTGCCACTCCATCTTCAGCTTGTCCCCATCGAACTCATCGCTTACGACCAAGGGGATGACCGGCCCGCCTTTCACCGGCACTTCCATCACTTCCGGCACACGGCCGTTTTCATCGCCCAACATAGGCCATCCGTCTATCCAACGGCAAGGGGACAATGTCAGCACACGCCCCACGCCGCCACGGTCTTGGAATATCACACCATACCAGTTTCCTTCGGCATCGTCCACAATCGTCCCTTGTCCTACGTAAGGGAAGCCCGCAAAATTATCGCACAAGATGACTTTCTTTTCGTACGGACCGTCAATCTTGTCGGCCCGGTAGCACAACTGCCGGCGTTTCCCCCCATTGGGCCAGGAAATCATCAGGAGATAATATTTCCCGTCATGTTTCAACATACGGCTACCTTCAAGCAGTCCCTTTTCCTCCTCATCCCTCACCGGCAAGGTGATGTTCAAACCACCTTCTTTCACACCGGACAAATCCGGTTCCAATTCAGTAACCTGCCCCGTACCATAAAAGGCATAGGCACGTCCGTCATCATCGAAGAACAAAGAACAGTCGTGGAAATGCTTCATGCGGCTGTGCAAAGTCCAACCCTTAGCCGGGTCGTCCGTAGTATAAATAAAAGAACGGTACGGCACATCGTTCGGAGAGAACAAGGCATAAAACTTACCGTCATGATAACGGATGGATGTAGCCCATTGTCCCCGTCCGTATACCGTACCTTCCTCCATGTCGTATTTCGGAGTCTCATGCAACTTGTCGAAAAGATAACTGACCGTCTCCCAGTTCACCAAATCTTTGGAACGCATGACCGGTGCCCCGGGCATCAGGTGCATGGTCGTGCTGACCATATAGAAATAATCCCCCACACGAATCACATCCGGGTCGGGCACATCGGCCCAGACCACCGGATTCTTAAATGTGGCGGGCTGTACCTCCGTAAGTCGCATTTCAGGAGATGCGGCAAACACCGGAGCATGCCATGAAAGCGCAACCGCACAAGCAAACGACCATCCCCAAAAGCTGTTTTTTTTCATTATCCTTCTCATTTTCCTATTATAATGAAGACATTAAACCATTATTTTGAAAACATCCAATAATCGAAGTACATCAACCTGCCGGGTTTGTTCCCCTTGCAAATAAAATACAGGTCATGCACGCCGGTTATCCGTTCTATTTCGGAAGAAACCAATGCCCAACGGTTGTCTCCTCCGGTCATAGGCACCTCCAATGTGGCCAACAACCGTCCCTCACGACCGTCGGCACGTACTTCCATCGTCACGCCGCCGTTGTGCGTCGTGCCCACACGGGCTGTGATACGGGACGCGCCTCCTTCACGGAAATCCACGTCCCTCACCTTGATGTAAGCCCCGTCCTTCATGGCATTGACAAACACGCCCACTTCCTCGTTCTGGGAAGCTTTCACCCCTTCGGAGAAAGCGATGGTTTCCGCTTCCGTCTTCCGGAAAGGATTCAGCGTCTCCAACCCTTTCTCTATCCCGGCGGTCATTTTCAACGGGACAATCGAACCGTCTTTATTGAATTCCGCCTGTTCCACGCATACCGAACGGGTAAAACCTCCGCCACCGGGCAACGCCCCGTTGTGATAAAACAGGTAAGTGTTTCCCTTATAGTCCACCATACCGGGATGGTTGGTAAAGCTCCGTCCTTCGGCAGGCATCAACACACCACCGTACTTCCACGGGCCTGTCGGGCTTTTGCTCATGGAATAACCGAGATGCTCCGATATGGGGCCTCCCGCCCACAGCAAATAATACAAATCCTTGCGCTTGTACAACCAAGGCCCTTCTTCATAGAGCGTCGGACGCTCGGCCACGTTGCCCTCACGTTTGCCAAACGCCTCCTCCACCATCGGGACACGGACGATGTCACCACTGTAGGAAATCATGTCTTCGTTCAGTTTCACATAATAACAAAAAGGATTTCCCCAATAGAGATAAGCCTGCCCGTCGTCATCCACAAGGACCGTGGGGTCGATGTCTCCCCGTTTGCTTTGCGCCAACGGCTTTCCCAACGGGTCGTGGAACGGGCCATAAGGACTGTCTGCCACGGCTACTCCGATAGCACCTCCCCCCGATTTCATCGTCACGGGCACGTAAGCATAGAACTTGCCTCCGCGCTCCACGCATTGCATGGCCCAAGCATCACCTTTCGCCCACGAGAATGTTTCGTAAGACAATACCGCTCCGTGGTCGGTCCAGTTCACCATGTCGGTCGTCGTATAAAGCTTCCAGTCATTCATCACGAACCATGTGGAAGCGTCTTCGTCGTGACTGGTGTACAAAAACAACTTACCGTCGTGCACCATCGGTGCCGGGTCTGCCGTGTACATGGTCTGCACGATGGGATTCTGTGCCGCCAACGCCATTGGCCATAAAGCCAATCCCCCGATACAATGTTTCAATCTACTTATTTTCATACCTTTTATTTCATTTAAAATACCAATAATCAAAATTAAACAACTCATGAGGCTTCTTTCCCCGGCATACGAAATACAAATCATGTATTCCCGTAACGGCTTTCACATCCGTAGCAAACTCGCCCCACTTATCCCACTCGCCAGTATAAGGAATGCGGACCTTGCCTATGATTTCACCGTCACGCCCATCTATGCGCAACTCCATCTCCCCACCATGGTAACGGCTGGAAGCAGCTGCCACGAACTTCTTCGAGCCGGAATCCCCGAAATCCACATCGCGCACCTTGATATAATCCCCGTCGTGTATTCCGGTGATATATACCCCTTTCTCGGCCGAAACGGCAGAAGTCACCCCTTCCGACCAAGCGATAGTCTCGGCTTCCGTTCGACGGTAAGGGTCTAACGTGCCGACACCTTGCTTCACCCCCTCGTATGTCATGTGCAACTCCGGAATCGTCCCGTCGGCACCGTAAGCAAACTCTTCCACACACACCGAACGGCAATAGCTGTGCCCGCCGGGCAAGGCATCGTTATGATAGAAAAAGTAGGAATGTCCCTTAAAATCCACGATACCCGGATGGTTGGTGTTGCTTCCTTTCTCCGTCGGCATGACCACACCTTGTGCCTCCCACTTTCCACCGGCAGACTTTGCCATGGAATAATGGATGGATTCGGGGAATCCGGACGCATAAACCAGATAATAACGCCCTTGCCTTTCATAAATCCACGGTGCCTCCGTGAAGCCTCCAGAAAAGGACGAAGCATCCTTCCGGTCGATGGCCTCGATACCTCCGTCCAACGACACCATGTCCTCCTTCAACTTGGCACGGTAACACACGCCATTTCCCCAATACAACCATGCTTGCCCGCCATCGTCCACAAACACGGACGGGTCGAGATCATCCCAACTGTGCTTGGCGTATGTGGTCATGTCATTCGTCACCAACGCATGTCCCAAAGCGTCCTTGAAAGGACCGTAAGGGGTATCACCTACGGCCACACCGATGGACGAGCCGGGCTTAAACCGGTTCTGCGAAGAAATATACCAATAGAACTTGCCATTCCGCCCGATACACTGCGCCGCACTGGCATCGCCCGCCGACCAACCGAAAGCGCTCGTACGGAGCACCGCACCGTGGTCGGTCCAATTCACCATATCCGTAGTCGTATACAAGCGATACTCCCGCATCAGGTAGGCATTCCGAGGTGCGTCCTTTTCGTCACACCCTACATATAAATACAAGGTGTCCCGGTACACCATCGGTGCCGGATCGGCCGTATAATGGGTCTGCACTATCGGATTTTGAGCAGACAAGTCCATGAAAAACAAGCCTAAAGACAAGGCCGACAAGACTTTCATAACTTCCACTTGCTTCATCATATCATCGTATAAAGATTACTTCACCGCACCATCGGTGTTTACCGCACGCTTCTTCACTTCCTTCGGTTCCTCCGGATAAGGATTAGCTATCCGCGATACGTCTTCAGCCGTTTTGGGAGGTTGCGTCAGTCCGGCTTTCGTCTGTTCCACGTATGCCATGGAACCATCGGGCAAATAATACAGATAGTCCGCACAAACACTTCTGCGCCCTGTGGCACCGGCCTGATTCCCGATGACAAGCGAAGCATTGTGATAGAACAGATACCACTGTCCTTTGAATTCTATGATTCCGGGATGTATCGTGAAACTGTTTTCCGCCATGCCGGTCAAAGCCCCCCGGTAAGTCCACGTCCCGCCTATGGATTCCGCTGTGGCATAGTGTATCATCTCACGCCCCTTTCCCATCGAAGCATAGGTCAAGTAATACAAATCTCCCCGTTTATGCAACCAGGGTCCTTCCACGTAATGGGGCAATTCCAATATTTGTATCTCTCCATCCAATTCCGTCATATTCGATTTTAGTTTGGCCAAGAAACATGTCCCGTTCCCCCAACTCAACCAAGGAGTCCCCTCATCGTCTATGAAAACCGTAGGGTCGATGTCGTTCCACCATCCCCTTTTTCCGTTCGGAGTCATGGCATCCGTAACCAACGGTTTCCCGATGGCATCCTTAAAAGGGCCCGTAGGACTGTCTCCCACAGCCACACCTACCGCCTTGCCCGTATAAGGTTCGCCAGCCTGCACTGTGGTATAATAATAGAACTTCCCGTTTTTTTCCACCACTTGGGAGGCCCAAGCCTCGCCTACGGCCCAAGAAAAATCAGTAGGTTTCAATACAGCCCCATGGTCTGTCCACGTCTTCATGTCCTTTGTGGAATAGCACAGCCATTCCGTAATGTTGAACATCTCTCCGTCACGTGCCTCATCGTGTCCTACATACAAATACAATGTCCCGTCGTGAACCATGGGAGCCGGATCAGCCGTAAACTTATCCGTCACAATGGGATTGCCCTTCATCCCAAATGTCTTCACAGCCGGAACTTGACCATGTCCCAATAACGAACACATCATAACCATCCCGAATATCAAGTTCTTCCTCATGTGTATAACTTCTTTAACTCATGTCCTTACTTACGTTTTATAATCTCATCCTATCAGTTCCGTCCTAACCCTCACTCCTTGAACAACAAAGGCAGGAACTCATTCAAGCAACGCCGCCATGTTAACCATTCATGATGTGTGCCGGGCGAGGCATAATATACGTGGTTTATACCTGCTTCCTTAAGCGATTGGCTCATACGGTCACTCCCCATGCCTTCTTCTGTTCCTTGACCTATAAAAAGTGTATGTACTTGGCTGTTGAACTTCTCCGCATCGGCAAACACACCTCCGTACACGCCTTTTATATCCTGTCCCGGAGCCATCAATATGGCTCCACTGAAAGCTCCGATATGCGCAAAGCGATCCAAATGTGTCAACGTGATTTGGAAAGTCTGATGTCCTCCCCACGAAAGTCCGGCCATTGCACGATGGTCACGGTCGGTTTCCACACGGAACGTCTTCTCCACAAACGGAATAATGTCTTTCAACATGATGTCACCAAACGATGCACCGAATTCATCCCGCGTCTCTCCTCTTTTTGCCCCATGGATATATCCGCAATTACCGTAATCCATCACCACAATCATGGGTTTACATTTCCCACTCGCAATTTGTCCGTCCAGAATATTGGCCATGTGTCCCTGTTCATGCCAACCACGTTCATCTTCCCCCATGCCATGCTGCAAGTAAAGCACCGGATATTTCCTCTCAGGCGAAGTCTCGTATTCCGCAGGAGTATAAACAAAACAGCGACGTGCACGTCCTTCTACCTCAGAATAATACTGGCATTCACGCACCTGCCCATGGGCAATGCTGCGATTAAACGTGTAGTATGCGGACTCTTCCGGAGTTTCCGGTATCTCTATTCCGCTTGCCATACGGCCGCAACCGTAAAAACAATCCGAAGCCGGATCTGTCACCTGCACGCCATCTACAATGAAAAAATAATAGTGGAAACCTACCACCAACGGGTCGGTCGTTACCGTCCACATCCCGTCACGGCCTTTTTTCATCGGATATTTCTTCCCACAAATATCGGCTTGCACAGAAAGTGCTTCCGGGGCACGCAACCGGAAAATGGCCCGCCGCTGCCCGTCCACTTTCGGATACTCTGCCATCGGCACATTGTAGATGGAACTTTCCACGCCTTGCGCCCACAAGCCTTGGCCCCCACCGACCGTAAGGGTCCCCCATACGAAAGCCCATATCATTCTCGAATTCCGCATTCCTGTTTTCATATTCCAATCTTATTTTAATGAATACCAATTAAATTTCCAAAACACCATACGTTCCACCGCTTCCGCTCTCACTGATGCCTGACCGGTGGTGCACCGAAATAGCTCGGATGCGTATTGTCGGGATTGAACACCAACTGCTCCAAAACAATTTCCGGATCTACCATATAAACCTTGAACGTATGCAATCCCGGTTGGTCCACCTTGAATTCTGCCGTCAGCCAACGCAGGTTGTCGAACACTTCGTTGCGGCAGAATCCATTCCCGTTGATGAGCTTCAACGTCCGGTTACGAGGAGGAAGCGGTTTGAGATTCGGTGACTTCCGCAAGTTCTCCGGAGTATATTCCCGGAACTCATCCTTGAATCCCTGACGGGCATCCAACGTGCGAACGGCTCCATTGTCTAAACCAAAAGCCAACCGCAAACCCCGTTCGGGTGCCACATCCTGCGTGGGAAGGATACCGAGACAAACTGTCTGCATCCCCGTATTCGGAAAATAAACCTGATATTCCAGAGATGGAGCATCCTGGAACGCCTCAACCGAAGGTGCCGTGACCGGTGTCAGTCCCATGCAGCCCTTACCCCGGCCCAAACCGGGCAGGAAAGTCCACTTTGCATATCGTCCGGGCCAACAAGCGTTGAACTGCCATGCAGGTACGGAGAACTCATTTCCGCAAGCATTTCCGAACCAGTGCCCCTCTACCTGAACGGGCCTCTCAGCTTTTACCACACGGAGTTTCACCGGCACACGCTCCCTTCCCCGACAAATATAAAGCATGCCTTCCGTCTTTCCGACCTTTACTTTCGTCCAATCTATACCGACCCAAAGACGGGTTTCTGTTTCCACTGTCCCTTTCCTAAGGCTCACGTCCATCCATGGCTCGCCGGCCTTGACCTTGAAATCGAACGCCCTCGTCCCCCGATTGAAGATGTCGATGTAATACTTACGGTTCTCAAAATTATCAAAAACCGGGAGTTCCAAATCTCCTTCCGGCGATGCCGCCTCGCTTCCTTCCACGGCCACGCCCATCACGGGCTTCGACAAAGGCTCCACACGTACCACCTGCGGAACGGAATCTTTTTTAGGCATCGACCATTGGGTATATCCCAAATGAATATCGCTCATCATCTTCTCCCATTTTCCTCCGGCCAACACCTTATTATAATAGGCGGTCATGGCCGTATCCGCCATATACAAATCCTCCACCCGCCGCGCATAATCGTTTGCCGTCACACGTCCTTGCCGCGCATAAAGTTGGTTCTTTGCCGCAGCTAAATAGATTTCTGCCACTCCGGCCGAAGCTTTGGCCGGATAAAGCACCAACTGGTAATAAGCGTCTTTGTATGCCTGAGGCATAAGTTGTCCTACAGAATCCGCATCATGTACCAATGCACGCCATAACTCCGTCACACGGTCGGCTTCACGGTGATTTACGACGCTGAATATATCGGTGGACTGCACTTCGGGTTTCCGCCACAGGTTATATTGGGAATAACGGGACACAATGCCGGCAATGGCATCCGCATGCGCCCCGCTGAAATTCTGCCGTGCCCACCCCCTCAGGTAATCATCCGTTTCATCCGCTTGTATGGCATCTGGATTCCAAGCATAACGCATAATAAAATCAATAGGCAATTCCTTTGGCTTCAGGTCTCCCACATTCACAATCCATAAGTCGTCTATGCCCGATTGGTAAGCCAAATTGAACTGTTCGCGCAACTTAGGGATGGTCGTAGTGTTAATCCATCGGTCATTCCACGGTCCGCCGTTCATGTCAATATGATAATACAGCCCCATGCCTCCTTTACGCCGCTGTTCCCGCCACGGTCCTACCCTGCGGATATATCCCCAGTTGTTATCACAGAAAAGCAGCATCACGTCATCAGGCACCTTGAAACCTTTGTCATAATACCGTTGTACCTCCGTAAACACCGCCCAAAGTTGCGGTATTCCGGCAGGGTCTTTCCCATGTACACGTCCGAGAATTTCACGTTGTCCTTTAATCACATCCGACAACACAGCCATGTTCTCCTCATCCGTGCCGCCTCCCATGGCCACATCCCCATCACCGCGCATTCCGATGGTCACGATACTTTCGTACTTACGGCTCCGTTCCGCCCCTTCGACGAAGAAAGAATCAATGCCTTCTTTATTAGTGGCGTAATCCCAAGGCCCTACTTCTTTCCGCCGCTTGGTATAATCCTTATGCGGACGCATCATCGGCTCATGATGGGAAGTGCCCATCACGATGCCCATATCGTCTGCCAACTGTCCGTTCGCCGGGTCATCCTCATAAAACGAACTGGCCCACATGGCCGGCCACATGTAGTTGGCTTTCAACCGGAGCAACAGTTCGAACACATGGGCATAAAAGCGGCTGTTGAACCCACCGAACTTCGTGGATGCCCAACCGCCAAGGCTCGGCCATTCGTCGTTCAGGAAAATACCACGGTATTTCACTTTCGGTGAACCCTGTACATACCGCCCCGGATTCACAAACAATACTTCGTGCCGCTGTACTGGAACGTCGGCAAAATAGTGCCACGGCGAAACACCTATCTTTTCCGAAAGGTCATATATGCCAAAGATTGTACCACGCTTATCACTCCCCGCAATCACGAGGTTCCCCTCCACCGTTTGAACCAGGAAGCTCTCCCATTTCCCTTCGATGGCAGACACGTCAATTTTCCCCTGTTTCACCCATTCGTCTATCCGTCGGTTCCGGCCGAGCGTCCCGGCTATCACAGTTCCCTGCCCCATGGGCAAAGCCGTAGAGACATCGGCTTTCGTTCCGGTCACTTTTCCGATGTCCGTCCCCAAATTTAGGGCGGCAAGATACACACCTTTATAATCTGCCGTATCCACATGGATGGTAGCGGCACGCCCGTGCTCGGCAAGACAAAAAGCACCGCGCAATGGCGAGAAGGCCACATGGCCTGCCCCCCATGCACTCACTATCCCTTCCACAAAGAAGAAAGTACAAACCCATATTTTCAAGAAAGTACAAACCCATATTTTCAAGAAGTTACTTTTCATGGTTCACCTTTTATTGTTTCTCGCAAAGTTACACGAAAAAGGCATTGCTTAATTTCGCCTATGTAACATTATTTTTTGATAAAGTAACAAAAGCGCTTTTTTATCCCATAAACGGGAAAAAAGTGCGCCGGGAATCACTTCCCAGCGCACTCCGCATTCTAAATCTAACTAACATTATATGAAAAGACTTGTGCTGATATCCATCACCAAAGGCTGTCCCAAATGTTCTTGTTAGCCTCTGAGCCCATTCCCGTGTCGGAAGGAGAATCGGATACTCCGGGACAACCATCAGAAGCTTGCAACACCATTTCTTTTGTTTCCAACTCCGTCACCTCCATCACGGGAGACTGATATTCTTTTTTCATCGTTCTTCTGTTTTATAAGGTTATACTTATTTTATGATTACTTTTTTCACGCTGCCGTCCGAGTATTTCACGACATTGATGCCTTTGGCCAGGCTTTCCATCTTGCGGCCTTGCAGGTCGTAAACGGCTGCTGTGCCAACCATTCCGTCCGCTACGGCAGAGATTCCGGTCGTCCCGTCCTCGGAGAAGCCTATGCCTATCGAACGCACGTTCACGCCCGCAGCCTCCGGCAACGAAAGGTATGCCGTGAAAGGAGTGACGCGCTGCTTGCCGTCCTCCTGCACCTTATAAAAGGCAGTGCCTTCTGCCTGGGTTTGGAGCACATAGCTGCCCTTGGGAGCCATCGCGCCGTCTGCATACGAAGCGGTCAGGATGCCGTTCACAAGGGACTGGGGCGTAGCGGTCACCTCCACGCCTGTCGCCGTGAAACCATATTCACCGTTGCCGGACAACAATGCGGGTGCATTGGCTGCCAACGTGGCTGTTTCTTCGCCCACCACCATGTCGTTATTGTCCACACCGGTCAAATTGAATGCCTTGCAACCGTCAGCCACGGACACCTCGAAAGGAGACACGAAGGTTGCGAAACCAGAAGCGGGCATCGTCTTCTTCACACTGGCAGATGTCGCAGTGAAGGCATAGGGCGTACGGAAAGCGTATCCGCCCTCCAATGCCAAGTTGGCACAAGTGTACGTGCCGTCTTCACCTTTCACCACCACGTTCTTCTCGTTGGAGAGTTTCGTAGCGTCAGACACGAGGAAGAGGCAGTTCGGGTTAACGGAAACTAAAGCCATCGGCACGGCATTGGACAACCCGGTGGCATCTATCACCGTGGCCTTCGTGTCTGCCATGGCAGCTTTCATGCCTTCCGTATATTCGCCCGAGCCGTTCAGCACATAATCCACCTCGGTTTTGCTGTAATCCACAGCGATAATGTCATTGACTACCGTCGAACCTCCGACTTCCGTCTTCATTCCGATGAGGTGTGCCTTTCCCCCACATTCAGCTCTCACCTCAGCCAAGTCCACGGATGCATAATCCCTACCGTCATCGTTCTGCTTCACAATAGGGACATACAGGTTGTCATTGCTCGAGTTGTCGCCATTATGTTCTGCCGTGCAAAACCAGCAACGTACCCCCACATTGTTATCCTTTGGCAAGTACACCCGCAGTTCGTCGTAACCCGTCAGGTCACAATAAGAGGGCCATCCTTGCACACTGGAAGACGCGCCATAGAATATGTCCGTAACCACTCCCATGTTCCAAGTACCGTTCGCCTCCTCCTCCGTAAAGTTGAAGTTTCCGTCGTTCTTGAGCCTCGGCAAGGCATTCAGGCTTGTTTCATTTCCGGGATAAGCCTTCAACAGATTCTTCACCACCGTAATGGACTGGATGACCATGGCACCCACACCACCTTGGTCTGCCTTTCCATTAAACACGTAACGGGCAGCCGTGGGACAAAGCTGTTGGTACGTCCTTTTCGGATTTTCCGTATCCCCACTCCATTGTGCCGCATAATTGGCACTCCTCCACGAACTATACCAACCACCGCCAGCCCCTTTTCCGTCGGGAGCGATTACCTGCACATCGTTGACAAGACAAGCATACCCCTTGTCGGTACTCTCGTCTGTGGCCACATTGATATAACCGACATTGGAAAAATCTTCATTATCCAAATACAACGTAAGTGTCCAACCGCCTGCGGTGGTCGTAAGCAAACCTGTCTCGGGATTCCATGTACCTTCCCCGTCAAACACCAAGTCTTCAAGGGACACGTTGGCAACCCCGTTCACGTCGTACTGCAACGACACGGGACTCTTCTCTCCTTGGGCACACAGCCCCGTACCGGCGGTCAAGCCCAAGAAAGCCAAAAGCAAATTTTTTCGTAACATTTCTCCATAAAATTTTAGTTTAACATAATAAAGATTCTCAATACGGATACAAAATTACGCAGAAACAAACCATTCCTGTTTATTCCTGCGTAACGGATTTTTGCTATTTTGTAACAAATGCCCGGATATTACATTTCACATAGCATCCTGTTACATCAGAAGCTACTGTTCATGCCTGTCTCCTGTAACATTCCCGTCCCCATTCTTTTCCGGTCCATCTTCCGACTTGGAATTCTTGTGGGCATATTCAGTAGGCGACATACCATAATAAGCCTTAAAGCATGTAGAAAACGTAGATGCCGACCTGAACCCGGTGGCCACCGACACGCCGGTCACATCGGTATCCGTCCTTGAAAGCAGCTTTGCAGCCTGCATAAGGCGGATATTCCGCACAAAGTCGCGCGGAGTCAGTCCCGTCGCGTTTTTCAATCTCCGATGGAAATGTACCCGGCTGATACCTATTTTATCGGCAATGAATTCCACACCCAAATCCGGATTGGAAATATTCTCGTTGATCACCTTCATCACCCGTTCCATCATCTGGTCGTTCGGAGACATCCATTCTATCTTGTCTATTTTCCCTTCCTGTTGAGCCACGCTATATTTGCCCTGAAGCCTCCGCTTGTTTTTCAACAGGTTTTCCGCAGTCTGCCGCAAGACATCCATATTAAAAGGTTTGGACATATAGGCATCAGCTCCTATGGACAATCCTTCCAACCGGTCGGCATCATCGCTTTTTGCCGTCAAAAGAATCACCGGTATATGGTTCGTGTTGAAACTTCCCTTGATGTTGCGGCAAAGCGCAATACCGTCCATGACCGGCATCATGACATCGCTCACGACCAAATCCACTTTTTCAACGTTCTGGACAATGTAGTCCCATGCCTCTTGCCCGTTGCTGCATTCACAGACATGATATTCCCCGGAAAACTCACCATGCAGATAACGCCGTATAGCCGTCTCGTCCTCCACGACCAATATACGTCCGTGCTTGCTTCCGCCTTTCTTTTCTTCCGGCAATTCGGCTACCGTCTCTGCCACATGCTCTGCCTCCAACGGTGCGGAATAAACAGCCCGGGGCATCTTGTCATCCGAAATGTCTTCCAACAATTCCAACGCCTGAGGCATCTGCACGATGAAACGCGTGCCCTTGCCCTTAGGATTATTCTCTGCCCAAATA
Organism: Paraprevotella xylaniphila YIT 11841; assembly: GCF_000205165.1. Lineage (GTDB taxonomy): Bacteria > Bacteroidota > Bacteroidia > Bacteroidales > Bacteroidaceae > Paraprevotella > Paraprevotella xylaniphila. Next base: position 71,571 of record NZ_GL883836.1, on the reverse strand, counting down.
TGCCCCTCATGCAGCTCTACCAGCAACTTTGTCAGGTTCAGCCCTATGCCTGTACCGACGTAATCGCCTCCCCACTTGCCTGAATAGAAACGCTCGAACACCCGCTTCTTCTCCTGGTCGGGGATTCCCACCCCACTGTCCGTCACCGAAAGCCTGAAGTCCCGTTCGCCCGAGACATTGCCGTCCACCTCCTTCAGTTCGATGGTAATGTCACCCCCGTCGGGAGTAAACTTGAACGCATTCGACAGCAAATTCATGATTACTTTGTCGAAATTCTGCGGATCCACACAAACATCCATCCGTTCCATGTCGTGCACAAAGCAGAACGTAATGCCCCGATTACGAGCCGTGGTTTCAAACAACTCATAGAGATTATTGACAAACCCCACCATTTCCACCTTATGGTATTTCAGACGGAACTGCCCTTTTTCTATCTTACGCGCATCCATCAACTGATTGATCAGCCGGAGGATACGCTGAGAGTTCTGATACATGAGCGAATAACTGCGTTGATGCGCTTCATCCTGATCTTGCTTCATCAATTTCATAAGCGGACTGAGGATAAGCGTCATCGGCGTACGTATTTCATGACTGATATTCATGAAAAACTGGATCCGGGCCTCATTCAATTCCTCTTCCTGGCGATGCTTTTCAAAAATCCGTTTGGTTTTGAAGTGCTCTTTGACTTGCAAAAATACCATATAGCAAATGAAAAGGAAAAGCACGCAATAGACCATGACTGCCAATGGAGACAGGTACCATACCGGATGCACCTTCACCGTCAGTTCCTTCACATCCGACGACTCCCCGTATGCCTCCGCCTTTATCCTTATGCGGTAGGTTCCCGCCTCCATGTTCACAAAAGATATGCGGTTCTGCCCATGTTCCAAGGCCATCCATTCACCATCATTGACACAATACCGATAGGTCACGCGAGAGTTGCTGAAAGACATCGTGGAAAGCTCTACACTGAAAGATTTGTCATGATGGGAAAGGTTTACTTCGTCCGTCAACGGAAGCCAACGGTCGATAATCGTATAATGCCCGGAACGGTCACCCGCATGAACCGCTTTACCGTTGACGTAAAAATCCACGATGCGCAAATCCATTTTTTCCAGGTTCACGCCATCCCTCTTTCCCACATCAGAAGGGCGGAAACAAGTCAGCCCGTTGATTCCTCCGAAATACAACAGACCGTTTTGGGCATACGAAGCCTTCGCACCGAACTCATTGCCTTGCAACCCGTCTTCGATACGATAATTGTCGAAAGTCTCCTTGGCCGGATTGAAGCAAGCAAGCCCGTCATCCGTACCCACCCACACCTTTCCGCCGGCATCCCTCTCTATGCTGCACAGAGAATTCGTGGGAAGCCCGTCTGCCGCCGTATAAGACTTCATACTGCCGTCCTTTACATCGAAACGTACCAGACCGGTAGACGTAGCCACCCAAAGCACCCCGTCTTCACCAATCTCCATATCCCGGACATTGGCTTTTGGCAAAAACCTCCCTTTCCTTTTAGGACCTTCCGGTGTCAACCGGAACACATCCATCCCGTCCGCCATCCCCACATAAAGGCAATCCCCCCATACCAATAACGCCGTAATATAAGAGTTATACAAAATCCTGTCAGGATAACGAACCTCGTCGCCCTCCCTCACTTGATAATGTTCCAATCCATGCGTCTTCGGCCGGTAACAGTACAACCCGTCACCGTTCGTGCCTATCCAAATGTTACCGGCCCCGTCCTCCACCATGGCATACGCATTGGGGATTTTCTCCCCACCCTTTACCCATGCCCCGATACGGGTACATTCCCCCGTTTCCGGATTCATTTTCGATACACCCGACCACGTGGAACCAAGCCATACACCTCCTTCCGAGTCCACCAGGATGCTCACCACCGTAGAAGGCATGGTCTTCACCACTCCGGGCTTGAAATGCACGCTGCTGCTCCCGTCCGCTTTCAGATGGTACACCCCGCAATGGTCGGCTGCCAACCATAAGTCGCCCCTGCCGTCTCCGACAATGGCGGTCACGCAGTTCGTGCCGATGGTGTTTTTCTGTACCGATCGCCGCCCTACATAGTCGAAGCCCGTAGCCATGTCCGGCATAACCCATACGCCTTTCCAATACACACCTACCCATGTATTCCCGTCACTGTCCACAATGGCTTCTTTCACATTGGAGGTAGCCAGATTGTACTCATACGTACGGATAGGACTTTGGGTGATTCGTCCCGTAGACTCGTCATACACCCGTAAGCCTCCCCCATCGGTGGCAATCAGGACCTGCCCGTCCGTTCCGGGATTGATGGAAGCGATGACTCCACTTTCATGCCCGGAAGAAACCCGGTAGAAACTACGGTCCTTTTCGGAATAACACAGAAGCCCGTCATTCTGCATAGCCAAATAAACACGCCCGGACGAACTTTGGCAAAAATCCACGGCACCCGGTCGCCGGGCCAACCTATGCACCTTCCCTTCCGCACGACAGTATATGCAACCATCCGCCCCCAACATCCACAAACGCCTTTTTTTATCTTCAAACAGTTGCAAAAGAGGAGAGCCACTTTGCATTTCTTTCGTTTCCTTCAAATACATTTTGCCCTTGTCCCCTTTACACAACAGGTATAATCCATATCCTGCCGTACAGACGTATACGTCTCCCCCGGAAAGCTTGGCCATCGAAACGATATGGGCAGAAAGCGTATCGCCTCCTTCTGCCAACAGAGGTACATCGGTAAACTTATCCGTATCGTAAGAATAAACCTGCACCCCGGACTCCATGCCTACCAACACACACCCGGGTTCTACTTCCAAGACGCAAGTGACGATATCATGCCCCAAGGTTCCCGACATCCCGTCCTGATGCCGGTAAACATTCATTTTCACCCCATCGTAACGGTTCAGGCCACTTTGGGTACAAATCCAAACGTTTTTCCGACTGTCCTCCGTTATGGAACGGATACGTGTATTCGACAATCCTTGATCGGACGTAAAAGAAATTGGCGACTGTGCTTTCATTGCGATAACACACACAGTCCAAAATAAACTTAAAAAATACTTTCTACCGTTCATGGTTTTAGATAAAATATCAATTCAATAGATTCTTTCTTCTATATCTCCGTTAAATCCCCCCCTGTTTTTGAACGCCCAAACGGCCTATCTCTTAACAAGAGAGCGACTGGCATA
>NZ_GL883836.1:0-68370 GCF_000205165.1 Paraprevotella xylaniphila YIT 11841 | reverse complement strand
TATCTCTTAACAAGAGAGCGACTGGCATACGTTACGCATTGAATATCAAATTTATATATAGATGAATGGAAATAAGAACAAAAACGGAATAATCACTTTATATTGGCATTTCCCAAAAATATTCTCTAAATAGCGTTTAAAAATCAGTTTTTTCCTTTAATTTTGTATGCCAGTCGCTCTCTTGTTAAGAGATAGACTTTTATTCCACCTGAAAATCAATCTGAAAACAGATATTCGGTTTATAGCTCCAAATAGAAAAATGATATGTTTTGAATAGTCCTGGTAACAGAATGCAATTACCATGCCATTTTTCCGGCAAAGAAAAGTCCGTTTCAAGTGTATTCCACAGATTTTTTCGCCCGAAACATTCACACGATTTCACACTACAAGCTCGTTTTTATACTTTCATAACCAAAAATAAGACCCAATCTCAGCCGAATGATTTTTCATCTGGCTGAAAAAACATTTTTTTTCTCCGCATGGCATACCGGCCTGTTCCGCAAATCCGTCCAAAAACGTCTTGAAGGCCATTCAAAACCGTGCCGTATAGGCTTGTTTTTTCTCTAATTGCCCCCCTCCTGCCATCCAAAAAAGGAAGCAGGCATGTCAGGCAAATCCCACTTCCGGCTTTCACGCTCCATTGCAGCATACGCCCGACACGCCCTCCTTACTTTCTATTTGCGAACAAAAACATTACCATACCGACAAAAAGTCATCCCCCCAACGTACGAGATTCGTTTATTTCCGGACACGCCCTGCAACGGGCACAAATAACAGATTCTCATAAGCCGTGAATTGACTTTTTGACAAACTGACAAATCCACAGGCTTACTCTTTCGCGACAATCTTCGATGCCTGCCCATCGGAGCTTTGCACCCTGACTATGTAGAACCCGCGTGGCATCCCACCCATGTCGTAGTTGTAACTGCCGCCTGTGGCACGGGCTTGATGCACCATCTGCCCGTCGTGGCTGTATATGCAAACCGCAGCCTCGCCGTCCTGCCATCCCACGACCAACGTCCCTCTTCCACTATCGTAAACTATCCTGCAGTCCCCGGCATCCCGAAGGTTTCCGGCCACCGACTCCGGCTCCCCCTCCGTGTTCTTGCGGATTTGCACCACGACATATCCGCAAGACGCACCGGCTTCGCCGACATTCGGCACGAGATGCAAAGCCAACAGCTCGTCATACGGCGAAAGCCCCATGCCTGCCATCGTGAAACGCTTCACGGTCTCGCCGGGCGCAAACACCAATTCGCCCGTCGAAAGAAGGAAATCTTCCCCTTCCCTAGCCTCTCCCGCCACAGGTTGCAAGGCCAAGCCTAATTCTTCCGCGCACGGACGCGAAAGACGTACGGTGAAAGCCACTTCCGCATCGCGGTCCATCCGCACGACATAGCGGTCGAAAACGGCTTGCACGGGCACCGGTACATCCTGTCCGGCAGCCCCGACCGGTCCGGGTCCATAGACGGGATACGCCCCAACGTCCACCCCGCCATATCCCATGCCTTTGGCCCGGCTGTTTTCCCTCAACGTGAAGTCCTCTTCTCCATAGGCCGTCGACACGAATCCGGGTGAGCCTTCCAAGTTGCCCTCGCCGTCCAAACGGGATTGGAACGTGCGCAACATCACTTCCCGGCCACACAACACGACCGATTTCGTATTCCCCGGCGTGTACACGATGTTGTCTACGAACAAATGGGGGCCGGCACCGTATGCGGAATCGGAGAACTCGATGTTGTATCCCGAACAATCGTAAACGATGTTGCCACGCATGCGGTCGCGCCGCGACTTGTGGACAAAGAAACCGGTCTCGCAACGGTAAGCCACATTGTTTGTCCATTGCGCGTCTTCCGTCCATCCCGTGGCATAACGCGCCGTCTGGTAGCCTATCCCCTCCAAGTTGTCCCCGATGTTTTCAGCCACCACGTTGCCGGCACACCTCGATTCATTGAAAACAAAATCACCGCAATCGTGCGCACGGTTCCTCAATATGACATTACGGCTACCATCGCGGTCGAGCCAAATGCAAGTGCGTACCTCCGAAAAATAGTTGGAAACGACGAGGTTATCCCCGTCTGACATGTCCTGCACGTCGACACACCGCGTATAAAGGTTCTCTCCGCCCCAGGAACGTTTCTTGCCGCTGAAACGGAAAAACGAATTGTGTGCCACCATGTTGCCGGTACATTCCTGGCCGTTGAGGGAAACCCCGTCGCCTATGATGTCCTCAAAAACATTGTCCACCACCGCATTCCTCCGGGCATTCCCCATCCAAATGACGGAGTTGGCATTCCATGCCGACACCTCGGGATGCCCCAACTGCTCAAACCTGCAACGGGACACCACGCAACCTTCGCTCCCCTCCATCGCCACGGCGCACCTCGCATACTTGAAATCCCGGAACGTGAAGCCTTCCAACCAGACGTATCGCATTCCGGAGAGGTCGAACACCGCGCTGTAGCCACCGGGTGACGTGTCGGGATGCTGCAGTACGGCCTCTCCCGTGCCAGGCTGCGCCTGAAACACCACATAACGCCCTTCACTGCCGGAATTGCCGGGTTTCACATCGTCGAGCACGTACAAACCTCCGGACACGAACACCGTGTCGCCCCCTCGGGCAAGGGAGGCAGCAACCTGTATGCTCCGGAACGGGTGTTCCCGTGTCCCGTCACCGTCAGCCGCAGCAGCTGACACATAATAAGACTTGCCCCCGGCATCGGCCGCATGCAACATGAATGCCGAAAAGCACAAAAAGGCAATTAGGATTCTTTTCTGATTTTTCATAATGCTTATCTTAACCTGCATCGTCCTACCCCAAAAAAGGGGAGGCTTCCCTTTACCTGAAAACCTCCCCTTGAAATGGAATATTAAAAAATAAAATTATGAGTTCACTTCACTACCACCTTCTTCACGTCGGTCGTTCCGTCGGCACGATGGATCTTCACGATATTCACACCCCTCATCGGACGTTCGAGCTTCATGCCGTCCAACGTGTAGTATTCATAAGACACGGCCTCGGCAGCCTTCACGCCGTCAATATTGTCGGCATACGCCTTGGAATAGTCGTAACCAGCAAGCGGAGCTACGAAAATAAGACGCACATCATCAGCATAAGTATTTGTATCCCAAGAACCTTGATCCGTACCATCCGCATTTAGACTCTTACCGGAAGTGTACGCCTCTTTCACACCGATGCTCAATACCATACCTTCTTTCACTTCCACATTCTTAATGACCGTTGGGAATCCTTCAGATTGGCTATACTTCGTATCGCCTTGTTCAAAAGCAGCACGCAATGTATCACCTTCAGCCGTAGAAGCCCAAATGTACATGTCAGGAATGCTATCACTTCCCAAGCCAGCTATCTTGCCCGGAGCTGTACGGGTACGCATGTGAATGTCATACACGCCAACCGGCAAATTACTAAGAACCTGACGCACCGTATAACGTCCACGATAAAGGTTAATCATAGAGTTCACCACCCAGTGAGAAGCATCCGTCAAATAAAGACCGGCACCGTCACGCAAATGGGCATAACCTTCTGTGGTTTCCCATCCCGGTGTATTCTCCGTCGTAATCGTATCGGCAGAAGAACTGCTGAACGTGTAGAACTGCGGATTCTTCACGAAGCCGGTAAGTTCCAAACCAGAAGTCAGAACCTTATACCCTGTAGTTGTGGTACCGTCTGCCACCGTTTCACTGTATAGCGTATCCTTCATCTCGTCGGAAAGGTTGCCATTCTCACCCAAGAACTTGTAGAGAGCCAACCTATTGTGCCAGTTCATATCTTCTGCCATAGCGTCATCATCATCCAAGGCATTCAGTGCATCCGTGATGATGCTTTCAGGCTCTACGCCCAACTTCTCAGCCGTAGCAGCAGACTTCGTCAGGCGGTAAGTCAAAACGTCCACGCAAGATTGGATGTTACCCACCTTGTCCGCAATGGAACCTAACTTTTCTACGGCACTTGCCAATGCCTCATCGTCCAAGTCCAAAGAAGACGTTTCGCCATATTCTTTCAGTAAAGCTTCGCCTTCAATATATTCATCCGTCATCACATACTTGGAAGCCGGGTCTATCTTGGCCATGTTGTCGCGCAATGTCTGCAATTTCGGATCATAGTTATCCACATTAGCCTGACGGGCCAACATCGTGCCGCACAAATCATACAACTTCGCGTTCATGGCCTCCACGGCAGACGGGCTGTTGAACGTGCCCTTGGCTTCTTCCAAAGCCTCGGCCAAGGCTGTCTTTGTCTGGCCATTGTAAATCTCATTGGCCACAGCATTGAGCACGACGGTCGCGCTGTCCACGGCCGCAGCCAACTGCGCCTTGTAATATGCCGCATCGGAAGGCTTGGTAATCAATTCCACGGCCCCCAAAAGGAATTCTTCGAAACCTCCTCCACTTTGGCAAGAGAACTTCAACATATAATAGCCCTCTTCGTTTACTGTAAATTCCGTAGTGGTAACAGACGTGCCCGTCACCGGCATATTTTGACCACCATTTACGCTCGGTTTGGCTTCAAGCCCGCTGAAATGGGCAACCACCTCACCGCCTGTATCAGGATTCTTCAAATCAATCTTTTCAAGCGAGAAATTGAATTTAGGCAACGTTCCGTCTCCAAATGCCTTCCACGCAGCCATGCGGAATGAAAGCTGATATTTGCGCGGTGTCAGGCGAAGCGCTACTCCCGGATCCATTTCCGGATCCAAAGTGCCGTCGGGCATCACATAGTCTTTTACCTGTTCGCCATAAGTGGCCGTACCCACCGTACCGCCGGTAGCACGCCAATAAAGAGCCATACCGTTGAAATCACCGGTATAAGGACCCTGCAAACGGCATCCACCACCGCCAATGTTACCACCCCAGTTATAATTCCAAACTTCACCGCTTTCTGTCACACCATACTGGTGGATGGTTCCATTGTCGTTCGACAACCAACCTTTCGGGAAAGTACCGTTGGCATACGTGGCAAAGTCTTTAGCAGCAGAATAAACGAGTTCCGTTGTTCCCGTGCTCTGATCCGGCCCTACGGAGAAGTTAATGGTCTGTGGCTGCAATGCCTCAAAACCGCTCAACGCATTGGTCACATTGGTCACCACCAACTGGTATTCGCCATTCTCCAACGTGCCGACCGATACTACCACAGTTTTCGGATCCTCCTCGGACACCACGGTTGATTCATACAAATCGGCTACTTGCACGCCGTTCTGCATCAATTGGACAGACGCGATGTCCAAAGCCACGTCACGGTCGTAAGTCACACGCACTTCATTGAATGAAGACGGATCCAACTCAAAGCTGTGGTCTTCCGGCACTGATGACAAGTATACCGGGCCGTCCATCAGATAGGACATTTCTTCGATGGTCTCATCATAGTAAATGGCTTCGCTCGTGAATGGGAGCACTTTCATCTCGCTCGTCACATCCATGCTCGGACGTTGGTCGGTGGTATAGATGAGCGGGCAATCCGCATCGGGCGTGAAGCTGACTTTGATATTGGCACTCTCATCCTCGGCGATTTCATTCGCCATGAAAATATACATGTAACCATCCTTCTTCAGTTCCACTGAAGCCACTTCCATCTCTTCCTCGCCGTTCGTCACATTCACATACGAATTGGGCAACAGATGCACCCCGATCGGGTCAGTGTTGGCAGAAGCCAACTGGGCGGCATTCGTAGGATAACCGAAGTCCACCTTGATGGCATCATAATTATACGTACAGCCTGCCATCGTGGCTTCTTCAATCTTAATGTCATCCAAAAGATAACGGCCAGGATTGTACATATTGATGGTCAGGAAATACGTGTCAGGGAACGACGTATCATCACCCTTCCACCAAATCGTGTCGTTCTTCGAAGGGTCTTCGGGGTCATTCACGATGATGTCTTTGATGTTATCATCGAACTGGTCGAAGAACTTGTCCTGCACGGTCTTTCCGGAGTTGTAAGCCACGAACGACAAACGCCGCCAATCGCCCGTCATGATGCCATCCCTCCAATCGTAATAATACTGCGCACCGCTCTGCGACATCAAGGGAGCCTCAAGGTGTTCCCTTCCAATGGACAGGCTCGATTTGATGGCCGTATTTATCGGGTCGCCCCCGTCAGCCATCGTAAAGGTCTGGTCGGCCTTCACCCAAAACGACACACGGTAGGATTTGCCTTCCTCAATGGGCAAATAACGCAACTTCAAACCACGATGCCATTGGGAACCCTGTACCGTATTGGAGTTGTTCGCCTCCAAGGCATACTTGCCTGAATAAGTCTCTTCACACTTCTCATTCCACACATCCCCGGGTTGGAGGTTGATGTGGTCACCGTAGAAGTCCGCAAATTGCGTGGAGTCCTTGTGATGGTAGAACTGGTCACCATCCTCGAAACCTAACGTTGCAACGACTTGCGCCTGGGCTGTCAAGCCGAATCCGGCAAGGCCGAGCAACATCAAAAAGTTTTTCTTCCTCATAAACTTCAATTTAAGATTAATACTAATTTATATAACTCTACTTTTTTCGTTTTTAAGATTCCGGCGGCTAAATTAGCCTTTACCGGAATCTTTTCCAAAATATTTTGTATCATATACTTTAGGATTTGTAACATCCTCCAGTTTACACTGATTTACATAGTATTACAGATTCACTCCAATGGCAAATACCAATTATTCCTATCGGACAAGCGGCTATAAAGTTCCGCATTGAAACTGTCTTTTCCATCGCGCCCGGCTACTTTACGAGCTAAAAAGTCCGTGTCGCCGCGCCGAAGTGCGATACGTTGCAAGTCTCCGAAGCGCACTCCAAGGAAACTCTGCTCCAAAGCCATCTCATCACAAATCAAATCTTCCACAAAGAGAATGGAATCTTCACGAGTGGCCAATCCTTCGGGAATGACATAAAGCGTGTCGGCATAAGACTCGCCACAACCATAAGAATGGATTCCCTCCGTATTCACTGTCGTCGTAGAGGTGGACGACATGTCCTGCGTAATGAAATTGTACTGGCTCCATGTCAGCAGATTGCCCGCACGCCCACGCTCTCCGGCATTGATATACTTAGACACGGTACCGTTGCTCAACCCATACTTCAGAACGGCAAAAGCCGACTCGGGCAAGCCTGCACGGTTGTAAGCCTCGGCCATACGCAAGTAGACGGATGAAAGACGGTAGAGAGGAACGTACAGCAAAAAAGAAGACTCAGTAGAAGACAAACTGAAACGTACCAACGTCTGATAGTCTTCGGAATAATCGTCACGGCTCGACATGTGCGACACCCTGACATTTGAACACAAACGCAAATCTCCCAACTCACGGCTGTCACTATAGACCGTGTTCTCTCCCGGAGAAATCGTATCCCGTAAATTCGTGGTCGGATCCGTATAGACCATCACGTAACGCTGCGCCTGCGACAGTTCCAACAACGCCTGCGAAGAAGTCATCTCGAAGTAATACCGGTTATTCTCGGTAGAATTAAGGATATCCCCCAACCGGCTCACAACCCCGTCGTATTCACTGGCTTCCATCTGAATGTCCACCAAATCAACAATAGATGAAAAAGAAGTGGTATGACTCTTGAATTCGTAATTTCCCCAACGGCATTCCAAATTGCCGCCCGGTGCCAAAGGGTTGTCGAAATTCGTCAGGTAATCATGGTAGTATTGTGCAGCCTCACGGTAACGCCCGGCCCAAAGGCAAAGGTCGCCCAACAAGGCACGCACAGGGATGAAAATGTTACTATGATTACCGGTCAAGGGATAATCTGTTTCCACATAAGGAGCCAAATCCGGAATGAAGTATTCGCAAATCTGCTTCACATCATAAAACGGATAACGTGAAGGGTCCGCCTCTGCCTCCGTCATCAACGGTTCCGTAAAGAAAGGCACCCTGCCATAATAAATGGCCAACTGCAAATAAGTCCATGCACGGAAAGCTTTCACTGCGGCATACTCCCGGATGAACACTTTCTCACCACGCAAGGAAAGTGCCGTATCGGCATGGGCTATATAATAATTACAGTTCTGAATGACGGCATAATAATCCTCCGGTGCATTGTATCGGTTGCCTGCCGTTGCCGTGAAGCTTGCCAGTTCCTTCAAGTCGGTCGTGGCCGTTTCCGTCGCGGAAGAAAGTTCTCCCATCATTTCTCCGAGAATAATCGTACGGTCGGCCACCACTTGCATCTTGTTCATAATGCCTAACAAAGAATACACAGTATCGTTGGGCGAATTCAGTTGGGGACCGAAATCCACCAAACTTGAATCCGTATCCACACAGGAAGTAATGGCAGCACCGGCTCCAAAAGCCAACGCCAATGCCATAGAAAATATCTTGTTCTTTTTCATGATTCGTTTCAATTGAATGTTACAAGTTAATCTTTACACCTAATGAGAAATTACGTCCTTGAGCCAACAGACCGCGGTCTATCCCTGCCGACAACACACTGTTACTTGAACTGAATTCAGGGTCAGCACCCAAATACTTCGTGAAGGTTAACAGGTTGTTGGCAGCTCCCCACACCGTAATACCCTGCAAATAGGTCGTACGGATGGGAAAGTAATAACTCAAGGTGACATTCTTCAGACGAAGGTAGGAACCATCCTCAATCCAACGGTCGGAGAAACGACTGTTGCCCGGTGCGTCCAAATAATAGGTACGGGGGATATCCGTGTTTTGGCCTTCATGTGTCCAACGGGACAACATGGCGGTAGTCTGGTTATGGAAACGCGATCCGCCTTCCAATAAACGGCGTTGGTAATTATACACGTCATTACCCAAAGAATAGTTAAAGACAACGTCCAACGAAAGGTTCTTCCAACGCACGTTAGTGAAAATATTCCCGTAAAGGTCGGGATTGGGGTCACCGATAACCTGCATGTCTTTTTCGTTAATCTCGTGGTTGCCATCCTTATCGACGAACTTCATATCACCTGCGTGGAAGTAGGTCTTCGCCCCAGTCGCGTTGACCTGATACAAAGCTGCGGCATCAGCCTCTTCCGTTGTGGCAAAGACTCCGTCCGTCTTGTACCCATAGAACACTCCGGCAGCCGTACCTACCCGTGAAAGCACATTGCCTCCGTAAAGTTCCGTAATAAACGAACCATTCGGCAAGGAAGTCAGCTCGTTCTTATAATGTCCTGCACTGGCTCCCAAACTCCACTTCCAGTCTTTCAAATCGATGACCCTGGCAGACAGGCTCACGTCGAAACCTTGGTTCTTCATCTCACCGCTGTTCTTCCAATTGGTCTTCAAACCGCTGACATACGACAACGCGCTCAAGCTAAGCAAATTGGATGTCTTACCATAGAAATAATTGAAGTTCACGCCCAAACGGTTATCCAAAAGGGACAAATCCAAACCTGCCGTCCAACGTGCCGTAGTCTCCCATTGCAATTGCGTGTTACCGATGTTGGCCATAGACAAGCCTGTCGACGTATTCCACATCTTCTGTCCCACAAAATACGTACGCGATGCCTGGCTTTCAAGGTCGTCGTTACCCACAAGGTCGAAACCCACATTCAGCCGCAAATAATTCAGGGCACGAGTACGGGGCATCCACGACTCATTGGTCAACACCCACGCTGCCTGCACTGACGGGAAGAATCCCCAAGCATAATTGCCGACCTTCACCCCGTCGGCAGCATCCACTCCGAACTTGGAGCTACCTGCCATACTGAGCGCTGCCGAAACATAGTAGCGCTCACGCCAGTTGTAATCGGCCGAAAGGTAATAAGTCATGTCCACCACTTCTTCTTCCGTACCGTCCGTAGATTTGTAGAGCAAACCATCCGACATGTTAGGGGTCTTGTCGTTACCGCTATTGTACCCCACTTGGGAATTCAGCTGGTAACTCGTACGTTGGTAACGCAAGCCTCCGTGCAAACCGAGCCAGTGCGCCTTGAAACGGCGGGCATAATCGAAGTAAGAGTCGCTCATGATGACCGTTTCACGTGCGGCCAAGGCAGAAGCACGGTTCTGCAAGGCCTCGCCCACTCCTTTCACGTCAAAATCGGGCACCCCGTTCATCGGCAAATAGGCATTCTCGTCCGTATTCACCAATTGGAATGCGAAATGCTCTGAAATGCTCCAATAGCGGTTGATATTCCATTTCGGAGTCACGGCTAATGTGATAAGACGGTTACCGAAATAATTTTTGTTGTCACCGTCTCCGTTTTCCAAAATGAACAGAGGGTTGGCCAACGAATTCAAATAAGGTTTGGTCCTCAACACATCGAAAAGGTAATCATCCGCATCGGCCAAATAAGAAGAAATGTTCCCATTCGTGTCAAACGCATACGGACTGAGGAAAGGCGACTTGATCAGGCTCAGAAACCCCGGTGAAGAAATCACGCCGTCATCCAATGTGGCCGGTGCCCCGTCATCACGCATGTCGCGCGTCACATCGCTATAAGCTGCATCGAAACGTACTGTGAGGTTTTTCGCCAACACGATGTCAGAGTTCAGACGCAGATTGAAACGCGAAAAAGAATTGTTCTTCAGCGTGGCATCAGCCGCAGCATACCCTACCGACAGATTATAGTTGGCCACGTCATCCCCACCCTGCACGTTGATGCTATAGTTCTGGGTGAAGGCTTCCTCGTACACATGTTTCTGCCAGTCCGTATTGTTATGATACACATCATAGTAGTAGTAATTCGGATTCGTCTGCAAAAACTTGAAACTGTTATTGGTCGTACCCGTCGTTCCAATCAGTTCGGAAGCGTAGATACGATACTGTTCCCCATCCATCATATCCATCGACTTGGGCAATAATTCATAGCTTCCACCGATAGAAACATCGATTTTCGTGGCCATGCTCTTATTACGCTTAGTTTCGATGAGAATCACCCCATTCGCACCTTTCGCACCATAAATAGCCGTCCCGTTCTTCAAAACACTGATTTTCTCAATATCCTCCACCATGATATTCGCAAGGAGGTTGTTGAAGAAACCGTCATGGACGGAAGGAGCCGAAAGCCTCATATCAGTGATGACCCCGTCAATGACAACCAACGGCTGCGCGTTCGTATTGAGCGAGTTCAGGCCGTTCATGAACATGGCCACGCCCATGCCCGGCACACCACTACGCGTAATGGTATGTATATCGGCACCCAACTTGTTCTGAATCTGACCGTCAATACTGATTTCATTCGTGTTATAATCCACAGCTACCGTCCTTTCACTCGTAGCTGCCCCTGAAGCCGTATAGACCGGATTGAAGGCATCGCTGAAAATATAGGCATCCACCGAACCATTCCCTTTGCCGAGCGGTACTTGAAGGGAGTTGTAACCGTCTCCGCGCATCCACAAGGAAGTAACATATTCCGGAACTTGGATTACATAATCCCCCTTCTCGTCGGTCATAGCCGCATAACGTGCGTCATTGAAAGCAGAGACACTGATACCGGCTGCCGGCTGCTTAGTGGCATTATCATAGACACGTCCTTTAATTTCGCGCATCGGAACTTCCGGCAACATGGGTTTTACCATCTTTGCAGAATCCCGTACCGTAGCCTGGGCAGATTCCTGATCCACCTCTTGAGCCGCCACCGGAGCTGCCACGGCGGCCATCAGGCAAAATGTTGATAAAATATGTTTCATGGCACTATTCTTCTCTATTGGGTTTGAAATATAAACAATCAAGATACATCTCGCGGTTATACCGTCCGGACTCCATGCGGCTGATACTGCATTCCAATGTCAAATGCACTTTGGCATTAGGCTGGCCGTAACTACATACGGGAATGGTGAACGTACCAATCTTCACCGTATCCACCCGATATGGGTCGTTTTTCACCTCGTCCTCAAAATCGAAGCTTTGCTCTATGCCGTCTACCGTCTCGTAACCAATGGAAGCCTTGAATTTACATGGGCGGAAATTACGGTCGGTGGCATTATATACAGTACGAGGCAACACGACCGCGCAAATGTCATACGTTCCTGACAGCACAGAGGGAATCTGGAATTCCATAGTCCAATTGGATGAATTCGTACGGGGAGAAATCACCAGATACCCATCGGAAATACTGTCTGCGGCAGAAAAACGTGACGCATAGGTGCAATCCTTGTAGTCCGTCATCATGCTTTCATACTCGGCTTCGGTCTTCACCGGATAGAAATATATGTCTTCTGGCTTGAACGGCCATTCATGCAAGTTATAGATTGCCCCGTTGCTGCAAGCCATCGTGTCACGCACGAAATCGGAAGAAAAGATACCCCCGGAAGCCAACGGATTATAGTAGACATGCCTCCGCTCCTCGTCATACTTGCTATATGCAATGGAACATACGGAATCTTCCATGTGCGCGCAACCATATTTGCGGTTATACACCAAATCCCGGATAACGGCCTGATGGGCATACAAACGCTGCAAAGAATCCGCCTGATTCACGCTGCCGTAATTGAAATAAGACAGTGCCTCGTTGTAAACCTTATCCCACACCCGATTTTCGGGTACCAACATAATAAAACTACTGTCTTCCTCGTTTATGCGGTCAAACCAGCCAAACAATATGTTAGTAATATTCATCACAGAATCGGAATAGACGATGTTACCATCTATAATACCGCTTTGTATACTGGCATTTTCATCCAACTCCAATTTCTCATAACCTTTGAAGAAAGAACCAACACCGACATATCCCGACAAAGTGGTCAAAGCCTCATATATATTATATAAGTAGGGGACTCCACCTGAAAGCACGTGCAAGACTCCGTTCTTCGCTGCTCCATTAACTCTCCCCGAAGCATACGACACACCTTGGAAAGAACCCGGAACTGCATCAAGGTATTTGTTATTGAGCATAAGGACCTGCTTTTCGTCCGTGCTGTTAGTTATGAAATGCGCAATATGATTCTGCACAAAGTGCTGCCCGCACATGGAATCGCCCGACACAGTCTGGCATTCCGCCAACAAAGAGTCCACATTAAATTGCCCGTCTTTGGGAGCCCAAACAGTAAAAGTCTGGTCGCTGGCCAACAAATCTGCGTACGTCACTTTTGTCGGCTTATTATTGCTAAACACATGCGTGGCGCGAAGCACCTTGAGAAAATCACCCAAATCCCCCTGTTCTTCCATCACTTGAAGAAGGGACTTGTCGGACACAGGGCGGCTTTCATTACCATAATGCTCGTCCCACGTATCGGTACACGCCACAGCCGCCAAGGCCATTGCCGCTACCGCAAAGTTCTGTATTTTATTATTTGTTTTCATATACCTGTTTTTTATATTTACCCTATATCACCTCACATTAATGGGTGTCCTCGGCTTCCACCCCGGCATAGATGCTCTTCGGCACAATCTCGAAATAATTGATAGGCAACTCGGCCTGCGGGTTATCCACTACCAATTTAATCCGTATGTAGTAATCCTTTTCCGGACTCATATTCTCCGTAGTCAAAATCTTACGTAATTTCATCGGCTGTGCCCTCAGGATGTTGGCTCCGCCTTGCGCCCAAGAATCCATATCTTTCATGTAACCACGGTTGCGCATAGCCTTGTCGATGGCACGATTACCTTCCTCGTCGCCCGGAGTGTCTGCCACCCATCCAATCAAGGGATCGATAGGCCAAAGTGTAAAGTCGATGGGCAATCCCATTGGTAACAAGCCATCCGGATCCGTACCAAAATATACCTGTACCTTTCCACGCATATCACCCCAACCATAGGCAAAACGCACCTCATAAGTTCCCTCTTTGGGTACCGGAAGCAACTTGAACGTCACGTCGAATTGCCCCACCATGTCGATACAATCCGCATAAGTCACCATCCATACGTCACGCTTACGTAAAGTCATGGTCGGGGTCTTGCCATGGAAATCCCAACCTTCGACCATCTTAAATCCTGTGGCACGTTCCGTATTTCCACGCGCCCCGCAATTCATAAACTCGGGAGAAAGCGTGGCTGCCATAACACGGATTCGGTCATTGAAAACCACGTCGCGTGTCTCCAAATTATAATCCAAAACCTGATCGATATAATGGTAGATACCATTCAAAGCCTGTTGGTCCACCTCCCCTATCTCAGAAGGAGAAAACACCTTCGTACCCCGAACCGTATAACGTGGCCCTACTCCCTTACGGTTGATAAAAAGCCCGTCGGACGGTGTGCTCATCTTCATGATAGTACCTTTCAACATCGTGGCATACCAGTCTGTGCAATCAATCAAATCCGTCTTGGCGCATATATTTTTGATGTCACCCGACACGGTCCAATCGTTATAAGCCCCGTAATATGGCAACAAATGGTAAGAAATGAAGCGGTTCAAGGGATTCTTACGGTTCGTCCAATCGTCGTCATACAATCCTGCATCTTTAGGAAACATTTGGTCATACACCTGCTTGGCATGTGCTTTCAAATCATCCAAATCGTGTATTCCGTTGGCTGCATAGACTTCGTCAGTCTCCACGAATGCCGTATAACGCTTCATCCGCGTACCGACATAACGCATAGCATATTGCGAACCTCCGGTATGGATGATTATATCCTGGTTCACAGAATCTTCACTACAGAAATAAGTAGGGTCGATATACTGCTTCAACGAATCACACAACCCCGTCAACACAAGTGCTTCATTGAAAATGGAGATAGTGGAATCTTCCGCCAACAAATCCGGCAACAGAAACGACTGCGGCACGATTACGCGGTCAAGCGTATGCACCACACCATTTTCCACAGAATCGTCCCGTACAACCAAACGCGCACTCTTGTTGATGTAATAAATCACATTATTGTTGTTCAAGGCATCCGAATCACAAGAAAACGTCAGATAGCGTTCATTCATGTTTGCCGTCGGAATATTCCCGTCTATCAAGTCCGTAGTGAAATAGGCTTGGTTGATAATATGGTTCCATGACAAGGTATCACATTGTTCCTTTGTAAGTTGGTCCACACTTTGAATACCCAATTCATGAAGATATCGCTCCACGGCCTTATTATTCGGAGCCAAACAAGTATAGCTCCCGTAGGCTGCCATCATGCCATACATACCAGAACGTTGGAGAATGGCTATGAAGTCGCTGAATTCACCGGAACGGTTCTGAAGATAGTCAGTCACCATCTCTCCCGTAAACGTATAATAGTTCTCTGGCAAAGGTTCATCGGAACAAGAAACCGTAAAAGCCGGAATGGCGCAAAATGCCAACACGAACCGTATCAATATTTTATCTATCTTTTTCATAATTCTTATTCAGTTGTGTTTATATTATCATTCTTATAAGCCGGATTCTGTACCAAATAAGGATTGGCCTTCAATTCATTTTCATGGTACGGGTAATAAAGGGCATCTTCTGCGGAAAGACGGATACGGAGCGCAGCCGTGTTCTCGCTGAACTTCTGCATAACCTTATCCAACATGCGGGTGTTGGAACCTTCACGGCGGCAAAGGCGCACCAAATCAAACCACCGCTTGCCTTCGAACATCAATTCACGCTGACGCTCCTCCAACACAAGATTCTCCATGCCCAAGCGCGACGTGCCATAATCCTCAAAAACCAACGTGTCCGTAGTCGCAACACGCTTATTATTGGCCCGCTTCCATACGGCAGACACACAGGAAAATGCTGACCGGTAACGCGCTTCCTGTTCCGGTGTCAACGTGGAACCATCTGCCACATTGCCTGCAAGCTGGACTTCTGCTTCCGCCTTCATCAGCATCACGTCCGTAAGCCTATACACAATCCAGTTTGCCACATTAGCCGTACGGATATATTCAGTCACCGTAGGTGCCGTTCCGGTCGTCGTATTCGTACGGAATTCAGCCCCTTCGACCACATATTTGCGAATGCTCACCGTGGATTCTCCGGACATGTTCTCAAAAGCCCGGCAGTCCGTCCGCTTAAAATAGGAGTTTGTACCTTCCGCCACTTGGGCATTCAAATACGGGCACGCTGCAAGTTGCCCCACGTTAGAACTATTGTATGCTCCAAACAAATCTTTCGTCAAAAGATTCTCGCGTGTTTCCTTATCAACAAAAATCAATTCGAAAATACTTTCAAAGGAATTCCCCTTCCCAAAAATTTCCGAGAATGACGTACCTGCATAAGAGGAACCATTAGGAGCCTCTGAAATTAAAGGGAAGTCACCATAAAGCTCAACATTACTTACAAAAGAAGAATACTCCTGAAGCAAATCATCATACTGACCTTTCTTGTAATCAATAATCAAATCACAATAGTCTATGCAACGTTGGTAATCCCCCTGCCACAAATACATATCCGCCAACATGGCATATATGGCATAACGGGTGATACGGTTTATGTTATCATCACTATATTCACCATAAATCCGTATCGCATCATTCTTCACGGCTTCCAGGTCAGCAATGATATGGGCCAACACTTCATCGAAACTGGAAGCCGGAATCCGGTAGTTCTTCGAATCGTCAATAGATGGTTCGGTCACCAACGGGACATTACGGAACGTACGAATCAAATAAAAATAACACAAGCTGCGTATGGCCGTAACTTCCGCAATATTAGCCTTCATCTCAGCTTCCGTGTAATTCGGATCCTTTTCTTGCACCTGTGGAGCATAATGGATTACCGTATTACAACGGTTAATGCACTGGTAAAACGATTCCCACTTTGCATAACCATTCGTTTCCAACAAATTTTCTTCAGCTATACGAAGGATGTCTTGAGGAGCACCTGCCCCCGTGGTCAAATTGTCGGAACGCAACTCGCCCCATACCAACATCCGTTTCAGACAATCACCCGACTCCAACTGCGCATAACAAGAATTCACCACACTGGTCACATCGGCTTCTTCCGTCCAATAGTTCTCCAACACCACTTCATTAAGAGGAACAATGCTCAGGAAATCATCGCAAGCCGTCAGCGAAGAGGCCAATAAAGCCGCAGAGAACAACTTTGTAAATTGTTTGTTTATATAGAATTTCATAACGTAAACATTTTAAATATTAGAAACCTATCTGCACACGTGCCGTGAACTGCCGCGAACGCGGTGTCTTGGCTCCATCCGTGGCCACACCCATACCGCCATACCCGATCTCGGGATCCGCACCGGAGTAATTGGTCAGACAAAACAGATTGCTGGCATTCAAATTGATGCTCAACGAAGTCACACCTATTCTCCTCAACAACTTGGGGTCAAGAGAGTAACCCAAAGAAAGATAGTTGAGACGCATGAAAGACGCATCCTCCACAAAACGGTCGCTTCCCAAATAATTGAAGCCCTTGTTATACAAGGCACGGGGAATCTCCGCCAACTGTCCCTCCGTACGCCAACGCCAATTGACTGAGGCGGCCTGATTATTGTTATTATGCATGGACTCTGCATCCATCCTGGCACGATTTACAACTTTGTTCCCCGCACGGAAATTAAACTGCGCATTGAGCGACCAACGGCCATAAGAAAGCTTCAGTCCCCAACCACCGGTAATCTTAGGCAAAGAAGAACCCAAGTAAACGATATCCAACTCATTGATATTCCCATCATGGTTAATATCCTCGTAAATGGCATCTCCACCTTGGAACTCATACAGTTCAGTATTCGTTGTCTTGTCATACCCGAATACCATCGGAATGGTGAACCCGGCCTTATCGCGAATCACATTACCGTTCTCGTCACGAGCCACAGGAGCATTCGGTCCACTCACACCCGGCACCTCAACCTCCGAATAATCGGAATATTGGTATACGCCCTTATAACGGAAACCATATATGGCACCGAACGGGTTATTAAGTTGGACACGGGTCAGGTATGAGCCATTATTATTGTCGAAGTCCTTATTAAGGTTAGCCAATGCCGTGGGTTCCATTTCCACGATTTCATTTTTGTTATTGGCAAACGTCACATTGAAACCCAACCTGAACTTACCGACTTTGACCACGTCCGTACCATTGATATTGAATTCCCAACCGTTATTGCGCATTTTCCCGACATTGGTCCAAGAAAGAGACGGGAAACCGGAAGAAGAAGGAATGTTCACATTAGTCATCAAAAGTTTGGATGTCATTTGGGTATAGATATTGAAATCAGCCGTAACCCTATTATCGAACAGTCCTAGGTCGAAACCCACGTTCCATGTTTCCTTCTCTTCCCATTGCAAATTACTCAACCGGATATTGCTCGGATATATGGAATTGGCCCCGTTATAGGAATCCGTCGCCGTATACTTCGAGAAAAAGAGATATTCAGCCCCCGGTTGGCTTCCTACACGCCCCCAACCCGGACGGACAGAAAGCATGGACAACCATTTTTGTGTCCCTTTCATCCATGGTTCGTCCACTACATTCCAACGGAACGACAAGGCAGGGAAAGTACCCCAACGCTTGTTGTCACCAAACTTGGTCGTACCGTCACGACGGACAGAGAAATCCGCAATATAACGGCTCTTAAAGGCATAATGAGCTGAGAATGTCATGTAAATGCTCCTCCATTGGCCTGCCCCAGTAGACATTCCAGAAATCAAGCCATCGGCCGTAGGAGACTGTATGCTCCCTGTTGGAAGGTTATACACAGAATTAGACTGCTGTTTGGAATCACCGTCTATCAACTGGAACTGCGCCATCGCCATGAAAGAATGGTCGGCATTCATAATGTGCGGAATAAACGTCAAACGATGTGTCGTCGTGATAGCCCTTCCCTTATGCGCTTCCGATGAAGCCTTGTTGTTATTCTTGTCCGTCCACCCGGCCGTTACCAAACTGGAAGGATAGAACTTGTCGGTATACCTATTCTCTATATTGAACAGCACTTTGCCTTCGTACTTTAATTGCATTTTGGAATCATCCAACCCCAAAAGGTTATAGTGCAATTGGAACTCGGGCTGCATCCTATACAATGTCTCTTCATTCGTGGCCTCGTATGCCAAAGCCACGGGATTCACCAAACTGTATTGGTCGCCATTCTGACGGAACGTGGAAGAAGCTGTCGGCAACATGTGGTAGTAATTTGGGGTATTGTTACCATAAGCATCCTGCTCGTAAATAGACATGTTCGGCATTTTGCGGTAAGCAATATTCAACAAATCACTATAGTTTTTCTGGTTATCCTGATACGTCAGGTTAAAGTTCGTCACAATCTTGATGCGGTCGCTCACAAAATAATCCAAGGCCACACGAGTCGTGAAACGGTCAAGCTCCTGGGCAATGACCGTACCGGTCTGGTGGTCGTAACCGGCAGAGATACGGAACGCAGCCTTCTCTCCTCCACCGGAAAGCGTCACATAATGCTTTTGCAACCAACCCACCTTGGTCACCGCATCCACCCAGTCCGTATTGTTGTTGTAATGTTCATACTCTGCAAACGACGGATCGTAATTAAACTCCGGAATGTCGGACGCGGCATCACTTAATTCCGGATTATAATATGCTTCTTTCATCAACATGGTGTATTGGTCACCATTCAGCATGCGCATGCCTTTGGGTTGGTAAGTCATCGTAGCCGCATAGGAATAAGTCACTTTCGTCTTCCCCCTGACCCCACGCTTTGTCTTAATTTCAATCACACCATTTGCTCCCTGCGAACCATAAATGGCCGTACCTGCGGCATCTTTCAACACCGTAATACTGGCGATGTCATCCGGATTGACATTCAACAGCTCAGAATACTGTTCCTCAGTGGCCGAAGCGAAATCAAAACCGGACAAGTAATCGCTTTCAAACACATTACCATCTACTACCACCAAAGGTTGGGTATTACCGTTGATAGAACTGACTCCACGCAAACGCATGGTCGTACCGGCCCCCAAGTCACCGGAATTGAACACGATATCCAAACCAGCCACACGACCTTGCAAAGCCTCGTCGATGCTCGTCAGGCTCAATCCTTCAAATTCTTTAGCATCAATAGTTTGATGAGCCACCGACACTTCACGTTCCGGTATGGCCAAACCACTGGATTGTATTACACGTTTCTGTTTCACAACCACTTCTTTTAATTGCAGGTTGCTCTTCAACTTTATATTGTAACGTGTCCCTTTAATAGGGATAAGTTGTGTGGCATAGCCTACGTACGAAATCTTCAGACGGTGCTTCGGATCCACAATGCGGAAAGAAAAGTTTCCATTGATGTCCGTTACACCATGAGCCACGATACGGTTTGCCTCGTCTACTTCGACCACATTCACCATCATCAATGGTTCAATATCGTCAGAGACGGTACCACTAATCATCGTCCCGGGTGCTTGCGCAAAACCCATCAAAGGCAAAGCGACAAACGCACCTAACATAATATGTCGATATAGGGTTTTCATTCATTTATAGTATTATTTGGTTTGACATTTTATTCCATATTCCCCGTTTCAGCATCCTTTTCCCACATTAACGGTCCATCTATTTGATGCACCACAGCGTAAGAAGTCGTATAAATCTCCGAAGCTGAGGCCACGTCTGCAGTATTATACTGGTATTCACGTGCCATCAAGTTGTAAAGGCCGCCATTTTTCAACACGTTGCGCTTGTTCCCTGCCGCATCCTTTACTGTCAGATGACTGTCATCACCCTCCACTGTCAAACGACAATAAGAAATGGTGTTATCCGCCCCATTGATTTCATAAGCTGAGGTTTCATAGTCAGCTTCGGCAATCTTTCCCTGTCCGATATATAACGAGTTGTCCTGAATATGGTATTTGAGGAATTTCTCTATTTGCTCCGTCATCCTTTCTTTTTCATCCTCGTCCTGTTCAGCTTCCACCTCATCCCAAGTCGGCAACTTTCCTTCATCGTGTAAAGCTTGTATGGACTCGTTAGTCGGTACATATACCGTATAATGGAACGTATTAAATAATGTAATACTCGGACTTGGACAAGCATAAGACGGTGCATCTGCACCACTTCCTGTCGAAATAACATTTGACATGATAGAGGAACCTTCCAACAATTCGTAAAATTTCGAAAACTCATCATGTTCTTTCAGTAAATCGGGAACAGATTTCTGGGCGGTCTGTATAAGCGAGCCCTCCAATATATAAGCCTTACCGTTTTCTTCCTTATAAATTTGTGCAACAGGCAACTTTTCACCATGTTCCACCTGCCATCCTCCGGCAACGGTCATATTAGGCTTTCCTGCATTTTCTACAAAAATCGTACCTCCGTCTTTTGTTCTATAATACTTTTCCCCGCTTTCCACATTACCAACCACAATATGTGTTTCCAAAATATCCGTCAAACGGTCACGTATCTGAGTCGTCGAAGCTTCACCTATCGAATCAAGCCTTATCCCAGACTCCACGTCATAGTTAAAGATAAAAGCCCGTACTTTCTCTGCTTCCGTCTGGGCCTTCTCATCATAATGAAACTCATAGACCTGAGTCTGATTCTTGCCAAAAGAACATGGATCGACATAAGTCAGCAGTCCTTGATTCGTCGGAATGAAGAAGCTATAAGTAGAATTTTGCGAATTCAGATATACATCATAATCATACTGTTCAATAGCCCAATTGATGATATTCATAGTTTCATTGACTAAGGCCGGAAACGACACGGATATATAGGCTACCGGACTAAACACTTTATTCGTCAAATAAACAGCCCCGTTACAAGCGAAGAACACGCTATCCACATCTTCCTTTTTAATCTTCAGTTCATCATTCGCATCATTCAACACTGTGCTGAATTTACTGGGAACAGAATTGGAAAAAGAATTAAGCATGTTTACGTTCAATAGCTTCGAAAGCACCTTGTCTGGCACATTTTCCCAAGTCCCATACCTATCTTTCAATACTTTTCCGGCACCATTCTCCCAATAATCCGTAAGTGCGGCGTCGGTTGGCACAAGCATGACAGCCATGTCTTGTTGCAAAAGGACATCCGTAGAGACACTGGCATTCAACTCGGAATAATATTCATTCCAACCCGGGTCGAATTTCAGCATCGCCTCCACCGGTTCTTCCTTCTGTGTCAAATTCAAAGGTTGTCCTTTTTGTGAACGCTCTGAAAAATAACGTTTCTGAAAAACGGAATCATAACTGGTGCCATACAAACGGTTATACTCCTGCGTCAACGATTCATCATAATAAGGTGCTGAAAAACGATCCAACATCTTTGAAAATTGTTGTGCGCGTGGCATCCCCGCAATGACATTAGCCAAATTAGGAAGCGGGGTCATCACATCTCCCATCTTATGTACAAAGCCATTAGAACAACGAATGTTTTGCTCTACCATCATCACTCCATTCACATTGGCATCACCCGGCTTACGCTCCGTGGCGTAATTAAAGAGGAAATTACAATCGTCATTGGAAATACGACGGTTCTGCAAATAAGCCTCAATGAAATGGATCATAGGCGCCGTGGTCATATCTGCCAAACAAGGGATAGTCTTACCTGAATTTTTGTAATATGCCCAATACTTTGTATCCGGCATATCAATCGGCCGAAGTACGGGAACAGTGTCGTATGCCGATGCCGAAGTCAAACGGCGCATACAGTCTCCCTCTGTCGGGCCTGTGGAACTGGACAAATAAGCTACCTGGCAAGCATTGTTAATCATTGAGCCATAAAGCAACTGCTTCTTTTGCGCCATGGATAACTCCTCGTAACTTCTCACGCCCCATTTTCCACTATTATAGAAACGTGCGTAGGCATCATCATCAGCCACGAAGAGAGTTTTGCTACCCGTACGGGCAAGAACCTCAGTATAACCAAGGTCGTCAATCATTCTCACTACATTGGTGTAATTCCCATTCGACTTCAAATAGTCGTAAATACTACTGCCTAGCCACGCCGGATCTTCATCTATCAAATCGTAGCCATCATTGCAGGAGTAGACACAACCCAAGGCACAGCATGCCAAGCCAGCCCAAAAAGGAGCGAATCTTCTTCTGTTTTTCCTTGCACTCATATTAGATTATTTTATTAGTGTTATTACTTCATTTAAAAATAAATCGAAACTCTCGTTATCGGGTGCTAAATTACAGCATAAAACTGAAAGTCATTTTCGCTCATGTATCATATTCCTTTTATTTTGTTACATACCTACAAAAAAAGCGAAAAAGCCCGTTGGATAGGTCTTTCCCGCTTTTGTAACTCAAAAAAGCATTAATGCCCTCATGTTACATTCTCTATGTTCTTTGTAACATTTCCTATGAATTATGGTAATTTATCCATATCAGCTGCCGTATAATTGTCCAAATGTAACCTGAATTCCATCAATTCCTCCAAATCATGTACCGGAGGAGGACAATCGGCCGGAATCGACCGACGGGAATACTGTTGGAAATAAAGCAGGCAAGCATCCCGCCACCATTCCGCATCAAGTGCTTGCCGCTCGAATCGCATCTGTATGGCTTCGTAACGCTCCGTGTCGACATACGGTTGAACTTTCTGCCACAAATCCACAAACTCCCGGGCATCTTCGACTCCGCTGTTATAAATGTAACAGAGGTTATCCCACAAAGTCAAACCGTTCCGCATCACATACTCCCAAGGCACGTGATGAAACCATAAAAGATATTCTTCCGGACATGTTTCCAAATCTCCGTAAAGCGTAGCCAACGGTTCATGGTATTGCAAAACGGCCTTCGACCCCCGTACCGTGCGATCGAAACCAACTCCTACCGTATCGGCCCGGTGGTAATACTTCGGCAACCAATCCGGGCGTGTATCAGGAGGAGCACACCATGGCTCAGGTCCGTAATGATGCCCGAAAGCAAATATATGGTGCAACCCCAACGGCATCATATAGCTAACCGCCGTATCCCATGAACGTAAAAGCAACTGGCGCACCGGTTCGATGAAATGTTCATCAGTTGAGAAAGTCTGCTTCAGAAACTCTTCGGCAATCTGTTCCGCCGACAGTTCGGTATTCCAACACAAACGACCGAAAGCATACCAATTAGCCTGTGCCATGTCGTTTCCGGTCCAATTGACCACATCCCCGATGTTGGCCACTCCCGCCACGGCCGACCGGGAATGAATGCCGCCCCGATGCTGTGTGACATCTGCTACAGTTCCTCCCCCAACCCGATAAGTTTCGGCATCCAAACAATCTTTCCACATCGTTGCCAAAAATACCGTATGAATGGACTGCCCCAAATACTCCTGGGTTATTTGAAACTCCGGCATAACCTGTGTGTGTTGCATGGCACCGAACAAGGGGCTGAAAGGTTCACGGGGTTGAAAGTCTATCGGCCCGTTTTTCACCTGTACAATCACGTTATCACGGAATTGCCCATCGAAAGGCATAAACTCCTCGTATGCCTGGCATGCCCGGTCGGAACTTTCCGCCTGATAGACAAATGCCCGCCACATCACCAATCCCCCATAGGGAGCGAGCACGTCGGCCAACATATTGGCCCCATCGGCATGCGTCCGCCCGTAATCTTGTGGGCCGGGTTCCCCTTCACTGTTCGCCTTGACCAAAAAACCGCCGAAATCGGGAATCAGACGGTAGATTTCTTTAGCCTTCTTCTCCCACCACCGTTGTACATCCTCGTCCAACGGGTCGGCCGTAGACAGTTCCCCAAGGGCTTTCGGGGAAGCAAAGTTCACCGACAAATAAGTCCTTATGCCATACGGGCGCAGCACTTCGGCAATAACCGCTACTTTACGAAGCATTCCGGTGGAAAGCATCTGAGGTTTGGCGTTCACATTATTGAGCACCACGGCGTTAATGCCGACAGAAGCATTGGCACGAGCATATTCCTCGTACAATGGGGAAACCGTTTCGGGCAGCTCGTCCCACTTCCATATCGAACGTCCTGCGTAACCTCTCTCTACCGTCCCATCGGGATTGTCCCAATGGTTCAGGATGCGAATGTCGTAAGAAGGTCTTTCTGTCACAGCCACACCATCCGACAGTAAATCTCCGGCCTGCTGTCTACGCAACAAATCATAGGCGGCATAAAGCACGCCGTTGTCGGATGCCGAAGAAAGCTCCACGTCCAGACCTTTCCTGCAAATCGTAAAACCATCCCTCATAACCCCATCCTTAGAGACACGAAGAAGCACACGCCCCTCCCCTTTCCAAAAGTCTTTCAATTCACGAGACGCAATATCCAAAGTTGCCGTCCGTTCCGTACTTTCCGACAGACTGACATCAGCCGGTAGCGCATTTCGCTCCATGCGGAGCCATAGCCGATGGCCATCCTCTGCATGGAGCGAAAGCACGAAAAACAAGCCTATAATCCACAACCAGTTTTTCATCCTGCCCAAACCGTTAATCATCCATTCCTTCTATCATCTCGATTTTTCCATCTGCGTCATAACGCAATTCACAGACTTTCAGGCTACGCAACCACGTACGCCCTCCCGACGGCATCGAATCATGATGGAACAAATACCACTTTCCTTTGTACTCCACGATACAGTGATGGGTAGTCCATCCTACAACCGGAGTAAGAATTACCCCCTGGTAAACAAACGGACCGTATGGGTTATCACCGATGGCATAACACAAAAGATGCGTATCTCCTGTGGAATAAGAGAAATAGTACTTCCCGTTGTATTTATGCATCCATGAAGCTTCGAAGAAACGGCGGTCATGGTCGCCTGCTTTCAGAGGTTTTCCGTCCTCATCCAAAATGACCACGGGACGCGGCTCTTCGGCAAACTGTTTCATGTCTTCCGCCAGACGTGCCACACGGGAAGGTATGGCCGGTTCACCATCAGCCGGAAACTCCGCACATTCCAAAGCACTATTATCCTTATAACGCTGAAGCTGACCGCCCATCAGTCCCCCAAAATAAACATACACCTGACCGTCATCATCCTTGAATACGGCCGGATCTATGGAATAACTTCCCCTGATGGGATCCGGCTCCGGTACAAAGGGCCCGTAAGGCGTGTCGCTGACAGCCACGCCCAAACGGAAGATATCCGTATGGTCTTTGGCAGGGAAATAAAGATAATACTTCCCATCCTTTTCGCAACAGTCGCAATCCCACATTTGACGCTTCACCCAAGGTACGTCCGTCTTGTCAAGAACCATACCATAGTCTGTCACATCTCCTTCCATCACATCTTCCAACGAGAATACATGATAGTCGCGCATGTCGAAATGCGCCCCCCAATCGTCCTCGGGTATGCCACTTTCCCAATCGTGGGAGGGGTAAATATACACTTTGCCTTCAAACACATGTACCGACGGGTCTGCCATATAATCGCCCGGTATCAAATATCTTTTCTTCATGATACAAATATTTAATGAATGGTTACACCTTATTATATTATATACAATCTACTTGTTCCTAAAATCACCTCATCAATCATACTTCCCCGACTGTGCCATCTCAATAATGGTACGCACAAAGGGTTTGGGC
This sequence comes from Paraprevotella xylaniphila YIT 11841, assembly GCF_000205165.1. Taxonomy (GTDB): domain Bacteria; phylum Bacteroidota; class Bacteroidia; order Bacteroidales; family Bacteroidaceae; genus Paraprevotella; species Paraprevotella xylaniphila. The sequence continues at coordinate 42,149 of NZ_GL883836.1, read as the reverse complement.
TTCATGTCACGACCGAAAGCCAAAGGATAATCCGTACGGCCATGCACTGGAAAATTATTCTTCCAAGAATCCCCGTCAGTCACTCCCCAGAACGTTACTCTTCCGATGTCCTTGCTGTGGCGTAAATATATATCGAAAAGCTTTATATAAAAATCATCCAATTCTTTCGCTTTCTCCGCAGGCAACCCATCAGTATAAGGATCCATTTCTCTCTTATAATCAAAATTTGTCTCAATAGCGGCACCATAGTTCCCTTTCGGCCAAGGCAATACACTAAGGTCCAATTCTGTCACCAAGACCTTGACCCCGGCATTGATAAAAGCCTCCATGCTTTTTTCATATTCACCAAGAGAGGTGTTAAATGCCACATGTGACTGCATCCCCACTGCATCTATACGGCAACCATGAGTTTTCAAGTCTTTGACCATACGTACCACAGCCTCTCGTTTACGAGGTGAATCCATCCCATAATCATTGTAATAAAGCTCCACATCAGGATCTGCCTCATGGGCAAACTGGAAAGCCAAACGGATAAAGTCCGGCCCGATAATCTTGTAGAAAGGCGACTTACGTAGTTCACCGTTGCCTTCAACGGCCTCGTTGACCACATCCCAACCTTTGACACGTCCTTTGTAATGCCTCACTACCTTATATATATGGTCTTTCATCCGCTGTACAAGAACCTCACGACTCACAGTCTTACCGTCTTTGTCCTTGAAAAACCACCGGGGGGCTTGAGAATGCCATATCAAGCAGTGGCCAGTAATCACCTGCCCATTTTTTTCCGCCAAATCGCACAAACGATCCCCGTCCTTAAAGTTAAAGACACCTTCTTGCGGCTGCAGCACTTCGGCTTTCATGCAGTTTTCTGCCACCACGGCACTGAAATTATCCTTAATCAAAGCCTGCAAAGCCTTATCACGGCTCACCACCTGCCGCGTATTCAAGGCTGTTCCGATAAGAAACTTGTCTGCAAAAGCTTCTCGCATGGTAGTAGCTTTCTGACTAAAAACCCCAATGGTCGCCATTACCGCTGCCAGTAAAAAAACACTTCGTTTCATAATAGACCTATTTAAAAAATTAATAAAACGTCATTTACCATCATTCGTCCTTCTCCGTGCCAATTCAGCCTGCATCTTTTCGTTCAGCGTCTTGGATATAGGGTAGAAGAAAAGAGCCACCACTCCCACACCGAAACACAAACCGGGCACTATACTTGAGGCCATCCGGATACCGAACAACGAGTCTGCCGATTGGGAGGCAGCAGCATCGTTTACATAACCAAATACAGAGAGGATCAAACCGGCCACGGCTCCTCCCACGCCCAACCCGGCTTTTAATGCGAACACCACCCCGGAAAAACAAAGCCCTGTGGCCCTTCGATGGCTCACATATTCCATGTGGTCGGCCACATCGGCAATCATGGCCCAAAGCAATGGTACCGTAGGCGCATACGCCAAACTCTTTAAAATACCCAAGGTAAAAATCAGCCCCACATCATCCTTGTCCGGAAGCATGAAAGCCGCCGTAAACAAGGCCGTCAGTCCTAAACATACAATAAACGTAGACTTCTTGCCGTAACGGTTCGCCAGGAACTCGGAAAGCGTAATCACTCCTATCAACTGCACGAGTGCACCGGCCATATTGAATACGGAAAGCCCGATGGAATAAGACTCTGCTGAGGGAATGCTACCGTCTGCCCCCCGAGTAGCCAACAAGCTGAAAGAATCCAAAATCTGCATCCCTGCTCCCAACGCGGCACCTTCTTCTTTCACCAATCCAAGCCTGTCAAGAAAAGCCCCCAACGCCTGCGGGTCAACATAATGTTGGAAATAATAGCACATGGCAGATCCCCACATGGCCAAAGTGATGAACACGAACAACGTCAGAATAAACATGGAGCGCCATGACACATCGGCAAACAATCCCTTAATGTCATTCTTGACATCCATTTTCTGGGATGCAGGTGGAGCAATACGTTCCTTAGCCGAAAAACCGGCCACGACCAGAAAGATAAATCCCACCACCGCAAAAATCGTAATGGTAGAAAGCCATCCTTGTGCATCGTCCACCCCCGAGCCACGACCGAATTTATGTACCAAAGGAAGCGTAAGCCCTTGCACCACAAACTGGGCTACGGTGGCAGCTACGAAACGAATAGAAGTAATGCTCGTACGCTCCTTCATATCCCCCGTCATCACACCACCCAACGAACTATAAGGCGTATTATTAAAAGAATAGAGAGACATGAGCAACACATACGAAATACCGGCATACACGGCGACCAAGGTCTTATTTTCAATCCCCGGATTGTAGAAAGCCAACACATAAAAGACCATGAACGGGAGAGCGGTCCAAATGACCCAAGGCCGGAACTTCCCCCACTTCGTTTGTGTCTTGTCCGACAAGATGCCGGCAGCCGGATCGACAAAGGCATCCACTATCCGCGCAATCAGAAGCACGGTACCAGCTATCGCCCCTTCAAGTCCGAACACGTCGGTGTAGAACTTCAACTGATAAATCATCATCATCTGAAAAACAAGATTGGCTGCGGCATCTCCCAACGAATAACCAATCTTCTCGCCTATCGGCACTTTCCCTAAAATTTTATCCATAATGTTCCTTTATTATATTACAAAACAGTTTTTCATCACTTCACCACGCTGCAAAGTAACAAATTTTACCCGAGATTCATTTTCGGTTATGTAATCTATACTTTTTAAAATGAAACATTATCGGGAAAAAACTGCAAAAAACAGGCCTTTTTTGCGTTTTTGGAAGAAACATTCAAGAAAACAGTGACGGCCCCTCCGGATACGAGGCCTACTTCGTTTTTGTCGAAACCTTAAAAATTACCGTCACCTTCGTATACTGTCCTTGGCACGAATCAACGGAAATCCGGCCACCGTATACCTTCAGAATCCGCATCGACAAGCTCAGTCCGATGCCCTGTCCATGGTATTCACGAACATTACCGGCACGATAAAACGAATTAAAAATATATCTGATGTCATCTTCCGGTATACCGATACCATGGTCCAGAACTTCCACCTTCACCTCGTCCTCCATACGTGCCATCCGGACCTCCACATCCTCCTGGGAATATTTGCAAGCATTATCTATAATGTTCCGGAAAGCCACTCGAAGGAGATGAGAATCGGCCCGCAGTTCGCTCCCTGCACCTATTCCCGTAACATCAAACCGAACCCGTCCATACTGCCGGCACAAGTCCTGCAACAAAACAGCCAATTCAACCCTCTCTGCCCCCCGGCACAGAATATCCTCGTCATGCCGCGAAAGAAACAGCAAATGTTTTATCAGCATACTGATACGTCGGCTTTCATCCGCGATGCGCTGCAAAGCCTCTTCGTATTCCTTAGTCGAACGTCGTTTCAGCAAACAGATTTCACATTCGCCCTGAATTGCCGTCAACGGATTGTTCAATTCATGCGAAGCATTGCTGATAAAAGCCTTCTCGGCCTGAAAAGCCGCGTCCAGGTGATCCAACATCTCATTCAACGCACGAATGAGTTCATCCCATTCATCTTTATTCCCGAAGGTCTCTAACCGGACATCCAGATTGTTGATACGTATGCGCTTCAAATCCTTCAGTAAATGCTGCAAAGGAAGGAGAATCCGGTTGGCATACAGCTTCCCGATGAGGAAGACCAAGCCGCAACTCACCGCCAACAAGAGAAACGCCAACATCAATATATGTTTCTGTATGTCCTGCCCATAATGGTTGGAAGCCATCACCAGAACGACAAAGTTTCCTTCATTGTCCGGATAATAAAGAGCCGCGCCCCGCAAATGCCCATAAACGAACGTAACCGGTTCATTTTTGAAAAGCCGGGCCTGTTGGTGGCGGTCGAGGTACTTCGCCAAGGTGTCTGCCACGGCCGTCACACTGTCGGCATTCAGCAAGATTTTATAAGCCTGGGGCAAGAGTTCGTCATACTTCTGCTGTATTTCCCGGTAACGGGATTCGTCCACCTCATCCTTTTCCCAATACTTTTGAGCCGTCAGATAAGCCTTTTCCGAAAGATACGAATCATACACCTTATTTATATATCTCAATGTAAAGAAATAGAACACCAATACAATCAGCGCAATGGCACCGACGGTTATTACGGTATAAAACAAAGCTATCTTCGACCCGATCTTCATCCTTCTTCCTTCCTGGCTTTACTGTACCCCCATGATATATCCCATTCCGACAATCGTGCGGATAAGCTTGACCTCAAATTCACGGTCTATCTTGTTCCGGAGATAGTTCACATAAACGTCCACCACATTGGTATTCGTATCGAAATTCTTGTCCCACACGTCTTTCAAGAGTGTCAGGCGAGAAAGCGCCACCCCTTGATGGGTCATGAAGTATTCCAACAGGCGGTATTCCTTGACAGTCAGTTCTATCACCGTATCCCCGCGCCGTGCACGACGGGTGTCGCAATCCAACACGAGGTCGTGGCACCAAAGTTGCCTGTCCGGACGTTCTTTTCCCCGCCTCAACAAAGCCTTGATACGTGCTTCCAGTTCTTGGAAACTGAACGGTTTCACCAGATAGTCGTCCGCCCCGGCATCCAACCCCTTTACGATATCCTCGGTCGTGCCCAACGCCGTCAGCATGATGACCGGTGTATGGTATCCTTCCTTCAAACGGAACTGCCGACAAACCTCAAGCCCGTCCATCTTCGGCATAATGACATCCAACACAAGCAAATCGAAAACTCCTTCCTGTAACATAGCCCATGCCGTGCCTCCGTCGTGTGCCACTTGTACTTCATGCCCGAACTCCTGCAAGCCCCGCCTGATGAACGAAGCGATGTTCTGTTCGTCTTCCGCCAATAGTATTTTTGCCATAATCTTCGCATCCATGGGATTTCATCTGCAAATATACGGATTTTGCATGTCACAAACTCCTTTGCTTCAGATTTCCGTTCTTATCATACAACATTTTACCATAGACAAACTCTACAATCAAAGGAAATACGAACAGGGCAAAGAAAGTAGCTCCCACCAGACCTCCAATGATGACTATGGCCAACGGGCGTTGCGACTCCGAACCGATGCCATGGCTTACGGCTGCCGGCATCAGACCGATGGCGGCCATCGCAGCCGTCATGACCACCGGACGGACACGGGAACGCACACTTTCTTTCACGGCACACGATAATGCCAACCGTTCTTTCAGGTTATGCTTGATATCCGAAATCATAATCACGCCGTTCTGGATACAGATACCGAACAAGGCGATGAAACCGATACCGGCCGAAATCGAAAAGTTAAACCCAGTAGCCCACAATGCCACAATACCTCCTGCAGCTGCAAAAGGTACATTCAACAGTACCAGACCGGCATCCCGAGCATTGGAGAACAAAATGAACAAGATGACGAAAATGATGGCGATACTTACCGGGACCACTTGCGACAAACGTTTCGTGGCTCGCTGTTGGTTCTCGAAATCCCCGGTCCATTTCAAACTGTACCCCTCTGGCAAACGGACGGAGGCATTCACCTTCTCCTGTGCTTCGGCCACAGCCGTTCCCATATCCCGGCCACGCACCGAGAACTTCACGGCACAAAAGCGTGCATGATTGTCGCGGAAAATCAACAACGGGCCGGTAATGGTCCTTATTTCCGCCAATTCCTTGATGGGTATCATCGTCCCATCCATTGTCGGCACGAGTATTTTCCCGATTTCTTCCTCGTCCTGCCTGAATTCCGGTTTATAACGTACCATGATGTTAAACTTGCGTTCATCTTCGTACAACAACGAAGCCGACTTTCCGCCGATGGCCATTTCGATAATGGCCTGCACATCCTCTTTGGATACCCCGTAACGTGCCAAACGTCCCTCGTCCAATTCTATACGCAACTCCGGTTGCCCGATATTCCGAATCACTCCCAAGTCCTCAATCCCTTCGACCGTACCGAGAATCTTGTCGATTTCCATGGCAATCTTTTCCGAACGGTACAAATCCTTCCCGAATACCTTCACGGCAATGGAACCTTTCACCCCCGAAGCCGCCTCTTCCACATTATCCGTAATGGGTTGGGAGAAATTGAAGTCTATGCCCGGATACATCGAAAGGTCTTCCTGCATCTTCTCGATTAGTTGCATCTTGTCCAATCCGCTCTCCCACTCTTTTTCGGGATAAATGTCCACGTGGAATTCGATATTATAGAATCCCGTCGCATCCGTACCGTCGTTCGGCCGCCCGGTTTGGGAAAGCACCTGTTTCACTTCGGGATAAGCGGCCAGTCTGGCCCGCATCTTGTTGGCCAGTTGTACCGACTCGTTCAGCGAAATGCTCTGTGGCAGAGTGGCACGGATATAAATGGATCCTTCATTCAACTGGGGCAGGAATTCCGTCCCCAACAAAGTAAACATCCACAGACCGCCCACGGCCACGATACCGGCAATGCCGACGGACATTTTACGACTGGCATGGCATTTATCGAAGAAGGCCACGGATTTCCCGTTGATGAAACGCACAAAGAAGTTGTTCTTCTCGCGCACGTTCCGTTTCAGCAACATGGACGACATGACCGGAACCAAGGTCAACGTGAACAACAAAGCTCCCAACAAAGCGAATCCCAAGGTGTATGCCAACGGGGAGAACATCTTCCCTTCCACTTTCTGGAAGGAGAAGATGGGTATCAGCGCAGTGATAATAATGAGTTTGGAGAAAAACACGGCGCGGGCTTTCTCTTTGGCCGTCTGCCGGATAAGCCCCATTTTCGACATCAAGTTGAAAGCAGGCATCCCCACTTCTTTGGCTTTCCGGTCGAGTGCCACGAATATCCCTTCCACCATGACGACCGCCCCATCGATAATAATACCGAAGTCTATGGCTCCCATGGAGAGCAAGTTGGCCGACATGCCCATGAGCCGCAAACAAATAAAAGCAAACAGCAGGGCTAAAGGTATCACCACGGCCACTACCACCGTCGTACGCCAATCGGCCATGAATATCAACACGATGAATGTCACCAACAAGATGCCTTCCACCAGATTGCGCGACACGGTATGGACGGCAAGATTCACCAAGTTTTCCCGGTCGTAGAACGTCACGATCTGCACGTCTTCCGGCAAGACCTCCTTGTTAATATGATCTATCTTGGCTTTCAGTGCGTCGATTACTTCGGCCGGATTTTCGCCTTTACGCATGATGACGATCCCCTGCACGACATCGTCTTCGGCCATACGCCCCACTTGCCCCAAACGGGGCAGGCATGCCTCGTGTACCTCGGCCAGATGCCTGACCAACACGGGGATGCCGTGGATATTTTTCACCACGATGTTACGCAGTTCTTCCATGTCGTTAATCAACCCGATACCCCGCACGACATACGCTTGCGAACTTTTCGTAATGACATCGCCACCCACATTGATATTGCTATTGGCTATCGCCTGAAACAGCTCCAAAGACGTAATCCCGTAGTTTTTCAGTTGATGGGGATTGACGCTTACTTCGAATGTTTTCACCTCGCCACCGAAACTCACGATGTCCGCCACACCGGAGACGGCCCGCAAGTTACGCTCTATCACCCAATCCTGCAAAGTCTTCAATTCGCGCACGTCCCGCTTCTCGCTGCGCAACGTATAGCGGAATATCTCCCCCGTCGGACCGTAAAGCGGTTGTACCTCCGGTGTCACCCCGTCCGGCAAGTCTGCATCATTCAACAGGTTATACACTTGTTGGCGCGCCACGAAATCATCTACGTCATCTTCAAACATCACATGGAGAACCGAAAGTCCGAAAAGCGTGGTGGAACGTATATCCGTTTTATTTTGTACCGAATTCATGGCGATTTCGATAGGTATCGTGATGAACTTCTCCACTTCTTCGGCACTTCGCCCCGGCCATTGGGTAATCACCGTCACCTTGGTACTGGTCACGTCCGGGAACGCATCGATAGGGGTATGCTTGAATGACACAATCCCCGCTATCACAGCCACGGCGGTACAGAAAAATATGAAGAACTTGTTCTTCAGCGAAAAAGCCACGATGTTATCTATGAACTTGTACATACTCCTTCCTCCCGACTAGCCTGCATTCAATGCATTATAAACCAACAACACGTTACGGTTCAGGACGCGCTCGCCCGCCGTCAACCCAGAGAATAGGTAGCAGACCTCATCCGAGTGCAGGTACACCTCCACTTCTTTCACCGCCAAACGGTCGTCCGATGCCACCGTAACCACATAATAGCGGCCATTCTCGAAGACCAAGGCTTGCGAAGGGACACACAGCCGTTCCTTGCCCGTCCCCCGTCCGCAGACGCGGACCTGGGTAAACATGCCCGGCTTCAGCTTATAATCGCGATTGTCCAACCTCACCCTCACGCTCATGGTCCTACTATCCTCGTCCAACATATTATATACCTTGTCTATCTTCCCGGCAATGACATCCTCCGGATAGGCCAACGTGGTGATACGCACCGAATCGCCTTCGCCTACCTTACTGATGTCGCTTTCATATACGTCTGCCATCACCCATACGTTTTCCAATCCGGAAATCGTGAACATTTCTTCACCGTCGTCCGAGCGTAACTGTTCTTCGGGATTGACATGCTTCTCCACCACGAACCCGGAAAGCGGAGCCTTGACCTGATAATTGGCCCCGCCCGACACATGGTAAATCGAAAAGACTTCAGCCAACCTCTCAGCCTCGGCTTCGGCCTCGCCCACTTCCTTGCGGGCTTGCATGACATCCTTTTCAGAAGCCATTCCGGATGCCTCCATATCCTGCACGGAATGCAGGTTGCGGCGGGCAAGAGCCAACCGGTGTTGCGCTTCTTTGCGTTGTTTCTCATACTCGGCCACTTCGCCGCTACGGATGACGGCCAACACGTCTCCCCGGCGCACGTAATCCCCGATTTCGGCCCGTACTTCCACGACCGTCCCTCCGAATATAGGATAAACCTGCGCCACCTTTTCCGGATTGAAAGCCACCCGGCCGGTCAACGTCAATTCATCCGCCACCGGCCGGCAACGGACCGTATCGACAGACACCACACGTTTCAAACTGTCTGTAAGGAATATTCCCGGCTCCTCCGTACCGGCCACCTGTGTAGAACGGGAACAAGCCCCTGCCAACACTCCTAAACTTATAAGAAAAAATATACGGTTCATGCTTTTCAAAGTTTAAATATCGTACGTCCTACAACCGTGTTCAGGTTCTCCATTGCCCCGAACACATCCCGCCGCAACGCATAGCATTGCAGGCAAGCTTCTTTATAACTCTGATAATAATCGATAAATTCCAACATATTGATGTTGCGCTCGTAAAAGTTTTCGTTGACGCCCTCCATGAGTTGCTCGAAATCCTGTTCCATGCGGCCGTCGAATGCCCGGTAAAGCTCTACGGCCTTCCGTAATTGATGGCAGGCCGAATAAAGTTCCATTTCCGCCTTATCCACAGCATACTCCTCCTCTTTGCCTTGTTGAAGTAATTCCAGTTTGGCCGATTTGATTTCTCCTTGGTTACGGTTGAAAATCGGCACGGAGCATGTGACACCAATGGCAAAATAGTCGTTGATGAAATTTCCGGCACGGTCGTACATCCCTCTCACCGAAAACTCGGGAGCTGCCATCGCCCGTTGCAATTTCACATTCGCTTCTGCCGCACGCACTCCGGCACGGGCCGCACGCACATCCGGACGCGAATCCAACATCGTGCCCAAATCGGTAAACGAAACAGCGGACAGGTCTACCTTTTCCAATATGCTCTCGTCCAATACCAGTTCCCGGTCTTGTCCGACCGGAGCACCCAACAACAAATTCAACCGCCCTCTCATCTCCACCAATTTCTGTTCTGCGTCCTGCCGTTCTTTCCGCAAAGACAAAAGAAACAGTTCCAGGCGCGACACTTCCATCCGGGACATGTTTCCTTTTCCCTCCTGCTCCCTTACCGCTTGCAAGAGCTTGCCTACCGAAGTTATTTCACGATCGTACACCCTGATGGAACGTGACTGGTAATACGTATCCACAAAACTCCGGTACAATTCGCTCCGCAAGGTACGCAACACTTCTTCAAAACGGTATTCGGCCGCTTCACGGTTGATTTCCCCCAACTTGATACGTTTACTACGCTGCCTCGCTATCGGAATCTCCTGCTCTATCTCTATCGCAGCTTCTCCCTCCTTGCCCACATCAAAATATTTCCCGTTCAAGCGGTTATATACATTCTGCTCCAACGAAATGACCGGATTGTCGAACAAACGGGCTTGCACCACCTGTGCATGTGCCCGGTCTACATTATATCTCTGAGCCGTCAACTGCACATTATGTTCCAGAAAGCACTTTTCCGCTTCCCGCAACGAAAGCCCCGGCATGCCTTCCTCGGCATACAAAGCATCACAGACAATAAAAGCCAAGCCGATAATCAGTAATCCCTTCATGCTACTTTTCAATTTTTGTGCAAAAATAGAATCTTCCAACCAGAATAACAGGTGAAAAACATTATAAAGGACTTAGACAAAATTAGAATATAATTAGAATGCAAATTCTTCTGTTTGCTCAAGGTATAAATAGCTCCATTATGTTTTAGAAATATAGATTGGCTGTTTTTAACTTGGATTATACCTCTTAAATACCTATCTTTACAACTTAAGATTAAAGAAATAAGTTTTTTACAACCGATTATTTTTCCATAAGGCCATAATTCACTTTACCGCCCTATTGGTATACTCCTCTTTTATGAAGTGTATTTAAATCTAATCCCCAAATTTCCTCTGTTTCCAATCTTTATTTATTCACTCTAAAAAAACATGGTTATGAAAAATTATGTTATGATGGGAGCATTAAGCCTCCTTGTTCTGGCTGCATCATGTTCATCCGATGACCACAACAAAATTCTCAATGAAACCAGGATGATAACCCCAAGAATCAGTGCCACGGTCGCTGATGAATCCCTTAATCAAAGCCCACTGACTGGCGTCATCGAAATTTACCCCTGTATTTCAGGAACTTCTACCTATTTCGGAAACTATGTCAATGGCAATCTTACACCATTCTATGGCTACTACCATATCATAGACGGGCATATCCTTGAAGGTGAACATAATCGGGAACTCCACTTGCCTATGAATACATATAACATGGTATACTGGGGTACTCCTAAATATGAGGAACCTATTTATGACACTCCGGCTATCCATACACCAGGCTTCAGCATTGGCGTAGACTTATCCTCTCTTTACTTCAGTTTATGGAGCAACAATGACGGGACTTACCGCCCTGTATATGACCTCGTATATGCTGTGAAAGAGGCTAAAGTAGGAGAAGAAGACTTAAAAGCATCGCTTAAACGTGTCATCGCCGGTATGAAAGTCATTGTCAAGAAGAAAAACAATGGTATCTTCAGTTCGAACATTACAAACATGCAGGTGCGTATCGGAAATATCGCAAACCAAATCAACTTCTATACAGCAGAAGCATCCGACATGACAAAGACGATTAAATTTGACCTGAAACGTTCGGAAGACGGAACGGAAATGAGTAATGCTACTGTAATGGTATTCCCATCCTCAGAAACTCCTCCGTTGGAATTACTCATCACGTTGAAAGATGGCAGCGTACACAAGCTGTCACGTAACCTGAATTCAACTTTATCAGCAAACACGCGTCTAACCCTTAACATCGTGATAGGAGATATTTTATCTGGGGGTAGTACCGGGGACTTCACAATCGAAAACTGGAACGAAGTTAGTGAAACCATTGAATTTCCAATGGTGGATTGAGGAGTCCCTGACTTCATTCAATGTTCCTGAATGATGCTGGAGGAAGAGACCGGCTCAAAATATACTTTTGAGTCCGGTCTCTTTTATTTTAAGACGGGCTTCCCTGTATTATTCTTCTCTTTCGCGTATTCCTTCCCCCTGAGTTTTTCAAAAAATATCATTCATCCTTCAAAACACACATTAACATACTATTATATAGCACTTCACAGAATAAAGGATGAATACCCTTTTGCAAACTTCCTGGGGGAAGAACGCACTTCATGCTTGACTTTGCCTCTGAATTTTGGCTCTATAAGAAATAGTTTGTATCTTTATAAATTTAACCGCATACGTATTTTTAAAACGAATCATAACATTAAGTAGTACATATATGCAGACAAAGATTTATTTATTGAACGAAGCCTCCAATATAGCCATCTGCCTGTTACTGATATTGAAAATCCAGTTTACAGAAACAATTACAGGCACATGGTTCAGTGGAACAATCATTGCGCTAATGTGCATTGTACTCTTATCCGGTTCATATTTGCAGAAAAAAAGTCACAGACTATTGTTGTATAAATGGCATGACAAACTTTGTCTGACACCTTTCTTATGGTTTTATTATTACTTTGAAAAAGCACTTGTTATCCTCTCAGTCATTTATGCGTTGTTTGGTTATCCGGTAGGTAACCCTTTCATTACATTTACCGTACCTCTTGCCTGCGGTATCTATTTGGGGATGAAAATTGCCATATATCTGATAGAATACAATGTGCGCAAGTTTGTAAAATAATGGAAGCAGCCCGCCGTCTTTAACAACCAACATTATCCAGATTATCCTCTGCCCGGTTCTTCCGGCTTTCATCTTTATCCTGTTTCTTAGCTTTGGCTTTCGGTTCCTTATATTTAAGGATTTGCTTTAACCACCCATCAGGACGTCCCCTGAAAGTAGTTTATGGTATTCATCCATGAACCACACCGACAAATCCCCTTGCAGTAAGTTCCGGGTGTTCTTGGATTAAAATCCAATAGATATCCTTGAACTCGTCCTGGATTTTGTTATCAGATTGGTCTCCCGATTGAGACCTCAAGAAAAAAGCCCTTGAAAGTGATTGACTTTCAAGGGCTTTGAAATATTATTGCGGTGCGTACGGGACTCGAACCCGTGACCCCATGCGTGACAGGCATGTATTCTAACCAACTGAACTAACGCACCTTTAAAAGAGGAATCAGGCGATTTCCTGATTGCGAGTGCAAAGGTAAAAACTTTATCTCAATTTGCCAAATAGCTTCCGAACTTTTTTCAAATACTAAACCTACTTTTTGAAACTAAAGCTCTTGCCGAAACGAAAACTACAACCGGAAACTATAGACATAGGCTGATACGTAATCTTCTTCTTTGTCCCTTAGCCAATCCGCTAACAGAGATACACGTTTGAAACCGAACCTCTCAAACAAATGTTGCGCTTTCATATTCTTTTGGGAAACTATAGCATAAAGTTGGTGCATATACAAATGTTCGCGAGCATAAGAAACAAGCATCCCCAATACCTTGGTTGCAACTCCCCGCCCCCTATACTCCGGAAATAACAAGATTCCTATCTCCGCACGTAAATGCCGAGGAGAAAAATCCATCAAATCCACACAGCCTAAAACCAAATGCTCATCCTCTGTCTCTATAACCAAACGCAATTGTCCATCGGCATAAATGTCGTGGCGTGACTCTGCTATATATGTTTTTAAGGAATAACGGGAATAGGGAACATTCGAACTCCCCCATTGCCACAACTCTTCATCATTTTCAATACTATATAACCACTCCAAATCTTCCGGTTCAAGTGCACGCAACCGTATATTATCTACTGCAAACATCATCGTATTTCGTTTTTTAATATACGTTATTCATCGTTATCAACTTAGATGTATCCATAGAGTAAGTCGCTATCCGTATCCGGGTATGTCCTGCCCCGAGAGACAACAGGTATAGCATTTTCTCATAACTATATGCCCCGGTATCATATATGACATAATCATAGGCCTTCACCGAAAGAGACGGGTCAAGATGGCCGTCCGGCTTGTTCGATTCATCCGCTACCACAAAATCTATTTTCAAGTTGTTTTCAAGCCCCAATCTGCATAACGACTCTACAGCTTCCGGACGTCCCAAAAACAAATATGATTTGTCAGCCTCGCGGTCTCGTCCTGTTCCTGCCCATCCGAACAAACGCTCTTTCTGGTGCATACACAAATCCAAGATTCCCCGGACAATAACAGCCAATTGGATGAAAGGTGTCAACCAACGATTCGAACGACGATAATGTTTATCAAAAAAGATAAGCATAGCCTTATAAAAAACATGCACGTAACGGAAAGAGCTTTTATGCGTACTTTCTCCCTTATAGTGCAGGATCCTCAATGGTTGATAATAATTCTTATAGCCACATTGCAACAAACGATAAGAAAGATCGATATCTTCTCCATACATGAAAAAGTCCTCATCCAAAAGTCCGGTTTTATCAAGTGCAGAACGGCGCACCATGCAAAAAGCACCTGAGATGACATCAATCTGATTGGTCTTGTTCTTATCCAAATACCTCATGTAATAACGTCCCAAACGTCGCGAATGAGGAAACAACGCACACAAACCGGTCATTTTGCAAAAAGACGTAAAAGGAGTAGGTAGCCCCCGACGAGATTCCCAAGCAAAACCACCGTCATCCTTCAACATAGCGACCCCCGTAGCACCGGCCTCCGGATGAGCATCCATAAACTGCAAACATCCGGACAATGTGTTTTCTCCTACCACTGTATCCGGATTAAGCAATAAAATATAATCGCCCGTCGCTTGCCTTATAGCCATGTTATTCGCACGGGAAAAACCTACATTTTCCTGATTCTCTATAAAATGGACATCCGGAAAACGAGAACGTATATATTCCACCGACCCGTCGGAAGAAGCATTATCTACCACCCAGATTTCAGCATCCAGTCCATAGCATGCCCGTGCCACAGAGCACAAGCACTGCTCCAAGTAATACTTCACATTGTAGCTGACGATTACGATTGAAAGTTTCATGCCTTTCTTTGGTTTTCTGTCTTTACACCACCGTCATGATTCAATTCCAACCCCGTTTCATTCTCAAACTTTTCACGGGAAGGCCAACAAAAACATAAAGCCAAAGCTGCAATAAGCGCACAAATAGAACCGGTCGAGTCCAATGTCAAATAATAAAATACGATGTTCGTCCATCCCGTGACAGCTAACATAGCCATACGAACTTCACTCCATCTTTTATATTTCAAACCGGACCGTTGCGGAGAGCCTACGGAATAAGAAGATTTCACCACTCTAAACGACATCATTTTCAGAGCCATAGGCACCAATACGATAACCATGATGATTCCCGTCAGATTGATATAGTAATCTGCCAGTTCATTTCCTACAGCCCATCCGGCAGTCCAAACGTCCCACTCAAACAGCCCTATAAGTACGGCCGCCCATATAAAAATAAAACAAAACTCCAACCGGAGTTTCTTTATAATAATATTCTCCATCATAATAATATTCTCCATCTCTCTGTTCTCCTACATTTGTCCCGTAAAGACTACGCGGTTCACAATAGAACGTCCCAACGTTACTTCATCCGTATATTGCAGTTCATCATTTTGCGCAACCCCACGTGCAATCACGCTGATACGTGCAGCTACATTCTCCAATTTTCTGTAAATATAAAAATTGGTCGTATCTCCCTCCATTGTCGGACTAAGAGCCAATATCACCTCTCGTACCCCCCCGTCTTCCACGCGTTCCACTAGAGTTTGCATCTGAAGGTCAGAAGGTCCCACCCCGTCCATCGGGGATATCACTCCGCCAAGCACATGATAAACACCCTTGTACTGATGTGTATTCTCTATAGCCATCACGTCCTGAATATTTTCCACCACGCATATCGTGGAATGGTCGCGTTGCATATCCGAACAGATTTCACAAACGTCCGTATCCGAGATATTATGACATATAGAACAATATTTCACATCATGCTTCAACGTAATCAACGACTGTCCGAAACTCTCAACTGCCTGTACATCTTGCCTCAACAGGTGTAGAACCAACCGCATGGCAGTCTTCGAACCTATCCCCGGCAACTTCGCAAATTCATTTACGGCCTTTTCTAATAATACTGAAGGATATTGTTGATTCATCTACAATCAAAATACATAAATTTGTGCAAAGATAACCAAAAGCCAAATAAAAAGCGTATATTTGCCAACAAAAAAAATACAAACTGACATGGAAATCAAATCAGCAGAATTCGTCATCAGCAACTCTTCGGTCGGGAAATGTCCTTCTACCCATGCTCCTGAATACGCTTTCATTGGCCGTTCGAATGTGGGCAAATCCAGTTTGATTAACATGCTGGCCAATAATAAAAAGTTGGCAAAGACCTCTTCCACACCGGGTAAGACATTGCTTATCAATCATTTTTTAATCAACAAAGAATGGTATCTGGTAGACCTTCCAGGATACGGTTATGCCAAAATAAGCAAAAAAGAACAAGAAAAGTTGCAGCAAATCATCTCTTCTTATATACTGCGCAGAGAACAGATGACCAATTTATTCGTACTCGTTGATTCACGGCACGAGCCTCAAAAAATAGACATGGAATTCATTGAATGGCTTGGAGAAAACGGAATCCCGTTCAGTATTGTTTTTACGAAAGCCGACAAGTCCAAGCCGACTAAACTCAAAGCCAATATTGACATTTATCTTAAAACCTTAAAGGAACAATGGGAAGAACTGCCCCCTTATTTCATAACCTCATCCGAAAACAAAACGGGACGTACGGAACTCCTGAACTATATTGAAAGTATTAACAAGTCGTTATAGGCAAAGGCTCTATTAAAACGAGTAGTTGACCCCCAAGCTGAACCATTCTTTGAACATGAGATAAGAAAACTTTTTATCCTCATTTCGATAATTCTCCGAACTGTCATCTATACGAGGATAGAGAAACAGTTTGGAGTTCAAGAACCTGTTTATCGTGAAAGTAAACGTGTTTTCCCATTCAATATCAGTCTGCTCCAAGTTGCTGAACCAATATATACGGGCATCCCACTTGACGTTTTTCCATATTTCCCAACTATAATTCACCGTAATATTCGGACCGAAATTATTGTACATGCTTCGTCCCGACTCCAATCCAAAATTACCGAATAACGACCTGCGCTCTACCGAACGAAAGTTATAAGCTACGGGAGACAAGTTGGCAGAACCCTTAAAGCGTTTCAATTCCAATTTATAATCCATACCTAAAGAAACGACCAAGTTGAACGGAGAAAGGAAATCGGAAGAGACCTCATCGCTATTTGCCTTGAAACTCGGATAAAACTGAGTATATGCCTGGACCTGCAAGGTATAAAACCAATGTTTGGTAGCCTTGTATCCTATTTTAGTGGTCAAGCGCAACAAGTCATCATTAGTCTTGAGTTTATGCTTCTCGTCCGTTTTTGAAGTCTGGAATCCCAAACGCATCTCAAGCTTGTTGTCCCATTGTATTTTTTGTTTGTTATTGAAGTTTGCCTCCATGGTTGCCAAAGCCAACATCGTATAATTGTTATCGCCACCTTGATACCAATTCTCGGAATAATAATTTTGGGTGAACTGAAACGAATAATCTCCTTTGAATTTCCAAAAGTTCGGACGACGTACTGCCAAACGCACGGTGTCCACATCTTGTGTGAAGTCCACATTGATTTCATTTTCCACCAAATGGGACACTGGAGGAAGTTCCGGCAAGACTTCTTTCTGCAAACCACCGGCTTTAACCAAATCGCTTTCCGTGATTCGTATCAGCCAAGGAGAATTTACATATGTATACATCAACATCCGGTTCTCCTCCTCCAATATCAACTGGCCCGCATCTTTATCGTCCAATAAAGCAGGCACGTCTTTCTCACGCCCCGGAAGAGAGGGTTCCCATGTTATGCCGAACTCCTGCTTTAAGGGTGCATTATAAAGTGTCCCCGGTGCAAACAAACGGAAATAATATGGAGTATATCTTACGTTTGAATCCGGTTGCAGACTATCCGTCACCATGACAAGAGTGTTCAACATGGCTGTATATTTATCCACAATGGCATTCATGGCCAACGTGTCCACCATGTTCCCACGTTTTATCCGCGCCCCGACCATCGTACTCCATATACATCCTCCAACTATAAAGATAAAAAAGAACCTTATTCGCATCCACGTTTCCTTTTGTCAACACAAAGATATATCTTTTTTAAAGGAAAAGTCCCACGGAACTCAAAGTTTTTTTGTAATTTTGCAACTTAATAGTTGTATTATAATTGAATTCTAATCCAAAAATTATAACATTGTGGGAGAAACAAAGTATATCTTCGTTACTGGCGGAGTAGCCTCATCATTAGGCAAAGGCATTATATCCTCATCTGTGGGTAAATTGTTGCAAGCTCGTGGATACAACATTACCATTCAAAAATTCGACCCCTATATCAACATCGACCCGGGTACGCTCAATCCCTACGAACACGGCGAATGTTATGTTACCGTAGACGGTCAGGAAACGGATTTGGATTTAGGACATTACGAACGTTTCACCGGAATCCAGACGACCCGTGCCAATAATATAACTACTGGCCGGATATACCAAAGCGTTATCGAAAAAGAAC
Organism: Paraprevotella xylaniphila YIT 11841; assembly: GCF_000205165.1. Taxonomy (GTDB): domain Bacteria; phylum Bacteroidota; class Bacteroidia; order Bacteroidales; family Bacteroidaceae; genus Paraprevotella; species Paraprevotella xylaniphila. The sequence continues at coordinate 23,723 of NZ_GL883836.1, read as the reverse complement.
GCAGAGGGGACTATTTGGGTAAAACCATCCAGGTCGTACCTCATATCACGGACGAAATCAAACGGAACATCAAATTGATGGGTAAAAAATACAAGTTTGATTTCGTAATTACCGAAATCGGGGGAACAGTAGGTGACATCGAATCCCTGCCTTTCCTGGAGGCCATCCGCCAATTACGTTGGGAATTGGGCAAAGATGCCATCAACCTGCATCTGACCTACGTCCCTTATCTGGCGGCTGCAAAAGAGTTGAAGACCAAGCCGACCCAAACATCGGTCAAGCAGTTGCAAAGTTTAGGTATACAACCGGACATTTTGGTACTTCGTACGGAACATGAACTGAATGCGGACATCCGCAAGAAAGTGGCTCATTTCTGCAATGTGGACGAAGAAGCCGTCATTCAAAGCCTGGACATGCCGTCCATCTATGAAGTTCCTCTGAGCATGCAAGCCCAGAAGCTCGATGCCATTATTTTACGCAAGATGAATATGCCGGTAGGTGAAACTCCTCAACTCGGCCCATGGCGCTCTTTCCTTGACCGCCGCAACAAGGCTACGGAAATTGTCCACATCGCCCTGGTTGGCAAATATGATTTGCAAGACGCATATAAGAGCATTTTAGAATCACTCGCACATGCCGGAACCTACAATGACTATAAAGTCAAGACGCATTTCGTCAATAGCGAAAAACTGACCCGTGAAAACGTGGCAGAACAACTGAAAGGTATGGCGGGAGTAGTTATCTGTCCCGGATTCGGACAACGAGGCACCGAAGGCAAAATCGTTGCCGCCGAATACACCCGCACCCACGATATTCCGACATTCGGCATCTGTCTCGGCATGCAAATGATGGTTATTGAATTTGCACGTAACGTATTAGGATATGTGGATGCCAATAGCCGCGAAATGGACGAAAAGACTCCGCACAATGTCATCGACATCATGGAAGAACAGAAAAATATCACCCAAATGGGAGGTACGATGCGTCTGGGAGCCTACGAATGTGATGTACGTGAGGGCAGTAAGACTTTTGAAGCATACGGACAAAAGCAGATTTCCGAACGCCACCGTCACCGCTACGAATTCAACAACCAATATATTAAGGAGTATGAAAAAGCCGGCATGCAATGCGTAGGCACCAACCCCGACAGCAATTTGGTGGAGATTGTGGAAATCCCGGCATTGAAATGGTACATCGGTACACAATTCCATCCGGAATACAGCAGTACGGTACTCAAACCGCATCCCTTGTTCCTTTCATTCGTAAAGGCAGCCATTGAGAATTCATTGAGCACCCAAAAGCAATCTAAAGACAAATAAATAAGAATATGGACAAAAACACGCTTACAGGATTTATCCTCATTGCGGCAGTACTTATCGGATTCAGTTATTTCAGTCGCCCGAGCGAAGCGGAAATGGAAGCCCAACGCCGACAGGACTCTATCGCTACCGTGGCTCAACAAAAAGCGCAGATGGCGCAAGAAGCCAAAGAAAAGGCAGAAATCGCGCATCAGGCACAAGTAGCTTTAGACACGACGTCATTGTTTTACGCTCACAGGAGGGGGGAAGCACAGGATGTCGTATTGGAAAACGAACTGATTAAGTTAACGTTCAATACACGCGGGGGCACCGTCCAAAAAGTTGAACTCAAAGAATATAAGAACCAACAGGGCGGTCCGGTGACACTGTTCGACGAGAAAGACGCACGCATGCAATTCATGTTAGGCGGTAAGATGGAGAACATCAACTCCGGCGACTTCTTCTTCACCCCCATCAACGTCAGCGACACGACCCTCACCATGCGTCTACAGGCTTCCACTGGAGGTACGTTGGATTTCGATTACACGTTGCTGCCCCATTCCTACATGGTCGACTTTACCATCCGGGCCAACGGCTTGGGCAATTTCTTCGCACCGTCCATGAAAACGTTGGACATCGCATGGAATGAAATGGCACGCCAACAAGAAAAAGGCTTCGATTTCGAAAGCCGTTATTCTTCCCTGACGTATAAAATAAAGAACGAGGGAACGGATTATCTGAGTGAAACCAGTGCCGAATCCGAAAAGATTGCAGAGCCCTTGGACTGGGTCGCTTTCAAGAACCAGTTTTTCAGTTGTGTACTGATAGCACATCAGGATTTCACGGAAGCCCACCTCAGCAGCACGCCGCAGCAAAAAGCCAGCGGTTACCTGAAAGATTACGAGGCCGACATGAAAACGTTCTTCGATCCCAACGGAAAGACCCCCACTCAAATGCAGATGCTGTTCGCTCCGAACAATTACCATCTGTTGCAACACACAAACAAGCTCAGTGCCAGTGACAAAGACTTGGAATTGGAAGACCTTGTTTATCTGGGTTGGCCGCTCTTCAAGTGGATCAACCGTTTCTTCATCATCTACATTTTCGATTGGTTGAGCAGTCTGGGGCTTTCGATGGGGATTGTCCTCCTGTTGCTCACAATATTGGTGAAAGTATTGGTCTACCCCACCACACGCAAGTCTTACTTGTCTTCTGCCAAGATGCGTGTGCTGAAACCGAAGATTGACGAGCTTAACGCCAAATATCCGAAACCGGAAGACGCCATGAAGAAGCAGCAGGAAACCATGCAGCTTTATAGCCAGTACGGGGTCAGCCCGATGGGCGGATGCTTGCCGATGCTGTTACAGATGCCTATCTGGATTGCCCTGTTCAACTTCGTTCCGAATGCCATCGAATTGCGTGGCGAAAGCTTCCTTTGGGCTTCCGACCTTTCGGCATACGATGACGTGATACGTTGGGACAAGTCCATCTGGCTTATCGGAGACCATCTCAGCATTTTCTGCTTGTTGTTCTGCCTGACCAACATCGTCAACACGTGGATTACCATGCGGCAGCAACAGAACAGCATGACAGGAGAACAGGCGCAGCAAATGAAGCTCATGCAATACATGATGTACATCATGCCTGTAGCTTTCTTCTTCATGTTCAACAACTACTCATCGGGATTGAACTATTACTATTTCCTTTCCGGTCTGACCAGCATCCTCATCATGTGGTTCCTACGCAAGACCACCGATGACAAGAAGCTGTTGGCCAAGCTCGAAGCCAACTATCAGGCCAATAAAGCCAACCCTAACAAAAAGATGTCGGGAATGGCCGCACGGTTGGAAGCACTGCAAAAACAGCAGCAAGCCATCTTGGAAGAACAGAAAAAGAAACAAGCTCAAAACAAGAAATAATAATACATCCTTAAGAATCATTCCGGGCTATCCGCAACCGTCCGGAATGATTCATTTTTTTAGCTCACATCTATTATGAATCTCATTCATGTTATGACCGCAGCCCTTACCTTGGCATCCGCCAGTCCGGTATCCGGAGCCAACGACGGACAAATCATCGGGAAAAACCAGATTACACTTACCGGAGACCGCCTCACTCCCGAGGCACTATGGGCCATGGGACGAATCGGGACCTTCGCTGTCTCGCCGGATGCCCAAAAGATTGTGTACACCGTCAGCTATTACAGCGTACAACAGAACAAGAGCCATACCGTTCTTTACCTGATGGATGCCGACGGCACGAACCCTACCCTGCTTACCACCACGGCCGACAACGAAAGCGAACCGGCTTTCACTCCGGACGGACAAAAAATCACCTTCCTGAGCAGCAAAAGCGGAAGCAGCCAGATATGGGAAATGGCTTTGGACGGCACGTCACGCCGTCAAGTCAGTTTCTGCCATAAGGACGTGGAAGGATACAAGTTTTCCCCCGACGGGAAAAAAGTCATCATCGTCCATTCTGTAGACACTTATACTTCTATCGAGAAAAAATACGACGACCTGCCACAGGCCAGCGGTATGGTCATCACCGACCTCAACTACAAACATTGGGACCGTTACGTGACCACCATACCCCATATTTTCGTGGCGGATGTCCGCGACGGACGGGCGGGTGACGGTATCGACCTCCTGAACGGCGAATCGTTTGAATGCCCGATGTTACCGTTCGGAGGCAGCGAACAGTTCAATTGGAGTCCCGACAGCCGTCATATCGTGTACACCTGTCGCAAAAAGACAGGCCGGGACTACGCTATCAGTACGGACAGCGACATCTACCGCTACGATACGGCCACCGGACAAACCGAGAACTTATGCAAGCCTGCGGATTATAAAGAGCCTGAAATCGACCCGTCTCGTTCCATGGAACACCAAGCCATAAACCATCTGGGACGGGATTGCAACGTGGGCTACGACACGAACCCTGCTTATTCTCCCGACGGGAAATATGTGGCATGGCTCAGCATGGCGCGCAACGGTTACGAAAGCGACCGTACCCGACTGTGCGTCCTGGACCTGAAGACGGGTGCAAAAACTTACGTTACGGAAGCTTTCCAATCCGGAGTAGACGGATTCTGTTGGGCAGCCGACAGCCGCTCGTTCTATTTCACCGGCGTATGGCAGGCACGTAGCATGGTACACTCCACCAACCTCAAAGGCGAAGTGAGACCGCTGACCACGGGGGATTTCGACTATGGTGCCGGACTAGCCTTATGCGGTAAAAACCTCATCGTCACCCGCCACAGCATCAGTGCGCCGGACGACATCTACAGCCTTTCCTTTAAAAAGAAGAAAAATGCGGAAGTCAGGCAGCTCACCCGGGAAAACCGATATTTCCAGGAACGCCTGAAGATGGGTGAAGTCAAAGAACGTTGGGTCGCTACCACTGACGGCAAGAAGGAACTCTGTTGGGTGGTTTACCCGCCTCATTTCGACCCGTCCAAAAAATATCCGGTGCTCCTGTTTTGCGAAGGAGGTCCGCAAAGCCCCGTCAGTCAGTTCTGGAGCTACCGCTGGAACCTGCAAATCATGGCTGCCAACGATTATATTGTCATCGCTCCCAACCGCCGCGGCCTGCCGGGCTTCGGCATGGAGTGGTTGGAGGAAATCAGCGGCGACTACAGCGGCCAGTGCATGCAAGACTACCTGAGCGCCATCGATGACATCTGCAAAGAGCCGTATGTGGACAAAGAACGATTGGGATGCGTGGGTGCCAGCTTCGGAGGATACAGTGTGTACTATTTGGCCGGGCACCACGACAAACGCTTCAAATGCTTCATCGCGCATGACGGCATTTTCAACACGCAACAGCAATATTACGAAACGGAAGAAATGTGGTTTCCCAACTGGGACCTCGGCGCAGGTCCTTGGCGTAAGGGCATCAGTGCCGACCCAGACAACGCGGAAAAGGTGGACGACCAGCAAAAGGTGAATCCCTTCACCACCAGTCCCCACCTCTACGTAGACCGTTGGGACACGCCCATCCTTTGCATCCACGGCGAGAAAGACTACCGCATCCTCAGTTCACAGGGGCAGTCGGCTTTCAGTGCCGCCGTCATGCGCGGTATCCCCGCCGAACTCCTGTTGTATCCCGACGAGAACCACTGGGTGTTGAAACCCCAAAACGGCATTTTGTGGCAGCGTACTTTCTTCCGTTGGTTGGACCGTTGGTTGAAAAAATAAATTAAACGATAAACGTCATGAACCAAACTTCGAATCAAAAATTAAATGACAAGGCATGGGCACGTTGGTCTGCCCTCTTCGTTGTGGCTTTCACCATGATGGCCGCTTACTATGTAAACGACATCATGGCTCCGCTCAAAAGCATGCTCGAAGGCGAACTGCATTGGACAAGCGGTGAGTTCGGCTTCTTCACGGGAGCCTACAGTTTCCTGAACGTCTTCCTGCTCATGCTCATCTGGGGCGGACTGATTTTGGACAAATTCGGCATCCGCTTCACTGGTATGTTGTCCACCATCCTGATGGTAGGCGGCACGATATGCGAATACGCTGCCATTACCCGCTTCGGCGGAACCGAAGAGATGCTGTTCGGTTACAAACTGGATGTTTTCATGGCTTCGGCCGGATATTCCGTATTCGGTGTCGGTGCCGAAGTGGCCGGCATAACGGTGACAAAGATCATCGCCAAATGGTTCCACGGCAAGGAAATGGCTTTGGCCATGGGCGTACAGGTCGCCTTGGCCCGCGTCGGCTCGCAAGTGGCATACGCAGTAGCCATCCCCGTAGCCAAGAACTGGCACCTCGATACTCCGTTGCTCATCGGTGCCATCCTGCTCGTCGGCGGGTTGGTTTCTTTCCTGTGCTTCACTTTCATGGACCGCAAGCTCGACCGCCAGGTGACAATCGACACCTCTTGCGGCGACGATGAAAAATTCTCTTTCAAGGATGTGGTGGCCGTAGTCAGCAATCCGGGATTCTGGCTCATCGCCCTCTTGTGTGTCCTGTTCTATTCTTGCGTATTCCCCTTCCAGAAATTCGCCACCGAATTGATGGTGACGAAATACAACGTATCCGAAGACATCGCCGGTACTTTTGCGGGCCTTCCCGCTTTGGGCGCCCTCTTCCTAACCCCCGTATTCGGCGGAATGATAGACCGGCGCGGCAAAGCGGCCTCCATCATGATGTTGGGCGCAGCCATGCTCATTTTCGTGCATGCCATCTATGCCATTCCTTTCATTCACGCCTCTTGGGTAGCCATCATCCTGATGATTATCCTGGGCATCGCCTTCTCCCTCGTCCCGTCCGCCATGTGGCCTTCCGTGGCCAAGATATTTCCTGTCAAACAATTAGGTACGGCATACGCCCTGATATTCTTCATCCAGAACATCGGTTTATGGGGCATCCCGGCCCTCATCGGCAGCGTACTCGAAAACTATTGCATCACGGGGCAGGAAATAGTGAACGGCAAAACGACCAATCTTTACGACTATACCCTCCCGATGTGTATCTTCACCGGTATAGCCATTCTCTCTTTGTTGGTGGCATTCTTTCTCAAATCCGCAGACAAGAAATACGGATACGGACTGGAAAAGGCCAATCTTAAGAAATAAATCTTTTCGGAACAGGAAAAAGCCGGTATTTGGAGGTTCGCCGAAAAATACCGGCTTTTGTTTTTTCACTTCTGTTTGTCCGGTTTTATTCCTCTCAAGAATAGGATATAAAAGTCCCATCCATTCGACAAACCATACATCATAAACAATTATATTCCAATTACTTGCAAAATAAAAATCAATCTCCGCAGAATGAAAATTCGATTGGCTGTGATTGAAAAATCAATCGGCTGAGACTGAAAAACCGTTTGGCGCAGAACCGTGCACCAATGTCCTAACCCTCTTACCACGTTGTAAAAGAAAAGAAATTCAAAGAGTGTATTTCAGAGCCGCACCAATATGTTAATATAATATAAATTCAAGTAAATACATTTCTCCTTTTATTAAAACCACTATATTTGTAAATGAAATTAACACATCCATGCACAAGGAAATGAAGGGAAGCATTCCCGTACGCATGCGAGAAAAACCGTTAACTTCCCACTTAAACCAACTAAACAATGAGAAAAAGACTATTCTATTCTTTATTTTTAGGCGCGGTGTTGTGTATGACAACAGCTTGCAGCGACGATGACAACGGTGGCCCGGGCGACGGCGGTGGTGGAAATGGAAACGTCCCCGTCACGACCGTAGAGCAGGCACAAGAAGAGATAGACCGTGTGGGCAAGGCATTGGCGGCAAAGATTGACGTGGAACGCCTCAAACCGACCATCTCGCTGTTGGAATATTGCGAGAACACGTTCTTCAACGAGGATGACGAGGTCATACTACCCGACTACCCGAACCATCCGGATTACGGTTGGAGAAGCCTCATGCGCACCATGCGCCTTAGCGCACAAGACGATATTGCCGCATTAGCCTCCAAGCGAGCTATCGGCGACGTGTACGAAATCAGCCAGCTCCATGGCAAATGGCAATGGAACGAGACCACGGAAGAATGGGATCAGATTTCGGACGCTTCGATGAACAATTCGGCCATCTATATGTTCAAATACGAAGGCAAGGACTGTGTGGCTGAACTGAAAGGTAGCGGCCAAGAGTTCGAGTTCGCACGTAAGGATTCTACCGGATATGTATATTCTGAAACCATTAAGATTCCGGCTACCATAACCGGAACCATAAAACTCAATGGAGAGCTTATGATCCAGCTTACCGTCAACACGGAAGCCTGCGACTATGCCGGCAAACAATATTCCGCAAATGCAACGTTCGAGGCCACCAATGCCGGTTATAAAGTCACCCATTCTTTGCTCGACAATAACAGCGAGGCGGCCGTGAAATCGGAACTTTACAGCGGAAACGAACGCCTGATTACCATGTCGTGCAGCGTGAACGGGCGTAATTTGGCTGACATCGATTTGATCGAATCCGGATATTTCGACGGAAACGCCAACTTGAAAAACGGAATCTTGGGTTGCAACATCATGGACGACATAAGCTTGAACATCACTGCCGACAACAACAACGGACTGGTAGACGCCTTCGACTACGATGGGTATTATTATTACTACCAAGGTGACACGGTAGGCTCATTGGAAAGCTTGAAAGAGGCTGCCCGCGTAAAGGCACAAAGGGCTGTCGATGCCGCCAACCAATACGTACAAGCTGCGATGTTCTTCAAGAACAGTACCTATTCCGTACCTCTGACATGGCAAACCGTCCATTACGATTATTCATATCCCGGAGGCTACTATTATTCCGGTGAATGGTCGGCCGAACCGGTATTGAACTTCGAGAATGGCACGACTTACACGTTTGGAGAGTACTTCACGGTTGCACGTTTCCAATCCCTGATTGCCGTGTATGAAGAATTGTTCGGACGCTTCGAGAATTTATAATATACTTTTTTAGTTTGACCATGGCAGGCTGGCTCGCGTTTCCACTTCGTCGGAATCCGTTGTCGGCCTGCTTTCACGTGTGTCCGGCATACCAACATGTACAAAACCATAAGCATTTTGTTCCTGCTCGTTTGGTTCCACCAAAATCTACGTGCCTCGCTCGCAGACAGCCTGCAAAGCGAACGGATGGAAGAAGTGGAGGTGAAAGCTTACAGCCCCCGCACGTTGTCGGATGACCGGAACGGCCGCCTGTATTGGAACATGGAATCGCTAGCAGACATGCCTCATGTATTGGGCAGTGCAGACCCCTTACGCAGCTTGCAACTTCTTCCGGGAGTAGCCACCAATAACGACTATACCTCCGGCATCCACATACAGGGATGTGCGGCTTCCCAAAGCATATTGAACATGGACGGGACACCGATATTCAACGCTTCCCACCTGTTAGGCCTGTTTTCCGTATTCAACGCCTCTCACTTCCGCGGCATGTCATTGGTCAAAAACCGTCACGATGCCGCTTTCTCCAACCGTTTGGGCGGAGAAGTTTCTTTCTATCCTACCGATTCCATAGCCCATAAAGTCCACCTTGACGCCACCGTCAGTTTCATGGAGAGCGAAGGTACGCTGACGCTCCCTGTTGGTGAGCATTCCACGCTCTACTTATCCGGACGCGGAAGCTACCTGAACCTGCTCTATGGCAACCTGTTGGAAATAGACGAAATGAAACTCCGCTATGGCCTGCAAGACTATAACCTGACTTTTGTGCAACAAGCCGGAGCACATGATAAAATACGCCTTAGCTTATATCATGGTCAGGACCGCATGAACCTGTTGCAGGAAGACTTTGCAGACGAAAACAAGCTGAATTGGCAGAACACAGCTGCCGCATTGCACTGGCAACACCATTCATCCCGGTTCATCCTCCAACAAAACGCCACCTTCAGCCGCTACCGCAACACGTTGGATATGGGCATCAGTTCCGTATCCCTCAACCTGTCCTCCGGCATCACGCAAGCCGGTTACGCCGCCCGTTTGGAATGGACACGGGGCAACCTTCAATGGAACGGAGGTGTGGAATACAACTATTACCATTTCCGTCCCATGCAGTTCGAAGTCTCCGGTTCGTTCATCGAAAACGAAACACCCAAATTCCTCGAAGATGCCCACGAAGCCAATGCCTACCTTCAGGCCGACATTTCCATCCACCCCTCCTGGTCGGTACTCGGAGGATTGAGATTGTCATCCTACCACAGCCATGGCCGCAGCTTCATTTCGCCAGACCCGCGCATCACCCTGAACTACCATCCCTCGTCCTCCCATACTTTGTCTGTACATTACGGCCTGTACCATCAATACCTTCATCAGATGTCCGTCTCCAACGGTGGGTTGCCCGTAGACTATTGGACCTCTTCGTCTCCTTCCGTATGCCCCCAACAGGCTCATTCCATCGCCTTAGGTTATTATTTCCGGTCACAAAAAGGAATGATGGAAATCAGTGCGGAAGTTTACTATAAGAAGCTGAGCCATCAGCACGAATATTCAGGTTCCATATTGGATTTCTTCACGCAGGTCTACCACATAGAAAACAATATGATACATGGGAAAGGCTATAACTATGGTCTGAATCTCATGCTGAAAAAGAACAGAGGCAAACTCTCCGGTTGGGTCAGTTATGCCATAGGGAGCAGCCGGCGCCGTTTTCCCGAACTTAGTCCGACAGAATGGTTCAACTCGACTTTCGACCGCCTCCACGACTTGTCCGTAGTAGCCAACTACCGGTTCAACCGGCACTGGAGCTTAGGAGGAGATTTCGTATACGCCAGTGGCACGCCCTACACCAAAGCCAAAAGCGTGTACGTCATCAACAACAACATAGTGAGCGAATACGGAAAGTACAACGGCGCCAACCTGCCGTCCACCCACCGCATGGACATCGCCCTGACCTATCGCTTCTCTCCTCGTGGACACAGGGAGCAAAGCCTGAACCTCTCCATTTACAACTTATATGCCCGGCGCAATGTACTGTTCAGTTTCCTGGGCTTTCAGGAAGAGAACTTCGGCTACAAACATGTGTATTCCCTTTGCCGCATGTTGCCTTCCATCGGTTATACTTTAAAATTCTGAGCCATGAAACCATATTGCATATACACACTCGGCCTGATACTTATGGCATGTGCCACACTTACGGCCTGCATGGAGGAAGAAGACGCGGAACTCCAAACGCAATTAGTCGTAGAGGGATGGATTGAGGACGGTGGATACCCCGTGGTCTTGTTGGGCGAAACCCATGCCATAGATGCCGGTATGCAGAATATCGAGAACTACATCGTACGTTGGGGGAAAGTAACCATCTCTGACGGGACCGACAGCGTGGTGCTGACCGGAGGATATGACAATGACTTCTTTCCACCCTATAAGTACACGACATTCAAAATGACCGGACAGGCCGGAAAAACCTACACGCTGACTGCCGAGTACCGGGGACAAAAAGCCACGGCCGTCACGACCATCCCCCATCCCATCGAACTGGACTCCCTGCATGTCGTCCGCAGCGAAAGCGACACCTTATTCTATATAAAAGCTTTTTTTGAAGACAATCCCGACGAAAGGAACTACTACGGACTGTTCAGCAAAAGGCACGAAAAAGACAAGGCTTTCCTCTTGTCTTTCATGGGAGTATTCTCGAATGAAGTCATCCCCACGCACGTGGCAGCCGACGTGTACTGCGGGACCTCCGTCTATACGGAAGCCGACAGGAACGCATCCGCCTATTTCAAAAAGGGTGACTTGGTGCAAGTCAAACTCTGCCATATAGACCAAGCCTCTTACGAATTCTGGAAAAGTTACTCCAACCTGAACCACCTGTCTTCCAACATGTTCTTCCCTTACACGAACGACTTGGAATCCAATATCCGAGGTGGAAAAGGCTATTGGTGCGGATACGGAGCCAGCACCCTTTCCGTGAGCATCCGCTGACTACAATCACAACGCAACCAAATCGGCATATTCCGCCCTTGCCTCATGCAACAAATCCCGGGGCGATAACTTGACCTGCAAACCGCGCTGCCCGGCACTGACGTAAATATAACCGTACTGTGCCGCCGTCCCGTGTACGTAGGTAGGAAAATGTTTCTTCATCCCTATCGGGGAACATCCGCCACGGATATAACCGGTCGTAGGCAAAAGTTCCTTCATCGGCAGCAGTTCGCATTTCTTATTGCCGCTCACACGGGCCGCTTTTTTCAGGTCTATCTCATGTTCTCCGGGTACTACGCAAACAAAATAACCGGTCTTGTCGCCATGCAGCACGATGGTCTTGAACACCCGTTCCACATCTTCGCCCAACTGGGCGGCCACGTGCACGGCACTCAAATCCGATTCGTCCACCTCGTATGGAATCAATTCGTATGCGACCTTGGCCTTGTCCAACAAGCGTGCCACATTGGTCTTGTTAACCTTTTGCTTTGCCATAAAGTACCTCCTTCAAATATGCGGCTGTATAACCTTTCCCATAACGCACCAAATCCTCGGGCGTACCCTCGAACAAAAGCTCGCCGCCACCACGGCCGCCGTCCGGTCCCATATCGATGAGGAAGTCTGCCGACTTGATGACATCCAAATTGTGCTCGATGACCATCACGGTGTTGCCTTTGTCCACCAGACGGTTCAGCACGCCGAGCAACACGCGTATGTCTTCAAAATGCAAACCGGTGGTCGGCTCGTCCAATATATATATGGTTTGCCCCGTGTCGCGCTTGGACAGCTCCGTGGCCAACTTGATGCGTTGGCTTTCGCCACCCGATAACGTGGTAGAGGGCTGTCCCAGTTTGATGTATCCTAAGCCCACATCCTGCAAAACTTTGATTTTATTCAGAATCACCGGCTGATTCTCGAAGAACTCCACTGCACGGTTAATCGTCATATCCAAAACGTCGGCTATGGATTTGCCTTTAAAACGAACTTCCAGCGTCTCACGGTTGTAACGCTTTCCGTGACATACCTCGCACGGAACGTACACGTCTGGAAGGAAATTCATCTCAATGGTCTTATATCCGTTTCCACCGCATGCTTCGCAACGTCCCCCCTTCACGTTGAAAGAGAAACGTCCCGGTTTATAACCTCGTATCTTCGCCTCGGGAAGGCTGACGAAAAGCGCACGGATATCGTTGAACACCCCGGTATAGGTAGCCGGATTGGAACGCGGCAAACGCCCGATGGGCGACTGGTCCACACTGACCACCTTGTCCACGAATTCCAAACCTTCAACTTTGTCGTAAGGCAAAGGGTCACGCAATGAACGGTAGAAATGTTGCGAAAGGATGGGCTGCAAAGTATCGTTAATCAACGTGGACTTTCCGCTTCCGGACACTCCCGTAATGCAAACCAACTTACCCAAAGGAAACTCTACATCCACACCTTTCAGGTTGTTTCCCCGTGCGCCCCTCAACCACAAAGAGTGTCCGTTGCCCTTCCTGCGCTGCCCGGGGATTTGAATGGAACAAGTACGGTTCAGATAACGTGAAGTCAACGTATCTTGCTTCAACATCTCTTCCGGCGTGCCTTGGAAGACCACCTCGCCACCCAACCTGCCGGCTTTCGGTCCCATATCAATGATATAATCTGCACTCTCCATCATTTCTTCGTCATGTTCCACCACAACCACCGTGTTTCCCGTGTCACGCAAAGCCTTCAGCGAGTTTATCAAGCGGCGGTTGTCCCGTTGGTGCAGACCGATACTGGGTTCGTCCAAGATATACAAGACATTGACCAGTTGAGAGCCAATCTGCGTAGCCAGACGGATACGTTGGCTCTCGCCGCCCGACAATGACACCGACGAACGGTTCAAGGACAGATAATCCAAGCCCACATCCATAAGGAACTTCAGGCGCGAACGGATTTCTTTCAAGATTTCCGGGGCTATCTTTCTCTGCCGGTCGGTCAGCCTTTCCTCCACGTGCAACATCCAATCATACAATTCACCGATATCCATCGCCGACAACTCCGCAATGTTCTTGTCTGCCATACGGAAATGCAAAGCTTCCTTGTTCAAACGGCATCCTCCACATTCCGGGCAAGTCACCGTCTTGGAGAACTGTTCCGCCCATTTCTGTGCCGAAGCCGAAGTCTCGTTCTCTTGCATCATCTGGATGTATTTCACCAATCCTTCGTAGGTCACATAATAATCCGATGAGGTGTGCACCAACTGAGACTTGATGCGTACGCGGTCCATGCTGCCGTTCAATATTTCGTTCAACGCTTCCTCCGGCAAATCCTTGACCGGTGTCTTCACATCAGCGTCGTATTTTTCCAATAAAGCATCTATCTGCCAGAATATCATGCTGTTTTTATACTTCCCCAAAGGCAGGATAGCCCCCTCGTACACCGAAAGGTTACGGTCCGGAATCACTTTATCCATGTCTATCAGGCTGACATAGCCCAATCCTTTGCACCGCGGACAAGCCCCCTGCGGAGAGTTGAAAGAAAAGTTATGAGGAGCCGGGTCACGGTAGGACAACCCCGTTTCGGGGCACATCAAACGTTTACTGTAATGACGTACGGCCTCCGTTTCGGCATCATAAACCATAAGCTGCCCTTCGCCCTGTTGCATGGCCGTAGCCACACTAGCGTGCAACCGTTTGTCATCCTTCTGCTGTACGCAAAGCTTATCCACAACGATTTCTATGCTGTGGTTCTTATAACGGTCGAGCTTCATCCCATGGGATATTTCGCGAATCTCGCCGTCCACGCACACATATAAAAACCCCTTGCGGCGTATCGTCTCGAACAGTTCTTTGTAATGTCCTTTACGGTTACGCACCACGGGAGCCAACAGATAGATGCGCCGTCTCTCGTAATCCCTGATAATCAAATCTATCACCTGCTCTTCGGTGTAACGCACCATCTTCTTGCCCGACAAATAGGAATAAGCCTCTCCGGCACGGGCATACAGCAAACGCAGGAAATCATAGATTTCGGTAGTGGTCCCTACGGTAGAACGGGGATTTTTATTGGTCGTCTTCTGTTCGATGGAAATCACAGGGCTCAAGCCCGTAATCTTGTCCACATCCGGACGCTCCAAGTTACCCAAAAAGTTACGTGCGTATGCCGAAAATGTCTCTATGTAGCGACGCTGCCCTTCGGCGAATATCGTATCGAAAGCCAATGAAGACTTCCCGCTCCCGCTCAACCCGGTAATCACCGTCAGACTGTTGCGCGGCAGCTCCACATCCACATTCTTCAGATTATGCACTCGCGCACCGAACACTTCTATTTTTTCTGCTTCGTTATCCATCATCCTATTAATCATTTCCATTGGTGCCCGTCCCCGAATAACCGGTCAACACATTCACATCTTTTCTTATCTTATATTCCTTTCCGTCGGCTCCACGTGCATTGACTACCACGAAATACACACCGTCTTTGACGGTCTTGCCATGAAACTTCCCATCCCATCCGCCATCCAAAGTATCCCAAGCGTACAATTTTTGTCCCCACCGGTTGAAAATGACCGCTTTGAAGCTGACGATGGACTGATAGCCTTCCTTTACCTTATATATATCATTGTAACCGTCCCCGTTGGGAGAGAAAGCGTTCGGCATTTCCAAAACGGACTCGCTGATGGAGACCACAAACGGTTCTGCCGCTCCCTCTTCGGGGAACACGATAGTGTCGTTGCCATGCACGAAAGTGGCATAAAATTGCACGTAAAACGTACCGCTTTCGGTGAAAGTGTACTCCAGATTCTCATCGAAACGATCTATTATCGGGGCATTCTCCTGCCCTTCGCGATACACACGCCACTCATACCGTACCATATAATCCCCTAAATCTTCCACATTGGAAGTAAAATGCCCCGCTAACGGAGCCGACTGGGGTTCGGACGCATCTTCCAACTCTTCACCCGTAGCGGTCGTATAACGCGCAGCCGGATTGGCCGTAGGATAAACCGTTTGTGCCGAAAGCGAAAAAGGAACAGCACAGAATAAACCTAAAAACAAATACTTCAAAATAGTTTTCATGCCTGAATATTTGTGCAAAAATAATGTTTCCCGTTGACATAACCACTTTTTTTATGTAATTTTGTCCGCAATATCAGAAAAAAAGAAATGGCACACTGGAAAAGATTTATATATGTCATAATCGCCCTGTTTTCCTTACAACTGACGGCTCGTGCGCAGGAAACAGAAACATTTGTACATACCATCAAACAAGGAGAAACGGTATATTCCATAGCCCGCACTTATCAGGTATCTCCCGAATCTATCCTCAAGCTGAACCCGACAGCCTCGACAGGCATCAAAGCCGGAGGAACACTGACAATCCCGCAACAGCAAAACGGCACGCAAGAAAAACGTTTCCATACGATTCAAGCCGGAGAAACACTTTACAAACTGACTAAAACTTACCAAGTAAGTGCCGACGATATTTGCAAAGCCAATCCGGGACTTACGGCCGAAAACTTCAAGGCGGGAATGGTCATCCGTATCCCGGCTTCCACCATGCCCGTGAATATAGCCCCGGCAAAGGAAACCGCCCAACCACAAGGAGTAGCACAATCCGGATGCCGGGAAATGCACAAGGTAAAACGCAAGGAAACTTTGTACAGCATCGCCCAGAATTTCAATCTGACGGAAGCCGAATTGAAAGCGGCAAATCCGGAAATGAACGAGCCTGGTTATAAACTCCGCAAAGGAGACTTCGTCTGTATCCCTTTTCCTAAACCGGAAAAGCCGAAAGAAGTTATCCCAACCAATGAAGAATTGATGGGGAAGAAAACAGTGTCTGCCCCACAGAAAAAAATCAGTTTAGGGGTGATATTGCCTTTCAAAGGAGGCACGCCGGAAAACGAAAAGATGATTGAATTCTACAGGGGGGTATTGATGGCGGTAGAAAACATGAAGAGATCCGGAACGTCAGTAGATATCTTCGCCTACGATTCAGGTAAAAGCCCGGGTGACATCCAAGCCATCGTAAACAACCACCCTCTCAACCATCTTGACTTTATCATCGGTCCCTTGTACCCGGAACAGATTGCACCTCTCAGCAAATTCTGCCAACACCATCACATCAAGTTGGTAGTACCTTTTTCTTCCCTTGGCGACAATGTATATGAAAATCCATATTATTACGCCATCAACCCTCCCAAATCATACCAGTTTGCGGAAGCTGCGCGGCTGACCACGGAACTCTTCGGAAAAGAGAACGTCATTTTCTTGGAAGGCACTGAAAACGACAAAGACGCAGCTGCATTCGTCGATGCAACACGGAAACGGTTACAACAAAACGGCAGCAAGGCAAACCACCTGAGACTTAACGACGATGAAATAAAGTGGATGGAGGCAATGACCCAATACAAAGACAATGTCATCATTCCCAACTCATCCAGTATCAAACTGTTAAACCAACTGTTTCCCAAGCTGAAAGAGTTCACTAAAAAGAACCCCGAATACAGAATCAAACTGGTAGGGTATCCAGAATGGCAGACGTACGCCAACAATCATTTGGAGAACTTCTACCAATTCAACACATACGTCTATTCTTCCTTTTTCAGGAATCCGCTGAACGGCAACGCCGACGAATTTGAGAATGCCTACCAAAAGGCATTCCACACGCCGACCCTCGTGTCGTGGCCACGTTTCGGTATGTTGGGTTTCGACACGGCGATTTATTTCCTGAAAGGCATATCTACGTATGGAGAAGCTTTCGACCAACATCTTTCGCAAATCGTCACGACTACTTATCAACATCGTTTCGACTTCCAACGCATCAGTAATTGGAGCGGCTTTATTAACCGTGAAATCGAATTTATCCACTACAGTCCATCCCACAGCATTGAACTAATCCGACTGAAAAAATGAGAAAAGCATTCCTCATCGCGATAGCGACCTGCTGCATCGGGACTTCTAAAGTGTACGGTCAAATCGGTGAACCGCGTAACGACCTGGCCGTCGGTTTCAATGCAGGATACACGCTGAACCAAGTCATGTTCAACCCTACCATCCAACAAAAATTCAAAGGGGCACCGACTTTTGGTTTCACGGCCAGATATACCTGCGAAAAGTATTTCAAAAGTTTGTGTTCCATCCAACTGGAGGTTAATTATACCAATTTGGGATGGGAAGAATTGATAGAAACGTCCAACGATACCTACAAGCGGGATATCAGCTACATACAAATTCCATTGTTAGCCCGCATGGGTTGGGGATACGAACAAAAAGGTGCTTTGTTTTATGTCGTAGCCGGTCCACAAGTCGGCTTTTATTTAGGCGACAAGGGACACAAAGGCGGGCTTTTCAACGACTCGACTCTGAACCTCCGTCCGGGACAAGTGAACCAACAATACGACATGCCGGTAAAAAACAAATTTGAATATGGCATCACAGCCGGTGCTGGTCTTGAGGTCAATACCAAAATCGGACATTTCCTTTTGGAAGGCCGTTACTACTACGGATTGAGCGATATATTCGGCAATGGCAAGAAAGACGTGTTCGGCCGGTCGGCCAATGGCACTATCGTGGTAAAAGCCAGTTACCTATTCGATATTGTACGTACGCGACGGTCTTCAGACAAAAAGTAAAAAAAGAAAGTGCGTTAAAATGAAGCCATCCATTCCAACGCACTTTCTTTTTATTTTATCCCTCTTTTCCCTATCTCAAACGGTCAAGCGAACGGACAATCAATTCGTCCTTCATAATGTTCCGGAAAGCCAGATAGTCTAATATCAATCCTACCGCCGGAAAGGCCGCAGTCCAAGAAAGGGTGAAATCAGCATCATAACGGAATTTAAACACGTAAACGAAAACCCCGAACACGATATAGTAGCCCACCAAGATAAGGCTGCTGAACACGGACAAGCGCACCTGAAACATACGGCGCTTAAACAAAAATATGGCTGCAAACGAAGTGAACGCTGCCAAAACCAACAGTACAAACATGGCCCACGGAGCAAATACTCGCGCCCCGTCGGCCATCGTAAGCCATAAATTATAGAAATCTGCTATCCCGATACCGTCTTGGTGAAAATGTCCTACGGGCATGCACAAGCATACCACCGCACATACCGCAACCAAGAAAAGATAGACAGACTGGATTCTTTGAATCATACCGTTCGACAATATTATAAAAATAAATATCCGCTTATTCTATCGTATCTTTCTCCTTCAACGGATTACGGAAATATATTTTCCCTTCTACAAATTCTTGCGTGGCAATCAACGACGGCTTCGGCAATTTCTCATAAAAACGGGAAATCTCAATCTGTTCGCGGTTCTCGAAAACTTCATCCAAATTGTCACTTACAGAGGCGAACTCCTGCAATTTCTTGGACAACTCATTCTTAATGTCCAAAGAAATCTGATTCGCACGCTTGCCAATGATAGCTACGCTTTCATAGATATTACCGGTTTCGTCACACAGATCCATAATGTCACGGGTCACTGTGTTTGTAGGCGCATTTGTTTTTTTATAATCCATAATTATATAATTGATTTACTTGTTTCTTTTACCCTTAAGATTTCTTATTCACATATTTCTCCGACTGCGCAAAAATCCGCTGCGCATCTTTTAAGTATTTAGATTCGGGATATTCGTTCATGAAGCCGTAATATTCGTCTATGGTATCACGATAACGGTCCAACCGCTTCTCTTCCACGCTTTGCAAAGCCAACTGGTACTTGGCACGCAATATCATAATGGAAAACTCCTCGCGACGTTCCGGACTGGCATACGGATAATCCAGTAAGGCGTTACGAGCCGTCACAATACACGCCTCGTAGTTACTGCCTCCATACGAACAGTTATACATATATGAACCTAAATCGTAATATAGCTTAGCGGCCTGAAATTCTTTCTCCACCATCTTGTCTTGCAAAGCAAAAATCATCTCCTGTGTCCGATCTTTCAGACTCGTATAGGGATAGTAATCTAAAAAATCCTGAAACTCTTTCACCGCAGCCATCGTACTACTCTGGTCCAAACGCGTGTCCGGCACGCTTTCATAAAGGGCACGCCCCGCATAAAAACGGGCATACTCTACATAAACTCCCTTAGGATAAGACTGATAGTATTTCTTAAAATAGGAATGCGCCACATCGAAATTACCGTCACAGAACTCCGACATCGCCAACATATAAAGGCATTCTTCCCCACGCGAAGTCCCTTTCATCAAAGTGACAAGCTCCCCCAACAATACGGACGAACGGGAATATTGCCCCTTGACAAAGTATTCCTTTGCAGCCTCGTACTTATAATCGTAATCTGCAGTCTTCATCACGTTGTTATACTGGTTACACGAGGCCAACAACAACATCGCTCCCGACAGCCATAAAAAAATCCGTTTCATATTGTACAATTGAACTGCAAAATTATGGAAAAGCATCGAATTTTGCAAAGAAAGGAAGTTTTTAAATGCAAAAAAAGCACATGAAACGGCTTTTTAGAGATAAAATACCTATTTTTGTAGCTTGAAGAAACTTAAAATATCCAAGCCATAATATGCCTAAATTCGAGCTGACCGCCGATTATTCTCCTACCGGAGACCAACCGGAAGCCATTGCCCAACTCACGGAAGGAGTCTTGCAGGGCGTGCCGGCCCAAACGCTGTTGGGCGTGACCGGGTCGGGTAAAACCTTCACGATAGCCAACGTGATCCAGAACATCAACAAGCCTACGCTGATTCTCAGCCACAATAAAACACTTGCCGCACAATTATACGGTGAATTCAAAAGCTTTTTCCCGCACAATGCCGTGGAGTATTATGTGTCGTATTATGACTACTACCAACCGGAGGCTTACATCCCGTCTACCGACACTTATATAGAAAAGGATTTGGCCATCAACGACGAGATAGACAAGTTGCGGTTGGCGGCAACTTCCGCCCTCCTGTCCGGACGGAAAGACGTAGTGGTCGTCTCATCCGTCAGTTGTATCTACGGCATGGGGAACCCGGCGGCTTTTTATGACAATGTGATAGAACTAAAACGAGGCAAATTGTTAGACCGCAACGTATTCCTCCGACGTTTGGTCGACAGCCTGTACACCCGAAACGACTTGAATCTGGAACGTGGGTGCTTCCGGGTCAAAGGTGATACAGTAGACATTTACTTGGCTTATTCCGACAATCTCTTGCGCGTGACATTCTGGGACGATGAAATCGATGCCATAGAAGAGGTAGACCCCGTAAGCTGCCTCCGCTTGGGGAGTTTCGACGAATACCGCATCTATCCGGCCAACTTGTTCATGACCACAAAAGAAAGTACGGCGAAAGCCATACACCAGATAGAAGACGACTTGCACAAACAAGTAAGTTACTTCGAAGAGACAGGAAAGCCGTATGAAGCCAAACGATTATACGAACGAGTCACGTATGATATGGAAATGATACGCGAATTGGGGCATTGCAGCGGCATCGAGAACTATTCGCGCTATTTCGACGGGCGTGAGGCCGGTACACGCCCCTATTGCCTGTTGGACTTCTTCCCCGAGGATTTCCTGATTGTTATCGACGAGAGCCACGTGTCCGTACCGCAAATCAATGCCATGTACGGCGGAGACCGCGCCCGCAAAAAGAACTTGGTTGAATACGGTTTCCGGCTTCCGGCTGCCATGGACAACCGCCCTTTGAAATTCGAAGAGTTCCAACAACTGGCCAAACAGGTCATTTATGTATCTGCCACTCCGGCCGACTATGAACTGCAACAGAGCGAAGGTATCGTAGTGGAGCAGGTTATCCGCCCTACCGGACTACTCGACCCCGTCATCGAGGTGCGTCCAAGCCTGAACCAAGTGGACGACCTGATGGAAGAAATACAGCAACGCATCGAGAAAGACGAGAGAATCTTGGTCACCACGCTGACCAAACGAATGGCGGAAGAACTCACCGATTACTTCATGAAGCACGACATACGCACCAATTTTATCCATAGCGACGTAGACACGCTTGAACGTGTGCAAATTATGGATGACCTCCGTGCCGGACGCTTCGATGTGCTAGTCGGTGTGAATTTACTCCGTGAAGGGTTGGATCTTCCGGAAGTTTCCTTAGTAGCTATCCTGGATGCAGACAAAGAGGGCTTCTTGCGTTCGCATCGCTCGCTCACACAAACCGTAGGACGGGCAGCCCGTAACGTACATGGCAAGGCCATCATGTATGCCGACCGAATCACGGACAGCATGCGGAAAACCATCGACGAAACCAACCGACGGCGCGAAAAGCAGCTTAAATACAATGAAGAACATGGCATCACTCCGCAACAAATCAAGAAAGGCCGGAAAATGACCGACCTTATCAGTGCCAATGCGGAAGCTCACGCGGAACCCCGTGCTTATATCGAACCGGAAGAAAAAATGGCAGTGGCCGACCCTATCATGGAATATATGACGCGCGACCAATTGGAAAAGAGCATAGAACGCAGCCGAAAACTCATGCAGGAAGCGGCGAAGAAGTTAGACTTCATCGAAGCCGCCCAATATCGGGACGAAATGCTGCGTATGGAAGAGATGCTGAAAGGAAAATAAAGCACTCGAAAAAAAGGAAAGGAGGAAGGGCTTTTGGGTTATGCCTTCCTCCTTTTCCTATTTTATATAAACTTCCTCAACATACGGAAACGTCTGTTCAGCCCCAAAAGTCTAAAACTCCCACTTACATGCAATCGTAGGTATGGCATAAAAACGGTTGTTTTGTCCGGTTTCCGTATACACGAAATTATTACTGATTTCAACCTCCGTACCAATACTCAACTTGAAATCGTCACTTACCCTTCTCAACGCAGCCAGATTAAACCAAAATTGCGGTTCCGACATCAGGATGAGATTCCCGTTCACGGTATTATTGTACCACAAATCGACAAAACCGCTGAACGTACACAAGCCTCCGGCAAAACGGTTTCGCCAAACGCCTGTCAACTGCCAGCTATGACAATAAGGGCCGTTCTTAGCCAAGTATTTGTACATGGCCTGTACGGAAAATCCCTTGGCAAAGTCTTTGCTATTCCAGTTGTAAGCCGCGCCGGCCAGATAGGCATCACCGAAAGCATAACCATCTCCCTTTCCGGTTCCATAACTCAAACCACCGTTGTACTCCACATGGAATGCCACCGGCATTTTCTTAGTTTGGATTTCCCGGGAAAACTCGCCATAGGCTCCACGCAAAACATTGTCACCGAAATCAGCATCCATAAAGAAATAGGTACTTCCCCACTTGTCGGCAGAGAAATTCTCAACGGTTGCTGTCAGATGCTGGCGCGAAGAAATCTCGTTGCCATACATCCCATGACCCAGGTCGTAATGTAACTGGACGTTGAGTTGGGCAAGGCTTTTTGTACCCCACAGGCACAATGCCCCGACGTAAATAAACTTTTTTTTCATTACTTTTGATTTTAAAAAAACGCCGGCAAAGTTATATAAAATACTCCAAAAACGAATGTCCCCCTAAAAGAAAGTAGAAGACCGTCCTTTCTACACTTCTGTATACAAAAAAGACAATCCTCATAACCCTATAAGAATTAGATTCTTAAAAAACATCACAGCATACATGCAAAAAAAACATCGAAAAAAAAATCCTCAAATGTTTGCCGGATTAAAAAAAGTGCGTACCTTTGCAACCGCAAACGAGAAACAACACAGGCAAAACTTAAAAACCTGAATGTTTTTCAATGCGAGAGAGGGGCGTTTAGCTCAGTTGGTTCAGAGCATCTGCCTTACAAGCAGAGGGTCGGCGGTTCGAATCCGTCAACGCCCACCACCTCTTACGGCTCCGTAGCTCAACTGAATAGAGCATCTGACTACGGATCAGAAGGTTACAGGTTTGAATCCTGTCGGAGTCACCAAGAGCGGGTGGATACCAGAGTGGCCAAATGGGGCAGACTGTAAATCTGCTGGCTTACGCCTTCGGTGGTTCGAATCCATCTCCACCCACAACCATAAAATTGCGGAAATAGCTCAGTTGGTAGAGCACGACCTTGCCAAGGTCGGGGTCGCGAGTTCGAGTCTCGTTTTCCGCTC
>NZ_GL883835.1 GCF_000205165.1 Paraprevotella xylaniphila YIT 11841 | reverse complement strand
ACGACGATCTTACCATCGTTCCCATCGGCAACTTCAGCCCCTTGTTGAAATGATGCGTGTATTCATGACAATGCTCTGTTCACTTCTGACGGTCTGTTCTGTGTCCGCGCAGATCAGCCGCCAAGAGGGAACGGACGGGCAGGCGGCAATCTACCGACTGCCGCTTATGGAACGTGCTTTTTTATGCTGCCGCTACTTTGAAGGCTGGCACTCAGAAAAACACTACCCATACGTCGGTTGGGGTCACAAACTTTTGCCAAACGAGAAGTATTCGGCACGAACCATGACAAAACGGGATGCGGATGAACTTTTGCGGAAAGACCTGCGCAAATTTGTCGCCATGTTCCGTAAATTCGGGGTTGATTCGATTTTGCTTGGCACGTTAGCTTACAATGTGGGACCGGCGAAGCTGTTAGGCAGCAAAACAATCCCCAAAAGCACCTTAATCAAGAAGCTGGAAGCTGGTGACAGGAACATCTACCGTGAGTATATAGCCTTCTGCAACTACAAAGGAAAACGCCACGCCATGCTGCTCAAACGGAGAAAGGCGGAGTTTGCGCTGTTGTATATCCCATAAAAGGACTGACAAAACTGGCAAAAGACGTGCCATATTTAACTTGGCACGTCTTTTGCTCTATCACTTGATAGATTATCGTAGGATTTTCTCGTTAATTGACATCGTTGAGCCATTTTTGCCTATCGGTTTCCAAATAACACTTCAAGTTGTAAGTGTTGTGAGAGCAATACAAAACATAGTTATTAACCATAAAAAGTATAGCGAAATTATGAAGAAAGTATTTAGGAAAATTCAGAAAGGAACAA
>NZ_GL883834.1 GCF_000205165.1 Paraprevotella xylaniphila YIT 11841 | reverse complement strand
AAGCGTTCCACGCGGGCGGCGAGGGAGTCTGTTTGGTATGTCTGTGTCCAAATGTCTGTGGTGTAATACAGCAATATGCCTAAAAGGGTCAGTTTTTTCATTTTTGTTTCTCCTTATTATAATAGATGATAGGATTTCCGTCAGCTCCTATGCCTTCAGCAGAAATATGAAGTGAACGGCAGTTATTGTTGTTGTAGAATGTGATACGGGCAATACCTTGGGCATCCGTTTTTACGTTTGGATTCCAGTATAAGGTGCGTCTGAAATCAGCATCCAATTCTTTAAGTGAACAGTTGTATTTTGGTTGGTGGAGTTCTTTTGGTCGTGAGAACCCTTTAATGATAGTGGCGCGTGAAGTAGGGCTAAGTCTGATTGTGGGTTGTAATTTTTTGGCAATCTGTTCCTCGGAAGAGTATGGAATGAGGCATACCAAGTAGTTTAACAATCCGGCTCTAATGGAGTATGGATTGTCTTCAGAGGGTATCCCGAGACTTTTGTATTTGTGGGCGATGGTAATTGTTCCGGTGGGATTTTTTTCGATATGATGTTGGAAAGGCACACGGGAATAGTCATATTGTAAGCATGTGGCACGGTCTGTTCTCACAACGATTTCTTTGATATTGTCGGTTTGTTTTAAATTGCCATCGTGAATGTGTCCTTCAGGAATGCCATAATCTCCGTGGTAGTGATTGGTTATCAGGAGTCGTGTATACCGTTCGGGGTAGTAATATCGTGATAGGAGGCTGGAAACGACTTTCCATGTCGGATAAGAACCGTCAAAATTGATGGATCCAGTTTGGTCTAAGGCGTATTCTTGTTCTTCAGCGTAGGAATAGTGCACTAATGAACGTGTGGTTCCTTTCCAAGTCCGTTTATGCTGTTGGGCTGTAACCTTCACTTCCTTTAACTGTTTGATGCCAACTTCTGCCGTGCCGGTCAAAGAGTCTGTTTTTATAGTGTAATCCTGTATATGATGGTATTCGTTGTCCTGGTATTGCCGAGGGGGAGGCGAGAACCATTTGTGCATTCTTATTCTTGATTCGTTCCAAAAGAAGTCTGCCCTGATTGCATTCAAACTCCCTGTTCGTTTCCCGTAGAAATCATCCATGGTGAAAGCCCAATACCCACATGAATCCGTTTTCGTGTTTCCTCCGAAGTGCAGGCTGTCCGTACGTATGGACAAACTAATGGTTGCTTGTGGCAAGAAACGGATCTTTCTTCTTTTGTTTAAGATAAAGTCTCCGTCCACGGTGATTCCTTTTTCCGGTGCATAACGGATGTCTTTTTGTGGGTTGAAGTTTTGTAAGGCTTGATAACTTCTTTCTACCCAACTGTAGTCTTTGAACAAGGTTTGGTAAATGTCACCTTTATTGTGCGTGTGGATAAAACTTTCTTCCGCACAAACGGAAAGGGAAAATTGGCTATAGGGTGTAGCCCGGAATACAAGTTCCACTTTTTCTCCCGGTCGTAAGTCTTTTGGTATGCTTTCGCATGCAATGGTGTCGGGGGTGAAATAGTTATAGTGCCGTATGACGGAATTGACAGCTTTTTGTACGGACAAAGGCAATGTGTCCTTTGAGGGCTTTCTTGCCTTTTCCTTTCTTTCCCTGAACGTCAGATTGTTGTCTTTGGACAAGTCGGGGCGTAAGCGGTCAAGCATGCTACGGATATGATAGTTCCCGTCTGTGGCTATGTCATAAATAGGGAAGACCCGTGAGAAATAATTGTCTTCTCCGAAATTCATCATATGGCGAGTATAGGCTCGTATTTCAAAGTACCCGGAAAGGTAGGCGCTATCCAATGCGAATTGCCCGTGACAGGTTCCATTTTCTATTTTTCCTTTAAATGTGTCCACGATGCCTCCTTCCGGTGAAACGAGTTCTACGTAGAGTACTCGGCTGATGTCTGTAGGACGGTTGCTTTCGTCCAGTATGTAAGCGTTGAACCATATCGTTTCTTTGAGGAAATAAGCGGTCTGGTCAAAATGCAGGTACACTTTTTCTTGATGCTGTGGGAGATAGGTAAGACAGCCATTTTGTGAGAAAATGGGGAGATACCTGAAAAGTAACAGGTTGCAAATGAATTGTATTTGGAACCATACATTTTTCATGTTGGAAAATTACAGTTCGTTTTTATCTGTTTCCGATTTCCACACAACGGGT
>NZ_GL883833.1 GCF_000205165.1 Paraprevotella xylaniphila YIT 11841 | reverse complement strand
CATCAAAGAATCCGTCACCTCTTCATACCTTCCGTCATACACCCCGAAACCCGGCACGGCAGGCAAAGCCGCCCCACGGCCGAAAGGCAGGAAATCCACCGGGGGAAGCCAGACCGCCGAGTAGAGGGGAACTGCCAAGGAAAAGACCGCACAGCAGGAGGCCGTACGCCATCCTTTCAGGCCGCACTGGTGCTCCGCCCGCACGACCCACAGATGCCAAAGGGCCAAAACCCACAGCACAATGTTTTTCAGCAGCGTGGCCCCGTGCCCCAACGTGAATGCCTCGCCGAAGCAGCCGCAATCCTGCACCGACATCCCCATGGGCGAGAAAGCCAGCCAAGCCGTCAAGGTGGTAAAGGCGGACATCACCGCCACCGCGCCCCAAGCCACCGCCTTGCGGAACACGCCCGAGAGCAGGAGCAACCCGAGACACAACTCCCCGGCACAGAGACACACCGACCATGCCAAGGGATGGTCGGCCACGAAGCCGCTCCAACCCCACACGCGGAAATACTCCGACAGTTTCAACGACGTGCCGTAAGGATCCACGCCTTTCAGCCAACCGGACACCACGAAGCATGCGCCCAACAACAGGGACGGAATATGACGGATTATATGTTTCATTTTATTCGCGTTTGCCTAATTTTTCTTCCACGATTTGCCAGAACATTTCCTCTATCTTCTCGTTTTCCAAAGGATTGCCGACCAACAACACGTTGTTGTTTTCATCCAAAAGAAAAGTATGAAATCTACGCTCACAAGGTATATGAGGATTAAGAGCCTGTTTAAATTTTATTCAATAAC
>NZ_GL883832.1 GCF_000205165.1 Paraprevotella xylaniphila YIT 11841 | reverse complement strand
AGAGCCTGTTTAAATTTTATTCAATAACATCCTAATGGATGCCAGTTTTACCATTTCCTCTGCCGAATCGAAAGTTAGCTCATAGTTTCTGCATAGCCTTCTATAATTGTCAAACCATGAAAAGGTTCTTTCCACAATCCATCTTTTACCTATTGGTCTAAAGCCTTTTACCTTATCACCACTAACGACTACTTCAAGAATGTATCCAAAAGCATTTTTAATCTTCTCAGCTATTTCTCCACGATATCCGGTATCTGCCAATATGACTTTGATGTTGCAAGAGAGTTCCCTCAGACACCTTGCCAACAGATAAGCCGCCTTGCTGTCATGCACACAGGCAATCGTCACCATGACTGCAAGCAGGAAGCCATTTTTATCTACCACCACATGACGTTTAACGCCTTTTACTTTCTTGTTCCCGTCAATGCCATTAAGAGAACGATTATCACCCCAACGTACACTTTGACTATCCATGATACCCAAACTTGCTTCTGCTTTTTGCCCCATTTTCACACGTACTTTTTCTCGTAAGTTGTTCAATAATAAATCAAATTCACCCCAAGAAGACCATTTGCGATAATAGTAGTAAACCAACTCCCAAGGAGCGAAGTCTGAGGGAAGCATACGCCATTGGCACCCGGTTTTGACTACATAGAAAATGGCATTCCATATTTCACGCAAATCATATTTTCGTTTCCTTTCTTGCACGTTCAAGATTTTCTTGATAACTTGCCACTGTGTTTCTTCTAAATCCGTCGAATACATAATTATTTGAAGCTTGGTAACTAAAAATAATCATTTTCGAGGAAAGAAGAAGCACTCTTTTTATTTCAAACAGGAAAATTTAAACAAGCTCT